>NZ_NKCN01000076.1 GCF_002245535.1 Mycobacterium lehmannii | reverse complement strand
TGGAGTTCGGTGACATCACCTTTGGTGACAAGACCACCAACACCGCCACCGACGGCGGGGTGGTCAACACCGGCACCGCAGGCGATATCGATGCCACCAACGTCGAGGGTGACGGCAACGTCGTCGGCGATGACAACGAGAACGTCAACACCGGTGACATCGAGGACTCCAACGTCAACATCGGCGAGGACAATGAGATCGACGACAGCGGTGATCAGACCGCCGGCGGCGACATCATCTCCGGCAACGAGGGCCCGGTGATCAACGATGTCGACATGAGCGGTGGCAGCGGCGGCAGCGCCTCGGGCGGTGACGGCGGTGGCGGCCTGATCGGGGTCGGCAACGACGGCGGCAACGCCACCGGTGGGGCCGGCGGTTCCGGTGGCGGGATCGTGATCAACGACAACGACACGACCACTACCAATGTCGATGGCAACCAGACCAATGTCGGCGATATCGACGGCAGTGTGTCCGGTGGGATCTCGGGCGGGTCGAGCATCGAGGACAACTCGGTGGACAACTCG
>NZ_NKCN01000009.1 GCF_002245535.1 Mycobacterium lehmannii | reverse complement strand
GAACAGGCCCTACCGGAGCACACAGGAAAAGCTGGACAGACCAGCAGATACTCCCTGCCCACCACCCGCAGCGCAGCAAAACTCAGCGCCGATACACCTCAACAGGGCCGATCCACGGATCGAGGCTAAGAACCCCGAGCTGCTCGCCCCCTACGGGGTGTCTTCGCCACTATGGGTGACCAACCCGACGCTGCTGCTACAGCCGTTGGTGCCGCGCACCGCTGAGGTGGCCCGATCGGCTGAGGCGTCACCGTTGGTCAGTGTCGTCGGGGCGGCCTGGCTCCTGATGGGCCAACCCACCGTCGCCTCCACGCGCGTTCTCGGCAGTGCACAGTCGACGCAGACCGAGGAAGGCTCTCGTGCGGCTGCGGACCCGAACCGGGTGAGCATCATCGAGTTGCGACGCCCCATGAGCCCGCCCGGGGAACGCGATGGTTCATCGGGTGACCGTCAGTACCGACACCGATGGTGGGTGGGCGGTCATTGGCGTCAGCAGGCGTGTGGGCCCAACCATGCCGATCGGCGCCCGAAGTGGATCGCCCCGTACGTCAAGGGTCCAGAAGGCGCCCCACTCAAGAGCGACCGCGTTCACGTGTGGCGCCGCTGAAGACAGCCGAACCCCGGGGCGGAACCTTTCGTAGCTGATCGCGTTGTGTGGGGTGTGGGAACCGAGGAGTGATATGCCTGGCAGGGTTGAATGGTCGGAACTTGGGGGCGATGAGGCTGAGACGGTCTTGGCCAACTTGCTTTATAGCGAGCGTAGGTCTTCGACCCGGGTCCGCCCATCGCGTGGCGACTTCGGCATCGACGTGCTAGACCCGAGCAAACGCGAAGCTGGCAAGTACGACGTCTATCAGATCAAGCGCTACGCGAAGACGCTCACTGCCTCGCAAAAGAAGGAGATAGAGAAGTCGTTCCGGCGGGTGCTGGTAGGTCTAGTCCGCAGAGAACCGCCCGTGCCGCTGGGGGATTGGTACCTGATCGCGCCAGTCGACAATACCGTCGACAATCAGCTCGACTGGTTTCATTCCATGCCCGATAACGTTATCAACGAGATGTTCGAGGATGCCGAGCTCGCGCTGAATGAGGACGAAAAGCAACGCATTACCGCGTGGCGTAACGCCCCTGGGCGAGTCATCAAGTGGGAAGGGCGCGCATTTTGCGAGACGCTGGCCGGTGAATACCCCTACGTCATCGACTATTACCTGCACGGTGGCGCCGAGCGTCTCCGCTCGGCGGTCGCTGAGATGTCAGCGATCCTGCGGCGCGACGTATCGGCGGGAGAAGCATTGAGTACGGGAACCGTTGATGACGTGGCGCTCGTAACACCAGCCGAGATTTCTTCGCATCTCGACCGGATATTCAAGGTGCTCGACACTGACCCGCACTTTAGATACGAGTTCAGCATTGACCTCGAACCCGGTGAGATTACACGCCGTGACGGCATGATTGCAGCCACGCAAGAGATCCAACCCGACGGCCGAACACTTACTTTCCGTGTGTACCAACGCTTCTCCGAGTCACAGCGTGAACGCCCGATCCCATTTCGGCTGCGGTTCGCAGCCGAGGATGCGGCTTTCGATGAAGACGCTTACGACAGTTGGCGCAAGTACGGAACGCCGTTGAGTGCGCCGGCCGAGGTCGACATTGATCTGCCCGGGGGTCTGGGGGCTCCGCTGTCCGGGGGGCTCACCGAGGTACTCCTTCAGAGCCAGGGCGAAGACTATGCTGCACGTTTTCGCATCCGCAAGTCCGACGGAACATACAGCCCCACATTGACCTTCTCGATCACGGCTAGGACCGGCCCCGAGCAGACCGGCGTGTGGGAGTCGGGCACTGATGAGTCGGGTTATCTGACGTTTGACACTCGTACGGATCTTGAAACACGTTCCGGCACCTGGGGTTTCACCAGGGCGCGAATCGTCGGTGAGGAGATCGATGCAGTCCTGCCCAGTATCGAGTTCCTCCAGAGCATCGCCACTGGCAACGTTTTGGAGGTCGCTCAGCGAGTCGGCCCGTTCGTCGACTACCGTGAGATCCCTTCTCATGAGGCCGCCTTCCCCGACGACGTCATGGTCTATCTGCGGGCACTGTCTGTCATTCAGACTTCGACGTCTACGCCAGTCCTTATCCCGGATTTGACGACTGTTAGCGCCGCTGATGCTCGCGACGTAGCCGAGGCCGCGGCACTGATCGGTGGTCAGACCGTCTTCGGCGACTGGGCATCAATCCGGTTCAAGGACGACGCATCCTCGCCGACAGTAGGGCCAAACCTAGAGGCGCGTGAGGTCAGTCTTGACGACCACTATGAGGTCCAGATCATCGAACCGCTGATCGTGAAGATCGGCGACCAAGAGTTGACGCTCGGTGCTGTCGAAAGGCGCTTGCTGTCAGTGGGTTACGAGGTCGACGATGGCGAGATCGTCGGCCGCCCACTCACCAATGACACCGCTTACCGCCGATACTTAAGAGGCCTGCCTGCGCCCGACCGAAACAGCCGGCCGGTGAAGGGAAAGTATCTCGGCACTCGGTCGGAGGCGTTTGACGAGCAACAGTAATGCCCGATCAATAGGCCAGTCTGCTACGGGAAGCGGCAGGTAACAGTGACGCGCTGCCACCGGTGAGTACCTTCGAAGCGTGACCCGCGCTTCGTTGTTCCCCGACCGCCTCGCGGCCCCTGCGCCCATGTTGGCGACGCCGGGCCAGGCCCCGCACGGCGGTCAGTTTGCTGTAGAAGTGAAGTTTGATGGCCAGCGGGGAATGTTGACTGTAGATCCCCGGGTGCGGGTGACGTCCCGCAATGGGGCGGACATCACCGAAACCTTCCCCGAGTTGTCCGCGGTCGCAGCTGCAGTCGGTGGCCGTCGAATGATCCTCGACGGTGAGATCGTCGCCGTCGACGAACACGGGCGCCCGTCGTTTAGACGGCTTCAGCGGCGGTGGCCTCAGCAGCGTCGGCCCAGCGGGCAGCTCGTGCGTGAGGTGCCCACGCGATTTCTCGCCTTCGATGTGGTGAACATCGACGGCGAAGACATCACGCACTGGCCTTACCGGGAGCGCCGCGAGCTGATGGACACACTGATGGTGGTGAAGCGTTCGCCAGCACTGACGGTGCCGAGGCACTGGACCGATGTCGCTCCTGCGGACATGCTCGCTATCTGCGCTGATCAGCACCACGAGGGCATCGTGTGTAAACGACTGGATTCGCCATACCGGTCGGGCCGATCCCGGGACTGGATCAAATGCCCAGTGCGCGCGACAACCGAGGCGGTGATCGTGGGGGCGTTCGCCGGCCGTCGCGGTGAGGTTGGGGCCCTGATCCTGGCCGCCCACGACGATGCGGGCCAACTCGTGCTGCTGGGTCAGGTGGGCACTGGTTTTAGCGGTGCCGAACGTCGCCGTCTGGCCACACTGTTGGCCGGGACAGAGGTTCCAGCGCCGCCGGTGGCGGAGGGGGCCTCGATGTCGGGGGTCCAGTGGTTCAACCCGCGGTATGTCGGTGAAGTTGCCTACCGCGAGTATCACGCGGGCAAAGGTCTGCGCCACGCGTCGTGGAAGGGACTCCGTACTGCGCCCGTGTCGGGGGTGTGTTTGCCGCGCGATGCCGGCGCGGCGCCCGGCTGATTACGAGTGGGTGCCCCACCAGGCGTAGAGCTGGTCCAGCCGAGGGTCGGTGGGGCCACCGGATTGCACGTCGGCGATGAGCCGTTGCGCGTCGTTGGTCCACACCACGCGCGGGCGCCCATTGTTCAGCCCGCACAGCACGGTTCCGCGGGTGACGGCGGGGGTGTCGTTGCGTCGCCACGGGCCGGGAGTTCATTCGCCCACTCGACAGTTGTCCACCCAACCGATCATGATCGCCCGACAGGGGAGACAAGACGGGCAGTGAGACAACGTCAACTGCGGGGTACATCCGGTCGGCACTGGCGTCGGCTGGCCGTCTCGCTTCTACAAACGAGACGTTGGCACTTGCCCTCGGCACAGGTTGGGTTCCATGCCAGCAAGACCCGGGCGCCTCGGGGGAAGTGCCGATGTGTAGCTCATCGGAAAGCAATCGCATCAGGTTATTCCGCGACCACGCCTCGGGTAGCTTTCCGACGTCGGCGCGGAATACGCACTGTTGCGCCCGGTACCCGTCGTGGTTGCTTTACAGTTCGCCGAGGCCAGTCAGGGGCGAGCGCCGCGCCAAGCGGAACCGTGGTGGCTGACACTGCGCCGATCGCGACGATGATCGCGGCGGCCGTGGTGGTGAGGTAGGTCCACGGCACCGTCAATCCTGTGGGCGGCGGGTCGAAGTCGCCGGTGGGCACGCTCACCAACATCTGCGATAGCGCCCAGCCCAGCGCGGCTCCGGCGGTGATGCCACAAACGACCAAGAAGGCGGCCTCGGCGAAGACGAAGGACCTCAGGTGGCGGTGGGTTGCTCCGAGGGCGTCGGCAATGACGAAGCTCCGCCGTCGTTCGGTGAGTCCCTGGCGCGTTGTCCGCATTTGGTCAGTCCCTTGGTGTTTAGGTCACGTAAGGCACGTCGGCATGGGGCTCTCGTCGTCGCGAGCGATGGGAGGTCGATATGCAGGTCGGTTGGTGGTACTTGGTGGTGTCGACGACACGCGTTGGGCGCCGGTTGCGGTCGGTTCCAGGACATGGGTTCCGACCGAGCCGAGCCGAGGCAAACCGGCGCCCCGGCACGGCTGGGCGAAGCCAAATGCGCCTATGTCCGGCACGGCAGCCGTGGGGGATGTTGTCGTTCAGCTTTCGGATCGGCCGAACCAGCGGTGCCGTCGGGTGTTGGCGAATTCGGCTTTTTCGTCGGCCAGGTCGGTGGAGGGCCCGATGAACGGGGCGGTGGGTTTGGGCCCGGAGAGGAAGTCGGCCTCGACCTTGCCGACCTGTCCATCGCCGAACTCGATGTAGCAGACCCCGCGCCCGGAATACTTGGCGGTGAAGGGTGTTCCGTGCAGCTGTGCGGCGATGTGGGCGGCAACGGTGCGGGCAGCGTCTTCGGCGTAAACCCCGGCTCGGGGTACGGGTGCGTCGGCGCAGTCGCCGATGGCGTACACGCCAGCGTATTTGGTGGCGAGCGTGGCGGGGTCGACGACGATCCATCCGTCGTTGCTTCCAGCAGTCAGCCCGGAGGCGTCGATCACGTCGGGGACGCGGTGTTTGGGAATGCCGATGAACAGGTCGTAGGGCACGGTGTCGGTGTCGGTGTGGGCGAGGTGTTGGTTCGGATCGAGTGAATGGATCTTAGTGTCGGGCCGGTAGGTGATGCCACGTTCGGCCATGGCGGTGATCAGCGCTTCGGATGTTTCTGGGGAGACCGGGATCGGGGAGGGCATGGGGCTGATCACCTTGATGGTGGCGGCGTCACGGATGCCCCGCTCGACCAAGTGGGCATGTAGCAGCAGGATTGCCTCATAGGGTGCTGGCGGGCACTTGAAGGGGACGCTGAGGATGCCCAACACGATGGTGCCGCTAGTGAATTCAGCTAGGCGGTCACGCAGCCGAGCGGCGCCGTCCACGGTGTAGAAGTCGTAGCCGTCCTCGGTGAAGCCAGGGGTGGCTCCGGGCTCGTAGTCGGCGCCCAGGGCGATGACGAGGATGTCGGGCTGGTAGTCGGATTGGTCGGTGGCGACGCGGCGGGTGGCCGGGTCGATGGAGGTGATGTGTTCCTGGCGGAATTCCAGGCCTGGCCGGGTCAGCTCGGCATACGGAATGCGGACCTCCTCGGGGGTGTGGTTCTTGAACAACACGTCGAGCTTGGAGAATCCGAAGGTGAATCCGTCATTGTGGTCGATCAGGATGACGTGGACCTCATCGGCGAGGGTGTCGGAGAGTTGGGCGGCTAGTTCCAGGCCGCCGAATCCGGCACCCAAGATCAGTACGTTCTTCTTCATTGGTGCGTCTCTCTTTGTTGTGGTCGACAATCGTTGATTCAGTTGGGGTGGCACGCACACCCGGAAGGGGTGGGCGGCGACGGGTCGTCAAGTCTGGATGGGCCGGTTCTGAGCCGTCCATTGCGTCATTCCACCCTATGGCCGACACAGCGTTTCGGCCAAGGGACCTCAGGATCTGTGCACTGCGTAGGCTGCGGTTTCCCGATGCGCAGATGACGTACACGGTGTCGCCGTCCGGGATGTCGACGAGGTGTTCGGCCAGCAGCTTGAGTGGGATCGGCAGCGCGCCGGGAACATGGCCCTGTGCGTACTCCCAGGGTTCGCGGACATCCACCACCGGCTGGCCGGCCGCCCAGCCGGCAGCAAGCTCGTCCATCGTGACTTCGCGTGGTTCATTCACCATTCCCTGTATACCCCTACCGGTATAGCCTGTCGATGGGGCGGCGACGCCAGGTCACGGCTGGCCCCCGACCGCCTGGTGCAACGGGTGACTGGCCCGGCCCATCTCCAGACCATTGGGCGCCACATCCCATCGAGCCCCGTGAATGGTCGCCGCAGCGATCGTGCGTATACCCTGTGGGGTATACGATGGAGCTACTACTACGGAGAAGGGAGCGGCGATGGTCGGCGATCAGGACAGCATTGCAGTGGTGCTCAATCGGTTGCGTCGTGCGCACGGTCAGCTCGCGGGCGTGATCGGGATGATCGAGCAGGGCCGCGACTGTAAGGACGTGGTCACCCAGCTCGCTGCGGTGTCGCGCGCGTTGGACAAGGCCGGTTTCAAGATCGTGGCGACGGGTCTGCGAGAGTGCCTGGCCGGGCAGGTCGAAGGTGCAACGGCGCCGATGACCGAGGCCGAGTTGGAGAAGCTGTTCTTGGCGCTGGCGTGAAGAGTGCGGGCGTTGCAGTGACATCGGCGGCGCAGACCTCGATGACTGCCGTGTTGATGTGCCGGGTGAGAGCGGGTGGCTGGGTGTCGAAGCGGTGGCGCCGGTGACTGTGGTCATCACCCTGGTGCTGGGTGCGGTGATCGGGGTGCTGTTGGGGTTGCTCGGCGGCGGCGGGTCGATCCTGGCGGTCCCGGCGCTGGTCTATGCGCTCGGCCTCGGGATCGAGCAGGCGATCCCCATGTCGCTCATCGTGGTCGCGGTGGCCTCGGCGGTCGGGGTGTTGCCCAAGGTACGCGCCGGGCAGGTGCAGTGGCGCCTGGCCGCCATCTTCGCGGCGGCCGGCATCCCGGCCACCCTGCTCGGCAGCGCCATCGGCAAGTACCTGCCTCAGCCGGTTCTGATGATCGGCTTCGCGGTGCTCATGATCGTCGCCGGCATCCGAATGTTGGCCGATTCCGCCGACACCGGCACTGCCTGCACCGTCGGCGAAGCCGGCATCAACTGGCGTCGCTGCGCACCGCGGTCCATTCCCGCGGGCTTCGTGGTCGGCCTGCTGACCGGGCTGTTCGGTGTGGGCGGTGGTTTCGTCATCATTCCCGCCCTGGTGCTATTGCTCGGGGTGCAGATGTCCATCGCGATCGGCACCTCCCTGCTGATCATCGTCGCCAACTCCGCGGCCGGGGTGCTCTCCCACCTCAGCGGGGCAAGCATCGACTGGTCGATTACTGCGGCGTTCGTTGCGACTGCGATCGGCGGCTCACTGATCGCCGGGCGCTACGGCACCAGACTCGACACCGACCGGTTGCAGCACTGGTTCGCCTACCTGGTCTTCGCCGTCGCGGCCTATGTCCTGCTGGACACGCTCGTCCTCACCTGACAGGTCCCAACTTCACCAGTTACCCCGGCCGAGAAGCTTCGATCCATACCTACCGGGGTATATGCAACCAGTACCCGAAAACAGAAAGGAATCCTTTCGTGGACGTCACGATTATCGACACCTCCAGCCTTGGTGACCGCAGTTACCTGGTCAGCAGCGGTTCGACGGGGGTGGTGATCGATCCGCAGCGGGACATCGACCGCGTGCTGAGCTTGGCCCAGCAGCGGAGGGTGCAAATCACCCACGTGCTGGAAACCCACATCCACAACGACTACGTCACCGGCGGATTGGAACTCGCCCGCACGGTGAGCGCCGAGTACGTGGTGCCCGCCGGTGACCAGGTGGACTACGAACGCCGCCCGGCGCGCGACGGGGATGTCATCGACGCCGGGCCGATCCAGTTGCAGGTGATGCACACTCCCGGACACACCCACCACCACGTCAGCTATGTGCTGCGCGACATCACCGGTGCCGTGGCCGGAGTGTTCACCGGAGGTTCCATGCTGCACGGCACCACCGGGCGCACCGATCTGTTGGGCGCCGAACACACTCACGAGTTGACCCGCTCTCAGTACCATTCGGTGCACCGGCTGGCCGCCGCGCTCCCCGACGCCACCTCGGTGTATCCCACCCACGGGTTCGGCAGTTTCTGCTCGGCCACCCCGGGCAGTGGTGATGCCTCGACCATCGCCGAGCAGCGCCTGAGCAATCCGGCGCTCACCCAAGACGAGCAGGCCTATGTCGCCGAGCTGCTCGAGGGACTGTCGGCCTATCCCGCGTACTACGCCCACATGGGAGTGATCAACCAGGCTGGACCGGCTCCGGTGGACCTGTCGCTACCCGAACCGGTCGATCCCGAGGAGCTACGGCGACGCATCGACGCGGGCCAGTGGGTAGTTGATCTGCGGAACCGCACCGCTTTTGCCGCAGGGCATCTCAGCGGCACGCTCGGGTTCGAACTGTCTGACAGCTTCGTGACCTACTTGGGCTGGCTTCACCGGTGGGGCGAACCACTGACCCTTATCGGGGAAACACCCGATCAGATCGCTGAGGCCCGCCGCGAACTGGTCCGCATCGGCGTCGACCACCTCGACGGCGCCGCCACCGGGGACATCGACGATCTACGCGCCGGATCAGCACTGCGCTGCTACCGGGCCGCCGACTTCGCCGACCTCGCCGAAACCCTAGGCAGTGGCGAGGAGTTCGTCGTGCTCGACGTGCGGCAACGCCAAGAGTACGCCGCCAGCCGCATCCCCGGCGCGGTCAACATCCCGCTGCACGAACTCGCCGACCGCCTTCACGAACTGCCTGACACGCTGATCTGGGTGCACTGCGGCACCGGGTACCGGGCGTCGATCGCCGCCTCCATCATCGACCGGGCAGGGGGCGCCGTGGTGCTCGTCGATGATGAGTACAGCACCGCGGACACCCTGCGCCTCACCTCCACACGACAACCCGCCGACTCAGCTTGATCGCGTGCCGTCGTGTCCTGGTCTGAGGGCCATCATGGCACTCCAGAGATCCGGCATAGCCAGTAGGACCTGACTTGGCTCACTTAGTGTTCAACGCAGTTGCTGATCTTGGCGAGGGCTTCGCTGAGTTCGTTGGGTAGGGGGTCGGTGGAGGTAAGGATTTGGTTGCCGGCTTTGATCGTGACGTTCCGGTGGCGCCGTGCAGTGCGAACGAATTTTCTCGATGCTCCAGCCGGTTTGGTGCTCGATCCATTGCGTGACGGCCAGCGCGGCGAATACGGTCGTGAGGTGGGCGTCGATCGATTCGCGTTTGTGGTGATAGATCGGCCGGCCTGAAGATCATGCTTGGACATCCGGAAGCTCTTCTCGATGCGCCGCAACTGGTGGTAGGCGCCGATGACGAACTCCGGGATCTGACCGGTGAGGTTGGTGGTGTAGCGCTTCCACCCCGCCAGGTCCCGAGTTTTGGCCTCCAGCTCCCGGTTGATGGTCTTGGTGGCCCCGGTGAGCTTGATGAACCGGTTGCGTTTCACCGCGGCCTTACCGTCGACGGCCTTCTGCCTAACGCCGGGGGACAGTCACCGCCCCCGGGTGTTTGCGTGGCATCGAAACAACGACATTGGATCCGGAGGTTTCATGCGTGAGTTCGGTGACCACCGCTGAGAGCGTTCTGATCTTGCTTCGCAGTTGAGCATTTTCGGCAGCCAGCTCCTGGTTGTGAGCACGGGCCTGTGCAAGTTGTCGTTGCAGAGCCTCGACATTCGGGGTGACGGGTCCGCACCCGACCGTCGCCCTGAACTCGTTGAGCAGATCGCCGTAATGTTCGTAGAGTCTCTGCCGTGATATTCCTGATTCGTCAGCCAAGGCCACCACAGTGTGTGCGCCGTTGCTCCGCTCGGCTTTGTCGTGTCGGAGTCGGCCCATGGCGGCCCGAACCAGCAGGCGCTCCTCATCGTTGCGCGCGGCGGCATCGCCTATGAGGGTCATTAGTCTTCCTCGTCGTCTCGTGGGACTGTCATCGGCCGGCTGGATTCGTGTTCTGCGAGGGCTTTTCGGTGCTCGATCAGACGAGCCTGAATTCGTTGCCGCAGCGGTTCGGGGAGTTCGAGCGTCGCCAGGTCGCGTTGGAGTGCTGTGACATGCTGGCGAAGGTTGGCGGCGTCGCGGTCGGTGCGGGCGGCGTTGACGCAGCCCAGACGGCACCGACTCCAGAAGGGTTCAGCGGAGCTGTCGGCAGGTTCGAGGCAGGCTGCGGTGGCGCGCCGGAACACGCACGTCACGACCGCGCCGTGGTGGATCTGCAAGTCGGGGTTCGATAGTGCCTGGTTGATCTGACTCTTGGTGGTCACCGTCAAACCCGCGAATGTGCGTGCCCTGGCAATACGGGCCCGGTACTCATCGGCTGCCGGACCGGAGACGTGCTCGCCGCGCTCGAGTCGTTGGAAATCGTCGTGGATGATCTCAGCACGGTGGAGAAATTGTTCGAAGGTGATGTCGTCGAGGAATCCTGCATCAGCTCCGCCGGCATAACCTTGGATCATTTGTGAGTGCAGGTGGCCGTATTGCGTTGCGCCGGCGATCGTTCCACCGGGTCGCCGGACGATGTGCCATGCCAGCGTGCGGCGCAGGCGCGGCACTTGGATCGTGCCGCGCGGATCGGCGCCGATCAGCGGATGGCTGACTGCTGGAGCGACCTCGCGGTTGAACCACTCGATGAAGCTGGTGATGTCGGCGTTGATGGAGCCGGGTGTTCTAGTCCGGGTAGCGCCGAAGAGGAATCGCTGTTGGGAGCAAATGTTGAAAGCCGGAAACAGTAGATCACTTACCGTGATCTGCTCAAGAACGCTGACGGCGTGGGCGGTTTCGTCGGTCACGACCCATGGGATCGTGGCGGGCGATCGGTTCCGGTGCTGCTCGTCGGTCTTCAATTGGTGGCCGGACATGAGTGTCAAGGCCAGCTTCGAGTCCCGGCTGATGCAGCCGCGTCGTAGGTTGAGTGCCTCGCCGGTCCGAACACCCGAAAGGTAGGCGATTACGAGGAAACACGCAGTCGTGACGTGGCGAAGCAGTTCGACGAGTTCATTCGCCCCGACGGGCGTTTCACGCCAGCAGTGCGTGTCGATGGCGCTGAATGTGGTGGCGCGCAACATGTCCACTTCGATCGGCAATCCATACTTGGCGATCAGGACCGAAGTCTCTTTCATTCGTTGCAGTTCGGTGTGGTGCAGCCATCCACCCACGGCCAACCCCATCAGGTCGACACTGGTCGTGTCGCCGGTCCGGATACCTGGCAGTGAGGCGTCGTTGCGGCCCAGTGCAACAAGCAGGCACTCGAGTTGGGCCTTGGTGGTTTCGAACACCGACACGGTACGAGTACGAGCCCGACGAATGTCCGGCGCGATCTGATGGGCCAGATACCGCATTGTGAGAAGGTTGCGCGCCGCGGGAAGTAGATCGGCGGCGACCCTGTGGGTGACAGCCAAAGCCGCCGAGAGCAGCGGCTCCATGACATCGGGGTGAATGCGCGGGGTCGTGTTCGGCTTGCCCCAGGACGACTCGTAGTGGGCGAGCCCTCGTGCACTCGCACCGCCCCACAACGGGCCGGCGGGGAGCCGGCAATGCGCGGGCAGTGCATCCCGGTACACGTGCAGACGCTTGATGGCCTGGAGCGCTGAGCGTTTGGATCCGGCGCTGACACCGCTGGTCTCGGTGACATGGCGCAGATAGTCGTCGAGGTGTTCGGCGGTGGCCTGGCCAAACGATGTGACACCCATTTCCGCCAGCCACATCGTGAACCTTCTGAGCGGCACCAGCTCGCCCAAGATCGTCTTGATGTGCGGGTAGAGCGATCGGGAACTGTCAAGGCGGGGTGCGTCGTCGACGATGTTGAGCAGGGCGAACAGGTAGAGCTTGCAGGCGTGGCGAAATGGCGTCGGGAACCCCTCCCAGTGCACGGCTTGCCCGGCGCTGTGGCGGTCCTCGATCGCCGCGGACAGATCCCACACGGGGTCGCCGAATCGGCATCGCGTCGCGTCGATGTGAAGCGTGCGGTTGATCACGACCGCTGTTTCGGGGGCGACGTGGACACCTGCCACGACGTCGAGTGCTTCAGCTGTGTGCGTCATGATGCTTCGAGGTTTCCGGTCAGCAGATGGTTGACCGTCCGGTGGTCGCTGTCGGTGATCTCGGCTCGCGCGGCGCTCAGCTGGGCCTGCTCGTACTCGGCGAAGATGTCGTCCAGTTGCGCGAGAGGACCCGCGTGATCGGCGATCCACTGCCCGATGGGCATCTCTTGGCGCAGGCCGCGAAGCCGGTCGGCTACGACCAATTGAACAGGTAGGTGGCGCGGGAAGGCGCGGGCGTTGCTGCAGTCAAGGCATGCCATGAACGACTGTCGGCACCTTTTACCGTCGATCGGCGAGTGCTCGAAATCGGCGCACGTGCCCAGCACAGCTTCTTGGCCGGATCCGTCGTCGTGGGTGTCCGGTTGCACCGTCATCGACCGTCGGGCTAGTGCTCGTGCGACCTGCTCATCGAGGGCCTCGGCGACGATCTGGAATCCCTCGTTGCGCACAGGCTCCATACGACTCAGATAGCGAGCCAACGTGGCCGGGCTGTGGGATGTGGGTTTTCGGACCTGCTCCAGGTAGGTCTTGCGTAGCCGATCCATGCTGATCCCGAGGAGCAACTCGTCATGGTCGGCATCACCGGTGAGCCACGGCGCCATCCACCGCCGTCGAGCATTCACTCCGGACGCTGTGCTGCTGATTCCGTATCCGAAGAGTTTCTGTTCGACATGGTCAGGCTGGGCGCTGTAATAGATGAAGGCGTGCTGGGACCCGGTCAGCGCGCGGGCCGGTTCGGTCAGTTCCAGCAGCAACATGAAGACCCCGTACGCGGTAGTCAGCGACGTGTTGAGGACTGCGGCGCGCCGATTCTCCCCACCAAGCGGCCGCAATTCGGGGCGCAGCGCGGTCACCGGCACCGTCATGACCGACCGTTTCCCACGACGGGGCTTGTCGGCGCTGACGAACACGATGCCGGGTTCATCTGGGCTGCTGGCTTGTCGGTGCGGGGCGGGCAGCGAGTCCATCGTCGACAGGTTCAGGCCGGTCAGTCCGGCGAGGAGAACACCAAATGCCCATGCCTCGCCCGGGCTGAGATGCAGCAAGGACTGAAGACGGCATCCACCGGCCGCGGCGGCTACCCGCCGCGTCACGTAAGCCCGTGCACCCGAGGCAGTACGAGGGAAATCTCCCTCACGGGCGCAGTGATCGAGCACTTCGGCCAGACTACGACTGGGGTCTGCGCGGGGGAGGTGATCGAACCGTCCCGCACGATAGTCGTCGACCATCTGCCAATGAGTCTTCAGCCGGGTACGCGCCCGCCGCACCATTCCCCGTGCAACGACGGTGATGCGGCGAAGCTCATCGGTGGAATAGGGCTGGCGTGCCGTGTTCGTCTTCGGGTGACGCACGCGCGTGAACGCCTGGCGTGCCTCATCGGAGACGACAGGACTACAACGCAGCAGCGTCTTCAGGCTATGCAACGGGCCAGGACCGCTGGGTACCCGACACGACAACGCGAGCAGCCGGGCATCTGGGGCTGTCAAATCTGCCAGTCCCCTCATTCCTGGCCGGTTTTCAGCAAGCCAGCAGCAAGCATGCCGGGCGGACTGCCACAGCGCGCCGGCGCCCCTCAATCGCTTGGATACGCCCAGCACACCAGTGGCATCCTCGAACGCGATCGCGAAATCGCGGCGGATTCCGTCAGCACCCGGCAGGGAACCGAAGTCGAAGTCCTTCGACTTCGTGCCATCCTCGCTGACGAACGTCACGATGAACCCGCGTCGCCGCAATACGGGTCGCCACGCCGGATCCGGCTGCGCCGCACGGTGACCCGTCACATTTGGACCGTCAACACCCGAGGCTCACCGACGCCGACTGTGGCGACGAGACGCTCAAGGGATTGCCGATCATCGGCATCCATCAGCGCGATGAGCTCCTCCACCTGCAACGCCTGAAACGGCTCAAGATAGACGTTCCGCGTCACCTCAGCACTACGATGTCCAAGAAGTGTCGCCAGCAGAAACCAGACATCGCCGAGCTGATTGCGGAAGTCGCGCTGCTCCTGCTTGGTCAACATATCGGTACGGCGCCACGCCACGAACGTGGCAATGCAATACCACCGCAGTGCAAAGGAATGCCTCAGCATGTGGGGACGACACCACAGCGGCGTACCTCCCTCTTGCGCAAGCGCTTTCGCGACTCTGGTGTTCGCGCGGTCGAATGTCTTGTACCAGGAGTGTTTAGGGCGAGGTGTGCCGTCGTGATTCAGCCACAGCCACATCGGCTCCAGGCCATCACGTCCCCTGCGGAACAACGTCATTCGTGTCGACGGCCCGAGTGCATCCAGCCGGACCGTACGACGCGATCCCTGCCCATCGACAACCTCCAGTTGCCCATCCCGGCGAACATGTTCAACGACCCAACGATCGGCAACCTGCTCATAGCGACCAGCACGTTGCGCGCGTGCTACAGCAGCAGTGCGACCACCTTCCTGCAGATAGAAGTGAACTTGTTGAGCGACGCGGCGCCGCATCCAGAACGATCGCCCGCTACCACCCTTAGCGCAATGAGACGCCACGCGCGAACGCACGAGCCCCTCAGAGCCCGGCTGGGGCACCTCGACCGTTAACACACTGGCCCACTCGCCGATTCGTAAACCCGTCCCGAACAACCCCTCCACGAACGCGACGTCGCGATCCTCGGTTGCTCCCCGCCAGTCATGGCGCGGCACGCCCCCCATCGTGAAGCCACGCAACCCCAGGTTCCGCCACAACCGAAATGCCTGTGGGGTAAGCCACTTCACGTCGGCCCTGCGCATTCCCGACGGAGTGCTCTCCAACACGACTTGGCCCCCGCCCATCCACGACGTGGCGATCACACGCGCTCGGACGGGGTTGTCGATTCCTTGCTGCTCAGCCGCCCACAAGTAGAAACCGCGGATCGCCGCACGATCGACACAGAAACTATTGGGGCTCACATGCTGAGGGTTCTCCTCAGCCGACAGCCGCCACTCCTTGAACGCAGCCAATTCCGATCGCGACGCCAGATCCCATCGAACGCCCACCCCGTGCAGAAAATCCAGCCACACCTTCAACGACAAGGCGTAACGACGCAACGTCCCCGTTGCTCGTCCCCGCACCAGGGGATCTCGCCAGTAGGCATTCACCAACGCATCCGCCCGGCCCCACGGATCAAGAAAGAACGGAGTGCCATCACGCGCACCATTTCGCTTAGCCCTCGCCTCGACATCACCCAACCCCGGAACCACGTCGTCCACCGATACGAACCGCTGCTGGAAATCGTAGAAATGAAGAGTCCAACCATCGGCCGAAGCACCAGCCATCCCCGGACCCTCCTACCTCACGACCACTGCCCCATCATCACCGACGCAGTTCCCCAAACTGCTTCGACACGCCTGTCGGGCAGAGAACCGGCGACTGGATGTTGCCGGGGCAGACGACCACTGTCGTGGATTCGACGAGCTGGTCGAACGTGGTGCGCAGCGCCTCGGGTCCGCCGGCCAGGGTGTAGGTGGCGCTGCGGGGTCCACCGGGGTCGGTGTTTGGTCCGCAGGTGATCACCGTCGCGCCATCGGGGGATGGTGCAGGGGTGCATGCGTCGGCGGGATAGCCGGACGGGAGTAGCCGCCGGAGATCTTGCAGCGCTGCGGGCGGGGCCGCGGTGGTCGTCGGTGGCGCCGCCGTGGGCGCGGTGTCGGGCGGGTCGGAGCCGCGTCCGATAAGCCACACCGACAGGGCGATGATGAGCACGGCGGCGACTGCGAGTGCCGCGAGCAGCTGGCGCCGTTGCGAAACGGCACGCGTGTGTGGGAGCAGGCTAATGAAATCCGCTGCTGCGCCGTGGGACTCGGCCCCGCCTAGCTCAGTGTGGGGTGGCGGCTCGTCGCGATCGGCGGGCGGTGCCGCTGGAGCCGAGGGCTGGGGGAGGGTGAGTGCCGCGCTGGCCTCGGCCGCGAAGTCGCCGGCGGTGGGGTAGCGGTCAGCGGGATTCTTGGCCAGCGCCTTGGCGATCACGCTGTCCAGTTGTGGTGAGGCCCAGCTGAGCCGGTCGGACACTCGGGGCGGGGTGGTGTCCAGATGAGCTTTCACTGTGGCGCCGACCCCGGCGTCTGTCGGGTAGGGGTGTTCTCCAGTCAGCAGCCGAAAGAGCGTGCATGCGAGGGCGTAGACGTCGGCGCGTCCGTCCAAAGCTGCTATCCCCGTGATGACTTCGGGCGCGCTGTAGGCCAGGGTGGCGCTCATGGGCCCGTCGCCAGTTCCGCGGCTGTGGGGGGAAAGGGCGGCACCGAAGTCGGTGAGCACGACGCGGTCGAGACCGCCCGGCAGTTTCTGGGCGGCGATCAGAAAGTTCGAGGGTTTGATGTCTTGGTGCACGACCCCGTGGGAGTGCGCGTAGTCCAGGGCTCTGGCGACCTCGGTGATGATGTGAACTGCCCGCTCGGGTGTCATCTGTCCGTCGTGCAGCGCAGTCTCGGCGTTGGTTCCGTCGACGTACTCCATGGCGATCCACAGTTGGCCGCTGTCGGTCTCGCCGCGGCTGAACACGCGCACGATGTTGGGATGTTCGAGCCCGGCGGTGATGTCGGCTTCGTGGAGGAACTGGGCGCGAACGTGGTCGCCGTTGGCGTGCTCGGGTTGAAGCACTTTGAGTACTTCCCGGCGCGGCAGGGTGGGACTGTGCACCAGGTAGACCGTCGCCATCGCCGTGACGGCCAGGACCCGCTCGACGCGGTATCCGGCGATGTTGGTGGGCGGTGTGGGCTGGCCCTCTGGTGCGGTCATGGCGACACCTTCCCTGCCGAACGGTGACGGCTGCGCACGTGTGTGCTCATAGGCGGAGCCGTTCGACGGCTTGTCCGGTGACTTGCGCGATCAGGTCGAAGTCCGTGTCGATGGCAAGCACGGTAAGGCCGGCCATCTCGGCGACCGCGGCCACAAGCAGATCGGGGATCGCCGGGGCGCGGTGCAGCCCACGGTCGGCCAACTGGAGCTGCACGCCCACGGCGCGGTCCTCGGCGGCTGGGGTCAGGTACTCGAGCGGCATCAATGCCAGCGGCGGTGCGCCTGATTCGCTGCGGGCCTGCGATCCGTTCCGGAACGAGTAGCCGATCTGTAGGCGGGTGACGGTGCTCATGCGCACGAGGCCGCGTTCGATGCGCTCGACCCAGGCCTGGGCGTCTGGGGAGGCCACCAGTTGCGTGTAGGCCGATTTGTCGATGAGCCAGTTGGTCACCGCCACGCGGCGTCCATGATGTCGGGGTCGTCGAGGTCGGTGGCCGCCGCGGCGGCGCGGCGTAGATCGTCGACGGTCATGGTCCGCGTGGGGGCGCTCACTGAACCTTCGGTCTCGAATCTGGTTCGCAGATATTCTTGGCGCGAGAGACCGCGGGCGGCTGCGTCGGCGTCGATACGCGCGATCGCCGCGTCGGACAGGCCGCGGATCAGCACATCGCCCATCGCGCATGACCTCCTGATATCATCGTTATCAGTTTACAGGGTGTTTAGCTGGCCCTCTGCGGCGACACTCATCGCGACGGGCAGCCGCGCGGCCGGGCCGACTCCTGCTGTCACCAGGGCTCTGCATGCCCGATAATTGGTGGCGTGACCATTCAGCTTGAGGCGGCCCAGGCGCTGGCGGTGGTCGAACGCGCCCGCTCGCTGTTCGGTACGCCCGGGCCTGTGGCGACGTCGGGAGCTCCTCTTCAGACGGCTGCGGAATCTGTCAGCGGCGCGGGCCAGCAGATGTCGGGCCTGTCTGGTCAGCTCGTCGATCGGCATGCGTCGGTGGTACAGCAGCAGAACCGGGAGCTGGTCACCGCCGGCCGTACCGACTCCACCTTGGAAGCTCGATTGGCCAGCGCGGCGCAGATCACTGAGGGCGGGGCGCGCCAAATGGACACGATTGTCGCCCAGACACGCTCGATCGCCGAGGTGGCTGGATCAGCTCGCACGCCTGCGGCGGAGATGATGGTGCTCAAGGCCCTGCGGACGCAGGTCGCCCGGGCCCAGTCTGTGGTGGCCTCGACTCAGCAGCAGTCCGGCCAGGCCGCCGGCGAGGTGAGAGCGCTCAGCTACGGCTCCGGTGAGTTGCCCCAGGCTCCGGCCGACCTTCCTACCGACAAGCCGGGGGAGGACCCACCGCACGGTGAAGATCCGCGGTACTGGCTCGATGTCACCAAGTTGACCTACGTGGGTGACGGCGAGCTCGCGCCGCCGAACTACAAGCAGGTGGGTCCCAACCTCTGGTATCCAGATCCTGAGGGCGGCCTGGGGTATGTGCCGCCCCCTCCGCCGGCGAAGTATCCCCTCGATCTGAGTGACGTTCGGGTGATCGACCCGGACTCCGGTGCGCTCTTCCCGCCGGGCTATCAGCAGGTCGCGCCGGGAATTGGTGTCCCACACCCTGATTCCTATTACGGTGCGCAGCCGCCGTGGCCCAAGCCGCAGCAGCCCATTGATATCCGCGACGTGGTTGAGATAGCGCCAGATCAGCTTGCCCCGTGGGGTTACGTGGAGTACATGCCCGGGTGGTGGGTTCCCGATCCGTCCAGGCCCTAGCGCGGAAGCCACGGGGTTCGGGTTCGTAGTGTCAGATCAATCGCGGTCGGCCCTGGTGGTCCTCGACGATGCAGCGTTCGCGGCGCAGTAGCGCGTCCAGAAGGGCGTTGATATACGCGACGGCACGGTCGTCGAGGCGGACGGGCCCGTAGATGAAAACATGACCGGCGCCGGCGGTCAGCCCGACAGACTCCGGATCACCACCGGCACGTACATGCATCTCCCAGTGAATACGCGATCCGACATCATCGGCGCGCGCATCGAGGAAGGCAAGACTGCTCGCTGAAACCCCCACCGGAAGATCGTAAGGGCACCTCAATAGGTTGCTGAGCAACAATTTTCGCTGCGCACCCGCTACCGCGCTACGGAAGACGGTGGGGTCGTGTGGTGACGCGCTCGGGTGTGCTGACCAAGAGATTGACCACGGTGTCGCAAACGCGCCCTAGCATCAGCGCCATGCTTGGTTTCTGGGTTATCGCGTGGGCCGGATCGCTTCTCTTCGCGGCGTTGGCTGTTGAGACGTACGTGAAGCGCCGATGGCCATCCCGCAGCACACTGGGACTGGGCGCGGTCGTTGGGCTCAGCGCCATCCTGTTCGCGTTCGTTGGTATCGGCGCCCTCGTCGAAGGCGCCCTTCACCGTGCGGCGTGGCTGCGCGACGACGAGATGGCGCTATGGGTCGGAGTCCTGTGCCTCTGGTCCATCTTCGTGTTTGGCGCCCTTCGAGCGATCCCCTGGGTGGTCGCGCAGCGTGAGTGAAGATGACACCGCACTTCTAGCTAGCGTGCTGGCCGGAACACTGAAATGTTTAGCAGCGCAGCAGAACTGAGACACAGGTTAACCACCAGCTCGAACAGTGAACACCTCATCGGCGACGCCTGCTAGGGCGGCGCGGGCATCGTCGAGATAGGTGAACATCGTCGCCCGCCCGACGAGGGCCGGATGACCGGGGATTCCCGTGAGGCCGACGTCGAGCCAGTCGCGGTCGAGCCAGTCGGCCGACACCAATTGACGACCAGGCCGGTCGGCGCCGTCGAGGGCAGAAGCGACCGCCATGCCTGAATTCGTCGGCAGCATCGTATGGATGACCTCGGCCACCGCCCAGGCGCGTAGTCGCGAGACTGGCATGAGGTCGTCGACGGTCGCGGCCACCACCGGCAGAACGGTGAATATTGGCATGCCGTCGAAGAATTCGATGTGCTCGTCGAGCGCCGCCTCAAGTTCTCCGCCGTTGAACAGCTCTCCGAAACGGGCCTCCCGAGTGCCCAACTGGGCGAGACGGTCAGCGACCGGCTGGCGGCTCTGTCCGAGCTGCGCCAGCACGAAGTCCACCGCGCCAACCGTCACCGCGGGGGAGGCAGCCACCTCGGCGGCCAGATCGGTCATGCGTATCTCTGCTCGCCAATCGCGACACCAACTGACCGTGGCGGCGTCGAGGCTTTCGAAGTGCAGCACGGGCAGGCTCAGCTCCGCGGCGCCCCGCCGCGCCACGTGCGGCCGGCGTAGGTACTCGTCGAGGTCGACAGCAGCTGGTGCGCTCATCTGGTTGCACAGTCCGTGGCAGTGGTCGGCATCCTCAATTCGTCACAGTGACGAAATAACGCTACTGGCCCGCAGTAGATGTAGTGCGGTCGACGGGGGACGTGACGGGCACCCCAGTAGAGAACGCCTGAAATTTCACTCGATCGTTGCCGGGCATCATTCGTGCCGGGCGGATGCACTGTCGGTGGCCGCAGGCCCATTCCGCGGCCGGCGCGCTCTTGACGCACGCTATCGACCGAGGTGATCACCGCCGTGACGCTACCGGGCCGACCCCGGACACTGCTTGTCCGGCTCACACACCCTGTTGGCAACTCTGGCAGCCGCTTAAGAACACAGCCGTGAATAATGTTGTGCCACACCGCATTTCGCCGATAATAGCGATTATGGTCAACCTAGACGAGGGTCGGTGATGGGCATTTGTCATCGCAACGCCCGAGAGATCGCGCCGTCGTGGCCGCCGGAGACCCAGAGCGGGCCGGCCCTATCTGCAGCAGGATCCTTGCCAGCGCCAAAGAAGACCACAGGCTTACGGTTTCGCCGCGTTGGCCCTATGGCTGGCACACGGTCGATACGTCACTGTGACGCTATAGCGGACCCAATCATGCTGCGCGGCAGCGTCTTCGGTCCTTATTCATGGATAATCGTTATTATCCATGATAAATGTCGCGGCAACGCCGCGATCTCGTGCCCATGACAAAACGGGGTTCGCATCACCCCCGGCAGCGACACCATGTAAGCGCCTCCGACTCTATTGATGTCTGATTCGGCCCGTACTTGTGCGCCGCCAGTCGAATTCATAGCGCCTATAGCCTGGCACGGGCGTACTCGGCGATAGCGGCGTCGAGCCAGCCCCGGACCGTCAAGGCCTGTACGAAATCGGCGTAGCGCTGTCTCAGGATGTCGGCCCGGGCCGGATTTGGGGTCCGTTCGCCTCGCCGGCGCACCATAGAGGAGGCGGCCTCTGCCACGGATCGGCCGCCCAATGTCGAGGCGAGGATCGCCATACCCAAGGCGGGCTCAGCTTGCTCGGGTATGTGGACTGTTCTGCCGAGCAAGTCGGCGCGCAATTGTGTCCAGTACTCGTTGCGGGTGGCGCCGCCAGTGAAGGTCAGCATGCCGTCCGTCGGAGCGCCCAGCATGGTGATCCGATCGAAGCATAGTCGCTCCACGCAGGCTACACCGAGGAGCACCGCGGCGAACACGTGTGCATCCGTGTCGGGGTGGCCCAGCATGAATGTCTCGGCGTCGGCGGCCCGGAAGGGGAACCGCTCTCCACGCCCAATGAGCGGGTAGGCCACCGGCCCAATCGGCAACTGCGCTGCCCGGGCGGTCAGTTCGGCGAGATCGGCGTGGGCGAACCATTCCGCAATCACGCCCGCGCCGCTGTTCGACGCGCCCCCGGGAAGCCAAGTGCCGTTAAGGCCGCGGTGGCAGTAGAGTGCTCCTGCCGGGTCGCGGACCAACCGTGGTGAGACGCCCTTGAGGACCAGCGTTGTACCGAGTACTGAGTTCCACGATCCGATCTCGACGCAACCGGCGCCGAGTTGCGCCGCACAACCGTCTGTCATTCCCGCCACCACCGGTGTGCCGGCTGGAATAGCAGTCACCGCGGATGCGTGAGCGGTTACGCGACCGAGCAGGGCGCCGGGGCGCACCACCGCGGGCAGGATCTGTGGGGGAATCCCAAGCCGGTTGAGAACTTCGCTGGGCCAGCGTTCCTCGAGGAGGTGGTATCCGGATTTCAGCGCATTGCTCGTGTCAGTCGGCCCCGGACGACCGATGAGCCGGGCAGTGATCAGGTCCGCCTGGTGGCACAACCGGACCGTCTCATTCGCCAGGTGGGGATGTGTGTTTAACAGCCACAACAGCTTGGGCAGGGCCCAGGAGGGCTGCATGTGCTCATATCCAAGCTCGCGCCACAAGGGTGCGCCGATGTCCTCGACGAGGACGGCCTCCTGGACTGCTCGCGCGTCGTCATACATCAGCGCTTCGGTGCGCGGATGACCGGCGCGGTCAACCAGCAGGACCGTGCCTGAGGTGGCGGCGACGGCGAGCGCCCCCACCGTGTCGGCGTGCACGTCGGCCAAGGCCGCGCGCGTGGCCGCGGCCACCGCGGCCCACCATTGCTCGGGATCCTGCTGATGCCGACGACCGCAGCGGGTACTGGTCAGGGCTGCCCGACCCGTCCCGAAGACTTCGCCGTCGTCGTTAACGACGAGCGCGCGAGCATGCTGGGTGCCTAAGTCCAGCCCCAGCCATAGCGGCTGCCTGACCGGCATCAGGTATCCATCGGACCGAACCGCGGGTCAAACGCGGGGTACTGACCACAGGGATACACAGCGCATTTCACGCTAACCACGGCCACGTATACTGCCACCCAAGTTGCCGTCAGCCGTTCGGCCGAGTACTTGCGCGGATTCGCCGTGCAACTGCCAAACACCGCACTCCCGTAGGTTAACGACCTCATTGGGACCTTCAAGCGTTCTGCACGAGCTACCGCCCAGTCCGCGCCATTTGAAATGCGGACGCACGTCGAGCGTTTCCAATACCAGGTTCAGCTTGGACCTCCCAACGCCCCGGTTGAGCAGTCGGTTGCCCACGACATTGCCGCCAGATCTCTGATGGCTCAACCCCTGACCGAGTAGCAACGCGGGGGAAGCCCTACTAGCAGCAGCAGGTTCATGGGCCGAGACTGTGTTCACCTGAAATTCGGCGATGTTGAGATCGCGTTCCGCGAGATTCTTCTTTGTGACGGGCTCTGCCTTCGATCGCCTCGGGCGAAGTGCAATATGTGCTGACGAGGCCCCGGGCTTGACCAGTCAGCCCTTGATGAAGAAGCTGGCCGTTGACAGCGCCAAGAATGGCGAGCTTTCCCTTGGAGCCGTGAAGCAGATGAGGTCATCAGCTTCGGCGGACTGGCACCAGGGTGTCGCGCTTGGGTCGGCTTGGACCCTCAACGGCGCACAGCAGCGGCATGCTTCCAGTGCCGGTGCGATACACCGGCCTGCTGGCGTACGGGATATCGTTGATGAGCCGGTTTCGTATGGCGGAAATGTGGAGCAACTGTCGGCGGTGGAACAGAGGGTGATGACCAAGTCGCAGGCCTCGAATGGTGTGCAGTCGGTGGAGCGCGCTTTCGACGTCCTAGAGATCATGGCCGCTGTCGGCGAACCAATTGGGTTGAGCGAACTTGCTGCCGAGGCTGATTTGCCGATTCCCACCATCCACAGACTGGTCAGCACTGTCTTGCGCAGGGGCTACGTCCGTCAGCTGCCGAATAAACAGTACGCTTTGGGCCCGCGGCTCATTCGGCTCGGTCAGGGCGCCAGCCAACAGTTTGGACCGTCGTCGCGAAGCCAACTGGCCAGCCTTGTCCAGGAGATTGGTGAAACCGCAAACATGGCGGTATTGGACATCGATATGGCGGTATATGTTGCTCAGGTCGCCTCGAACCACACCATGCGAACATTCATTGAGGTGGGACGCCGGGTCCATCTGCATTGCACCGGTGTGGGGAAGGCTTTACTTCTGCAGATGCCCGAGCAGAGCGTGCGGTCACTGATAGCACGGGTCGGCTTGCCGCGCTTTACCGAAAATTCCATCACCGATGTCGAGGCGCTGAACGCCGATATCGCGCGTAGTCGCGTTCGTGGGTTCGCCATCGATGACGGCGAACAGGAGATCGGTGTTCGGTGCTTTGCGGTGCCTGTGCCTGGGGCACCGATTCCAACTGCCATCTCGGTGTCTGGGCCCGCCATCCGACTCCGGTTGGACGCCGCGGAGCGGGTCGCTCCAGTCATGCAGCGGGCAGCCAAGGAGCTGAGTACAGCCTTCCAAGGGTGAAGCTAGCTGCGACAAAACTGCAGACGGCAGGCAGCGACTCGTTTCGACCGCGCTCGCCCAGATCTGCACGGATCACCTGGGACCGATCGTCGACTGCCGACGTCGATCGAGCCGTCGTCGGTACCTCTGGCGTGTACTTCAGCTTGCACAGCCTCGAGTTGGCCGCTGCCTGCGTCGATGCACGGGAGCTGGCCGCAGCGCGTCGGGGCGCTCGACGGCAATCGACCAGTTCGCGCTGCACCTTGCCCAACAGCCCGCGGAGTGTGGCGCTCGTGATTTCGGCGCCGAGCATCACGGCGTCGGTGTTTGCGGCCTTCGGGTCAGTCAGCCGGACGCATGGCCCGCCGAACTCACTCTGCTCGCAGATCGCCAAGCCGCTATTTGACATACGGTCGTCGAGAATCGAGGTGCCCGAACCTAGTGTTGATCATCGCGATGTCGAAGTGAGCCATGGTCGTCATGCTGCACCGACAGGAACACGTCGTGTTTGGCGCCCGGCCATCGTGCCGATCGACGCTGACCTGGACCGAGGACTGCGCCCTTTTCTGCGGTGTGTATAGTACTTTTGCCTCCGATCGCTAGGCGGAAATCTCTGGGGCCCAGCGCTTCTCGACCCGCCCGAGGCGCCAGACCGCAAGGACGATCGCCCAAGCCGCAGCGAACAGGCCGACGATCATGAAGCCGACGAACCCGAGGTTCGCCGACCCCATCGCAGCCAGCGGACCAGACTCTATATCGAGGCAGTCCGCCAGCAGGCCGGCGAGCATGATGACGCCGATGGCCAGTGCGACGACCACCGACAGCACCGTCACCGTCAGGTTGTAGTACACCTGGCGCACCGGCGCTAGGAATGCCCAGCCGTAGGCCCGCGACATGAGAATTCCGTCGAGCGCGTCGAACAGACTCATGCCGGCCGCAAACAGCACGGGCAACACCAGGATGGCGTACCACGGCAGCGTGAACGCCGCAGCTCCCGCAGCCAGCACCAGCAGCGCCACCTGGGTCGCCGTATCCAAGCTAAGGCCCATCAGCAGCCCAACCGGGTATAGGTGCCAGGGCTTGCTCACCCGGCGAATAACCCGGGCGAATAGTCGTGCCAGGAAGCCGCGGTTCTCAAGTTGCCTTTCGAATGCGGTCTCATCGAAGTCACCGCTGCGCATCCGGCGAAACACTTTGGTGATGCCCACCGCGGCGAACAGATTCAACAGCCCAATCAGAATGAGGAAAGTACCCGCAACAAGGGAGCCCACCAGTCCCAGTGTCTGCAACAGTAGCGAGCCCTCGTGCTGCACCGGTCCCACAATGGCGCGCACACCGATCGCCAACATGAACGCCAGCCCGAACACGACGCTCGAGTGCCCCAGCGAGAACCAGAACCCGGTCGACAACGAGCGAGTGCCCTCCCCGACCAGCTTGCGGGTGGTGTTGTCGATCACCGCGATGTGATCGGCGTCGAAGGCGTGCCGCACGCCAAGCAGGTAAGCGGTCGCGCCCAGTCCGACGCCGAAGACACCCGCCGAGCCAAGCGTGATGTGCTGCGGCGCCACCGCGAGAACCAGCACTCCCCAGCCAAGTAAGTGAAGCGCCAAGACGACGCCCGCCCCCGCGGCAATCGTGGTCCGATCGGTTCGGTCGAGTCGGCGGGAAACGATTGTTTCTTGCTGGTCGACGATGGTCACGGGGTCTGACCCTACGATCCGGGTGTGAGCTGGCTGGGCAATGACGTCGGCCACGTCTGCGCGGTTGCTGCGCGACGCGGTGCCCTTATCGATGTCGTGTCCACACCTGCCCTATTGGGGTGCAACAGAAGTGCGCGGTGGTGGGTCCGCTGTCGTTGATGCATTCGTCGATCGCTACGGTCGACGCCCTGGACCAATCACCTCCGGACGGATCTAAGCTGGGCGAGCGGCCAGTCCTTTGTGCGCCGATCGGGGCTAGTCGAAGAGGGCGTAGGCCGACGGGGACTCGTCGAGATGATCTGCCAGCGGCTCGAACTCGACAATGTTGTCGAGGTCGGTACCCATCGCGATGTTCGTGATCCGTTCGAGGAAGATTTCCACCACGACGGGGACTTTGTGTTCGCCTGCAAGCGATTTGGCGCGATTGAGCGCTGACGCGATGTCGCCGGGCTCCGTCACGCGGATAGCCTTGCAGCCAAGACCCTCGGCGACGCGGACATGGTCCACACCGTAACCCTTGGGCATGGCGAGCGGTTCGGCGTCGTTCTCCTGGACGTTGATGTTGTCGAAGGCGAGCGACACGTGGTAGTCCATGTCGAACTGCCGTTGCGCCTGACGGATCAGCCCGAGATAGGAGTTGTTCACCACGACGTGGATATACGGCAGATTGAACTGGGCACCAACCGCCAATTCCTCGATGAGGAACTGGAAGTCGTAGTCGCCGGACAGTCCCACGACGGTTGCCGTCGGGTCGGCCGCCACGACTCCAAGCGCCGCAGGCAATGTCCAGCCGAGCGGCCCGGCTTGTCCGCAGTTGATCCAGCCCCGTTGCCGATAGACCTGCAGAAACTGACCGCCGGCGATTTGCGATAGCCCAATTGCACTGACATAGCGGGTATCGCGGCCGAAGACCTTGTTCATCTCCTGGTAGACACGCTGGGGTTTGACCGGTACGTCATCGAAATGGGTCTTACGGTGCATGGTGCGCTTGCGGTTGAGGCACTCCTGCACCCACGAGCCGCGATCGGGCAGCAGCCCACCGGCACGGCGCTCGCGGGCGATGTCGACCATCTGTTCCAGGGCAGCCTTGGCGTCGGATACGATGCTGTAGGCTGGAGCGAAGACACGCCCGATCTGTGTGGGCTCGATGTCAACATGTACGAATGTACGTCCTCTGCAATATGTTTCGAGTCCGCCGGTATGTCTGTTCGCCCACCGATTGCCGATGCCCAGCACGAAGTCGGATGCCAGCATGGTCGCGTTGCCGTAGCGGTGCGCGGTATGCAGTCCCGCCATGCCCGCGGCGAGTCGATGGTCGTCGGGAATCGCGCCCCAACCCATCAGGGTGGGGACCACCGGAACGTCGAGCAGTTCGGCGAGTTCGACGAGCAAGTCCTCTCCCGCGGCGTTGACAACTCCGCCGCCGGCGATGATCACCGGGCGTTGCGCGGCTGCCATCATGTTCAGGGCCTTTTCTGCTTGAGCCCGCGTTGCCCTGGGCTTGTAGATCGGCAGCGGCGCATAGGTGTCTGGATCGAAGTCGATTTCGGCGAGCTGCACATCGAGCGGAAGATCGATCAGCACCGGGCCGGGCCGACCCGATCGCATGAGGTGAAACGCCTGTGCGAACGCCCCTGGGACCTGCCCGGGCTCGAGCACCGTCATCGCCATCTTGGTAACCGGGGCGGCGATGGCGGCGATGTCGACAGCCTGGAAATCCTCTTTGTGCAGCCGCGCGGTCGGTGCCTGCCCGGTGATGGCCAGAATCGGGATTGAATCCGCCGCCGCCGAGTACAGGCCAGTGATCATGTCGGTGCCAGCCGGGCCGGACGTGCCGACGCAGATCCCGATGTTTCCTGCCGCGGCCCGGGTATAGCCTTCTGCCATGTGGCTAGCGCCCTCGACGTGGCGGGCCAGGATGTGTTTGATCCCTCCGTGCGCGCGCATCGCGGAGTAGAACGGATTTATTGCCGCTCCGGGCAGCCCGAAAGTTTGAGTTGCGCCCTCTAATTCGAGTATTTTGACCGCCGCGTCGACGGCGCGCATGCGTGGCATTGGTACTCCCTGTGATCCCGGGTTGGATTTCAGTCGCGTTGCTGACCGGAAAGCCGCGCCACTGTCCGGAACAGAGCCGAATGGTCGAGGCCGCCGTCGCCGTTAGCGCGCGCGGCCGCCATCAGCTGGGCGACCGCGGAGCCTATCGGTATGACAGCTCCGGTTTCCCGCGCGGCGCTGGTCACGATGCCGAGATCCTTGTGGTGCAGGTCGATGCGGAAGCCTGGCTCGAAGGAGCGGTCGAGCATCTTTTGTGCCTTCTGGTCGAGCACGGCCGACCCGGCGAGGCCCCCGGCCAGCACGCGAACGGCCGCGGCGGTATCGACGCCATGAGCCTCAAGAAACACGATGGCCTCGGCCAGCAGGGCGATGTTGCCGGCCACGACGAGCTGATTCGCGGCCTTCACCGTCTGACCCGAGCCGTTGGGGCCGACGTGGACAATGGTCTTGCCGACGGCGTCGAGGATGGGTTTGGCCGCGGCCACGTCGTCGGCAGCCCCGCCGACCATGATTGACAGCGTCGCGTTGATGGCTCCGGTTTCCCCACCCGAAACGGGAGCGTCAACGAGCCGCAGCCCCCGCCGGGCAGCCTCCGCCGCCAACTCGGTGGTGACGTCGGGCCGGATGCTGGAGAAGTCGATGATCAAGGTGCCCGCCCGGGCGTTGTCGAAGACGCCGCCTTCCCCGGCAAGGACGTCGCGCACATCCGGCGAGTCCGGAACCATCACCGCGACGACCTCGGCGTCGGCCACCGCGGCCGCGATCGAGTCGGCCGCCGAACCACCGGCTTCCACCAGGGCCGCCGTGCGCTCAAGCGACCTGTTGTACCCGATGACCCGGTGACCGGCCTGGGCCAGGTGGGCAGCCATGGGGCTGCCCATGATTCCGAGGCCGATGAATCCGATGGTGCTCACGGCTGCCTCAGTTCTGTGACGACGAAGCACGCATTTCGCCGTCGCGTGCCGATCGCCGCAGGCGCGGGAGCCAGTCGAAGGGATCCGGGAGGGTGGCCTTGTACTCAAGCCCGATGTATCCGCGGTAGCCGTTGGCGGCGAGCTGATCGAGATAGCCCGCCAAGTCGAGCGTGCCGGTGCCGGGCTCTCCGCGCCCGGGCGCGTCGGCGATCTGTACATGGCCGATCCGGTGGGCGTAGGTGTCGAGGACCGAGCCGACGTCGTCGCCGTTGACGGCCAGGTGGTAGAGGTCGGCGAGGAGCCGCAAGTTCTGCACCCTGTGGTCGCAATCGGCGACCACGCGGTCGATGACTTCAACGGCGTCTGCCGCCTTTTTGAGCGGGTAGGCCGGCGCGCCACTGACCGGCTCCACGAGCACAACCGCGCCGATCCGGTCGGCCGCGCGGGCCGCGTACGCCAGGTTCTGAACGGCGATCTCGTCCTGCACCGCAGGGTCCGCGCCGTTAATGCGGTTGCCGTACAACGCGTTGAGGGCCTTGGTGCCCAGCGCTTCGGCGACGCCCACCGCGACGTCGACGTTGTCGCGGAAGATGGTGCTGCGCGATGGATCCGACAGGATGCCCCGTTCGCCGGCGGCCATGTCGCCTGCGGCGAAGTTGAGCCCCGATAACGTCACCCCAGTATCGGCGATAGCGCGAATGAAGGCTTGTGTCTCGCGGTCGGACGGCACTGGCTCGGTGAACGGCCACCAGAATTCGACTGCGTCGAAGCCCGCGTCTCGGGCGGCGCCCGGCCGTTCGAGCAGCGGACGGTCGGTCAGCAGAATCGAGCAGTTGACCGTATATGCGGCGGTCGTCACGGCGAGTTCCTTCCTGCATACGGCACTGCGCTGCGTCGGCGGCCGAACACACCGGATTTCGTATAGTGGAAATCTATTTTCACGATGGGTTCAGTTCAGCCTGTGACGGGAGCCTTTGTCAAGGGCAGGGACGAGATCGCCCCGCGCCGGCCCGCGGCAGCCGACCTGATTCAAAATGTTCACGGGGGTCATGCTCGCGATGCGGCTTTATTCGCCCGACCGTCACGACACACCCTGGCCACACGCGCGAGCGCGTCCACGGCCATGATCGATCCGAAACAGGCCGGACCAAACCTGCGAGGGGTCGCTCCCTTGCGCACGGCAAAACGGGATCACCGTCGGTATCCATCCAAGGCTCTGACAAGATAGCGGCATGCGCGTCTACCTGGGCTCCGACCACGCCGGATATGAACTCAAAGAGCACATCATGAGCCACCTGCAAGAAAGCGGACACGATCCGGTTGACTGCGGTGCATATACCGACGACCCCAATGACGACTACCCCCCGTTCTGCATCGCCGCGGCTATGGGCACCGTCGGCGACCCCGGCAGCCGGGGCATTGTGCTGGGCGGCTCGGGCAACGGTGAGCAGATCGCGGCGAACAAGGTGCAAGGCATCCGCTGTGCTTTGGCATGGAACACCGAAACCGCGGCGCTTGCCCGTGAGCACAACGACGCTCAAATGGTCAGCATCGGCGCGCGGATGCACAGCGTCGAGGACGCGCTGGCCATCGTGGACACTTTTCTTGCCACCTCTTTTTCGAAAGGAGAACGCCACCAGCGGCGTATCGACATCTTGACGGACTACGAGCGCACTGGTCGTGCGCCTGCCGTTCCCGGGGCGAGCTAGCGAAAGCAGCCTGCGCGTGGCGCGTGACCTCGCGGCGGCCGCGCCAACGCCGACAAGCGGGCGGTCGCCCGCATCGACGACCCCCGGTGTCCGCCAACCCCTGTTGAACCAGACCGGCCAGACAGCGTTTACATCGTCACCCGTGAGGGTAGCCTCCGCCCGTCCGTTTCCAGAACGATGGGGGTTTAGTTCCGTGGCCGATTTGCCGCATGTCAGCGAGTTCGAGGTGAAGGTGGAGCAACACGAAAGTGGTTGGGCGGTAGTCACTTTCGGAGATGGTGTCCGTTCGGTGATCAGCCACCATCCAGACAAGGCTGCAGCCGACTATGCCGCAGAGCAGTTGCAGCGGACAGCTACCCGTCACGTCGGCGCGGCAGAGCGGGTCGCGCCGGACCCGGCGAAATATCCCGGGGACCAAGTTCAGTGAGAGTGCGCCCAGGGCGATTGGCCGTCGCCGCAGCTTTGCGGGGCAGCGGCCGTCCGCGGTTGGCATCGATGGCGACCGGCATCGGATCGGGCCGCTGTCGACGGGAGGGCCTGGGTGAGCGCTTCCATGATCGGAGGCGACCGTCAATCATGCGGGGGTCGGCCTGGATTCTGAAATTGTTGGCGGTTCGGGCTAATTCATCAATGAAATGGTTAAGCTTTGCCTCCCACCGCGACGCAGGCACAATAGCGCAACACGGCGCGATGCACCTCCGTTCAAGCAAATAGCGTTGGCACCGCGCCAGGTACTTGACAGGGGTTTCTGGGCGGAGTAATTCCAGAGGTAGTACCGCGCAAGTGGGTCGAGAGTCGACTCCTGTGGTGCCAGGGGTCGCCAGCCCCGGCCCCGGAAAGCTGTGACGTATGCCAACGGCGGCAGCAGTCAAAGCGGAAGAGGCGTTGATTCATGTGCTGTGGATCAACGCGGGATTGAGTTGTGACGGCGATTCGGTGGCGCTGACTGCCGCCACCCAACCCAGTATCGAGGAGATCGCGCTCGGCGCGCTTCCAGGTCTGCCCAAGATCGCCGTGCATTGGCCGTTAATCGATTTCGAATGCGGACCGGAGGGCGGCGCCGACGATTTTCTCGCGTGGTTCTTCAAGGCCGATCGAGGCGACTTGGAACCGTTCGTTTTGGTCGTCGAGGGGTCGATCCCGAATGAGAAGATCAAGAACGAAGGGTATTGGTGCGGGTTCGGCAACGACCCGGCCACCGGGCAGCCGATAACCACCAGCGAGTGGCTGGACCGGCTGGCGCCCAAGGCCACCGCGATCGTCGCGGCCGGTACCTGTGCGACCTATGGCGGGATCCATGCGATGGCCGGTAATCCCACCGGAGCGATGGGCGTCCCGGATTATCTGGGGTGGGACTGGAAGAGCAAGGCCGGCATCCCGATCGTGTGTGTACCCGGTTGCCCGGTTCACCCGGACAATTTCGCCGAGACGCTGACGTATCTGCTGTACATGGCCACCGACCAGGCGCCGATGATTCCGCTGGACGATGCGCTTCGCCCCAAGTGGCTGTTCGGCAACACCGTGCACGAAGGGTGTGACCGGGCGGGCTACTACGAGCAGGGCGACTTCGCCACGGAGTACGGCTCTCCGAAATGCATTGTGAAGCTGGGTTGCTGGGGTCCGGTCGTCAAGTGCAACGTGCCCAAGCGCGGTTGGATGGCCGGCATCGGCGGGTGCCCGAACGTGGGCGGCATTTGCATCGGGTGCACGATGCCGGGCTTCCCGGACAAGTTCATGCCGTTCATGGATGAGCCACCGGGCGGCAAGCTCACGTCGACCGCGTCGGGTTTGTATGGGTCTCTGATTCGCCCCCTGCGGCGCATATCGGGTCGCACGCTCGACAAAGAACCGAAGTGGCGCCATCCCGGCACGCAACTCACCACCGGAGCGGCCCGCACCTGGTAGGTGCGGGCCTCCCCCCGGGCCAACAGGCATGGTCCAACTTGTCGTAATGCTGTGCAACACCGGTCATTAGAGGAAAGAGAACAGTTCGATGACTACAACTATCCCCGAGCCGTCACACATCAAGCGGGACCCCGGTCAGCTGGTGGAGATGGCGTGGGATCCCATCACCCGCATCGTGGGCAGCCTCGGCATCTACACCAAGATCGATTTCGAGAACCGCGAGGTCGTCGAGTGCCACAGTACGTCGTCGATCTTCCGGGGCTATTCAATCTTCATGAAGGGCAAGGATCCTCGCGACGCGCACTTCATCACCAGCCGCATCTGCGGCATCTGCGGCGACAACCACTGCACCTGCTCGGTCTACACGCAGAACATGGCCTACGGGGTTCAGCCGCCACACATCGCCGAATGGATCATGAACCTCGGCGAGGCCGCGGAATACCTGTTCGACCACAACATCTTTCAAGAGAACCTGGTCGGCGTCGACTACTGCGAGAAGATGGTCAAGGAGACCAACCCCGGTGTGCTGGCCAAGGCCGAGAACACCCAGGCGCCGCAAGCCGACGCACACGGGTACCGCACCATCGCCGACATCATGCGTTCACTCAACCCGTTCACCGGCGACTTCTACCGGGAGGCACTAGTCGTCAGCCGCTTGACCCGGGAGATGTTCTGCCTGATGGAGGGCCGCCATGTGCACCCGTCGACGCTGTATCCGGGTGGCGTCGGCACCGTCGCCACCATCCAGCTGATGACCGACTACATCACCAGGCTCATGCGCTACGTCGAGTTCATGAAGAAGGTCGTCCCAATGCACGACGACCTGTTCGACTTCTTCTACGAGGCGCTGCCCGGCTACGACCAGGTCGGATTGCGGCGCACCCTGCTGGGTTGCTGGGGCTCCTTCCAGGATCCCGAGTACTGCAACTTCTCCTACAAGGACATGGAGATGTGGGGCAACAAGATGTTCGTCACGCCCGGCGTGGTGATCGACGGCAAGTTGCACACCCACTCCCTGGTCGACATCAACCTCGGAATCCGGATCCTGTTGGGCAGCTCGTATTACGACGACTGGACCGATCAGGAGATGTTCGTCAAGACCGATCCGCTGGGCAACCCGGTCGACCGGCGGCATCCGTGGAATCAGCACACGAATCCGCGTCCGCAGAAGCGCGACTTGGAGGACAAGTACAGCTGGGTGATGTCGCCGCGCTGGTTCGACGGCAAGGACAATTTGGCGCTCGATACGGGCGGCGGGCCGCTGGCCCGGCTATGGGCGACCGCGCTGGCCGGCCTAGTGGACATCGGCTACGTCAAGGCGACGGGCCGCAGTGTGCAGATCAACCTGCCCAAGACCGCGCTCAAGGGACCGGTCTCATTCGAGTGGAAGGTGCCGCCGCAAGGCAGCAACACGATCGAGCGCAACCGTGCCCGCACGTACTTCCAGGCCTACGCCGCCGCGTGCGCGCTGCACTTCGCCGAGAAGGCGCTGGTCGAAATCCGGGCGGGCCGCACCAAGACCTGGGAGAAGTTCGAGGTGCCCGACGAGGGCATCGGCTGTGGCTTCACCGAGGCGGTGCGCGGGGTGCTCAGCCACCACATGGTGATCCGCGACGGGAAGATCGCCAACTACCACCCCTATCCGCCGACGCCGTGGAACGCCAGCCCGCGGGACAGCTACGGCACGCCCGGGCCGTACGAAGATGCGGTGCAGGGCCAGCCGATCTTCGAGGAGAACGACCGCGAGCACTTCAAGGGCATCGACGTGATGCGCACAGTGCGCAGTTTCGACCCGTGTCTGCCGTGCGGGGTGCACATGTACCTGGGGAAGGGCAAGACCCTGGACCTTGTGCACTCCCCCACCCAGTCCGCGACCGTGGAGTGATGCATGGGCCCGTCTGGATCGCCAGTCCCGGACGAAGTCCTTGATGACGCCCGGTGGCGCACGGCGGGCGATCGGATCCAAACCCTGCTCGACGCGTCCTCCTCGGGAGGCGCGGTCGCGCGGGAACGCGCGGAGCGGCTGGTCCGTGAGGTCACCGACCTCTACGGGGCGGCGCTGGAGCGAATGATAGACGTGGCGTTGGCCGCCAATCCGGAACTTGCGGACCGGTTTGCGGCCGATGACCTCGTCGCCAGCCTGCTGTTGGTGCACGGGCTGCACCCGCACGATGTCGAGCGGCGGGTGACGCAAGCCCTGGACAGTGTGCGGCCCTACCTGGGTTCGCACGGCGGCGACGTGTCGTTGCTTGGGGTCCACGACGGTGTCGTGCGGCTACAGTTCCAGGGCAGCTGCAAGAGCTGCCCGTCCTCGTCGGTGACCCTGGAGCTGGCCGTCGAGGACGCCGTCAGAGCCGCGGCACCCGAGATCGAGTCGATCGAAGTTGTTGCCGCGGAAGAGGATCCCGGCCGCAGTGTCATTCCGGCGGACTCGCTGATGGCTCGGGTACGCACCGACGTCCACCGTGCGACGGCTTGGCAGCCGGTCCCGGAACTGGTCGACTTGAGCGACGGCGAAGTCGGCGGCTTCCGGGTGTCCGGGGTGACGGCACTGGCGTGCCGGGTGGCTGGCGACCTTGCCGGGCGGAGCGGCGGGAACATCTACGCCTACCGCGACCGATGTCCAAGCTGCACCGGTACATTGGCGGGTGCGCGGCTCTCCGGTGCTGTGCTGAGGTGCCCGGGGTGCGGTGCCGGCTTCGATGTGGTTCACGCCGGCGCCGAGATCGGCGGCGACAACCACCTCGAGCCGATACCCGTGCTGGTGCGCGACGGCGTGCTGTCGATGGCCGTGCCGCAAGAGGTGGCCTGATGCGCGGCGCCGGCAATGTCACCGACGTCCTGTCCCGGATCCGCGCCAGCCGCACAACGCCCGAGCCGGCCGGTGAGCGCTGCGAGATGTGCGCGGAGGCCATCACCGACGAACACCAGCATGTGGTGAACATCGAAGGCCGCCAACTGATGTGCGTCTGCCGCGGCTGCTACCTGCTGTTCACCGACACCGGCGCCGACCTGCGTTATCGCGCCGTCCCGGACCGCTACCTCACGTTCGGTGACTTCGCGTTGGAACGCCGGCAGTGGGAGGCGCTGCAAATCCCGGTCGGTCTCGCGTTCTTCTTCCACAACTCCGCGCTCGGGCGCACCGTGGCCTTCTACCCTGGCCCGGCCGGCGCCACCGAGTCCGAGCTCGATCTGCACGCGTGGAACGACATCCGCGCCGCCGATCCCCGCGTGGACATGCTCGCCAAGGACACCGAAGCGCTGCTCGTGCGGGTGCCCCAGGACGAAAGCGCTTCCCCGCTCGGTTATTTGGTGCCGATCGACGCCTGCTACGAGTTCGTCGGCCGGCTGCGGATGATGTGGCGCGGCTTCGACGGCGGGCGGGACGTCCGCAACTACATGGCCGAGTTCTTCGAGCTGCTCGAGGCCCGCGGCCAGGTGGTGGACCGCGAATGAGCGATGTCACGTTCGCCGTCCTCGACGTCACGCCCGAACCATACGCTGTGACGCCGATCCTGACCGCACGCATCGGCATCGCCTCAGTCGCCGAGGAACCCGTGCATGCGATCGCGCTGAAGTGCCAGGTGCGCATCGAACCGTCGCGGCGGACATACACCGACGACGAGGCCGCCGAGCTCATGGACCTGTTCGGGCCCCGAGATCGCTGGGCGGCCACCCAGCACTCCTTCCTGTGGCAGCACGCCACCGCGATGGTGCCCGGCTTCACCGGTGCCACCCAGGTCGACATGCCGCTGCAGTGCACGTATGACTTCGAGGTCTCAGCGGCCAAATACCTACATGCGCTGCGCGACGGCACCGTCCCGCTGCAATTCCTGTTCAGCGGAACAGTTTTCAGCCCCGGCAGCCGCGGCTTCGCCGTCCAGCAGGTGCCCTGGGACCGCGAGGAACGCTACGACATGCCCGTGAAGGTGTGGCGCGACCTGATGCGCCAGCACTTCCCGAACACCGGATGGCTGCGGTTGGACCGCGACACCATCGACGCGCTGGCCGCGTATCGAACCGCGCACGGGCTGCTGGGCTTCGACGCCGCGATCACCTCCCTGCTGGCGGACAGTTCGGCGAGGGAGCTGAGGTGAGCACAGCCGACGCGAACAGCGATAGGGCCATGGCCTGGGACCGCGCCCGCGCCGTCGCCGACGCCGTGCTCTACGAGGGTTACCTGCTCTACCCGTATCGGGCCAATTCGGGAAAGAACCAGTCGCGCTGGCAATTCGGAGTGCTCGGGCCGCCGGGCGCCGCCGACGCCGGCATCGGTGAGGACGCTTCGCTGACCGCGCAGGTGCTGGTCCGCCCGCACGGCATGCCCTGGGTGTCGGGGGTGGTCCGGTTCCTGCAACTACAGCACCGCAGCGCCGAACGCGACCTGGGCGGCGGACGTTACGAACGGGTCGAGGAACTCACCACAGGTACACAGACGTGGCTGAGCTGGGACGAGGCCGTCGCGCGCGAGATTGCCATCGCACGGTTCCCGATCGTGACTCTGCCGCGCACCCTTGACATCTCGGTGCCCGAGGGCAGGTACGTGGAGATGGTCGACGGCGGCAGGCTGGTGCGCACCCGTTGTGCATTGCACGGTCAGCTCGCGATGTCCGCCGAGCCCGACGGCGATCTGCTCCGGCTGACGTTCGAGGTGCGCAACACCGGGACCCCCGCCGCCGACAAGGACGAGGCTATCGCCACCTCGCTGATCGGCACCCATGTGCTCATGGAGGTCACCGACGGAGAGTTCGTGTCCCTGCTGGAACCGCCGCACTCCGCCGTCGACGCCGCGGCCCGGTGCCGACAGCACCGCTGCTTCCCGGTGCTCGCCGGTCCGCCCGGCGATCACAACCTGATACTGGCCTCACCGATCATTCTGTACGACCACCCGGAGATCGCCGAACAGAGCAGGGGCGCCCTCTACGACTCCACCGAGATCGATGAGATCCTCACGCTGCGGATCATGACGATGACCGACGAGGAAAAGGCACAGGCCAGGGCGACGGACCCGCTGGCCGCCCAGATCATCGACCGCTGCGACACGATGTCACCCGAGGCGATGCTCGATCTGCACGGGGTGTTGCGCCATCCGCACGCTGGCACCGACGGGCCGGGTTTGATCCCCGAGGTTCCCGCCGACGTTGACTGGTGGGATCCGCTGGCCGACACCGCGGTACGACCGGAACTGGACGCGGTTCTGGTCAACGGAATGCCGGTGGCGCGCGGCAGCCGGGTCCGGCTGTGCCCGTCCCGGCGGGCCGATGCACAGGATCTGTTCTACGCCGACAAGATCGCCCGTGTGACCTCGGTGCACGAGGACGTCGATGGTGATCAGCACATCGGCGTGGTCCTCGAGGACGATCCCGCGGCCGACATGCACGACTGGTATGGCCGCTACCTGTACTTCGCCCCCGACGAAGTCGAGCCGCTGGAAAGGAGTTCGAAATGGAAATAGTGGGTTGGATCGCCGTGGGTGTGGTCGCGGCCGTCATTCTCGCTGGAGCGGCGATCGGAGTCATGTCGATCCCAGATGCCCGGCGCTACCTCAAGATGCGCCGGATGTAACCGTGAGCGAGGTATAGCCACGTCTCGAATCCTCGTCGCCGGCATCGGCAATATCTTTCTCGGGGACGACGGCTTCGGCCCCGAGGTGATACGCCAGCTCCCGCCGCGGCTCGCCAGCGAACGTGTCCAGCTGGTGGACTATGGGATCCGCGGTCTGCACCTGGCGTATGACCTGCTGGACGAATGTGACGCGCTCGTCCTCGTCGACGCCATTCCCAGCGAAATCTCGCCCGGCACCGTGCACGTCTTCGAGGCCGACCACGATAGTCTCACCTCCACTTCGGGTCTGGATGCGCACGCGATGGATCCGGCTGCGGTGTTCGCCACCCTCGACGCGCTCGGCGGCACGCCGCCCCACACGGTAGTCATCGGCTGCGAGGTCGGCAGTGTCGAGGAGGGCATCGGCCTGTCCGACGCCGTCACAGCCGCTGTACCCCACGCGGTGCGGGCCGTGCAGGACGTGGTGGCCGAACTATTGACCTGCTGCGCGGTGAGGGAAGGCTGAACCAATGTGTCTGGGAATCCCGGGACAGGTCGTTGGAATGCTGGAGGGCTACGGCGATCAGCTGGCCCTCGTCGACGTCGCCGGTCAGCAGCGCAAGGTCAACGTCGGCATGCTGCCCGACGAGACGTTCGCTCCTGGCGATTGGGTGATCATCCACATGGGCTTCGTCGTGGAGAAGACCGACGAGGCCGGCGCCGACGCCGCGATGTCGGGCCTGGAGTTGATGGGCAGGGGTCAGGGCAGCGAGGAGCCGCCGTGACGCGCGCCCACACCGGTTCGGTGTCTGCGCGCACGGGGTAGGTCAGGGCATTAGACTGCGGGCGATTCGTGAACACACGGCTGGCGCACCGGCTCGACTACCAGGACGAAGGGCCACGCTGGCGGCGGCAGCGCCGATGCTTGACGTGCTAATAGCGCAACCTCCGAGCGCGCTTGCCGCGCAGCGAGAACCGAGGACACTGGTGGGTATCCGTAGCCGACGATGAGCGGGTTCCGCGAAACAGATAGGCCTGAAGAGAGATTTCAGAATGACCGCTATGGTGCAACTGGGTGGGTCCTACGTCGATACCGAATTGTCCGCGGATCTGTCCGCCGCCGCGCTCGACTTGGCCCGCAGATTCCACGAGGGCGCCACACTGTGGGTGATCTCTCCCCGATGGGAACCGCACGCTCACCACGTCGCCGTCGAGTTCGTCCATCCGGTGATCATGGGCAAACGGGCGTTGCCGTCGGTTGCGCTGGTCGAACCCGATCCTGTGGCACAGGTGCGGGTAGCCAGCCAGCCCGGTGACCTGCTCATCGCGGTCGCCTCGGCCGATGAACCGGCGGTGATCGACGCGATGCGCCGCGCTCCGGCGTGGGGCGTCCTTACGCTGTGGATCGGTTCGGGTCCGCGACCGCCGGCGGGTGCGGCCAACCACATCCTGTGGATCGACTCGGACGACCCGATGCTGCCCGCCACCGGAACCTTCGTGCTGCTGTATCACCTGCTGTGGGAGCTCACCCACGTCTGCTTCGAGCATCCGGGACTGCTCAAACCCCCCGCCGCCGAGTGCACCGACGACGTCTGCGTGACCTGCAGCGACGAAGGCCGCCTCGCCGAGGTGGTGCTGGGGCCGACCGACGCAACCAATCAGGCGCTGGTCCGCACAGCCAATGGCGAGGAATGGGTGGACGTCACGATGCTGGGTGGTGGTGTCGTCCCCAACGACCTCGTGCTGCTGCACGCGGGTGCAGCGATCACCCGAATCGAAAACGAGGCGAGCCGATGACAGAGTCCGACAACACCAGCTTCCTGTATCCGTTCATCGACTCCGAAGAGACCGACGCCACCAGTCTGCTCAATGACTTGGCGGCGTCGGCGCGCGGCAAGGCCGCCGAAAGCGCGCGCCTGCAACGCGACTCACTCGACGAGTACGGCAACGCGCTAACCGGGGCAGGCGCCGCGATGGCCCAGCGGTTCCGCAGCGGCGGCCGGCTGTACACCTTCGGCAACGGCGGCAGCTCCACCGACGCCGCGACGCTGGCGTCGCTGTTCAGCCGCCCAGCACGGGGTCGTCCCGTCGCGGCGTGGTCCCTGGCCGCCGACAACGCGGTGGTCACCGCACTGGGCAACGACGTCGGGTTCGAGCTCATCTTCAAGCGCCAGATCATCGCCCATGCCCGCGACCGCGACGTCGCGATCGCGTTGTCGACCTCGGGCAGTTCCGCGGACTTGATGACGGCGATCACCGAAGCAAAACAGCGGGGCCTGCTGACCATCGGGTTCTCCGGTCACGACGGCGGCCGGATGGCCGTCGCCGACGACGTCGACTTCTGCTTCACCGTGCATTCGCAGAGCATCCACCGCATCCAGGAAAGCCACGCCATGCTCGGCTACCGGCTGTGGACGGTGGTCCAGGAACACATGGACCACGCCCAGCCAAGCGCAGGTCATATGACTGACTCGATCGAGACGGCATGAGCGCCGCGAACGCGAAAAACTCCGCACCGCCCAGCAGCTGAGGCTGAAGCCGCGGAGGCTGCCTCAGCGCCGAAAGGGCGGCGAGGTGATGCAGCGGCATGATCCTGCCCATCAAGCCGTCCGAGTGCAGGATGCTCGACGCTCCAAGGACAGCGCAGACTCCGATCGGTACATAAGTGAGGCCTTCTCACGGCCGTCCGCGCAACCAACGACAACGTCGACAGGCTGCACCGCGTAACCGCCCTGCTACTCGCAGCGCGATTCGTCGTCGCCGGTTATCGGGTACCGATCGCGGGTATCCGGCAGTTGGCTCGCTGCGGGTGCAGCGGCGGCCGAGAGGAGTTAGCCATGAGTAATCCGGAAGAACGCGGGTCCCGGGGTACCGGGTTTGATCAGCCATCGGCCGGGCCGTCGGACCGGCCGTCGGGCACCTATGAGGGCGACGAATCGGTGCCCACGTATGGAGATCCGGAAAATCCCGAGGTCGAGACGGCATTCACGAACGAGCCGCCGAGCGACGTAGAACCCGCGACACCGCCGTACGAGGGGCGCAAGACGTCCGCAGATTCCGGGGACGACACCGTGAAGTCGGGAGCGAGGGTCGGCGGAGCCGCCGCACCGACCACCGATCCCAACTACAAATCCCCGGCGCCCGCCGATACGCCGGGCGGAGCGACCACTTCACCGGCCCAGGAGCAACCGGCGACAGAAGCGCCGGAAACCGACCGTGGCGACGAGGGTGTCGGACCCACTCACGTGCCCGGTGTCAGGCGCGGCGAGCAGCAGAAACACTAGGTGGCAGGGTCGAGCGCGCGCTCGGGCAGATTGGTTGCCGCAGCCTGGAATATGACAATCGTCCGTGGACGGCGCCGACCGTCCGGATAAGCGGCGGGTGGCCGATCCATGTATGCGTAACGCCGCAAAGGGTTGACACCGCGTATATGGGCGTGTCACCCCGCGGGATCCTCGGCCGGCAGCTGATGACCAGCAAGACCTGGGCGCTTGTCACGTCGGTGCTCAAGCAGGCTCTATTCTCCCGCGCTACGCTGAATTCCAGTTCACTGCAACGGGTTAATGTTAATGCATCACTCGGACGCGGGGAATTCCAGTACACGTCGATCGCGTTACCGAGGGCTAGCGCGAGGCCGGGATCGCCGAGTCGATCGACGGCGTCGGCGACACCTTGGACAACGCGCTGATGGAATCCGTTGTGGGACTGTATAAGTCGGAATTGGTCGACGGGCATTCGACCTTGACCGGGCCGGCCGAGCTGGAAGGGAAACCGCCTCCTGGTTGCACTGGTACAACGGGACTCCAGTACAACGGGACTCCAGACTCCACTCGTCGATCGAGTATGACGGTCGGTCGAGTACGGCTGGCTACCATCAGGCGATACTTCGGCCGAAGTGGCGTGAGCCGAGATTCTTCGGCAACGCCAGGAAGGTCCACCGTCGTCCAGAGCGTGTGCATGATAGTCGCACTTATACCTTTCCCATAGCGCAACAAGGCGGTTCGGCGCGTCTCCCGCCGTGAGCCATCCCGGATGGCCGGCGGGACACTGCGCCAGGCGCTTGGATTGCTTCTTCGGTCGAACGTGCCAATGCCCAGGTGTCGGAGGGCTCTCAACGACACGCTCCTTGAGTGCGAAATCACAACTGGCCCTTGATGACTGAAAAGGCGGTGTGTTGTGGGGCTGGATAGACTGCCGGAATGAACCAGGACGAAGCGGCCGCGTTGTGGCAATTGTGGCAGGGTCTCAACCCGGCGTGGCTGGTCGAGACGATCATCGACGAGCGGGCATGGGAGCCGCTTGGGTACGCGTCATTTTCGGCGGCGTGGAAAGCCCAGATGGCCGATGTCACGCTGGCACCGGAGTCGTATGCTCATGTCGTCGACCAGATGCTGGCCGAGGGCGCCGGGGTGGACGACATCGCGGCGTGGGTAAAAGGTGCCGACCGCGACCGGGTGGGATCGCTGCTACGTGAGCCGACCGGCGGGCTGGCGGCCGGCCCTCCCAGCCATCGGTCCGTTGAACCCCAGCAACTGTGAAACGCGACGATCCTGACCGCGGCGGCGATCCCCGCGCTGCCCTGGCGTGTGCTGCCGCAGCTGCTCAAACTGCACGAGACGTCGGCTCATGCGTGCGCAAACGCCGCCCGGCCCGGGCGGCTGTGGGCGCGTCGTCGCCGACGCGGCGATCACCTCATCGAGCTGGAAATGATGCGCGGTGCGAACAACGGCTCCGGCGGCCTCATGACGGTCGGTGCTGGATCACCTGCGCCCAATCGCGGACAACCGCGCCGACGCCGGCCAGACCGGCAACACGACAGCGGAGGAAGGCGGCGCCGTGCCGGATTATCGGCCGATCCCGACCGGGCCGCGCCGGCGCCGGACAACCGCGGCCGAAGTCGGGTAGCAGCGGATGGGGATCCGATCATGAGTGAGGGTGTCGCGACGGTGGCGGTGAGCGCGGCCCTTCCCCCGGATGCGCCCGGCCGGGAGCGCGCGCATAACGAGGTGCACGTGCGTCCGGCGCGGCCGTTGCCGGTGCCGTCGATGACCACCCAGCTCACGGTGCTCACCGACGAAGCCGCGGAGACCGCGGAGACCGCGCATCTGCAACAACTGGCCACCGCCTACGGCCTGGCCGTCGGCGCCACCGACGTCGGTCTCACCCTGGACCTGGACCCGCAGACCGAGCTTTCCTGGGAGCGCCACGACGACTACTCGCTTTACACCATCCACCAGGGCCTGGACCCCGCGGCGTTCACCGCCGACGCCGACCTGCTGGCGCTGCTGCCACTACCCGCCGACTGGTTGGCGGCCATCCCGGGCCGTACCATGGCCGCCGTCCACGCCGTCCTGCTGCCCGCGCACGGCAGGTCCGATGACGAGGCGACCGAGTTCGCCCACCGCAGTCTGGGACAGGGCCGGCTGCTGGGGTCACGGCTGCGCGGTGACACCACCCGCCTCTACACCACCTACCGGCTCGATCCCACTGGCACCTCGCGGTTTCTGATCCTGTGCGACACCATGACCGCTGGCCATGCCGGGCGCATCACCGGGGCGCTGCTCGATGCCGAGCGCTACCGAATGCTCGCGCTGGTGCCCTATCCGCTGGCGCGTGCGATGGTTGCGCGCCTGACCGGCCTGGAATCCCGGCTTGCCGAGCTCACCCACGCGATCGACGACGAAGACCGCCCGGACCAGGGGCTGCTTGACGAGCTGATCGGCCTGGCCGCACTCATCGAATCCGAAATAGCCACCCATGGCGGCGGTTTCGACGCCGCCAACGCCTACCACGCGATCGTGGAACAACGCATCCAATACCTACAGTCAGCACCGCTGCCCGGGCTGATGGACGTGTTCAGCTTCCTGCGCCGCCGGCTGACACCGGCGATGGCCACAATCGAGGCGGTCAAAGACCGGATGGAGGCGCTGTCCAGGCGCGTGGCGCGCACCGCAGACATGCTGCGCACCAGGGTTGAAGTGACCGCCGAGACCCGAACTCAGGAATTGTTAGCCCAGCTGCACCGAGGCCAGGCGCTGCAGCTGCGGCTGCAGCAAACCGTCGAAGGCCTGTCCATCGCGGCCATCTCCTACTACATCGTCGGGCTGATCGGCTTTCTGGCCAGGGGACTCAATTCGGCGGGCCTACCCATCGACGAGAACCTGGCCGCCGCGCTGGCCATCCCACCCGCAATCCTGTTGGTGTGGCACACTGTGGGCCGGATACGCCGCCACCTCCCCGGCCTCGACCACGACGACTCGCGCCGGATCGGCGGCGGCAACCGTAGCGGCCACGATTTCGGCGCCCGACGACGGTAGCCGCCCTCGGCGCGGATACTCCGCCAGATCTACGGCACCGCGTGGTTACCGGCCATCGCCCGTTCCGCCTCGATCACCGCGGTGACCGCGTTGATCAGCGCCAGGTGGGTGAACGCCTGCGGGAAGTTGCCGAGGTGCCGTCCGCTGTGCGGGTCGATCTCCTCGGCGTAGAGCCCGAGGGAACTTGCCGAGGACAGCAGCTTTCCGCACAAGGTCTTGGCTCGGGCCAACTCGCCAATTTCGACCAGCGCGGAGACCAGCCAGAACGAGCAAAGGGTGAAGGTGCCCTCCGCGCCGGAGAGCCCGTCTTCGGTCTCGTCGGTGCGGTAGCGCAAGACCATTTCCTCCTCGGTGAGCTCCTCGGCGATCGCCAGGACAGTGTTGCGCACCCGCTCGTCGCTGGGCGGCAGGAAACCCAGCAGCGGGATGAGCAGCACCGAGGCGTCAAGGGCCTTGGTGTGGTAGTGCTGGGTGAACACACCGCGCTCGTCGACGGCGTTGGCCAGAACGTCACAGCGGATCTCGTCGGCGGCGGCACGCCAGCGAGCGGCCAGCGTGTCCTGGCCGCGCACCGCCGCGATCCGGGCACCGGCGTCGGCGGCCAGCCAACAGGCCACCTTGGAGAAGGTGAAATGCTGTGCCCCCGACCGCACCTCCCAGATGCCCTGGTCGGGCTCACGCCAATGCCGCAACGCGCGCTCCACCTGGGTTTGCACGATCCGCCACAATCGATCCTCGACCCGACGGTGCGGACCAGTGTGAAGGTCGATGGCCCGCACGATCGCGCCCCACACATCATGCTGACGCTGGTTGTAGGCGCCGTTGCCGACCCGGACCGGCCGCGCCCCCTCATAGCCGGAGAGGTGCTCCAAAGTCGACTCGGTCAGCTCGCGCTCACCGTCGACTCCGTACATCAACTGCAGGTCACCCTGCTCGGCTTCGGCGACGTCGGCGACGAACCGGAAGAAGTCGTTGGCCTCCCAGTCGAAGCCCAGCGAGTTCAACGCCCACAACGTCTTGGCGGTGTCCCGTACCCAGGTGTAGCGGTAGTCCCAGTTGCGCTCGCCGCCAGGCGATTCCGGCAGCGACGTGGTGGCCGCCGCCACGATCGCCCCGGACGGGGCGTAGCTAAGGCCCTTGAGCGTCAGGGCACTGCGTTGCAGATGGCTGCGCCAGGGATGGTCGGGGAAGGTGCCGCGATCGAGCCAGTGCTGCCAGTGATGGCAGGTCCAGCGCAGCCGGCGCACCGCTTCCTTCATCGTGGCAGGCGGGGCGTGTGTGCTCCAGGAGAGCGCGACGAACCGGCGCTGGCCCTCCTTGAGCAGCGTCCGTGCGGTCGCCGCTGGGCCCTCGAACCCGATGTTGAGGTCGGTGGTGAGCCGCAGCCGGGGGCGCTGGCCAGGCTCCGGCTCAGCGATTGCTTCGTGATAGCCGTCTCCGGTGTAGGACCAACGGGCGGCCCCCCGGCCGTAGTCGAACGCGGGGGTGCAGTCCATGTCCACCTGGACTTGACCGTTGACACAGCGGATCATGCGGAGCAACACGTGCGCCGCGTCATAATCGGTCGGCGCGCGGCGATGGGTCCCCGACCGCTCATCGTCGTGATGCCACGGACCGATCAGCAGGGTGTCGGCGACGACCAGCCAGCCGCCCGGTGTCCACCAGCTGGTCTCTACCACCATCGTGCCCGGGATGTAGCGGCGCGCCGCGGGGACGTCGACCCCGGCCGGACCGATGCGGAAGTGTCCGGCGTCGCGATCCAATATGGCACCGAACACGCTGGGTGAATCCATCCGCGGCAGACACAGCCACTCCACCGCGCCGTCCGGCGCGATCAACGCCGTCGTCTCGCAATCGGAGAGGAACGCGTAGTCTTCGATCGGCGGAAAATGGCTTTGGTCCACGCCAAGCCCGCTCGTCGGCCCGTTGACCACCGCAGCCACCTCCCCGGACATTCGCCCACCGCTGCACGTGCTCGTTTTGACAGGTCAACGGTACGCGCGGCCGAGACCGCACAACCGTGAAATGCACATCGGCGGCTGAGATTAGCTGGACGCGAGCTCGCCAAACACGTCCACCAGTTGCTGGTACACAGGTACGCCGACCGCGATCGGCACATCGTCGGCGCCGAGGATCATGCCGGCATGGACACTGCCCGAAAGGTGGCGCACAGTACTCGCCAAACCCACGCACGCCGTGCGGAGGCACCGTGCTGGCGTCTTGGGGAAGTTACCCAATCGGCTCAGGGCACACCCATCGACGCTCGACGTCGGCGGTGCGGATCGCGTCGAAGAGCGCCTGCACGCGTAGCCCCTCATCGAGCGAGGGGTCAGGTGCCGCGCCTTGGCGGATCGCGGCCGCAAACCTGCGCGCCACCCGCGCGAACGCCGCGGGCGAGCTGGCGTCCAGCGGGCCCTCGCTCTGCAATTCCTCGCCCGAGCGCGCCGACCACAACCGCCGCTCACCATCGAGCCGCACCGTCCCCGAATCGCCGTAGACCTCGATAACCTCGCCGCGCGGGTGACGAGCGGTGGACACCAGCGTGACGACACCCAGCCCGCCCCCGCGAAACCGCATCAGCAACGCGTAGGTGTCCTCGGCGGTCACCTTTTGCAGCCGTTTGTTCTCATCCGCGCGCATCGGCACTCCCACTTCGGTGGCGGCCGCCACTGCGTCCACCTCGGGAAACATCTCGAGAACAAGGTCAAGATCGTGGACGCCGTACCCCTGTAGCCGACCCCCGCCCAGCTGGGCGTCGTGCACCCAGGTGTACGGGCGGGACTCGGGATCGGCATGATCGGAATGCACCAGCATGACCGACGCCATCCGTGGCCGTCCCACCACCTCACGCACACGCTCAATCAGCCGCTGGCGGGTCTGTTTCATCCGAAGTTCGAAATCAACCATGCCGATTACGCCGGCCGAGCGGACTGCCGCCACCAGGCGGCGGGCGTCGGGGAGGTTGTCCGCGAGCGGCTTCTCGCACAGCACATGCAGTCCCCGCTGCGCCGCGGCGACGGCGAGCGCAGAGTGGGTCACCACCGGCGTCGCGATGTGCACCGCCTCCAGGCCGGGCACCGACAACAGCTCATCGAAGTCGGCGGTGCCGAGCTGTAGCCCGGCTTGCTTGGCCAGTTCCGCGGCACGCTCGGGTCGTCGCGACCACATGGCCACCGGCTCGAATTCCGCGAGTTCGGCATAAACAGGTAGCGCGACCTTGCTGCCGAACCCGCCGCCGGCGATAGCAATTTTGACCGGACGCATCCCCGCCTCCCCCTCTGGTCGACGAACTTAACATGGGGTGGCGCCTAGGTGAGACGGTGCTGTTCGCAGCCGGTCTCCCTGTGTGGCAGCCTTTCTGCGGTCCACTGGGGTTGTTCGTTAGCGTCCGGGCGGTGGATGTGTCGACCACCACGGCGACCGCTGGGGCGGTTAGGGTCGCGCTGGTCGACTGCTAATGGATACGGCGATGCGGGGAAAGTGAATGAGTGAATCGACGGCGCCGGTCGCGCCGCTTCCGCCGGACGCGTCCCAGCGGGTGGCCGCGCACAACGAAGTGCATGTCCGTCCCGCGCGCCCGCTGCCGATCCCGTCGATGACCACGCAGTTGACGGTGCTCACCGGCAAGGGGTCGGCCGCGGCAGAGACCGCGCACCTGCACCGACTTGCCGCGACCCATGGCAAGGCGGCGGGTTCCACCGACGTGGGGCTAACCCTGGAATTCGACGCCGCGAGGGGCCTGTCGTGGGAGCGACACGACGACGCCTACTCTCTGTACACCATCCACCAGCCTCTCGACCCGGCGGCATTGGGCGCCGAGACCGACCTGCTGGCACTGTTGCCGCTGCCTGCCGGCTGGCTGGCGAACATCCCGGGCCGCACGCTCGCCGCGGTGCACGCGGTGCTGCTGCCCGCCGAGGGCTGGTCCGACGAGCAGGCGGCCGAGTTTGCGCAACGAACCCTCGGTTCGGGCCGGTTACTGGGCTCGCGGCTGCGCGACGACGCTGCCCGGCTCTACACCACATATCAGCTGTATCCCGACGGCACCTCACGGTTTTTGATGTTGTGCGAACCCATGACCGAGGGCCGCGCCGGGCGGATTACCGGCTCACTGCTGGATGTCGAGCGGTACCGGATGCTGGCCTTGCTGGCCTACCCGCCTGCGCGGGCCATGGTGTCGCGGATGGGCGAATTGGAGTCCCGACTAGCCGAGTTGGCGCGTGGCATCGAAGACGAGCAGCGCGACGACCGCGAACTGCTCGACGAGCTGATCAGGCTGTCGGCCGTTGTCGAGTACGAGATCGCGACACACGCGGATCGCTTCGACGCCGCCAGCGCCTATTACGGGATCGTTGACCAACGCATTGAGTACCTGCGTCGATCGTCACTGCCCGGTCTGATGGGTGTGTTCACCTTTCTGCGCCGGCGACTGCTACCGGCGATGGCCACCGTCGCGGCCGCCAAGCACCGGATGGATGGTCTGTCCGGCCGCGTTTCACGCACCGCCGACGTGCTGCGCACGCGAGTAGAGGTGACCGCCGAGATGCAGACTCAGCAGCTGCTCAGCGGGCTGCGCCGGGGTCAGGCGCTGCAGCTGCGCCTGCAACAGACGGTCGAAGGGTTGTCGATCGCCGCGATTTCCTACTACATCGTCGGACTGATCGGCTATCTCGCTAAGGGGCTCAAGTCGCTCGGCCTGCCCATCAACGAGGGCATCACAACCGCGGTGGCCATTCCGCTCGCGGTAATCGTCGTGTGGCGCACCGTGCGCCGGGTGCGCCGCCAGGTTCATGGCGTCGATCACGACGGCGACGATCGCCGGCATCGATGAAGCGCACGTGCCCTCAGGTCGCAGTTCGTGTGGGTGCCGGGCGGCGTGCCGCCGATGCGTGTCTCACCGCACGACCCACATCGGCCTTCGGGCGGGGTCGATGACTTCGCGAGCACCGTCGTCGTAGCGGACGAGCACACAGCCCGGCGACGTGGAGGAAACCCAGCCGAGTCGGCCAAACACGCCGTAGGCCACCCGGACTCGATCGCCAGTAACCGGCGCATTATGGGTTGCTGTCGACTGGCGGCGATCCGTAGCGGCAACGCTTCTCATCGCACTCCGTTCGCTTGTCGACGGCAATTGAGGTCCGCGTCCGTTGGGCGGTGCCTCAGTGAGGGCCGCGTGGGACTTCGGTTGCGCCAGTCTGGATTGCCCAACATTCCGGCGGCCTCCCCTACGTCGGGGGTTTCTAGGGTGCCGCTCGTGACGCCGATACCGCAGGCTGGGGCGACGAATGAAGTACCGCTGACGCATCCCCTATCTGGGGGGGTTGACGGCAGCCGACCGCCAATACGCTGCGAAGCAGTAGCAGAAGTCCCGAATCCCAGCGACAAATTCGAACACCTAGGGGAGGCAAATGTGACGGTCCGGGTAGGCGTGAACGGCTTCGGCCGCATCGGACGCAACTTCTTCAGGGCTCTGGAGGCGCAGAAGGCCGACGGCCTCAGCACCGACATCGAGGTGGTGGCGGTCAATGACCTCACCGACAACGCCACGCTGGCGCATCTGCTGAAGTTCGACTCGATCCTGGGCCGGTTCCCCGCCGACTTATCGCTGGAGGATGAGGACACCATCGTCGTCGGTGACAAGAAGATCAAAGCGTTGGAGGTGAGGGAGGGCCCGGCCGCGCTGCCGTGGGGTGATCTGGGAGTCGACGTGGTCGTGGAGTCGACGGGCATCTTCACCGACGCGGCCAAGGCTACGGGCCATCTGGACGCGGGCGCCAAGAAGGTGGTCATCTCCGCGCCCGCCAAGGGTGAGGATCTGACGGTGGTGTTCGGCGTCAACGACGATAGGTACGACGGCAGCCAGAACATCATCTCCAACGCGTCCTGCACCACGAACTGTCTCGGTCCGCTGGCCAAGGTGCTCAACGACGAGTTCGGCATCGTCAAGGGCCTGATGACCACCATCCACGCCTACACCCAGGACCAGAACCTGCAGGACGGCCCGCACAAGGACCTGCGCCGCGCCCGCGCCGCCGCGCTCAACATCGTGCCGACCTCGACCGGCGCCGCCAAAGCCATCGGCCTGGTGCTGCCCGAGCTCAAGGGCAAACTCGACGGCTACGCCCTGCGCGTGCCGATCCCCACCGGCTCGGCGACCGACCTGACCGTCGAGCTGGCGAAGTCTGCCCACGTCGAGGAGATCAACGCCGCATACAAGGCCGCCGCTGACGGTCCGCTCAAGGGCATCCTGAAGTACTACGACGCGCCGATCGTGTCCAGCGACATCGTCACCGACCCGCACAGCTCGCTGTTCGACTCCGGTCTGACCAAGGTCATCGACAACCAAGCCAAGGTGGTCTCCTGGTACGACAACGAATGGGGCTACTCCCACCGGCTAGTCGATCTGGTCGCACTGGTCGGCAGGTCGCTGTAGCGCGATGGCTTCGTCGGTAAAGAACCTCGACCACTTGCTCGCAGAAGGGGTTTCGGGCCGGGGCGTATTGGTGCGCTCCGATCTGAACGTCCCGCTGGACTTCAAGGACGGTGCCCCTATCATCACCGACCCCGGCCGGATCATCGCGTCGGTGCCCACGTTGCGGGCGCTGGCCGACGCCGGGGCGAAGGTCGTCGTCACCGCGCATCTGGGCAGGCCTAAGAGTGGGCCGGACCCGAACTTGTCGTTGGCCCCGGTCGCGACGGAGTTGGGCAAGCACCTCGGCCGCCATGTTGAGGTCGCCGGCGATGTCGTCGGCTCCGACGCTGTTGCGCGCGCGCAGGACCTGAGCGAAGGCGACGTCCTGCTGCTGGAGAACATCCGTTTCGATCCGCGTGAAACCAGCAAGGACGACGCCCAGCGGCTGGCGCTGGCCACGCAGCTGGTCGAACTCGTCGGCGGGGACGGGGCATTTGTGTCCGACGGGTTCGGCGTGGTGCACCGCAAGCAGGCGTCGGTGTACGACGTCGCCAAGTTGTTGCCGCCCTATGCTGGGAAACTCGTGGCCGCCGAGGTCAAAGTTCTTGAACAACTGACGACTTCGACCGAGCAACCGTATGCGGTGGTGCTCGGAGGCTCCAAAGTGTCGGACAAGCTCGCGGTCATCGAAAACCTGGCCGGCAAGGCCGACAGGATCGTGATCGGCGGGGGCATGTGTTTCACGTTCCTTGCGGCGCAAGGTGTTCCAGTTGGTTCCTCGCTGCTGGAGGAGGGCATGATCGACACCTGCCGCCAGCTGCTGGATACCTATGCCGACGTGATCGCCCTTCCGGTCGACATCGTGGCCGCGGAGAGGTTCGCAGCCGACGCGAGCCCCGAGACGGTGCCTGCGGACCGGATCCCGGACGACCAAATGGGACTCGACATCGGGCCCGCCTCCGTCGAGCGGTTCACCGCCCTGCTGTCCAACGCCAAGACGATCTTCTGGAACGGCCCCATGGGCGTCTTCGAGTTTCCGGCGTTCGCGGCCGGGACCAAGGGGCTCGCCCAAGCCATTATCGCGGCGACCAAGACGGGAGCGTTCAGCGTAGTGGGTGGTGGGGATTCGGCGGCCGCGGTGCGCCGGCTCGGCCTGCCCGAGAACGGCTTCTCTCACATTTCGACCGGCGGCGGGGCTTCATTGGAATACCTCGAAGGTAAGACCTTGCCCGGCATCGAAGTGCTGAACGGATGAATGGCTCCACCGCATCTGTGACCTCTCACACCGCTTGGCGATGACCAGCTGGTGAACTCGACCGCGGGTCTCAGCGGTGTTTCGGCAAGCTAGCCGACCACCATCGATGATGCACCTGTTGACAGGCCGCGGCCGTCAGCGGGACCTGGCCGTCGTAGCCGGGGCGCACCAGCGCGGCCCCCGCGAAATCCTGGTCGGTGGTGTAGGTGGTGGTGACGACAACGGTTGCCAGGTTCGCGTCGATCGCCGCCTGTAAACCCAGCTGCGAGTCTTCGACCGCCAGCGCCGATTCGGGTGTGACCTCAAGGCGGTTCAGGGCTTGCACATAAACTTCCGGATCAGGTTTGAGTCGGCTCACGTCATCACCGGTCACCATCAATTCCACCGTTTCTTCACCGAGCAAGTGGTGCACGAGCGGGGCGACCCAAGCCCGTCTGCCGGTAGTCGCCACTGCGATGCGGATGTCGGCCTCGGTGAGGCTGGCTACGAAATCGACGAGACCCGGCCGCGGCCGCACCGCGCCGGCAATAACCGTCTCGCGGAAGAGTTGAGTCTTTGTCCGATGAACTTGGGCGGCAAGGATCTCGGCTTCCGCGGCAGAATATCCGCGCGAAGCCAGGTCAGTAGCGATACGCTGTCGTCCGCCAGGAGTTTTCAACAGGCATCCGTATTCCTCTTCATCCCAACTGATATCGAGCCCATGCGCGGCGAACGCCGCATTGAAGGCCGGCCGATGCCCGTGGCGTTCCGTGTCTGCCAACGTCCCGTCGACATCGAAGATCACCGCCTTAAGCGACGGGCACGACACATCGGACGCTTGCGGCGCCTTCAACAACTCGTCGTGGGCTTGCTCGCCGCTGCCACTACGTCCGCCAGTTGAAAACGGTTCCGTCATGCGAAACCGCGCGCCGGGTCCGCGCATATTGATAGTCGCGCACACTGATGACTTTGATACACGGTTAGTGAGACCCGCGCGTCAGGTGGTGGAAAAGCATCATTTGGGTGATCGCCAGCGGCGTACTGTGCTGATTTGTTCCCAGGACACCGAAGCTATCGGGTATCGCGGTGCGGGCGTCTCCCAACGCTTCCCAGATCAGTTTCTCGGCGGCGGCGTTCTCTTCAGCCGATGTGTAGCCGTGGACATGCACGCTGTCGACGGGTATGCCGTCGTCGTCGCGGACGAGCCGCAGATGAATCGTCCGCGTCACGTCGGGCTGCAGCACATCCATGAGATCGGGATGGCGAATGGTCGGGCGTAGCAACAGCTCGGCGGACGGCGGCGTATCCGGCGGCTCATCACGATCACCGATCGAGGCGAACCGCACGACGATGTCTGCGTGGGCCCGCTGGGGGCGGATGAACCGTGCCGACTCGGTATCGGCGGCGGCCATTTCTGCGGTGAGCTGGTCGATGCTGTAGCCGCGAGTCGTGGTGTCGCGTCGTATTCGCCAGGTTCGCCGGAGGTCTTCATGTGGGTCGAGAAAGACCGTGACATCGAAGCAGGCCCTGGCCAGCCGACTGTGGAGCGGCAGCAAACCGTGGACGATGACGAAGTCGCGAGGTTCCACGTGCTCGGGCCGCACCCGCTGGCCTACCGAGTGGTCATACACCGGCTTGAGCACCGGCTGGCCGGTAGCCAACAACTGCAGATGCTGCTCAAAAATATCGATGTAGTTGCACTCCGGGTGCGCCGGAGTGAGCCGCTTGGCGCGCCGCTCGGAGCGGTCGAATCGGTGATAGTCGTCAGCGGAAAAAGATAGGCAGCGGTGCCGACCGAGCGCCTCAACAAGACCAGCCGTGAGGGTGCTCTTACCCGCCCCGCTGTCGCCTGCCACCGCCAGCATCACCGGGCGGCGCCGAGCGTTCTTGCTGGCACGACTGATCAGGAGGCTCTTGTCAGGCACGAGATCTCATCTCCAGCTGGCGGGCCGTCCGAGTGTGGCGAAGGCCGCGTTGGCGACTGCGACCGACGTCAAGCCCAGATGCGCGGCAACCTGGGCTCCGGGGCCACTCTCACCGAAGCGGTTCAAACCGATGACCTGGTCGCGGTCACTGGCAATGCCGCGCCATCCGGTCGGCACCCCGGCCTCGGCCCACACCACCGGAACATCCGGCAGCGGACGGTAGCCGGCCGCTAATGATTCCTCGAGCCGTTCGCGCCACATGACCGAGACGACGGTTGCAGCCACCCCGCGGTCGGCCAACAGGTCGGCGGCCCCCATCGCCAACGCAACCTCGGAGCCGCTGGCAGCCAGCACCACATCGGCGCTGTGTGGATCGCCGCGCACCACGCGGCATCCGTGAGTGCGGATATCGTCGAGGGCCTGACCGCCGAGGGCCGGCAGGTTCCGCCGGGTCAACACTAGCGTTGTCGGCCCGGAGGTGTTGGTGGCGGCGATCTCCCAAGCCAACGCCGTCTCGGCTGCGTCGGCGGGTCGAAGTACCGTCAATCCCGGTATCAGCCGCAGGGATTCGACATGCTCGATCGGCTGATGGGTTGGTCCGTCCTCACCCACGTACACCGAATCGTGCGTGAGAATGTAGATCACGGGTTGGCCCATCAGTGCCGACAACCTGAGTGCTGGGCGTAGATAGTCGGAGAACGCCAGGGAGGTGCTGCCAAACGGCCGCAGGCCTCCGTGCAGTGAAATGCCGTTGAGTGCGGCAGCCATAGCGTGCTCACGAATGCCGAAACGGATGGTGCGTCCGCCGTAGTCCAGGTTGTTCACGTCGTCGCCGCCCAAGAGGGTTGCAGTGGTCGGCTCGGCAACCTCGGCCGAACCCCCGACCAGCGCCGGATACGTACCGGCCAGCGCGTTGAGCGCAGCACCGGATGACGTCCGCGTCGCTTGTTTGCCACTTTGAGCTTTTGTCTGCAGAAGCCGCAGCGCTGCGACGTCTCGGGGCGCCGGCACGCGGTTGAGCGGAAAATGGACCGCCAACTGTGGGTGGTCCGCCGCCCACTTCGCGTAGCGGTTGAACCAATCTGCCCGCGCGGCCGCACCCTCGGCTGCCAGTTCCCTCGTGACCGACGCGACGTCGGCCGGCACAAAGAAGGGAGTCTCCGGCCAGTCGAAGCGCTCGCGCATCGCAACGATTCTCTCAACACCCAATGGGCTGCGGTGAGCCTTTGGGGGGCCTTCGACGCCAGGTGCACCGCATCCGATGGTGGTGCGCAGCCGGATGAACGTGGGCGCCGATTCCACGTCGCATGCCTGCGCGAGCGCCTCGTCGATGGCCGCGGTGTCGTTGCCGTCCTCGACCAACAGGGTGTGCCACCCATATGCGGCGAACCGACCCAGCGCGTCGTCACCGCAATCGAGGTCGGCGGGCCCGTCGGGGGCGACATCGGTGTCGTCAAAAATGACGGTTAGCCTGCCCAGCCCCAACCTGCCCGCCAACGAAGCAGCCTCGTGGCTGATGCCCTCCATGAGATCGCCCTGGTCGGCCAGCACCCAGGTGCGGTGGTCGACCACACAGTGCTCGCCGACGTTGCACCGTGCGGCCAGCATCCGTTCGGCGAGCGCCATGCCGACCGCGTTCGCCAAGCCCTGACCGAGAGGCCCCGTGGTGGTCTCGACGCCGGGTGTTTGACCGTGCTCGGGGTGGCCAGGGGTGCGTGAACCCAGCTGGCGAAATTGGCGCAGCTCGCTTATCGGCAGGTCGTAGCCGAATAGGTGAAGCAGCGCGTACAGCAGCGCTGAACGGTGACCGGCTGACAGCACGAACCGGTCCCGGTCCGGCCACCGGGGGTCGGCGGGGTCGTGGCGCAGATGGCGCGACCACAGCACCCACGCCGCCGGCGCCGCGCGCAGCGGCAAACCGGAGTGCCCGCTGTTGGCCGACTGCACCGTATCGGCGGCCAGCACTCGGATCGTGGAGATCGCCAGCTGATCGATGCCGTCGCTGAGCAACTCGCGATTCGACGTGCTGCTCGCGGTGATGGTCATACCTGTCCAATTCCTTCGGTGGCGGTCTTACGCAACGCCGCAACACGGTCAGCCATGGTGCCTGGGCCGCTGAACAGCGCCGAACCCGCGCAGAACACCCGCGCGCCCGCGCGGGCGGCGGCACCGATCGTGGCGCCCGCGATGCCGCCATCGACCTCGAGTTCGATGTCGTATCCGTGACGATCTATTTCGGCGCGCGCGGCCGCGATCTTGGGTTCCATGCTCGCGATGTACTTTTGCCCGCCGAAACCGGGATTGACAGTCATCACCAGCAGCAAGTCGGCCAAGTGCAGCACGTTTCTCACCGCCTCCAGGGGGGTCGCCGGGTTGAGTGCGACACCGGGCCGCGCGCCCAGATCGGCGATGGCAGAAAGCGTTCGGTGCAGATGCCGACAGGCCTCGGCGTGCACGATGACCATCTCACAACCAGCCTCGACCCATCGCGGCAGCATCGGATCGGGATCGTCAACCATCAAGTGCGCCTCGAAACCGATGGTCGCCTGCCCGCGGTTGGCGGCGATCACGTCGGGCCCGAACGTCAAGTTGGGGACGAACCGCCCGTCCATCACATCCCACTGGATGCGATCCACCCCGGCTGCCTCCAACTGCTTGACTTGGGACCCGAGTTCTGAGAAGTCGGCCGGCAGCACCGACGCGACCATCAGCGGCGCACGCGTATCCATTCACGATTCCTCTCGTCTCAAGCGATGCTAGGAACGCCGGTGCGGCGCAGGTTCCCCCGATACAGGGGATTGACCGGGTTATTAATCGCGCTGACCCGCTCAGTCGCATGACGACGCCCAGCGCTGCCCGTATCCTGGGGATATGGTGATGGCGGTCACAACCCCAGTGCGGGTTGTGTTGGTCGACGACCACAAAATGGTCATCGAGGGACTCAAGGCGATGCTGACCGGATTCCAGAACAGGGTCCGCGTCGTCGGCCAGGCGATCGGTGCCGAACAGGCGGTCAGCGTCGTCAACAGCCTCGAACCTGATGTGGTCCTGTGCGACATTAGGATGGAGGGCTCCAGCGGCCTGGATCTGTGTCTTGCGCTACGCCAACGCAATCCAGACCGTAAGGTCGTCATGCTGTCGGTTTACGACGATGAGCAGTACCTTTTTCAGGCGTTACGCGTTGGCGCATGCGGTTACCTCCTCAAGAGCATCAGCAGCGAGGACCTCGTGCGCCAGCTCGAATTGGTCCGCGACGGCCAAACTGCCATCGATCCCACCCTGGCCGCCCGAGCGGTTGACACCGCGGCGCGCATGCAGCGCGACGAATTCTGGCCGGGCGCGCGTCAAGGTCTGACACAGCGAGAAAGCGAAATCCTGTCCTACATGGTGACCGGTCTGTCCAACCGCGCCATCGCCACCAGATTGGTGATCGGCGACGAGACCGTCAAGAGCCACCTGCGCTCGATCTACCGCAAGCTGGACGTCAGCGACCGCACGAGCGCGGTTGCCACCGCGTTGCGCGAAGGCATTTTCCAGTGACCTCATCGGCTTACTAAGGGGGCCGGCCGTGACGCGACACGCAACGCCACGCAATGACGGCCCCAACGTGGTTCGCGATCTCGTTGATGCCGACCGGGAGTTGGCTCTGCTGCGAGAGTTGATCCAAGCGGCCTCCAGCGGACCCCGTATCGAGCCGCTGGCCGCCGCGGCGGCACGCATGATCACCGCGGCCACCGCCACCGATGTGTGCCTCGTGCATGTCCTGGACGACAGTGACCGCTCACTGACTCTGGCCGGAGCCACCCCACCGTTCGACCGGCACGTCGGCAACGTCCGGATCGCCCTTGGGTCGGGAATCTCCGGCTGGGTGGCCAGCCACCGACAACCGGTGGTCATCACCGACGGCAAGGAATCAGACCCCCGCTACCTGCCGATCGAGCCATTGCACGGCGAGCAATTCACGTCGATGGTGTCGGTGCCGATGGAAACGGACCCCGGCGGGCTGGTCGGGGTGCTCACAGTGCACACCGTGCAACGACGCGACTTCGGCTCCCAGGACGTCGAACTTTTGTGTGTGATCGGCCGGCTTATCGCTGGCGCACTGCACCAGGCGCGGCTGCATCGCCAACTGGTCGCCCGTGAACGTGCCCACGAGAACTTCGTCGAGCAGGTCATCGAGGCCCAGGAGATCGAGCGGCGACGACTGGCCGGCGACATTCATGACGGCATTTCGCAGCGGCTGATCACCCTTTCTTATCGGCTCGACGCGGCCGCACAGGCCATGGCAACTGATCATGCCGAGGCCTCAGATCAGCTCCAGGAGGCCCGTGAACTGGTCACGCTGACCCTGGAGGAGGCCCGCGCGGCGATCAGCGGACTGCGCCCACCGGTGTTGGACGATTTGGGGCTCGCCGGCGGATTGGCCAGCCTGGCGCGCACGATTCCCCAGATTGAGGTGCAGTTGGAGTTGTCCGAGTCGCGGCTGCCCGAGCACATCGAATTGGCGCTGTACCGCATCTCGCAGGAATGCCTGCAAAACGTGATCAAGCACGCGAACGCCACGACCGCGCAGTTGCGGTTCACCGTCGCAGACGACACCGCCAAGTTGGAAATCGTGGACGACGGCGTCGGGTTCAACACCTTCGACCATCCCTTGGGTGGCGACGAGATGGGCGGCTACGGGCTTCTGTCGATCGCGGAGCGCGCCGAACTCGTCGGCGGAAGCTTGCACATCCGCTCCCGCCCCGGTTCGGGCACGGCCGTAACCGCCACCATCCCGCTGTCCACCATTCGCGACCAAGCTGACGTCGCGGTGTCCTAGACACGGCCCGGACGCAACGACCAAAGCATCACCAAAGCATCATGGCCCCGTTGCTAGTCCTATCTAGCGTCAAAGCCTGCTCGGCGGCGGCATCGCGGTGTGGCTGCGGGTCCGCGTCGCCGTTGTGGGTCAGTTGTTCATGGAACGCTCCGCAGCGGCGACCACGGCCTCGGACGTGAACCCGAACTCGCGGAACAACGTCTTGTCGTCGGCGGATTCACCGTAGTGCTCGATCGAAACGATTTCGCCGGTGTCGCCGACGAACTTGTACCAGCTCTGCGCGACGGCTGCCTCGACCGCCACCCGTGCCGAGACAGTCGGGGGCAACACCGCATCCCGGTATTCCTTGGGCTGCGATTCGAACCACTCGACGCATGGCATCGACACCACGTACGCGGTGATCCCCTTGTCGGCCAACAGTTTTCTGGCCTGGACCGCCAGCTGTAATTCCGAGCCGGTTGCGATGAGCAATACATCGCCGTCCTGGCTGGGATTGCCGCCGCCGAGCACATAACCGCCCCGAACCACGCCCTCGGCGCTGGTGCCCTCTAACACAGGGATCGGCTGGCGGGTCAGCATGAAGCCCACCGGACCGCTGCCGTTGCCACGCGCGATGATGCTGCGCCAGGCGTAGGCCGTCTCGTTCGCGTCGCCCGGCCGCACCACCGACAGGTTCGGAATGGCCCGCAGCGCCGCGAGGTGCTCGATCGGTTGATGGGTGGGGCCATCCTCACCCAAGCCAATCGAATCGTGGGTCCAGATGTAGATGGTGTCGACGTCCATCAGCGCTGCCAGCCGGACCGCCGGACGCATGTAGTCGGAAAATTGCAGGAACGTTCCGCCGAAGGCGCGGGTGGGCCCGTGCAGCACAATGCCCGACAGGATCGAGCCCATGGCGTGCTCGCGCACGCCGAAATGCAGCACCCGGCCGTACCAGTCAGCCGTGAAGTCCTCGGTCGAGATCGAGGGCGGGCCGAACGACTTGACGCCCTTGATGGTGGTGTTGTTGCTGCCCGCCAGGTCAGCAGAACCGCCCCAGAGCTCCGGCAGCTTGGGCGCGATGTCGTTGAGCACCTGACCGAACGCGGCGCGGGTGGCGACCGACTTGGACCCGGGCTCCCAGTAGGTCAGGTCGGCGTCCCAGCCGGCGGGCAACTCATTTGCCAGCAGCCGGTCCAGAAGCCCCTTGCGCTCGGGCTCGCGCTCGGCCCAGGCGTCAAAATCGGTCTGCCACTTCGCGCGCGCCTCCTGGCCGCGGGCGACCAGCTTGCGGGTGTGCTCGAGCACCTCGGAACCGACCTCGAACGTCTTGTCCGGATCGAAACCGAGCACCCTTTTGGTGGCGGCCACTTCCTCTTCGCCGAGGGCCGAGCCGTGCACACCGCCGGTGTTCATTTTGGTCGGCGCCGGATAGCCGATGATCGTTCGCAGTGAGATGAACGACGGCTTGTCGGTGACCTTCTTGGCTTCGGCGATGGCCTCTTCGATGCCGAGGACGTTCTCGCCGCCCTCGACCTCCTGCACGTGCCAGCCGTAGGCGCGGTAGCGCGCCGACACATCTTCGGAGAGCGCGATCTTGGTGTCATGCTCGATCGAGATGTGGTTGTTGTCGTAGAACACGATCAGGTTGCCGAGCTGCTGGGTGCCGGCCAGCGATGATGCCTCGCTGGTGACGCCCTCCTCGATGTCACCGTCGGATGCGATCACGTAGATGTGGTGGTCGAACGGGCTCTGTCCGGCCGGCGCGTCGGGGTCGAACAGGCCGCGCTCATAGCGCGATGCCATCGCCATGCCGACGGCCGAGGCCAGGCCCTGGCCCAAGGGTCCTGTGGTGATCTCCACACCGTCGGTGTGGCGGAACTCCGGGTGGCCCGGCGTCTTGGACTTCCAGGTTCGCAGCGACTTGATGTCGCTCAGTTCCAGTCCGAATCCGCCCATGTACAGCTGGATGTACAGCGTGAGGCTGGAATGCCCACAGGACAGCACGAAGCGGTCGCGGCCGATCCAGTGCACATCGCCGGGATCGTGGCGCATCTGGCGCTGAAACAGTGTGTAGGCCAGCGGCGCCAGGCTCATCGCGGTGCCTGGGTGCCCGTTGCCGACCTTCTGCACGGCGTCGGCGGCCAACACCCGCACGGTATCCACTGCGGCCGAGTCCAGCTCGGTCCAGTCGTCGGGGTGAGTCGGCCGGGTCAGCGCAGAGGTCTCGTCGACCATCGTCACAGGGGACACTCCTTATTACTCGTATTACTGGTTTCCTGCCGCTTCGCGGCTCCACGTCGCGACAGTGCTCGGCTTATTGCCGCGGACTCTGGCGCATCGATGCGTTCGACCAGGTGGGCCAGCGCGGCTGCACGGCATCGCAGGTCGGGCAATTCGCGCAAGGCGTCGACCATCACCGCCGCGACGAACTCTTCGCGCGCTACCACCGCTCGATACCGGTGTGCCCGGCCATCGCGATCCTGCGCAACTAGCGTCTTACCGGCCAGGCGGCGCAGCACCGTCAACACCGTGTTGTAGGCGAGCTCCCGCTCCACCGCCAACGAGCTATGGATTTGACCGACGGTCTGGGAGCCGCCGGCCCTCCACAACACTTCCATCACCGACCGCTCCAACTTCCCCATCAAATTTCGCACGGCCACCGTGTCCTCCAACAAGTAGCGACAGGCCGCAGCGCTGTGTCCTGGCGCATGGACCGTATCGCGGGGTTGGGCACTTCGGGTTCACCCTTGTGGTGGATACACCGGGTGAAACGAAACCTTTTGCTTAACTGTTGACGGCTGATCCTCAATAGACATGTTCACAATTCGGTGGCAGCATGCAGACATGCCCGCTTACAGCACAGCCACAGCTGGCGATCGCTCGTGCGGCAGACGTACCTGCCGCACGGATGGCGACGCCCGTCACGCCTCGCCCGCCGCGTTCGCGCAGCCCGCGACCGAGCCAGTCCCCCGTTGACGATGACGTCGACAACCCAGGCACCACGTAACTCGTTCGGCTTCAAACCCGACGCCGATTCCTCGGGACCCCAGCTGGAACCGGAGCCAGGCCCGGACCCGCTGCCCGCCGACGCGGTGGTCGACCTGGCCGAAGTCCGCCGCGAATCGGGCGTCGACGAGGTCCTCGAACACCTCGACACCCAGCTGGTCGGGCTGGCGCCGGTCAAGACCCGCATCGCCGAAATTGCGGCCTTGCTGTTGGTGGACAAGCTTCGCGCCCGCTTCGGCATCGCCGCGCCGCAACCCACCCTGCACATGTGTTTCACCGGCAACCCAGGCACCGGCAAGACCACCGTCGCACTGCGGATGGCCGACCTGCTGCACCGGCTCGGCTACCTGCGACGCGGCCACCTGGTCAGCGTCACCCGCGACGACCTGGTCGGCGAATACGTCGGGCACACCGCGCCCAAGACCAAGGACGTGATCAAGCGGGCGATGGGCGGGGTGTTGTTCATCGATGAGGCCTACTACTTGTACAAGCTCGAAAACGAGCGTGATTACGGGTCGGAGTCGATCGAGATTCTGCTGCAGGTCATGGAGAACAACCGCGACGATCTCGTGGTCATCCTGGCCGGTTACGCCGACAAGATGGACAGGTTCTTCTCGGCAAACCCCGGAATGCAGAGCCGGATTGCCCACCACATCACCTTCCCCGACTACACCGTGGATGAACTTGAGCAGATCGCGGCGTTGATGACTCGTGAACTGGGTTATCGCCTGTCGGACGACGCGCAAGTTGCGTTGCACGAGTATCTGCAGCGGCGCATCTATCAGCCTTGGTTTGCCAACGCGCGCAGCGTCCGCAACGCCATGGAACGCGCCCGACTCCGACACGCGCGGCGGCTGATGGCCGACCCGCAACAGCAGGTCGGCCTCGACCAGTTGATGACCATCGAGGCAGCCGAAATCCGCGCCAGCCGAGTGTTCGACCTTCAGTCGGATTCTGTCCGCTCGTGACCACCAACGCCAGGCTGCGATCGCTAGTTGAGCTGGCCGACACCGGATCGGTGCGCGGGGCCGCCGAGCGACTCTTCGTCACAGAGTCGGCGATCTCCTCGGCGCTGTCGACCCTCAGCGCCGAAGTCGGTGTTTCGTTGGTGGACCGCCACGGCAGAGGCGTGCGGCTGACCCCAGCCGGGCTGCGCTATACCGAGTACGCGCGACAGATCCTGGGCCTGCACGAGGAGGCGGTGCTCGCCGCCCGCGGTGAAGCCGAGCCTGAGCAGGGCGTCATCCGATTCGCGGCCGTGACCACCGCCGGCGAGCTGATGATCCCTGCGATGCTGGCCTCCTTCCAAGAAGAGCACCCCAACGTGGTCTGCCAGGTGCATGTAGCGCCTCGCACGGCGGTCTGGCCGATGCTGACTTGCCATGAAGTCGATGTCGTGGTGGCCGGGCGGCCGCCGACCGACCTGAATCACGTTCGCGTGCGGGCACGCAGCCCGAACACCCTGGTCGTGGTCGGAAAACCCTCGCGCGCCGACGGTTTCGACCCGTCTCAGGCCACCTGGCTGCTGCGCGAATCCGGTTCAGGCACCCGGGCCACGATGGCGGTGGTGCTCGAGGAACTAGAAATCGCGCCCCGTCAGATGGTGCTGGGTTCGCACGGCGCGGTGGTGGCCGCAGCGGTAGCCGGGGTGGGTATCACCCTGGTTTCCCGTCAGGCGGTTCGACGCGAGCTCGACGCCGGCGATCTGGTCGAATTGCCGGTTCCCGGAACACCGTTGAGTCGCCCGTGGCACATCGTCACCCAGTCGCCATGCACCGGACCCACCGAGTTGCTGATCAAACACCTGGCCACCCACCGCGAACTCGGCTGGGAACAGGTTGGCTGACTCCCCCCAGGCGATCACCAGGGTAGGGGATGGCCGGACACGACATCAGGATTTACCTCTTCGGTATCTACCCAGGAGGTTGTTATGCATCGGACCCGTCACGACCCGACCGACCATTTCCGGACCACGCTTCCGCACACAGGAGAATCGTTCATCAACGGCTACTCTTGGCCTGGGCTGTTGTCGATCGCCCTAGGCGTGATCTCGATCGTCGGCTGCGTGGCAGCGGCCGCATACCGCCACAGCGACTGGATGCTCACGACTGGCATCGTCGGCGCGATGGCCATCGCCGGCGGCATCGCATGGCTGATCGTCGAACACCGCCGCGTGCTCGATCTCGAACGCCGTTGGCTCGCAGAACATTCCGAACGCGCGAGCAGCGCGCGGCTGTCACGAAACGACGCGCTGGCGTAGCAACGGAACAACCACCTCAGCCAGCGCAACGGGATCGATCGGGTGGACGACGACGTCGTCCACCCCCGACCATCGGGCAAGCCACACATCTTCATGCCTACCCAACAGCGCCACCATCGGAATGCGGTGGCGCAGTTCATCTTTGAGCTGTCGCGCGATGCCCAGGCCACCAGCCGGTGTTGCCTCACCGTCGAGAATCACAAGACCAGTCGTGTGACCGCTCATGTGGCGCATTACCGCGGGCCCGGTCGCGGCCTGGACGAACCGCAGCGACGGAACGGTGTTGTCGGGCGCGATGCCCAGCGCCTGCTCAACGCGGGATCTCGTCACGGCGTTACTGCTGTACACGAGCACCTCAAGCGGTGCATACACGCGACAGTCGATGGCGTATTGGTTCATCCGCCGGATGCTAGCCGCCCATTGACTGCACGTGAACCCCCTTGACGCTCCCCCACGTCGGGGTGCTCACCTCGGCACGTGATTAGCCAACGTGGAATTGTGCTCGAACGAAAGACCGCTGGATGAATCCCTACCTGCCGATTATGGTGCTGGGCGGGATCGCCGCGGCGTTCGCCGTTTTCTCGGTGATCACGGCGACCCTGGTGGGTCCGCGCCGCTTCAACCGGTCGAAGTTGCAGGCCTACGAATGCGGCATCGAACCGCTTCGCGGCGACGCAACCGGCCGGCGGCGCAACGGCGATCGCAGTGCGACAGGAACCCGTTTCCCGATCAAGTACTACCTGACGGCGATGTTGTTCATCATCTTCGACATCGAGATCGTGTTCCTCTACCCGTGGGCGGTCGCGTTCGACGGACTCGGTCTGTTTGCGCTGGTGGAGATGTTGCTGTTCATGCTGACTGTTTTCGTGGCCTATGCCTATGTCTGGCGGCGGGGGGGCCTGGCATGGGACTAGAGGAGAAACTGCCCGGCGGCATCCTGCTGTCCACCCTCGAGAAGGTGGCCGGCTATGTGCGCAAAGGCTCGTTGTGGCCTGCGACATTCGGCCTGGCCTGCTGCGCCATTGAGATGATGGCCACCGCGGGCCCCCGATTCGACATCGCCCGCTTCGGCATGGAGCGGTTCTCGGCGACACCGCGACAAGCGGATCTGATGATCGTCGCCGGCCGGGTGAGCCAAAAGATGGCGCCGGTGCTGCGCCAGGTCTATGACCAGATGGCCGAACCCAAGTGGGTGCTGGCGATGGGTGTGTGCGCCTCATCGGGCGGGATGTTCAATAACTACGCGATCCTCCAAGGCGTCGATCACGTCGTCCCGGTCGACATCTACCTGCCCGGATGCCCGCCCCGGCCGGAAATGCTGCTGCACGCGATCCTCAAGCTGCACGACAAGATTGCGCAGATGCCGCTCGGGGTGAACCGCGAAGAAGCGGTCCGCGAAGCCGAACAGGCTGCATTGGCGATCGTACCGACCATCGAGCTCAAAGGCCTGCTCCGATGAGCCCTGACCAAAACGGCAAGCCCGGTCGACCGGAAGTGATTGGGGTACGGCGCGGGATGTTCGGCGCCAACGACACCGGCGACACCTCGGGCTACGGCAGGCTGGTCCGCCCGGTCGCGTTGCCGGGCAGCTCGCCGCGGCCCTACGGCGGCTATTTCGATCAGGTTGTCGATGCGCTTGCGGCCGCCCTCGGCGAGCAGGGCTACGCCGCATCCATCGAGCGGGTGGTCGTGTACCGCGAAGAACTGACCCTGGAAGTGGTCCGCGACCAGCTGCCCGCGGTGGCGCAGCTGCTGCGCGACGACCCGGCCCTGCGGTTCGAGCTGTGCCTGGGGGCCAGCGGGGTGCACTACCCCGACGATGCCGGACGCGAGCTGCACGCCGTGTACCCGCTGGCCTCCATCACGCACAACCGCCGCATCCGCGTGGAAGTCGCCGCGCCGGACGCCGACCCGCACATCCCGTCGCTGTACTCGGTCTATCCGACCGTCGACTGGCACGAGCGGGAAACCTACGACTTCTTCGGCATCATCTTCGACGGCCACCCCGCACTGACCCGCATCGAAATGCCCGACGACTGGCTGGGCCATCCACAGCGCAAGGACTACCCGTTGGGCGGCATACCGGTGGAATACCACGGCGCCCAGATACCACCGCCCGACCAGCGGAGGACCTACACCTGATGAGCACATCCCCCACCCCGCCCGGGTCGGGCGGCACCGACACGGTCGTCATGGTCGGCGGCCAAGACTGGGACGAAGTGGTCACGGCCGCCGCTGGCGCTGAGCCCGGCGAGCGCATCGTGGTCAACATGGGACCACAGCACCCCTCCACGCACGGGGTGCTGCGCCTGATCCTGGAGATCGAGGGCGAGACCATCACCGATGCCCGCTGCGGCATCGGCTACCTGCACACCGGAATCGAGAAGAACCTCGAATACCGCAACTGGACCCAGGGCGTCACGTTCGTCACCCGAATGGATTACCTCTCACCGTTTTTCAACGAAACCGCCTACTGCCTCGGGGTGGAAAAGCTGCTCGGCATCACCGACGCCATCCCCGAACGTGCCACCGTCATCCGCGTCATGCTCATGGAACTCAACCGCATCTCCAGCCACCTGGTCGCGCTCGCCACCGGCGGCATGGAACTGGGTGCGATGAGCGCGATGTTCTACGGATTCCGCGAACGCGAACAGATCCTGTCGGTGTTCGAGACCATCACCGGGCTGCGGATGAACCACGCGTACATCCGGCCCGGCGGGCTGGCCGCCGACCTACCCGACGACGCTGTTCCGCAGATCCGCGACCTACTCGAGTTGCTGCCCAAGCGCCTACGCGACCTGGAAAACCTGCTCAACGAGAACGACATCTGGAAAGCCCGCACCGTCGACGTCGGCTACCTCGACTTGGCTGGCTGCATGGCGCTTGGCGTCACCGGGCCGGTGCTGCGCTCCACCGGTCTCGCCCACGATCTGCGCCGCGCCCAACCGTACTGCGGCTACGAAACATACGACTTCGACGTCATCACCGACAACGGTCACGACGCCTACGGCCGCTACCTCATTCGGGTGAAAGAGATGCGCGAGTCGATCAAGATCGTCCAACAGTGCCTCGACCGGCTGACGCCCGGCCCGGTGATGATCGCCGACAAGAAGCTGGCCTGGCCCGCCGACCTGACCATCGGCCCCGACGGGCTGGGCAACTCCCCCGAACACATCGCCCGCATCATGGGCCGCTCGATGGAGGGACTGATCCACCACTTCAAGCTCGTCACCGAAGGCATCCGGGTCCCGGCCGGTCAGGTGTACGTCGCGGTCGAGTCGCCGCGCGGGGAACTCGGCGTGCATATGGTCTCCGACGGCGGCACCCGCCCGTATCGGGTGCACTACCGCGACCCATCCTTCACCAACCTGCAAGCCGTCGCGGCAATGTGCGAGGGCGGCATGATCGCCGACGCCATCTCCGCGGTGGCCTCCATCGACCCGGTCATGGGCGGAGTGGACCGGTGATGAGCGCTTGGACGAAGAAGAGATATTCATGAGCGAACCGGTTTTCGTGCAGCTGGGACCGCCTCCCGAAGAACCCAGCCACCTGCGGGGACGGCGAAGCTATCCGCCACCGGTGCTGGCCCGCCTCGAGGCCGACGCCCAGCAGATCATCGGCCGCTACCCCGACCGCCGCTCGGCGTTGCTGCCGCTGCTGCACCTGGTGCAGTCCGAGGACACCTGCCTGACTCGCGCCGGCGTGGACTTTTGCGCGGCCCAGGTCGGTCTGACCGGCGCTGAGGTCGCCGCCGTGGCCACCTTCTACTCGATGTACCGGCGCACCCCGACCGGTGACTACCTGGTCGGGGTATGCACCAACACGCTGTGCGCGGTGATGGGCGGCGACGCCATCTTCGACGCGCTCAAAAACCATCTGGGTGTCGACAGCGACGAGACCACCGCCGACGGCGCCATCACCCTGCAGCACGTCGAATGCAACGCCGCCTGCGACTACGCCCCGGTGGTGATGGTGAACTGGGAATTCTTCGACAACCAAACCCCGGCATCGGCGTGCGACCTCGTCGACGCGCTGCGCTCGGGCGCGCCGGTCAATCCCACCCGCGGACGGGCACCGCTGTGCACATTCCGCCACACTCAACGCCTCCTGGCCGGGTTTCCCGACAACCGTGCGGTGCGCACCGCCGGCGAGCCGACCCTGGCCGGGTTGCGCGTCGCCACCGAGCACAACATGCACGCCAAGGCCATGGAAGGTGAGGATTGACATGCCGCTGACTCCGGTTCTCACCCGCTACTGGGACCATCCCGAGTCGTGGACGCTGGCGACTTACCGCGACCACGACGGTTACCGTGCCCTGCACAAGGCGCTGGTCATGGAGCCCGACGAAGTGATCCGGGCCGTGACGGACTCCGGGCTTCGCGGACGCGGCGGAGCGGGCTTCCGCTCGGGAGTGAAATGGTCCTTCATCCCGGACAGCTCCGGTCCCGGCGCCAAGCCGCATTACCTCGTGGTCAACGCCGACGAGTCCGAGCCGGGCACGTGCAAGGACATACCGCTGATGATGGCCACCCCGCACATGCTGATCGAGGGTTTGATCATCGCGGCGTATGCAATCCGGGCCCACCACGCATTCATCTACCTGCGCGGCGAAGCCATTCCCGCCCTATGCCGCCTGCACGCCGCGGTGGCCGAGGCGTACGCAGCGGGGTATCTGGGCCCAGACATCCTGGGTTCGGGCTATGACCTGGACTTGGTTGTGCATGCCGGTGCTGGTGCCTACATCTGCGGCGAGGAGACCGCGCTGCTGGACTCGCTGGAGGGCAGGCGCGGACAACCCAGGTTGCGGCCCCCGTTCCCGGCCGAGTCTGGACTCTACGGCTGCCCGACCGTGGTCAACAATGTCGAATCGCTGGCCTCGGTACCCCCGATCGTTCTCAACGGTGTCGACTGGTTCCGATCGATGGGCACCGACGATTCCCCCGGTTTCACCCTGTATTCGCTGTCGGGACACGTCAGCCGACCGGGCCAGTACGAGGCCCCGCTCGGTATCACCCTTCGCGAACTCCTGACGTACGCCGGCGGGGTGCGCAACGGCCACAGGTTGAAGTTCTGGACCCCGGGCGGTTCCTCGACCCCGTTGCTGACCGAAGAACACCTCGACGTGCCGCTGGATTTCGAAGGCATGGCCAGCGTGGGATCGATGCTGGGCACCAAGGCGCTGCAGATCTTCGACCACACCACTTGTGTGGTGCGCGCGGTGCGGCGGTGGACCCAGTTCTACGCCCACGAGTCCTGCGGCAAGTGCACGCCGTGTCGGGAAGGCACCTCCTGGCTGACCCAGATCTACGACCGGCTCGAGACCGGTGCGGGCACCGAAGCCGACCTCGGCAAACTGCTCGACATCGCGGACACGATGTTGGGCAAGTCGTTTTGCGCGTTGGGCGACGGGGCAACCAGCCCGATCGTCTCGTCGATCGACTACTTCCGCGACGAATACCTGGCGCATCTCGACGGCGGCTGCCCGTTCGATCCGCACGCCTCGACGTTGATGGCCACCGAGCGGGTGGGTGTGTAGATGACCGTAACCGACCCGACACGCGACACCCCGCACGTGGAGATGGTGACCCTGACCATCGACGACGTGGCCGTCAGTGTGCCCAAGGGCACCTTGGTGATTCGGGCCGCGGAGCTGATGGGCGTGCAGATTCCGCGGTTCTGCGACCATCCGCTGCTGCAACCGGTCGGGGCGTGTCGGCAATGCCTGGTCGAGGTGCAAGGCCAGCGCAAGCCGATGGCGTCATGCACCACGCCCGTCGCGCCCGACATGGTGGTGCGCACCCAGTTCACCTCCGAGGCCGCCGACAAGGCGCAGCAGGGGGTGATGGAGCTGCTGCTGATCAACCACCCGCTGGACTGCCCGGTGTGCGACAAGGGCGGCGAATGCCCGTTGCAGAACCAGGCGATGTCCAACGGGCGCGCCGAAACCCGTTTCGAGGACGTCAAGCGGACCTTCTCCAAGCCGATCAGCATCTCGTCGCAGGTCCTGCTGGATCGGGAACGCTGCGTGCTGTGCGCCCGCTGCACCCGATTCTCTGAGCAGATCGCCGGCGACCCCTTCATCGAGCTACTGGAACGCGGTGCGCTACAACAAGTCGGCATCTACACCGAAGAGCCGTTTGACTCCTACTTCTCGGGCAACACTGTGCAGATCTGCCCGGTCGGCGCGCTCACCGGCACCGCCTACCGGTTCCGGGCACGCCCGTTCGATCTCGTGTCCACTCCCAGCGTGTGCGAACACTGCGCGTCCGGGTGCGCCCAACGCACCGACCATCGGCGCGGAAAGGTGCTGCGCCGCTTGGCCGGCGACGATCCCGAGGTCAACGAGGAGTGGAACTGCGACAAGGGACGCTGGGCGTTCACCTACGCCACCCAGCCCGACCGGATCACCAGCCCCCTCGTTCGCGACGAGGACGGCAATCTCACACCGGCGCCCTGGTCGGTGGCGTTGACAACGGCGGCGCGCGGCCTGAGCGCCGCCCGCGCCAGCGCGGGCGTGCTCGTCGGCGGTCGAGCGACGCTCGAGGACGCCTACGCCTATGCGAAGTTCGCCCGTGTCGCGTTGCGCAGCAACGACATCGACTTTCGGGCACGCGCCCACTCCGCCGAGGAGGCCGACTTTCTCGGCGCGGCCGTGGCCGGTCGGCTCCTGGACGTGACCTACTCCGGCCTGGAATCGGCTCCGGTGGTCTTGCTCGCCGGACTCGAGCCCGAAGAGGAATCGCCCATCGTCTTCCTGCGATTGCGCAAGGCCGCACGCACCCGCGGACTGCGCATCTGTTCGGTCGCGCCGTTCCGAACCCGCGGGCTCGACAAGATGCGCGCCACACTGCTGCCGGCCGCCCCAGGCGACGAGCCCGCCATCCTCGATGGCTTGCGCGGAGGACCGGTCACACAGTCAAGCAGCCCCGCGGGGGACGGAATCGCCGCGTTGTTGCGTCAACCCGGTGCGGTGATCATGGTCGGCGAACGCCTGGCAACCATCCCGGGCGCGCTGTCAGCGGCCGCCCGGCTGTCGGGGGACACCGGCGCGCGGCTGGCCTGGGTGCCCCGCCGGGCCGGAGAGCGCGGCGCGGTGGAGGCCGGCGCGCTACCGAATTTGCTGCCCGGTGGCCGAGTGGTGTGGCATCGCGATGCCGACCAGCAGGTCGCGGCGGTGTGGAATGGTGCCCAATTGCCGTCGTTGCCCGGCCGCGACACCGCAGGCATCATCGATGCGGCCTGCGCGGGCGCGCTCGGGGCGCTGCTGATCGGGGCGGTCGAAGCGGCCGATCTGCCCGACCCGCCCGCATTCCGACACGCGCTGGATGCCGCCCCCTTCGTGGTCAGCCTGGAACTGCGCCGCAGCGAGGTCACCCAGCGCGCCGATGTGGTCCTCCCCGTCGCCTCCACCGTCGAGAAGTCCGGCACCTTCCTGAACTGGGAAGGCCGCTACCGGCACTTCCCCGCCGCGCTCGAGGCCGTCGACGCCATGCCCGACCTGCGCGTGCTCAACGCCATCGCCGCGAAAATGGGAGTGCGGCTGGGGCTGCCCGACGCCGAGGCCGCACGCGACGAACTCGCCGCCCTGGGCGTGTGGGACGGTCCACGACCCGCTGTCAGCGGCGCGCCAAAGCCCCAGGCGCCCCGCCCGAGCAGAGGCCAGGCGATCCTGGCGAGCTGGCGGATGCTGCTCGATGCCGGCACCCTGCAGGACGGCGAACCCAATTTGGCCGGCACCGCCCGTAAGACGGCGGCGCGGCTGTCGGCGTTCACCGCCGGCGAGATCGGCGCGGGCGACGGCGATCTGGTGACCGTGAGCACCGGGCGAGGTGCTGTGACGGTGCCGCTGACCATCGCCGCGATGCCTGACCGGGTCGTGTGGTTGCCGCTGAACTCGCCCGGCTGCCGGGTGCACGACCAGCTCGGCGCCGTGCCGGGTGACGTGGTGGCGATCGGGGTGCAACCATGACCGCCTTCGGCAACGACCCCTGGTGGCTGCTGGTCGGCAAAGCCATCGCGATCTTCGCGTTCCTCCTGCTCAGCGTGTTGGCGGCCATCCTGATCGAGCGCAAGATCCTCGGGCGCATGCAAATGCGGCTCGGCCCCAACCGGGTCGGCCCGTGGGGCCTGCTACAGTCGCTGGCCGACGGCATCAAGCTGGCCCTCAAAGAGGGCGTCATCCCCGCCGGAGTGGACAAACCCGTCTACCTGCTGGCGCCGATCATCTCGGTGATTCCCGCGTTCATGGCGTTCGCGGTCATCCCGATGGGCGGCGAGGTGTCGGTGCTCGGGCACCGAACCGCACTGCAACTGACCGACCTGCCCGTCGCGGTGCTCTACATCCTCGCGGTCACGTCGATCGGCGTGTACGGCATCGTGCTCGCCGGCTGGGCGTCGGGCTCCATCTACCCGTTGCTGGGCGGGCTGCGTTCCAGCGCGCAGGTGATCTCCTACGAGATCGCGATGGCCCTGTCGTTCGCCGCGGTGTTCCTGTACGCCGGCACGATGTCCACCTCGGGCATCGTCGCCGCCCAGGACGGCACCTGGTACGTGTTCCTGCTGCTGCCGTCGTTTCTCGTGTATGTGACGGCGATGGTCGGCGAAACCAACCGGGCGCCTTTCGATCTGCCCGAGGCCGAGGGCGAACTGGTCGGCGGCTTCCACACCGAGTACTCGTCGCTGAAGTTCGCGATGTTCATGCTCGCCGAGTACGTCAACATGACCACGGTGTCGGCGCTGGCGACCACGCTGTTCCTCGGCGGCTGGCATGCGCCGTGGCCGATCAACATGTGGGACGGCGCCAACACCGGTTGGTGGCCGCTGTTGTGGTTCACCGCCAAGGTGTGGGCGTTCTTGTTCTTCTTCATGTGGCTGCGCGCGACCCTGCCACGGCTACGCTACGACCAGTTCATGGCGCTGGGCTGGAAGGTCCTCATCCCGGTGTCGCTGCTGTGGGTCCTGACTGCCGCCGGTGTACGCGCCGCGTTCAACAGTGGTCTCCAATTGGGCTGGGCCGCACTGACAATCAGCGGGGTTCTTGTCTGCGCGGCGACGCTGGCAGCGATGCGCAGTCTGCTCAGCCCGGCAAGACGGGGAGCCCGGCACGTGGCCGGCGAACCAACCAGGCCGGTGGTCAACCGATTCCCGGTTCCGCTCGTCAACGATAACCAGGAGGTCCCCCGTGGCCGCTTCTAAAATGCTCGACGCCATCTCCGGATTTTGGGTGACGTTCGCAACCATGTTCAAACGACCCGTGACCGAACAGTATCCGGAGCAGCCCGGTCCCGTCGCGCCGCGCTATCACGGCAGACATCAGCTCAACCGCTATCCAGACGGGCTGGAGAAGTGCATCGGCTGCGAACTGTGCGCCTGGGCCTGCCCCGCCGACGCCATCTACGTCGAGGGCGCCGACAACACAGATCAGCAGCGCTACTCGCCTGGTGAGCGCTATGGGCAGGTCTACCAGATCAATTACCTGCGCTGCATCGGCTGTGGGCTGTGCATCGAAGCCTGCCCGACGCGGGCGTTGACGATGACCAACGACTACGAGATGGCCGACGACAACCGCGCCGATCTGATCTGGGGCAAGGACAAACTGCTCGCGCCCGTCGAGCCGGGCATGATCGTCCCGCCCCACCCGATGGCACCCGGCAGCACCGACGAGGACTACTACCGCGGCACGATCCCCGCGCCGGAGACGGCGAGATGACGCAATCACTGATGGCCGAGGCCGCTGTTCGCACGTCGGGTGCGGAGGCCGTGCTGTTCTGGACGCTCGGCACCGTCGCCGTGATCGGGGCCCTGGGCATGGTCCGGGCGTCGAAGGCGGTCTATTCGGCGATCTTCTTGGCGATGACGATGATCATCCTGGCGGTTTTCTACATTGCCCAGGACGCCCTGTTCTTGGGAGTCGTGCAGGTGGTGGTCTACACCGGCGCGGTGATGATGCTGTTCTTGTTCGTGCTGATGCTCATCGGTGTTGATTCCGCCGAATCGCTGGTGGAAACGCTACGCGGGCAACGGGTGGCGTCGATCATCACCGGCCTCGGGTTCGGAATTCTCGTCTGTGCCGCCGTCGGGCATGTCGCCGCCGTCGGGTTTACCGGCCTCGGAGCCGCCAACGCCGGCGGCAATGTCGAGGGGCTGGCGCAGCTGATTTTCACCCGCTACCTGTGGGCGTTCGAGTTGACCAGCGCGCTGCTGATCACCGCCGCCCTAGGCGCCATGGTGCTCGCCCACCGTGAGCGCGTCGACCGGCGCGCCACCCAAAAAGAGCTGTCACAGCAGCGATTCGATGAGGGCGGGCGTGCGACACCGCTGCCCAGCCCCGGCGTCTACGCCACCGGCAACGCCGTGGACCTGCCCGCAAGACTGCCCGACGGCTCACCGGCACGGGAGTCGGTCTCGGCCATACTGCGGCCTCGGCAGACACCGCCGCCCGCCCGCCCAGACGCCCGCCGACACCTTCGGCTCGTCACCTATCAAGGCGGCGACGAACGCGCGATCGCCACCAACGGTCACCGCCACGGGGGCTATCGATGAACCCGGCGAACTACCTGTATCTGGCCGTGCTGCTGTTCACCATCGGCGCGGCCGGGGTCTTGCTGCGCCGCAACGCCATCGTCATGTTCATGTGCGTCGAATTGATGCTCAATGCGGCCAACCTGGCCTTTGTGGCGTTCTCCCGCATGCATGGCCACCTGGACGGTCAGGTGGTGGCGTTCTTCACGATGGTGGTTGCCGCCTGCGAGGTCGTCGTCGGGTTGGCGATCATCATGACCATCTTCCGTGCCCGCCTGTCGATCTCGGTCGACGACGCCAGTCTGCTCAAACACTAAGGCCGCGATGAGTACTCCGGTGTGGCTGACGATCGCCCTCCCGCTGGCGGGTGCGGCGATCCTTCTGCTGGGCGGGCGACGCACCAACGGCTGGGGTCATCTGCTCGGCTGCGTGGCCGCGGTGGCGTCGTTCGTGGTGGGCGCGGTGCTGTTCGCGGATATGCTCAGCCGCGACGCCGAACACCGCTCCGTGCACGAGTCGCTGTTCTCCTGGGTGCCCGTCGGCGGGCTGCAGGTGGACTTCGGCCTGCAATTGGACCAGCTGTCGATGTGTTTCGTGCTGCTGATCACCGGCGTCGGCTCGCTGATCCACATCTACTCGGTGGGCTACATGGCCGCCGATCCCGAGCGGCGCAAGTTCTTCGCCTACCTGAATCTGTTCCTGGCCGCGATGCTGCTGCTGGTGCTCGCCGACAACTACCTCGGCCTGTACGTCGGGTGGGAAGGCGTGGGTCTGGCGTCGTACCTGCTGATCGGATTCTGGGCGCACAAACCAACGGCGGCGACCGCGGCCAAGAAGGCGTTCATCGTCAACCGCGTCGGCGACATGGGCCTGGCCATCGCCATGATGGTGATGTTCGTCCACATCGGATCCGTCTCATTCGAGGGCGTGTTCGGGGCCGCGCCGCAACTCGGTGAGGCCACGCTGACGGCTATCGGATTGCTGCTGTTGCTCGCGGCGTGCGGCAAGTCCGCACAGGTGCCGCTGCAGTCCTGGCTGGGCGACGCGATGGAGGGCCCCACCCCGGTCTCCGCACTCATCCACGCCGCCACGATGGTCACCGCGGGCGTGTACCTGATCGTGCGATCCGGCCCGGTGTTCGACCTCGCGCCGAGCGCACAGCTGGGCGTCGTGATCGTCGGCGCGGTCACCCTGATGTTCGGCGCGGTCGTCGGCTGCGCCAAGGACGACATCAAGAAAGCCCTTGCCGCATCGACGATGAGCCAGATCGGCTACATGGTGCTGGCCGCCGGGCTCGGCCCCGTCGGCTACGCGTTCGCGATCATGCACCTGCTCACCCACGGCTTCTTCAAGGCCGGCCTGTTCCTCGGCGCCGGCTCGGTCATGCACGCGATGAACGACGAAGTCGACATGCGCCGCTACGGCGGCCTGCGCACAGCCCTGCCCATCACGTTCGCTACGTTCGGCCTGGGCTACCTCGCGATCATCGGCGTGCCCCCGCTGGCCGGGTTCTTCTCCAAGGACGGGATCATCGAGGCCGCACTCGGCGCCGGCGGCGCCAAGGGCATCATCCTGGGCGGCGCGGCGATCCTCGGCGCGGGCATCACCGCGTTCTACATGACCCGGGTGATGTTGATGACATTCTTCGGCGAGAAGCGTTGGGCGCCAGACACACATCCGCACGAGGCACCCGCCGTGATGACGTGGCCGATGATCCTGCTCGCCATCGGTTCGGTGGGATCCGGCGCCGCGTTCGCGATCGGCGGGACGCTGCAGCACTGGCTCGAACCGGTCGTCGGCGCCCACGAGATCCACCACGTCGCGCCGGTGTGGGTGATCACCACCGTCATCCTGGCAGTGGTGGCCGTCGGCATCCTGATCGCCTACCGCATGTACGCCACCCGGCCGGTGCCCGAAGAAGCCCCCGCCGGTTCCGCGCTCACCGTCGCGGCGCGAAATGACCTGTATGGCGATGCCTTCAACGAAGAGATGTTCATGCGACCCGGACAGCTCGCCGCCAAGAGGCTGGTCGAGATCGACGACGAAGCAGTCGATCGTACCGTCAGCGGCATAGCCTCCCTGACCGCTGTCACGTCGCAGCGAATCCGCTTGGCGCAGAACGGTTTCGCGCGTTCCTATGCGCTGACGATGTTTTCCGGAGCGGTTCTGCTGGCCGCGGCGATCCTGATGGTGAGGGCATGGTGAACACCTTTCCGTGGCTCTCGACACTGTGGCTGCTGCCAATCCTCGGCGCCGTCGTCACCATGCTGTTGCCGGCCGAGCACCCCCGATTCGCCAAATACATCGCGCTGACCGTATCGATGGTCGTGCTTGTCGTGGCGGTGACGCTGGCCCTCCGATTCGAACCCAGCGGCGAGCAGTACCAATTCGTCGAATCCCACGCATGGATACCCGCGTTCGGCATCCGCTACATCGTGGGGCTCGACGGCATCGCCCTGGCACTCGTCCTGCTCACGGCCGTACTGGTGCCGCTGCTGATCATCGCCGGCTGGAACGATGGTGGTGACCGCCAACGCGGCTCCCACACTTATGTCGCACTGATACTGGCCGTCGAAGCGATGGTGCTGGTGTCGCTGGTCGCACTGGACGTGGTGCTGTTCTACATCTTCTTCGAAGCGATGCTGATTCCGATGTACTTCCTCATCGGGCGGTACGGAAGCGACAAGGCGCCCGCCGCGGCGATGAAGTTTCTTCTCTACAACCTGGCAGGCGGGCTGGTCATGCTGGCCGCGCTGATCGCCATGTATGCCGCCACCGCCGACGTCGGCGTAGGCACCTTCGACGTGCGCGAACTCGTCGACCGCACCGCATCAGTCGATCCGCAGCTGCTCAACCTGCTGTTCTTCGGCTTCATGTTCGCCTTCGCGGTCAAGGCGCCGATGTGGCCCCTTCACAGCTGGCTGCCCGGCGTGGCCCAACACGCCAAGCCGGTCACCGCGGTGCTGATGATGGCCGTCGTCGACAAGATCGGCACCTACGCCATGCTGCGTTACTGCCTGCAGCTGTTCCCGGACGCCTCGACGTCGTTCGCCCCGCTGATAGCGGCGCTGGCAGTAATCACCATCGTTTACAGCGCAATCGTGGCGATCGGGCAGACCGACGTAATGCGCCTGATCGCCTATGTGTCGATCTCCCACTACGGCTTCATCGTGCTGGGCATCTTCGCCCTGACCAGCCAAGGGCAATCCGGTTCGACGCTGTACATGGTCAACCACGGCATCGCCACCGCTGCGTTGATGCTCACCGCTGGGTTCCTGGTTTCGCAGCGGGGGACGGCGATGATCGCCGCTTACGGCGGCGTGCAGAAGGTCGCGCCGGTGCTTGCGGGTACGTTTTTGGTGGCCGGGCTCGCCTCCTTGGCGCTGCCGGGCCTGGCGCCGTTCATCAGCGAATTCCTGGTCCTGATCGGCGCGTTCACCCGCTACCCGGTGTTGGCGGTGTTCGCGGCGACTGCCCTGGTGTTGTCCGCGATCTACGTGCTGTGGCTGTATCAGCGGATGATGACCGGTCCGGTCACCGACGGCAACCATCGGCTTCGTGACCTGGCGCCACGCGAGATCCTCTCCGTCGCACCACTCATCGCGCTGCTCATCGTGCTGGGGGTGTATCCCAAACCCGCGCTGGACGTCATCGACCCCGCGGTCGGCCACACACTGACCGCCGTCGATGCCCAAGATCCCGTTCACGCGACCACTCAAGGGGCACCGAAATGACCATGCCCGCGCCCAGCGTCGAATACGCCCAGGTATGCCCGATGCTGCTCGTGTTCGGGGCAGCGATCATCGGCGTCCTGATCGAGGCGTTCGTCCCCCGCGAACGCCGCTACGCGGCCCAACTCGCGCTCAGTTTGGGCGGCTTGCTGACCGCGTTCGTTGCCGTCATCCTGCTGGCCCGACCATCCGGAACAGCGGTGATGGGAGCCATCACCATTGACGGGCCAGCCCTGTTCCTGCAGGGGATCATCCTTCTCATCGGCATCGCCGCGGCAGGGCTCATCGCCGAACGCCGCCTGAGCGCGTTCGCCCCGCAAGGATCGGCGGTGCCGGGTAGCCCCGATGAGCGGCGCGCAGCCTCGGCTGGGTTCATCCAATCCGAAGTCTTCCCGCTGACCATGCTCTCCATCGGCGGGATGCTGGTGTTCGTGGCGGCCGGCGACCTGCTGACGATGTTCATTGCGCTAGAGGTTCTTTCCCTGCCGCTGTATGTGCTGTGCGGGCTGGGCCGAAAGCGGCGGCGCCTGTCTCAGGAGGCGGCGCTGAAGTACTTTCTGCTCGGCGCGTTCGCGTCGGCATTCTTCCTGTTCGGTATCGCGATGCTCTACGGCTACGCGGGCACCCTGAGCCTGTCGGGAATCGGTGAGGCGATCGCAGGTGGGGCCGGCGAGCGGTCGCTTGCGTTGATCGGCGTTTCGCTGCTGTCGGTCGGCCTGCTATTCAAAGTCGGCGCGGTGCCGTTTCACTCGTGGATCTCCGATGTCTATCAGGGAGCACCGACCCCGATTACCGCCTTCATGGCGGCCGCAACGAAGATCGCGGCGTTCGGCGCGGTGCTGCGCATCTTCTACGTCGCGCTGCCCGACCTCATCGTCGACTGGCGTCCGCTGCTGTCGGCGGTCGCGGTTCTGAGCATGGTCGTGGCCGCTGTGCTGACCGTGACGCAGACCAACGTCAAACGCCTCCTGGCCTATTCATCGGTGGCTAATGCCGGGTTTCTTCTGATCGGCACGGTCGCAGCCAACGACGCGGGAGTGTCCTCGACGTTGTTTTATCTTGTGGCGTACGGCTTCACCGCCCTCGGCGCGTTCGGCGTTGCCGGATTGGTCCGCAACACCGCCGGCGACGAGGAGGGCGAATTGGCGGAATGGGCCGGTCTGGGCCGCCGCCACCCCGTCTTTGGTGCCGTGTTTGCGCTGTTCTTGCTCGCGATGGCTGGGATTCCGCTGACGAGTGGGTTCGTCAGCAAGTTCGCGGTGTTCAGCGCGGCGATGACCGGCGGTGTCGGGTTCCTGGTCGTCGTCGGAGTGATCAGCAGCGTGATCGCCGCGTTCGCCTACGTCAAAGTGATCGTGGCGATGTTCTTCTCCGAACGGGCAACACCAGCCTCAGCGGTGAGCATGCCGGGCTGGTTGGCGACGACCGCGATCACCGTCGGCGCCGCCGTAACCGTCGGGTTGGGAATCGCACCACAAGCCGTGTTGGACCTCGCCGGTCACGCCGGGCACTTCATCCGCTAGTGCTAGTTTCCTCGTCCGGTAGCCACCTGAGCCGCAGGCGAAGCGGTTGCGGCCGCGCACGCAGTTAGAAGACGCGCATCGTGGGCCTTCGGGCGGACCGGAGACTGCCTGCGGGGGCAATGAGCTGTGGGCGTCCGCATTTGACCATCGCAAGTCGCCGGCGGCCATTCTCCGACCACCCCCCTCGCACCGGGCACCGGTCTTTGTCGGTGAGCAGAATCGGTCAATTGCTCGTCGTCACGATGGAATTGGATTGCATGAGCGCTCCAACGTGGACTGGCGGCTCGGTCTAACGAGACACACCCCAGAGCGCCGCCGCTGCCGCCCGATAGCAGTAACTCGGGTTGTGCTGGAACGCCACGACCCAACGCGACACCGGACAACGCCGGCGACACGGCACAGCTGCGTTGTCGTTGTCGGCGGCCACCACGCGAGGGCCCCCCGGCGTAGACGGCATAAATCACCCGAAACCGCCTATCCCCCAACGCCTCCCGTACCATCGACTCTGGCCTGACAACGCCGCCTGATCCGCCGACACTCGTTCAAAAATAGCGGCCAGCCGTCGTTGGGCCTGTCCGTGACATTTGGCCGCCCTGCAACGGGACCGTACTCGGCGGCGTGCCGCAAATCACCGTGTGCAGACCCCGTCGAGCATTCCTGCCTATTCGGGATTAGGGCGACCGGACAGCGTCGGTGTTCTCGGCAAACAACAGTCGGCATAGGCGGGCCACACGTGCACGGTCAATCCGAGTGCGGGCAGGACCCACGGGTGCAGCGCCCTAGTGAAAGCTAGCGGGACTGCTCTGCACCCGTGGGTCATTGGGTCAAGATCAGCTCGCCACCCGCAACCGTGCAGCTGAAGCGTTTGCCACGACACGCGATACGAGCGCCGCTTGACCGTCGGCATAGCACTGGGGATCGCCGTGCCATGCGGTCAGCGCCGGGGAAACCAGGGCCCGCCCGAATGAGAACGTCAACGGCCACGGAGTCTCGTGCTGTTGCATTGCCTCCAGATTCGCTGTTGCCCGTTCTGGCGACTGGCCGCCGGACAAGAAGGCCACACCCGCGAGTTGCTCGGGCCATGCCCGCAGCACCGATACGGTGGCTTCGGCGACTTCTTCGGGGGTCGACCGCCGGTCGGGGTAGTCCTGGCCCTCCAAGACCATGTTGGGCTTGAGCACGATGCCAGCAAGATCCACATTGAACGAATCCAGCTCGATTCGTACGGCGGCGTGCACCTCGGCCGTCACGTCACGGCAACGGCCGCGGTTGTGGCGTCCATCCATCAGAACTTCTGGTTCAACGATCGGCACCAGCCCGGCTTCCTGACACGCCGCGGCATAGCGGCCTAAAGCACTGGCGTTGGCGCGGATTGCCCCGCGGGAAGGCGTGGTGTCGGTGATCTCGATGACCGCGCGCCATTTCGCGAATGCCGCCCCCATGTCGGCATACTTCGCCAGCCGAGCGGGCAGACCGTCGAGTCCCTCGGTGATTTTCTCGCCGGGTAGACCTGGGCAGGGCTTGGCGCCGGTATCTACCTTGATGCCCGGCAGAATGCCCAGCTGCAACACTGCCTGCGGGAACGGCGTCCCGTCGCTGAACGATTGGCCCAGCGTCTCATCGCAGAAGATGATTCCGGAAACGGACTCAGATAGCTCCGGTGCGGTTGCCAAGAGTTCGCGGTACACACGGCGGTTCTCGGCGGTGGGCTCAACCCCCGCCTGCTCCAGCCGGCTTGACATCGTTCCGATGCTCTCGTCCGCGGCCAGAATCCCCTTGCCGGGCGCGGTGAGTCGTTCTGCGATTGATTGACAGGTACTCGTCATCGTCGTCCTTCTTGTGTGGTGATCTCCCGGCGAACGTAGCCGGTCATACGCGACCGCAGCCTCACCCACCTAGTGGAGGGCCAGGGGGAGAGAGGTGAATTAACCAATCGCTTTAGTTTCGAAGCTTTATTCTCAATAGACACATCAAGAAACCGCTGGCACCATTTGTCGCATGACAGATAGATGGAACGCGGGAGTCATTCCCTACGCTGAAATGGGTTACTGGCAACCAGATTACGTCCCGAAGGACACAGATGTGTTGTGCACCTTCAGGATTACGCCCCAAGAAGGGGTGCCGCCCGAGGAGGCCGGCGCCGCGGTTGCCGGTGAATCCAGCACCGCGACGTGGACGGTGGTGTGGACCGACCGGCTGACCACCTACGAGCACTACCAGGCCAAGTGTTACCGCGTCGAGGCGGTGCCGAACGCGCCCGGACAGTGGATCGCCTGGATCGCCTACGACCTCGATCTGTTCGAGGAAGCCTCCATCGCCAACCTCACCAGCTCGATCATCGGCAACGTGTTCGGGTTCAAACCCCTTAAGGCACTGCGCTTGGAGGACATGCGGATCCCCACCCAGTACGTCAAGACCTTCCAGGGTCCGGCGCACGGGATCGTGATGGAGCGGGAGCATCTCGGCAAGTTCGGTCGTCCGCTGCTCGGCGCGACCACCAAACCGAAGCTCGGCCTGTCCGCACGCAACTACGGCCGCGTCGTGTACGAGGCGCTGCGCGGCGGACTTGACTTCACCAAGGATGACGAGAACATCAACTCACAACCCTTCATGCGGTGGCGGGATAGGTTCCTGTTCTGCATGGAGGCCGTCAACCGCGCGCAAGCCGCAACCGGTGAAATCAAGGGCCACTACCTCAACGTGACCGCGGCGACGATGGAGGACATGTACGAGCGCGCCGATTTCGCCAAAGAACTCGGCTCGGTCATCGTGATGATCGACCTGACCGTCGGCTACACCGCGATCCAGTCGATGGCCAAGTGGGCCCGCGCCAACGGCGTCCTCCTGCACCTGCACCGCGCAGGCCACGGCACCTACACACGGCAGAAGACCCACGGCGTCAGTTTCCGCGTGATCGCAAAGTGGATGCGCCTGGCCGGGGTTGATCACATCCACGCCGGCACCGTTGTCGGCAAGCTCGAGGGTGACCCCAACACCACCGCCGGCTTCTACGACACCCTGCGGCTCGACAGTGTCGCCGCCGATCCCGTCAAGGGCCTGTACTTCGACCAGGAGTGGGCCTCGATGCCCGGGGTGATGCCGGTGGCTTCTGGCGGCATTCACGCTGGCCAGATGCATCAACTCATCCACTATCTGGGCGAGGACGTGGTGCTGCAGTTCGGTGGTGGAACCATCGGTCACCCGATGGGCATTGCCGCAGGAGCCGAGGCCAACCGGGTCGCCCTGGAGGCGATGATCAAGGCCCGCAACGAAGGCCGCGACTACTACAAAGAAGGCCCCGACATTCTGAAGAAGGCCGCCTCGCGCAACCGCGCACTCGACACCGCGCTGGCCACCTGGGGTGACATCACCTTCAACTACGAATCCACCGACACCCCCGACGTCGTCGCCACCCCGACGACCGTCTAAATCCACGACGGAGAGCACACATGCGAATCACTCAGGGCACCTTCTCCTATCTGCCCGACTTCACCGACGAGGAGATCACCGCTCAGATCACTTACGCGCTCGACAACGGCTGGCCCCTGTCGGTCGAGTTCACCGACGATCCACATCCGCGCAACACGTACTGGGAGATGTGGGGACTGCCGATGTTTGACCTCAAAGATCCCGCCGGGGTGCTGTTGGAGGTCAACGCCTGCCGCCAGGCCAAGCCGAACCACTACGTACGGGTCAACGCCTACGACGCTCGGCTGGGACGGCAGACGACCGCACTGTCGTTCATCGTGCAGCGCCCGGCCGAGGAACCCGGTTTCCGCCTCGAGCGGACGGAGGTGAGCGACCGACGCATCCAGTACACCACGTTCGCTTACGCCACCAAAGAGCCTGTCGGACAACGCTATACATCGGAGTAGTTCGATTTCTGACGTGCAGGTAATCCACAGCCGCAGTGCGACGTTCAACAGCACTGATAACGGGGGGCTGGCGTTGGGGGAGAGAGCGGATGCCTCTCCCCCAACGCCACTGGTAGCACGACGGACATCAGCGATCGACCCTACGTTGGCGGTTGACGTCTCCGGCCCCGCCCACGGCCACGCCGTGGTGATGCTGCAAGATCCCGACGCCGACTCGGGCTTCACCGACGCGGTGCGAGCGCGGCTGCACGTTGCTCTGCTGCGGACTGTGGTGATCACGGCGCACCGGCGCCCGCAGGCGGAGCTGATTCTCAACAATCTCCGGCGGCTCGGAATCTCCTGGTCGCTGCTGATCGCGCACCGTGGTCTCGGGCCGCTGGCCTGGACCATGGCCGCCAGGCACCGTGAACGTTTCAGCGGTTTGATAGTTGTCGACTGCGGCCATCCGCGTGTGGCCGACGCGGCCGGGACGGTGGTCGATCCCCACTGCCCGCCGGTCGTGGCCGATACGACTGCATTGGTTTCCGACAACACCGACATCACCGTTGCTCGGGCGAGTGGGCAGTATGTTCATGGCCAGTTTCGACTCGCCAAACTCGCTAAGCGGACCGATGATCGAGTGGCACAGCTGGTAACCGAAATCGTGCTGCACACGCACAGTTGACTTAACTAACTTGACTAATGGTCAGCGCCCGTTAGTTCGTCGGGGTCGTTAGTTGCCGTGGCGATGACCCGCTCCGCTGAGCAAACCACTGTAGGGTCGGACGGCCTTGAGTTGCTCTTGATCTCGGCTCCGGTGTAGCCCTTGCCCCGAGGCAGCGTGCTGTGCAACGCGCAGCCAGCGACCGAATCCAACAGCGAGAACTCTGATCACCAGGCCCGGGCACGGGCTAGACCAGCGGGCGAAACGGGATTCCAAGGTGAATGCTCTGAAACTATGGTGGAAGCCGTAGCGTTGGGGCTCAAGATGTGCCTGTCGGATGTCTTCACTAGTGGCCACTGGCCGTGTGGGCCAGTGGTGAGTTGTGTCTGTCGGGGCGCGTCAGTGTAGGTGGGTGGCGAAGAATCGTTCGATGCGGTTCCAGGCGTCTTTGGCCGAGTCGGGTTCTGGGCCGATGCCAGTGATGCGTAGGAGGGGGCGAAGTGCGCGGGGGCCGGCTTCTGCGTCGTTGAGGAAGGCGTGGCTGGCGGCGGGATATTCCTTGACGTCGTGGGCAACTCCGGCGTTGTCGAGTGCCGCGTCGAGCCGGGCGGCCGCGCCCTTGAGTGACGGGTCGCGGCGACCGTAGCTGGCTACGATGGGGCAGGCACCTACCACGTTTTCGTCGAGGCGACGCGGGAGCTGGCCGTAGTTGACTGCGGCCGCATCGAATCCGTTCTTCGCGGTGAGCAGCGCGAAGCCTCCTCCGATGCAGAAGCCGATGACACCGATCTTGCCGGTGCAGTCGGGAGAAGCCGCCAGGAAGTCGTGGGCTGCGCTGATGTCGGCGAAGGCCCGGCCGCGGCCACGCATCATGGCGGACATCGTGGTGACCAGACATCGTGCGGTGCTACCGGCGCTGAACAGATCGACGGCCAGGGTGAGGTAACCGAGACCGGCGAGTCGGTCCGCATGGCCGCGCATGACCTCGTCGAGGCCGAAGATTTCGTGGATCATCACCACGGCCGGCCACGGACCGGTGCCCGGTGGAGTGGCCAGATAGCCACGAAGCGGCTGGGAGCCGTCGCGGTCGGCGGCTAGTTCAGACAGGTCGAGGTCGATCATGGTTGGGCTTCCTGTAGTTGTGTGGTGGGCAATGTGTAGGGGCCGACTACGGCCGCACCGAGCAGCGAAAGTCCGTTGCGCAGGGCATCCGCCGGTACGTCATCGACGAGGTGGTGCATCACGATCAGACCGTGCATGAGCGAAAACAGCGTTGCGGCAACGGCGTTGGCATCCGAATTCGGCGGGATGTACCCCTCGTCGCGCCACCGGCAGGCCAGTTCGGCGATGTGGTCGAGGGTTTGGAGGTAGAGCGCGCGGGCACGCTTCTGCAGTACCGGATCCCGCAGGGCCTCCGCCCAAGTCTGCAGCGCGAGCCGGGTCATGTCGTAGTCGGGGTTGTCCGTCCTGCTGCGCAGTTCGGCGACAATCCGGCTCAGTGTTTCAGCGGGAGTGGGGACCGGGTCGCGGTCGAGTAACCCCACGAAAATGGCCCGCACGCGTACCACTCCTTCCTCGGCGCTGGCGTGGATGATCTCCTCCTTGCTGCCGAAGTAGCGGTAGACCGCGCGGGCCGACATCCCAGTCGCCGCTATCACCTGCTCCATCGAGGTGGTGTGGAAACCGCCTCGTGAGAAGCACCTCCAGGCACTGGTGAGGATGTGTTGGCGACGCTGCGCGCGTGTCTGCTCGCTGAGTTTGGGCACACGCCGATGCTAAACGAACATGTTCCTTTGCGCTATAGCTTGTTTACGGATACGCTCGCGGTCAAATAAACATTTCGATGTTCGTTTGAGGGCAGGATGGCCAGGATTGCGGTTGTGTCAATCGACTTGGCCCGTGCCCGCGCGATCGCGGGTCGGGGCTTGGGTGCACGTAGGCGCCCGGGCTTCTACCGACGCGCCACGCTATGGGCTACCCGGGAAACGCCCGTCGACAACACCATTGAAGGCGACCGGTCGCTGACCCCGGTCTGGGGCGCTGGCCGGTATAGAGGATGACTGCCGAACAGCCAACCGAGCAGATGCTGGAACTGTTCGCCGACCAAGTCGAACCGTTGCGCCGTTATGCCCTTCGGCTCACCAGCAACCACGCCAAGGCCGAGGACGTAGTACAGGAAACGCTGCTGCGAGCCTGGCGCCACCTGCAGTCGAAGGACGACGACCAGCCGGGGCGGGCATGGCTGTTCACCGTCGCACGCAACATCGTCATCGACGACAGCCGCTCAGCTCGGGTTCGCTGTGAGGTGTGCCCTCCCGACACATCGGAGGTGCCGGATCGTATGGTCGCCGATGAGGCGAATGCCGCACTGGACCGGATCTTGGTCGCCGAGGCCATCGCACAGCTGCCGGCGACGCATCGGGCGGTACTCGGCCGGGCGTTCTATCTCGGCTGGACCACGAGCCAGATCGCCGAGGATCTCGACATCGCCGAAGGCACGGTAAAGTCACGACTGCACTACACCCTCAGGAGGCTACGGGTCATCCTGACCGAGATGGGTGTTAAGCCACTCTCCGGCTGAGCACGGAGGGGTTGGTCTGCGTCGCGTGAGTTGAAGACGGGCCCGGCGTGGCGGTAGCCGTCGGGGTGGTAGGGGTGGCTGTGTCACCGTGAGGACGACCGGTTTACTGTTCGGGTGATCTTGAAAGTCGGCCACCCTTCCCGCACGCGTTGACAGGTGCTGTCGGGAAGGGCCGCCCAAGAACGCCTGGAGGCGTCGTCGCACCCGGTCCCACCAAAACCGAAGGCGTCGAAGCGGAATCGGGCGAAACCAACGAGGAGCGGCCGCTCGCTGCCATTGGTCCGCACCGCGAACCCTGAGGACATCGCAGACGCGGTGCTCTTTCCCGCGTCGCGCCGCTCGACCTTCATCACCGGCTCAACCCTGCACGTCGATGCCGGCGGCACCACCATCTGAACGCACGCGACAAAGGAGGAATGAACGATGTCGAAGAACTATGACGCCCGATGGGCGAACGCGTTGACGGTTGTGCAGGAGGCGCAGCCACCCTTCATCCCCGAAGGTGCGCACGCGAAGACCGTCGTCATCGAGTACCCGCCGAGAAGTACGGGCGCACCCCCGCACAAGCACCCGAGCGGCCCTCCTTTCGGCTACATGCTCGAAGGCCGGGATGCACGTGGTCGGCGACGACCTCGACAACGACCTGCTGGCCGTGCCGGTGGTTGGGATGACGGCGTGCTAGTTGTTCTGACCACGAACGCCGCGCGATGGTGAAGTATGCCCGGGCAGGACTGTGATTGCCGACGCGAGCCAGCTCAATTCAGGAAATGCTCGAGCGCGGAGCGGACTTCGGGAAGCGCCGTTCCGGCTTGGTGTTCGATGAGAGCGGCTTCGGCGGTCATGCCTATCCATAGTCGTGCGCTTTCCCGGGGGTATGGGTGTGTCAGCGACGCGAAGTCGGGCTGGCAGAGTTCGGCGTTGGTGATGTTTCGACGGTTGATCTCATCGGCCACCGCCGGTTCGGCGCGCGCTTCGAGCAGCAGAGCCCGAACGGCGCGATCGCGCAAACAACCATCAAGGTAGGCCACTGCACCTGCGATGAGCCGCGCGCGGCCCGGCGCCATGTCGCCGATGGCGGCCTGTATCCGGCTCGCGAGCCGGTCGTGGAATTCCCGATGCAGCGCAAGCAAATAGGACGCACGGTCGCCGAAGTGGTGAAAGAACGTGCCTTTCGCGACTCCGGCGTCCGCGACGATGAGATTGACGCTCAGACCACTCAGACCGGTGCGTTCGGCGAGCCGCAGTCCAGCGTCGATGAGCGATTCTCTCGTGCGGGCCATCGCCTCCTTGCGCGCGTGCAAGCCATCAGGCTGCGGGGTCACACCGGCAGCCTATGCCGCCACGCCTCGAGCTCTGCGCGCGGCTTTGCGCTGACTGCGTCGCGCCAGCAGCTCACCGTACTGTTCGCATACGTGGATCACACCGGTGAGCTGGTAGGTGATCCAGCCCCTGTGCGTCGACGGATTGCCCTCGCAGATGCGGTGCCCGACGATCTGCAGCAGCCAGCCGCCGACGAACATCGGTACTCCCACTCGGGGTTTGGCCACAAGCAGCGGCATTGCCGTGGCGATCACCGGGGTGCCGATCACGTGGGTCAGTCTCACACCGCGGCTCGTGTGCTGGGTTCGGTAATACGCCAGCTTGTCCGCGAACGGCGCCTCGTTAGCCGGCATGGTCATCGGTCACTCTCCTTCTGCCACGAGCAGTCCTCACCTTGTGGGAGGGCACCAGCCATGGTGCGTTTGACCGACCGGTCGGTCAATTTGAGAATGGAGGTAAGACGAATGGCCAACGAGGTCACCACGCGGCTCGGTCCGCTGACCTCCAGCGATACCGGGGAGGGTCCGGTGGTCGTCCTGTTGCATGCGACGTTGCACGACCGACACGACTTCGATGCGGTCGCGCCGTCGCTGAGCCGCAGACAGCGCGTCATTGCGCTGGACTGGCCGGGCCACAGGGACTGCCGGCTACCGGCGCCGACCGACTCACTGACTGCGGCCGCCCTGGCCGACGCACTCGAGGATGTCGTTGGCGCACTCGACTCGCCGGCGGCCGCGTTCGTGGGCAACTCCGTGGGCGGCTTCGCCGCGGCGCGCTTGGCCATCACCAACCCGGAGCGGGTTTCTCGCCTGGTGCTGGTGAACACCGGCGGGTTCGCCGCCAGTGCCCTTACCAACCTCTACTGCCGAGCAGTCGGCACACCGGCGGTGACACGACTGGTTCTACCGCGGCTGATCCGAAGCTATATGCGGTCCACCAGCGACACCGACCGTGAGATTGAAAAACGCGCGCTAGCCAGGGCGCGCACCCCAGAGGGCGCCGCCTTGGCGGCCGCGCTGTGGCGCAGTTTCGCTGCACCCGAATACGATCTGCGGCCACAGGCAAATCGCATCACCGCGCCGACGCTGATCGTATGGGGATCGAAAGACACCGCGATCCCGTTGCGGTTCGGCCGGGCCACTGCGGCAGCGATCCCCGGATCGCGGCTCGAAGTACTGCCGACGGGACATCTGCCCTTCTCCTCAGACCCCGACGGGTTCCTGGCGATCGCTGCGCCGTTCTTGGCCACCGCAACTGGGCTGGGGACCGCGCGATGACCGGTGCAGCCGGTCGCACCGTCCTGATCACCGGGGCATCGTCGGGATCGGCCGAGCGAGCGCCGCGCAATTCCGCGCCCACCGATCGACGGTGTTCGGCACCAGCCGCACGCCCACGCGATTCCCCCAGGCAGCGCGTCGACGGCGTCACCTACCTTCGGCTGGACTATCGCGATCCGGCCACGCTCCGCGCAGTGACCGCGGCGTTGCCCCGCGTGGATGTCTTGATCAATAACGCCGGCGTCGGCGCCGGTGCTGTGGAAGACCGACAGCATTGTGACGATCGAGAGCTGTTCGAGACCAACGTCTTTGGCCCGTTGGAGCTGACCCGCGCCTACCTGCCCGCCATGCGCGCCAATTAGGGAGGCACGGTCATCTTCATCGGGTCGTTGATCGCCGAACTGCCGGTGCCCTTCCAAAGCAGCTACGCCGCATCGAAACTGGCCCTGTGGGCCTACGTGCAATCCCTGCGCCACGAGCTACAAACCCACCGCATCCGAACCACCCTCGTGCAGCCCGGCTACTTCCGCACCGGCATCGCCGACAAACGCCCATGGACGGCCCCCGCCCAACTCCGCCTAACTCGGCGCGTCGACGACCGTCAAGGGCAGCGTCGACCACGAGCACCACCGCGCCCGTGATCCCGCCATCGTGGCACGCCAACTGCTGCGCCTATCCGAACGCACCCGGCCACTGCCAGCGCGCACCACCATCGGCATCGGGGACACCGCTCTGGTATTCCTCGAGCGCTTCCTTCCAGGCAGTCAAATCGAACGGCTCATCGCCCGGCGATTCGGCCTGACGCAGTCCGGTAGCGCCGGAACGCGCCGTCGCCTAGCGAGCGCGCGGCGCCTGTTTAACACAGATTCGAACCCCAAGGACCGGGAAACACCAAGTCAGGCGCGTGCGAGCCAAAGACTGACGTTAGTGACCTGGCCCCAACTCAGATAAGAGGGGCCCGCGTCTGGCCGCGACCGCCCGTGGTGCACGACCTGCACCTCAAGTTCCACGCAGACCGGGACAACCTTCGGACTGGCTAGCTTCGCTTGGCTATTTGCCCGTAAAACTCGTTGCTCTTAAGTGCGGGCCAGTTCGGCGTTGCGCCGTTCGACGAGCCGCAGGATCATCGGTGTGAAGATCAGCTGCATGGCCAAATCCATCTTGCCGCCAGGACACACGATGGTGTTTGGACGCGACATGAAGGAATCGTGCAGCATCGACAGCAGGTACGGGAAGTCGATGCCGTGTGGGTCGCGGAACCTGATGATCAGCATCGACTCGTCGGCGGTGGGAATCGTCCTGGCAATGAATGGATTTGAGGTGTCAACCACGGGGACGCGCTGGAAGTTGACGTCGGTGTGGGAGAACTGTGGGCAGATGTAGTTCACATAGTCGGGCATTCGGCGCAGGATGGTATCTGTCACCGCTTCAGCGGTGTATCCACGAACCGACTTGTCGCGCTGCAACTTCTGAATCCATTCCAGGTTTATCACCGGCACCACTCCGATACGCAGGTCGGCGTAGCCGGCGATGTCGACGGTGTCGGTGACCACTGCGCCGTGCAGGCCCTCGTAGAACAGCAGGTCGGTATCGCCGGCCAGCTCCTCCCAGGGTGTGAAGGTGCCGGGCTCTTGTTCGTATGGCGCGGCTTCCTTCTCATCGTGAAGGTACTTGCGGACCTTGCCGGTGCCGGTTTCACCGTAGACCTTGAACAGCTCCTGGAGCTCCTCGAACAGGTTGGCCTCCGGCCCGAAGTGGCTGAAGGCGTGATCGCCGCGGGCATGCGCGTCGGCGATCGCGGTCTTCATTTCGGCGCGGTCATAGCGGTGAAAACTATCGCCTTCAATGTAGGCGACGCTGATGCCCTCGCGGCGGAAGATCTGCTGGAATGTTCGCATGACCGATGTGGTCCCGGCTCCCGATGACCCGGTGACCGACACGATCGGATGCTTCCGTGACACGTCAACGCCCCTCTCAGCTCGCCGGGACCCTGAACAGGCCACGCGCACCGTACAGCGGCCAGGGGTCCAGATTTTCGTGAATGTCGTTGTGGTAGTTGGTTATACGCTCCACTTCTTCGCGCGCTCCAAAGACGAACGGAACACGCTGATGCACGTCTTCGGGCTCTACCTCCAACATTCGGCGACGGCCGGTGGTGGCCGCACCGCCTGCCTGCTCGATCAGAAACGCCATCGGGTTGGTTTCATACAGCAGCCGCAGTTTGCCGGGCTTCGTCGGATCGCGTGAGTCGCGTGGATACAGGAATACTCCGCCACGGGTGAGAATTCGGTGGGTTTCGGCCACCAGCGAGGCGACCCAACGCATGTTGAAATCCCGACCGCGTGGTCCGGACTTGCCTTCCAAGCATTCCTGGACATAGCGCTGCACGGCCGGTTCCCAGAACCGCTGGTTGGACGCGTTGATGGCGAACTCGCCGGTCGTGGCGGGAATCTGAATACTCTCCCGGGTCAGGAAGAACTCACCCAGCGTCGGGTCGAGCGTGAAAGCATGGACGCCGGTGCCCACTGTCAACACCAGCATGGTGGACGGACCGTAGATGGCGTAGCCGCCGCACACCTGCTCGGTGCCGGGCTGGAGGAAGTCCTCGGGTGCTGGGTCCGTGCCCGGGGTGGGTGCACGAAGAATGGAGAAGATACTTCCCACCGACACGTTGACGTCGATGTTCGACGATCCATCGAGCGGGTCGAAAACCAGCAAGTACTTGCCGCGCGGGAATTCGGCGGGAAGCAGGTAGGGCTCTTCGAGTTCCTCGGAGACCATGCCGGCAACGTGCCCGCTCCACTCGGTTGTGCGCAGGAAGTAGTCGTTGGCCAGCAGGTCAAGCTTCTGCTGTTTTTCGCCCTGCACGTTGGTGCGTTCCGCCGATCCCAGCACGCCGGCCAGCGCGCCGCAGGCCACGCGGTTGGCGATGGCCTTGCATGCCAGCGCGACGTCGAGGATCAGCGCGTTGAGGTCTCCGGATGCGCTGGGGTGCCGGCGGCGTTCTTCGATCAGAAACTGCGCCAGGGTGGTGTGGTCGGCAAGCATGCCACCACCATTGGGGACCGGCGGGCCGCAGCCATCCCCAAGGAGGGTGGTCGGGCGGGTGGCTCACCCACCCGCAGTTAGCGCCTACAGCGTGGCGGGGACCGTGCGGTTCTGCCTGTGACGGTCGCATAGCCACTGGCACCATTGCGCGATGCCTAGGCCGGTGCGGGCGCTGATCTCGATCGTTACCGCTTGCGGGTTCACCGCGCGCAGGTTGGTGTAGAAGGTTTGCAGGTCGAAGTCCAGATGGGGAATCAGATCGACCTTGTTGACCAGCACCAGATCGGCCGAACGGAACATCACCGGGTACTTCAGCGGTTTCTCCTCGCCTTCGGTCACCGAGTACACCATCGCCCTGGCGTGCTCACCGATCTCGAATTCCGCTGGGCACACCAGGTTTCCGACGTTTTCGACGATCACGATGTCGAGTTCGGACAGCGGCAGCCGGCCAAGTGCCTTGCGCACCATCGGTGCATCGAGATGACACTCGCCGCCGAAACCGTTGGAGGTGTTGATCAACGACACCGCGGCTCCTAGGCCGTCGAGGCGGTCGGCATCGATGCTGGTTTCAATGTCGCCCTCCACGATGCCGATACGCAGCTGCGACCGCAGCCGCTGCAGCGTCTCCCGCAGCAGCATGGTTTTGCCGGCGCCGGGTGACGACATTAGGTTGATTGCGGTGACAGCGGCGTGGTCGAAGTCGGCTCGGTTGGCCGCGGCCGTCTGGTCGTTTTCGGCGAAGATCCGCTCGAGCACGACGACTCGGTCGGATTCGGTGGCATAGCCCGAGTGATCGCCGTGACCGGCCGCGGGTGCTGCGTCGACACGACGATGTTCACCGTGGTGGCCATGATCGTGCTCGTGGCCATGATCGTGATCATGATCGTGTGGGTGGTCATGGTCATGGTCACCGTCGTGGCGGTGGAAGCGGCCCATCTGTTACACCTTCTCGAGTTCCAGTGAGGTTATGAGGAATTCGTCGCCGGACACCAGCGCCACGTTTGCGCTTTCGCACGCCGGACAGAGCATGATCGGCGCGTCCAGCACGTGCTCGTGGCCGCAGGCCCGGCAACGTATGGTCGCTGGCACCTGTTCGACGTGCAGCTGCGCGCCGTGCAAATCAGAACCCTCGGTGACCAATGACCAGCAGTACACCAACGTGTCGGGCACTATCTGGCGCATCGCGCCGATGCGAACGTTCACAATACGCACCGCGCCGTGGCCGGCGTGGTCGGTCACGATGCCCACGATCGCCCGGCAGATCGAAAGTTCGTGCACGCGGCACCTCCTGACCTCAACCGACGACCATACATGGACACCGGCCTAGCGCCGCAAGGTTTGTGAGGGGGTCTCGCCCCATCGTCTGCGGTACTCGGCCGCGAAGCTACCGAGGTGATTGAAGCCCCAGCGGGCGGCGGTGCCAGTGACCGTGACTCCGTCGCTGGGCAGCGCGTCGGCGAGCTCGTCATGGACTCGTTCCAGGCGGCGTTCCCGTACATAGGCCATCGGTGTGACACCCAGCTCGGTGCGAAACCCCTGCTGAATTGAGCGAACACTCATGTGAACGTTCTTGGCGATCAGCTCCATGGTCAAGGGTTCGCCCAGGTGGGCGTCGATGTAGTCGATGGCGTCGCGAACCACGCGAAGTGCCGCGTGCTGTGGCGGACGGACGAAGTCGCCGTGATAGTTGGAGGGTTGCAGGTGCAGCAAGCTGTTCATCAGCAGCTCCTCGATCCCGCCGATGCCCTGGCCATGCTGGACCAGTGACCCCTTGTGGTAGACCTCGGTGTGCAGGAGTTGCACGGCGGCATGCCAGCGCATCGCGGCCTCGGAGGTCAGGTCGAATTCGGGGTGAAACACCAGCGCCTCGGATAGTCGCCGACCCCGCAGCCGGACCAGGTAATCAACCAAGGCCGCCTCCTCGATGCGGAACAACAGCTGCGGCGAGGCATCGTCGAGCTGCATCGTCAACGACTTTCCAGGGCTGGTGACCAGTGCTCGGATGGGGTTCGCCTCGAACACGTGGCCGTCGTGATGGCACTCGGCGCTTCCACTCATCGGCATGTGCACGGCGAAGTACTTGCCCGCGGCGGGGATGTCAACGGTGGCCGGCACGGACAGGTCCAGGTACAGCATGCTGACATTGCGCAGCCTCACGCCGTGCATGCTCGCCGCGAAACGGCCTAAGCAGTTGCGGTCCACGGTGATTCGCGTCTGGGCCAACGCGCGACCGATCATCGCCGACGCCTCGTGGATGTTTTCCGTATAGAAGATTTCTGAATCGGCCAAGGCCGGTGGGACGCCTCGCGGGCGAACTTTGCGCCGGACCGGGTCGCCGGTGCGGCGTGCGTCGATGAAGCCCAGCCTCATCAGCCGCGACATCAGGGCCGCCCCGCCCACGCACTCCGCGCCGGTTGACCATTCGTTAAAGTGTCCGCTGCGATCAATCAAGTCTCCGCAAGTCTTGATGCGTTTCTACGCGACCAAGTCTGCGCAATTCTGACAGCGCTTGCGCAAAAACGCTAGGCCTTGGCCGTGTCGGACCCGTACCGTCTGTGACCACCAACATTCCGACGTGGCGGTTGTGATCAGCCCCACACCGCATAGGAGGATTGCGTGACGGCCCATGCACTCACCGCAGTGTCTGATACCGACCCGTTCGGCGCACCGTCTCCGGGCGACGAGCTGGTTCAGCGCCTCGAAGACCCCCGAATCGTGGCATCGCTGTCACTGATCCTCGACCACGCCGACCTGATAGCCACGTTGATCGCGAGTCTCGACGGTGTGATCCGGCGTGGGGAGGTGATCGGGGACTCGCTGGCGTCGTTCATCGACGACTTCAAGACGGCTGGGGGGCCGGTCGCCGGTCGGTCGCTGCTGCCCGGTGTCGATGTGGCCCGACTGCAGACCAGCGCGTCCAGCCTGGCGTCAGCGTTCATCGACGCGACGCCGACCATCGACAAGTTGCTGCACTCTTCCCTTACAGACGCCCAGACTGCCTACCTGCTGGCGGACTTGGGAGAAGCTGTGCTGGCCGGCAAAGCCGCCGCCGAGGCCGACCCGCGCGGCCCCAAAGGCATCTTCGCGCTCATGCGTGTGACCAAGGATCCCGACGTATCGCGGGGTTTGGGGTTCATGATCCACGTCGCCCGGGCCTTCGGTAAACGGCTCGCCCAAGAACCCCCTGACGCCGAACCCGGTCCGCGCCATTCCGCGCGCTAATCCCTGTCCACACAATCAACAGCCCACGACGTGCCTGCTGACGGCGAACTGATGCAGGCCAACTGAGAGGAGAGTCATGGCATCGGTGCTTTGGTTTCAAGGGGGAGCGTGCAGTGGCAACACGATGTCGTTCCTCAACGCAGAGGAGCCCAACGTCGTCGATCTCATCGTCGACTTCGGTCTGGACCTGCTCTGGCATCCCTCGCTCGGTCTGGAGCTTGGCAAGAACGCGCAGAAGGTGTTCTGGGATTGCGCCAAGGGTGAGCGTCCGCTGGACATCTTCGTCTTCGAGGGCACCGTCATCGAAGCGCCCAACGGCACCGGGCGGATGGACATGTTCGCCGACCGGCCGATGAAGGACTGGGTCACCGACCTGGCCGCCGCCGCCCAAATCGTCGTCGCCATCGGAGACTGCGCCTGTTGGGGGGGCATCCCCGCGATGGATCCGAACCCGTCGGCCTCGACGGGTCTGCAGTTTCACAAGCGGAGCAAAGGTGGCTTCCTAGGCCCAGACTTCCGGTCGAAGATGGGTCTGCCGGTGATCAACGTACCCGGCTGCCCCGCCCATCCGGACTGGATCACCCAGATCATCGTCGCGCTGGCCACCGGCCGGGCCGGCGACATCGCCCTCGACGACCTGCACCGCCCGGAGACGTTCTTCAAGACGTTCACCCAAACCGGTTGCACCCGAGTCCAATTCTTCGAATACAAGCAGTCCACGCTGTCGTTCGGCGAGGGCACCCGCACCGGCTGCCTGTTCTACGAGTTCGGCTGCCGCGGCCCGATGACCCACTCGCCGTGCAACCGCATCCTGTGGAACCGCCAGTCGTCCAAGACCCGAGCCGGCATGCCCTGCCTGGGCTGCACGGAGCCGGAATTCCCCCATTTCGATCTGGCCCCCGGCACCGTGTTCAAAACGCAGAAAGTCAGCGGCATGATCCCGAAGGAAGTCCCGGAGGGCAGCGACCACCTCACCTACATGGCCCACGCGGCCGCCGCCCGCATCGCGGCACCGCAATGGTCCAAGGAAGACATGTTCGTCGTCTGACCCCGTCCTCGAGTACACCACTTGCGAACGTCCCGAAAGGATTTCATCAATGACCGCACTAGATTCAAGTTCATCAACGACCGCACTGGATTTGTTTGTCAGTCCCTTGGGCCGCGTCGAGGGCGACCTCGACGTGAGGGTGACCATCGAGGACGGCGTCGTCACCTCTGCATGGACCGAGGCCGCGATGTTTCGTGGCTTCGAGATCATCTTGCAGGGTAAGGACCCGCAGGCCGGCCTCATCGTATGTCCCCGCATCTGCGGGATCTGCGGCGGCAGCCACCTCTACAAATCGGCCTACGCTCTCGACACCGCGTGGCGCACCCATATGCCGCCCAACGCCACGTTGGTGCGCAACATCTGTCAAGCCGCCGAGACGCTGCAGTCGATCCCGCGCTACTTCTACGCGCTGTTCGCGATCGATCTCACCAACAAGAACTACGCCAAATCCACGTTGTACGCCGAATCGGTACGACGCTTCGCCCCCTACGTCGGTACCAGCTATCAACCGGGTGTGGTTTATTCGGCCAAACCCGTTGAGGTGTATGCGATCTTCGGCGGACAGTGGCCGCACTCGAGTTTCATGGTGCCCGGAGGGGTGATGTGCGCGCCCACCCTCTCCGACGTCACCCGCTCGATCGCGATTCTGGAGCACTGGAAGGACAACTGGCTGGAAAAGCAGTGGCTGGGCTGCTCGGTGGAGCGCTGGCTGGAGAACAAGACCTGGGAGGACGTGCTGGCCTGGGTCGACGAAAACGAGTCGCAATACAACAGCGACTGTGGCTTCTTCATCCGGTTCTGTCTGGACGTCGGCCTGGACAAGTACGGGCGCGGCGTGGGCAACTACCTGGCCACCGGCACCTACTTCGAGCCTTCGCTCTATGAGAACCCGACGATCGAGGGGCGAAACGGCGCCCTCATCGGCCGCTCGGGAATCTTCGCCCAAGGCACATGGCACGAGTTCGACCAGGCCCGGGTGCGTGAAGACGTGACGCACTCGTTCTACCAGGGCAGCACCCCGCTGCATCCCTTCGACGGCGAAACCATCCCCGTCGACCCCGAGGAAGGCCGCAAGCAAGGCAAGTACAGCTGGGCCAAGTCGCCGCGCTACGACGTGCCGGACCTGGGCGCCATCCCGCTGGAGGCCGGTCCATTGGCGCGCCGGATGGCCGCCGGTGCCCCCAACCCCGCCGCCCACCAGGACAACGACCCGCTGTTCGTCGACATGTACAACAAGATCGGGCCCAGCGTATTCGTGCGTCAACTCGCCCGGATGCACGAGGCACCCAAGTACTACCAGTGGGCGCGCCAATGGCTCGACCAGCTCGACCTCAAGGAGAGCTTTTACACCAAGCCTGTCGAGCACGCCGAAGGACGGGGCTTCGGCTCCACCGAAGCCGCCCGTGGTTCGCTGTCGGACTGGATCGTCATCGAAGACAGCAAGATCAAGAACTACCAGGTCGTCACCCCGACGGCGTGGAACATCGGCCCGCGCGACGGCGCCGAAGTGCTCGGCCCGATCGAGAAGGCGCTGGTCGGTTCGCCCGTCGTGGATCCCGAAGATCCCGTCGAGTTGGGTCACGTGGCACGCAGCTTCGACTCCTGCCTGGTGTGCACGGTGCACGCCTACGACGGCAAGACGGGGCGGGAACTGTCCAAGTTCGTCATCAACGGAATGGTGTGATCATCACGTCGAACACGACCGACAACACGGCACAACCCGGCCGCATCGAGAGCGATCTCGAGCCGCCGGGTTGTGCGGTCCTCATCGTTGGATGCGGCAACCTGCTGCGCGGCGACGACGGCGTCGGGCCAATCCTGGTGCGGCACCTATGGGAACGCGGCGTGCCCGAGGGGGCACGGCTCGTCGACGGTGGAACCGCAGGCATGGATGTGGCCTTCCAGATGCGCGGCGCGCAACGAGTAGTCATCGTCGACGCCTCCGCCACCGGAGCGGCCCCGGGCACCATCTACCGGGTGCCCGGCGACGAGCTGGCCGAGCTGCCGCCGCTGCAGGGCCTGCACACCCACTCCTTTCGATGGGACCACGCCATCGCCTTCGCGCGCTGGGCACTGGCCGACGCCTGCCCCGCCGACATCACCGTCTTTCTCATCGAAGCCGAAAACGTCGCGCTCGGCGCCGACCTATCCCCATCGGTGACGACCGCGATGGAATCGGTGATCGCCATCGTCGAAGACGTCTATCTGTCGCCGCTGCGACCCGACGACCGCAGTGTCGATAGGCGACTGACCGTGGATTTCACCGACGACGGCTATCTGCGCCTCAGCGCGCAGCTCGCGGCAGCACGCTTTCCCGCCGACGCCGCGGTCGGTGCCGTCCGCGACGACGAGCTGTGGCTGCTGCCGCTGCGCGGGCCGCGCAGCGGCGGGCTGCTGCTCAAACAGCGCAACCCCGCCGGTGACCGCGCCGTGCTGGTCCGCGAGATCCTTCGCGACGTCATTCCCACCGGTGAGCGCCGCGCCTACTGGGACGACGAGCACGGCGCACTGCGAATCCCGTTGGAGCAAAAGACGTGATGCTCGTGACCGACGACGCAGCCATGAGGCCACCCACCACCCCCCGCGGCGACAGCTCGGCCCAGGAAGCCCTGCCCGTGGACACCTACGTGGTCGAAGACCGCGGCCGGTGGGCCGTCGACATCGTCGTCGTCTTCGCCGACGGGGTGGTGCGCAAGCGCGTCGACACCCATTTCACCAAAGCCCGCGCCGAACTGTCGGCGCGCCTGATCAGAAGGGCCGCTGAACGCGACCTACGAGGACCACTCAATGGCTGACCCCCTGATGTCATCCGGATCCCTTGCCGCCGAGGATGATCCAAACCGTCCTTTGGCGGTGCGCCCCCAGCCCGTAGGCGCCTTCCCGCTGCCGGTCGGATACATGCTCATCCCCGCCGGCGACGACACCGAGGACGCCCGCGCCGCAATGCTCGCCGGCAGGTTGCCCACCCGCTGGCCGGCCGCGCTGCAGGCCCACCAGCACGCGTTGCGCGGTGACCGAAACGCTGCGATCGAGTCGCTCGACGCCCCGGGGCACCTTGATCCGGTGGCCCGCTACAACCGCTTCGTCCTGGATCCCGACAGCGACGACCCGCAGAGCCTACGCGACGCGCTCGGCGACTTCGCGGTCATGGTGGACGTGGTGCTGTTCGCCCTCGGGCGCACAAACACGCCACCCAACGCGTCCGGCGTCGATTTCGAGCTGGCCGCCGTGGCGCTGTCCGCCCAGGCCAGCGCGGCTCTTGCGGCCGGCGACACCGCCGGCGCCCTGCAACTGCTCGATACCGCGACCGAAACGGCCGCCGACGCGTCGGCGGCCTTGACCGGCATCCTGCTCAGTGGGGCCGCCGGGGTCTGCCGCGACATCGACGCCCCAGATGCAGCGGCCAGGCTCACACGAGCGCTCAAGGCCCTCGACGGCGCAGACGGCCTAGCCGTGGCGCGCGCCGAGATCCACCTGTGCCTGGCCGGTCTGCTGCACGAACAGGCCGCCGACCAGCCCGCGCTGCTGTCACAGGCGGTACCGCACTACCACTCCGCGCTGCAGCTCGTCCAATGCGCCGACGCCCCGCTGCTGTGGGCGGCCGCTCATGCCGGGCTGGGAGCGGCATATCTGACCATGCCGATGGTCGAGGCGTCCCGCCAGCTGCGGCTGGGCGTGGCCGCCCAGTCACTACGTGCCGCGCTGACCGTCTACACCCGCAACGATCACCCCCGCGAATGGGCGAGCACCCAGCTGAACTTGGCCAACTCCCTGGTCTACACACCGTCGCGGCACCACGCCGACAACCTCGTCGAGGCTGTCGAACTCTACGAGGCGGTGCTCGAAACCCGCGACCGCGACACCGACCCCGTCGGGCGCGCCCGGGTGCTGGCCAATCAGGGCAATGTGCTGGCCCACCTGGGCGTGTTCGATCAGGCCAAAGCCAAGCTCTACGAAGCACGTTTCCTATTCGAAGAGCTCGGCGACCACGATTCGGTGCGCACCGTGCGCGGCGTGCTCGACGAAATCGCCCGCGAACGCGCACTGGCGCAAAGCGCCACCAATGGTCACCGAGGAGACCCCGATGTCAACAACAGTTTCTGACGTCACGGCTTCGTCAGCATCGGCGCCGCACGCCGAGCCCGGCCTTGAGGAACTCGCCAAGCGGGTCGACGATGCCATGGCGGCGCTCGAGCGGCTCGACGCGTCGGACCGCGCGGTTGCCGAGGAACTCAAGAATGCCCTCGAAGCCATCCACCGTGCCGGCCTGATCACGATCGTCCGCCAGTTGCGTGCCGACGACGCCGCACGCGCCGTGCTCTTCGGACTCGTCGACGACCCCGTCGTGCACCTACTGTTCTCTCTGCACGGCATCGTGCGTCCCGACCCGATGACCGAAGCCGCTACTGTGCTGCGGTCGGTGCGTCCTCAACTGCAGGGCCACGGCGGCGACGTCAGCTTGGTCCGCATCGACGACGGCACCGCCTACGTGCGGCTGCAGGGCGCGTGCAACGGCTGCTCGATGGCGTCGGTCACGCTGCGCAACCTCGTCGAAAAAGCACTGGTCGAGAACGTGGCCTCAGTCAGTCGCGTCGAGGTGCTGCCCAACGAGCCGACCACCACCCTGATACCCACCGAATCACTGTTCAGTGGCCAGCACCTGGCGCGCGATGAGGGATGGACCGAAGCCGCCACCGCCGATGACCTCGCCGACGGCGAGGTCACTGCGCTGAGCCTGACGGCCGCCAGCACCGGCTCGACCACCAACGTCTTGGTGGTGAAGATCGCCGGGCAGCTCAGCGCCTACCTCAACGAATGCGCCCACGAAGCGTTGCCGCTGGACAACGCCGTGCTCGACGTCGACAACGGCACCCTGACCTGCCCGTGGCACGGCTTTTGCTACGACGCCGCCTCAGGGGAATGCCTCAGCGCCCCCGGCGCGCAACTCGAAGCCCTCCCATTGCGCGTTGACGACGGCCAGGTGTGGATCCGGGTCGGCACATGAGCCAGCGGCTGACCGTCCGACTCACCCGTCCGGGCACCACGCCCCCTACCCAGCAGGCTGCCGGCACCGATCTGAGCGGGGGCTGGCGCCCACGGGTCTGGCTCGGGGCGCCGGCGCCGGGTGGACTGGCGCTGCCGGCGGCCACGCCGACGATGGCCTGGATGTATTCTCCGCGAGCGGTATTCGTCGACGACGACTATCTCGTCGTCGCCGACTCCGGCAATCATCGAGTGCTCATCTGGCATGGCATCCCCGTCGCCGACGAACACCCCGCCGACGTCGTGCTCGGCCAACCAGACGGCACCACCGAAGCACGCGCCGGCGGCGCTCACGGCCCCGGCAACGGCATGAACCTGCCCACCGGGGTGCTGATTCACCACGGCCGGCTGCTCGTCGCCGACGCCTGGCATCACCGAATCCTGGTGTGGAACACCGTCCCTGATACCAGTGACACCCCGCCCGACGCCGTCCTGGGCCAACCCGACCGAGTCAGCGTGGAGCCCAACGCCGGCCGGGACTGCTCGGCAGACACCCTGTACTGGCCGTTCGGGATCGCGCTGATCGGCTCGCGGTTCTGGATCGCCGACACCGGCAACCGTCGCGTCCTGGGCTGGGAGGGCGGCATCCCCGAGCCCGGCCAACCCGCCGACATCGTCTTGGGCCAGCCCGACCCCGCTCAACGCCAAGAGAACCGCGGCGGCGCGGTCAACGCGTCCAGTTTCCGCTGGCCGCACGGGCTGGCCGGAAACGACGATATGCTGCTGGTCGCCGATGCCGGCGACCATCGGGTGCTGGGCTGGTCCCCGCACCCCGACACTGACCGGCCCGCCGACCTACTGCTGGGCCAGCCCGACTTCGCCACCGCCCAGGAATGGCCGTACGCGCCTCAACAGGCAGACCGGTTCCGGTTCCCTTACAGCGTCGCACTGCAACAGTCCAAAGCGGGCGTGCAGACCCTCGCCGTCGCCGACACGGCCAACAACCGCGTCCTGCTGTGGGACGGGGTCCCCGCCGACGGACGCGGCGCCGACGCTGTGTTGGCCCAGCCCACCTTCGCCGCCAACGGCGAGAACCGCTGGAGCGCGGTCGGGCGAGACACCCTGTGCTGGCCGTATGGGATCTGCTTGTCCGGTAAACTGCTGGCAGTGGCCGATTCCGGAAACAACCGGGTCGTCCTGTGGGGGCGGCCATGACTGCGGTCAACGCACTGGCGGCCGGGCAAACCCGGCGACGAGTGACAGTGACGGGCGTCGTGCAAGGCGTGGGTTTCCGGCCCTTCGTGCACCGCATCGCCACCCAGCTGGGGCTGTCGGGTTTCGTGGGCAACGACTCCGCTGCGGTGTTCATCGAAATTCAGGGCAACCCCGACCAGCTCGACGAGTTTCTTCGCCGCCTGCACACCGACGCGCCGCCGCTGGCCGTCATCACCGGTGTCACCTCAACCGAGCTGCCGGCAGACCGCAGCGGCGCCAACGGTTTCGACATCACCGAAAGCCGCACCATCAGCGCCGCCGCGACCGCGATCCCGCCCGACATCGCCGTGTGCGACGACTGCCTTACCGAACTGTTCGACCCGGCCGACCGCCGCTATCGCCATCCGTTCATCACCTGCACGAACTGTGGGCCCCGCTTCACCATCATCACCAGCCTGCCCTATGACCGCCCGGCCACCACGATGTCGCGCTTCCCGATGTGCCGGCGCTGCGCGCAGGAATACCACGCCCCACGCGACCGGCGATTCCACGCCCAACCCATCGCCTGCCCGCACTGCGGACCCACCCTGTGGTTTCACGCCGGTACCCACCACACCACGAGCACCGACGCCGCGTTCGCAGCCACCCAACGCGCATTGGCCCAGGGCAGCATCGTCGCGGTCAAAGGCCTCGGCGGCTACCACCTGGCCTGCGCCGCCGGCGACGACGCGCCCGTCGTCTCGCTGCGCCGCCGCAAAGCCCGCGGCGGCAAGCCTTTCGCGGTACTGGTGCGCGACCTACAGGTAGCGCGGCGCTACGCCGACATCACCGACGCCGAAGCCGCGCTGCTGACCTGCCCGGCCCGGCCGATCGTGCTGCTGCCCCGACGCGCCGATGCCCCGGCGTCGCCACACGTCGCCCCCGCCAACCCATGGATCGGGCTGATGCTGCCGTACTCACCGATCCACCACCTGCTGCTGAACCCGGTCCCCGGCTCGGCGTCCGAACCGCCCGAGGCGCTGGTCTTCACCAGCGCCAACCGCTCCGGTGAGCCGCTGTGCTACACCAACGAGGACGCGGCGCGGCGGCTACCCGCGCTGGCCGACGCCGTGCTGGACCACAACCGGCCCATCCACGTCCCCTGCGACGACTCCGTGGTACGCATCCTCGACGGCCGGCAACTACCCATCCGGCGTTCTCGCGGCTACGCGCCGCTGCCGGTCGACCTCGGCCGTGACGGCCCCACGGTGCTGGCCGTCGGAGGCGAGCTGAAGAACACGTTCTGCCTATTCGACGGGCGGCGCGCCTTCATGTCCGCACACGTCGGCGACATGGGCAGCGCCGCGACGCTGGAAGCGTTCGGGCAGGCGGTCAATCAGCTGTGCGAGATTCGACCCACCCCGCAACGCCTCGCAGCAGACCTGCACCCCGGATACGTCACGAGGACGTGGGCCGAACGCCACGCCGGGCCACGTCCGCTGGATCTGGTCCAACATCACCACGCTCACGTGGTATCACTGCTGGCCGAGCACGGCCGACTGGGCGAACCGATCATCGGAGTGGCGTTCGACGGCACCGGCTATGGCTGCGATGCGGCGGTATGGGGCGGAGAAATCCTGCGCCTGGGCACCGCCAGCCACCGCTTCACCCGCGTCGGTCACCTGGCGGCCGTCCCGATGGCCGGCGGCGACGCCGCGGTACGCAACCCCTGGCGGATGGCGCTGGCCCACCTGTGGACGGCCGGGATCACGTGGGACACCGACTTGGCACCGGTGCGCGCCGCCAGCAACCAGGAACTGCGTCTACTGCGTTCACAATTCGACACCGGCCGCGGCTGTGTGCCCTGCACCAGCATGGGCCGGTTGTTCGACGCCGTCGCCTCCATCCTCAATGTGCGCCACGGCGTCGACTACGAAGGCCAGGCGGCCATCGAACTCGAGGCTCTGGCGGCCTGCGGTTTGACGGCCCGCGACTCGCTGAGCGCTACCGGGCTGCGGATCGCGGTCAACCCCGACGGAACGCTGGACCCCGCGCCGATGCTGGCGGCAATCGTTGCGGCCCTGCGCGAGGGCATCAGTCCCGCCGACTTGGCCGCCGGATTCCACCGCGCGGTGGCCACGGCGGTCACCGACGTGGTATGCCAGGCGGCCGGTCCGATCCGGTTGGCCGGGCTCACCGGCGGCGTGTTCCAGAATGTGCTGCTCGCCGCCGAATGCCGCCGTCAACTACACGATGCGGGCTTCACGGTGCTCACCCATCACACCGTTCCGCCCAACGACGGCGGGCTCGCGCTCGGCCAGGCAGCGGTCGCGCTCCTCACAGCCCTCGAGGAACGCCGCACCGCCGACAAGGAACGGAAGGAATAGCCGATGTGCTTGGGCATACCGGGCCGCATCACCGAAATCTGGGACGAACCCAGCGGTGCGCGGATGGCACGGGTTCAATTCCCCGGCGACGTGAAAAAGATCTGTCTGGCCTACCTGCCCGACCTACAGGTCGGTGACTACACCATCGCACACGCCGGGTTCGCGCTGAGCCGCATCGACGAAGACTCAGCGACTATCACCCTGGCCACCATGGCCGAATACGGCGTCTTCGGCGACGTCTTCGGCGACGCGCAGGCGGCGCCATGACCACAACGACGCACCCGCTCGTCGACCGCGACCTGGCCACCGACCTCGCCCGGGCGGCACTGGCGCTGGCACAACGGTTCTCGGCGGGAGCCACCATGTGGTGCATCGCCCCGGACTGGGCCTCGCACGCTCAACACATCGCCGCGACCTTCATCCACCCGGTGATCGCCGACAAAAAGGCGCTTCCCGCGGTGATGCTCACCGGGCCCGACCCGGTGGGCAACGCGCGGGTGTCGGTTCGCGCCGGCGATGTGGTGATCGCCGTGGCCCCCGCCGACGACCAGGCCGTCGACGCGATCATGCGCCGCGCCCCCGCCTGGGGGGTCACCACGATATGGATCGGCCACGGTGCACGCCCGCGTCCGGGCACAGCCGATCACGTGCTCTGGTTGGACAATCCGGACCCAACGATTCCCACGACCGGGCAGTTCCTTGTGCTCTACCACCTGTTGTGGGAACTCACCCACATCTGCTTCGACCACCCCGCGCTGCTCAGCCCGCCACCCGAGTGCACCGACGAGGTGTGCATCACCTGTAGTGACGAAGGACGCCTCGGTGAAGTATCGCTTCCTTCGGTCGACGGGACGGCGCACGTGCGTACGGCCACCGGCAATGAGACGGTGTCGACCATCCTCACCGAGCCTCTCGCCCCCGGTGACCTCGTGTTGGTGCATGCCGGGATGGCGATCACCAAGATCAGCGAGGAATAGCGGCATGGCACAACAATTCCCCGGAACCGATCAAGCTTCATACGCCACCAACTTCCTCTACCCCTTCATCGACAAGCAGGGATCCGACGCCCAAGCGCTCGTGGTTGAGTTGGTCGCCGCCGCCGAAGCCATCGCAGCCGAAAGCGCCTCGCTGCGCCACGCAACCCTGCAGGAGTGCGAGCCGTTGGTGGCCGCCGCCAGCGCCGAAATGGCGCGCCGCTTCGCCGCGGGGGGCCGCCTATTCACCTTCGGCCACGGGGGCAGCTCCACCGGCGCGGCCACCCTGGCCGCACTGTTCGCCACCCCACCGCACGGCCAGCCACTGCCCGCCTGGTCACTGAGCGCCGACGCGGCCGTGCTCACCGCGCTGGGCTACGACGTGGGCTTCGAGCTGCTCTTCGCCCGCCAGCTCATCGCCCGCACCGCACCATCCGACATCGCCATCGCCATCACGACCAGCGGCGACTCCGCCGACCTGGGCACCGCGCTAGGCGAGGCCCACCGCCGCGGCCTGTACACCATCGGATTCGCCGGATACGACGGCGGCGCCTTCGCCGACAACCCGGACGTCGACACGTGTTTCACCGTGCAGTCACAAAATGTTCACCGCATCCAGGAAGCCCAAGCGCTCCTCGGATACCACCTGTGGGCAACCACACAAGCTCAGGCGGGCATGCGATGAGCGATCACGCACAGCAGTATCGGGATTCGGGCCCAAGCTTCGCCGAAGGCGAGGTCATCGAACGCATCGAGGTGTTTCGCAAACGCCGGCCCCGGCTGCGCGACAACGTCATCACACTGGCCCACGGCGCCGGCGGCAAAGCGTCCGCGGCGCTAGTGGACGCGGTGTTCCTCGAAGCGTTCCGCAACCCCTACCTGGAATCGCTGGGTGACGGTGCCGTGATCACGCTGCCCACCGGTCAACGCCTGGCCCTCTCGACCGACTCGTTCGTCGTGCAGCCGCTGCGTTTCCCCGGCGGATCGATCGGAGAACTCGCGGTGCACGGCACGGTCAACGACCTCGCCATGGCAGGCGCGCTACCGTCATGGCTGACAGCGGCCTTCGTGCTGGAAGAGGGTCTGCCCGTCGAGGTGCTCCAAGGCATCGTCGCCGACATGGCCGCCGCGGCCGCCGCGGCCGGCGTCCAGATCGTCACCGGGGACACCAAGGTCGTGCCCAAGGGAGCCGCCGACGGCATGTTCATCACCACCGCAGGTGTAGGCCTCATCCCGCCCGGCCGGGAGCTGACACCGAAATCGGTGCGCCCGGGCGACAAGGTCCTGGTGTCGGGAACGATCGGAGACCACGGCATGGCGGTCATGCTGGCCCGCGGCGATCTGGCGATCGAAGCCGACATCGACTCAGACACCGCCGCACTGAGCGGGCTCGTCGAGACGCTGCTGTCGGCCGCACCCGACACCCGCTGGCTGCGCGACCCCACCCGCGGCGGCGTCGGAACCATCTGCAACGAGCTGGCCCACGACACCAACCTCGCGGTAGCACTCGACGAGCAGCGCCTGCCGGTGCGCACCGACGTGGCAGGCGCATGCGAAATGCTGGGCATCGACCCGCTCTACGTGGCCAACGAGGGCAAGTTCATAGCCGTCGTGCCACCTGAACAGGCCCACGCGGCCCTGGACGCGCTACACCAACACCCGTTGGGCCGCGACGCCGCACTCATCGGAGACATCACCCGAGAACCCTCCGCCACCGTCGTGGTGCGCACCGGGTTTGGCGGCACCCGCATCGTCGACAAACTCGTCGGCGACCCACTGCCCCGGATCTGCTAGGAAAGGAGCACTCGAATGTGTCTCGGAATCCCCGGCCGAATCGTCGAAATCACCGACGCGGCCAACTGTTTGGCGAAAGTCGACATCGGCGGTGTCCGTCGTGTCATCAGCGTTCGACTGCTCGAGAACGACCTGCCCGCACCCGATGAGTGGGTGCTGGTGCACGTCGGATTCGCGATGGCCAAGATCGACGAAACCGAAGCACTGCTCACACTGGCCGCAGTGCAGAAACTCGGCGACGCCTACACCGACGAGATCCAAGCCCTCGACTCGTCGGTGATCCTCTAACACGATCGGAGTACTAACCATGCGATTCGTCGACGAATTCCGTGACCCCGCCGCCGCGCGCCAACTGGTGGGCGCCATCGACGCGCTCGCAGCGCAGTTCGACCCCAGCGAGCACCTCAAATTCATGGAAGTGTGCGGCGGCCACACCCACACCATCTACCGGCACGGCATCGAGCACCTGCTACCGGAAAACGTGGAGCTGGTGCACGGTCCGGGCTGCCCGGTATGTGTGATCCCCATGGGCCGCGTCGACGATGCGATCTGGCTGGCCGAGCAACCCGACGTCATCTTCACCTGTTTCGGCGACATGATGCGAGTGCCGGGATCCAAGGGCAGCCTGCTCGACGCCAAAGCGCGCGGCGCCGATGTCCGATTCGTCTACTCACCGCTCGACGCGCTCAAGCTCGCCACCGACAACCCGACCAAACAGGTGGTGTTCTTCGCGATCGGCTTCGAGACCACCGCCCCATCCACGGCAGTGACTCTGGTGCGCGCCCGCGAACTTGGCGTGCCCAATTTCAGTGTCTTCTGCAACCACGTCACCATCGTGCCGCCCATCAAGGCGATCTTGGAATCACCCGACCTGAGGCTGTCCGGGTTCCTCGGGCCCGGCCACGTCTCCACCGTCGTCGGCAACCGGCCCTACCGGTTCGTTCCGGGTGTCTACAAAAAGCCGTTGGTGGTCGCGGGGTTCGAGCCGCTGGACATCTTGGCATCCGTCGCGATGCTGCTGCGCCAGATCCGAGAAGGCCGCTGCGAGGTGGAAAACCAGTACTCCCGCGTCGTGAACGAGGAGGGCAACCCTGCAGCGCTGGCATTGATGGCGCAGGTTTTCGCACTACGTCCCCATTTCGAATGGCGCGGGCTGGGATTCATCTCCCAAAGCGCGCTCAAGCTGCGCGACGAACTGGCCGACTTCGACGCCGAGCACCGATTCGCACTTCCGGGCGTGCGGGTGGCCGACCCGAAAGCCTGTCAGTGCGGAGAGGTCCTCAAAGGTGTGCTCAAACCGTGGGAGTGCAAGGTTTTCGGCACGGCGTGCACCCCTGAAACGCCGATCGGTACCTGCATGGTGTCCCCCGAAGGGGCGTGTGCGGCCTACTACAACTTCGGCAGGCTTCATCGTGATGCCGCCACGCTGATCGGACAGGGCGCACCGACGTGACGAGCACCGATGTGACCGACATCCGCGGTGCGCGGATGTTCGCCCGCTACGCCTACGCCCCGAACCAGCTTGGCTACTGCGGTCCTTCCGGATCGACGGCTTTGCCGCACGGTTCACGGCGCGAGATCGAAAAGGCCGCACGGCAATTCACCGGTGCATGGCCGTACCTCCAAGTGCTGGCACAGATGACGGGTATCGGTGATCCGCTCGATGAGCGCATCGTCGAATCGTATTGGCTCGGCGGCGGTGTCGGCGCGCGCCTGGATGGGCGTGAATTCGCCGCGCAGCTGCTGGCCGTCATCGGCCCACAGGCCGGCCACTACTGGCATCACCTGACCCCCGAACTGGCCGAGGAAGCGGCCCCCAACCACTGCTTCCACGTGTTTGGGGTGTACCCCTGGTCGCGGTTGCTGGGTAAAGGAATGGACGAACATCCGATGTCGGTGCTGCAGAACTGCAGGATCGCCTGGGGCACAGTGCTTTCCACCGACGACACCACCGCGATCGTCAGGAGTCAGGCGCTTGATTGGAACGGCACAGCGCTGTCGTTGACACCGCCGTCCACCCAGCGGGTTGAGGTCGGCTCCGCGGCCGGTGACGATGCCGCAGACGTCGCCGCCGGCGAGATGGTGGCCGTGCACTGGGGCCGCATCTGCGGCAGGCTCACTCCCGAACAGGCTGCGGCGCTGGAAGACAGCACCGAACAACAGCTTCGGACAACCAACCGTCGTCTGGCCACACAAACGACATGAGACCGCGCATCGTGCAAACCGACGGCCAGATCGGGTTCTACTGGGCCACCCCCGCCGGCGAGCCCACCACGTTACCGGAACTGCTGCTCACCGATGACGAACCCGAACGCTTGCTGGCCACCCACCTGGAGGCACTCGATGACGCGATGATCATCGCGGCCGCCCAGTTCGGGGAGCTGCTCGGCGGCGGCCGGGCGCCCGATCCCGCCGAACGCGAGGACTTGCTGACCCTGCACCGCGCCCTCGACATCCTGTGCCGCGAATACGCGCTCGGGACCGAGCTGACCTCCTCGACCCCCGACCTGCGGGCCGGCAAAATCATCGGCACGGCAGCGCTGTTGTCCATCCGGGCGCGCGAACCGCTCGGGCTGTTGGGTCAAGCGCCCCTCGACGACCAACTCGATGAACCGCCGCAGGGCGTGATCTCGGGCTTCGGCCAGTTGCAGCTGGTTGACCCGGACAAGCCCTGGGCGGGCGGGCGGTGGGTGGTCAAAACCGAAGCGGGCCAACGTTATCCGCTGACGCTGGCGATGATGCTGTTCGACAGCTCCGGGGTCAACAAGAACGCCGCCCGCCAAGAACACCGCGACCTGTTGCGCACATGCATCCAAGCCGCGGACAGGGACGTCGACCCGTTCACTTTGGCGTGCGCGCTGGACTGGCTGCTCTACGACTGGCTGATGGCTCACCGCGCCGACCCTGACAGCGCGGCCATCGAGTTCCCGAGGGGAAGCGAAGCCGACGCAGTCATGATCGTCGAGGCTGCCGCGGCTTCGGTGAGAACGCGGGCACGGTTCGATCCCGGTCTGACCAGCCTTCTTCTGGGGCGGCCATGACACAGGCACAGCCAGACCCGTGGCCGATAAGCAGCACCGCCCCCGACAACGACGCCCCACGTTCGATGCTTCCCTTTGACGCCAGCTCGGACCAGACCGCGCTAGCCGACGACCACGACATCTTGCTACTGGACCTCGATGGAACCGTTTACCGCGGCAAACAACCCACCGCCGGCGCCGCCGAGGCACTGCTCGCGGCCAACGCACGCACCATCTTCCTGACCAACAATGCATCGCGCCGCCCGTCAGACGTCGCCATCCAACTGCAATCCATGGGCGTCGCGGCCACCGCAGCCGACATCGTCACCAGCGCCCAAAGCGCAGCGCGGCTCCTGGTCGCCCAACTTTCACCCGATGACCGCGTCCTCATTGTGGGCACCGACGCGTTGGCAGACGAAATCAACAAGGTCGGGCTGCGACCCGTCCGGCACTGCACCGAAGCACCGGTCGCGGTGGTGCAAGGCCACTCACCCACCACCGGATGGCAGGACCTGGCCGAAGCGGCCTTGGCCATCAGAGGCGGAGCGCTGTGGGTGGCAACCAACCTCGACGCCACCTTTCCCACCGACCGGGGGCTAGTGCCCGGCAATGGATCGATGGTGGCTGCGCTCCGCACCGCGACCGAAGCGCAACCACAAGTCGCCGGTAAACCCGGACGGGCGATGATCGAGGCGGCGATCGCCCGCGGCTCCTTCCAAGCTCCACTGGTCATCGGCGACCGGCTCGACACCGACATCGCCGGCGCCAACGCCGCCGGCCTGCCGAGCCTGCTGGTGCTCAGCGGGGTCAGCACACCCCTGGACGTGCTACACGCACCACCAGCGGCGCGGCCCACCTATCTCGCACACAATCTGGAAGCGCTGGCAAAGCCCAGCACATCGCTACGCATCGCCAACGACCCGGCATGGGACATCAACCTCGATCACGACACCGCGACGATCAGCGCGACCGACCATCAGCTTCCCATCGACGCTGTATCGGTCGTGCGCGCAATCGCCGCCACGGTCTGGCAACACCACACCGCACCACCGCGCCAGCTCATCGCCGGAGACCCCGCGGCGCGGGCAGCACTTCAAGAGGCCGGTCTGCCGGTCGGATAGCGACGCACACGACCACCGAGCGGACGTTACAGCCAGCTGCGCTGCCTAACTGACGACGCGCTGCCAGACAGCGCCGAAAGCGTTGAGCCCGCTCATCCTTCGATTCAGATGACCGCACCCGGATTGAGGATATTAAGCGGGTCCAGCGCAGACTTGATCCGCCGCGTCAACTCCATCACATCCTCGCCCACTTGATCGGGCAACCAGGCTTTCTTGAGCCGCCCGACACCGTGCTCGCCGGTAATGGTGCCGCCAAGCCTGATCGCCAGGTGCATGATTTCACCAAACGCCCGGTGTGCCCGGGCCGTCTGATCTGGATCACCACCGTCGAACACGATCAACGGATGAGTGTTGCCGTCGCCAGCATGGGCGATGACCGCGCAGACGACGTCGTGTTCAGCGGCGATGCCCTGGATGCCCTCGATCAGATCCGGCAGCGAACCAAGCGGCACACCAACGTCCTCCAACAACAGCTCACCGAGCTGCTCAACCGCCGGGATCGCAAATCTGCGCGCGGCGGTGAACGCCTCGCCCTCGGCGGCGTCATCGGTACTGAACACCTCCACGGCCCCGCTGCCACGGAAAACCTCCGCCATCGCCGCGGCTTCACGTGCACGCTCAGCACCCGCCAGATCCGACTGCGCGATGAGCATGGCCGCGGCGTCGCGATCCAATCCCATCCGAAGCTGGTTTTCGACCGCGCCGATCGTCACACGATCCATGAACTCGAGCATCGCGGGACGTATGCAACGACTGATCTCCAATATCGCGGCGGTGGCGTCACGAACTGAGGAGAACACCGCGACCACCGTGCTCGCCGGCGGTTGGGCTGGCAACAGCCGCAACGTCAGCTCGGTAATCACCCCCAATGTCCCCTCGCTACCCACAAACAGCTTCGTCAACGACAACCCCGCGGAGTCTTTCATCCGCGGACCCCCGAGACGCACCGCCCGACCGTCGGCCAAGACGACCTCAAGACCCAAAATGTAGTCGGCGGTTACGCCGTACTTCACACAACACAACCCGCCTGCGTTGGTCGCGGCGTTCCCCCCAATAGAGCACATCTCATACGATGACGGGTCCGGCGGATACCACAGCCCGTGGACGGCGACCGCACGTTTGACTTCAGCGTTCAACAGACCCGGCTGCACCACGGCAATTCGGGTGGCCGGATCGATATCGATGTCCCGCATCGACTCCGTCGTCAGCACGATGCCACCGTCGACTGCCGTGGCACCACCTGACAACCCCGAACCGGCACCGCGCGGAATCACCGGCACCCGCTCGGCCGCCGCCCACCGCATCACCGCCTGCACATCCTCGGTACACCGGGCACGGACCACCGCCAGTGGACGACCGGCATCGGGGTCGCGCGCCCAATCGCGCCGATAACGCTCGATCACATCGGAATCAGTCAGCACCGGCGTCTCGGGAATGCGCACTATCAGATCGCCGACACGCTGATCCAATGCAGTCATAACGAACTACTCCTAGCACAAGTTTGGGGCCGTGCCTCAATTGCAGACGAGTCTAATCCACTCCGGCGCATCGTTATTCCGGCGGAAAGTTGACCAAATACAGACCTCACTTAAGCATTCGTCAAAGCGACGCCATGAATCAAACTTTGACCATTCGCGTACACATGGTGCTCTAATTGAGAACATCGACAAGGGCGGGAACGAACCATGAGCCACATTGATTGCGGAGCCGAGAGCGGCTCGGCGCCGGATCCCCCCGTGGGTGCGATGGTTTGGGTGTTTCCCGGCACAGATCGCGAGTGTCGTGGGGTCATTGCGGAGGATTTCGGCGAAGCAGCCGGCCACGGAGTCAATATCGGCGCTGCCCGCATCGCCGATGCCGCACGAAGGTGGGCGGTCAGCCTCGACGACGGCAGACTCGTGTTCGTCGACGACAAGGACATCGCAGCCGAGCCAGGCGACAGTTGATGTTGCACGCGTGCCGCTGCCGCGTCGCCTCATCGCAAGGCGTGAACAAGCAACTACCGAACACCGGCGCCGGTGCCGCTCAACGCCTCGGATGGCCACTATCACTGGGCCTTCGACAGGCTGCGCGTGCCGCGACCATAGGGTCATCCACCGCAAAGGGTTCCGGCTGTGTGGCCAACCTCGTAACGGATGCCACCCGACCGAACTGAATCAGATTCGAACGCGGCCGAAAGATACTGCAATGCCTCGCACTTGTTGATTCCGAATGTCCGCGCCAACATCACATAGCTATGGGCTGCCTCGGCGAGAGCAGCCTCAGTGGAGTGGGCACATGCTACGAAAGTGCCCAGGTAACCTCGTGTCTCGATAATTCCGGCGGTCCGCAATTCGCCGTACACGCGAGCGACCGTGTTGACCGCCAGGTTGGTCCGAGCGGCCAGCGCGCGAACCGTCGGCAGCCGCGTCCCCGGCGGCAACCGGCCATCACCAACGGCGGCAACGATCTGCATGCGCAACTGATCGAACACTGGCCGCGGCGCGCACCTATCAACGTGCGCCCAGTCAACCGAGTCAGTCGTCATCATCAGACAAAACCACTTCCGTCGGTCGGCGGGCTGTCAAGAATCGTTATCGCCGCACTCACACATTCCGTGCATGAATGATTTAGCCTTTCGTTCAAAATGTATCCCCTATCACGGGAGCCATCAGCAACCTCGTCTCTGCGGCGCTGCGGGGACCACAACAGTGCCGAATCAATGGAAGGCTTATTCATCACGATCTACGCAGGATCACTTCAATGAAGAACTCGATCAGAAACCACCCCTCTTGCTCTCCGTCAAGTCCCTCAGGGCGCGCGGCCTGAATCCAGCGCCTCCCCACCTGACCTTCACATGCTCTGCTTGTTACCGTCCGCATCAGCGTTTGCGCCTCCCCAACACGGGTGACGCGTGAGGTGGCCGGTGCCACGGCACCAACTGCGAACCACCGCCGATGCAGCCATCGTCTGCGTGAACGCCTATCGACGACTCCGGCCGGCCGCTCGCGTACCGTTCAACCCGTCGCGCGCCGACCTGGTCGCGGTGCTGAAGACGCCGCTAGCCGAAAGGCAGCAGTGTTAACCGAGGATGGGCAGGGCTGCCCGAAGAAGCCGGCTCAGTGGAGGATCCACTCATGGTCGCGCTGTGCTAATAACGGCGGCCGAAATCGACCCGTCTCCGACACGGGGTCAGTTTTCAGACGACGCCTACATGTGCGTGGCGCTGACCTAGATGGCTGCGCTGTCAAACGACACGTCTCTCCTACCGGTAACCCTCAATATTCGATCTCGCTGTATTCGCTCGTGCGGGGCGGATGCCATGGCTCTAGAATCGCCAAGATTCATCTGATGAAAGCGGCGTAGCTTCTCGTGGATAACTGCTGTTATCCATCACGATTCGTGCGACCATTGCTTCATGACACCGGCGGCGGATCCCCCCCACGATGGTGAATCACGTTACCCGGAATGGTTTTTGGCGTTCCTTGCCGATCGGGCCATTCGCAAGCCCTCACAACATACCATCAAAGCCTACAAACAGGACTTCACCGCGATCACCACACTGCTCGCGGGTGCCCCAAATCGCATCGTGCACTTGACGCCCGACGCGATCAACAAGGATGCGATGCAGATGGCCTTCGCCGCCTACGCCGGCACCCACGAGGCCGCATCCATCCGGCGCTGCTGGTCGAACTGGAACACATTGTGCGACTTCCTCTACACAGGTGAGCTCATCACCGCCAATCCGATACCACTGATCGGCCGACCCAAGGTCGCGAAGACGCTTCCGAAAGGGCTTGGTGCTGACACAATCTCCGCGCTCCTGAGGGTGATCGACGACGACCGCAATTCGGGCCGACGCTCGAACTGGCCCGAGCGCGACCGGGCCATCGTGCTGACGGCGGTGCTCGCCGGACTCCGCGCAGACGAGCTCGTGCGCGCCGACATTCGTGACATCCGACCGACCGACGAGGGCGGTGTCGTTCACGTACACGGCAAGGGCAACAAGGACCGCCGAATACCGGTGGAACAGCCCCTGATTCGCGAACTCGAGGCCTACCTCGACTCAAGAGCACTACGCTTCCCGCGCAGTACCAAACGCCGCCCCACCAACGGCGGACTGGCCGCCTGGCCGCCCACTGCCCCCTTGTTCGTCGGTAATGACGGTCAACGCATCACCCGCGGCACACTCCAGTACCGGGTGCTACGTGCCTTCAAGAAGGCCGGGCTGGACAGCCAGCGCGCGCGAGGAGTCCTAGTGCACGGCCTCCGGCATACCTTCGCGACCGAACTCGCCAACGGGAACGTCAGCGTCTACGCGCTGATGAAGCTTCTCGGTCACGAGTCGATGGCAACCTCGCAGCGCTACGTCGACGGCGCCGGGACACAGAACAGGGCGGCCGCTGCCCAAAACCCCCTCTACGGCCTCATCGAACAATCGCGGGAACCGTAGCTTCGTCGGTTTCTCACACAGCCTGGGCGGTTCCGACCGAGGCTCCGGAGCGCAAGCTCAATTCTGCTATCGATCCGGTGTCGCGAGAATTTTGAAGAGCATGTTATTGACGTCGGTGAGGGCTTGGACATCGATCAGGCGGTGGTGTGCGCTGAGTCTGGCCTTGCGCAGGCTAGTGACCAGTCCCGGTGCAGCCCAGTCATTCTCGCCGAGATCGACACCAAATCCGGTGTCGGGCTCGGTGTCGAATACCGGCACGACGATGACTGTGGGCTCACTTGGAATCTCGTTGTACACGGTGGAGGAGACGACGAGAACGCTGATGCCGGTATCGGTTGTCCAGATCTCGCCACGGCGCGGGGATTGGCTCAACGCCGCGCTAATTCATCGAGGTTGCGGTCCGCCCACGCCTCGCTGAACGCGGTGGCATCGGGGTGGGCTCGCATCCACTGGTCGTGTGCCGCGCAGCGACGCCGCATGTCCTCGATGTCGAGAAGGTTCTCGATCCACGAGTTCATCGACTGCTGGTCTGCGTCGGCGTAGCGTTTGACCGCCTCATAGGCACTGTCGGACAGGCGCAACGTGATCATCCTTGGCATCGCCCGATGCTAGCAGATAATGCTAGTGATAAACGGTAGCAACGCCCCCCTGATTCGTCACTCTGACGATTCGCCGCCTGCCTCGCATGGGCACCGTGACGCCAGATAATGGCGATTATGTCAAGTGTGACTTGGCTGTAGCGCGTATTGACACTTGACCATTCGGAAGCTTCGCAGAATACTTGGCGGTATGGCAACCCCCCGGCTTGTCGACCTGATCGACCAGTACAAGAACACGCACGGGGTTAGTGACGCTGAGTTGGCGCGGCGAATCGGCATCACCCGGGAAAACTTGCGCCTGTGGCGGACGAATGGCGTGCGACGGCTACCAGAGCGCTTGAACCTTGCCTCAGTTGCCCGCACTATCGGCCGGCCATACCGCCAGGTCCTCTCGGCCGCCCTGTTCGACACTGGCTACCTCACCGACAGCGAGACCGCCACACCGCGGCCGTACGACGAGGTTCTCTACGACGCCATCAGTGTGCTGACCGAGGCCAGCCGTCTCACCAATCAACCTATGCGCCAAGCGAGTTCGGGTCAGTGGGAACCCGATCCCGACCCGCGCGCGGCGCTGCCGATCGATTGGGCGGCCTTCGTCACCGAGGCCCTGGCGGGGGCTGCGGCCAACGCTGGCGGCATAGACGCGATCTTGTCGGGACGGCCCGGGTCCTGGGAGGCCGCCGTGGTCGGCGACGCGCTGCGAGCCGCCGTCGGTCACGACGAGTGGGATCTTTGGCGCCACCGCACCGAACCCGTCGTCATCGACTTGTGGGTCGAAAGCATTCTGCGCGACACCAACGACACCACCTACGACGACTACCAGGAGGCCGAGGAGGAACTTTCTCGGCGCGAACACGCCATCCCCGAACCCGATGACCTACCGCCCGGCCCCTTCTCCCCCGACGACCCGCGCATCGCCGCGGTCGACTGGATCAGCGTCGACGACAACGGTTATCTCATCGTCGAGGGCAAAGCCGGCTGGGGCGACGATCCTGCGGACGTTGCGCTGTTGACGGAACTTCACCAGGAGGCCGGGGCGAGCGCACCTCCGCACAGACCGGCCACTGCGGGTGAAATCGCGTACGACGAAGCCCACGAAGCCATTACAGCTCTCCGGGATGCGCTCACAGAACAAGAGCGCCGTGAATACACGGACTACGCCGAACGGCTCACGGTTGCTGTCCAGGCCCGTCTTGCGGCGCTAAAGTTACCCACTCCGGCCACCGTGAACATCACACTCGCCTCCGAGGGCGCCGGCTCCAACGACTTCGACGACCATTCGCCGGTGACGTACCCGCGCAACGCGATCGAGGCGGCGATCGACGACGCCATAACCAGCACCCCGACCCCATCAGCGCTGCCGGGCACTCCCCTAGATCGGCTCGGTGGGGGTCGGACGTAATGGTATTCAGAACTGGTCGAAGGGATTCCCGGTGGACGCAGACGGTCAAGAACGCGACCATGTCGCGCGCCCGACACTCCCCTGGCGCACCGACCGACATACGCAATGCGGGCGTGATGCGGACGACGTCGACAGCGTTATTTCCGTCGAGGAGCTCGAAGCACGTATTGAGCGTGACGGGCACGAGCGGAGCCTAGACACCACGTGCAGGACGTGCTGGGAGACCAGTCGGGACGCGGCTCGATGGGAGACCAACCCAATCGGCGTCGTCGCGCGCGAAGCTGTCCGCGCTGGCATCGGCTCGCGAGAGCCAAGTAGCCGACCTGAGGCGGTTCGGTTCGCCTGGGAGCTCCGCGCCACAGCCGCGCTCATCGAGGCCCACCGGAGTGAATTCGACGGGTACCTCGCGGCCCTTCAGTCCACTGTCAGCATTACCGAGCATCGCCGAAAGGCAAGACGGTGAGCGGAGACCGGGAAAGGTCCGACCCACGCCGAACGCTGCACGCCGGAATCAGGCACATCGCACAGCCGCAGGCGAGCACGTCAAAGTATGTCGTACCGCTGAGGGATCATCTCGCCATGACTACTAGGAGGATCGAGCGTGGACATCACCATCTTGACGTGGATTGCTGCGATCATCGGCGGCGCAGCACTGGCCCTGGGCATTTACAACCTCGGTTTCAACCGCGGAAAGGCAATGGGACGCCGACTCGAGCGAAGAGAGCGAGGAGACGAGTCATGAACCCTCTCGCGTTGCCGCCTCCCCCACCGGATAACACGTGAGGATTGACATGAGCGCTGAACTGCCAAGCCGCACAGATATTTTCGTCAACGCACTGGCGGCACTCGATTCAGCCCGCAGATCGTTGAGCGATGCGCGTGACTGGCTCGCCTCCGACTGGAGCCCAGTGGGATCGGCCCTTACGCCGGAGGCGGCGCAAGCGCGCGGAACGCTGCTCGCTGGGATAGGCACCACAAAGAACGCAATCGACACTATGAAACAGGACGTCCACCGAGCGATCGCATCGTTCAACGAGACGTAGACGTACCAACACACAGGAGCATCGGCCCATGGGTCTACTTGAGGACAACATTCGCGAAGGTTCGCACACACAGTCAGACACGATCGTCAGGGACGCCGAGGTTGCGTTCACGGACGGGACGACCGCCCGCTTCAGCGCGGTGGAGTTCTTGCCGGATCGCCGCCTTAAGGCGTATATCACTACTTGCGTCACCGTCGGTGCCCACGATCATCACGTCACCGACATCACCTACTACGCCGCAGGCTCGTGGGACTCCGTGCAGGAGGCAGCTCGGGGCGTCATCATCGCCGACGTCGAGGAGCTGCCCCTCCTGAGTGGTAGGAAGTGGTCAGAGGTCGTCGCCGCGGGATGCTTTGAGTACGAAGTGCCCGAGAACATCGTCGAGTGGACGATGAAGCGCTGGCGCGCCAAAGCAGTCGGGCCGAAACGTCCTGGAGACATCGCCGACCGGAGCGAGCTGCTCTCGACCGAGTTCGAGTGCTACGTGAAGCTGCCCAACGGGGGCGACGAACTTGCGGAGAAGGTGCGATTCCGTTGGGTGCGGCCGGAGCCGCCGAGCGAGTCAGTCAGGCGGCAGCCCACTTCCGTCCCACCCTGTCCCGCGTAGAGGCCGACGTGCTGACCCGGTATCTGTCCCAGCTGAAGGTACGAATGTCATACTCCGGGAGGACAATTGAGCGACAGTATGTTTAAACGCGTCGCCTCCTCGGTAATCGTGGCGGCGGCGCTGGTTGGCTGTGGTTCAGCACCATCGCGTGCAGAACCCGACGCAGCCGGCTATCCGAACATGCCCGCCGAGAACGTCACCGGGCCTTTCCCGGTTACGAAGGTGTCTGACGGAGATACGATCTGGGTGAACGACCACGGCGAGCCCGTGAAGGTCCGCTTGATCGGCATCGACACCCCCGAACTGCACGACCCCCGCAAGCCGGTGGAGTGCTTCGCCCAGGAGGCATCCAACCGAGCCGAAGCCGTTCTCGGCGGTCAAACGGTCTATCTCGAGACGGATCCCTCCCAAGACTCAGTTGACAAGTACGGTCGGGCCCTTGCCTATGTGTGGACCACCTCGGGTCAGCTGTTTAACCTCGACATGCTCGCCGATGGCTTCGCCAACGAGTACACATACGACTTGCCGTACCGCTATCAAGCACGTTTCCGTAAAGCGGAGGCAGATGCGCGGAGCAATGCGCGCGGCCTGTGGGCACCCACCTCGTGCAGCGGACAGCGATGATCACCACCACCGAATGATGTGGCTTCGCCAACGGGGACTGACATTCGAGGCCTTGGTGGTGACGCGATCAATTGTGGTGGGACGTCGGCCAACCGACATCGGTCGGCCTTAAGACCCGAAAACTTCGGTCATGCGAGATTCGGCATCGCGGCAGGACCTATGTCAGCCTGCGTAGTTCTTCGGGACTGGCGGTGCACCAGTCGACGCCGTTGACCGGAGAGTCGAATCGCACGATGATCCCGACGTCGTTGTACCCATCTACGACGCCGCGCGCGTGTTGCGATCTACGCTTGCGGGCAGCTCGCACGGTCACGACGGAGCCCACTTGCACGCGGTCACCCACCGGGAAGTCGCGGCTGATGTTCTCTAACCAAGTCTGTCCGCTCATCGCCGTCTATTGTCCGTTCCAGGTTTAGTTGGCATGTTTCCAGATGATCTTGTCGGCCTACGGCATGTCGCACGATGTCCGGAAGCAGATCGCATACCTTCTCATTTTTGCCCCGTCAACGCCTCGCGGCAGCGTACGGGGCGCTCGGAGAGTCTGAAACGTGATTTGGCGTCCCCTCTGGCGGTTAGCGTGCTGTCTTGGACTCGCCCGGCGGGGAGGTATGCGGACTATGGGACTGTTCGATCGCTACGACGAGGCCAACGAGACCGCGTACCGAACGTTGCTCGACATCAGCGTTCGCGCCATGTCCGGTCGCGCTCGATTCCACCAGTGGGAAGTAGCGCAACAGATGCTGCGAGACCACTACACGTCTGAACGGGCCGTCGAAAACTCAGCCCAGTGTGCGAAGAGAATCGAGTACCTGAAGGTCCCCGAACCACTGCCTGTGATCGAAGACTTCTTTCCCGCCGGCAGCTATCCGAAACACACGGCCAATTGCCAGCGAACGCTCGCCGCGTTACAGCACCGATTCGAGCACGGCTGCGTAGTGCACCAGCAGCGCGAGAAGGTCCGCCTGAAGGAACTCGCATGGGCAAAGTCGCTGCACGAGCAGTTGGCGATTACCGAGCAATCTCGGCGTCCCACCCGTGCGCGCCGCATTGACGACGAACACAACGACGTGGAGATTGCGGCAGTAGCAGACACTCCCGAGCAACTTCAATCCCTGATGAGCGACAAGCACCGCTACTGGGATTGGGCCGCGTTTGCGTCCATCCTGGTCCAGCGCAGGCACGCACTGCGGCATCTGCTCAACGACCACCGCGACTCGGTCGCTCCTCCATCGCGCCGACGAGTGTCCAGCACCTACGAGCTATATGGGCTCGTTTCGGAGGTCTTCGGTGAAGTATCCCGACTGGCGGAAAACTTTGAGCTGTACGTGAACTCGTCGCCTCTTCAACGCTTATTCTCAGACCGCGACCTCTACGACGAACCGACCCCCGCGGCAGTCACCGCCATAGCGACAACGGTCATCGACTTCTACGAGGCGAACCTACTTCTGGCGAGGGATACCAGAGGAGTTGCTGCCGACAGCAAGTACGCCGTGATCATCGAAGACCTGGCGCACCTGGCGGACCGCTCCCTGGAAACCGTCGATGACCTCATCACCAAGCTTGTTGGGTTCCTCGACATGCTCCCGACCCTCGCGCGCACAGGCTCCCCTGACGACACCCAGAGATACCCGCTGACGCTCGATCTCGACCTCGACAACGACGAGCTGCTGAAGCGGATTAACCGACAGCTCGATTCACTCGATAAGCCGTGGAAACGCTGGTTCCGATGACTTAACCCTTTCCGACCGATGATGCGGGATTCTCTCGATATCGCGGGATATCGCGCCCTTGTCCCAGCCGTGCTATGCCCTCCCGATCCCCAGTGCCGATACGTTGCTGTGCGCGATCAACCGCAGCGTTGTATCCGTGGTAGTGCCAACATAAGTCATGGCTGGATATGTCAACTAAATCCGGAACGGACATCTATCCCTGGTTGTTATATGCGGCGATGCGTGAGGGCGTCGACGACCGTTTCGATGGCCGCTCGCACCGATTCGGCGACGTTGAGCTCGGCTTCGGCGGCGGTGATGTCGCTGGCGGTGACACCGGCTGCGGTAGCGATCTCGTCTGCCGAGAGGCGGCTGGCGTGGCGGGCGGCGTAGAGGCGCTGCCCGAGAGTGCCGCCGGGTGAGTTTGCGGCCTTAAGCATCAGATCGGCGTGGGTAAGCCGCACGTCGCTGAGGATGACGGCGACCTCGGGCCTGCCTGGTGCCCGTGCTAGGTGCGCGGTGATCGTGTTCTCGTGACGACGCAGCTCGTCCCGCAGCGCATTGACGCGAGGGGGGAAGTCCGGATCGGTGGTCGCCGGCAGAGTGGTCGTGCGGATTCTGCGCAGGGCGATCTGGGTGGCGTCGATCGTGACTGCGGTTTGCACGCTGGGGGTCAGCGTTTCGGTGGTGTCGTCTTCGGGAACCGGTGTGGTGGTTTCGCTGTCGTTGTGCGGCTCGTGGGGCTCGGTGCCGGTGCGGAATTCATCGTTTCCCTGGGCTGTGGTGGTGTTGAGTTGGACGACCACGCCGTTGGCGTTGCCCAGGTGCACGGTGAGTGCACCGTTGACGGGGACAGAGTGGATTTGGTGCCCGTCAATGAACGTTCCGTTCCTGCTCCCGGGGTCGGTCAGTATCCAGGAATGCTGGGCCTGATCGATGAGGATATGTGTGCGCGAGATTCGTGGGTCGTCCACCTGGATCCGCGCCGGTAGTTCTTGGCTGTCCTGGGGCAGCACGCGTCCGATGGTGACTACGCCGTCGTCGGGGTAGACGGTGTAGTCGCGGTCGGCAAGGCTGATGGTCAGCGCAGGCAGACGTCGCTGGCTGTGGCTTGCCCCGGATGCTGGGCCCCGGTCGTCGTGCACGTCAAACCTCCTGCGACCCGCCGCGCGGCATAACTGCTAGCTGCGCTTATGGTAGCGATCCGGGTGCGAGCGGCTCCGGAGCCTGCTCCCCCGCCCACCACGGCCGCCCCCTACATGCGGTGTACCGATCCCTAACGCCGCGGCGGCCGGGTTCTCAAGCGTGTCGTTGGCGCCCGAGCGCAGACGAATCGTGTTGGCGGTCAGGGTGTTTGCCCGCCGAGCTCTTTGAACCACACGAAGTACTTGTTGTTCCAGATGGCGGCGTCAGTTGGATCTTCGACCGTGGTCATCCCCGGCCCGAAGGTCTCATGAACCTCGATGGCGACCTTCATGCTGGCGGCAAGGCTCGGCAACGCTTCAGTCAGCCACTCGTTGACGGTTTTGTCGAAATCGGCGAGGGCTTCGGCGGCTTCCGGGTCGTCGGATGCGGCGTTCCTAATGGTGTGCGCGGTGCGGGTCAGCTGAGCGATCGTCCGCTGGCCGTCAACAAACTGGCGCGCCAGCGACCACAGGACCTCTTGAGGGGCCATGGAGAACACCGCGTCGTCGGACCGGGTCGGCTGGTCCTCAGGCATCTGCTAATGGTGGCACGCCGCCGTGGACCAGCCGCGCCCTCAACCCGGATTTGCGCAGCGCGAGCGACCGCAACCCGATCTCGGTGCGACCGTTGGGAACCGTTTCCACGCGGTGGACGAAGCAGGCCCCCCGATTTGCCCGCTTAGGCGGCTTCGTCGCTGCTGTCGCTGGCGTCTGATGGTGAATCGCCGCCGCGGCCCGCCGGCGTGGAGCCGGAGGGCTCTTTGTCGAGCCTGTTCTTGATTTCAGTGACCGAGGACGGGTTGTTGACGTTGCCTCGCGCGTGTTTGCCGGTGGCGGCTCGGCGTGAGCTGCTGGTGCGGTTCGAGGTCGTGTCGGGATCGCTGTTCGTGTGCGTCGACGACTCTTTCCTGTCGCCGGCGCGGGCCATGGACTCGCTGAGGGTGTCCTCGCCGGACGTGTCGGGTTCGTCTTTGTCCGCGTCGTCTGGTGTGCGGGGCGTTGGATCCTCGGTGGTGCGGTGGGTGTTGAGCGAGCCTGCCGACTCTTCGGTGGCGTCGTTGGCCGAAGCGCTGTCGGTTGTGGTGTGTTGCGCGTTTGTATTCGGGTCGGTGACAGCGTTGTTGGTGTGTTCGGTCTCGGCGGGAAGGTCTTCGGCGGGGCCCGGTGTAATCTCTTCGACCGCCGTCACCGCGTCGGGTTCCTCGGCCATGATGTTGTCGTCGGCACCGGCACTTAGCGTGTCGCTGGTGTCCGTTTGCGGGTCGGTGGTCTCGGCTTCTGAGGTGCTGGGTGCGCTTTCGGTGCTGCTGACCGAGTCCGTCAATGCTGCGGCCGGCGGCGAGTCGGTGGCGCTGAGTGTGAGCACCCGGTGCGTGGGCATGGCGCCGGTGAGGGTGTTGCCGACGTCGAGCCCCAGACCAATCCCATTGAAGGCGGTCGACGCTGCAAGGGCGGTCAGGGTGATTGTGGTGATGACGCCGGTGGCCAGCGCATACGGCAGGCCTTGGACGAGTGCCGGCAGCCCGGCAGCCTTCATGAGGCCAGCGGTGGCCTTGGCGAGTTGTTTGTTGGTTTCGGTGATCATTTCGGCCGCGGTTTCGCTGAGGTTAGCCGCGGCGTAGAACGGCACCGACACCAGCGAGCGTGCCGTCCCGGTGGTGATGTTGACTGTTGCAACCCCCGCCTCGACGAGCCTCGCAATGGCGCCGGTGTAGGCAGCTGGGCTCACGAGATTTGCGCCGATCATGTTGACAGCGTCCTGCAGCGCGCCGGGTGTGGAACCGCTGCCGACCCAGGTGGCGACCGCCGCGCCAGCGCCGCTCGTCAACCTTTCCAGGGTGATCCTGCCAGCCCGTTCGAGCGTGCCGCTGAGCCCATCCACCCCGGCAGCGGCGACGAGGAGCGGTCCGGCCGCGATGGCTTGCGCCGCGGTGACGAAGCCGTCGATGAGATCGTTGTCCGGTATGTCGGCTGCGGCGTCGATCAGATGCTGGACGGCCGTCAGGGCGGTGCGCAGCTGGGCGGTGACCCCGGTCACGAGGGTGTCGCCGAGGTCGAGCGCGTTGACGCCGACGTCCTGTGCTGCAGCGACCGCCGAGGTGAGCACCAGGCCGGTGACTTCAAGGGGCAGGTTGGCGAGCGCGGTGTAGCTTGACACCGCAAGCGGATTCGATACGCCGGTGGCCAGGGTGTGCGCGGCAGTGCCCTGCGCCCCACTGAGCACGGAGGTCAGCAGGTCGGTGAGCTGGCCAGCGGTCATGACCAAGCTGCCGCTGGCGGAATCCACTGTTGCGGCGAGCTCGGACAGTCCGCCAGCCGATGCGCGTTTGAGCCCTTTGAGCACGTCGGACAAGACCGGATTATCTGTCGCCTGGATCAGGCTGTCCCACAGCGAGTTTTGCAGTGCTACAGCGGAATTGAGCGCACTTGTCAGGGTTTGGCCTGGGACTGCGGCCACTTCGGTCACCGCGAATGCAGCAGAGCCCACGACGTCGTCGAGGTTGGCGGCCAGAGCGGTGATGTCGGCGGGTGTAATGGCCGCTGTCAGCTCAAGATTCGGCGCCGAGAGTTGCGGAGGTGTGATGTCGGGTGGGGTAGTGTCGGCGACGAGTACCGGTGTGATTGCGATGGCGCTGGTGGCGGTGAGCGCGATGCCGGCAGTGAGATAGGAGCGGGTCGAGAGTTCCATCATGTGGGTGAGCCTCCAGGGATCATTCAGCGGCGGACTGCACGGTCACGTCGCCTGGGTTGGGTCGTCGAGTCCTGCGTGCGCTGGCGCGAGATCCGAGACTTCGCGCTAGCTTGTCCTCTCTTCGTTGGTCAAGCCGAGCTTAAGGCCGCCCAGATAGCCTGCCGTGCACTATTTTTCGCGGTCTGGACGTGAGGGATCAGGACAGCGCAGCCAGCTGGCGGAGGGTGTCAAATCACCTGGGAAGTGAGGGTTGGGATCGCGGGTTCTGTCAGTGTCGGTCGCTATTCCCCAGCGCCGCACCAAGATTGGTCGTGATCATGTCAGCTTCGAGCCAAAGTTGCATGGTGACCCTGGATTTGCCGTTGGCGCTGGAGGCTGGCATGAGCACAACTGCCAGCCATCCCCCGTCGGCGGCGCGTCGAATCCAGGCGACTTGGCGTGCAGGCATCAGTGGCTCTAGGCGCAACGCGGCCGCCCTTGATCCAGAGTGCGAGCTCGTCTTGTCGCTGCCGCCGGATGCCGGGGAACGCCCGGGTGACGTCGACGAGCACTTCGCGGTCCACGCGGTACAGGGTTGGATATGCGGGATCGTCTCGCCATTCATCGAACATACGTTCATTGAACATGCATTCGATTGTCTCACTCTGGCGGTGGCTGCACAGCTGAGCCACTGGCACGCCAGCGCCCGGCTCCCCCGCCTCTCCCCCGGCCTCCACAACGGATCCGGGCGCTGCGCGCCGCGCATGTGTGCAGATGCAGGATCGGCGGCCCGCTCCCCCGCCTCTTCCGGCCTGCACAACGGATCCGGGTGCTGCGCGGCGCGCATGTGTGCGCATGCGGGGTCGGCGGGTGTGCGCGGCGCTAGCCGGTTAGCGCGCCAGCTGCCTCCGCTGCTAGGAGGATCTTGCCCACCATCTCGTGGTGGACGTCGCGTCGGCGTCCGATCGTGCTCGGTGGCGTGCCCGCGGCATGGTCGGCCAGGATGGTGGCCACTACCGTCGGATGTTCTTCTTGTGGCCAGCGTCGCATGCGGCCCCGCGTGACGCCGTCGCCGATGAGTGTGTGTGCAACCGGCAGCCACTGCTGGATGGCAGCCGGATCGACGTCAGGGCGGCGGGCAGTCTGTTGTGCGCGCTCGGCTTGGGCGGGTGCGTTGCCGTTGTGTGGGTTCGCGGAGTTGGGTACGGCCGTCAATGTGCGCGGTGCGTCTGCTCCGTTGATGGTCGATGCGCGTGCGTGTGCGGCCTGGGGCGGTGCGCCGGGCGCCGGCTGTGATCCGTTGACTGATCCGCGCCGGGCGGCGGCATCGGCTGTGTGGTCTGCATCTGCGCGTTGCGGCGGCGTGGCCGCTGTCTGGGTCGGGTAGCGCGCGGATGCGCGGTTTGAGACGGTGGCGCGTGTGCGCGGGTCGGTGTGCGCGCCAGTTCGCTGTGCGCGATCGGGTGCGCTGGAGGTGGACGGTTGCGCACATCCCGCGGTGCGGGCTCGCGCGTGGTGCGCGGTCGTGCGGCCATCCGGCGTGGGGGTCTGGTCCTTGCTGTTCGCCTCGGTGTGTGGGGCCGTTTCGTACCTGTCGAGCCAGGGTGACGAGTGGTCGTGGGTGCTGAGTTCGTGTGCGTGATGCAGGACGGACAAGCGGGCGAGCATTTTATCGCGCATGCCCGGGTCATCGGCGACGTTGGCGGCCAACAACGCCCGTCGTAGACGCGCTTCGCGTGACCAGCGCCAGCGGCGCGGCGCGGAAAGCTCGGCGGCGCGGTAGGCGGCGCGGTCGCGGGTGCGTTGCAGGGCGTCTCGCTCGTCGTCTGCCAGGCCGAGTCGTGACAGCATCCGTTCTCGCAGTTCGCGGGTGACGCGGGCCACGGTTCCTGTCCGGTGGTTGCGGGCGCGCATCTCGAGTCCCAACGCCAGGTGCAACATGATTGTCCCGAGGACGGGGCCAAGGATGACGCGGCCGAGGCCTTCTTGCACAGTGGACATCGTCCAGGCCATGTAGGCGCTCACGGCGCACATTGACCACACCACGAAGCGGAACGGGCCGGGGTGCCCGGTGCGTCGCACGTTGGCGGCCATGCCGGCGCCGGAGACGATCAGGGCGATCTCGGCAACGACGAACATGATGTGGCGCTCGCCGTAGGCGGTCGGGATGTGCAGCACCTCGTCGAAGAATCGCCACGACGTGTTGAGGCTCACCGGCAGCGTGGCGAGGGCGGCGACATAGCACGCTGCAGTGATCCACCACGCAGGTTCAGGTGTCTGCCGGTCGCGGTCATCACGCGGCGCCTGGCGGGGTTGGCCGGTGCTGAGCTCCGGTTTGTTCGGAGCGTCGGCGGGCCGCTGCGCCGGCTGGGTTTGTGCTGCCCGGTCGGTGGTGGTAGTCGCCATGGTTTCCCTTCGCAGACGGGCTACCTGATCTCTGCACTGTCGGTGCTGTCGCTTCTCAGGAGTTCTGGTCGGCTGAGTTGTTGGTGTCGGCCAGATTTCAAGCCTATCTAGGGCGAATGTGTGCTCCCTGCAGAATTTTGACGGTGCCCGCGAATGGGTTCGCGAGCCGTCAATCGGTCTGCATGCGCCGTGGTTGACGCCGGTCGTGCCGACGCCGCGGGAGATCTGAGCTGGAGTTGAGACACGCTGTGTGCCGCGGAAGGTGCCTGACAGTTTCGCCGCAGCGTTGGTTGGTCAAATACTAACAGGGGCAGACGGTTTCGCGCGCGCCCTCAGATGTCTGGGGTGTCGCCGGCTGGGGGTTCGGGCGTTGTGGCACATGTTGAAAAGCGGCTGGACGCTGTTCGGTACGTTCGCCAGCGAGTGGGATGCCGGGCGGCGCGGTGGGGCCCCTCGGCCGGCGCGCCTACGCCACCTGCGCTGCGCGGCTGAAGATGTGTGGGTATTTCTCGGCTAGTGCCGAGAACGCGATCTCGGCCATGTCCGCGTCCTGCTTGTCGGCGAGTTCTTTGAACGCTAGATGTTCTTCGGGCAGTAGCCGAACGCCGAGGAGCTTCGTGCGCTGCCGCTTCTCGGAGTGCCGCTTCTGGGAAACGCGCATTACTAGTCCCCTTTGCCCTGTCCCTGTCTTCCGGATTGCCCAAATTGTACAAAGTGCTGCTTGTTTTGCCTATTTTGGGTGCCGCGTGTCGAGGGTTCGGCGGTAGGCTCACGGTGACGTTTTAGGCAATTTGGTCGTCACTGGACCCGCGGGGGTGAAGTCGTGGCTGGTGGGAGCGGGTGGAAGTACCCGCCTGCCACCGTGCCTAGCGAGCCGGACCCGTCGCGAAAGTATGTGCCGGTCAGTGATGCTGCTCAGCGACTTGGCGTGGATCGGCGTACGTTGTTGGCCGCCGTCACGCGGGGCGATACGGCGGGGTGGGCACGGCCGGGGCCTGGCCACTTGCGGTGGTTCGTCTACGAGGACGCGCTGCCGCGCACTCAGGGCGCGAACACCGCTGACCGGCTCGAGCAGTTGGAGGCCGAAGTTGAGCGGCTTCGTGCTCAGGTGGCCCATCTGCAGGCTGGCGGTGGTGTCGACCGGGGTGCTTCGGGTGACGCAGAGGCGGTGATTGCGGATCTGCGCGCGCGCGTGGTCAGGGCAGAAGAAGCCAACCTTCTATTGATTGCGGCCCATGCAGACTTGGCCGCGGCAGCAGATAAGTACCGTGACGCGCTGGCGCAGTACATGACGCCTGGCCACATTGGGCAGCTGTCGGAAAGCTGATTTGATTCTGAGCGCCAACGGGTGGCGGCCTCTCCCCCACCCCGCCTCCGGCCACCGCTGGCGCTGGTCAGCCCTGATCGGGTAGCGAGTCTTTGCGGCCGGGCAGAAATGCGTTGAGGACGGGTGCGATCCAGGTGCTGCGTGTATCAAAGCCCAGCTCGGCGCCGATGCGGTCGATGACCTGCTCTTGCTCTGCTGTCGGACTAAAGCCGATCTGCACGCTTCCGCCTCCGAGGTAGCGAACCGCGCTGGGGTCGGCCGGAAACAGCGGATTGACCGGGGCGGTGCTGAATGTGGAGCCTTTGATGATCTCGGCCAGCTCGCCATGCTTGGCGCTGATGGCCTCGAGAACGACCTGCAGGTTTGTCGCCTTGCGCCTGTGCCGGTAGGCGTCGAATCGTGACTTGACGCCGGGGCTGACGTACACCGCGGTAACTGGCTTACTTCTGGTGCGCGGTCTTCCTGGGCGCCGGCCGCGTGGCTGCACTTGGGGCTCGGGGACGGTCCCTATCGCTCTGATTGGTGTTGGAGCGGCGCCTTGTTCTTCCGGCGGATCGGGCTCCGCCGGGCCCGGTCTGGGCGCCGATACTCTGCTCTCCCCTACTAGGTCGGCCAGGCCGGCGCCGCGGGGCTTCGCGGGTCCTTCGAGGTCGGAGAGATCCTCCTTCGGCATGTTCTGCTCGCGCAATCTACTCATGGCCAACTTCCTTCTTCGATCATTTCGGCTCGTCGCTCACCAGCGCGGGTGAAGATTTCTTTCGCCAGTCGGTCGTAGTCCTCGGCGACCAGTCGTGACGTTTCACTGACTGTTGTTGCGTTCTTGGCACTGCCTTTGCGTAGCTCCCAGTACTTCGGGTTGTTCTGAATCTCTTGCTCGAGTTCGTAAGCGAGTAGCCCGTATTTGACCATCTCGTTGGCCACGGACTCCGCATGACGGATGAAGGCGTCGAGCAGAAGGCCGCTGCTTTGGCCGAGGTCTTCGGACACATTCTTGGCGATATCACGCCGAATCTTCTTCGATCCAGTGCCCGAGGCGAACACGAACACGGCGAGCAGGGTCAGGTGTGGATTGTGCTCTCGCATGCCTCGGATGTCGGACGCTATGTCGCGAAGTCCTTGCCGCGAGAACGCGTCAGTCTTCAACGGGACGATGACAAATCGCCCCGCGCACAAGGCGATGTTGGACAGCAAGGGATTCTCGGGAGGGGTGTCGATGATGATCAGTTGGTAGTCACTGGCGATAGTTTGCAGGCACTCGGCCAAGGCAAGATGGACGCGGTTGGCGTCCGCGCTGGTTGCCAGTTCCGCTGACAGGACTGATCCGATCCGCCGAACGTACGGGCCGCCAGGGATGACGTCGAGGTTGGGTCTAACGCCGCGTGCCGGGCTGAGAGGCGCTCCGGCAGTTACTGCGCTGAAGAGGTTGCGACCTTTGTCATCGTTCTCAGTGTGGGCGAAGCCCAGCAGCTGAGCGCAATTGCCCTGCCCGTTGAGGTCGACCAGCAGGGTGCGCACACCGTCTGAGGCGGCGAGCCCGCCAAGGTGAGCGCTCGTGGTGGTCTTTCCGACGCCGCCCTTGTCATTTGCGACCACGTAGGCGTGTCCGAGACGCGCCCACTCGATCGCGACTTCTGGTTGCTCCCAGGTGGTTACGCTATGGGTCATGTCTGCCCCGCATTCAGGCATGATGACGCCGGATGATGGCGTGGCGCACTACATGCCGCCACGCGCGGAACCGCATCCTTGTCCATGGTTCCCGAAGTGTAGTGCGCGCGATGCGACGCGCCGCTGCGCAACGCGCCGCGACACGCGCACCAGGAACAGTTGCGTCCGTCATAGCGCGATCTACCTCGCACGGTGTGGCAAACAAAAGGTGGGAGCAGCCAGTACGGCTAGCAGCCACCTCAGTGAACCCCGCCGTCCCGGCTCTCACAACCGTCGAGGCCTGACACGAGGTGCACCCGTCAATGCCGCCGCCTGCCAGCGTCACTGTGCATCGCGCCGCATGGCGCCCGGGCTAGACCCCCGTATGCAGAGCAGCTCTATAGCTCACCTACTGCCTCACGGTGGCCGTACCAGTGCCAACACCAACACACCACACCTGCGCACATACCTGACCCAATACCTGCACCGATACCTCGATCCCTATATGGGCGCATACCGCGTCACCTACAAGGGCCGTGACGACGAGGCGAGCGACCAGCGGCACCATGAGACAGATGTCCACTGCTATCGCCGCGACAATGGTGACCACCGCCAGCAAATGCCCAGTCAGTCCAACCTGCCGGTGAATGAACTCACCGCCTGCAGCGCAATTGTCACTCGCGCGTTTCGGCGTGTCGCGGTCGAGGCCCGCTCATATGTATGGCGCTCAATCAGCGCACGTACGTGTAGATGGACAGCGACGACAGTTGATAGCCACACTGTGCGCGCGGTGCGGCCGTACACAACGCATGTGATCTCCAGCGATGACGCGATGAACACCTGGGCCACAACTGAATACGATGCAGCCTCGCCTGCTGTCTACGAAGGCGCGCACGACGCCTCAGATAACGCACGCACGACGACGCGCGACACCGTTGTGCACGCAGCCATCGAACAGACTGCGCTGCGCGCCTTTATCGAAGCTGTGCGCCGTATCGCGCCCAATACCCAGGAGACAGCTCTGTCCGCTGTTGTGCGTGCGGCTGCGGCAGTAATTGTGCCCGGCACCATGGCCTGGACCACCGCCTCAATGGGGTTCGTGACTGCGGGCAACGCATCGACTGCTGCGTGCCGCGCGATTTGGTGGGCTGGTCGTCGGAGCGGCGATCATGCGAAACTATCCGTCACGGTGACGAAATAGGCGCCGGTTGAAGTCTGCGTTGAATGGCATTTGCCCGGCTGTGTAGCTGTCACAGTGCTTTTCGGATGATTTGGTCGTCCGCTGGACAGATGCGGCTACCTCCGTCGAGGTACACCCACCGCGTTTGTCGCCAGAAGAATCGTGTGTATGCCGGCTCGTACGGTGGCCGCACGACGATGCCGAGGCGCTCAACGAATGCGGGTTCGGCGTCGGCGAGTGCTGCGGCACAGGGTCTGCAGACGGCGTAGGCGTCGCCGGCGCGTTCGAGGGTCCAAGGGTCACGCCCTGGGACGCGGCTGCCGAGTGTGTCGAAGGTCAGCCGGCAGTGTTGGGTCATGATTTCGCAATGACCTGAGGATCGCGCCGAAATGAGGGAGAGCACTGCATTGACCCGGCGAGGGGCCCGCGGTGTGGGCGGTGGTGTGGCGGCGCCGGGCGCTGCGACGCGGTGACAGTTGGGCGACGCAGTGACGCTTTCAGTGGGCGCGGGGGATTGGGCGATGTCGCGCAGTAGCGCCGTGACCGAAGCCAGGTTGTTGTCGATGAAGATGCCGGCCCACATACCGAATGAGGCTTGTACGCGAAGTGCTTCGCCGGCGCACCATTGGCGCATGGGGCAGCCCAGGCAGGCGAGGAGGGCGTGTTTGGGTTGCACCTTGTCGAACCACAGCTCCGGGTCCGCGCTGCACGCAGGCCGTGGCGGCCTCTGAGCGGGTTTCATTGCCGCTCAGGACCTGGATTTGGTTCTCGGCGTTGCCGCTTGCGTTGTAGGGCTTCCTCGAGTGCCTTGCGGGCTGCGGCGTGGCCGGGACCATCGAGTGCCGCGCGACCCATTTCGCGCGCTCTCCGGTGCTGTTCGCGCTCGGCCGCATTCGCGGCGATGCGGGCCCGCTCGGCGGCCAGCTGTTCGGCTTCGCGGGCTTCGTCGAGGGCCGCTGGGCGTTCCTGCAGGTTGTCGTGCCACTTCAGGATGTGTCCGAGCAGGCCTGCCGGCTTGTGTGGGCTGTCGGGAACCCAGTTGCCGACGCCGATGTAGTCGGAGATGAGCTGGTTGACGTCTCTGGGTGTCCAGTTGTGCGTTTCCGGTCCCGCCAACAGCCGGGCCCAGGCCTGGGGTGTGCGATAACGCCGCGCCCAGGGCGGGCTTGTGGGGTCGAGCACCCATTGCCTGGCGAGCCGAGCCCCGGGCTCGGGGCTGTCGCGCCGCGTAGCGGTGCGGCTACCGCCGGCGTGCCGGCGGTGTTGGGTAGTGAGTTTGTTCTTAACAGAAGGTTTTTCAGGAAAAAGAGACCCTGCGGGGTGGGGTGACAGACATCGGTTGCGGTTATCATGAAGCGCCCACACCGAAGCCCATCCGCGACCTTTGTCTGCGACTCGCCAGCTGGCCATGCGCTCGTTGCGGCTGCGCTGGCGACCACGCAGCACCTCGGTGGCCACGCCGAGCAGGCGAAGCGCGGTGGAGGCCCGTTGTACGGTGCGGATGCTGACTCCAGCGCATGCGGCCAAGGTGGCGTTGGTTGGCCGGCAGTCGCGGCCTGTGCGGTGATCTGCATACCGCGCCCTCGCGGCGGCGACCTTGATCAGGGTGGGCAGGCTGATCGGGTTGCCGGGCATGACCGGCCGCACGTGCGTGTCGTAGCGCTGCTTGTAGGCGGCGGGCACGGTTTCACGTGCCCAGCGCTCGGCTCCGCCGGACCAGCACGGGACACCGGCCCATGGCATGTCACCGAGGTCCAGCCGGATCAGTGGATGTGCGTGCCCGTGGGCATGACCGGCAGCCCGAAGAATCCACACTGGCGCCGTTCGGGCGGTGCCCGCTCGCGGCGCGATCTTGGTGCAGCCGCGATAGGGCAGGCTGCGCTGTTCGGTTGGCTTGTCACGATTAGCGCACACCTCTAGCACTGCGGCAGGGCGTGCGTTACCGTGGAATCTGTCCGACACGACAGTTCCCTTCGGGGTAGGTGCGCAAGCACCCGAGTCGAGCGCCAACTCGACTCACCTGCTTCGGCCCTCGGTATTGAGCCGGGGGCCGAACTATTTGCGGGCGTTGGGCTTTCGCGCGTATTCAGTTCGGGTTAGCGGCGTCTGCGCGCCGTCAATCAGGCGTGTGAGTGCCCTCCTTCCGGGGTTGCGGCGCTGTGGTGTGATGCGTGGGTGTGGTCGCCCCGCCGATGCGGCGGTTTAACCGTCGGGTATAGCTCCGCATGCGTGCGATAGGGAGCCGCCGACATGGGGCCAGCATGCCGTTGCGGGAGTGAAAAGTGAGGTTGACACGCCGACGTACGGTTAAACCGTTTCTGCCGTCGGGCCCGGCTTGTTGTGCTCACGGCTGGATCTGGCTCGGCCGCAGGTCCATCGGGCCTCGGCCACATTGCACGGCTGTCTCCGCATGCGATGGCGGGAGGCAAGTGGTGTCGCAGATGTATGCGCGCGGGTTTGGCGCGGCAGCGGGCATGGTTGGCCAGACCAGCGGGTGGCAGGGCCGGCACCCGGTGCGGGCGGCGTGTTCGAGTGCATCGACGACGGCGTTCGGGGGCCAGAGCAGCCGTCGGCGGCCTTGCCATCGGCACGTGCAGACCGCTTGATGCGCACGGGTTTTCGCGGCGATGACGTACACCGAGCCGCCACCATTGCGGGCCATCATCGCCTCGAGGGCCATCATCGCCTCGAGGTCGGCAGCGGGACTGCGGTGGGGCTGTTGGTTTGGTGTGCGGCCGCCGACGACAGCGCGGATGTCGCCCGGCGGGGAAGTGGCGTGGTTCCGCATGGTGTCCTCCCTGCGGTGTCACTGCTCGGTGTTCACTTCGGCTGTTGACAGGGCGCGGATGGGGCTTGCCGTTGGGGCGTCGCGGCGCAGCAGGACCGCCCACGAGACGGCACGCAGTCCACGAAATCCGCGTCCGGGTACCCGGCGGGCCAGGCGTGCGCCGCGGCGGAATACCCAGTGGTAGAGCCGCTGGCTGCGGTGCCGCGCTGGCCGGCCCCACGGTGGGCAGCAGTCGCGCCGCGCTGGGTGTACGTCGACGAGCACGGCTGCGCCCAGCCACCCGGTTTGTGCGGCATGCCAGGTAGCGTCGAATCCCGCGGCCGCGGTGGCCTGAACCCCGGCGTCGTCGAGGCGCTGCGCGCCGATGATGCACAACGCACCGCGGTAGTCGGTCGACCAGCTGCGGTGATGGATGAGGGTGGGGCTCAGCTGTTCTGGGAGCAGTGTCAGGGATGCCCACGGCCGAGCCACGGTGACGGCCAGCGCGTGTCCGTCGGTGCTGTGTGGGTTGTCGCAGCGGTGGGCGAAGTCGACGAGGACATCGCGGTGACACGGCAGTTCGGCGGGGCAGTAGCAGCCGACGTCCTTGCCGGCGCACTGGGCGCAGGCCAGCGCGAGCAGGTCGGGCCGGCTGGCCAGTCGTACGGCGTATTCGGCGATGGCGCCTGCGCGATGCTCGAGGTTGGCGGCTGCGCACGCCGGGCTGGCCCACGTGTTTGGTTCGGCGACGTCAACGGTGTGGGGTCGGGTGGGGTGCTGGCGGCGCAGCTGCACTGGTCGTGGGTCAAGTGGTGTGGGTTGTGGCGTGGACCATCGCGCTGTGACCGGATACATCAGCTGGCCGTACCTTGTGCGGTGAATGGGTCTTGTTGGCTCCGAGGGCGGTTGGCGTGCCATGTGGCGGTGTTGGCCGGTGCCGCGGTCGGGCCCGGTTGGCGATCGTCGCTGGCGAAGGGTGTGACGGTGTGGCGAGCTGGCTGTCGCGCGGGTGGGGGTGAAATCGTGCGTGCGATGGCCTGGTTGACCACGTGCGGAGCTTCGTAGGGCAGCATGTGGCCGGCGTGGGCTAGATGCACGCGGGTCGCATGGGGGATACCGGCGGCGAGATCGCGCGAATGGGCCGGGGGGGTGAGCAGGTCCGCGCCGCCGCTCAGTATGGCGGTGCGGGCGCAAATCGAGGCCAGGGTGCTGTAGGCGTTGAATCGGCGCAGCGCGGTCAGGAATCCGACTGCGGTTGTGACCGGTGTTGTGGCCAGCGCTGCGACGGCGGCCGCGCCCAGCGTGGTGCGCTGGGGGTGGCCAAGGCAGTAGTAGCGGCTCAGTGCGGCGCATAACGGCCTGCTGAGCGCTTTCGCCGCCCGTTCGGGGGTGTAGCCTGCGGCGCCGAAAAGGGCTGCGGTGATGGGAGTGTCCAGCAGCCGGCCCAGGCCGCGCTGGCCAAGTCGGCCTGCTGCGGTCGCGATGAGCACCAGGCCATGAGGGTCGATGGGCCTTTGGGCTTGGTGGCGGGCGAGGTAGGCCAGGGCCGCCATTCCGCCCATGGAGTGGCCGACGAAAGTTACTGCCCCGGCGACGTCCAGCGCGGAAAGTATGGCGGCGAGGTCGGCGCCGAGCTGCTCGACCGTGTAGCTGCGGATGGCTGCGCTGTCTGATGCGCCATGGCCGCGGTGGTCGTAGCTGATGACCCGTAGTGTGTCTCCGCAGCGCCTTCGCAGGTATTCGATTTGCCGCGACATCGATGCACCGGTCAGGCACAACCCGTGCAGGAAAACCACCGTGCGGTCTGCGCAGCGGTCACCGTAGTCGTGCACCGCCAGTTCGACGTCGTCACCGGCGGTGACCCGCAGTCGAACGTCTGCGGGGTGGTCATCGTGGCCAGCCCGTAGCCGATGCGGCAGGGCCCGATCTGACCCGGGACGGGGCGTGGCCGTGGTGGCGGCGAGGCTGGTCATTGTCGGCCCTCGGCGGGGCGCGCAGGTCGCGCTGTGTTCACCGGGCGGCCGGCGGGCTGATGATCAGCGGCGGCGCGTGGCGAAACGACGATCGCTTTGCGCAGCAGGTGCATGAAGTGGTGTCGCCTACTGGCCGGTGCAGCTGCTGAGGTTCGGGGCCGACGTCTTAGCCGCAGTATGTGGGGAGTGTGTAAGCGAAGCGCCGGAAGCGCCCGACAGATCTGCGCGGTGCTCGGCGGGGTGCCGGCGCTGATCATCAGCGCGGCGGTCCTGGCTTGACGCGATCGCTGTCGAGGCCCGCCGTGGTGGTTGTCCATGGTCGGACTGCCCCGGTCAGTCGTCGGTGTCGGGCTCGTCGCTGACGGTGAAGCCGCCGTGTGTGGCCAGTGATCGCAGTTGGCGCAGGGCGAACTTGCGGCCTCGGCCTTCTTTGGGGATGTTGACCCCCGACCACATACCCTCCGCGCCGGGTGTGTCGAGCGCGTCTTTGGCGCACTGCCAGCGGCGTGGGCAGCCGCGGCACAATGCCTTCAATTCGGGATCGTTGCCGCCGGCGGCCCAGCGATCGGGGTCCGCAACGCAGGGCTGGGCGCTGATGCCTACTGTCGGTCGCTCGAATGTCACTGTCACCGTCGCTCCTCCCACTGAGCTGATCAGAATGACCCGAACTTTAGCACCTAAATTAAGCGCCGCACTATCTAGCGCTAAATTTCAACGGTGAAGTTTTGCGCTTCCTTATCGCGGTGTCGGGCTGGGATCGTTAGCGCTGGGTTCACTGGATTTGAGCCGCGATGGGTGTCGCGATGTTCCGAAATGGTGATAACCGCTGGTTACACTGACGCAGTGCAGGACGGCGAATTAGACGACGGGATTGCCCGTGCCGGCGCCGCCGTCGCAGCTCGCCGACGAGAGTTGGGCATTTCTCAGCGCGAACTGGCTCGCCAAGGGATCATCACCGCCCCTGCCCTGATCCACTTTGAGAAAGGCCGCTCCTGGCCGCGCGAGCGCACAAGAGACACTCTTGAGAAAGTTTTGCAGTGGCCGGCCGGAACGATAGCGCGGATCCGCGCCGGGGGTTCGGCCGCTGAAGTCGTTACCGGCCCGGCCGAAAGCTCCGATGATGCAGTGCTGGTGGCCGACGCGCTCAGATTGGCGCTGAACCGGTTCGAGACCGCGATCGATGATCTGCCCACCGCATCGTCGCCGGACTTCGTCAAACGGGCGTCGTCCATCCTGGCCGACCTGCGCAAGTTGGAGGCGCTCGCGGTGCGCGCGATGCGCCACAGCCATGGGGCGCCGACGGAGGTGGTCAAGTCGCTGGGGCTGATTCGGGGCCGCTACGACGTGCTGATGCTGCAGACGGCGGCGCACCCGGCGGCCACGCTCGGCCAACGGCTGTATGCGGCGCGGCGGCGGGCGAACTTGAGTGCCGGTGAAGCCGCCACGCTGGGTGGGCTGGCTGCTGAGCTGGTCGAGGCTGCCGAAGCAGGACAGTTCGTCGACGCCGGCAGTGCTGCCCGTATCGAAGCGCTGATCGCCGAGTTGGTGGGGGAGTGAGGCCGCAGTATTTGTGCATGGTGTGCCTGCGCGCCGCGCGAAAATGGGTGAATGAGAACAACTTCGGTGGCCGCGGTGGGGGTGGTGTTGATGGTGATCGCACCTGTGTCGGCCTGTGCAGCTCCGGTCGATTCCGCACCTGCCACGGCTACGGTCCTGCGTGTGGTCGACGCCGACACCGTCGATGTCGACGATGATGTGCGTGGCCGATTGCGGGTGCGTGTGATCGACACTCCGGAGACCAAACGCCCGGGCTACACCGAGGCGGGCTGGGACCAGCAGGCCAGCGACTTCGCCGCCGCCACTTTGCTCGATCAGCGGGTGGCATTGGTCACCGATCCCACCCAGGATCTTCACGACCGCACGCTGGCTTACATCCAGACTGCCGGCGGTGATTTCTCGGTCCTGGCGGCGGGCGCCGTCGCGGGCCGCTCCTACATTTTCGACCCGTCGCGTCCGCCGCAGCGCGCCGCTGAGATTGCGGCCGCGGAGGCCTCGGCCCGCCAGGCCGGGCGCGGCTTCTGGGGCCCGCCGTGCTTCGGCCACACCGAATCCCAACCGCGATAACGCCGTTCAGCGCGGCCAAAATTGTGTCTGGGGGTTAGTGCGGGGTCGCTGATACTGGTTTCGTGTCGGTTGGCGCGGTGGTGGCTCAGGTCGGTGAGGTGCTGGGCCGCGCGCACGCGTTGTTCGGTGATCCGCCGGCATCGGGGCAGGGCCCGGCTTCGGGCGCGGTGGTCAAACTGTCGGGCGCCGGGCAGCTGGTGCGTTCCGGGCAAGAACGGATGGCTCCGCTGTCGGGGCAGCTGGCCACCAACTACGGCACCTTCGCTGGCGGCGCCGGGCCGGCCCTGGATTCGCTGGCCGGCAACGATCGTGCGTTGAGCACTCAACTGGATGAGGCCGCGCGCTCCGATCGCGCCGGGCGCTCCAACTCCGGCGGGGTGGTCAAGGGTGCAGCGGCCGACACTAACGGGCTGGCACCGTTAACGAACACCCCGGCCGGGCAGAAAGCGCTGCTGGCCGCGCTGCGCAACCGGGTGGCCCAACAACAACAAGTCGTACAGGCCTACAAAGCACGCGACGCGCAGCTGGCGGCCATGCTGCGGTCGATGGCCTACGGTGGGCGCGGCGCAGGGGGCGGGGGCAGCGCCGCGCCGATGAGCGGGCTCGGGGGCTTGTCGATGCCGCAGAGCGGCGGCGGCGGCGGTTTCGGACTTCCGTTGGGCGGCAGCGGGTTTGGAGGGCTGGGCTCGGGCAAGCACGGTTCGGGGGCAATCCGGGGCGGCCCAAGCCCCAGCATCGTGACCGGCCGGGGTATTCCGCCGGGGCGGGCTGGTGCAGCGGTGAAGGCCGCGTTGTCCAAGCTTGGTCGGCCCTATGTGTGGGGTGCTGAGGGGCCATCGTCGTTTGACTGCTCAGGCCTAACGGAGTGGGCGTGGCGCCACGGAGGTGTCCAGCTGGGCGACGACACCTACGCCCAGGTCAAACAGGGTGTGGCGGTGGCACCGAGTGAGGTGCGCGCCGGCGATCTGATCTTCCCGAAGTCGTCGTATGACAGCCGCGGCCCGGGCCATGTGATGCTGGCGATTTCAGCGACCCAGGTTGTGCACGCTCCCCAGACCGGGGACGTGGTGCGCATCGCGCCGATGCCATCTGGTTTTGTGGCCCGCCGACCGGTTGCCCTCGACTAAGCGCCGTGCTCGTCCCGCGAAAATCGTGCACGGCGGGCTATCTGGGCGGCATTAGGCTCGGTTTGAGCCGTTGAGGAAAGGATCTGGCCCGTGGAGTCTGGGTTGCAGCAACAAGCCAGCGAGATTTTGGATCTCGTGTCGCGAGCCAAGAAGGTGTTCGGCGGTGACTCGGTGCCTGAGCGGCCGCCGGCGTTCGCCCCGCCGGGTGACCTCGAGGAAGCAATTTCGCGTGACTGCTTCTGATTTCGCCGCCGCGATCAGTGTGTTGCATCGAATCCGACTGGGGCAGAAGGGGTTGAACCAGTGACCGATACCCGCAAGTTCGAGGAGCTGGTGTCCTGGCACGCCAAACCCGTGGCCGGGTTCGGCATGGGCTGGGATCCGGGGTGGCGCCCGAACGGGGGAGCGTTCACCCACAACATCAGTCCCTCGGACCCCTACTGGGGCGAGGTGCTGGAAAAGGCGCAGGCCGCCTACGGCGATCCGGGTATGCGGTTCAACACCTCCGATCCCACCGAGGATCGGTATCTGATGTTCAGCGATGGGACCCGGGTGCCCACGGATGGGTCGCTGGCCTACCGCGACAACGGCAACACCTATGTGCTCAACGACGACGGCTCGGTCTCGCTGTTAGGTGGTGGGGGTGAGACGGGGCAACCCTTCTTCCCGGAGTTCCGCCGCAACGATGCTGGGCAGTACGTGCCTGTCGATTCGCAGGGCCGGCAGGTGGCGCCGATGGCATCGTCCTACGTCGACGATCCCGCGACAGGCAAGCGCACCTACTACAACGCCGACGGCGACGTTGTGGGTGTTGAGCCGCAGCCGCGCAACGGCGCCCCTGCGGGCAGCGCGGCCGGCGTTGAGACCGACGAGCAGCAGTCGGGACGCACCGCAGAGGCGGTGCGCAAGCTGCACGAGGAGATGAAGGACCGCTACAGCAACCTCAGCGAGGCCGAGGGCAGGCTGAGCGAGGTGATGCTGACCGCGCGGACCACGACCGCGGAGGGCCAGCAGAAACTCAACGACATTCAGCAAAAGATCGTCGAGGCGGTCAACAATCCGGCGATGTCGTTGGACACCCCGGCCGGCGAGCAGGCGTTCTTGAAGTTCCTGCGCAGTCAGGTCGCCGCGATCGGTGAGGTGCTCAATTCGGGCACGCTGACGTCGCAGGATCATGCCAAAGCCGCCGGCGCTTTGGCCGAGCTGTACAGGTTGGACCATGGCGGCGCCCCCAATGAGAACGGAAACGCTGATCCTGCCGGTGAACCCGATGGCGCCGCGCCTGCTGCGCCGGCAGTGAGCGATCCCGGTTTCATCGACCCCGCTCTTGCCGAGGCCGCTCTGGGGCCGATGGAACCGATGCCCGATCCGTTGACGGACCTGGGAATGGGCGGCCCGCTGGGTCCAGATCCGCTGGCCGGGTTGGCCTCAGCGCTACCCGCCGCGATGAGCGCTTTCCCGCCGGGTGGGGGACTGGGCGGTGGCAGCCCGCTCGACGCGCTCACCGGCGCGGCGGCCCCGCTGGCGGGGCTGGCCTCACAGCTGGGCGAGCAGGCGGCCCGCCAGGAGCCAGACCCCGGCGTGGAGCCGGACGAGAACGAAGACGACGGACTCGACGACGAGGACCAGAGCGACTCCGTGGACGCCGAGCCGCCGCCGGCGACGTCGCCGCAGTCAGATACACCGCCAGAACCCGTGCCTGCGGACACCCCCGGCGACACGGCCCCGCCTGCCGCGCCGGGCCCTCCTCCGCCGCCGCCGCCGACCACGATTGCGCTGCCCGACGGGTCGACGGCCAACGCCCGCACCCCGGAGCTGGCGCAGGCTGTCAAGGCCCACCTGGAGGGCACGCCGCTGGAGGAGGCCTACCGCGCGCAGCACCTCGAGCTGCCTCCACCGGGCACGCCGGTCACCAACCCGGTGGACCCGTCACGTCTGTCGGCGGGAATGCTGGCGGTGTTCAACGATCACTTCGCAGTTGCGCTGAGCTCGGTGAAGGCGCTGGAAGACGGCCAGGTGGTGCCGGCATCGTCGATCGCGTCCCTCCCGGGTTTTTTGGGCTGGCTGGACCCCACCGCGGTCGGGGCGCCCGCGCCGACCCCGGCACCAGTCCCGCCGCCGACACCCATGCAGGCGCCTGCGGCCACGACCATGCCGACAGAGCCGGTGCCCACACCGACCGGATAGCTGCGCGCCGCATGACGGCGCGGGTGAAAATCGCGACAATAGCCAGATCGAAGGAGCCACACAGAGATGACCGACCCGATCCACATCGACCCCGAGGTGATGCGCACCGTCGCCAACCAGCACGACGACATCGCCGACCAGATCGTCCCGGCCCGCGAGGCCAGCGCCGAGATCCTCGCCGCGGTCAACACCTTCGGGCCGATCATGCACCAGTTCAAAGCCGCGGTGTCGGACCTGATGGTCAACCGCGACGCAGCATTGCTCGACCACGAACACACCCACCGCAACGCGGCGATCGGGCTGCGCCGCGAAGCGACCAACTTCGTCGCACGCGACGAAACCATTGCGGAGAACCTGCGAATTGAACACCCGTGATGTGCCGCTGAGCGAGCAAGCATTCATCGCCCGAACCCCCGACGATGCGGTCCTGGTCAGAGTCGCGGTGAAGGGCTGCATTCTGGGTGTTCAACTCGAACCCAAGGCGATGCGCTACAACATGAACGAGTTAGCTCAGCGCATCATGGCGTGTGCCGACGTGGCGTATCTTCAGGGGCAGGTGGCGCTGCGCGAGCAGATGGAGCAGGCCGAGCTCGACCCCGTCTGCTACGCAGACTTCCCCACCGAACGAGATCTCGCCGCCGCACGCGACCGACTGAGGATGCTGTAGACCGATGTTTGCTGTTGACCCGAGCGGGCTGGCCTCGGCGGCGCAACGGATCACCGCCGCGCTCTCAGAGGTCTCTGCAGCCAACCCTGAGCATCCGCCGCTGGCGGCCGACTCGGCCTCGGTGGGCGCAGCGACCCGGCTAACGACTGCGGGCTCGACGTTGGCCAGCGTGCTTGCCGAGCAGGCGGCCGGCCTGGCAACGACGGCCGAGCAGCTGGTCAACATCGCATCCGGTTTCACCGCCAAGGACAGCGCCAACGCTGCCAAGATCACCAGCCTGGACACCGGCAGCGACGGCGCCTCCGTTTCGGGCTGGGCGCCGTCCTCGCCGCCGGTGCCTCCTGACGCGCGGCCCATCCTGGTTCCGCCGCCGCCCGGTCCTGCCGAGGCGATCTCGCAGGCGGTGCACTCCGGGGCCGGCTCCGGCAATGAAGCGTTCATCGCCGGGTGGCGGCAGGTGGCGGGCTCGACTCGCGATGCCTCGGCGGTGGTGCGCCTGATTGCCGACAACTTGCCCGACAGCTGGGAAAGCCCAGTGGCCACCGAGAAAGTGCGAAGCCATCTGATCGGCTACGCCGACGCGCTGGAAACCTCGGGTCAGCGTGCCGACACCATGGCCGACCAGGCCAATCGACACGCCCAGGAGGTCACCCAGGCTCGCCGCGACATCCCGTCACCTGACGAGTTCGCAGCGATGAATCACCGGCTGCAGACCCTAGCTCAGGCCAACATTCAGACCGGCGGCCGGTTCGCGGTGCCGCTGGCCAATGCCTGGGAGGAAAAGGCGCAGATGGAGGGGCGGACTGCGCAAGGATTCGGTGGCTACTACACCGCGACTGAGGCCACGACGTCCGGTGAGATCGATCTCGACGGTGACGGCATCCCCGATGTTCCCGCCGACGATGCCGCCGCCGCGGTTGGCGAGGGGACCGGGTTGGCTGATGAGGCGGCGGAGGCGGGACTGCCGGGGTCACCGGATATGGCCGGCCAGCTCGCCTCGATGCTTCCGAGCATGATCCCCACCGTTATGGGCGCAGCTGGGGGGTTGCTAGGTGGAGTGGTGTCGTCGATGTTGAAGGGCCCCGAGTCTCTGATTCAGGCCGGCACCCAGGCGGTCGGGGCTGCCACTCAGGGCCTTTCTGGGCTGACGCAGCCCAACCTCGACGACGTCGGCGGGGAGGACCTCGGCCTGGACGACGCCCCTTTCGACGAGATGAGCGGCCTCGGCGGTGGTGCCGGCGCCACCTCGCCGGCGGCCGGTGGCGCCCCGTCGCTGCCGCCGGTGACTCCGTCCACCGGACCCAACCCCACCCCGCCGACCCTGCCCGCGGGTGGGTCCTTGCCGCCTCCGGTGACGCCCTCGGCGGGGCCCGGTGGGGCCGGATATATGCCGATGGGCATGCCGCTGGCGGGCTTGGCCGGCGCCGGCGGGCAAGGCGGCGCGAACGAGGAACGCAAGGGCAAGCCGAAACAGGTTGTGGCACGCGACATTCCGCACACAGAGTCGGTCACCGGTAAGGTCACCGAGGATCGGATCGCGGTGTCGGCGACAGCACCCAAAGAGCAGGCCGACGACCCGCCGCCTGGTAACGATGATCCGCCTCCGCGCAGCGAGGGCGCCCCGCTGATCCGCCGGATTACCACAGTCGGGCCCAAGGACGGCTCGTAGTGCTTGGCGGTGTGAGTTTCGATGACCTCGGCGACGCGGAGAAAGTCAAGTTCTCCGAAGCTGAGCAGGCGGCGACTCTGGAGCGCCTTGACAAAATGATCGCCCAACTGGGGGCGCTGCGCACGGAGGTTGAAGACCCTGATGGGTTGGTGCGTTTCACCCTCGGCGACGACGGCCGCCTACTTGAGTTGTTCATCCACGAAGCAGCCCGCACATCGCTGACCAACTTGGCGCTGGAGAAGAAGCTCAACGAACTTCTCAGTGCTGCCAACGAGGCAATGCTTCTGTCGCGCAAAGAATTCTGGGACCACTACAGCATCAACGACGTCTGAAATTCACAAGCGGGTGGTGTAATAGCACCGCGCCGCAACACATTTCGGGCCAATGGTGGACCCGCCGCAGCAGACGTAACCGTCGGCGAATCGGGTTGCGGGCTGATTGGCCAAGCGATCAGCTCGCAGGTACGCGCTCATCCCAGACGCGGTACAGCACAGTCAATCTCACGTCACTGGGAAGGTGAAGGGCCCGACCAAAGGGTGGGAGGAGTCGGGCCCCTCGGCTCCGATCGCAAGGGGCGCGACCGCAACAATGGGAACGCTACCGCACCCCCACAGACGCACCATGCACGAAATTTGCGTCGGTTCAGGTCCCAAGCGGCGCTTACCGTTGATACGTGACAGTAGGTGAGAATTATCAGGGTGGCCCCGGACAGCGCTACGCCATCTCGGCAACGCGTGGCCAACGGGCGCGTACGGTGCTCACTACCGTGAGCAGCCTCCTAGCTGTCGTGCTGGCCGCAGCGGCCCTTGTCGTGGCGCTGACCAACCGCAGTGGGGGTGAATCGAGCACGGTTGCCGCGTCTGCCGACGACCCCGACACATCTTCAACGCCTGCTTCTACAGAGAAGGCTGACCGCGCGCTCTGCACCGCGATCGCGCCGCTGATGGCCGAGTATGACAACACCTCGACCGCGTGGTTCGGACTTGGTCAGCCAGGAACGCCAGCGCGGGATAGCGCTCTGCCCGAGTTCGTCGATGACACCAAGGACTGGGTTAACCGCGTCGAGACGGTCATGAACGAGCATCCAGGTGTGCAGCCGCGCTTTACACGCACTCTGCAGCCCCATCTTGATGACCTGTGGCTCCTCGTAAACAACGTCGCCCCGGGCCCTGAGCGAATCTACGACAGCGCAGCGTGGGTTGACAGCCTGGTCGCTTACGGCGGACCACAATCCATCTGCAATGACGTAGGTATCAGCTGGTAGAACGTCAGGGAGGCTGATGCCAGTCTCAGGAGCTGGCCGCGTCGCGTTCCGAATTTAGCGGTGCCAGTCACTGGTGCTGACCTTTACCCTGGATACATGACTGCGGGTGGGAAGACCGACGCATATGTGCCGCCGGCGAACGGTGACCGGCTGCCGCCACCGCCGCCTGGTTACGGCCCACCTGGGTACACACCCCCGCCGAGCCCGCCGGTGTTTGCACCGCCCCGGCCGCGCCGGGCACGCACGGTGCTCGCGGCTGCCGGCATAGTCTTAGCGGTTGTTCTGGCTGCATCAGCCCTGGTAGTGGCACTTACCGGCCGCAATGGGGGTGAATCGGGAACAGCGCCCGCAGCGACTGGACCAGCCGCATCTTCAAACCCTGCTTCCACTGAGGAAGCTGACCGCGCGCTCTGCACAGCGATCGCGCCGCTGATGACCGACTTCGGTACGACGGCAAAGGAGTGGTTCGCGCTCGGCCAGCCAGGAACGCCTGCTAGAGACGCCGCACTGCCCAAGTTCATCAACGACACGGAGGACTGGATCGCCCGCGTTGAGACGGTCATGAACGAGCATCCAGGTGTGCAGCCGCGCTTTGAGCGAACGATGCGGCGTTACCTCGATGATCTATGGCTTTTCGTGAACAATGTTGAGCCCGGGCCCGAGCGAACCTATGACGGCGCGGCGTGGACGGACAGTCTTATTGCCTACGGTGGCCCACAGTCGATCTGCGATGACCTCGGGGCTGGGTGGTAAGCGGGTGGAGCGCACTATCTGATGCCGGCCTCAGCAGCTGTCGCCGCCGGCCCGGGAATGCCGGCGCGCCTTTACTCCCAGCGCATCCTTGGCGGCGTCTGGCCTACAACGTCGCCGGAATCCTGGTCGGAAACCGCGAGTGCTCTCAATCAGAAGAGCGCCGACTTGAGCTCGTCGGCATCGGCGATCCGAGGGGCTGCCGACACTCTGGGCACGCAGAACTCAGGGCAGACGATCGAGGCTATGTGCGAGCGCTCCTACCGCACCGCGCAAACGGTGATCAACCAATCCGACATGTACGGCGACATGTCGAAAGCGGTCAAGGAGACCGCCGAGCTGATCTGGCACGCCCGTGGTCGGCTCGACGAAATCGACCGTAAAGCCCACGAAGAGATCGACCGTCTCAAACAGCAGCTTCAGTCGGTGCGTGGCATAGGCGCAGGCGTGGCAATGGCGGCGATCCACGCGCAAATCGAAGAGGTGATCGCCCAGGCCCAAGCCCAAGCACATGCGGTAGGTACAGATACCGCCGCCGCGATCGCCGAGCAGGCAGCAAACATCGGCGGCCAAACTTCGACTCAAGCCACATCAGGCGGGCACATCCAACCAGCGGACCACGTCACCGGAAACGGCGGGACAGGTGACGACACCATGGCCCTGGACAACCCCGCAGGGTCAGGAAGCGCAGCGCCTCAGTCGCCAGTTGACAAACTCGTCGAATGGGGCGAAACAGATCAGGTCCCGGGTGACGAGATGCCAGGCGGTGGCATTACTGAACCTCAGCCTGGAGATATTCCAGGCGCACATGAACCGGGGCAGACACCTGGTGAGGGAGGAACGGCTTCGGGTAGACCTGGCGCCGAAGGAGGGACGCCCGGCAACCCAGTCAACTCCGCCGATCCACTGAAGGGTCCCGCGGGCGACATCCCGGAATGGGGTTCGTCGAGCCCCGGGGCAGTGGCTCCTCCTATCGCTCCTGTTTCGTCCCCTGGCAGTGGTGGTGGGGGATCGTCGTTGTCGTCCCTGGGTGGTGGTGTTAAGCCGCCGTCTGGGTCGGGCCTGTCGTCGGCTGGTGCGGGTGGGTTGTCGTCGGGTGCGCTTTCGCCTGGTAGCGGGTTGTCGTCGGCGCCGTCGGTGTCGCCTGCTTCGGGGTTGCCGTCTGCGGGTGGGGGTTCGCCGGCGGCGGCGACGCCGTCTGATTTCTCGCGGGGGTTCAATGCCGGTATGGGTGCTGGTGGCGCGGGTTCTGTGTTGCCTCCGCCTGTGGCTCCTCCGTCGGCGTCGCAGCCGCCGAGTTCGATGACCGGTGCGTACGGGCCGCCGGTGTCGTCGGGGCCGGCCCCGGTTTCTGCGGCGGGCGGCCCGGCTCATGCCGGCTCGGCGGCTTCTGCGCCGGCACCGATGCCGGCTGCGGGTGCGATGGGAGCTATGGGTGCTCCGATGATGGCGGCGCCTGCTGGTTCGGGGGGTCCGTTGCCGCCGTTCAATTCCGATATTCCGCCGCGGCAGGTGGCGCCCGCGTCGGCGGGTGCACCGCCTCCGGCTGCTGCACCCCCGCCGCCGGCCGGTTCTGGGCATGCGGCGCCGCTTCCTCCGGGGGTGGTGGCATCTGGTGTGGGTGCTACCGGGGTCGGTGCGGTGGCGGGGGCGCGTTCTGCGGCGCCGGATCCGTTGTTGGATCAGGCTTCTGAACTGGTTTATGAGCTGATGCACGCCTCGCGGGTGTATGGGTGCATCGATTGGTGTGTGGGGATGTTCAAGACACCTGGGCCTCCGCAGGCCTGGGTGGTCAGCAGCGAGGGCAGCGGGTTTATACCGCCGGGGGTGTTCTTGCCACAGTCTGCGCACCTGGTTTTCTCAGATCCGGGTTTGGATAAGGATTTTCACGCGCGGTGGTTCGGGTGGGTCAATCCCGCTCAGACGATGTTGGCTTACGGCCAGCTGGTCATGGAAAGCAACCCGAACGTTGAGTTGTGGGCGTTGGCGGTGTCAACTGATTATGGCGGCACCGCGGCGCCTGCGCTCAACGCCGGGTTGGTTCAGGTCGAAAACTGTTCTTTGGCAACGTCTCCGATCAAGGCCGAGGCGGCGCCGCCACCGTTGGACCAGTCACGCATGCATCGTTTGGAGACGATGGACCGCGCCGAGTACCTACGGTTGACTAGTGGGGGGGTGGACCGCTCGCAGTTGTGGGCGTTGACGGTTGCGGCTGTGCGTACAGCGTTGTCGAGAGCTTCTGAGCTGCTTGGTTTTCAGGTGCCTCCGGCTATTCGCCAGGTCGCTACGGCGGTTGAGAATGGGGAGCCTGTTTCCGAGGAGTTGTGGGATGAGCTCGAACTTGCTCGGCTCAACGCGATCTTGGATAGCGCTAGCCAGCGCCCGGGAAGGGTTGTCTCCGATGTGGGACCGTCGCCGTATGCGCGCTGTTTCCATAATGTGGCGCGGGCCGCGGAGTTGTTGTGTTGGTGGCGTGGCAGTACGCCGGAGTATGTCGAAATCGCCTACACGGCAAGGCAGATCGCTAAGGAAGCTGAACTATGGCCGACGATGGCCGCGTAGAGGGAGTTGACTGATGCCAGCAGTTCCAGGGGCAGCCAAACCGATCGAGGTCGTACCGGCCGAGGTGTCGGGGACGGCTCAGAGTATCGCCGGCGAGGTGACTCGTGCTGCGCAGCCGGGCGCGGTCCCGATGCCCGGTGTTGGGTCGACGATCGACGTGGCCGCCAATAGTGTCGCCGTGGCGGTGGCCAAGAACATCGCGCAGGCCTCGGCGACGCTGGCTCCTGAGCCGGTGGAGGGGGTGCAGAAGGCCGAGACTGCGATGACGGAGTTCAGGGGGCAGGACGTCGAGAGCGCCGCTGATATCAAGTCGGTGTCGCAGGGTATGGAGGCGATGCCGCCGGTCGGTGCGAGCGGCTCCCCAGGCATCGGCAGCGTTCGGCCCGCCGGGTTCAGTCCGAGCAGTGTGCCGGAGGGTCCGTGGGGGTTGGACGACGACGAATGGGAGCTCGATGAGTGGGGGACTCCACAGCCGATATGGCCGGGCGGCGACGGCGGTGGCGGAGCTGCTGGGGGCGGCGTCGGCGGGGTCGCCCCTATCTAGAAACCAGCATGTCGGGGCCGGTGAAATTGGTGCCGATATGTGGTTTGGGGCCGGGTTAGGGTTGGGTTCGTGACGACGCAACCTTTCAAGCGGCCCGGTCCGATCGCGCGCCCTCCAGCATTGGAGGGCGGCAAGATCGCTATTGATCCGCCGATCCCGGCGCCGATCCCGCCGCCGCGCAGCGTGTGGGGGATCGTGCTGCCGATCGCCCTCATTGTGGGTGTGGTCGGGTTCATTATCGCGATGTACGTGTCCGGAATGCGTAGTTTCGCATCGGGTTTCGGCATTTTCGGCATCATGATGCTGATCGGGATGGCGGGCATGCTGTTCCGCGGCCGCGGGGCCGCGCAGAAGATGTCGTGGGGTGAGTTACGCCAGTACCGCGCCAACTATTTCGCCCGCCAGGATGAGGTTCGTGATGAGATCGGGGTGCAGCGGCGCGCGCAGTTTGAGCGTCGCGAGCATTTCCATTGGGATCCGGGCAGGCTCGTGGCTGCGGTGGGCACCGAGCGTATGTGGGAACGCACGCCGGGGTCTGATCCGTCGACTGATGTGTTCGGTGAGGTCCGCGTCGGCATCGGCAAGGTGAAGCTGGCGATGCAGATCGAGAAACCGAAGATCCCTGAGGCCTCGCAGATCGAACCGGCTACCGGGCACGCTCTGCGCAAGTTCTTGCTGGAGCAGGAATACATCGACGACATGGCCAAGGTGATATGGCTGCCGCGTTTCGCCGGGGTGTCGATTGTCGGTGACATGGATCGGGTGCGTTCGCTGGTGCGGGCGATGATGTGTCAGCTCGCGGCGTTTCATAGCCCGTCTGATTTGCAGCTTCTGGTGGTCAGTGATGCGCCGGCGGTGTGGGATTGGGCGAAGTGGCTGCCGCATATGCAGCACCCGAGCAAGCGTGACGGCTGTGGTGAGCGGCGGCTGTTGTTTTCTTCGCCGGCCCGCCTCGAGGAGTTTCTCGATGAGGCGGAGATGCAGCGCAGCGAGTGGACGCCGCCGACGAGTGGTCTGCACGGCGCGGGATCTGTGACCGCGCTGCCGTTTCGGGTGATCATCGACGATCACTGCGGGACACCGGAGGATTGGGCGGGGCTGACGGGTAGCGCGGGTTATGCCGGTACCTGCTTTGTGCGGTTGGCACCTTCGGTGCCGTCGTCGCCGCAGGATGCTTTCGGCTCTAAGAGTTGGGTCGGGTTCTCTCCGGAGACGACGTACCGGCTGGTCGACGGCGCGTTGCGTAAGACGTTGCCGCCTGAGGATCTCACGGCGCACGGCGGTGTTCAGCATTTGTCGTCAGACGAGCTCGACGACGTGTTCTACGCCCAGGCCGATCAGATGACGGTGGCCGCGGCAGAACGGTTCGCCCGAGCGATGGCCCGCCACCGCGCCGGCGGGGCGCTGACCGTCACGGTCAGTGAGTCAAATCCGCAGCGGCGCACCCTGCTTGACGCGTTGTCTGTGCGCGATCCGCGCAACTTGGATGTCGACCGGTTGTGGTCGCCGCGGCGCAGCCAGGGCCCGGACTGGATGCGGTTCCCGGTGGGGTTGGATGAAAGCGGCCAAGTGGTGGAGCTGGATCTGAAAGAGGGCAGCCAGCAGGGCATGGGGATGCACTCGTTGTTCATCGGCACCACCGGCGCCGGCAAGTCCGAGGGCATCATCACTGAGGTGGCCTCGATGGCGCTGACGCACTCACCTGAGGTTGCGAATGTGGTGTTCTTTGACTTCAAGTTGAAGTCGGCGGCCGGGGTGCTCGATCAGTTCCCCCACGTGGTGGCCAGCGTCAGCAACCTGGGCGACGAGCGCCACCTGGTGGGACGCATGTATGAGGCGTTGGAGGGTGAACTGGATCGCCGGGGCGCGTTGTGCAACGCGGCCGGACCTGACGTGGTGGACCTGACGGTTTATAACCAGCGCCGCCTCACTGACCCGTCCCTGCCACCGGTTCCGGTGTTGTGGGTCATCGCTGACGAGTACCAGGAGCTGCTCAACGATACGGACTGGGGCGATAAGTTCCGCAGCCTGTTTTGGCGGATCATGCGCCAGGGCCGCGCTTATCACATGTTTCTTCAGTTGGTCGGCCAGACCGTCGATACGCAGAAGTTGCGTGACATCCGAAAGCTGTTGGGCTTCACCATCGCCGGGCGTACCGGCACTGAGGAGGATTCACGCGAGGCGATCGGCTCGACCATCGCGGCCAAGATCGACGAGAAGGGCGCCGAGGGAACCGCGTATCTTCGTGTGGCACAACGCCAGCCGCGTCAGTTCCGGTTCTTTTACTCGTCGGCCGACTTTGTGCCGCAGACCGGCCCGGATGAGAGCCGAGCGGTTGAGGCCGGCACGTGGTTTGAGCCCAGGCCGTTTACGGCCGAGCAGGCCCGCGACATTGACGGCCTGCTCGCCGAGCCCGTCGAGCACGACACCGCGACACCTGCACCGGCCGCTGAAGCGAGCGTGAAGATCGTCGACGCGGTGATCGGTTCGCTGCAGGCCACGGGGGCCGCCCCGCCACGGCAGCTGTGGCTGCCACCGCTGGGTGAGCCGCCGGCGGCCGATGATTTGGTGGCCCGCCTGCGCGGCAAGCCGTGGGATGTCGACTACGGCAACAATCCGGGGCTGGTGTTGCCGGTGGCCTTGGAGGACCGTCCACGCGAGCACCGCCAGGATGTGTGCTACCTGAACATGCTGGAAAGCAACGCGCTGGTCATTGGTGCCCCGCGCACGGGGCACACGACGGCGGTGATGACGATGATCACCGCCGGAGCGCTGATGTATCGCCCCGAGCGGGTGCAGTTCTACTGCATCGCCGGCAGCGGGCCCCAGTTGGCGTCGCTGAATGACTTGCCGCATGTGGCCGGGGTGGCCGCGCTGCACGATACCGAGGGGGTTTCTCGTCTGCTGGCGACGGTGCGCAACATCGTCGATGAACGCGAGCGGCTGTTCGCTGCGCGCGGGTTGGACATGAATCAGGTCCGAGAGGCCAAGTTCGGCCCGAACCCTAGCGACATCGGCGTGCCGGGGGGCGATGTCATTGTGGTCGTCGATGGCTGGGCCAACTTCAGCGACGCCTTCCCGAAGCAGGTTGAGCAGTTCAACTATCTGATGCGTGCGGGTAACTATGGGGTGCGCACGATCGTCACCCACACCAGCTACCTGTCGAAGATCGGAACACCGGTGAAAAACCTGTCCACCGAGCGGATTGAGCTGCGGATGACCGATGTCCGCGAGTCCGAGCTGGGCCGGCGTGATCCGACGGTTAACCGCGGTAAAGAGGTGCCGGTGACACCCGGGCACGGCCTTAGCGCCGCTGGATTTCACATCATGGTCGGAGAGCCGGCGCTGGCCAACGGTCCCACGGGCCGCATCGACGTGCGCGGCGTGGGTGCAGTGGTGCGGCAGGTGGCCGGGGTAGAGAAGTTCGCCGAGGTCAAGAGGCTGCCTCAAAAGGTGACGCTGGCCGAGGTGTTATATCAGCTCAATGGCGGTTCTCAGCGCGACCTGGTGCCGTTCGGGCTCTCGGAGGCCGATCTTGGTCCAGCGTTCATCGATTTCGCTGAGAACCCGCATGTCGTGGTGGTGGGGCGCGCGCAGTCGGGCAGGTCGGCGTTTTTGCGCACGATGATGCACAGCATCATGGCTCACTACACCCCTGACGAGGCGACGATCGCGCTGATCGATCCTCGCCGCCGCCATTTGGGGGTGGTGCCCGAGGACACGTGGCTGTCGCGCTATGCCTATACCCGCGGCGATATCGCGTTGGCCGCCGACGAGTTGGCGCAGCTGTTCGATAAGCGCACCCCGCCGCCGGGCACCAGCCCATCGGAGATGCTGAGCCGCCAGTTCTGGACCGGCCGCAAAATCTTCTTGGTGATCGACGACATCACGTCGTGGACGTCGGCGGAGAACCCGCTGTCGAAGTTGTCGGCCTATGTCGAGCAGGCCGACCAGTTGGGCCTGCACATCATCGCCGCGGCCGACATCAAGATGTGGAGCTTTCAGTCGGCGGGCTCGAGTGTGTTGGGCAGAATCGTCGGTGGACTGCAGCCGACGATCATTCTCGATGGCCGCCGCGAGAACGGGCCCATCATCAGCGGCGTCTACGCCGAGCCGCAGCGGCAGGGCAAGGGCATTTTCGTGCAGCCCGGCGGCACCGACGGCGTGCTGGTGGCCTGGACCCCCGAGCCTGCTCGGTTAACACCTGGGCGCCATTCCACAATCACACCGAACCCGTGACCAGCGATTACACGCAGAAAGCGCAGGCCAGCAGCAAATAGCAAGAGGCGTCAGAAGTTGGTGCGGCAAGCACCTGTGAGCGGCTCTAAACTAAGACACGATCACCAACGACAATCGGGGAGAACAACCATGACTGTGCCAATTGGCATCGATCCCGCGTTGCTGGGCATGCTGTCGGCGGCCGAGAGCGCCGGCGCGGCGACGATGGCCGCCGGAGCCTCGGGGGCGGCAGCTCCCATGACCGCGGTGTTGCCGCCGGGCAGCGATCCGGCGTCGATGGCTGCGGCGTCGGCGCTCAATGCCCGCGGTGCGGCGGCGGTGGCGGCGCTGACTCAGCTGACCATGACGCGGGCGATGTTCGCCAACACCGTGGGCGTCAACGGCGCCACCTCTGCGGCGATGGACGTGGTGCAGCAGACCGCGTTGACCATCTAGTCGACCTGACGGGTGACGTATGCCAGCGTTGGGGGATTCGGCACTTAACCCGCCGCAGGTCAACTACTACCAGTTGACCAGCGGCGATCACGCGGCCAGCGCGGCGGCCAGCGCGGCGGCGCATCAGGCGTGCGCGTCGATGCTGTCGGCCGAGATCGCCACGATGGGGGCGAGCACTTCAAGCACTGCGGCGGTGGGTTGGCAGGGCGCCGGTGGTGCGGCGATGACGATGACCGCCGGGGCTTACATGGCGATCCTGGGCACCGCGGTGGCCTGGTTCGAGGAAGCGTTCGCGCAGGCAACGGCGATTGTGGAGGCCTACCACCTGGCAGAGACGACGATGGTGCCAGGGCCGGTGTCTGACACCAACCGAGCCGAAACCGCCGCGCTGGTTGCGTCCAACATCATCGGCCAGAACACGCCGGCGATCTTGGTCAATGAGGCTGAGTATGACCGGCAGTGGATTCACAACGCCTCGGTGATGGCCGGTTTTCAGGCAGTGGTGTCAGCGGCGCTGGCGGTGTTGGCGACCCCACCGCCGTTTGCTCCGATGGCGCCCAATCCGGCGGCGGCGTTGGCGTCGTTGGCGTCGGCGGGGGCGCAGACCGGCGCGCAGGGCGCATTGCAGGCCAGTGCGCAGAGCATGCAGCAGGCCAGCACCGCCGCGGTGCCGGCCAGTGAGGCGGCTTCGGCGCCGGCGGATGCCCTGTCGGCGATGGGGGCGCCGATGGCGATGATGGGGCAGCTGTCGTCGGTGGCTGGAATGGCCGGCCAAGCCCCGCAGATGCTCGGTCAGGCCCCTCAGATGCTGAGCCAGTTCGTGCAGATGCCGATGGGTCTGCTTGGGCCGTTGTCGTCAAGCATGGGCGGATTGGGCGCCCCTGGAGCGTCTGCGTCTGCGGCGCCGCTGACCGGATCGCCGGTGGCGGCGGGAATGAGCGCGCTCAACGGCGGTGGCGGCGGGGCGGGCGGATTGGGTGCCGGGGGCAGTGGTGTCGTACCCACCAGTTCCTATACCCGGCCGGTCGGCAGCTTCAGTACACCGGCCGCTCCGAAGCTGCCTGGTGGGTTTGGCGGTGTGCCCGAACCGGTCGCCGGCGGCGTGCAGCCCTCCGGCGGTGCGGGCACGGGCGGGCTGTATGGCGCGCCGATGTCAGCGATGGGCCGCGGTGAGGGCGCTGCGGGGACCGAGCAGCGGCAGGGCCGCACAATGCAGGTCTCGCTGGCCAGATCGTCTGGTGACAGGGGGGACAGGTAACAGAAAATTAGCGCACGGCAGGGTGTGTAGACGCCCATAAACTACTTCCTAGATCGCAAACCGCTTTCCCAGAACAGGAGTTTTCATGGCCCAGCAAGTCATTGGGGCAGCCCAGATCCAAGCGACTGCCGATCAGCTCGATGATCTGAAGATGCAGGCGCTTGATGTGCTGTCTCGCTACATGCAGCATTCGACCGAACTGCAGGCCACCGGCGGCCTCGACGGGCGCGCCGGTGTCGCCAATGTTGTCACCGCAGAAGAGATCTCGACGGCGCAGCGCGAGATGAACATGCGGTGGGAGACGCTGATCGCCGCGCTGCGCAACAGCGCCCCGGATTTCACCAACATCGACGAGCAGAGCGCTCAGCAGATCACCTCCGTGGCCGGCGGCCTGCGTTTCACCTGATACCTGCAGCACTGACATCGAAAGGACTTCACCAACATGAGTGACATGATCAGGGTCAACCCCGCGGCGATCGTGGACTACAACGCCGCGCTGAACACGTTCAGCGGCGAGCTGGATGGTATCGCCGCGCAGGCGCAGAACCTGCTGGCCGGGATCTCGGAGTACTTCACCACCGAGCAGGCGTCGGTCAACTACGCGCAGGCGCAGCAGATGATCATCGACGCGACCAACGAGGGCAAGGAAGTTATTCACCGCCACGGCGCGGCGGCCGATCAGGCCGGTGTGGACTGGGTCTCCCAGGACGGCGCGTCGGCCGCCACGTTCATGGTGTAACGGCCCCCGCCAGGGAGTTCGTCGACGACAACGCCGAAAGGGGGCCAACTTCGGTTGGCCCCCTTTTCTGCTGCTTCGAGAAGTGAAAGGTGAAACGACATGGCGCTGACGACGACGGTGGGAGGCGTGTGGGTGCTGCAGGCGCTGCTGGGCGTGGAATCAATGCCGGTTGCTTTGCGGCTCAAGCCGTTTATCCCGTCTGTGCATGAGGATCTGATCGTCGACACCACCTCTGGGCCGTTGCCGATCGCCCAAACCGCCGAGTACCAGAGTTTGGTGCAGGCGGGAGTGATTGACGCCGCGGGCGCGATCGACGAACCGGTGCGCGACTGGATGACAGTGCTGGGCCGCCCTGATCGCCAGGTGGTGCTGGCCATCCGGCGTCCCGCCGGCGAGTCTGTCGATGACGGCCAGGGCCCGGCTGTCGATGAGCGCACGGTGGTGGTGTGCCGGTACCGCCGATGGTTGGCCATGGCTGCACGCGACGGCAACGACATGGTGATCGACGCTGTCGGTGAAACCGATGACGGTGCGGCGCAGGTGGATTTGACGTGTCAGACGCTGATGCCGGCCTTCGGCTGGGCCGAGCCGGCCGACATCGATGGGTTCAACATCCCGGCTGACCTGATGCAGTCAACGGTGAGCGCCGCCGCGCCGCACGGCCACGATGCGCTGATCGCCGCGGTGAGCCGGCTGGGGCTGCAACCGCAGCAGGCCGAGGTGCTGGCCGCCGCGGCGCGCCTGGACGAGTCGGCGATGGCCGTCGTGGCGGTCATCGACCACGGGATCGACCAGCGTGTGCATCCTCGCGTGTTGACCGTCGCCGACACCGAGTTCGGCCGGATCAGCATCACCACGACGGTGTCGGCGGACGGCAAGCAGTGGATGAGTGTGTGGCCGACGAGGCCCGAGGCGCTGCGCGAGGACCTCGCGCAGCTGCTGTCCGTGCCGCGCATGGCTGCTTGATTGTCAGCATGCGCGCACATGTCGGGGGGTCTGAAATTAGTGCCGATTTGGCGGTTTTGGCACTAGTAAGGTTGGCGCCATGGCGCTGAATCTGACCTCGCGACTGCAAGTCACGGCCCATTATTTTTGGAACCGCCGCAACGCCGCGGCGCTCAGTCACCACGGCGTACGCCTGGAATACGACCCCGAGCAGCGTCGCAGCGCGGCGTTGATCCTCGGGGTGACGTTCACGTTGCTGGCGATGGCGCTGATGTTCGTGCTGTCGTGGTTCAAGCCGGCTGGCCAAGTGGGGCAGTCGGCGATCCTGGCCGACCGCGACACCGGCGCGATCTATGTCAAGGTCGACAACCGTCTGCACCCGGCGCTGAATCTGATGAGCGCGCAGCTGATCTCCGGCCAGGCCAACAACCCGACCTTCGTCAAGGCCGCAGAGCTGGAGAAGTTCCCGCAAGGCCCGCTGGTGGGCATCGTCGGGGCCCCCATGGCGATGCCGGTGCGTAGCGCGGCTTCCTCTGATTGGGCGGTATGCGACACCGCACCCACTGCGACGTCGACCTCGTCGGCCGGATCAGAGCCGGTGGTGACCGCGATCGCGGGACCGCTGTCTGTGGGGTCGCGTTCGGCTGCCCTGCAGATGCCCAACGCCATCCTGGGCCGCTACGACGACCGTACGTATGTCATCTGGGACGGCCACCGTTCCGAGATCGACTTGAGCAACAAAGCCGTGGCCCTTGCGTTGGGTGTGGATTCCACCTCTCCTGACCCAATCCCGTTGTCGCGAGCGCTGTTTGACGCGACCCCGGCCACCGACGCGCTGGTCAGCCCGGCGATTCCGGGGGCGGGGGAGCGGCCGCGATGGGATATCGCCGAGGGTGCGGTGATCGGATCGGTGCTTTCGGTGCGTGAGTTGGGCCAGCCCGACAGCGACGAATCGCTTTATGTGCTGTTACGCGATGGCGTACAGCGGATTTCGCCGTTTGTCGCGTCGCTGCTTCGATCGGCGAACTCGTTCGGCGACGTCGCGCCCATCAATGTGGCACCCGACAAGCTCGCCGCGGTGCCGGTAGTGGATAGCTTGCCGGTGGCGTTTTACCCCGACGTCCGTCTGCGCCTGGTCGATACCGCTATCAACGCCACGACATGCCTGGCGTGGTCGAAAGGGGCTACCGACCGCGCCGCGGAGGTCACCATTCTGTCCGGGCAGGGGCTGCCGATCCCGTTGGGCGCCGAGAACCGTTTGGTGCGCCTCATCAAGGGTGTTCGAGACCCGGACTCGGTAGAGGCCGATCAGGTCTATATCGGCCCGGACGCAACCAACCTGGTGATGACGACCAGTGCCGCGCCGGCGGCGGCGTCGCGAGAGGCGATGTGGTGGATCTCCGATCAGGGTGTGCGCTACGGGATCGAATTGTCCGAAGAGGCCTTCGACGCGTTAGGCGTATCCGCGGCGCAGTCACGACAAGCCCCCTGGCCGCTGATCCGCCCTTTTGCGCCGGGTGCTGCGCTCACCCGCGCTGACGCGTTGACCCAGCACGACACCCTGACCCCGGTAGTGGGTTCTGAAGCGCTGCCCACACGGACCGCGGGAAGCTAACCCGGCACGAAATCGAGGGTGAAAAAACTAGTGCCGATATACGACATTTACGCTGATAGGATCGGACTGTGACTGACCGCGACCTTCCCCCCGAGCAGGCGAGCCCCCCTTCCTCGAGCGAGAGGGAGTCCCGCGACCGTGACCACCCCGGCGCGGCGCCGCCACCCACGCCGCTGACACCGCTGCCGGGCCACCTCCCGTCGGCGCCGCTGGCTGCCAGTGCCGAGCCGGGCGCGCGCCCACCACGCACTGTCGCGCCGCCGCCGGTCCGGCCGGGCCGCAGCCCCTTCACCGGGCAGCGTCAGCCGTCGCCTGGCCCTGACAACAGAGCCGCAGCCGACGTCGCGTCCGGCGGTCCTGCCCACACAGATCCCGACCTGGAGCAGACCACCAACTACCACGGCAACGACCCCACCGAAATCTATGACCGGGCCAACTTTCCTGCGCCGCCGCTTCGCGAAAGTCCTACCGCGCCGGGACATTCGGCAGATCCCGGCGCCGCCGGGCAGCACCGTCCGATCGCTGAACCGCCGCGCCACCAAGCCCCACCGTTTGGCCAGCCGCCGGCTCGCCAGCGGCCCCCGGCGCCTCAAGAATCCTGGGCCGATCAGTCCGCACCGCCGCAGGGCGATGCGCGGCCCTGGGGCGAACAACCTGCGCCCGGTTCTGCCAACTGGTCCTACGTCGACTCGATCCGCCCCAGCGAGCTCGTTCCGACCCGCAAACTGCCGTCGCGCAAGGGGTGGCGCAAGGCGCTGTACAAGGGCAGTTTCGGGCTGATCAATGTCGGCCAGTCACCCGATGAGCGGCGGTTGGCCGAATTGGAAGCCAAGATCCGCTCGCTGCTGCGGGGCCGTTACAAGATTGGCGTACTCGGCAAGGGAGGTGTCGGCAAAACCACCGTCGCCGCCGGTGTGGGCTCGATCTTCGCCGAGCTGCGCCAAGACGACCGGGTGGTGGCCATCGACGCCGACACCGCGTTCGGCAAGCTGGGCCTGCGCATTGATCCCAATGCCAAGGGCTCTTATTGGGAGTTGGCTGCTGACGAGTACTTGCGCACCTTCGCCGACGTGCGCTCCCGGGTGGGAAACAACGCCGCCGGGCTGTTCGTGCTTGCCGGAGAGTCATCGACGGCGCGCCGGCGGGTGCTCGATCCGTCGATCTATCGCGAAGCCACCGCCCGCCTGGATAACCATTTCACCTTGTCGATCATCGACTGCGGATCGACGATGGATTCGGCGGTGACCCGTGAAGTCCTGCGCGACCTGGATGCGTTGATCGTGGTGTCCTCGATGTGGGTCGACGGCGCGTCGGCGGCGGCTCAAACCATGGAGCTGCTGGCCAACACCGGACACACCGGCCTGCTGCATCGAACAGTGGTGGTACTCAACGATTCCGACGGCCACGCCGACAAACGCACCCGCGAAGTGCTTCACGAGCAGTTCGGCCAGCGCGGCCAGATCGTCGTCGAAGTGCCCTTCGATCGCCACCTGCGCCCCGGCGGTGTGATCGACATCCAGGGTCAGGTCGACAAGACGACCCGGCGCCGTTTCATCGAGATCGCCGCCGCGATCGCAGAGCACTTTCCCGCGACCAGCGACAACCCGAGGGGGCGCCGATGACCACTGTTAGGCCCTCAACTCCGCCGTCGGGGTCGCCGGCCCCGGGCGGGCCGCTGGTGCCCTCGTCGTGCCGGGTGTCGCTTCTGGTCGGAGACAGCCACCAGATTGACCTCGTGCTGCCTGCAGCGGTACCGCTGTCGGCGCTGACCGACTCGACCCTCGGCACGGTCAACCGGCTCCTGCGCGCCAAGGGTGAAGACGAACTACCTGTCGCCACATACGAATTCGCCCGCGCGGTCGGCATGACGCGCCTCTCGGATGAGGTGTCGCTGTCGGCGCAAGGCGTCTCCGATGGGGATCTGCTGGCCTTCGTTCCGCAAAAGACGGCGCGCCGATACACGCCGCTGATCGAGAACGTCTCCACCGCGTTGGCGCGCTGGGCCCATGCTCACTTCCCGCCGGTATCGCCCCACGACGCCGTGGTGGTGGCCGGCGCGCTGACCGCGGCGGCGCTGGCCGGCGCGGCGGTGCTGGTGTGGCGGATGCGCTGGGCGGCCCAAGACGTGTGGCTGAGCCCGGCAATCTTGGCCGGCGCCGCGCTGGTGCTGCTGGCCGCGGCGATGCTGACCGCACGCTCGGGAGCCAGCAGGGTCATCGTCGACGGCGCCGCGTGGGCCAGCCTCATCAGCTTCGTCGTCGCCGGCGCCACCGCACCGTACGGCGATCAACCCGGCGCCCCTCATGCCTTCCTGGCGGCGCTGGTCGCCGCCGTCGGTGTGCTGCTGCTGGCGCGCATGACCGGACGGCACTGGACGGCCGCTGCCGCCGTGGTCACGGTGGCCGTCGCAGTCATCGGCGCGGCGCTGACCCGGATGTTCTTCGACGTGCCCGGTCAACGCATCGCCATCGTCATGCTGATGGCGGTGCTGATCGCGTCACGAACATCGACCGCCGTTGGCCTGTGGATGTCGAAGGTGCCACGGCAGACCTTCGAATCCATCACCGGCCGCGACATGTTCTCCCGCGCGCCCGGCCAGCCCGAGGACACCTTGACCCCGGTGGAATCGGCGGCCCATGACGTGACGTTGCGCGGCGAGGAGGTCGCCGAGGTCGCCCGCCGATCCAACCGGGTACTGACCGGCACACTGCTCGGTATCGCCGCGGTGCAGCTGGCGTCGTCGTGGTGGGCCATCAATCCGGGGGCGGGCTCGCAGTGGCCCTCGATCGTCGTCGTCGTGGTCAGCGCGTTGTGTCTGATTCTGCGGGCCCGTGGGCTGCGCCACCGCCGCCATGCGGTCACGATCGTGTCCGGGTCGGCGCTGTCGTTGATGGCGATTCCGGTCCACTACGGCATGGCTGCTCCGGCCTCGGCCACCGGCGCTGTCGTGGTGGCGGCGGCCGCGGTGCTTGCCGTGGCGGTGGGCGGACTGCTGGCCGGTGCGGTGATTCCCTCGCGCAGCTTCTCCGAACCCATCCGCCAAGTCGTCGAATGGCTCGAATACATCGGCTATGCGCTGATCCTGCCGTTCGCGGCCTGGGCTATCGGCCTGCTGCAATACGTGAGGTTGCACTGATGCGAGCCAAAAGCGTCGCGGCTGCGCTGGCCGCCTCCGGGCTGTTGACCGCGAACCTGTTAGCACCGCCGGCGGCGCTGGCGGTCGCTCCACCGGTGATCGACCCCGCTGCGCTACCGCCTGATGAGACGCCCGGCCCCGCCCAAGAGATGCGCCAAACCAAGGCGTGCATCGAACCGGTGGTAGTGGGCGACCCCAACGTGACCCAGCCCGATCCGGGTAACACCATGCTCAACATAGAGCAGGCCTGGCAGTACTCCACCGGTGCCGGTGTGACGGTGGCCATCATCGACACCGGCGTCACCCCAAACCCGCGGTTTCCGCGGCTGTTCCCGGGTGGCGACTACGTCCAAGGGTTGGCGAACGGCGGTTTGACCGATTGCGAAAGTCACGGGACGATCGTCGCGTCGATCATCGGCGCGGCACCGTCTAATCCGGCCGACCGGCCCACGCCGCGTCCTGCTGGTGTGTCCGCGCCGCCGCCTCCACCGGACGTGGCGGCCAACCCTGCGCCTCCGGCGTTCCCGCCGCCGCCGACGATCACCGCGACGGCGACGGTGACCGCGCCGGCCCCCCCTCCTCCGCCGCCGCCACCTGCGGGTCCTCCGCCGGCGCAGGGGCCCGCCGACACTGGGGCGGCTCAGCCTCTGGTGCCCGGCCCGCCGCCGGGCGGGCCCGACGGCGTGGTGGGAGTGGCCCCCGATGCCGCCTTGATCTCCATTCGGCAGTCCTCGACGGCGTTCACATTGGCCCGTCCCAGCGCCGGCGATGTGGAAGGCCAGCGCAAAGCGGGAGACATCGTGACGCTGGCCAAGGCGATCCGCCACGCCGCCGATCTGCCGGGCGTGCAAGTGATCAACGTGTCGTTGGCCTCGTGCATCAACGCCGCCGCACCGGTCAACCAGGACCCTTTGGGCGCGGCAGTGCGCTACGCGGCGGTCGACAAGGACATCGTCATCGTGGCCGCCGCGGGCAACAAGGGCGAACCACAGCGGGGTCAGGACTGTGGCCAGAACCCGGCTTTCGACCCGCTCAATCCCGAAGACCCACGCGACTGGGCCGGTGTGCGCACCATCGTCACGCCGGCGTGGTTCTCCAACTATGTCCTGGCCGTGGGCGCGGTCACCCCCGAGGGGCTGCCGCTGCCTGATTCGATCAACGGGCCCTGGGTGTCGGTGGCCGCGCCGGGCTGGCGGATCATGGGTCTGGCCAACACCAACGGCGCGGCCGTCAACGCCCGCCCCGACGAGCCCGGCCTTGGTGCGGGCTTCTGGGGCACCAGCTTCTCGGCGGCCTACGTCAGCGGCGTGGTCGCGCTGGTCCGCGCGAAGTTCCCCGATCTGACCGCCGCACAGGTCATTCGACGCATCACCGAGACCGCCCACAACCCCGCCCGCGGGGTGGACAATAAGGTCGGCTACGGGGTGATCGATCCGGTTGCGGCGTTGACGTTCGATGTGCCGCTGGGAGATCCCAAGCCTGTCGAGCGGCTCAGCACCGACCTGTATGTCCCGCCGCCGGACCCGGGCCCGGATCTACGGCCGCGCAATACGGCGCTCATCGGTGGTGCGGCGGTGCTGCTGATCGCGGGCGGCGTGCTGGCCGTGACCGCGATGCGCAGGAGATTGCAGTGAAGGCGAGCACTGTAGGCGTGCGTGCGGGCACACCGGTGGTCGTGGCGCTGGAAGTCGTTGCGCTGGTTGCGTTTCTAGCCTTGCCTCCGGCCCGGTTCGGATGGTGGCCCGCGGCGGTGATCACCGCGGTAGCGCTGTTGCTGCTGGTGCCGACCCTGCATCGGCGCAACGCGCCGGCGTGGGTGGCGGCCGCGGCGCGCTGGCGTTCACAGCGCTCCCCACGGCGCGCCGCGGCCGCGGCGGTGGATGTGCCCCACGGCAACATCGTGTGCGGCGTACGGGTCGAGCCCTTCGAAGCGCTGACCATGATCGAGGTGACCGGCCAGCCGTATGCGTTGACCTTCCTGCGGGGGTCGACGGTGTCGCTGACCCGCAACGTGTTGCCGCTGGAGCTGCTGGCCGAGCTGCTCGACCAACCGGGCGGTCTCAAGCTGGGCATCGATGTGGTGCCCGCCGGGCACAGGGTACGCCGCGGCAGCGGCTATCCGCCGCTCTACAGCACCCTTCTGGCCGATCGCCCGGCCGCCGGTGTGCGCACCCTGCAGCTCATCGTGCGTCTCGACATTCAAGGCTCGCTACCGGGATTGCAGTATCGGCGTTCGATCGGCGCGGCTGCCGCAGCTGCCACCGAACGGATCATCACCGCGATGCTCGAGCGTGACATCCGCGCGACAGCCTTGACCGCTGAGCAACTCGACGCCGCGCTGGACCGGTTGGGTGCCCGTTTGCAGCAAGCGCCGAGCCCTCCGGTCATCGAAGGTGCCGACGCCGCGGCCGAACCGGTGCCGTTTCGCTCGACGAACCCCGCGACCCGCCGGCGCGCGCAGGGCGGCCCGGAGGTGGGTTGGCGCACGGTCAAGGGCCACCCCGGATTTTTTACGACGTACTACTTCTCACCCGAAGACATCACGACCGGTTCGCTGCATCAGATGTGGGCGCTGCGCACCGATGAGGTGGTGTTGACGCTGAGCCTGTTCAAGCGGCGATACACCGAAGCGCCTGACGGCGATGGGCCGGTGATGGTGGCGGCCATGGTGCGCACCAACGACCCTCAGCCACCGCCGCAGCCGCCGACGCTGTATCTCAATCCGTTGCCCGGCGATCAGTACGCGGCCGCGGTGCGTGCCGCCCCAGCGGCGCGGCCGCAGCATTTGCAGATCCCGGCGCGCCGACTCGATAACCCGGCCGCGCTGGAAATCCCGATCGGCTCGACGGGGATCTTGGTGGGGGCGGCGCTGCGTGACGACCGCCGCGCCACCCCGGAAGTGCAGCGCGACGACCTGGTCATGTTGTCGCTGACCGATCCGCAGCGCGCCACGCGCATCGTCATGGACGCCGGCGACTACTACGTGCGCCAACTTCTTATCCGCGCCGCGGCGGTGGGCGAGCGCATCGCGATCTATTCCCGCCAGCCCAACCGTTGGATTGGCTTATCGCAACCCAACATCGCTGTCGTCGACCGGCACCGGCCCGCGGAGTTCGTGCCTTCCATCATCGTCAACGACCGCCCGGTCATGCCGCCGCCGGCGGGACTGTCGTCGACGGTGATCACGCTGGGCCGCTCCCAGCCTGGGGGGCAACAACCCGACATCCATTTTCAGCAGATCTCGCGACAGACAGTGCGTATCAGCACCGCCGCCCAGTCCATCGAGGTCGCGATCGTGGCGTTCAATCAGGAACAGGCCTGGCTCGGCCTGTAAACCCGTGACCGTATTAGGAGTGCTGGCAGTCGCGCAGATAATCGGACAGTGTGTAGGACTGCCCCAATCTCCTTCTGCTCTCGGCCTTTTCGATTGTCCGTTTACGCTCGGGCGCTGAAGCGTGCACGAGCTTGCGGTACAACTCGTTGTCGACGGCATACACACCCGCGACGGGCTCGCGCAGGTGCCGACGGTAGACAACTTCGGCGTAGGCAAGCGGGTCCTCGCCGGCATTCTGGCGGCGAATGAACTCCTCTCCGAGCAGGCGCAGCGCGTCATCGGCGCTGGTGCCCGACACTGACCAGTCCGCGCCCGGATACATCGCCGCCCATGATTCGCCCCGCTGTTCAACCTGTGGCTCCATGTGGAAGGCGTATTGGCGCAGCTCGTCGGCGGACACCTCACCGTCGGCTCGAGTACTCATTTCTCCTCCTGACACCAGAATGCATCTTCACGGCAGCGATCCGCCAGTGTCGTCGCTCGGACTCCAGTAGGTGCCCACACTCAGGTCCGGGTAGAGCACCGAGCACCGCCAGAAACCAAACGTCCCTTGCGGTCTGACACACCACACGATTGGCCCAGCCGGAAATGGCGGCTCGAACAATGACGGTGCGACAGGGGGGTCGCTGCCGACGCCCTCCTGCACCGCGTGTAGGTCATCGGGCACCGCAGGGTCAGGGCGGTCAACAGGGTATGTGAGGCCGCGGATTTGGCCGGCTAGTCCGCTGGCTTGGGCTGTGGTGGCGGTGACGACGTCGTTGGCGCGCGAGAGCTGGGAGCGCAGGGCGAGCAGGATCGCCCGCTCGCCGGCCGGTGTCGATACGGTGGCAGCGGCCCGAGTGGTGGCGCGGGTTTCGGCGGCGATCGCGTCGAGCCGCCGGCCGCCGGTGTGGGTGAGCGCCGCCCCGCGTGCAAGATGTGTGTCGAGAACGGCCTCGGTGTGTCCAGCCTCACTGAGGGTGGCGGTGTTGTTGCGGGCGAACGTCTTGTGGTGCGCGACGAGGAGCCCGGAGTTGTGGCCGGTGATGTCAGCGGTGGCCGCGGTCGCCCACGCCGCGGCGGCCAGGCCGGCGGCCGCGCCGCCCGCGGGCGGTGCGGCGGTGGGCGCGAACAACAAGCGGGCACGCTCAATCACTGCCTCAGCTCGCACCACACTCTTGCACCACCGACATCAGCTAATTATCCGGCAATTTGCGGCGCGCCCGATCACCAAAACTCGTCAGTTGCGCACGGACGGCAGCCGCGTGCCGCATCGGTCTTCGCGCATAATCGATCGGCGCCCTCGGCATGCGCAAGAAAATTTGCGTCCCTCGCGGGGCTGGGTCGCCTCTAGCCTTAGTCTATGCCCGATGAGCAGCTCGCCCGCCCGCTATGCTTGGACTCGTTTCGTCGCCGAAAGGCGGCGGCCACGATGAGCGAGCTCGACGGACTGTTCACCATCGCCGACGTCGCCAAGGCGTGTGAGCTTCCCCAACCCGTTGTGGCACAACTTGTTCCGCGTACATGGACTGATGCTGGCTGGATGTATACCGCCGATCAACTGGAGTTTGCGGTGCGGATCGGTCCCGACGTGCGCGCCGGGCAGTACGTGTCGCCGCTGGACTGAACCGGCGGGCGAAATTCGTGCACGGGGCACTGTGCCGCCAGCCCTAGGGTCGAAGGTATGGGTGCGGCACCTGCAGCAACGACCAGCAGCTACCGCCCGCCGGTGACGCCTTTCGCCGGCTGGGTGCGCGATGAGCGCGACCGGCTGGTGCCTTTGGAGACCGCTCCGCATGTTGGCGCGTTCGCTCCACCGGGCACCGGTAAAACCCGCATGTGGCTGGCCCAGTCGGCGGTGCTGTGGCCTGGCGCGGCGCTGGTGTCCTCATCGAAGGACGACTTGATGCAGATGGTGGCCTCGCGACGCTATGGACCTGCCGCGCTGCTTGACCTGCGGCCGGTGGCGGCCCCGTACTATCCTGCCGAGCTGCGCCCCTACCGGTTCGATCCGACGGCTTGGATCAGCAGTTTGGAAGATGCCAAGGCTGTGGCACGCACGCTGTTGAGTACGTCGGCGGTCGCGTTGTCGGGTAGCTCGTTTCGGGGCAGCGATCCGGGCCCTTGGGACGATCTGGCGTTCGCCCCGCTGACCTGTCTACTCTATGCCGCCAGCCCGCAAGCGCTCGGTCTGGGCATCGACTGGGTGTTGGAGGCTGCTGAGGACGTCGAGTTGGTCAACCCGTGGCCGACGCAGATGGGCACCCACCCGTCGTGGGTGACGGCCGCGGTGTGGGCGGGTAACCGCTACTTTGAGGCGCGGGTGCGCAGCGTGTTGGGCATGGAGGCCAAGCAGCGCGATTCGGTCAAGATCACCGTGACGAAGGTGTTGACGGCGTGGCTGCAGACCATGGAACGCGACAAGGGGCTGCCGATCCTCGACAAGACGTTCTTGGAGGACGCGGCGGCCACGATCTATCTGCTCACCCCGTTCGACGGTACGGTGGCCGCCCAGGCGATCACGTTGATGGATCAGCTGATCAATCGGCAACGGGTGAAAGTGGCTCAGTGGGAGGAGTTTTCGCGGTTGGGGATGTTCCTCGATGAAATCACCAACACTCCCTTGCCGCGGTTGCCGCAGTACATCGCCGAGTCTCGCGGCTTGGGGGTGTCGTTGTGCTTCGCTGCTCAGGCCGGTGAGCAGCTAGACGCGATCTACGGGCCTTTGCAGGGTGCTGCGATCCGGGCGGTCGTGCCGGCGTCGCTGATCATGTACGGCTCGCACGAGAAGGATTTGATGGAGTCGGCGGCGTTTTGGGCCGGCAAGACGACACGCAGCCAACTGTCGTACGACCACAGCTTGGATTCCACCTCGACCGGCCGTAACTTCGGCAATGCCCTGGAGCCCGAAGAACTTATGCCTCCCAACAAGAACTTCGCGAGGCTGCTTATCCGCGGAACGCCCGGGCGGATGGTGAGCCTCATCGATTGGACCGAGTTCGTCACCTACCTCGACGAATTGCGGGCGGCGCGAATCCGGCGGCGAAGCGCCGACGACAGCTCTGGCGTGGTCGCGTCGATGCGATGACTTCGCCTGGGCCACAACACGATGTCCATGCCGCCGTCTCGGCAGCGCTGGTGCAGGCCCGACATGACCTGCAGACCGCGCTGACCGTGTTCCAGCGCGCACCGCCGCCGCCAGTAGCGCCTTTCGGGCCTCGACGAATCCGCCGCTGTGCTGGTGTCGGGCAACCCGGCGCCGGCGAGCGCCGTTGTGCCCGGCGTTGCCTGTTGGCGGCGCAAGCAGTTCGTGGGGGATAGCGGCGCGCAGTCGCTGCGGGCCGCCGCGCACTAACGTGGCGTGGCGCAAAAATAGTGCACGAGCGACCCTTTGGCCCGATTTAGGCTCGGATTATGGCCGATACCAGCGACAGGTTCGACGAGGTGCGGCGGGCCTGGATCGCCCGCCACCAGGGTTGGTCGCTGATTCAGCGCCGCCGCGCCGAGCAGCTTGGCCGCCGGGTGCGAGCCCGGCAGCGCAACACCGTCGCGGCGGTGCCAGACCCGCACGACGACACGTCGCTGCCACCGCTGATCCTGCGGGTGGCTAAGTCGCCAACATCACAGGTGGAGTTGGTGGCGGTAGTCCTGTTGGCGTTGTGCCTGCCGTTGGGATGGATGGGAGGCGTTGCGCTCAAATCGGTTCTGGTGAGCCGTGTTCCGGCGACCCTGCGCGCCTACCCGGTGGCTGCGTTGCTGTGGTCCGGTGTGGCGTTGGGTCTGCCGATCATCGTGCTCTACGATCCTGCGCCGTCGTTGTCTCAGATGGTGGTGGTGCCGTGGCTGTGCGCGCAGGTCGCCGCGGTACCCGCGGTGGCGGGTGTCTACGGAATCGCCGAGGGCTGGCTGGCGATCCCGGGCTCGGATCAGTGGTGGCCGCTGACGCCGCCGCAGCGTGAGCTCACTGCCGACGACGCCGCCGAGATTCTCGGGCACTATGAGGTGACCGCCCCTCCGGTGGTGGAGCCTCAACGGCTGCCCGAGCATGGGGAGCGGATGCCGCGATGAGCCCCGCCTGGTCAGTGTTGCGCGGTGCCGGTGACGGCGTCGCTGTCGTCGAACTCCGCGACCAGTGCGGGATCGACGCGGAACTCCTGCAGCAGCCGGTCGTGCACCGTGTAGAGGCGTTGCAGTCGCTCGTCGGCGGCGCGGACCTCGCCTCGGGCCCGCTCGATTTCGTCGTGCAGCTCGCCGAGGAGCCGGTCAACCACCTCGTCGGCGGTCATCGGTGCGGCCGATCGCTCCATGGCGCGAACGTTGCGGGTGGTGCGGGCGGTCACGCTCAACGGTGTGCCGCCCAACATGACCACGGCCGCCGAACCGGGCTGCCAGCCCAGGGTGCGGTCGATGCGCAGCAAGGTCCGCACGGTGGGGGTGTGCTGGGAGTTGCGGTCGCGGACCGCGGCCAGGGTGCTGGGGTGGGGAAAGCCTCGGCGGTTGGCCTCTTCCTTGCTCATCTTCAGCTGGCCCAGGCGGGCGTCGACGAAGTGCATGAGTCGGGCAACGCCGTCGGCTGGGACTGTCATATTCCGCACCCTACCGCACTCGATGTGCTAAGTCGGCGCACAGTTTGTGACCGCCGATATATGTCATACCTCGACGTTAGGTTGGCCCGCATGAAGACATTACTGGCTGTGTTCGCCATCTTCGCTGCACTGGTGGCGGTGGCTGCGTTGGCTGTGGTGCAGCTGATCATTCAGCTTGCCCCGGCGCTGATCGCGATCGCGGTCGCGATCTGGGCGGTGCGTGCGGTGCGCGCACGCAACCGCCCCGTCCCCGCGCCGCGACGGACCGCACTGCCGCCGGCGCGTCGTACCGATGCCACCCGCGCCGCCGCGCCGCGCCCGGTGGGGTGGGCGCCGAGTCAGCCCGGGGGCTGGGTGCTGCTGCCGGTGTGGATGGGTCCACCGCCGCCGGCGTGGCATCCGCCGGCCACGGTCATCGACGCTGAGGTGGTAGAGGACGATCGCCGTGGGTGAGGCTGCCGCGGCGGGGGCCTTGGACTCGGGCAGTGACGACCGCTGGGTTGATGACTTGCTGAGCGGTGTGGAGCCCGGTTGCACACCGGCTCCACAACCGCGCAATCCGGACGACGACGGGTTCGGCGTCGACGCCACCGCTCTCACCGGCGGCGAGTCCGGCGGTGCCGCTGAGCCGGTTTCCGATCCGAACCTGCAGCCGCTCACCTGCACCGTCGACGCCGCCCCGGTGGATCTCGACGCCGATGCAGCCGACGCGGCCGCGGCCAGCGACGCTCCGGGCGCCGACGCTGGCGCCAAGCGCACCGCTGTGGTGTTGGGTGTGGGCCTGGTGGTGGCGGTGACGGCGATTGTGGCCGCGTTGGTCATGTTCGGCGACGGCAGCACACCGCCCGAGCGGCGGGCCGACAATGCGCCGCGGCCGGCGCCGGTGGCCGCGGCGCAGCCGGTGCCTACCTCGCCGGTACCGGCGGTGCCGCAGGATCAGTCGATTCCGTTCACCGCCAGCGCTCCGTGCGCGGCGGGTTCGACCTCGGCGCAGTCGTTGACCGACACGGCCAGCGATTCGGCGTGGGTGTGTGCGCGCGCCACCCGCGACGAGGCCCTCGAGGGCAAGGTTCTCACCGTCGATTTCGGCAAGACCTACATGGTTTCCGGTGTCGAGGTCACGCCGGGGTGGGTCGCGAAAACCCCGGGCGGGCAGGGTCGTTGGCTGCAGCACCGGGTGGTGAGCCGCCTTCAATATGTTTTCTTCAACGGCAATGTGGTCTCCGACATCTACACCCAAGACACCGGCAATGTGCACGGGCCTGTCAGCGCGGCGCTGCCGCGTCGGGTGTTGGCCTCACGGGTCAACGTCGTGGTGTTGCAGACTTCGCGTCCGCCGAGCTCTCCGCTTCCGCCGGCAGATTCGGGCGTCCTACCGGAAACTCAGCCGGGGCGGATGGAGTCGCTGCTGGGGGAGGGCGGCGCGCCGTTGTCGCCGGAAACACAAACCGCTGAGCCGTACCCGGATTTGACCGTGCCCGACAGCGGCAGCGACCCCGTCGACAACACGTTCGCGATGAGTTCGCTGAAGTTCCTCGGTTATCAACCCTGAGAAAGAGATTCATTGTGGCCCTGTCGAGAACCTGGCAGCAGCGTCTTCACCGGTGGCGTGGCGGCGCGCGGCGGGCCGGGGTCGCCGCGTTGACAGTGGCGGCGATCTTTGGGGCCGCGGCTGGTTGCAAGGTGTTCTTGGCTCCGGATCGCCCCGACTTCGCTGGTATCGCCCAGCGTGAACGCAATCAGCAAAGCATTGTCGGCGCGTTCGCGTCCGATTTCGTGGTCGCGTGGCGCACGGCGACGGAGAGTCAGCGCGACAGCTTGCAGCGCTTCATGACCTTGCCGGAGCAGGGTTTGGCGCTGCCCTCGACACCGGCCGCAGTGATCACCGCGCCGCAGGTGGGGCCGGTGTTACGGATGGGCGCGGTCGGTGACGCCGAAATCTACACCGCGGTGATCTCGGTCAACGAACGTCCTTATGTCTCGGCGCAACCCACGCGCACGTTTTATCAGGTCGCGGTTTCGTTGTGGAACAGTCAACCGCGCGCGCTGGATTTTCCGGCCCAGATCAACGATCCGGGGCCGGGCGCGGACTTCAAGCTGGACTACCGCCACGCCCTGGCCGCCGACAGCCCCGTGTTCGCCGTGGTGGCCGGGTTCATCCGCACGTATCTGACGGCTACGAACGGGCTTGATCGGTATGTGGTTGCCGGTGCGCCACTGCGCCCGATCGGCGGCTACCAGAGCGCGGTGGTGTCGGCGGCCGCGACCAGCCGCAGCGTGCCCGACACACCCGCACCGGGCGAGCAGCTGCATGTTCGTGCCACGGTTGTCGCGCAGACATCGCAATTTGCGACGGTCAATTTGGTGTATCCGCTGACGGTCGAAAATAGCGGCGGAACATGGATGGTGGCGGCCATAGACTTGATTCCACAGGTCGGCACACAAACCGACGCCGACCCGGTCGCCAAACCACATCGATAACTGCGACACGAAAGGCGAATGCACATGATGGAGAACACCGACTTATTGGCGGCGTCGGGCCTTTTTGAGGCTGGCAATAAATTGGGTCTGGCTGTGCTGGGGTTTTTGGCGTTGGTCGCCCTGGTCGTCGGCAGTGTGTCAGCCATGCGCAAGCTCAAGGAGGGCTCGGGTGCCGCCATTACCTCCGAGATCGGCGTGATCGTGTTCGCGGTGCTGATCGGCTTGTCGGTCGGTATTGCCGCCGCGCTGACCCAGGAGGCCGAGGACTCCGGCATTCGCAACCCGGTGCGCGTCGATAGTGTGTGGGACCGCTGACAATGAGCACCGACGTCTCGGCCAAGATCTACTCCGATCAGCGCTCCCTGCCGATTCACCTGGGCGACTCCGGTGACGGGTTCACCTTGCCGTTCAAAGAGAAGTGGCGCGCCCCTGACGCCATCGCGGCGGTGACCGGATTCGTGGTGACAGGCTCGCTGGTCACCGCCAACATCGACTCCGGCAACGCTTTTCGCATCCTGGTCATCGGTGCGGTGCTCACCGTGGCCGCGGTCTGGCTGCTGTCGAAGCTGCCGGCCACCCGCCCGTCGCTGCGCACCCGCGCCCGGTGGTGGTGGGAGAACCTACGGCCGAAGGTGTGCTCGTCACACCGGCTCCGTTAAAGGGATTCGGTGATGTCTGCGCCCACCCCGATCCGCGCGATCGGCAATCTGCGGCTGACTTCCCAGGGTGTGTATGCCGACTATCTGCTGTCCGGTCAGCCGTTCATCTTCTTGTCCGAGGAGTGGCAAGACCGTGTCGCCGCCGAGCATGCCGAGCTGTGGCGGGCGCTGCCGTCGGGGTCCTCGATCAGCGGCCTGACTGTGCCCGTGGCGCCGCGCAGCACCGTGCGCAAGATGTTGCACAGCCATCCCGATCTGCGCCGCCGCCCCGATGGGGCAACCAGTGTGGCGCCGGCGGCGCGCCCGTGGGTGCAGCACTGCCGGACGTGGGAGCCAGCCATCGCCGCCCACCGTGCCCGCCGGCGCATCTACTGGCTGAGCCTGCCGCTGGATTACGGCCTGGGGGGACGCACCCCCAGCGGCATGTGGCGGCGCATGTTCGACGCCGCGCTGGGCCGCGACAAAGACACCGATTCCTCGATCGCCTACTACCGCGATCTGGCGGCCCAGATGATCGCCGAGCTGCCGAGCGTGTTTTTCCCCAAACCGGCCACGGTGGAACAGATTTGGTGGCACTGGAACTACATCGCCAGCCGCGGCGCGTGGGACGCCCCGCTGCCGAGCCAACCGTTTGACCCCGATGCCAGCCTGCCCGGCTCAGCGTTTACCCCGGTGCATCTGGATCCGGGCGCGGCCAGCGTGCGCGGCCGGCGCTGGCGCGGGGCCCGCGCCGACACCGACATCTTCGTGCGCACGTTTCGCGACCGCACCGACGGTGTCGCTGATTCGTATCAGGCGCTGCTGCCGTTGGACAGCTTCCCCGACACGGGGATCGCTTGGCCGCGTTCCACGCTGTTTAAGGTGCTCGACGATCTGACCACCCCGGCCACCGTGTTGGACTGGACGATCAACATCACGTTCACCACCGCCGAGGTGGCGGTGTCGAGCGCTGAAAACGTCATCGTCAACATTCGCGACCAGTACCGTCAGCGCGGCCGGCACGCGGCGAGCTCTGATGAGCTGCTGCGCAAGCTGGCCTCGGGCAAGGAGTTGGCCTCCGAACTCAAACGCGGCAGCGCCGAGCGCGGTGTCAACGCCGCCATCGTGGTCGCCGCCGCGGCCGCTGATCCCGACACCGTCAACCGGGCGGTCACCGAAGTGGCCCGCACGTTCCGCGGCCAAAACATCGGGTCCAAGCGGTGGCGCGGCAGCCAGCCCACCTTGTGGCGGGCCTTCAGTCCCGGCGGGGAACGCCGTGCCGCACTCGATGAGTTTCGCAACCCGACCACGACCAAGCGGTTCGCGCCGTTCGTGCCGCTGCTGGCCAGCAAGCTGGGCAACAACACCGGTGTGCCACTGGGCATGAACCTGACCAGCCCAGGGCTGCGCGACGTGGTGCTGCTCGATCTGCTCAACGCCCCGGCCCGGGAAAATCCGATGAACATGGTTATCTGCGGGTCGCCGGGCCGCGGAAAATCCCATGTGACGAAACTTCTGGATCGGTCATGGCTGAAACTCGGCGCGGGTCTGCATCTATTCGACCCCACCGATGCCCGCGAGCATGAAAAAGCGTTGGCCGATTTCGATGACAAAGTGGTTATCGACGTCGCTCGCATGAATTTCAGCCTCGACGGCTTAAAAATATTTCCCTTCGAGGAAGCCGCGGAACGCACGATCGACCATTTGCTACCGCAATTAGGGCTGTCGCCGCTGAGCCGCGGGGCCCAGCGGTTGTGGGGCCATCTGGCCCCCGAGTCGCGCGCCGCGCACGGCATCGGCAGCACCGCACAGCTGATCCGGTATCTGCGCGACCTGCCCGACGCGCAGCGCACCGACGCCGACACCGACCTACTGATCGGGCTGGAAGGCCTTGCCGCCCAACGCCTGTTGCGACCGCTGTTCGATGAGTCGCTGCCGGTGCCCGCCCTGGCCACCGCTCAATGTGTGATCTGGAATTTCGCCGGCCTCAAGCTGCCCACGGTCACCGAGGAATATCAAGCCCACCTGCATCAGCAGACCACCCCGGGCCAGCGCGCCGCCCAAGCGCTCTACGGTCTGGCCGCAGAGCTGGCCCAATCGATTTTCTTCTCCCGCCCCGACCAGCCAGACATGCTGGTCGTCGAGGAATGCGCGGCCTGGACCAATTCGCCCGGGGGCCAAAAATGCGCCAACACGATCATTCGCCAGGGCCGCAAGGCCTGGACGGGGTTGTGCGGCGTCAGCCAGCAGCCGATCAAAGACTTCGCCGTCCTCGAAGACGAGTTCATTGATCAACGGCTGTGCTTGGGGTTCAAGCGATCTGACATCGCCAAAGCGACGCTGCAGTGGTGTGACCGCGACCTGGACCGCCACCCCGAACTGCTGGCCAACTACGTCAACAACACCAGCCCCGTGCAGCTGGTCGACCACGGCGACGACGCGATCGACGACAAATACGGCCAGGTGATCCCGGGCCGCGAGGGCGAGGCGTGGTTCCTCGACGAGTTCGGCGGCTTCGGCAAGGTGGGGCTGTTCGCCGCCCCGACCGCAGCCCAGGCCGCGGTCTTCGACACCAACCCGCACCGCGCCAGGCAGCGCAGTCAGGCGCGGCGCCCATGATGGCCCGCCTGCATTTCTGGTATCTGACTCACCCGCGGTGGGGACGGCCGGCGCTGCTGTTGGCGGTCCTACACGCGCTGGCCATCACGGCGGTGGCCACAGCCCCGACAGCCACCGCGTCGACGAACGCGATGCTGCTCAACTGGACCGGCCTCAAAGACAGCTACGGGGTGCCGCTGGGCAACTACTACTTGAGCCTGCCCTCCATCCGCGAACAGATCACTCAAGCCGGACCCGACATCAGCTGGACTCCCGACAGTTGGATGGCCTGGATGCTGCACGCCATGGAGATGATGGCGTTCAACGTCACCTCGGCGACCATCCTCACCGGCGAAGCCGGTTTGTTCGTCGGCATCATCGCATTGGCGCTGTGGCTGATGAAACTGACCGTTAGCACGTACTGGCTGACTGTCATCGGTGAGATCGCCCGCGCGGTCACCAATGCGGTCATCACCGTCACCACCCAACTGGGTCTGCTGGCGATCGCTATACCGATCGGGGTGTTCGCCGGTGTGGTGACCATCCACCGTGGCGAAGCCGGCCGCGGCTGGACGATGATTCTGATCGCGCTGACCATGCCGGCGTTGTCGATCGCGATCTTCGCCAACCCTGCTGGCCTGATGTACGGCGAGGGCGGCCTGCTCGAGTTCGCCCGCCGAGTCGGGTTCAGCGTCGCCCAGGCCGCCACACCCGGCCACAACGGCGCCTTCGACGGCGTGGGCAGCACCGGACAGGTCGATGCGCTGACCGCCAGCCTGATCACCCACGCCGTGCGAGAACCGCTGCAGCTGTGGAACTTCGGCCAAGTCGTGGATCGTGTCGGCAGTTGCGGGGCCGCCTGGTCGGCGGCGGTCAACCGCGGCGCCCCTGACGGCCCGATTCGCGCCATGCAGTCGTGTGGCAACACCGCGGCTGTGTCCTACGCCCAGCACCTCGATGGCACCAATATCTGGGTCGGGTTGGTGTACGTCCTCGTCGCGCTGCTGCTGGGTGCGTTCATGGTGCTCTCGGGGTGGGCGGTGCTCAAGGTGTCGGTCAAGGCGATCTACACGACGGTGATCGTGTTGCCAACGCTGTGGCTCGGCGCGATCCCGGGGGCCCCGCAGCGCCGGGCTGCAGACGTGGTGTGGCAGTTCTTCCGGCATGCCATCGAGGTGCTGGTCTACATCGTGTTCGTCAGTGTTATTGGGTTGGCCGTGGAGTCGATCGTGGCGGGCCGGCTGCCGGTTCGTTTGGGTGGGGCCAACCCGTTCGCGCATGTGCTGATGATGGGTGCGGTGTCGATCGCGGCGATGATGCTGCTACGCCACATCCGCGCCGATCTGTCCGCTGAGCGGCGCGGTCCGGGTCTGTTCCGCCAAGCGGGCGGTGTCGCGATGGGCATGGGCATGCACGCGGCGATCGGTGGGGCTGGCGGCGCCGCGGTGGCCGGGGCGCGTGGGTTCGGCTCGCGTCTGCGTAACCGCGGCGAGACCACACCGTGGGACCAGCTCGACTCCGCGGCCAACAACGCCCGCCAGGTGCACGGTCAGCCCCAGCGAGGGTTTGAGCCCGTCCCTTCCGGCGGGCCCCCGACGTCGGGCACACCAAACTCTGACGGCGCGGCGGAAGCGGCCTCCACGCAGCCGCAGTCACCGGCCGGCGGAGTCGACCCGGTCGGCGGCGCTCCGGCCGCACCCGCCGGCGGGGCAGAGCCCGCGCTGTCGTCACCGCCAGCCAATGGCGGGGTGCAGGGCATGCTCAGCGGCTTGGGTCAGGCTGCGGCGCCCGCCCGCCAGCCCACCTCCGGGCGGCCCACTGGCGGCGAGCCGCTGACTGCCGACCTTGCCGGGTCACTTGGACTCGACGGGGCGCCGTCCTCACTGTCGCCGGTGCACGACCTGGCCGAGGCCCGCTATGAGGGAGTGCTACCGCCACCCCCGGAGCCACCGCCAGATGACGAGATCGGCCCGCCCGATGACGAGCCAGGACCTTCTGGCGGCGCGGCGACTACCGTCAACCCCATCACCGATAAGTAAGCGAACGCAGGAGAGCCACCAGCCATGACTTCGCCGACTGAACAGCGCCGTGCGTTTGACACCGCGATGGACAGCTACCGCTCCGGCGACCGCGCCTCGGCTCTGCGGATTTTCAGCCGCATCACCGCCGACAACCCGGCCATGGCCGATGCCTGGCTGGGTCGATTGGCGTGCGGCGACCAGGATTTGGCCGCGGTGGCCGGCGCGCACGAGCACTCCAAGGCGCTCTACCGCGAGACCCGCCGCATCGGGCTCAAAGACGGCGAGTTGCATGCCCAAGTGTCTGCGCCGATGTATGTGACGCTGCCGGTGTGGTCGCGCGCGACGCTGACCCTGGCCTATGTGTCGGCACTGATCGTTGACGAGCAGTACGGCCTGGCCGCCGAGCTGCTCGATGACCCGGTGCTGGCCGCCGACACCCAAGCCGCGCAGTGGCGTCAGTTCATCACTGCCACACTGCATTACCGCACGCGGCGCTGGCCTGACTTGCTGGCCGCGACGTCGGTGTCGCCGCCGGCGCAAGCAACCTATGTGCTCGACGCGGTCACCGAGGCGGTGGCGGCGCTGTCGGCGGCGGCGTCTGCAAGTCTGGGCCAGTTCCAGGCCGCGCTGCGCGAGGCCGACAAGATCACTACCTCCAACCCGTACATTGCCGCTGATGTCGCGCTGACCCGTGGCTGGTGCTTGCGCGAGCTTGGGGAGGAGGAGAGCGCCCGTACCGCGTTTCTCGCCGCCACGGTCGAGGGGCAGCTTCTGCCGGCCGCGCAGCAGGCGCTCGACGACGTCGGCTACCGCCTCGTGGTGACCGACGCCGAAACCATCGCCACCCGTACTGACGAATGGGACCCGGCTACCGAGACCAGCCGTGAGCAGCGCGATGCCGCCGCGCTGGCCGCTGAGCAGAAGGAGGTGCTGCAGCACGCCAAGCGCCGCCTGGACGAACTGATCGGTCTGGAAGGTCCCAAGCAGCAGATCGAGGTGTGGCGCACCGAGATTCAGATCGACCAGCTCACCGCGGCAGCGCAGGGGCAGGAGTCCACCGCGACGGGTGAGAACCATATGGTGTTGGAGGGCCCGCCGGGTACGGCGAAAACTACCTTCGCGCGGATCGTGGCTGAAATCCTGTTCGGGTTGGGCAAGATTCAGCGCCCCGAGGTGATGGAGGTCTCCGAAGAGGACCTCGTCGTCGGATATGTCTCTCAGACCGCGCAGCGGATGAAAGAGGTGTGCGAGGAAGCGCTCGGCGGGGTGCTGTTCATCGACGAGGCCTACCGGTTGGTGCCTGAAACCGAGGGGCACAGCTTCGGCAAGGACGCGATCAACACGCTGTTGAAGTACATGGAGGATTTTCGCGACCGGCTGGTGGTTATCGTGGCCGGCTACCCCAACGAGATGCGGCGGTTCCTGGCCGCCAACCCGGGTCTGGCGTCGCGGTTCAACTTCACACTGAGCTTCTCGAGCTACACCGCCGATGAAATCGTGGCGATCGGCCGCCACATCGCCGGCAAGGAGAAGATCGCGATCGCCGAGGAGGCCTGGCCGCTGCTACACACCGAGGCCTCTCGGCTGCGCGCCACGCCGACTGACGCCGGCACCGCTTTGGATATCGCCGGCAACGGCCGCTACGCCCGCAAGGTGGTCATCGCCTGTAAACGCGAACGCGCGCGTCGGCTGAGCACCAACACTCCCGAGGAGCTGTCGGCGCTGGCCGCCGCCGACCCGTCGTTGTTGGTGGTCAACGACGACGATATGAGCAGGGCGCTGGCCTCTTCGCTGGGCGGCGACATCGCCTGAAGCGCGCGCGCTCACAGACGTCGGGGTTGTGAAGGGGGAGTTGACAATTGGGACGGCGTAACCGAGTCACGATCGGTGCACCACGGGCCGAGGACTTCGACAAGTTACCGACATGGTTCACCCAGGCCGGTGTCGCCAGCAATGACCCCGACGCTGAGGCCGCACGCTACCGCGGGGCACTGACCGACGGCTACTTGGGTGTCGCGACCGCCGCAGGCTTCCAGAACAACCTCAGAACAGTTGAACAACTCCCGAACACTCAGTGGGCTTTCGCGCGGCTGATGGTGCGGGTGCTGCGCCTCAATGACACCGCGATCGGCGCGGTCATTATGGGCTCTCACGTCCGCCTCTGGGAGCTGCTGGGCACGCGGATGAACGGCGCCTCACTCGACTTAGTAAACCCGACGCCAGAGTCGATGAACTACATGATCGGTGTGTTGAAGGTGGCCAAGATTCACCTCCTGGCCGTAGACCCTGACCAGCAGGGCCGCGGCCACGGTGGGCGGCTGCTGCGCTCGGCCCTCGACGTCGCGACCCGAGACGGACTGGTCACGGTCTACGGCCAGTTCAGCGCCGACCGACCCCACCTGGCCGGCTTCTACGAGCGGGCAGGGTTCACCATCGGCGATCCTGGCGAGCCGATGTCGTTGACCATCATCACCGGAAACGCCGCCGACGCAATGGAAGTGCCGGCCTCGCATCGGCTCTTTGTCCGCGAACAGCCCCCAGCCGGCCGCTGAACGGCGCGAGCGACGCTTATCGGTTGTTCGAGGGAGGGGTTTCGCGCGGCTTGCGGTCACGCGGTGGGATCTTGGGCAGCTGCGAAACAGGCTTGCTGCCCGACGGGTAGCCGCCCCTCTTGTCGTTGAATCCGCCTTGGTCCGCTCTGTGATCGGCTTTACTCACCATTGCCGCTGGCCTCCTCACTCACCCGCGGGCGACGGGTGGTCGCCGCTACGGTCTTCCAACAATTCTAGATAGGTGATCTCATCCCACCGGATGAGCAACGACCAGCCAGTCAGTTCAGGCTCACCGGCCTCGTCGGTCTCGAAACGGCCGCCATCGCTGATAGCCGCCTGGTCGCTTAGATACAGCTCTTGCGGCTCGGGATAACCGCTGGCGTAGGACGGATACGGGGTGCCAGGTGCACGATTCCACGGCCCAGCGCGCCACGTGCCATCCTTGAGCTTCAGGCGCACCCAGCCGGTGAGCTCGGGTCGCGAAAACGCCATGTCCCATGCACGCGGTTCGGGCGCCTGATCGGTGAACCAGCCCACCACGGACTTCGTGGACCGCTTGAGCCAGTTCGACTCGGCGCTCCATTTTCGACTATTGGCGGTCAGTGCCCCCAAGATGTAGGGCAGGACCACGTAGACGAACAGGACTGGCCACCACCACCACTCAATCGGTCGGCCGTGGGCCAGCCGACCACTGACGACAGCGTGTACGTATACCCAGTACGTCAGGGGCGCGTAGATCGCATGAAATACCGCCGACACACCAAGAAATCCGATGAGTCGGCTGGTGATGTCACCCCTGGCCCACGAGGCGCTGCGGTGCTCGCGGGCGATCGTGTAGAGCGCGCCCGGCAGCACCGCGATGAGCGCGACCAGTAGCGCCTGGAATGTGCCAACCATCGATCGGTAGTCAAACACACCGTTCAGGTGTCGGTGACGTCCGACGAACATCGCAACGCGGTGCCAGGCCACGCCTTGCCAAGGGGGTTAATACAAGCGGGTCTACGCTGCCGCCGACCGCGGGCGCGTAGGCGTCCGCTTTCAGCACGCTCAGCGCGGGTGAACGCGCGGATGGCTTCGGGTCGACCCGGTACGCGAAGCAGCAGCTCCAGGTCCTCCAGCCCCACCTTGTTCCGCTTCGGGGAATCTCGGCTGGCCCTCGCTCACGGACCCATTATTGCCCGTCAGGCGGCCTGGCATCGCGCCGCAGCGACGCCAAGGGCAGGCGCACGAGGCGGCGGCCAACTATCACGCCTCAGTGTGCGCAGCGGCGGCGTCGGCGCCCGGCTGCTGGTCGTAGGCAGCTACAGTCGGCGCGAGCGCTAGCGGTGTGTTCGACCGGACACGGCCAGGCGGCCTCGTAAGGTTTGTTCTGGCACCGCCGGCGTGGCGGGAAAGAGCGGGAGGGCACAGAGCCAACGTGTCTAGGCTGACCGAGCTAATCAGACAGGCCAAGCTGAATGACCCCCAGTTGGGTACCGACCTCGAGCGCGAGTTCAAGGTACTGTCCGGTCGCCGAGCGTTTGGTCTCAATTTTGAGCGCCACCGCCCTGAAACCGTTGAACTGCCGCACCGCCCAGTGCGTAGGGGCGACAAGGTACGAGTCCTGCCGTCGCGACGATCGACCACGCGCGCTGACCAGCGACTGTGGTTGGTGAAACGGATCGAGAAGACCAATGATGACCGAGTCGCACATCTTGAGCTGGTCGGCGTGCCCGAACGGCGCCGATGTGAAGCCGCTGTCAACGACTTGGTGGTCGTTGCAGCGTTCCGGGACCTGATCTACCCCGGCCTGGAGTCCACCGGCAAGGTCGAGCGTGGTGGCGACAAGCCATTCCACACGGTTATCAATGCCGAGAACTACCTCGCGCTCAAAGCGCTCACCTACACCCACCGCGGGAGCGTCGACGCCATCTACATCGACCCTCCCTTCAACACCGGCGCTCGGGACTGGAAGTACAACAACGACTACGTCGAATCGGATGACCACTACCGCCACTCCAAGTGGTTGGCGTTTATGGAGCGGCGACTGCTGTTGGCGAAAGAGCTTCTTAATCCAGAGAATTCGGTACTCATCGTCACGATCGACGAGAAAGAATACTTGCGCCTGGGGCTGATATTGGAGCAGACGTTTGCAGATGCTCGAATCACGATGGTGACGAGTGCTGTCGCGTCCAGTGGTACACGGAGAGGCACCTTCGGGCGCGCCGCGGAGTTTATCTACTTCGTTCAGTTCGGAACTAGCCGGCCGATCGCGCTTCAGCTCGATGGTGATTGGAATCCTGTAAAGACTAAGAACAAGACCGACGTTCGCTGGTGCCTGCTGCTGCGCAGCGGAACCAACGCCCTCAGGGCGGATCGACCGAACCAGTTCTACCCGGTATTCGCTCGCGGCACCGCAGATGGCCCGGTGTTTGCAGGGGTCGGAACGCCGTACTACGGATCGGACACCTCAAGCATCCAGGCGCCTTCTGGGTGCGTAGCAATCTGGCCGATTCGACGTTCCGGAGAAGAAGGCCGCTGGCAGGTGAGCCACGACCAGTTCGCCAAACTCATCGACGGCGGCTTCGCAAGGCTTGGGCCGTGGCGAGGCCCGGACACGTCGGTGTACTACCTCAAAGACGGAGAGCGGAAGAAGGTCGCCGACGGTACATTTCAAACGGTCGGTCGGCGTGCTGATGGGTCGGTTGTCACTGACGCCTCCGACTACACGGCACGGTTCGTGCCGACTGATATCTGGCGAATTACGAGCCATGACGCTGGAAACGGCGGCAGCAGACTGATCGAACGGTTCATCCCGGGAAGGAAGTTCCCGTTTCCAAAGTCGCTCTACGCGGTCGAGGACGCGTTGCGGTTCTTTGTCGCCGATAAGCCAGAAGCTATAGTGCTCGACTACTTCGCCGGCTCCGGCACAACGGCGCACGCCGTCATGCGGCTGAACCGACAAGACGGGGGGCGCCGACAGACCATTCTAGTTACCAACAATGAAGTCAGCGCAGATGAGCAGACTTCGCTACGTCGCCAGGGCCTGCGCCCTGGCGACCGCGACTGGGAACAACGCGGGATCTGCGAGTACATCACCAAGCCACGGATCGATGCAGCGATCACCGGGGTGACCCCCGAAGGCGATCGCATCAGCGGGGACTACCGATTCACCGACGAGTTCCCAATGGCTGAAGGCTTTGAGGAGAATGCAGAATTCTTCACGCTGACGTTCGAATCGGCCGTAAGGGTCAGCCACAACCGCGCGTTCAGCCGAATCGCTCCGCTGCTCTGGATGCGCTCCGGCTCCGTGGGCGAACGCATTGAAGCTATCTCCGACCAAGGATGGGCGGTCGCCGACAGCTATGGCATCCTATTCGACCTCGACCAAACGAGTGCGTTCTGCCGAGAAGTCGAAAAGGCCGACAGGCTGCGAATCGCTTATCTAGTCACTGACGACGACCGTCGCTTTCAGGCTGTCGCACAACGGTTACCAGACGCCGTCGAGCCCGTTCAGCTCTATGAGTCCTACCTGTCGAACTTCCGCTTTGCGAATGGTGATTGACGGATGAAATTCACCCTCAAGGACTATCAGGACGATGCGGTGCGCGACGTGCTCACGAACCTGCGCAAAGGGGCAAAGCGCTGGCGCGAAGACGGCGACAAGCACGCCTTTTCACTCACCGCCACTACCGGCGCAGGCAAAACGGTGATGGCAGCAGCGGTATTTGAAGCCCTGTTTCACGGCAACGACGACGTGGATTTTGCACCAGACCCGTCCGCGGTTGTCATCTGGTTCAGCGACGACCCGTCACTCAACGAGCAATCGCGGTTCCGGCTCCTTGAAGCCTCCAACAAACTCACCCAGTCTGACCTGATCGTGGTGCCAACCTCATTCAACCAAGAGCGGTTACAGGCCGGCAAGATCTACTTCCTCAACACCCAGAAACTGAGCAGGAACAGCCTGCTGGTAAGGGGCCACGGCGGTGGAACCGATGAATCTCAGCCCGGCACGCCGCCATTCGAGGGGCTCCCAGAAGGACACTCGCACACAATCTGGGACACCATTAAGAACACTGTCGAAGACCCTGACCTGACCCTTTACCTCGTACTCGACGAGGCTCACCGTGGACTGAGAACCAACGGAAAGACCACCCAAGACGAAAAGCCAACGATCGTTAGTCGCCTCATTAACGGGAATGGATCGACACCCCCAATCCCGGTGGTCTGGGGCATCTCAGCAACAGTTGAGCGTTTCAACGCCGCGATGGCCGGAGCCGAAGGCCGCGGCACCCTTCCGAACGTTGTGGTAGACGCCGCCAAAGTGCAGGAATCCGGGTTGCTCAAGGACACGCTGGTCCTGGACATCCCCGACGAGGCTGGACAGTTCGACACCGTTCTCGTGCGTCGTGGGACCGACAAGCTGGTCGAACTCAGCGCAGCGTGGGCCGCCTATGCTACCCAGCAGAACGACGCCGACACAGTCGAACCGCTCATGGTGCTCCAAGTGCCAAAGACCCCGGATCATAACGAGATCGGAAAGCTGCTCGACACGATCTTCCAGCGCTGGCCAGAACTGCCTACCGAATCGATTGCTCACGTCTTCGGCGAACACACGTTGCAGACGTTTGGCAGCTACCAGGTCGCCCACATCTCGCCCGAACGAGTGCAGGAATCCACTTGGGTGCGCGTCCTTATCGCGAAAGACGCGATTTCGACAGGTTGGGACTGTCCCCGTGCGGAAGTCATGGTCTCGTTCCGCACCGCACGTGATCGGACACACATCACCCAGCTCCTCGGGCGCATGATTCGAACCCCTCTCGCGCGGCGCATTCCCGGCAACGAGCGACTCAACTCCGTTGACTGCCTGCTGCCGTTCTTCGATATCAAGTCCGTCGAGGCGGTGGCCGACGCACTCATGAGCGGCGGCGGAGAAGCTGGCGACGTGCCGCTGCCAGGGCGGCGGGTGCTCATTAATCCAATCGAGGTCGTCGCCAACCCTTCTGTGCCAGAGGATGTTTGGGACAAGCTGCTAACACTGCCCGCGCAGTCCCTGCCGAGGCGGGGGGTTAAGCCTGTGAAGCGCCTCACCGCACTCGCTCAGGAACTGGCCACGGACGGACTCCTTGCCGACGCCGGCAAGATCGCGCACGCCGAGCTGCACAAGGTGCTCGACGCCGCGAAGGCGCGCTTCATCCACGAGATCAACACCGCACGAAAGGCCGTACTCACCGTCGAAGGCAAGACCCTCACGTCCGAACTCTCCGGCACATCCAAATCTTTCGACGACTTCGTAGAGGAAGCCGACTACGCGGTCATTGATGACGCCTACAAGCGTGCTTCGCGAACGCTTGGAGCCGATGTGTGCCGGACGTATGCCGAGCACCTCGCGGATGCGAACAGCGAAGCTGACTCCGATGAGGACGCTCTGTTAGAAGCGCACACCGATATCGGCGCGCTCGGGCTTGTTGCCGACGTAAAAACCTATCTCGACGAGGAAGCCGACAAGCTGGCCAAGACGTGGCTGGACCAGTACCGGGTTCCGATCAAGGCACTCACCGACGAGCGCCAGGAAACCTATCGACAAATCAAGGAGCTCAGCGTCGATCCGCAGGATATTGACCTGGCCAAACCTTCATCGCGGATGGAACCCACAACGGTACGCGCAGCCGACGGTACCGAAACGGCCCTGCCCACGCTCGAGCACCATCTCATGTGCGGTCCCGATGGGAGCTTCCCATTCGACCTCGGCGGCAACACCTGGGAGGCGGAGGTCCTTGCTAAGGAGATGGCCAGGCCGGGTTTCGTTGCCTGGTATCGCAATCCGTCACGGGCGAGCCGGGAGTCCCTCGGCGTGGTTTACGACAGCGGCGCCGGCATGAAGCTGGCCCGGCCTGATTTCCTGTTCTTCACCAGGAACGCAGATGGCACCATCGGCGCGGCCATCGTCGACCCGCACGGCACTCAGTACGGCGACGCACTTCCCAAGTTGCGCGGCCTCGCGCGTTACGCAGCCGATCACGCCGACATCTACCAGCGAATCGAGGCGGTGGCCAAGATTGGCGGCACGTTCCGAGTGCTCGACCTGACCGACGTGGCGGTCCGCGCCGCGGTTTTCGATGCCGTGGATGCCAGGACGCTCTACGAAAGCCCGCACGCCGTCGACTACTAGCGAGCTGAGCATGGGTCGCGGCGACCATCAGCACCCCGATCCGAGCGCGCCGCGGGGCGCGCTAATTGCTAATGCTAGTCACCACTGCTGCGCTCAACTTGTGCGGTCTCCGCGCCCGTTCGTTTTTCGATCAGGTCGGCGAGGTCGCCGTCACCGCGCGCGCGCAACACTGCTGCGGCGACGTCGGCCCGGCGGCTTCCCAGACTCGCGGCGAGTGCCGCGGCCGGAACGCGAACCGCGTGACCGAGTAGTCGGCTCAGCCGCTCGACCCCAGTTATTTCTGCGCCGATTCGTTCCACCTCGACCGACTCTGCATCAACATTGAAGACCAGAACGAGGGTGTCGGTTGGGTCAGCGTCGAGGGCTTTGGCTGGTGCCCGCACGGAGCCGATGCTGGGTCCGTTTGTCGAGAACAGCCGCCAGATCACCGGCAGCGGTCCGTGAGGGTTGGAGAAAAGGCGACGCTGCCCCGGGGTGACGCCCAAAGCGGCGGCTATTGCGGGATGGATCGGCTGTCCCGACCCGCGTAGCACGTCGGCGTTGACCGGCATTGCCAACCGTATTTCCTTGTGGCCGTTGCGGAAAGCTCCCCGCGCGTGACGCAGATGAGGAATCGGCGGCCATTCGTCGGTGTCGGTTCGCCGCCGAACCGTGGTGCCGTCGGTGATGAACGCAAGACTGGTGATGTTGGTTCTGATGGAGCTCTCTGCCACGTCGGGGAAGCGTGACCGTATGTCAGCGATCAGCTCATCGACCCTCATCGTTCCGCCTGCCGTGTCGATGCGGGCGGCCATTTCCTCGGGAATGCTGCCGGCGTACTGCTCAATCCCCCAGGCGCGCAGACCCCAGGTCTGCACGCTGGCACGCACGAATCGCTCGTCGCGACGCAACGCTTCGCGTACAGCATTCAAGTTTGTGGGGCCGGCGCCGATGGCGGCGACGATTTCCTCCGGGGTCGCAGGCGCACCTCGCACGTGCAGGACTGCTTCAGCCCGACTGGCTGCAGAATCACCCCACCGCACCCACACATCACCGAAGCAGCGCAAATCCTGTCGGGAACGTATGTAGGTGTACGCGACGGCCAGCGGCATACCTTCCACGACGAGGGCATGCAACAGCGACTCCGTAGACGATGCGGGACTGCGATCAAAGACGGCGGCGACGGCGGCCCCAACCTGTTGGGCCCCGCCGGTTGTCGTGTTCTCAAACCAGTCGCCGCGCCCCGTATACGGGCCCGCCAGGTGCAACAGTACTTGCGCGGCCTCACTCGTCGGGTCAACGTCAAGACCAGACAGTTCTGCGGGAACAACGTCCGCCGGTACATAAGGGCCGAGACGGCGACCAAGCGCGGCGGCGTGCTCGCTGACTTCGTGGTGGACGGGCTCGGCGAGCAGTTCCGCGAACCTCGCCAGGGCCCGGGGCTGGTGGCGGCCGACCCACCTCTTGGCCACACCGAGACGCTGCGCCACCATGCCCTGGGATCGCGGCGGCTCTGCCCACAGCCGAGCCGAGACCATAACCCGATCGCGCTCGTCAAGATCATCGAGGAGTCGGTCGACGGCAGCGGCCGCCCCCACTCGTTCGCCGGTTGCGGCGGCCCGATGTCGGGCGACCGCCTCTTTGGCAGCGGCCACCAGCGCATCCATCGTGGCCTCGCCCGCCCACAGCGAAGCAACGGTCTGGTCAGCAATGTCCGACCACCGCTCGTACTGCGCGGCGAACGCAGTCGCAGCCCTTCGCGGCAGCCGCGCATATGGAATCGCCACCGGGCCAACATCGTCGAGGCCAGGGACGAGGGCACGCAGTGGTGTGTGCGCGATCTCCGGTGTCACCACCTGGCCCGCAACTTTTATCGGCTTCGGCACGTCGTCACACCGCCCTCTGCCAGGCACACATCGAAGGCGACACCACGGCGGCACGCGGCCCGCAGCGCCGACTCAGGAGTTTGTGCGGCGGGGCTTCGGCAGTGGTGAACCACCCTCAAAGACTTCGAGATATGTCGAGTACAAGCGCCGCGCAGTCACGATGAACATCATCGCCAGGTAGACGGTGACCGCAACAATCAAGCCCGACAGGGCGATGTGCCACCACCGCTGCACATCACTCATGACAACGGCGAGAACGCCGAGCAGCAACGCGTCGAAAAGTGCTGCGACAGCGGCAAGTAGCAATCCGCTGAGCGTCTCCCGGATGAATGCGCTGACGCGTTGATCGGATGACAGTGTCAAGGAGTCAGCGATGCGTCCGCGCAGAGTGATTACCTGACCGGCGGCGGCGAGCAGTACTCCGGCGAGAAGGCTCACCGCAGGCAGCAGCGCGACGGGTGTCGTGATGACGAGATGGAGAGGGAATATAGCGAGACTGCCGGCGATGATGGGCGTGCCGAAGATAACGACAATCGCGTATGTGTCGCGGTGCCCTGTCCGGTAGTGATTGAGCGACCGCCAATGGTCTACGCGGACCGTCCGAAGGCTCAGCCTGTCCGGGATCATCGAGATCGGCATGGAACCCTCCTTTAGAACCGCCAGCCTACGTGTTCAGTTGTAGTCCCTGCACCTGATCCAACAGGTCCAATGCAGTTCCCTCTGCCGACGAATAAAACTCCTCGTCAGACGGATATCGGTCGCTGATGCCATATGTGAAACGTCCGAAATCGCTGAGCGGGTTGTATGTCTTCGACGCGCCGTGATTATCCAACTCGACACTGACATCTGTGAAATCGATATCGACGTCGCCCTCCCGGTTCGCGAAGACCGTCTGCTTGAGGACGTCCGCTTCTTCGTGGGCGACCTTGCGCCCCGTGAGGCGGCGCTGGATACGGGCCCGCCTCTTCTCTTCCTCTAGTTTCTGCCGGATTTGCCGTCGAACCTCTTTCTTTTCCTCCGTCGACATCTTGGACATGTCCGGCAGGTTGGCCTCTTCTACTTCCTTCTCGGTTACATGCTCCTTGAGGAAGCCGAAGTACTCGCGGGCCCACCGTTTCACCCGCTCCTTGACAGCCTCTCCCTCGATCTCCGTGAGCACAGCCATCGAGACTTCCTTGCGATCCCTCGCACCGTCGGCCTCATAGCTCCATTGATCAAAGCTGACTCGCTTGACCTCGGACTGGCCTATGAAAGTGATCATCGCGGCTTCTCCGGCAAGGTGTGAGATCGGGCGAAGCCGCCAATTGTCCTCGCTGACGCCATTCAATCCGCGGATCACCGAGGACATGGGGCAGCTGCGGCCCCGCGCCTCGACGGCCAGGAGTCCACGCGTCAGGTCAGGGCGAGTGATCAGTGTTGCGCGGAAGGGGTGCAAGGTCGACTTGCCTCTGAGCGCGATATCGGCGGTGTCGGGATCCTCGGGATCGATGAGCGTCCCGTCTGCGTGTCGAACCCCGAATTCGAATCTGAGGCGCAGGCTCCCGTTCTCGTCACGATCCGCTGACAGAAAGCGAATCGAGGTACCCTGCGCAGCCGCCGCGCTCTCGTCGTCGTCGCCTCTTGTGAGGCCGAAATTGTGGATTCGGTGCGCGGCAGCAGTTACGTCGCGCCTCGCCGCAGCGATGTAGTCGACTTCGCGGACTGCATCGGTGCTCGTCTCGTCGACGTCGTCCCCCTCCTTCTTGTAGGGAAGTTGAGCTGCGCCGAACGCGTGCTGCTTGCGTTTGAGTCCGTGGTGCAGTTCCACCGCCCAGAGACGGTACCCGTAGCCAGCCAATTGCTTGATTCCCCTCTCGGCTGGCGATCGTATCGGGTGAGGCGGCAGCTGGCGGGCAATTGACCCGCGCGTCGAGGAGGTCGTCCATCGGTTTGCTCCCCGGCATCGGACGCCGGGCAGGTCACCGAGGAAACGAGCGGCTGCGCCACCGGGGACCGTACTGAACAAGCAGCCCTGTCCGAGCGATACTTACGCTGGTTACAGGCGGCCTGCTTCCCAGTGGCCCAGGATCAGTCCTGGGCTGCCGTCGGGCAGAGTTTCGAATCGCGCGCTGAAGCCGACCGGGTTGAGCGTCCAGTAGTGCGCTTTGTCGGGCGGGAGGTCGGCGGCGTCGGGGTGTGCGATCAGGTTCGGCGGGGTCCAGAGCATGCGGTCCATGAGTTTGCGCCCGGCGGGCTCGTTGGGTACGAATTCGACGGTTCCGATTGAGGCGGGCCGGAAGATGACTACGGTGTCGCGGCTGGGGTTTTCATGGCGGGCGCGCACAACCTGCCCTGTTTCAACGAATTCCATCCAGGTCGCCACGATTTCGTCGATGTGGTGGTCCAGGAACGCCAGAAAGCACGGCATACCGGTGCCGAAAACGATGGTGTCCATGTGTCTCCTCGCAGTTGTTCGTGTGCGGTTCTACAGTTCAAGGCCGCCGATGTCGCGTCCACGTTCGCGATCGCGTTCACGTTGGGCGATGTCTTTCGCGACGGTGGCCATCCGCGCGTAAGCCTCGGCCGCGGCGCGGCCGGCGGCGGTGTGTTCGCGCCACACGGCGCGCCGAGCGCTGCGCCGGTGTTCTTGGGCGACCAGTAGGTCGGCGACGGGCTCGGGCAGGAGGTGGCGTTCGGTGCGTTCGGCTTCGGTGTGCATGGTGCGGGGCCGGTCGTCGTTGGCCAAGATGGTGCGGAAGTGGTGTGCGGCTGAGTATTTGTTGCCGCGGCGCAGGACGTGGATGTCGGTGCCGGACACGATGCGGGAGTGTTCGTGGTCGGCTTCCCCGGTGATGCGCTGATAGATATAGGCGTGGTTTTCGTCTTTGGCTCGGGTCATGCCGACGTAGGCCATGGCGCGGCTGGAGGTGTCCGACAGGATGGAGTGGCACACTCCGGGGGTTGTCTTGCTGCCGACGGTGACCCCTTGGGCTGAGTGCACGGTGACGGCGTAGCCAAGGGTGACGTTTTCGCGTAGGTAGTCGCCCTCGAAGACGACGCGGGCTTTGTCGGTGAGCCGTTCGGCGGCGACCCGGTTGGTTTTCTCGTCGATGCCTGCGACTCGCCACCGGTTGCCGTTGCGGACCTGGTCGACGGGCTGGCTGATGGGGTGCTCGGCGCCGGGGCGCACGGTGATGCTGATGTCGTTTTCGCGGCTGACGATGATGTCGCCGACGGCGATGCGCTGGTCGCGTGCGGCTCGCACCGAGGGGCCGTCGCCGACCAGAGCCTTGTGGATGCGGAGGTTCAGTGCGTCGGCCATCTCCCAGGAGTCGCACACCATCAGTGAGTCTTTCCCGGCGGCGCGGTCGGCCAGGTAGGCGTCGCCGGCGTCGTTGGCCATGGCGATCGGGTCGCCGGTGTGTAGGCGGCCGTGGTTTCGGTACCAGCCGACGGCTTTGCGTAGCCGGTTGCCGTGACCGGAGCGCAGCGCCAGTGAGACGTCACGTTCTGCGGCGGTGCGCATGCGCCACACTTCGCCGAGCCGCTGCGACCAGGGCAGATCGCCGCATAGGTGTTCGAACATGCCGCCGCGGGCTTTCACCGGCGCTAGCTGGTAGGAGTCGCCGACGAGGACCATCTTGGCGTGCCCGGCCACAGCGCAGGACAGTAGTTTTTTCAGCTCGGGGGTGCCGACCATGGAGGCTTCGTCGACGACGACGACGGTGCGTCGGTCGATGGCCAGCGTGTTGTCCTCAATGAGTTTGAGCGCCTTGGCCACGGTCAGCCCGCGGTCGCCGGCTTCTTCCTGCATCGCCTCGTCAACGGCTTTGCCGGTGGGCGCCAACACGAGCACCTCTTTGTTCGCGCGGTGCGCTGCGGCGCGCAGCGCTTTGAGCGAGTGTGTTTTGCCGGCACCAGCCGGCGCCTGCAACGGCTGTACCAGAAACGGTGAGACGGCGATGTTGCGGATGGCGCGTTCCTGGTCGGGGGAGAGGTCGCCGAGGTCGGTCGCACGCACATCGAGTCTGCTGCGGTTGTCGGCGGTGTCGACCATGTCGAGGATGCGCGATTCCTCGATCATGATCGCGTCGACGGTGTACTTTTCGTGGCCTTCGCGGTGGTGGCGTTCGCGCGGCGCGCTGATGCGCACACTCACGTCGTCGACGAACGCCTCGATGAGCGCGCGCGGTTCACCGGGCACGTCGACGGGTAGTTGCGCGCCGACAATCTCGACCATGTCGGCGCGCGTGAACGCGGCCTTGTCGATGCGTGCGGCCATGCGCGTGATGCGCGCCCGGTCCAGGGGAGTGCGCACTGCGCGGCGGCGCTCGTCGCGTGCGGCGAAGTGCGCATCGCGCTCCAGAGTCAGACCGCGCGTATCGGCGCGCCACATCGCTTTGAGATCCTCCCACGCCAAATTTTCGGGTTTGGTCGGCCGGGTCGCTTTTTGCGCGGTCGCCAGCTGCGCGGCGGTGGGTTCCCCGTCGACGACTACTAGGTTGTCTTTGGCCCATTCGCGTAGTCGGGTGGAGCGCTGCGACCAGGCCTTGATGCTGTCCTTGGACACGCCGGCGACCTCGGCCATTCCGGAGTGCTCGTCGACGTGCTGCCATTCGAAGCCTCGCTCGGCGTGCAGCTCGTGGCGCAGGGTGGCCTGGTAGATGATTCCGGCGGCCTTGGCTTCGTGATACAGCGACTTGGAGTCGATTGACGCCAACTTGCCGTCGGCTCTGACCTGGCGGTTCGGCACGATGACGTGGGTGTGTAGGTGGGGATCACCGCACCGCGACGTCTCGTGCTGGTAGGCGATGGCCACTAGTCCGGGCAGCCGTTGTAGGTCTTTGTTGCTGGTCAGCGGGTTGTGCACGCGTGTGTATCCGGCGTGCTCATGCAGGTAGGTCATGGCCGCTTCGACGGCTTTGACGTGGGCGTTCTGCATGACCTTCTCGGCCACGTCATCGGTGAGCGACCGCAGCAGCGACACGCTTTTTGGGGCGGCGAACATCAGGTCAAATCCGTGCACCCCGTTGGTTCCGAACGCTCGACCCGACGCCCCGTTGGGGGCAACTCCGTCATCGAGCCACCGGGCGGCGGTCTGGGTGTCAGCAAAGCCGCCGTCGAGGGCGGCCCCGTCCAGTCCGGTGCCTGCCCCGACTGCCGCCTTGTCGCCGACCACCACCCAGGTCGGGACCCGGGTGTCACCTTCGGAGTAGTACTCGCCGAGTCCGCCGCCCGCGGCCTGGCGGTCCATCGCCGCTTGGCGGGCTTGGCTGGCGGTGTCGTTGTAGTAGTTGATGCTCCAACGCGACAGCCGCGAGATCGTCAGCACGGCCGCACCATGATCGACCACCTCACCAAGCCGGACAGGCCGCCGTCAGGCGGCCGGGGTTCGGGCGCGCCAGCGCCCGAACCCGAGTGTTGCACAAACGTGTGCCAATGTGCCGGAAGTCTGTTGGGTGGGAGCGGAGCGGAGGCGGAGTGGGTGTGCTGCAAGGGGGGTGGTGGTGAGGAATTGGTGCCAGTGTGTGGTGAGGGGCGGGCGTAGGGCTGTGTATTATACACGTTTGACGCTGACGACTGGGGCTTGGGTGGAGAGTTCGTGACTAGGTACAGCGTGAGAATGAACGGACGAGTGAGATCTATGACTGTAGTAGCGCAGTCTCATGTACGTA
>NZ_NKCN01000075.1 GCF_002245535.1 Mycobacterium lehmannii | reverse complement strand
CCGCCGACGCCGCACTGCAGACCGGGATGGCAAACCGCATCGGCACGCTGGAGGACGCGCAGGCCTGGGCGCAGGAGATCGCCGGCTTCGCGCCGCTGGCCCTGCAGCACGCCAAGCGGGTGCTCAACGACGACGGCGCGTACGAGGACCCCTGGCCCGCGCACAAGGATCTGTTCGACCGGGCGTGGGCGAGCCAGGACATCATCGAGGCTCAGGTTGCCCGCATCGAGAAGCGACCCCCGAGGTTCAAGGGGGCCTGATGATCCGGTCGGCGC
>NZ_NKCN01000074.1 GCF_002245535.1 Mycobacterium lehmannii | reverse complement strand
GTCGGGTGGGTGCTGAGCATGTGCGGGTGATCCGGCGGTTCTTTGACAAGCAGGTGCCGGCTTCGACGCCGTTTGACGTGCGCGAGGCCGCCGAAGCGCAGCTGGCGCAGTTGGCCACCAAGCACACTCCTGAGGAGTTGCGCGCGGCCGCCCAGCGGCTGGCGGCGTATTTGAACCCCGATGGGGATTTCTCCGATGAGTTGCGCGCAGCGCAGCGCTGGGTGCGGCTGGGTCGCCAGCGCCTTGATGGGATGAGTGAGCTACGCGGACTGCTTGATCCGGCCACCCGGGCGGCGTTGGAAGCGGTGCTGGCCACCGAAGCCGCCCCCGGCAGGAACAACCCGGCCGATGACACCGCGTGTGTGGAAGGTGAGCCGTCGCCCGAAGCGGTGGCCGCGGACGCCCGCACGACCGGGCAGCGCAACCACGATGCGCTCAATGCCATGTGCCGGAAGTTGCTCGCCTCGGGCACGTTGGGCAGCAATAACGGGTTGCCGGCCACCATTTTGATCAAGGCTAAGCTCACAGAGCTCGAATCGGGCACCGGCTACGGGCTCACCGGCGGGGGGTCGCTGCTGCCGATGAGCGAGGTGATCAAACAGGCCTCCTCGGCGCACCACTATCTGGCGATCTTCGATGACCACACCGAAGAAATTCTGTACTTGGGGCGGGCTAA
>NZ_NKCN01000073.1 GCF_002245535.1 Mycobacterium lehmannii | reverse complement strand
GGGCTACCGATGGGCGGCCCACGTGGGGGCGGTGGCGGGTTATCGGGATTCAACACTCCGCAGATCGCCAAGGTGGCGGGTTTGACGGGCCAGCTCCAGCGAGGCCCGTTGGCGCAGCGCTACACCGGAATCCGGCTTCGGCCCAGCGATATTCCGGGCACGCCGGGGGCGGCCAATATCCGCGCCGCGATCAACAGGGCCCTCGACATCAAGGGCATTACCCACCCGCGGGCGCGCCGCAACTGGGAGACCGGGATGATGGTGGTCTCCGCGCGGGAGTCGGGCCACAATCCGAACGCGCAGAATAGCTGGGATAGCAACGCAGCTAACGGAACTCCGTCACAAGGCGCATTTCAGTTCATCGAGCCGACGTTTCGGGCATACCATGAGCCGGGCACGTCACCGTTTCTGCGTGACCCGGTGGCCCAGGCCGCGGCGTTCGTCAACTATGCGATGGGCCGATACGGAGTGTCGGCCGACGGCTCGGATCTGGCGGCCAAAATTCAGCAGGCCGACCCGACACGGTCACCGAGGGGGTACTGAACCGCGGCGCCAAAATTGTGTCTGGGGGTTAGTGCGGGGTCGCTGATACTGGTTTCGTGTCGGTTGGCGCGGTGGTGGCTCAGGTCGGTGAGGTGCTGGGCCGCGCGCACGCGTTGTTCGGTGATCCGCCGGCAT
>NZ_NKCN01000008.1 GCF_002245535.1 Mycobacterium lehmannii | reverse complement strand
CTACACAGCTACCTCGACGACGTCCCTCCGACCGAGTTCGAGGCCACGTTCTACGATGCCCAACGGAGCGACCAGCCCCTGGTCGCAATCCAATAGATCGAGCCTCCGGCAGAACCAGGGCGGTTCAGTCCAGCACGCTGCGCGACCTGGTGATCGGATCAGGGCTCGAGTTCGAGGACCGTGGTGCGCATCGACTCAAAGGCGTGCCCGGGGAATGGCGGCTGTCCGCAGTCGCATCCGCGTAAGAACGTTAGAACGGCGGCGGGTCGTCGTCGTCTGGTGGTCGCGGTCGGGACGGAAAATAGTCCTCACCACAGGCGGTTTCGGACCCCGCACCCTGTTTCCGCGCGTGTGCGCGTTGCTCTGCTTCGGCTTGCAGGACGGCCTCGTTGTGTTGGCGTTCGTCGGTGATGGCTTTGTCGCGGGCTTGGGTGCGGGTTTGTTTGCGGCGCGGTATTTTCAGGGTGCGCGCCTGGTCGGCGACGCTGTCGTGCTCGGTGTCGAGGGTGTGGTCGATGACCGCCGGTGCGGTGGGTCGGCACAGTTGGGGAAACAGCAGTCGGCTGCCGGGGTGGGTGGTGTAGGTCTGTCCCTCGCGTGAGGTCCACTCGATTCGGCCGTCGGGGTATTGCTTGTCGCGCCAGCCGGCGAAGGTTTTCAACAAGTGATGTTGGCGGCACAAACATTTGAGGTTGGCGGCCTGGGTGGGCCCGGCGGGATAGGCCACGGTGTGGTCGATATCGCACTCGGTGGCCGCCACGTCACAGCCGGGGAACCGACACGTCATGTCGCGGCAGCGCACGAACCACGCCAACTTGGCTGAAGGGCGGTAGCGCGGTTCGGGGCCCGCCTGCCCGGGATGGACCACGGGTTGGAGGGTCGCGGTGGCGGCCAGCTTGCTGGCCAACAGTGGGGCCGGTATCAGGCCCTTACCCATCAGGTAGCCCGGATCGGTCGCAGCCGGCCCGGCCGGCGGCTGCTCTTGGCTGGCGAGCACATGCCCGTCCAACTGAGCCGGGGTGTCATCGCCCAGCGACTCCTCGCGGGCGATCAGGTGGATGAGCACCGCGCTGGCGGTGGGCGCCGCCGCGTCGCAGTCAGCTCGCCCGCACGCGCACGCCAGGCGGTCAGCGCCGTGGCCGATGGCGCCCAGGGCGTCAGAGCGGCGTTGTTCGGCGGTGCGCGGGTCGTGGGCACACACCGCGGCGGCCATGGCCTCCAGGCGTGTGTCCAGGGCCTCGGCGTCGGTGGCCAACAGGATGCCATCGATGGTGGCGGTGCCTGATCCGTCGGCGGGGTCGTGGATGTCGACGTGGCGTCCGCGCGCGGCGTATTCGGTGCGCCGTACCGCGGCGGGGTCATAGCGGTCCACGCAGGTGTCGATGGCGGTGTGCAGCTTCTCAGTCGACAGGGTGCCCCACCCGTTGAGGTGGGTGGCCAGGTCGGTGTCGAGTTTGGCCAGGGCGGCCGCATCGCGCACCAAGCGGCTGCGATGGGCCACTGCGGCCACCGTGCGGTAGGTGATGGCCCCGGTGGCGAACACCTCGGCCACACGCGGAAGGCGCCGGCGTAGGTCGTCGGCGAGCAGCAGCTGGTGGGAGGCCACCCCCAAAGAGACGCCTTGGGCGGCGGCGACCTCGGCGGCCGCAATCGTCCAGTTGTCGATGCACCACTGTTCGCGATCCACCGCCCCTGCCTCACTGATCAGGCGCTCGAGCACCTCGGCGGCCGCGGCCAGCCGGAGCGCGCAGGCGGCGTTTTCCACCCGCGCCCACACCCCGATCGCACCCGCACCCCGGGCGCCATCGGCCGCTGCCACCAACTCATCGAACACATTTCGAAACTATCGACCCGCACGTCACGCAAACAGCGGTCATGCCCCATCTGTGGATGAATCTCGACTTGGGGATAACCCGCCCATCGGCAACTGGACGCTTGTGGATAACGTGCCGATCGAGTCGAAGGCTTGCCCGATCGGCCCCCACACGTTGAAGTGGGGACGTCGACGACGAAAGGATGGGACGTGACAGACCGGCGCCGAGACAACGTGCTGATCGTTCACTGGCACGACCTCGGCCGCTATCTCGGCGCGTACGGTCACCTCGACGTGTCGAGTCCTCGTCTCGACGAATTCGCCGCCGAAGGCATTCTGTTCACCCGCGCGCACGCGACTGCGCCGCTCTGCTCGCCATCGCGGGGTTCCTTGTTCACCGGCCGCTACCCCCAGAGCAACGGTCTCGTCGGCCTTGCCCACCACGGATGGGAATACCGCGCGGGTGTCCGTACACTGCCGCAGATTCTGTCCGAATCAGGTTGGCATACCGCCTTGTTCGGTATGCAACACGAAACCTCATACCCTGCCAAGCTCGGCTTCGATGAGTTCGACGTCTCGAACTCATACTGTGAATACGTTATCGGACAGGCGACGCGGTGGCTCACCGACCCGCCGGATAAGCCGTTCCTGTTGACAGCGGGCTTCTTCGAGACGCATCGACCGTACCCGCGCGACAGGTATGAACCAGCCGATGCCAGAACCGTCGACGTCCCCGAGTATCTGCCCGACACCCGCGGAAGTCCGACAGGATCTCGCCGAGTTCTACGGGTCGATCACGGTGGCCGACGCTGCGGTCGGCCGACTGCTCGACACCCTTGAAGCGACCGGCCTCGACCGCACCACATGGGTGGTGTTCATGACCGACCACGGCCCAGCACTCCCCCGCGCCAAGTCGACGCTGTACGACGCGGGCACCGGCATTGCGATGATGCTGCGCCCGCCACGCGACGCGAACATCCCGCCGAAGGTGTACGACGAGTTGTTCAGCGGTGTGGACCTGCTTCCCACACTGCTCGACCTCCTCAGTGTCGAGGTACCGGCCGATGTCGAGGGTCTCTCCCACAACGCCGGTCTACTGGCCTCCCCCGAGCCGCCTGTTCGCACCGAGGTGTACACCACGAAGACCTACCACGACTCATTCGACCCGATCCGCGCGATCCGCACCAAGGAATACAGCTACATCGAGAATTACGCGTCACGTCCGCTCCTCGACCTACCGTTGGATATCGCCGACAGCGCGCCCGGACGCATCATCGCGCCCCTCACCCGAGCGCAGCGACCACAACGAGAGCTCTACGACCTGCGCGCCGACCCCAACGAGTCGAACAACCTTCTAGTCCAAAACGTCTCGGCCGAAGCAAAGTCCGTCGCCGACGATCTCGCGCTACTGCTCAACGAATGGCGCGTGAAGACCAGCGACGTGATCCCCTCAGAGTTCGCGGGCTCCCGGATATCGGAGCGCTACACCGAAACGTATCTGCGTATCCAACGCCAGCCGAGCCGGTCCGCAATCGCGTCCGAACGCGGCGTCACGGTCGACCACAGCGACCAATGATTTCGCTCACCCTGAGCGAAAACGCATGTCGTGTCGGATCATTGCGGTCTGGGTAAGCTTCGCCCATGTCGGCTCCGACGGCCTATCTCGTCCTGGCCTCCCAACGCAGCGGCAGCACGCTGCTTGTGGAATCTCGCGCGCGACGGGTGTCGCCGGAGAGCCCGGCGAGTTCTTCCAGTACCTGCCCAGCACCAGCCAGTCGCCACAGCCCAGGCAGTGGTTCGACGGTGTGGCCGACGAGTCGATCCTGCGCCTCCTCGATCCGCTTGACGAGGGCAAGCCCGACCTCGCTCCACCGGAGATATGGCGCGACTACATCCGCACTGTCGGCCGCACCCCCAACGGCATCTGGGGCGGAAAGCTGATGTGGAATCAGACTCCGCTGCTGCTCGATCGGGCCAGCGGACTGTCCGACCGCTCCGGTACGGGCCTCTTGTCAGCCATCCACGATGTCATCGGTGGTGACCCGCTCCTCATTCATGTCTTCCGACCTGACGTTGTCTCACAGGCTGTTTCGTTCTGGCGGGCGGTGCAGACCCGGGTATGGCGTGGCCGACCCGACCCAGCGCGCGATGCGCGCGCCGAATACCACGCGGGAGCGATCGCCCACATCGTGACGATGTTGCGCGCCCAGGAGGAAGGTTGGCGCACTTGGTTCGACGAGGAAGGGATTGCTCCGATGGAGGTGGCGTATCCGGTGTTGTGGCGCAATCTTTCACAGATTGTCGGCGATGTCCTCGAAGCGCTCGGACAGGGCCGACGGCTCGCGCCCGAACCGGTCTTTGAACGACAGTCCGACCAGCGCTCCGACGCGTGGGTCGACCGGTACCGAGCGGACGCAGAGAAAGACGGGCTTCCCACATGAGGGACAACACCCTGCATCGTTGAGCCGCGAGAGACTCAGTTCACCTGGGCCACCACGAAAATACGCCGAAACGGGAAGAACGTCATACCGTCCTTCCGCCTCGGATACGCCGTGTCCAGCAGCGGGATCAACTCCGTGCGGAACTCCTCCCACTCGGCGTCGGTGAGCCTGCTGCGCACTGGGCGTAGTGCCGTTCCCTCGATCCAGTTCAGCACCGGATCCTCGCCGGTCAACACGTGTACGTAGGTGGTCTCCCACGCGTCGACCGTGCAACCGGCGTCGGCTAGCAGGTCTGCGTACTCGACCGGATCGTTCACCGGTGACTCCCGAAACGGGAAGTCGTTCAGTCGTTCTGCCCATCGGTAACGCCGGACGAGTTCTCCCACCGTGCGATGTGACGGTGCCTCGAAGTTCCCCGGTACCTGCATCGCGATCCACGACCTTGCCGGCAACTGTTCGGCCCACCTGACGAGTAAGCGTGGATGGTCGGGCACCCAGTGCAGGGTGGCATTGCTGATCACGACGTCGGTATCGGGTTTCGGCACCCAATCGCCGATGTCACCGACGTTCGCGTTGATTCCTCTGTCCCGCGCGGCCCGCACCATTTCCGGCGAGCTGTCTAACGCCTCTATCCGTGCCTGCGGCCAACGCTGGGCCAACGATGCCGTCAGATTGCCCGGCCCACAACCTAGATCCGCAACCCGCCGCGGGGCGTCGGCTGCGACCCGCGACAACAGGTCGAAGTATGGACGCCCGCGCTCGTCGGCGAACGCCAGATATGCGTCGGGGTTCCACATGCTGACAGTTTGACACCGCCCAATCGGGATACCATGCGGAAGTGAGCCAAACGGAGGCCAACCCGGTCGATCCGCCGATTCCCGTTCCCGATGTCCCCGGTGCAGATGCCAGCACAGGGCTGCCACGACGCGCCGACCTGACGCTGCGCCAGCGGTTCATCGTCGACTCGTCAGCCGTGGCCGATCTCGCATTGCGCACTGCAATCGCATCGCTGCTCGCGACGACGATGCTGCCGACGCTGGCCGGCGGCTTGAGCCGGTCTCAGTCACGCGCCGAACGCGAACAGCTGCAGTTCTACGCCGAACTGGCCTCGGCCAAGGATCCCGCGCAATCGTTTCCCGCGCCCACTTCGCCGCCCCGGGTCGCATCGCGAGCAGCCAACCCGCTGGCCGAATGGATCGCGAAGGGTCAGGTTCAGAACATCCGTTTCGACAGCAGCTTCGAGGCGATCAACCCTGACTTGCGCACCCAGTGCCGCGGATTCGAACGCAACAACGTCGTACACGCCCAGCACTGGCGACACGATGACGGGCCGCACCCCACCCTGTGCCTGATCCATGGATTCATGGGTTCGCCGTATCTGTTCAACGGCTTGTTCTTCTCACTGCCGTGGTTCTTCCGGTCGGGTTACGACGTCCTGCTGTACACGATGCCCTTTCACGGTCCGCGTGCCGAGAAGGGCTCCCCGTTCAGCGGCTACGGGTTCTTCGCCAACGGGTTCTCGGGCTTCGCCGAGGCGATGGCCCAGGCGGTGCACGACTTCCGTTCGGTCCTCGACTATCTGGAGTTCACCGGCGTCGACCGCATCGCGCTGACCGGCATGTCGCTCGGCGGGTACACGTCAGCGCTCATCGCAGCGGTCGACGACCGGATCCAGGCCGTGATCCCCAATGTCCCTGTCGTCGCCCCCGATCAGACGGTGGACGAATGGTTCCCCGCCAACAAAGTCGTGGGACTGCGCAACCTACTGACGGGCACCGACGCGGAACTCACCGGCGGCGCCACCCTGTTCTCCTCACCGCTGAACTACACCCCGCTGGTTCCCAAGGACCGCCGGTTGATCATCACGGGTCTCGGTGACCGGCTGGCGCCGCCGGAACAGGCCGAGATGCTGTGGGAGCACTGGGACCGCTGCGCGTTCCACTGGTTCCCGGGCAACCACATCCTGCATGTCAGCCAGCCTGACTACCTGCGCAGGATGACCCGCTTCATGAAGGGATTCATGTTCGACTGAGTTCGGCCTGATATCCGGCCAGCCAGTCGATCCGCGCCAGCAGATCGACGGCAACCGGCTTAGCCGGAACGTCCAGCCTGCCAACGGCCTTGGGATCCAACGCCCGGAGCAACGGTCCCTGGACTCCGCGATGCGGTGTCAGACCCGACACGGGCGCCCCGCGTACGGGATCGGGCGTGCGAAACGCACACACCGCCGCGACAGTCGGGTGCGCGGCCGAACCACTGAACTCGACGGCCGTCCATGTCTCAGACGATTGAGACCACACCTCGTCGAGGCGTTCACCCAACCGCTCGTCGACGGGAATCCCGTAGGCCGAGACGAATCCGCCTTCGTCTTGGACACCGCGCCACTTCTCGCGGCCCTTTCCGATCAACGGTGCATCCGCGTCGTCGACGGGCGCCGCATCGAGGCCCGCCTCCCGTAGGTGATCGGCGAGGCGACGGCCGGCGATCTCGGCAGTCTCGCGCAGCGGCAGCTCAGGTGAACGTGCCTGCAGAGCAACCAGATTCGACTCGGCGTCCAGGGTCATGCTGATCCACGTGGTACGAACACCAGCGGAATCGCGGTTCGTCACGCGAACCTTCTCGCCACGGACGCCGAACCTTTCGACGTAGCCCGCCACCAGTGGCAGCGGCACACCGAATCCCGACGGGTCGTCGACCCGCAACACCACCGTGGCCTGCTTCGGACTCTGCGGCCTCGGCTTGGAGTGGTTGCGGTGAAGTACCGCCAACCGCCGGCCGATCATGGTTGTGACGAACTGGCCCCGCCACCATGCGAACACGACGACGACCACGGCGAGCGCGATCCCGAAGATCCACCAATCCGTGGTCGTCTCCCACGGGTATGCCATTGCCGCCAGGACGACGGCCAACGACGCCAGCGCAATTCGAACGGTCACGATGCCTCCGCTTGGTTGTCTAGGTTCCTTCGCCGGTGGACCGCGACCGCGGCCGTGACGGCAGCGATCAGCGCCAGCACACCGGTTCCCACGAACGCGACCACCTTCGGGGTCTCGTCGGGGGCGGCCGGTCGCGGCGGTGCGGCGACGGGCTGGGGCTCCGGCTCACCGTTCCCGGCGACGGCCGCTGTCACATCCCACGTCAGCGCGGCGACCGGATCGACGAGTCCGGCACCGGTCAGGTTCGACGGTGCTCGCGCCGCACCCTGTGCACCGGCCGTGAGCCGGTCCCTGATCTGTTCGGCGGTCAGCTCGGGAAAACGACTGCGTACCAGGGCCGCAACGCCGGATACATATGCGGCCGCGAAACTCGTACCGTTCAGCGGATACAACCGGCCCCGCTCGTCGGGTAGCCCGTTGGCGAGTGCGCCGCCTTCGCCGTTACCCACCGAGACGATGTCCTGCCCGGGCGCGGCTATCCCCACCCACGGTCCCGCCATCGTGAAATCCGATGGACGCCCGGCGCTGTCGAGTGAACCGACCGAAAGCACATAGGGCTGCCAGGACGACGGTATCGACACCGACGTCACACCTGCCCAGTTACGAGGGTCCTCCGGGCGGCTGGGATCCGACAGCGGGTTGGACGGACATGCCGACCCCGGGTTCAACCCCATCTTGTTGTTGCCCGCGGCAGCGACGATCACCGCGTCCTTTTCCACGGCGGCGTAGCGCAGCGCGGCACCGAGTTCGTTCTGGTCGACGTTCTCCGTTGCGGGCAGACAGGTGACGGCGGAGATGTTGATGACTCTCGCACCCAGGTCAGCCGCGCGGACAACCGCACGGGCCAGGGTCGCCACGTCGAGTGCGACCTGTGCCGTCGCCGGATTCTCGCCGATCTCGCGCGGGGAGAACCGCGACGACGTCGACCGGATCGCGAGCACACGAGCACCTGGCGCCACCCCGGAGAATCCGTCGGCCCCCGGCTGTCCCGCGATCAGCCCTGCCACCAGCGTCCCGTGGCCATCGCAGTCACTGAGCCCATCGGTCGACTCGACGAAATCCCCGCCGGGTTCCACGTTCGGCAGCCGAGGTCCCGGCGTGACGCCGGTGTCGATGACCGCCACGAGTTGGCCGTCGCCGCGGCTGTACTCCCATGCGCCATCGAGGTTGAGCAACGTCTGATTGGAGCTCGGCACACCGGGGTCGCTACCGGGCAACACACCAGCGCTGACGCACGGCCCGCGTTGCGACTGCGGCTGCACGGGCCCGGCGGCGCCCGACGGAGGCCGCACAGCCGGATCCACCTGGGGTGGCGTCATCGCCTGCGCGACCGGAGAACTCACCGCCACGACGGCCATCGCCGCCGTGGCCGCGACCACAGTGCGCAACCGGTCGCGCATCACCGATGCCTCATCGGTTGAGCACCCAGGCGAACAGTCCGACGAGATAGGCCAGCACCGGGATCAGCGACGCGTCGATACCGGAGGCCAGGAACCCGACGATGCGACGCATCGGTAGCGAGTAGGTGTCCGGCGAGGCGACCCGCGGGAACGTCGCGACGATCACCCAGACCACCGCCAAGCCGGCGAGCGCCAGCAGCGCCCACCATGCCGATCCGATGCGGTCGTCGACGCTGAACACGACCATGAACGAGATCGCCAGCAGGAACGGCTGGCTCAGCAGCCACGCCTTGCACGGCGCCGAGTCCCACACGCGGGCCCGCAGCACCGATCCGAGCGCCACCGCGGCCACGACGTACCATGCCCACGGCGAAACTCCTTGCGGTGCAGCCAGTGTCAACGCCCCCGCGGTGGACAGCAGTACACCGCCTGCGATGAAGCCGGTCTGGTGCGAATCGCTGATCCGAACGCGGCGCGGCAGATCGGCGAGCACCTTCATCGGGTGCGGCGCCGGGGTCGGGTCACCGGGAGCGGGGATGACCGGCATCGGCAGCCGCGCCCATAGGGCGGAGAGTTGGGCCGCCTGGACGGTGACCACGAGCGCGAGCACCACGAGCAGGGATCCGACGACGAGGTGGTTCAGGTGCCAGATCGTCGCGGCGCCCGCAGTGATCAGTGCACCGGTACCGATGACGGTGGACGTTGTGAAGACCGCGATGGCCCGTTGGGCGACAACGATGCTGACGATCGACCAGGCCGTCACGCCAGCGGCGGCGAGCAGCACGTGTGACGGCCCGAAGTCGCCGGGCACTCCGAGCGCGAGAGCCACGGCGATCGGCGCAAGCGCCGTCACGGCCAACGCCGTGCCGAGCCGGGGTGAACGGCCCCAGGTGAGCAGGGCGGCCAGCACCGTGAGCGCCGCCGCACCGCTGGCCACGGCGAGACCGGCGAAGCCGCCGACGATTTCGTTGTGCGCCGCGGCAAAGGCGGTGGCGATCACGATCAGCGCGATCACCGCCCCGGCCGCGCCCCGCGCGATATGTGCCGCACCCCACGGCTTCTCGCGGGCGGCGGAGAAGATGACGGCCGCGTCGCCGATGTCCTCGACGATCCGCGGCGCAGCTGGACCGGCCGGAAGCGGTTGCAGCGCCAGGAGATCACCGTCGACGACACCGACGGTGTCCAGTGTCGCGTCGAGGCTGAACGGCGCACCGCCGACCGGCGCCAGCGACAGCACCACCGGGGTGGCGTCGCCGTACTCCTCGTCGGCGGGCATCGCCATCCGTCGTACTGCGGGCAGGATCTCGCGCAGTGGGAGCTCGGTCGGCAACGCCATGTCCGTGACTCGACCGCCCGCCTCGCCCGCGGCGAGCACTGCGACGCGAACGATCGGCATCGACCGGGACGGGGCCGGGTCCGCCAAAGACGCTGCCGCGCCGCTCAAACTGTCTGCCATTGGTGTTCCGTTCTCTGGTTGGAGTCGAAGTCTCGGGTCAATTTCAGGTCGGGGAACCACGCCCCGTCGGGCAGCGTCGCGGTGAGCCGCTCGACCGCGGTGGCGATCGCCATCGGCGTGCCTGGCGTGAACGTCGAGACCCATTCGCCGTCGAACGCCTTCGCTGGATGGACGAGCACCCTGCCCTCGCGGGTGTCGACGACGCTGACGCCGACATCGGTGCTCACGCGGTGACCGTCGCGGTGGTCGCCGGCCACGATCTCCACGTAGCTGCGGTCGGTCGCGTAGGCCGCTTCGACGACTGCGCGTGCGCTCGGCGGGATGCCGAGGAACTCGATCACGTCGTCCAGCGTCGCGCCGTTTCGCAGCCGTTCATCGGCGCGCGCGCCGATGCGCGCGGGTATCGCGAACTCGTCGAACCTGGCCGGCGGGCACCCCGACAGGCCGGCGGTCAGGATGGGAACCAACGCCTGCGGATGGTCCACTTCCAACGCGCTGAGCGTCACGAGGCCGCCGCCGCGCAGCGCGACGACGGTGTCCTCGTCGCGGCGCGCAACATGCCCGCGCAGCATCTTGCCCGAGCCGCGCACGAACCGGAGTTCGAGCCAGCGCCTTGCCCGGCATGTCGTCGTGACCCATTGCCGGACATGGGGTTCGACGACACCGTCGGCGGTCATCACACCCATCCCGACCAGCTCGGCCGACAGCCTGGCTTCGAACTCCGCCCGCTCAGCGTGGTCGCTGTAGGGCGGGGTGATTGCCAGCACCCAGGGGTAGTTGCCGGCCCCCGACGCGTCGGCGACAAACCAGGCCTGCTCCGCGGTCAGCTCGACTGCGTTAACTGCCACCGTCGGTTAGCCACCCCATTTGGCGCCTTCGGCCTGGTCCCGGGCGCTCATCGTCATGGTGTTCTGCTCGTGGGTGGCGGCCATCGCACGGTATGCGCGCACCAGTTCCTCGAGGGCAAGGTTCCACTGCGCCTGCCACGCCTGATAGGTCGTACCGGTGTCGCCCTGCCAGGCCCCGGCCAAAGCCGCCTGCTCGCTGGCGATGTCAGCGCCGACGGCATGCAGTGCGCCCGAATATCCGGCCATCTCACCCGAATGGGCCAGCATCGCCGGGTAGTTGTACATGATCTGAGACATCTGGTTCTCCCTTGTCGGTCTAGGTCAGTTCGAAGTTCAGATACCGGTGTAAGTGCTGGCCGCCGCGGCGTCCTGCGCCACGTAGGTGCCCGCCGCGTCGCCCAGGTTGGCCTGCGCGATGTCGAGCAGCATGTTGACCTTCGCGGAGACCTCGAGGAAGCGCGCGTGCGCTGCCTGGAAGGCCGCGGAGGACTCGCCCATGTGGAATGCCTGCGCCGACTGCGCTGCCTGCTCGGCCTGCGCCATGGTGCTACGCATGAGGGCTGCCTTCGCCGAGAACGCGGCCTCGGATGACACGAGCTGCGGGATGTGAGCGTCCAGGAGGCTCATGGATGTTCCTTTCGGATTGTGGTTCGGCGGAATGAGTTTTGGTCAGTTCGGTTCAGTCGTTCTCTCCCCCCTTGTGCTCCCAGTCGCTGGGCAACATGGGTTCGGTGGGTCCACCGCCGAAGGAGTCGCCGGCGAGTTCGGTCAGTCCGCTCGCCTCCTCGGCTTCCGACTTGGTCGCAGCGCCGGTGAAACCCACTGCGCCCGCGCCTTTTTCCGATGCGGCGACATGCGGACGCCGGATCGTTTCGCGCGGTGGGGCCGCGTCCTCGGGCTCGTCGGGTTCGTAATCCATGTAGGCGTCGGCGTACTGGCGTTGGTGGATCGGCCGCGGCCGCTTGCGGCGGGCCTTGCGTTTGGCCAGCGACGATGCGGCGGCAGCGGCGGCGGCCGACGCGGCCATGTCCGATGCGGGCGCCTTCAAGCCGGTGCCCTCGCGGAACGTCGGGGAGACACCATCTTCGGGGTCTGGACCGGCAACCGCATACGGCACCACCGGAGCCGCAGCCGCAGCTGGGGCGGCACCCGCAGGCGCCGCACCGGCGGCCACCGACGCCGCGGGAGCGGCCGGAGCCGCCGGAACGGTCGGCGCCACGGTGGCGACCGGCGGAAGCGATTCGGCTCGCGGCTCGGCGACGGACCGGATGGGTGCAGGCGCGGGAGCAGGCGCAGGCTCGGGTGCGGCGGCCGGAACCGGCTCCGGGGTCTGCGACTGGACGATCAGGCCGATCAACAGCGGCAGCCAGATCGGAGCGCTGAAGATCAATGACCACGTGGTCCATCCGAGCGGCTGCGTGATCGCCTGGTAGAGGACGAACAACAGGATCAGTCCCGACGACGGGTTGAAGAGCCATCCGAAGAAGCCGTTCAGGAAGTCGCTGAGGACATCCAGGACGTTGCCGAAAAACTGACGCGCGAAGTTCAGGATCGATTCGAAGAAGTCCTCGAAGAACCTCATGATCTCGCGCAGCAGATCGGCGATGGAGTCGGCGATGTTCCGTGCCCCGCCGGAGTCGGCGGCGGTGGCCGCCGCCCCGGCCTGCATGACGTCGGCCGCGGCGGCTCCCGCCTCGCCCACGCCCGGCGCCAGCAACAGCGGCGCGGGAGGCGTGACCGGCGTGGCCGCCACCGCGGCACCCGACACCGCCTGATAAGTGCCCATTGTCGTCGCGGCCTGGATCCACATCCGGACGTAGTCAGCCTCGTTCAACGCGATCGGAATCGTGTTGATGCCCAGGAAGTTCGTGGCGAGCAGTACGGCGTGGGTGGACTTGTTGAGCGCCAACTCGGCCATCGTCGGCATCGTCGCCACCGCGGTGGTGTACGCCGCAGCCGCGGTCCCGTGCTGCGCAGCGGCGGCCGCGCTGTTCGCGCTGGCCTGTGCCAGCCAGGCGAGGTACGGCGTATGCGCGGCCGCATACTGGGCGGCGCTCGGCCCTTCCCACGCACCGCCCTGCACCGAACCGAGGACAGCGGTCAACTCTGCTGCCGCAGAGGAGTATTCAGCCGCCAACGCCTGCCACGCCCCCGCCGCCGCCAGCAGCGAACCGGGACCGGGCCCGCTGCTCAGCATGGCCGAGTGGACCTCCGGTGGGAGGGCCATCCAGATGGGAGCCGTCACGGTCAGCCTCCGGCGACCAGGTAGCTCGCCGCGGCGGCAGCGTCACCGGTGGCATAGCTGATACCGGACTGGCCGACGCCGAGACCGGAGCGGCCCAGTTCCTCCACCCCGAGGGCGGCCATCGAATTGTGCTGTGCTCCATGGGCGCTCAGGCTGACGGCGGTCTGGATCGACACCGCGTCGACGGCGGGCGGAATCACGGCGGTGACCGCGGGGGCGGCGGCGGCGTGTGCCGCTGCCAACCGGGCCGTCAACGCCTCGACGGCGGACGCCGCCGCGGCGAGGCCTTCGGGAACGACGCGAAGAGTCATCAGTTGAACTCCCTTCCACTGTTGCCGTTGTTACCTGTGCGTCCTGCCACCGCGTCTGCGAACGGGTTGACCAGTTGCAGGAAGGTGGGGGCATCGCCATCGTCCAGCAGCATCGCCCGGCCCGCAGGCAGACGCCGGAACCGATGTCCCCGAATCTTTCCGCTGTCCTGCGGGTTGCCCGACAGCATCAGGATCGCCGCCTGCAGCTCGTTGAGCCTGCGCAGCAGGGGTGCTGTCATCAGGGCGTGTGCCGAACCGGTGGCCCGTGCGGTCACGATGACGCGAAGGCCCAGCTCGCTTGCCTGCGACAGCAATCCGATGATGCCGGTCAATGGCCGCTGCCCGACGAACGGCCCGCTGACCGCCGGCGCATCCGGGATCTGGTCGACGTCGTCGATGATCAGGTAGTGGGTGTGGCCGTCCTCGCCGGACTGGTACTTCCACCTGCTCAGCTCCTGCGGTGACAGGCCCGCAGGCGGTCGGCGCTTCTCCAGCAGGGCGGTGAGCCCGAGCATCGCCGGAGTGATCCGGTCGATGTTCGGGGTGTACTCGTTGTCCGGGAACAGCGGCTCGTCCACCAGATGCAGACGCCGGTCGATCACCGTGAACGCGACGCGGTCCGGGGTGGAGTTCTCCCGGATGGTGCGAATCACGTGACGCAGCAACGTTGTCTTGCCCGACTTGGCGTCGCCGAACACCATCAACAACGGGTTCTGGTCGAACGCCATCGCCACGGACGCGAGGTCCTCCTCGCGTTGGCCGATGACGACCTGTTCCGGCGCCGGATACAGCGGGGCCACGACACCGGGTGCGAGATCGTGCGGCAACAACCGCACCGGCGGCGCGGTGACACCCCGGTGGCGGGCGTTGATCACCCTGATGTCGCGCAGCGCCGGCTCGGCGAACAGGAAGTGCTCGGCGGCCATGGTCAGGCCGCGGCCCGGCTGCTCGGCGGGCACCGCTTCGGCGGGCCGGCGCAGCGCACCGGTGACCCGCACATTGCTGTCGCGCGGATCCGACAGCTTCAGTTCGAGGCGCAGGCCCAGACCGTCGCGCATGGCCAACGGAACCTCGAGCCAGTTCGGTGTCGTGATGACGACGTGGATGCCGTAGGACATACCGGTGTTCACCAGCTCGGTGACCTTCGACAGCAACGGGTTTCGAGTGTTGAAGGTGTCGGTGTTGTCCCGGCTGAACGCGTAGAGGTTGTCGATAACCAGAAAGACCTCGCCATACTCGTCGCGCTGGCCGTTACCCGAGTGCCCCCGCGCCTGGCGGGCACGCAGCAACTGCTCGAGCTCACCGAAGGTGCGCCGGATGCGTTCGGGCTCCAGCGGAGAGGCGACGCTGCCGACGTGGGCCAGGTCTTCGAGCGACCGCAACTGACCGCCGCCGTAGTCCAGGCAGTAGAACGTCACATCGCGCGGCGAGTGCAGGGCTGCCGCCGACAGTATGAAGGTCTGCAGCGCCGTGGTCTTGCCCGACTTCGGCCCACCGTGGATCAGCAGGTTGGCACCGGCGGACCTGGCGTCGAAGATCAACGGATCGCGCCGCATCGAGAACGGGCGGTCGATCTCGCCAAGCGGCCAACGCCATTCGCGCTCGGCCACGTCCGCGCGGGCGAGCAGTTCGTCGAGCGGAATGGGCTCGTCCAGCGGAGGCAGCCACAGCGGAGGCGCCTTAGGACCGTAGTGGGCCAGCTGATCGCCGATGGTGGCGACGAGTTTGCGCGGCGGACGCTCCTCGTGAGCGGCGGGATCGGACACGACGACCGTGTCGGCAGGCGCTTCGACGTGCCCCGCGGTGAACGGCTGCGGCACCGGAACCGACTGCACCACGACGGACCTCTCCGCTCGCGGCGGATCGTAGATGCCGTCGACGTAGGTGCTGCGGAACTTGACCGGCATCGCACCCGGCGCAGGCACCAGGAATCCTTCGCCCTTGTGCTCGGGGCCGGCCTCGATGTGGAACGCGTCCTCCACACCGATGATCTGGCGGCTGATGGCCGGGCTGGCCACCTTGAGCCCGATGCGGTACGAGGTGTTCTTGTCGATGTCCTTGATCCGGCCGACATCCAGCGTCTGCGAGGCGAACAGGATGTGGATGCGGAACGAACGGCCCTTGCGCGCAACGTAGTCGAACAGGTCGGCGTACTCGGGATGGTCGGAGAGCATCAGCGAGAACTCGTCGGCGACGACGAGCAGCGTAGGCAGCGGCGGCAAGTCGTGACCGGCCGCGATGGCCGCCTCGTACTCGAGCACCGAGTTGAACGCACTGCCCTGCACCCGGCGGCCGGCCTCCATAAGAAGTTGCTCGCGTCGTGCCACCTCACCGCGCAGCGTGTCGGCGAACCGGTCGGCGAGCGAACGCTTCTCGGCCATGTTCGAGATGACGGCGACCACCTGAGGGAAGTCCCGGAAGATATCGGCTCCGGCCTCACCCTTGAAGTCGGCGTAGATCACGATCAGCCGGTCGGCGGAGTGGGTTGTCAACAGCGACAACAGGATCGACATCAACGTCTGGGACTTGCCCGAGCCGGTCATGCCGATCATCAGGCCGTGCGGACCCATACCGCCTTCGGCCTCGTCCTTGAGGTCGAAGATCAGCGGCTCACCGGTGGCGGTGACGCCGATGGGCACCCGCAGTTCGTCGGCGCGCGCCCGCGGCGCCCACAGGCTCGCCACGTCCAGCGCCGCGGCGTCCGGAATGCCGAGCAGCGTGGAGAAGGTCGCGACGCCGGTGCTGCCGGTGCGCGCGTGGCTCGGGTTCGAGTCCCACTTCGACAACCGGCGGGCGATATGCCGGGCGGTGGCGACATCGAGTTGATCGGCGGCGTCGACGTACGGTTGCCAGCCTGCCGACTGCCAGCGCTGCAGTTTCCCATCGGTCAACTGCAGGATCGGCCGTTCCGGGTCGGGGTATTGCTCGCGGTGCGGCGGCTCGGCGACGCGTTGCACCAGGGTCACACCGGCCAAACCACCGCGCGGGACCAGCGCCGTGGTGTCGACGTCGGGATCGTCGACGACGATGAGCAGGTGCTTGACCTCGTCGTCGTCGTCGCTGCCGAACGGTGACCGATCGTCGAGCGCCGAGGCCAGCTGCGAGCGCAGTTCAACGATGTCGGACGACAGGTAGCGGGCGGGGCCGGCCCCGTCGACCGCGCCCGGAATGTCGTTGTGCGGTAGCCACTTCAGCCATGACCAGTCGTCGCTCTCGATGTCCGGTGCGAGCAGTGCGACGCCGAGCACCGCGGGGTCGTGCCAGGTGACGGCCTGGGCGATCCAGGCGCGGAGCGCCCCGCGAACCTCGTCGGGCTCGCCGAGCACCGTGATACGCGAGACCTTGCCGAGGTCGATTCCGGTCGGGGCGGCCCGCACCGTCCGCTGTACATCGAGCAGCGCGCGTAACGCGCTGTGCGACACCGGTTCCAGGTCGACCTCGTCGGCGCTGTCCTTCACCCGCAGCGAGGCGTTCAGCGGCGCGTCGTGCAGTCCGGTGCGCACCACAAGGAAGTCGGGGTCGTGCGGATCGCGCTCCCACTGCCTGCGGGTGCCGGGCACGTCGATGAGCAGGCCCGGATCCGGATGCGACCACTCCAGCGCCGCACGCTGCTCGGCGGCATGCGCGCGCACGTTGTCGCGGACCACCGACAGGTAGCGCAGATAGTCGGCCCGCTCGGCGTCGACCTCCTCGGTGCGCATCTTGTTGTCGGTGCCGCGATAGAGCGCGGTCGCGGCCAGCAGCAGGACGAACGGGAAGAACAACGTCGTCGGCGAGATCAGGCGCATTCCCGTGGCGAACAGCGCCACGATCATGCCGACGATCAGGATGACGATCAGGAAGGGCAGCACCCGCCGCAGCAGCGACGGCGGAATCACCCGCGGCAGCTCGGGCGGCGGTTCGATCGTGATGGTGCCTTTGCGCGTCGTCGGCACCGGGATGCGGCGGCGCGCCTCGTATATGAGCCGACTCATTACGGCGTCTCCCTCACGACAGCGGGGCGGGGGTCGGCGGCCAGCGCGTCGTGGGCCAGCAACGCGTCGCCTCGCGACAGCGTCGGGCCGGGCGCGAACTGGCTCAGCATCGACCATGGAATCGGTAGGGCAGGCGGGGTGAGGCCCAGCGCGGCGATGGCGTTCTCGTCACCGTCGGTGTCGAGGCCGTAGCGGACCCCGACATCGCTGAGCCAGAAGGTTGCGCCGCCAACGGGTGAGGTCGACGCGCCCCCGCCGTCCTGCCCGACCGTCTGGACCAGGTAGCCGCGCCCGGGATTCAGCACCACCTGGTTTGCGGTCGTTCCCGAGCCCGCTCCGACCAGCGGCACGGGACGCAGCTGATCGGAGACCGGCAACGTGACACCGGAACGCAGGTTCAGTGTCGCGCTCGTGGCATCGGCGGGGCGCTTCCACTGCGCGCATGTCAACGGCGCATCGGCGGAGTCGACGAGCGAAATCGGTTCGGCGGGATAGGCATCGGTGTCGATGACGTCCGCGACGGGCAGACGCGCGATGTCGTCGGCGCCCAACCGCGGCGGCTGGTCGAGTCCGTACGAGTTCGCATTACGCATGATTGCGGCGATGACCGGTGAAATCGGTTGCAGCCCTTCGCCGAGCACCGCGTAGTGACGCAGGGTGTTGTCGGTGGCGTAGGCCGTGACCACCGCACCGACCGGCGCGGGCACCGGCAACGGGTACCGCGGCGGTTCACCGGCGCCAGGAATGACCGGCGGAATCAACGCGGGAGCTTCGGGCACCGCGTTGAACAAGCCGGGCGCGACGGGCCGCGTGTCGGCGCCTGCGGTACCCAGCCCCAGTGCGCTGGTGACCGCGCGGTCGTTCATGTCGATCGCGCTTCGGCGGCCGTTCCACAGCAGCCAGGTACCCGCATTGGGACCGCTCGGGGTGGAGACCAGGATCGCCTTGTCGTCGGACAGCTGTTTCGCGCGCTCGCCGCCGTCGGTCAGCGGGCCTGCGATCATCGTGACACCGACGGCCGGTCCCGAAACTCCGTCGCACACCGTCCAATCGGCGTCACTGGTGGTGTTCTGCACCATGCGTTCGGGGGCACCGGGGATACCGATCAGATTGCCGCGGGGGAACTGGTCGATCTCGCTGGTCTTGACCTGCGAGGGGTTGTCCGGCCGGCCCGCGATCAGGCGCGCGGACGTCAGGTTCAGCACCGGGTGCAGCTGCTCGCCGAGGCGAACGTAGAGGGCCGAGGTGGTGCGATCGGCAAGGATCGCGTCGTTGCCCGCGACGCCGCCGGGCCGGATCAGCGAGAACACGAAACACCCAGCCATGACGGTGATCAGCACCAGCGCGCCGACGAGCACCGAACGGGCTTGGGTACGAAGCGGGTCAACGAGCATGCGTGTGTCGTGTAGCGCGACACCGGATGCGATGCGCCGCATGATGAATCGCCATCCGCTCACCTGATGACGGGTGACAAACCCGCGGCGGTACACGACCCGGTCGGGGTTCTCGTTGTCCGGGGTGCGCGAGGCAAACGCCCGGCGATCCGAATTGTCCGGAGTGCTCATTCGGGCACCGTCAAACCGAGGCCACGCAGCAGCGGAATGGCGGATTTGGTGACGTCTTCATCGGTAATGGTCATCAGCTCGTCATCTGTGAAGTCTTCGCTATCGGAATGATCGAGTCGGTACTCGCGCTCCTCCTCGGAACGTTCGACCAGGTTGCGGACGAAACGGCCGTTACCGGCGATGTCGAGGTTGCGCCTCTCCACGCCGGTGGCGTCCGGCGTCGTCGCCGCCGCCAATTGCCCGAACAGCTTTTCCATGTGGGCGAGCGCCGCCGGTTCGAAGATACTGTCGCGCTTCTCGGCCATGCGCACCGCGATCTCGACGAGTTCATGCGGTGTGTACGAGGGAAATTCGATGCTGCGAGTGAAGCGGGACCGCAGACCCTCGTTGGTGTCGAGGAATGCGTCGAGATCCTTGCGGTAACCGGCAACGATGACGACCAACCGCTCGCGGTCGTTTTCCATGCGCGCCAGCAGCGTATCGATCGCCACCAGGCCGAAGTCATTCTTGGCGCCGGTCGACACCAGCGCATAGGCCTCGTCGAGGAACAACACACCGTCGAGCGCGCTGTCGATGATCGCGTTGGTCTTGGCCTCGGTCTCGCCGATGTGCTGACCGATCAGGTCGGCTCGGTGCACCTCGCGGACGGTCTCCTTCTTAAGAATGCCCAGACCGCAATAGATTTTGGCCACGACGCGCGCGATGGTCGTTTTGCCGGTACCGGGAGGGCCCGCGAACACCAGGTGGTTGGTGCGCTGCGCCACGGTCAGGCCGCGCTCCTGGCGGCGGATCGCCATCGCGACCGAACTTTTCAGCCGCGCAACCTGATACTTGACCTCTTCCAGGCCGATGAACTCGGCGAGCTCGGCCTCGGCCTCGAGCAGCAGGTGCGCCTTGCGCTCCTTGGCGCCGGGGTCGACGAACTCGGACTCGCTCGGCTCGGTGGCGGGATCCCACGGATCGGAGCGGCCCTCGATGCGCGCGGCCGTAGTGGTCAGGATGCCGTAGGAGGTGTCCGACAGCGCGATCTCGACCTGCTCGTTTTCGGGGTTCGCGGCGTAGAGCTCGGCGAGCACGTCGGCCGCGTCGAGCTCCTCGCCCTGCGCGCGTAGGCAGAGCGCCTTGACGAGCGTGCCGTCCACCGCGGCGACATCGACTGGGCCGGAGGGGTCCTCGAGGTATGACAGCGCGGGTGCGTACATGCCCAGGCGGGCGAGCGACGTGCCGAGCGCGACGCGTGCCGCGTGTGCGTAGGTCTCGTCCAGCCGCGTGTCGTTGACGATCGGAGTGATCAGCCGGACCACATCCGACCAGCGCTCGGCGCGGTAGTACATCGCGATCCGCACCCACCGCGCGTCCAGCCAGCTGGGGCGTCGGGTGATCAACGGCTCGACGAGTTCGTCGGCGCCTACGTAGTCACCCGCATCGCACAGCGTGACCGCGTAGGCCAGTTGGAAGTCGTCGGGTGTCGACGCCGAAAACTTGAGGTAGAGCCCGGTGTCGTAGGTGAATGCCAGGTCGCCCTCGGCGAGCTGTACGTGGCGCTGCAGCACACCCGCCGTGGCGACCGTCTGCCAGATGGCCTCGAGCACGCGGACACTGGTGTCGCCCGCCGCGGCCAGGCCGGTCCACGCATCGCATTGTTCGCGAGCGATGCGGGTGAGTTCGGTGAACCCGGATCGGGCCGCGACCGGATCCGGCGGGCGTCGACGGTCGTGCACCGATAGCCCGAGGGCTCGGCAACACGTGGCGAACCGACTCACCACGTCGTGGTCGACGCGCGAAGTCGCAGCAAAATCGGTCTGTAGCGGCACGCGCCGTGATCTCCCCGTAGTTATGGCAGGCTAACTTTCCGCCCGAAGTTAGCATTGACTAAGCTAACTTGTACAGACGCACGGGGTCCGCTCAGCGGGTGAACAAGCTCACGCCTTGACAGCGCTCACCAGGCTTATAGTCCCAGTCATCGTCGCGGCCTCCGACCCCTCCTCGGGCACCGGCCGGCCGTGCTCAGACAACCAGTCCTCGAGGCGTGTGGCCTCGGCACGCCACCCGCGGGCACCGAACCACTGCGCGGCGGGTTCATGCTGTTCGTTGTAGACGAGGGTGAAGAACGTGTCCTCCTCTCCGGCGGACCGCTCCTCTTCCCTTTTGGCCTCGAAGGCCCCCGCGTCCATCGGCGCGGCCTCCTCCACCGCGGCGTGACTGCCGGCCGCGGCCAGCGAGTCGATCCCGGTGAACAGCTCGCGTTGCGCGCCGGCCGGCAGATAGATCAGTAGGCCCTCGGCGATCCAGGCCGATGGTTCGTCAGGGTCGAACCCTTCGTCACGCAGCGCGTGGGCCCAGTCGTCGCGCAGATCGACCGGGACCTCACGGCGTTCGGCCCGCGGGGTGTGCGCTTCGAGGACCTGCCGTTTGAACTCGAGCACCCGCGGCTGGTCCAACTCGAACACCACGGTGCCGTCGGGCCAGTCCAGGCGGTACGCGCGCGAATCCAAGCCGGCCGCAAGCAGCACGATCTGCCGAAGTCCCGCGTCAGCGGCCGCGCGGAAGTAGTCGTCGAAGTACTTGGTGCGGACGGCTTGGAAGTCTACGAAAGCGGCGCCGAAGTCATCGGTGGTGAGCGCGTGTCCGGGCGCCCGGCCGTCGAGCAGGTCCGCCCACTCACCACCCACCGCCCGGCAGAACGTCTCGGCGAAGGGGTCGACAGCGATCGGGTCCGGCTTCTGCGCCTCCAGCGCACGGGCGGCCGCAACGAACAACGCGGTCGAGCCGACGCTCGTGGTGATGTCCCACGTGTCGTCATCGGTACGCATGTACCTCTTTGTACGCCGCGATTCTGACAGCGGGCTGAGCAGCCGGGTGCCACCATATTGACGTGGCCGACGGGCGCGTGCACTACGCACGTAACGGCGATGTGCGCCTCGCATACCGGGTCTTCGGAGACTCGGGACCGGTGCTGGTCTGGTCCGCGGGGTGGGCCGTCTCCAATGTGGACACCTTCGATGAGCCCGGCAGCCCCTACAAACCGCTTGTCGACATCGTCGCCGGTTCGTGCCAGTTCGTCATGTGGGACCGACGGGGCACCGGGTTGTCGGATCCGGCCGGCGACATGCTGACCTTCGACGAGAGGGTCGACGATCTGCGAGCTGTCATCGACGCGGTGGGGGTCGACCGACCCGCTCTCGTCGGGTCTAGTGAAGGCGGTTCGATCAGCATTCTCTTCGCGGCGCGTTATCCGGAACGCGTCAGCCACCTCGCGCTCTACGCCACCGCGGCTCGATTCTCCCAGGATTGTCCGGACTTCCCGTGGGGTTTCACTCCGGCGCAGATCGAAGCGCAGCTCGACGAGATCGACAGATGTTGGGGTGAGGGAGCGCTCGCGGACCTGTTCTATGGGCCGATGGCCGACGCACCGGGCGTTCGGCAGATGTTCGGCAAGATGCAGCGTTCGATCGCCAGCCCGGCCATGGCGAAGCTGCGCTGGCGCGCATTCGTGGACATTGACGTGCGCGGTGTCCTTGGCTCGGTGCGCGCGCCCACGTTGGTGGTCGCACGACCCCACGACCGGTTCGTGGCCATCGAGGCCGCGCAGGCGCTGGCGGCCGGCATCCCCAATGCGCGGTTCCATCCGCTGCCGGCCGGCTCGCACGGCGGATTCGATGTCCTGGAGGAACTATGCGAGGTCGTGCTCACGTTCGTCGGCAGGAGTCCCAGCGGCCCCGCCGACGAACGGCTGCTGAAAACCGTGATGTTCACCGACATCGTCGGTTCGACGGAAACGCTGAGCCGACAAGGTGATACACATTGGCGGCACCGACTCGACGCTCACGACGCGGTGACCGACCATGTCGCCGCTCTGCACGGCGGTGTCCGCGCAAACCACACCGGAGACGGAGTGTTTCTCCTCTTCGACTCGCCGTCGAGGGCGGCACGCTGTGCTCTGGAACTCGTTCCGGCGCTGGCTTCGCGCAGCATCCCGATCAGGGTCGGACTTCACACCGGCGAGTGCGAACGCCGCGGACGGGAATGGACCGGTCTCGCCGTGCACACCGGTGCACGCATCGAAGCGATGGCGACGGCTGGCGAGATCCTCGCCAGCCGTACGGTTCGTGACCTGTCCGCGGGTTCCGGGCTGAGATTCGAATCCCTCGGCCTGCACCGGCTCAAGGGCTTACCCGAGGACACCGAAGTCTTTCGGGTATCACCGCCGGACTGACTACACCAGCGAACGGCCGGTGCGCACGCGCCAGTCCAGATCCTTGAGCAGGACGTTGAACGGAAACTGGCGGACGAATCGCGGCATCACATTGTTGATGCGGCCCAGCATGGCCATCACCCGATTGAACCTGCGCTGTTTCTTCGCATCCCACGGCAGTCGCATTTCGTCACGGAACCGCTGAGGCAGGAAGCCGGTCGTGATGAAGAGGCTGAACGCATCCGTGCGCTTCTGCAGCCATGCCGGAGCCTTGAGCTCGCCGAGCCGGCCCGCGGCGATCGGCCACAGGTACTCCCGCACCCCGTCGTCGATGTGGACCTTGTCCAGCGACTCCTGCCAGTACTCGTCGAAGGCCTTGCGGTCGGCGGGCCACATCTCTTCTGGAACCTGCAGCGTGGTGCCCAGCGCCGCACCGTCGCGGTAGTGGCGGTCGGCCGATTCGTCATCCATCTCGCCGACGAAGACCCGGTATACGTCGACGAAGCCCTTGTACAGGCAAGCTGCCACCCACAGCTGAAGATCCTTGTTGAACGCGTTGTACTCGACCGGGCTGTCCGGCAGCGAGTACACCTCGGCGTGCGACCGGTTGACCGCACGCCGGTACGTGGCCTTCTGCTCATCGGTGCCCGCGAGCGCGACGGCGAGATAGGTGAACGTCGTCCGCGCCCGCTTGATCGGGTGCCGGTCCGCGCGGCCACTCTCGACGCGGCTGTCTTTGACGCCGTATCCGACGCCCGGCCGCGAGAGTTCCATGATCACGTTGGCCGGACCCGACAGCAGGCCGATCCCGAGCATGGCGTCCCCTGGCGCGACGTTGCGACGCAGCTTGCGCCCGGGCAGCGGCGCGTCGTTGACCGGTCTTCCGACGTGGTCGATCGGCTGGGAAACCATCGGGGGACCCCTATCGTAAATGTGATAACACGTGTTTCCTGATATTGCCTCCGCTCGGTGCCGGGTGTCAAGATGGCGGTCATGGCACAGGTACGGCCCTATCGGGGCGTCGCCGCGGCCCAGCGCCTCGCGCAGCGCCGGCTGCGCCTGCTCGACGCCGGCCTCGAGCTGCTCGGCGCGGGTGCGGAAGATCTCGCCGAGTTGACGGTGCGGGCGATCTGCGCCAAGGCCGGCCTGGGTGTGCGCTACTTCTATGAAACGTTCCACGACAAGGACGACTTCGCCGGGCAGGTCTACGACTGGGTGATCGCCGATATCGCGGCGACAACCCAGGCGGCCGTCGTGGCCGCGCCGCCCCGCGAGCAGCCGCGCGCGGCGATGGCGAACATCGTGCACACCATCGCCGCAGATCAGCGCGTGGGTCGCCTGGTGTTCAGCGTTGAATTGTCGAACACGGTGATCATGCGCAAACGCGTCGAGTCGACAGCCCTGTTCGCGCAGTTGCTGCTGCAGCACGCGGGCGCGGTCGGCCCGTACGAGAACGAACTCGACGAAGCGACGGCGCATTTCGCGGTCGGCGGGGTGGGCCAGACGATCAGCACGTGGCTGGCGGGGCGCCTAGATCTAGACGCCGACCAACTCATCGACCGGCTCGCGGCGAACATCAACGCGATCTCGGGTGTACCGACGAACGACGTCTGACCGACTCAGGCGGTCACCCTCGGGCGTCGGTCCGCGGCGGTCCTCGGCGTCGCCTTCGCGTCGCTCTCGCCGAACTCCTTGGTCCAGCAGGCGAATTCGAGCGTAATGCCGTCGGGGTCGAGGAAGTAGAACGACCTGACGTAAACACCGGGGTGCACCGTCAGCGAGACCTGGGCCTCGCTGTCGTCATGATTGAGCACCGGACCGACCCGCACGCCCTTGGCCTTGAGCCGCTGCCGATATTCGTCGAACTTCTCGGCAGGCACGTGAAATGCCAGATGGTTCATCGTGCTGACGGCGCTGACGATATCCCCGATCCCCGGGATGGCCTCAGGCGAGGAAACACCGGGAACCCGGTCCGGAGCGTCGGCGAACCAGAAGAACGCGACACAGTCGCCGTTACCGGCGTCGAAGAAGAAGTGCTGCCCCATGCCTCCCGGCAGATCGAGCGACTTGATCAACGGCATACCGAGGACGTTGCTGTAGAAGTCGACGGTTTTCGCCATATCCGAGCACACCAGCGCGACATGGTTGATGCCGCCGAGTTCGAACTCGGTGTTGGGATTGTCGGGCCTGATCACTGGCGCCTCCTAGCGCGAATCTCTGGCCAGAAACGCAAATCGAATTTAGCATCAGGGGCAATCACGAGCAATGACGAACGGACCAGCACCGTTATGACGATCGTCCCGCGCGTCCCACCGCCGGTCAGACCGATCATCAAGATCGTTGAACAGCCTGTAGCCCTTGCTTTTTGGCCCGGCAGGGGGCGGTCCGGATGACCAAAACGCCGTCGAGCACCGCAACGCCGGGTGTCATCCGTGAGTTCGTCGGTCTTGATTCCCCGACCGCCAGGCGGGCGGGTGCGGGTGGGCATCCGTGCCAGGGCCTCTATCACCGCGGGGTGGGCCGCAAACCGAAGGTCGCGATGATCGCCACGCACTACCAGATCGATTTCTCCGAGCACTATCTCGCCGATTACATGGCCACCCGCGGCATCGGTTTCCTGGGCTGGAACACCCGCTATCGCGGGTTCGAGAGCAGCTTCCTGCTCGATCATGCACTCGTCGACATCGGCGTCGGGGTGCGATGGCTGCGCGAGGTCCAGGACGTGGAAACAATTGTGCTGCTGGGAAACTCCGGTGGCGGTTCGCTGATGGCGGCCTACCAGGCACAGGCCGTCGACCCACATGTGACACCGCTTCCGGGAATGCGTCCCGCAACGGGCCTGACCGACCTGCCCGCCGCCGACGGGTACGTCTCGACCGCGGCGCATCCCGGCCGCCCCGATGTGCTCACCGCCTGGATGGACGCGGCGGTCGTCGACGAAACTGACGCGGTCGCAAGCGATCCCGACCTCGATCTCTTTGACGAGAGTAACGGTCCGCCATTTTCGGCTGAGTTCGTCGAGCGGTACCGTGCCGCCCAGATCGCACGAAACGACGCGATCACCGACTGGGCCGAGGCCGAACTCGAGCATGTGCGGGCGGCCGGTTTCTCCGACCGCCCATTCACGGTGTTGCGGACATGGGCGGACCCGCGCATGGTCGATCCTGCCCTGGAGCCGACGAAGCGACCCCCGAACATGTGTTATGCCGGAGTACCGATGCAGGCCAACAGATCTGCACGCGGTATCGCCGCGGCCTGCACATTGCGCAACTGGATCGGCATGTGGAGCCTTCGACACGCCCAGACTCGCGCCGAACCGCACCTCAACCGGATCACGTGCCCGGCTCTGGTGATCAACGCCGACCAGGACACAGGCGTGTTCCCGTCGGACGCCCAGCACATCTTCGAGGCGCTTGCCAGCTCGGACAAGACGCAGTCCTCCATCGACACCGATCATTACTTCACCACTCCCGGGGCGCGCAGCGAACAGGCCGATACCATCGCCAAGTGGATCGTGAAGCGGTGGCATTAGACGCCGACCCGTCGCGCGAACGCTCGCCGCTGAGGGTCCTCGCTCATTTCACTCCCGGTGCGAAGGCCATCGATTTCGTTGCACCGCAGTCCGATTGGCTCGACATCCGCTACTGCGCCGAGGACGACGACACCGCCTTCTACCGGGAGCTTCCCGAGGCCGAGGTGATTTGGCATGTGCTTCGGCCGATTTCGGGAGACGATCTCGCCAAAGCGCGACGCTGCCTGCTCGTGCACAAGATGGGCGCCGGAGTCAACACCATCGACGTGGACGCCGCGACCGCCCTGGGCATCGCGGTCGCCAACATGCCGGGGGCCAACGCACCGTCGGTAGCCGAGGGTGCCGTGTTGCTGATGCTGGCCGCCTTGCGCAGGGTGACCGAACTCGACCGCGCCACCCGTGAGGGACGGGGTTGGCCGTCCGACCCGAGCCTGGGCGAAACCGTGCGCGACATCGGGGGCTGCACCGTCGGTTTGGTCGGTTACGGCAACGTCGCCACCAGGGTCGAGCGAATCGTTCAGGCGATGGATGCCGAGGTCCTGCACACCAGCACGCGCGACGACGGCCATCCGAGCTGGCGTGCGCTACCCGACCTGCTGGCCGCCAGCGACATCGTCTCCCTGCATCTTCCACTGACCGACGCGACAGCGGGCATGATCGACCGCGCAGCGCTGGACCGGATGAAGCCCGGCGCTGTCCTGATCAACACCAGCCGCGGACCCATCGTCGACGAGCCCGCCCTCGTCGACGCGCTGCGGTCTGGAAAGTTGGCCGGCGCGGGACTCGACGTCTTCGCCACCGAGCCCGTAGAGGCCGACAACCCGCTGCTCGGGGTCGACAACGTCGTGCTCACCCCACACGTCACCTGGTACACCGCCGACACGATGCGCAGGTATCTGGAACACGGTCTGGACAACTGCCGGCGGCTGTGGGACGGCCGTGAACTGGCGAACGCCGTGAACGGTATCGTGTCTCCCAACCGACCGGTTATTAGGGACGGTCCGTCACAGTGAGGTGCAGGTATGCCCATCGCCATCAACCCTGAGCACAGCGACCTGGCCGACTCGGTGCGGTCCTTCGTCGCTCGGGTGGCGCCCTCCGAGGTGCTCCACGAAGCGCTGGAGACGCCGATTCCCAATCCGCCGCCCTACTGGAAGGGCGCGGCCGATCAAGGTCTGCAAGGTGTGCACCTGTCCGAAGACGTTGGCGGGCAGGGCTTCGGGATACTCGAGTTGGCCATCGTCGCCGCCGAGTTCGGCTACGGCGCGGTACCGGGGCCGTTCGTTCCGTCGGCCATCGCCAGCGCGCTGATCGCCGTACACGACCCCAACGCCCCACAACTGGGCGACCTGGCCTCCGGCGCGACGATCGCGACCTACGCCATCGACTCGAGCCTGACCGCCACCCGGCACGGCGAAGGCGATGCCGCCGGTCTGGTCATCCGCGGGGAAGTGCGTGCCGTGCCAGGCGCCGCAGAGGCGTCGCTGCTGGTGCTGCCGGTCGCCATCGAGAGCGGCGAGGAGTGGGTGATCCTCGATGCCGACCAACTGGAGATCGAACCCGTCAAGAGCCTCGATCCGCTGCGCCCGTTGGCACACGTGCGGGCGAACGCCATCGAAGTGAGCGACGACCGGGTGCTGAGCAACCTGAGCCGGCCGCTGGCGCGCGCGCTGATCTCGACGCTGCTGTCGGCGGAGTGCATCGGCGTGGCGCGGTGGGCCACCGACACCGCCGCGGCGTACGCCAAGATTCGCGAACAGTTCGGCAGGCCCATCGGACAGTTTCAGGCCATCAAGCACAAGTGCGCTTCGATGATCGCCGACACCGAGCGGGCCACCGCCGCCGTCTGGGATGCGGCCCGCGCCATCGACGAGTTCACCGCGCACGTGCGCAGCGGAGAAGACCCCGAAACCGGCTCTGCCGAAATCGCATTCGAGTTCGCCGCTGCCGTGGCGGCCACCCTGGCACCCGAGGCCGCCCAGCACTGCGCTCAGGACTGCATCCAGGTGCACGGCGGCATCGGGTTCACCTGGGAGCACGACACCAACGTGTACTACCGGCGTGCGCTGGTGCTGGCGGCCGGTTTCGGCAGGCACGCCGACTACCCGCAGCAGGTCGTCGACGCCGCTACCAGCACGGGGATGCGCAAACTCAACATCGATCTCGATCCCGAGACCGAGAAGCTGCGTGACGAGATCCGCGCGGAAGTGGCTGCGCTGAAAGCCATCTCACGCGAAGAGCGCAATGTCGCGATCGCCGAGGGCGGTTGGGTGCAACCGCATCTGCCCAAGCCGTGGGGACGCGCGGCCGGCCCCGTCGAGCAGATCATCATTGCCCAGGAGTTCGACACCGGCAGGGTCAAGCGCCCGCAGATGGGCATCGCGGCCTGGATCATCCCCTCGATCGTCGCGTTCGGCACCGACGAACAGCAACAGCGTTTCCTACCGCCCACCTTCCGCGGCGAAATGATCTGGTGTCAGCTGTTTTCCGAGCCCGGTGCGGGTTCGGACCTGGCCAGCCTGACGACCAAGGCCACCAAGGTCGACGGCGGCTGGCGGATCACCGGGCAGAAGATCTGGACCACCGGTGCGCAGTACTCGCAGTGGGGCGCGCTGTTGGCAAGAACGGAGCCAAGCGCTCCAAAACACAATGGGATCACCTACTTCCTGCTCGACATGGCCAGCGAGGGCGTCGAGGTTAAGCCGCTTCGCGAGCTGACCGGCAACGCGATGTTCAACACGGTCTTCATCGACGACGTGTTCGTGCCCGACGAGATGGTGCTCGGTGAGGTGAACCGCGGCTGGGAGGTCAGCAGGAACACGCTGACCAACGAACGGGTTTCGATCGGCAGCAGTGAGCCGCCGTTCCTGGCCAGCCTGGCCGACTTCATCACGTTCCTTCAGGACGGGCAGTTCGACCAGATCGAGCAGAACCACGCGGGCAGGCTCATCGCCGAAGGGCATGCCGCCAAGGTGCTCAACATGCGCTCGACGCTGCTCACACTCGCTGGTGCCGATCCGATGCCGTCGGCGGCGATCTCCAAACTGCTGTCGATGAAAACCGGCCAGGGCTACGCGGAGTTCGCGGTGTCCTCGTTCGGCACCGACGGCGCGGTCGGTGACCCGGAGCAGGAGCCCGGCCGGTGGGCGGAGTACCTGCTCGGCAGCAGGGCAACCACGATCTACGGCGGCACGACCGAAGTGCAGCTCAACATCATCGCCGAACGCCTGTTGGGACTGCCGCGCGATCCGTAAAGGCGCTTGCTGAAACGGCGTAGCCTGAGATCTGCGGTTGCGTCCAATGGTTGGCGGTAGTCATGAGCGGTCTTGGTGTCCGTAGCGCCCGCGTCGTCGCCGGCACGGCGGCGATGACAGGGCTGTTTCTGGCGCCGACGGTCCTTGCCGACGATCCGACGCCACACGAACAGTCCGCGCCCTGCTATCCCGGCATCATCCCCGGGAACCCCTGGGCGAAGTCGTGCAACTTCGGGCCTCGACCGCCGCGAGTACGTGGTGGCCCGCCCGACCAGACGGCGGTAATCGCCTGCCGCGACATCCCCGGCTGCCTGTCCGCGTTCGTCAACAATCCCTGACGAGCGTTTCAATGAACGTACCGACGGCAACATTTCTGTTATGACCAACGACGTCGAGAAACGCTGGGACCGGCCGAAAGCGTTTCGGGCCGCTGCCACCTATGCCGCGGTCGTGGTCGCGGTGGCCGCCGTCGCCTTCGTCATCTACGCCCTTGTGTCGAAGACCTCGGTCGTCGCCGCCTCGACCGTGCCCACAATCCTGTTGCTCGGCGGTATCGGCGCGTTCATCAAGACCTACCGCGAGTGGAGGGCGCAGGGCACCTGGGTCCAGTGGCAGGGCGCCGGATGGTTCCTGCTCCTGCTGATGCTGGTGTGCCTGTCGATTCCCGGCGCGGCCGCGATGGCCGATTAGGGCACGGCCTGACTATTCCGGCTGGTTGGCTTCCGCCTTCTCGTCGGCCTTCTTCTCGCCGCCTCCGTCGGCCTTCTTCTCGCCGCCTCCGTCGGCTTTCGCTTTCTCGCCGCCTCCGTCGGCTTTCGCCTTCTCGCCGCCTCCGTCAACGTCCATCTCCCGGAGCTCACGCTTCAAGATCTTGCCGGTCGGATTGCGCGGCAACTCGTCGAGGAAGACGACCTCGCGCGGCACCTTGTAGCGCGCCAGATGCTCGCGGACATAACCCTTGATGTCGTCCTCACCGATCGAGGCGCCGTCGGTCTTGACCACGAAGGCCCGCAGCCGGTGGCCCCATTCCTTGTCCTCGACGCCCACCGCGGTGGCCTCGACAACCTCCGGGTGTCCGCTGATCAGGTCCTCCACCTCGGCGGGGAACACGTTCTCGCCGCCGGACACGATCATCTCGTCGTCGCGGCCACTGACGTAGAGCAGACCGTTCTCGTCGAAATAGCCGACGTCGCCCGACGACATCAGCCCGTCGATGATCTGCTTGTGTCCGCCCCCGGTGTAGCCCTCGAACGGGAAGAAGTTGCCGACGAAGATCCGCCCGACCTCGCCCTGGGGCAGTTCGTTGCCGTCGTCGTCGAGGATCTTGACCTTGACGCCCTTCACGACCGGTCCGACGGTGGCCGGGTTCTTCTCCAGATCCTGGGGTCGCGCGATCGTGGCGAACGCGATCTCGGTCGACCCGTAGAGGTTGTATATCACGGGTCCGAGCATCTTGAGCCCGCGCTGCGCCATCTCGGCGCCCAGCTGCGACCCCGATACGAACACGATCCGCAACGACGACAAGTCGGGCTTGCGATCCATGTCGTCAAGCGCATCGAGCATGCGCGACAACATCACCGGAACGACCACCACCGCGGTCACTTTGTGCTCCTCGATGTCCTCGAGGACCTTCTGGGCCTTGAACCGCCTGCGCAGCAACAGCGTCGTGCCCAACATCATCGAGATCGTCGCGTGCAGGAAGCCCAACGCGTGGAACATCGGCGCCGGAAGCGCGGTGATCTCGCCACCCTTGAACGGCACATGCGAGAGCACGCCGCCGATGGGAGCGAGGGTCGGCGGTGTACTTCTGTTGGCGCCCTTGGGTGTTCCCGTCGTCCCACTGGTCAGGATGATCACCGACGAGTGCTTGGTCGCCTTGGGCGCCGACTTACCGGAGTGGCGGGAGACGAAGTCCTCGAGCGTCTCGTCGGTGCTGTCCGACGGTTCGCCCTTATCGGGATTTACGCCGAGCGCGCGCAACTTGCCCAGCGGCGGATCCGCCTTGGACACGGCCTGGCAGTACTCGTCGTCGTAGATGATCAGCTTGGCGCCCTCACGTTCGGACACCTCCTTGACCTGGGGTCCGGAGAACTCGCTGTTGAGCAGGATGATCCGCGCGCCGGTGCGGGCGGCGCCGTACAGCGCGACGAGGAACCACCGGTGGTTGCGGGCCAGGATCGCGACCCCGTCACCGCCCTTGACGCCCTTTTCGAGCAGGCCGTTGGCCACTGAATGTGCGGCGTCGTCGAGTTCTTTGAACGTCATCTCGCCGAAGTCGTCGATGATCGCGGTGCGATCGGGGGTGCGGCGGGCGTTCAGGGCCGGGATCATCCCGAACTCGCCCCAACGCCGGATGTCGGCGAGCATTCCGGCGACGTTCTGCGGGGGTTCGATCTTGAACGCGCCCGCTCCGAACATCTTGGTGGCGTAGTGCAGCTCGGCCGACCCGCGTTCGACGAGTTGCTGAGCCTTGGCGAGCGCTTGCGACGGGAGCTCGGAGAGTCTTGCCATGTCCCCACCATATGTGACCCGCGTCGCAGTACGGCCGGGAAACTAGCATGACGCTATGGCCGCACCCCGGTACCTTGAGGTCGAGGGTCACCAGGTGCCCATCAGCCACCCCGACAAGGTGGTCTTCCCCGATATCGACGTCACCAAGTCGGACTTGATGCACTACTACCTCAGCGTCGCCGACGGCGCCCTGCGCGGTGTGCGTGACCGGCCGATGATCCTCAAGCGGTTCGTCAAGGGCATCACCGAGGAGGCGGTGTTTCAGAAGCGCGCCCCGAAGAAGCGGCCTGACTTCATCGACGTCGCCGAGTTGAAGTACGCGTCAGGGACGTCGGCGGCCGAAGCGGTGCTGCGCGATGCGGCCGGCCTGGTGTGGGCGGTCAACCTCGGATGCGTCGACCTCAACCCCCACCCGGTTCGGTCAGACGATCTCGCGCATCCCGACGAGCTGCGCGTCGACCTGGACCCGATGCCGGGTGTCGAGTGGCCCCAGATCATCGACGTCGCGATGGTCGCCCGCGATGTGCTCGAGGACCACGGACTGACGGCATGGCCCAAGACATCGGGATCGCGGGGCTTCCACATATACGCCCGCATCCAGCGGCGGTGGCCGTTCAAGTTCGTCCGGCTCGCTGCGCAGGCGGTGGCGCGCGAGGTCGAGCGCCGAGCGCCCGAGATCGCCACCGCGCGCTGGTGGAAGGAAGAGCGCGAGGGCGTTTTCGTCGATTTCAATCAGAACGCGTTCGACCGGACGGTCGCCTCGGCCTATTCGGTGCGCGCGACCCCTGACGCCAGGGTGTCGACGCCGCTGCTCTGGAGCGAGGTGCCCGGATGCCTGCCGGAGGCGTTCACGATCGCGACGGTGCCACAACGGTTCGCCGAACACGGTGACCCCTGGGAGGGCATAGACGATTCAGCGGGCTCGCTGGACGCGCTGCTGGACCTCGCCGACCGGCTCGGTCCGGCGGAAAGGGCACCACGCGGGGCCAAACGTTCGAGCGCAGGAACCGGTCGGCGGGTCTCCTCGAAGCCGCTCATCGAGATCGCCCGCACAAAGACCAAGGACGAGGCGATGGCGGCGTTGGACGAATGGCGACGACGGCACCCGACCGCAGCCGAAAAGTTGGAACCGGCAGACATTCTGGTCGACGGTATGCGGGGTCCCAGCTCGATCTGGTACCGCATCCGGATCAACCTTCAGCACGTGCCCGAAGACGAGCGCCCCGCCCAGGAGGAGTTGCTGGCCGACTACAGCCCGTGGGAGAACTACTCCGGACCCCAGTGGATGCGCGATAGTTGACGATTCAAGGCTCTTTCGCTTCTTACGAAAGTATTAGCCGCTGCTCCCGGTGGCCTTAAGTTGGCCGCTTACCTTGAGTACCAAGGTCGAGTTGAGGTGCTACAGGGGGCAGTGATGTACGGAAATCCGTCATTCGAATGCGCCGGCGCCCAGCTTCATGCGGTGTGCCGCCAGCTGGCGACTGTCGTGACCATCGATGGGATCATCGATGAAACCAACATCGAACGGATCACCGCATTCGCGCGCCGGTTCGTCCTCGCGGAAAAGCCGTTCGTCCTTAACCTCAGCGGTGTGAGTTCGTGTGCGCGACAGGTTGTTTCGTTGATGTACGACATCGACGAGTGCTGCTTCGACACCGATGTGGAATGGACTGTCATCCCCAGCAACGCCGTCGAACGCGTGCTGTGCGCTTCCGGAGTGAGTGTGCCGGTCGCCGATTCGGTCCCCGATGCGCTTGCGCAGTTCGCAAGCGACCTCAACCAACGGCGTCGCCCATTGCCGCTGTTGACCCAGAAGACCGCATAGCGGAAGGCGACCAGGTGCTTCTCGATATTCGCTGGCTCGGTTACCTGCTTGGCCGTCGGCATCCGACGGCCAAGCAGACCGGCCACGCCTTCTGAACCCGCTTCACCGTCGACCGACGCCGGTCCTCGACACGCGATGCGGTGGATCGTCGACGGTATGAACGTGATCGGTTCGCGCCCCGACGGCTGGTGGCGTGATCGTCATCGCGCCATGGTGACGCTGGTCAAGCGGTTGGAATCCTGGCGTGCTCACGGCGATGACGTCACCGTGGTGTTCGAACGCCCACCCCAGCCTCCGATCGACTCGTCGGCCGTCACCGTGGCCTATGCTCCGCGCCCGGCGCCCAATTCGGCCGATGACGAGATCGTCCGCCTGGTCCTCGCCGACGACCGGCCTGCCGATATCAGCGTGGCCACGTCCGACCGCACCCTTGCCGAGCGGGTACGCGAGGCCGGCGCGTCCGTCGTCCCGGCGGAGAGGTTGCGCGATCTCATCGATCCGCGGTGACGCCTGCGGGCCGCCAATCGGGCGATCGGCCCAAGTGGCGCAGCACCCGATCCAGGTCGCTCGCCCCGGCCTGAGGTTCCACGGCACGCGCGAACGGTGAGTTGTCCGCGTCTCGAATTTCACCGTCAGGTACCCCCATCGCCAGTGGCACGACGGCCGCAACGACGTCGTCGGGCAATCCGAACGGCACACCGATGCTGCGGGCGACGTCCCACCCGTGCACGACGTAATCGACGAAGTGAAAACCGATCGCCATCGCACCCGGAACCGTGGCGTCCTCGCCGAACTCCGGTAGCACGAACGTCGCCTCCAGCACCCCCTCGCCAGCGAACGCGGCCACCACCTCCGCGGCCGCGGCGGCATAGGCGCCGCCAGGGTTGGCGCGGACCGCGTCCGCGACGGTCAGGGGCCTCCACACCCCGAGATCGCCACCCGCTCCGCGAGCGGAGGCGGCAAACCCCTTGTGCTGCACGGTCATATGAGTCAACAGGTCGCCGAGGTCCCACCCGCCACACGGCGTCGGACGATCGAGGTCATCGACCGTCACTCGCGAGACGATGTCGACGCTGGCGTTGATCGCTGTTCGATGGAACGGTCGGAGATCGGTAATAGTAGACATACGCTTACGATATGCCTCTGCTTATCATTGGTCAACGCTTAATATTCCTGCATGCCGTCCAAGCCGCGACGACGAGACCTCGCGGCGATGCTCGCCCCGCTGATGCGCCGGCTGATCGCCCTGGAGACCCCCGTGCTCGCCGAACACGGCGTTTCGATGTGGGGTTACGCCGTGCTGTCAGCGCTCGACGAGTCCCCGGTGCGCAGCCAAGCCGCACTCGCCGAAGCCATCGGCGCCGACAAGACCCGGATCATCCCCACGCTCGACGAACTTCAGGAGCGCGGCTACATCGAGCGCGTACCCGACCCGGCCGACCGGCGCGTGCGTCTGCTGGAGATCACCGAAGCCGGCCGTGCTCTTAAAGATTCGGTGCAGACGGAGATCCAGCGCGGCGAGGAGCGGTGGCTTTCGGCGCTCTCCCCCGCCGACCGGCGAGCGTTCCTGCGGGCCCTGCACGAGATGACGGGTGTCGAGGACACCCCATAGGGTCTGAGAAATGAACCGCCTCGACCGCTTCTTCGAGATCTCGGCGCGCGGCACGACGGTCGGCGCGGAGGCCCGCGGCGGGCTGGTCACGTTCATCGCGATGGCCTACATCATCGTCCTGAACCCGATCATCCTGTCCAGTTCCACCGACGTCACCGGCGATCGGCTGCGATTCGCCGAGGTTTCGGCGGTCACTGCGCTGGCTGCGGGCGTGATGACGATCCTGTTCGGCCTCATCGCGCGGATGCCGTTCGCGTTCGCCGCCGGTCTCGGCATCAACTCGTTCGTGGCGACGACGCTCGTCGGCTCCCTCACCTGGGCCGAAGCCATGGGACTGGTGGTGATCAACGGGCTCATCATCGTCGTACTGGCGGCGACCGGATTGCGGCGGCTGGTCTTCGATGCCGTACCGATGCAGCTGAAGCTGGCCATCACGGCCGGCATCGGGCTGTTCATCCTGTTCATCGGCCTCGTCGACGCGGGGTTCATCGGTTCGACGGGCGTCGCGTCACCGCCGGTCGGCCTCGGCGGCAACGGCAGCGGCTCCATCAGCACCGTACCCACCGTCGTCTTCGCCTTCACGCTGCTGCTGACGGGCATCCTGGTGGCCCGAAAAGTGCGGGGCGGCATCCTGATCGGACTCGTCGCGGGCACCGTCGTTGCGGTAGTGACCGAGTCGATCTGGCACCTCGGCTCTGCCGCGGACAAGCCCGGAGGCTGGAGCCTGTCGGTCCCGACCCTGTCGGGCTCACCGTTCGCGCTTCCCGACCTCTCGCTCGTCGGCGCCTTCAGCATGGACAGCTTCGGTCGCATCGGCGTGATCGCCGCGACCATGTTCGTGTTCACGCTCGTGTTCGCGAACTTCTTCGACGCAATGGGCACGTTCACGGGCCTGTCCCGCGAGGCCGGGCTCGCCGACGAGAAGGGCACCTTCCCGCGCCTGCGGGCGGCCCTGATCGTCGAAGGCGCGGGCGCCGTGGTCGGCGGCGCATCCTCGGCCTCGTCGAACACGGTGTTCGTCGAATCGGGTGCGGGCATCGGCGAGGGCGCCAGGACCGGGCTGGCCAACATCGTGACCGGCGTCCTGTTCCTCGCCGCGATGTTCATCTCTCCGCTGGCGTCGGTGGTACCCACGGAGGTGGCCGCCGCCGCGCTGGTGATCGTCGGGTCGATGATGGTATCGCACCTGCGACACATTGACATCTCCGAGTTCTCCGTCGCGCTGCCCGTAGTGCTGACGGTGGCCACGATGCCGTTCTCGTACTCGATCGCCAACGGCATCGGCGTCGGCTTCATCGCGTGGGTGGTGCTGCGGTCGGCAGCAGGAAAAGCCCGCGAGATCAGCCCACTGTTGTGGGTGGTCGCCGCGGGCTTCCTGCTGTACTTCGCGCGAGGTTGGATCGAGTCGCTGCTCGGGATCTGACCCCCCCTCAGCGGTCGGCTTGTCGCTTTTCCTTCTCGGCGTCGGCGAGGTCGTCGATCTTGTCGGCCTGCGCACGCGTCGTGGCCGCGTCGACGCGCTTGTCCTGCGCGTCGGCCATCTTGGCGCTGGCCACCTTCGCGACGGTGCGCTCGGCCGCGTCGATCTGCTCTTCTTCGCGGCGCTTGGCGGTCTCGACGTTCTTCTTGCGCTGTTCGGCGATCTCGTCAGCCTTCTTCTTGTCCTCGGCGATCTTCTTCTCGGCGTTCTCAACCGCCGCGCGCTTGCGCTCCTGCGCATCGGTGCGCGCCTGGCGGGCTTCGGCCTCGGTCTCCTCGAACGTCTTCTGCTTGTCCTGCAGCGCCTTCTCGCGGGTCACCTTCAGCTCTCGGCCCGCCTGCTTGACGTTCTCGTCGGCGGCCGCGTCGAGTTCTGCCGCGCGGCGCAACGCGTCGCTGCGCTCGACGAGGGTGGCGCCGCGCTTCTGGAGCTCGTGATCACCGAGCGCCGTGCCCACGGCAGTGTCGAGCATCCCCAGGGAACGCTCGTAGAACAGCCGGGCCGGCGCTTCGTCGTCCATCCGGGCGACGAAGCGGTCGTCGATCAACTGCAGCGGCACACGGGCCACCTGGTACTGAAACTTCAGCACCGCCTTCGGAATAGCGGTGAGGCTCATCGGTTCAAGCTCCTTCTACGCCCTGCTCAGGCGTCGTCGTTGAGGTTTTCGGCCTGCCGCCGGATACGGGCGGCCTCCGCTTTCGCGCTTGCCGACTCCTCGACGGCTTCGCGGTGGTCTTCGAGCGCGCCGGCGAGCTGGGTGTCGGCGTCGTGCACCCCCGCCCGCTGCTCGGCCCTGGCTTCGCGCGCCTTGCGCTCGGCGTCGATTTCGGCCTGGGTGCGCTCGCGCTCGAGCTGCTGATGGGCGGCGGCTTCGGCGGCACGCTTCTGGGCGGCCTTCTGGTTCTCCACCGCGCCCTTTTCGGCGGCCGCTTCGGCGTTCGCCGCGGTGCGCTCCTTGGCGCCCTCGCGCTTGGCCTCCACCACATCGCTGCGGGCCTCCCGCGCCTCCGCGTCGGCGACCGCGTCGATCGTGTTGGCTTCTTTACGGCGTTCGGCCTCGGCCTGCTGCAGTTGGCCTTCGGCGGTCAGCGAGTCGTTTCCGGTGATGGCGCCAAACATCTCTTTGGCCTTGCCTTTCACCGAGTCGATCAGGCCTTCGCGTGCCTGGCCGGCCTTGTCGTGGTCCGTCATTCGGGCCTCCTCTCAAGGGTCAAGGTTCCACATGCTGTGGGGTCCGAAACCCTCTGTGGGCGGATGCACAGCAATGGCTCAATCGCGTAGGAGATCGGGCGCGTCACCGGCGCGGCCCAGCAGCAGACCCAGCACCGACACGTTGAACACACCGAGAAGCTGGGCACCCGAGTGGTGACCCGCGAACGTGAGGGCGTCGTAGTCCGTGGTCACACCGGGGATGAAACCCAGCACTCCGGCGAGCAGTAAAACCGCCCCGACGGCCACCGCCGCCCGCTACACGGGGGGCGCCGCGCTGTCGGCGCCGCTTTGGGTGAGCCCTGAGATCCTGGAACAGCCATCGCCCGGCGGGATAGCCGTTCGCACCCGATCGAAACGCTGCGATCATGTGTCGCGTGACAGCGACCACGATTCCGGCCATCGCTCTGACCGGCTACCTCGGCGCGGGTAAGACCACGCTGCTCAACCACGTGCTGCGCCAGCCGGGTGCCCGCGTCGGTGTCATCATCAACGACTTCGGCGAACTCAACGTCGACGCGGCACTGGTCACCGGGCAGGTCGACGAGCCGGCCTCGATCGCCGGGGGCTGCATCTGCTGCCTTCCCGACGAGGGCGGGCTCGACGACGCGCTGGCCAGGCTCGCCGACCCGAAACTCGGCCTGGACGCAATCATCATCGAGGCCAGCGGACTGGCCGACCCGATAGCGGTGTCGCGGATGATCCGATTCAGCGGGGTGGAGCGGGTGCGGCCCGGCGGCATCGTCGATGTCATCGACGCCGCCGCGCATTTCGACACCGTCGACGACCACGCGACCCCGCCTGCGCGATACGGCGCGGCCACGCTCGTGGTGGTCAACAAACTCGACCAGATCTCCGAGGACGCCCGCGACGAGACGCTCGGGCGAATCGAAAAACGCGTGCGCGAACGGAATCCGGACGCACACGTCGTGGGTGCCACGGCCGGACGTGTCGACCCGGCTCTGCTGTACGACGTGTCCGCATCCGTCGACGTCGGCGAGCAGCTCTCCCTGCGCGAATTGCTCGTCGACACCGAAGACGCCCATGACCACCCGCACGTGCACGCCGATTCGGTCACCGTGACCAGCAACGGTTGCGTCGATCCCGCGGCGCTGATCGACCTGCTCGAAACGCCACCCCCGGGCGTGTACCGGCTCAAGGGCACGGTCGCGGTCCGGTACCGAGAGCGCACGCGCCGCTATGTCGTCAATGTGGTCGGCACGTCTGTACACATCGCGAACGCGCGGTCTACGGCGGTCGCCAACGGACTCGTCGCGATTGGCACCCATCTCGACGTCGACGACGTCCGCGCGCGCATCACGGCGGCGCTGGCACCGCACCACGGCGTGGTCTCGGCCGCGGGGGTTCGGCGGCTGCAGCGCTATCGCCGGCTCAGCGTCTGACACGCGCCTAGGGTGAGGACATGAGCGCCGCCGAGCAGCGCGCCGGGGTCGACCTGACCAACCTCGATCAACCGTTGAGCCCGGACGCCGATGCCACCAAGCGCGATCTGATCAATTACCTCGACGCGGTATCCGATCGAATCCTTCCCGGCCTCGAGGGACGTCCCCTGACGGTGTTGCGGGTGCTGCGCGGGCGGGCGCCGTTCATGCAGAAGAACGTGCCGAAGTACACCCCGGACTGGGTGAAGACCGTCTCGATGTGGGCCGAGTCCTCCCACCGCGAGGTCCGCTATGCGCTGTGCGACGATCGGCGCACGTTGCTGTGGCTGGCCAACCAGCGCGCCGTCGAGTACCACCCCACCCTCGGCTTGGCCGAGAACATCTACCGCCCAACGCATCTGGTGCTCGACCTCGACCCGCCGGAGGGAAGCGGCTTCACGGCCGTCGTCGCCGCGGCTTACCTTGTGCGGCAGGCGCTTTCGGACTGCGGTCTGGCCGGAGCGGTGAAGACGAGCGGCGCAAAGGGAGTGCATGTTTTCGTGCCGGTCGACGACAGCGCACCGGTCGACGACGTCGCGGCGGCCACCCGTGCCCTCGCGGCGCGAGCGGAAGCGCTCGACCCTTCCTGCGCCACCACGGCTTTCATCGTCGAGGACCGCGAAGGCAAGGTCTTCATCGACTCCACCCGCGCCGGTGGTGCGACGGTCGTCGCCGCATACAGTCCCCGGTTGCGCCCCGGCACTCCGGTGTCGTTCCCGGTCGCCTGGTCGGACCTGGACCGCATCACACCGGCCGACTTCACGGTGCACAACGCGATCGACGTCCTGGACGGGAGCGATCCGTGGGCGCAGGCGATGCCCGCACCGCAGACGCTGCCACCCAGACCTGATCGAGCACGGCAGGACCATTCCCGTCGCGCGGGTCGCCGCCATGCACGAGGGAAAGCGGCGGGCACGTGCGCGTCGCAACGAGGGCGGCTGACGTCGGATTCACCCGGCCGGTTAGCGGGTATCGACAGCGCATCGGCGGAGGGATTCCGGATGGTGGGCTGGCTGGACCGGCTGCAGCGACGCAACCGCCGCGTGGGTTTCGTCATCGCGGTGATCTACAAGTACGTCGATGATCAGGGTGGTTACCTGGCGGCGCTGATCACCTATTACGCGTTCGTCTCCCTGTTCCCATTGCTACTGCTGCTGACCACCGCGCTCGGGGTCATACTCGTCGGCCACCCAGAGCTACAGCAACAGATCCTGCAGTCCACGCTCGGCCAGTTCCCCGTCATCGGTAGCCAGCTCGAACGGCCGGAGCAGCTCAGCGGCGGCGTCACGGCCGTCGTGGTCGGTATCGGTGGCGCCCTCTACGGCGGCCTCGGTGTCGGGCAGGCGCTGCAGAACGCGATGGACTCGGTATGGGCGGTGCCCCGCAACAACCGCCCCGACCCGTTCCGGTCGCGCCTGCGCAGCCTGCTGCTGTTGTTCGTGCTCGGTTCGGCCGCGGTCACCGCGACGGTGCTGTCGGCGGTCGGCCACGCAACGGCCAGCCTGGGCTGGTTCGGAAAAGTTGGCATCACCGTCGCCACCGTCGCGATCAACGCGCTGATCTGTCTGGTGGCGTTCCGCGTCACCACCGCCCGCTCCGTGTCGTACCGCGACGTACTGCCCGGCGCCCTCGCGGCAGCGGTGATATGGCAGCTGCTGCAGTGGTTCGGCGCGAACTACGTCTCTCACGTGGTCAAATCGACCAGCGCCACCAACAGTGTGTTCGCGTTGGTTCTGGGCCTGCTCGCGTTCCTGTATCTGGTTTCGGTGACGTTGGTGATGTGCGCCGAGGTCAACGTCGTTCGGGTCGACCAGCTGTATCCCCGTTCGCTGATGACGCCGTTCACCGACGACGTCGACCTCACCTCGGCCGACCGGCGCACCTACACGCGCCGGGCGAAAGCCGAACGGGCGAAAGGCTTTCAGAAGGTCAGTGTGCGATTCGACCCGACGGGTGACAGGTCTTCTGATCAACCCGGTGAGGTGCCCGACAGCCAGGGTTGATCCCAGCTGTCCACTGCCGCCACTTCCGACAACGGCTTACGGCGGACCGTGCGATGGTGGCCGGCAGGCCATCCCACCGTCACCAACGCCGCCATCATCCAGTCGTCCGGGATACCGATCAGTGCACGCAGCTGATCTTCACAACTGGTGTGCCACAACGTGATCGCCGCTCCGAGTCCTTGGGCGCGGGCGGCCAACAGGAAATTCTGCACCGCCGGGAAGATCGATCCGCCTTGCTGCAGCTCCGATGCGCCGGCCTGCGGCCGGACGCAGAAGAGAATCAGGCCGGGTGCGGCGCCGCCGCTCCGCATGTGGTCGGCCATTGATCTCAGTACCCGAGACCGCGGATCGTCCGCACCGTCATCGGGGGACGTGATCCCGTAGAACCGCTGCAGCTCGTCCCACGTTCGGTGTGCGGCCGCGGTGACGAGCGCACGGGCTTGTTCGGAGCGCAGCACCACGAACCGCCATGGCTGTTGGTTGGCGCCCGACGGCGCCCAGCTGGCCGCCTTCAGGCACCTCTCCAGCGTGGCATCGTCGACCGGTTCGTCGCGATACCGCCGCACCGCCGACGCGGTCTCCATCACCGTCCAGACGTCCGTGGACACGGCCGGGGTTGGGTTCACGGCGTTGTCGTGCCGGGTAGCACGCCCCGCCATGTGCCGCCGCGCACGGGCCCGGTGATCAACGGCAGGTCCAGCGTCGACAGCACTCCCGGCGGTGCGGCCATCACGGCCGGGATGGCGTTCAACTCACGCATCACGGTCGCATACGTCAAGCCACGCATGTTGTTTCCACGCCCGTGCATTTCGATGTCGACGGTGTAGGTGGGCAGCCCGTCGACGATGACGCGGTAACCCCCGTGCGGGGAGGGGTGGCGCGGCCAGTCCGGAGCCGCCTGCCCACCCATGCGTGTGATGTGCTCGAGCACGACGCGTTCCTCGTCGTCCACCATGCCCGCCAGCTTGAACCGCATGCCGCCCATGGTGCCCTGGTCGATCCAGCCCGATGCGACCTCGTACCGCTCGGTGGCCAACCACTTCTCGATCGTGGTGACGACGTGGTCGAGAGGAAGGCCCACGCCGTCGGCGACGAGATGGACTGTCGGTGCCCACAGCGCCGCGAGGCGCTCGGTGTCGAACAGCGGCGCCGGATGGTCGGGCGCGTGGCCGAAACCCATGAAGTCGAACATGATGTCGGGCTGGTTGATCGGGCCGTAGTCGAGTATCTCGAGCATGGTGATGGTGTCGACGCGACTGCTGAATCCAGTCATCGTCAACGCGATGACGTCGTTGGCCCACCCCGGATCCACGCCGCTGTTGAAGAAGCTCGTGCCCCCTTCCTCGCACGCCGACGCGACGAGCTCGGCGGTGTCCTTGTCGGCGGCAGGCGGGTAACACATCGGAACGAGCGAGGTGCACACGACGTTCTTGCCCGCGCGCAGGCACCGGGCGATGTCCTCGGCGGCCTCCCGGTAGCGGTAGTCGCCCGAGGCGAAATAGGCGACCACGTCGGCGTCCAGTGACAGCGCGGAATCGATGTCGCGGGTGGCGATGACTCCGGTCGCGGGCATGCCGCACAGCGCACCGGCGTCCATGCCGTCCTTGGCCTCGGCGTGCACGACCACGCCCGCGAGATCCAGACCGGGGTGAGCGATCAGCGCACGCAACGCGCCGACACCTACCTGACCTGGCCCCCACAAGATCACCCGCGGGTTACGTTGGCAGTCCGACATGTGCACCCTTTCAGTCGATCCATCCAACTCGTGAGAACATACCTTCTCAATAAACGACAACACCATTGCCAGATTGGCCTGATCCGGAGGACACGATGAGCGAGTATCAGTTTCTGAAGTGGGAGACGTTCGACGACGGCCAGATCGTTAGGATTTCGCTGAATCGTCCGGAGCAGCGCAATGCGCAGAATCGCGGGATGCTGGTCGAACTCGATGAGGCGTTCGCCCGCGCCGAGGCCGACGACACCGTTCGCGTCGTCATCCTCGCCGGCGAGGGACCGATGTTCTCCTCCGGCCACGACATCGGTTCCAAGCAGGCACGTGCCGAGTTCATGCCGGGGCCGGAGCAGCATCCCACGGCGGCGATCAACGGGGGGATGCGCGAGGGCGCGGAGAAGATCATGCTGCAGGAATGGCATTACTTCTTCCAGAACAACCTGCGCTGGCGCAACCTGCGCAAGATCACGATCGCGCAGGTGCACGGCGACGTGTTCTCGGCGGGCCTGATGCTCATCTGGGCATGCGACCTGATCGTGGGCAGCGAAGAGGTGCGCTTCGCCGACGTCGTGGGCACCCGGCTGGGGATGTGCGGCATGGAGTACTTCGGCCACCCGTGGGAGTTCGGCCCGCGGCGCACCAAGGAGCTGATGCTGACCGGTGACGCCATCGACATCGAGGAGGCGTATCGGCTCGGGATGGTGAGCAAGATCTTCAAGCGTGACGAATTGGCCGATCGCACACTGGAAATGGCGCGGCGTATCGCCACGGTACCGACGATGGCCGCGCTGCTCATCAAGGAGTCGGTCAATCAGTCGGTCGACAACATGGGCTTCTACAACGCGCTGCAGTCGTGTTTCACGTTGCATCAGCTCAACCACTCGCACTGGGTGGGCGTGCGCGATGACAAACGAGCGACCGCCGGTGAGGAGCAGGGCGTGCCGAACTGGCGGACCGCTCCCCCGATCGTGTTGTCAGTCAAGGATCAGGTGCGATCGGACGCGTGACGACCGCGCCCTCCCCTTCTTCCGCGCCGAACGTGGGTTACCGTCACGCGTTCGGCGGGCGAAGCGTGCGTCAGCCCCACACTCGCGATAGGCAGAGCCGAGTCAGCCGGCGACGGGTCCGTAGCGGGCGTCGGCGATCCGGTCCAGAGCGGCCGCCGGCTCGCCGAACACCATGGCCCAGCCGCGGACCCGCCGGTAGTACAGCTGGATGTCGCCTTCCATCCCAAAGCCGTAACCGCCATGGATGTGCAGGCTGCGATAGGTCGCGTCACGCGCGGTTTCGTAGGCGAAAGCGAAGGCCATCGCGGCCAGCTCGGTCGCACGGTCCGGTTCATCGGAGAACGCGCACGCCGCTTCGAAGGCGAGTAAGCGCGCACCGTCGGTCGCGGTGGCACTGTCCGCAAGCGGATGTGACACGGCCTGAAAGGTGCCAATTGGGGCCCCGAACGCGTGCCGCTGCTTGGCGTATTCGGCGCCGATCTCGACGGCCTTGGCCGCGGCGCCCACGAGGGCCGCGGCGGTAAGGGTGAGCCACAGGTCGACCGCGTTCGAAAACAACCGGCGTCCCTTCTCGCCTTCTGCGAGAACGATGGCGTCATCGTGGACGGTCACGTCCGCCAGCGGTAAGGATCCGAGGTTCTGCACGTGCGCACGGTTTTCGTTCGACAACGCGACGAGACGCCCGCCGACCAACGCCACCACGGCATCGGCGACCGCGCCTCCGGGCGCCAGCGCCAAGACATCGCCGCCATAAGGCCTGGGCGCGAAGGTGACGAGCTTGTCCGCCGACAGGGCCGAACCCAACAGGTCGTCTCCGCCGCAGGCCGCCAGCAGTCGCGCGGCGATCTGCGCCTCGATGACCGGTGCCGACGCGATCGCCCGGCCGTATTGCTCGGCGATCAGCGCCAACTCGAGCTCGGAAGCCCCCCACCCGCCATGGGATTCACCGACCGCCATCTCGATGACGCCGGTCTGGACGAGGGTCTCCCACAGCTTCGGATCGAACCCGAGCGGTTCTGCGGCACGCACCCGTTGCGACGTCGACTCGCGGGTATACATCGCGGCGAAGGAATCGACGAGTTGTCGCTGTTCGCCGGACAGGCTCAGGTCCACCGGACATCCCTCACATGCGAATATGGATACTCTCAGTTTTGAGAGTAACATTATCGGCTGCGCCGTCCGCACGCCCCGTCTGCGACAGATTGGTTACCGCTCATGCATTTTCAATCCGACGCCGCGACCGAAGTCTTCCGGGACAGCGTGCGTGACCACCTCGACGACGTGTTGACCCCCGACTTCGAGGAGCGGATCTACCGCAGCGGTGTCGCACATGACGACGACTTCGCCAAGGGGCTCGTCGAAAAGGGCTACTTCGCTCCCGGCTGGCCGACCGAACTCGGCGGGCAGGATCGGAACGCTTGGGAAGAGCAGGCGCTCAACGAAGAACTCATGCGCACGGACGCGCCGGTATACCTGTCCGAGACCACCCGGATGGTGGCGTCGATCATCCGGCAGATCGGTACACCCGCGATGAAGGAGCGCATCCTCGCCGGTGCACTGAACGGCGACATCACCATCGCGCTCGGCTTCACCGAACCGGAGTGCGGCTCGGATGTGGCGGCCGCGGCCACGAGGGCCGTGCAAGACGGCGACGGCTGGGTCATCAACGGCTCCAAGATGTTCACGACCAACGGTCACATCGCCGACTACGTCTTCCTGCTGGCCCGAACCAGCCCCGAGAAGCCTAAGCACAAGGGGCTCACGATGTTTCTCGTACCGACGAGCTCCGACGGCTTCGAAGCGCAAGCGGTGTGGACGCTGTCGGGCGAGCGCACCAACATCACCTTCTACAGCGACGTGCGCATCGGCGACGAGTGGCGCATCGGTGACGTCGACGCCGGCTGGCAGGTGCTGGGCCTGTCGCTACAGGACGAGCACGCGTCAGGATGGGGACCGCACATCGCGCGTCTCCTGCACCACGCCGAGGAGTGGGCGACCACGACGCACGCGCCCGACGGATCACCTGCGATCGCGAAAGCCGAGGTGCGGCGGCGGATCGCGCGGATAGCGATGGAACTCGAAGTGGCGATGCTCCTACAACGCCGATGTGTGTGGATGACCGAGAACGGTCGTACGCCCGTCGCCGAGGGGCCGATGTCGAAGGTGTTCTCCACTGAGTCGCTCGTGCGCGCCAGCCAGGACATCGTCGAACTCGTCGGACCCGATGCGATGCGGTCCTTTCTCGAGCCCACGGCACCGGAGCGTGGCCGCTTCGAACACCTCGTGCGGTTCTCGCTGGGGACCACGATCTACGCCGGCACCAGCGAGGTCCAACGCACCATCATCGCCCAGCGGGGACTCGGCCTACCCCGTTAGGTCCTTGGGCTTGCGGGTAGCCCGCCTCCGCGGCGCCGACTTCGCGGTCACGGTCTTCTTGGGCGCGTTCGCGGGCGGCGTCAGCGCCTGCAGGCACCAAGCCCACAGCTGATCCTCCGTGAGCTCGGCGCCCTTGACGCCCAGATGGAACACGCCGATCTGCGCGAGCGCGATGAGCGTCGAGTTCAGCAAGGTGGTGAGCTGGGCGGGCGTTAGATCTTTGCGAACCAGACCGGCGCGTGAGCACGACGTGAGGATCTTGGTGAGCAATTTCTGATGCGGCTCCCAGATCTTCGCGAAGTCTGCGGGCCGCTCGATCTCCAGGCTCAGGTTGTAGATCGTCATCACTCGGCCGCCGATGGCCTCTGACGACTCTGCACGCGAGAGGAATCCCCGGCAGAACGCCTCGAGCTGTTCCATGGGACCGTCCGCGGCCGCCACCTCGTGGCGGATCGCTTCGATGAACTGGCTGGTGGCGTTCTCGTAGAGCGCCAACAAGAGCTCTTCCTTACCCGCGAAATGCTGGTAGAACGCGCGCAGGCTGAGGTTCGAGCGGTCGATGAGGGTTTGGATCGTGAAATCGGCCCGTCCGGATTCCTCGACCAGCTCGAGGGCCGTGGCCAAGAACCTCGAACTGCGCGCGAGTGCACGCGCGCGCGCTTGGCTGAGTCGCCGCTCGATCGTTCTCTCCTGCCAGCTACCCGGCATCTCGACGTCGGTCTCGACGAGTTCCAGATCGGCTTCCGAGTCGCGGGCACTCCGCTTCTTAGCAGTCATGATTACCTGAGAATACGCGTTCCCCGCTCGATTCTGCTCAGCTACCTACACGTGCACCTTGGCGGAACCGGCGTCAAGCCGCCGGGCTTCATCGGGCATCGGGCTCTCTCACGGTCTCCACCTGCCGGTCCCAAACCTGTACGGTATTGTGAAAACATTGATTCTCGATTGCGGAAACACGTGTTTCGCGATTGTGCCGCAAGCCGTTCCTTAAGGAGTGCAGCGTTGACCGCAGACATCCTGATCGTCTCACCCGACGACCATCTGGTGGAACCGGCCGATCTGTGGACCAGCCGGTTGCCCGAGCGCTATCGCGATGTCGGACCGCGGATCGTCCGGCACCGGGGACGCATGGACCCGTCGGTCACCTCCGACGTCGCGTTCATCGAGGATGACGACGGCCGCGACGCCGACATCTGGCACTACGAGGATTCGATCATCCCGATTCCGCTCATCAGCGCCGCTGCCGGTTACGAACTCGACGAACTCTCCACCGACCCGATCACCTACGACGAGATGCGCCCCGGCTGCTATCGACCGGCCGACCGGCTCGCGGACATGGACGTCGCCGGCATCGAGGCCTCCGCTTGCTTTCCCAACACGCTGGTCCGGTTCTGCGGCCAGCGCTTCCTCTACGCCAAGGACAAAGAGCTCGCGTTGCTCTGCGTGCAGGCCTACAACGACTTCCAGATCGATGAGTGGGGCGGCGGCTCGAACGGCAGGCTCATTCCGCTGGGCATCATCCCCCTGTGGGACGTCGAGCTCGCCGTCAAGGAGGTCGAACGGGTAGCGGCCAAGGGCATGCCTGCGGTGTGCTTCTCGGAGCTGCCTGCGCGACTGGACCTGCCGTCCATCCACAGCGGTTACTGGGACTCGTTCTTCGCCGCGTGCGAGAGCAACAATGTCGGCATCATGCTGCACATCGGGTCGAGCTCGTCGCTGACGAAGTCATCCCCCGACTCTCCGCACGTCGTCACCAGCGCACTGATGGCGGTCAACTGCACCATCGCCCTGGTCGACTGGCTGTTCTCGGGCAAGCTGCGGCAGTTCCCCAAGCTCAAGCTCGCGTTCGCCGAGGCGCAGGCCGGGTGGATCCCTTACTACCTGCAGCGCGTGGACGAGGTCTGGGAGGACCGTCGGGCGTGGGGCGGCATCCACCCGCTGCTGACCGAGCCGCCGAGCACGCAAGTCCCCGGCCGCGTGTGGTTCTCCACCTTTGGCGACCCGGTCGCGTTCCGCATCCTCGATCTGGTCGGACCTGACCAGCTGATGTTCGAGACCGACTACCCGCACAACGACACGAATTGGCCCAACAGCATGGACGTCGCCAACAAGGCGACCGAGGGCCTCGATGAGGAAACCAAGCGGAAGGTGTTGTCCACCAACGCGAAGAACTTCTTCGGCTTGGCCTAGCGGTCTAGCGCGCTTGCCAGTCGGGCTTGCGCTTCTCCAGGAATGCGCGCGGGCCCTCGATCGCGTCTTTGGTCAGGGCCACCTTCATCCGATAGTTCTCGGCGAGCAGCTCCGCTTCGTATATCGGCAGCGTCAGCCCCTTGCGCACCGCCATTCGCGAACCGCGCACCGCAAGAGGCGCATTGGAATTCACGATCTCGGCCACCTCCCACGCCCGGTCCATGAGCGTCTCGTGGGCCACTATCTCGGTGAACACGCCGAGATCATAGGCGCGCTGCGCGTCGAGCTGCTCGTGCCTGCCCATCAGGATCAACCGCATCGCCACGGGGAGCGGCAGGATCCGGGCCAGCCGAACCCCTTCACGCCCGGACGTGACGCCGATGCTGACATGCGGGTCCATCAACGTCGCGCGTTCGGACGCAATCGTGATGTCGGCCGTCGTGACGAGGTCCATGCCCGCACCACATGCAATGCCGTTGACAGCACAGATGATCGGCTTGGTCATCTGCAGCCACGGGGGTGTGGCCTCCTGCGGCGCATCCCATTGGCGCATGGAGCTGAGGATGGGCTCGCCTTGGTTGTCGATCCCCGCCGCGTTCTCCATGTCGTGGTCGGCCGCCTTGTTGACGTCAGCCCCGACGCACAGTGCGCGGCCGGCACCGGTGATGATCACGGTCCAGATGTCCTGCGACCGTTCGATTTCGGCGTACACCTCTGCGAGTTCGGCGATCATCGCGTCGTTGATCGCGTTGAGCACCTCGGGCCGGTTCAGCGTCACACACGCGGTGTGACCGGAGACCTCGAACATGACGGTGTCGTAATTGCTCATCTCACTCCGCAGCTGCCGTGTCGCGGGCGGTCGGCCGGACGCCCAGGATTTCTTCGAACCGGTCGCAGTAGCGCGGCCACACCTCCGGGTTGAGTAACCGCGGCGGTATGGCGCCCGCGAAAATCGTCTGCCACTGGCTGGCGGTGGCGACTGCGATGTCGCGAGCCGCCTCGACGGTGATGCCCGCGACATGTGGCGTCGCGACGACGTTGTCGAGCCTCAGCAGCGGGTTGTCGTGTCTCGGCGGCTCCTCGTGGAAGACGTCGAGTCCCGCGCCCGCGATACTCCCGCTCACCAGGGCGTCGTAAAGCGCCTCTTCGTCGTGCACCGGGCCACGCGCGGTGGTGATGAAGTACACGGTCGGTTTCATCGCGGCGAATTCCGCACGACCGAACAAACCTCGCGTCTCGGCGGTCAGCGGGCAGGTGACCTGAACGAAGTCGGATCGTTCGACCAACTCGGAAAGCCCGACCCGGACCGCGCCCCTGCCACGGGCGGTCGCGTCGTCGACGTAGGGATCGAAGACCAGGACATCCATCCCGAACGGAGCGCACAACTCGACGAGCCGTCCGCCGATGGCGCCCAATCCGACGACTCCAAGCGTCTTGCCGAACAGCTGAGTGCCCCGCAGTACCAATCGATCTCCGATCGGACCACTGCGCAGCGCCCGGTCGGCGGCGGTGATCTTCTTGGCCAGATCGAGCATGAGTCCGAGCGCATGTTCGGCGACGGCTTCGGCGCCGGGACCGGAGTTGTTGCACACCGCCACGCCCGCACGGGTACACGTCGCGACGTCGATCACGTCATAGCCCGCCCCCGCCGAACATACGGCAAGCAACTGTGGGCACCGATCCACCAGCGTCGGGCCCGCCAGCCACTGCGCGCCATCGTCGATCGAGGCGACGTCTGTTCTAGTGGCGACCTGATACCCGTGCGCCGATTCCAATGCTGCCCAACCCTGTTCGGCGGAAGCTCGGAGGTCGAGCTTGACGAGCTCGATGTCGGCCCCCGCCAGGATGTCTCCTGCGACCTGATCGGTCCATCTCTCGTAGACCAGCCGCGGACGGGTTGTCATCGCTTGATTTTGGGCTTCGCTTGAGCCGCCTTGAACATGTCGGCCAGTGCGGGGTCGACGTTCTTGTAGTCATTGCGTGCGATCGCGCCGTCGCGGCCCGGAACGGGGTCGTAGCCCAGGCGCAGATCTTTGTTCTCCATGTGGAAGTACTCCCGCCCGACGGGGAGGCGGCGATCCCCGCGCGGCACCTCCATCCACGCCCGCAGGAAACAGCGTGCCTTCTTCGGGTCGGTGCTGCTGACGAAGTCCGAGCGCGAGTGGCACATCGCGAAGTTGTTGGCGACCGCCGCTTCACCGGACTCCAACCGGAACTCAACCTGCTGTTCGACCAAAACGGTGCGCAACAACTCGATGGCCTCGTTCTGTTCGGCGGTGAACTCGCGGCCGAGGGTGTGCATGGCAGGCAGGATGCTGCTGAAGGTGAAGTTGATGCAGATACGACCGTCGATCTGCGAGAAGACCGGCACGTCGTAGGGGGTCACGTCCGGTTGATCGTCGGGTTGCTCGCTGCGCCGGTGGTGCGGGAACCCTTGGTAGAGCACGGGGAGCAGGTCGGGACGCTCGTTGAGAATCCGGTTGTGTGCGGCCGGGCCGCTCGCGAACTGGCTCTCGCCACCCTCGGCCGCGGGGTACACGCAGAGCAGCGACAGGATGTCCGCCGCATCGTTGTGCATCGCAAGCTCGGCTCGGGACTTTGTGCCACGCGCCGGTTGTACGCCGTTGGGCAACACCTCTTCCTGCACGCGCACCATGCGGTGACCGAACGAGTTGTTCGACACCAGGTAGCCGAGGTGGGTACAGAATGCCCAGTAGATGCGTTCCAGGTCCTCGATCGAATGCTGTTCGACGGGGAAACCGCGCACACACGCCAGGCCCCTGCCGAACATCAACTCCCGGTACAGCCGCGCGAGATCCTCGTCGAGATCCGGATGCCGGGCGTCCTCCGGCGTGATGTCGTCGCGACCCTTTCGCGCGGTCTTGGCCAGTATGGATTCCAGCGCAGCCACATTGCTCGACGACAGGTCGAAGGTGAAGTCCTCCTTGCTGCTGAAGTCGGCACCGGTCCATGCCATGGGGTCGGTGACTTGCTCGGTGTAGATCGCGGTGGGCATCCGTCCTCCTGTTGTCGTGACGAGGCTCTCGACTATCGGCTCGCCGCGCGCCTCTCGAGCTCACGGAGGGCGTACGCACGGGCAGTGGCGGCTTCGGTCATCATCCCGACGTCGGTTCCCGCCGAGATGAATCGCAGTCCCAGCCCTACAAAGCGTTCCAGCAGGTCAATGGACTTGATCCCGGCCACTCCCAGCGCCACGCCGTGTGCACGACAGGCCGCTGCGACAGAGTCTACTGCATGGTGGAAATGCTCATTCTCATATTGCCCGTGGATCCCCATCTCGGCCGTCAGATCGCTGGGCCCAAGCAGCACCATGTCAACCCCCTCGACGGCTGCGATCTCCTCGGATGCCGCCACCGCGTCGGGCGTTTCGATCATCACCGCCACCACGGTGTGGCGCTCGAGTTCGCCCGTGAGTTCGGCGGTTGGACGAGGTGCGTATCCGCTCACCGCGTTGGGTCCGGAGATGGACCGATGACCGAAGGGCGGGAAGCGAGCGGCGTCGACGACCGCCTGTGCCTCGTACGCCGAGTTCACGTGCGGCACAATCACTCCCACTGCGCCAGCGTCGAGTACGCGCGCGATCATGGTGGGGTCGTGCGACGGCACCCGCACGAGACCGGAGATGCCGGCACCGAGCGCGGCCACACAGAGCATCCCCGCCGTTTCGAGCGAACACGAGGTGTGCTCGAGGTCGACATAGACAGCGTCGTATCCGCAGGCCGCCGCGATTGCCGGGACGTCGGACGTGCGGGCATTCAGCAAAGCGAGGCACAACACCAGGCGATCGCCCTTCAAGGCATCCCGCAGCGGTCCCGGCATCCACCCACGGTAACCGAGCGAGAACGATGATTCCACTACAGCGTTAATGACATTATCGCCTGTGGTAACCATTACTTATGTCCGAGAACCGGGTCGCGGTGGTCGGCGCCGCGCTGTCCGATTGCGGGCGGGTGCCTGACAAAACGGCGATGGCGCTGATGGCGCAGGCCGCGCAGCGGGCTGTCGCAGACGCCGGCCTCACCAAAGACGACATCGACGGCTTCGGCGGCCACGGGACACTGTTGCCACCGGTCGAGGTGAGCGAGTATCTGGGCCTTCGACCGACGTGGGTCGACGCCACCAACGTCGGTGGATCGTCGTGGGAGGTCATGGGACGGCACGCCGCCGCGGCCATCGCGGCGGGCGAGATCGACGTGGCCCTGTTGACCTACGGCTCGACCGCACGCTCCGATGTCAAGCGCCGCGTGCGGGCACCGGCCGCGGCGCTGAGCACTGGCGGCGCGATGCAGTTCGAAGCACCCTACGGCGCCACGCTGATCGCCAAGTACGCCATGGCGGCCAGGCGCCACATGATCGAGTACGGGACGACCGAGGAACAGCTGGCCGAGGTTGCCGTCGCCGCGCATGAATGGGCGGCTATGAACGAGAACGCCTTTGAGCGTGATCGGATCACCGCAGAGGATGTCGCCTCGGCGCCGATGCTCGCCGAGCCGTTCACGTCCAAGCATGTGTGTCTGCGAACCGACGGAGGCGGGGCGGTGGTGCTCGCCAGCGAGCGGGTGGCGAAGGACTGCGCGAAGGAACCGATCTGGATCCTCGGTGCGGCCGACGCCGCATCGCACGTGAGCATGAGTGAATGGACCGACTTCACGACATCGGCCGCCGCTCAATCGGGTCCGCGTGCGTTCGCACAAGCGGGTGTTACCCCGGACGATATCGACGTCTGTCAGCTCTACGACTCGTTCACCTCGACCGTCCTGCTGACGATCGAGGATCTCGGGTTCTGCGCCAAGGGTGAGGGTGGTCCGTACATCGGCTCCGGCGCGCTCCGGCCGGACGGCGCGCTGCCCACCAACACCGACGGTGGCGGGCTGGCGTCGTGTCATCCCGGGATGCGCGGGATGTTCCTGATGGTCGAAGCGGTTCGGCAACTGCGCGGCGAATGCGGCGAACGACAGGTCGAGCGTGCGCGCCTGGCGTGCGTGCACGCGATGGGTGGCTTCTTCACCCACAGCGCGACGATGATCCTCGGGAGGCAGTGATGCAGTCGCCCAGCGGTCCGAATCGCCCGACCATCGACAGCGACAGCGAAAGCTGGTGGGCGTCGGTCCAGGATCGCACGCTGATGATCAACGAATGCGGCTCATGCGACCGAAATTCGTTGTACGCCCGGCCCTTCTGCCCTTACTGCTGGAGCGAGGACGTGCGTCTCGCGCCGGCCGCCGGACGGTCGCGCCTCTACACGTGGAGCGTAATCCACCAGAACGCCGCGCCGTTCGACGCCGTGCCTTACGTCGTCGCGATGGTTGACCTCGAGGAGGGCCCCCGCCTCATGACCGAGATCGTCGACTGCCCTGTCGATGAACTCTGCGCCGAAATGGAGCTCGAGATCGTCTTCCGCGAGGACGACGACGGATTCGTAGTACCGGTTTTTCGGCCGGCAACTGAAAGCACAGAGAGGAACCGGAAATGAACAAGGACGAGATGGTCTTGATCAGCGTTGATGATCACATCGTCGAGCCGCCCGATATGTTCAAAAACCACCTGCCCAAGAAGTACATCGATGAGGCGCCGCGGTTGGTGCACAACCCCGACGGTTCGGATACCTGGCAGTTTCGTGACACGGTGATTCCGAATGTGGCGCTCAATGCGGTGGCGGGCCGGCCGAAAGAGGAGTACGGCCTGGAACCGCAGGGGCTCGATGAGATCCGGCCCGGTTGCTGGCAGGTCGATGAGCGGGTCAAGGACATGAACGCCGGCGGGATTTTGGGGTCGATGTGTTTTCCGTCGTTTCCGGGTTTTGCGGGCCGGTTGTTTGCCACCGAAGACGTCGAGTTCTCACTGGCGCTGGTGAAGGCCTACAACGACTGGCATGTCGAGGAGTGGTGCGGGGCCTATCCGGCGCGGTTCATCCCGATGACGTTGCCGGTGATCTGGGATCCGACCGAGTGCGCCAACGAGATCCGGCGCAACGCTGAGCGCGGTGTGCATTCGTTGACGTTTACCGAGAACCCGTCGGCGATGGGGTATCCGAGCTTTCATGATTTCGATCATTGGAAGCCGATGTGGGATGCGTTGGTCGACACCGAGACGGTGCTCAATGTGCACATCGGTTCGTCGGGGCGGTTGGCGATCACCGCTCCGGATGCGCCGATGGATGTGATGATCACGCTGCAGCCGATGAACATCGTGCAGGCGGCCGCGGATTTGTTGTGGTCGCGCCCGATCAAGGAGTATCCGACGCTTAAGATCGCGTTGAGTGAGGGTGGGACGGGGTGGATTCCGTACTTTTTGGAGCGGGTGGATCGCACCTTTGAGATGCATTCGACGTGGACGGGGCAGGACTTCGGGGGCAAGTTGCCCAGCGAGGTGTTCCGCGAGCACTTCTTGACCTGTTTTATCGCCGATCCGGTCGGGGTGGCCACCCGCAACGCGATCGGGATCGACAACATCTGCTGGGAGGCCGACTACCCCCACAGCGATTCGATGTGGCCCAGCGCGCCCGAGCAGCTCGACGAGGTGCTCACCGCCAACAACGTGCCCGACGACGAGATCAACAAGATGACCTACCAGAACGCGATGCGCTGGTATCACTGGGATCCGTTCACCCACATCACCCGCGAACAAGCCACCGTCGGCGCGCTACGCAAAGCCGCCGAAGGCCACGACGTCTCCATCCAAGCCCTATCCAAGAAAGAGAACACCGGCGGTGCGTCGGACTGGCAGGCTCAGATGAAGAAGGCCACCGCCAACGTCAGTGGCACAACCGGGGATTGACGAAAGGCGCCAGCGGTCTCAACTGGTAGCGGCGAGGCGGTCGGCGAGTACCCGCGGCCGACCCTTCGAACGCGCCTCGAGCGTATTGCGTTGCACCTTGCCGTTGGCGTTGAGGGGCAGGGGCTCGTCCCAGAACACCAACTCCTCGGGAAGCTTGTATTTCGGCATTCCGACACCGCCCAGAGCGCCCGCCACGTCGGCGAGCGACATCTCGACGCCGTCGTCGAGCACCATGGCCATCGCCAGCCGTTCGCCGGTGGTCGCGTCGGCAACCGAGTAAGCCGCACACTCTCGCACACCCGGAATCCGCGCCACCGCCTCCTCGACCTCCGCCGCGGGGATCTTCATCCCGTTGCGGATGACGATGTCCTTGATCCGCCCCACGATGCGCACGCGGTTGTCGATGACCTCGGCCACGTCACCGGTTCGGAACCAGTCACCGTCGAACGCGTTGGCGTCGTCCTCGGTGTCCGTGTAGCCGAGAAATGCATGTGGGCCCTTGATGCAGCACTCGGCCGGGTCCCCCGCCGACCCCACCCGCACGTCGACGTCCTGCAGCGTCACACCGTCATCCGCGTGACGCACCTCCCTGCTCTCCGTGCGCAGCCCCGACGTGCTGACCGGCACCTCCGACGATCCGTACGCCCGCATCACCACGATGCCGAAATCGTCCTCGACCCGTTCGACGATGCGCCGGTCGAGCATGGCGCCACCGAGATACACCGCCCGCAGCGGCACGACGCTCTCACGGGCGACCGCCTCGTCGAGCAGCCGGTCGAGCAGCCGGTCCGGACCGCCGTACCACGTTGCGCCGGAAGACAGCAGAAGATCGCAGGTGGCGGCCGGATCCCAGCGATCCTCGAGCACCACCGGCACGGCAAGCATGGGCCCGATGAACAGCGCCTGCAGCACACCGGTCACCGAGGCGAGCGGACTGATGAGGAAGATGCGGTCGTCCCCGCCGAGCCCGGCGGCGGCGATGTAGTTCGCCGACGCCTTGGCCAGCGTGCTCAGCGAATGGATGACGCCCTTGGGCCGCGACGTCGTGCCAGAGGTGTAGAGGACTAAGGACGGCTCGTCGGCGGGCCGCATCGGCCGACTGGGCGCCGGAGCGTCAGACGCAAGGGAGATGTCGATCCAGCTACAGGCATGGCGCAATGCCGGTTCACCTGCCGTCGGCCAGTCCGGCGCCACCCCGTACTCGGCACCGGTGCGCGCCACGATGTCGGCGACCTGGATGGGCCCCGCGCTGCGCGGCACGAGGAGCACCACCGCGTCGACTCGGACGGCGGCGTGCACCGCGACGACCGAGCCGATGTCGTTGCCCACCACGACCACCACCGGCGTCGCTGCGCCAACGCCCGCCTTTCGTAGTGCCTGCGACGCACGACCTACCCGTTCGTCGAGGTCGGCGTAGGTCAGCTCGGCACCGCGGGCAATGAGCGCCGGTCTCGTGGGAACCCGCTCGGCGGTGAACCGCACGACGTCGAGCGGCCGGTCCGACCAGAAACCGGCGGCCCGATACTCCGATCGCAGTCTGTCCGCTCGCTGCTGCGCATGACGCAGTAGCGCGGTAGCCCCACTCATGCTCTCCTCCGATGCAAATGATGATTCTCTTCTGCGTAAATGTAACCTCTCAGGCATGCCGCTTATGACTTTCGAGGATCAGGTAGCCGTCGTCACCGGTGCGGGCGGGGGGCTCGGCCGCTGTCACGCACTCGAACTCGCCCGCCGAGGCGCCCGCGTCGTGGTCAATGACCTCGGCAGCGCGGTCGACGGAAGTGGTGCCTCGATCTCGGCCGCGCAGGCTGTGGTCGACGAGATCACCGCCGCCGGCGGCACCGCGATCGCCAATGGCGACTCCGTCGCGACCGAAGAGGGTGGTGCCGCGATTGTTTCCGCGGCGATAAACGCCTTCGGCCGACTCGACATCCTCATCAACAACGCGGGCATCCTGCGCGACGCGGCGTTCAAGAACATGACCGTCGAGCAGGTCGACGCGGTGCTCTCGGTCCACCTGGCAGGCGCCTTCAACGTCACTCGTGCCGCATGGCCCATCATGCGCGAGCAGAACTACGGGCGCATCGTCCAAACCACTTCTGGTACAGGGCTCTTCGGCAACTTCGGGCAGGCCAACTACGGCGCCGCCAAGATGGGCCTGGTCGGCATGATGCATGTCCTGGCGATCGAGGGGGCGCGAAACGGCATCGCCATCAACGCCGTCGCACCGATCGCACGCACCCGGATGACCGAGGACATCATGGGCGAAGCGGGCAAGGCGATGGACCCCGAACTCGTCACGCCGGTGGTCGTCTATCTATCCCATTGCGACTGCGACCGCACAGCCCACATCTACTCGGTGGGTGCGGGCAAGGTTTCGCGGGTGTTCATCGGCGTCACGACGGGAATCGAGAACCGCGCGCTGACAGCGGAATCCGTGGCCGAGGCGATCGACGAAATCGACGATGCCACCACGTTCACGATTCGCGGAGGCCCCGTCGGCGGCTGACCGTCAGCGGCCCTGGAAGTTCGGCGGGCGACGCTCGGCGAACGACTTCAGGCCCTCCTGCAGATCGGCGGTCCGCGACACCACCTCCTGCGCCCAGGCCTCCTGCTCGAAGGCGCGGTCGCGGCCGGATTCCGACGACACGGACAGCAGGCGCTTGGTCAGCGCCAGCATGACGGTGGGGCCCGCCGCCAGTCGCCCGGCCAGTTCCTCGGCGACCGCGTCGGTTTCCTCTGGCGCGACAACGCGGTTGACCAGGCTGAGTCGCTCACAGGTCGCGGCGTCGACGGGTTCGCCGAGCATCAGCAGTTCGGTAGCCTTACGCAGGCCCACGATTCTGGTCAGCAGGTGTATCGCGCCCGAGTCGGGCAGGATGCCGCGGTGCACGAAGGCCTCGACAAGCGTTGCCTCCATGGACATGATGACGAGGTCGCAGGCGAGCACCAGACTGCCACCCGCACCTGCGGCCGTTCCCTTGACCGCGGCGACCACAGGCTTGTCGCATTCCAATATCGACGAGACCAGCCGCTGCCAACCCTTCTGCAGCATCCTGGCGATGTCGCCGGGCCTCTTGTCGGCGGGTGGCTGCGCCGAATGCGGCGACAGCCCGGCACCCGAACAGAAGTGCCGCTCCCCCGTCGCACGCAACAACACCGCGCGCACGGACGGGTCGTCACTGGCGCTGTCAAACGCCGCCGTCAATGCATCACGAGCCCACGGAGACAAGGAGTTTCCGACATTCGGCCGATCGATCGTGATCCGGCAGACACCGTCCGACCCGACGTCGACCCGGATCCCCGGCTGCTCTTCGGCCATCTCCCACACCCCTGCGTTAACGACGTTTCCGGTTTTCGGGTATCTTAATTTCCGCCGACGTCCCACCGACGATATGGGCCGAACTGAGGAGGCGATGCGTGACCCAGTCCTCGGCTGCGGGCCAGATCACCAATGAGGGTCTGGCCAGGTTGCGCGCCACGATCGGCATCGCCGTTCCGCACACCCAGCCTCCGCATTACTTCCGGCCCAACGAGGACACCTTCCGCCACGTCGCCGAAGCCTACGGTGACGCCAACCCCCTGTGGGCCGATCCGGATTGCGCGGCGAAATCGGTGTGGGGCGAGTCGATCGCTCCGCCGGCGCTTGTCGGCGGGGACACCCTGATCGGCGAGGACGAGGTCACCGAACTCTCCGACGAGGACCGCGCCCTGACCAAGGGCGATCCGCTCCGCGGTGTGCACGCGTTCTATGCGTCCTCGGCACGCGAGTGGTGGGCGCCGCTGCGCGCCAACCACCGGGTGTTCCGGCGCAATGCCCTTGTCGCCGCGCTCGACAAGAGCAGCGAGTTCGCCGGCCGCGCCGTGCACGAATGGTCGGCGCAGGTGTTCCGCGACGACGAGGGCACCATCCTCGGCGGCCAGTACCGGAACATGATCCGCACCGAACGCAGCAAGGCCCGAGGCCGCAAGAAGTACGCGTCCGTCGATCTCAAGACGTGGACCGCCGACGAGATCGCCGAGATCGACGAGCGGTACGCCCGCGAGGCGCCACGGGGGGCGGAGCCGCGCTGGTGGGAGGACGTGACCGAGGGCGACGCGCTGGGCCCGCTGACCAAGGGACCGCTCACCGTCACCGACATGGTGTGCTGGCACGTCGGCATGGGCACGGGGATGTACGGCGTGCGGCCGCTGAAGCTGGCCTGGCGCAACCGTCAGCGCATTCCCCGCTTCTACACGCTCAACGAGCACGGTGTTCCCGACGTTCAGCAGCGCGTGCACTGGGATCCGAGCGCGGCGCGCAACGCGGGCAATCCGACGACGTTCGACTACGGCCGCATGCGCGAGACGTGGCTCATCCACCTGTGCACCGACTGGATGGGCGACGACGCCTGGCTGTGGAAGCTGGACTGCGAGTTCCGCTTGTTCAACCACGTCGGCGACCTGCACACGATCACGGGCGTCGTCACCCGCAAATACCTCGCTGAGGGAGACCGGCCGGCGGTCGACGTCGACCTCGCGGCGACCAATCACCGTGGCGAGGTCACCGCACCGGGCCACGCCACGATCCTGCTGCCGAGTAGGCAGCGCGGTCCCGTCCGCCTGCCCGATCCGCCGGGCGAAGCGACGAATCTGACCGATCTGCTGGCGGCCGTGTCGGCCCAGTTCGCGGAGCGATGAGCCTCCGTGACGTACGAGAGCGTTACCGGGCTTCGGGCCGAGCAGCAGGGCCCGGTCCTGTGTCTGACGTTCGACCGCGCCGACCGACGCAACGCCGTCAACGACACCATGCTCGACGCGATGGTCGGACATCTCGCCGCCGCAGGCACCGACGAGTCGGTTCGGGTCATCCGCATCGATGCCGAAGGACCGGACTTCTGCGCGGGTTCTGACCTGATCGCCAACAACGCGCGCTCGGATCGCAAACCCCGCGTGGGCAGCACCCAGCGTCGGCTGCCCCACAAGGCCAACAGGCTGATACCACTGCTGCTCGAGACCCAGGTACCCATCGTCGCGGTGGTCCGCGGCTGGGCGGCCGGCCTGGGTTTCCACATCGCGATGGCTTCGGACTTCTGCATCGCGGCCGAAGATGCGCGGTTCTGGGAACCGTTCATGGCGCGCGGCTTCACGCCCGACAGCGGCGCGGCCTGGTTGCTACCGCGGCTCGTCGGGATGGTCCGCACCCGCCGGTTGCTGATGCTCGGCGAGGAGCTGTCCGGGACCATGGCCGCCGAGTGGGAGATTATCCACGGAGCCCATCCCGACGCCGAACTCGATGCTGCTGCAACCGAACTCGTTGACCGGCTGGCCGCTGCACCGACGGTGGCCTTCGGCCTCACCAAGTGGCTGCTCCACAGCGGTAACGGCCTGGATCTCGACCGTCACCTGCAGAACGAGGCGATGGCGCTCGAACTGTCCAGCCGCAGCGAGGATTTCAAGGAAGGCTTGGCGGCCTTCCGAGACAAGCGCGACGCAAAATTCCAGGGCCGATGACCCAGCTTCCGATCACGTCAGAGACGTCGGCGGCCGACGCCGTCACCGTGGTGCGCGAGTGGGTGCAGGCCGAGGTACCTGCCAGTTGGCGAGCGGCCGCAGCCGAGGGGCCCGCCGCGTTGCGGTCCGTGCGCACGCCGCAGGACTACCGCGACTGGTATCCGACGTTCGCCCGCTCGGGTCTCGTGGCACCGACCTGGCAACCCGAACACGGCGGCCTGGGCATCGGTAACGACGTCGCGCGCGCGATCGAGGGCGTGCTCGCACCGCTGCGGTTGACCCGGCTGAACCCGTTGGGGCTCAACAACGCCGCCGCCGCGTTGTTCAGTCATGGAACCGAAGAGCAGCGACGCCGGTTCCTCCCGCCCATCGTCCGCAACGAGGAGAAATGGTGTCAACTCTTCAGTGAGCCCGGCGCGGGCTCCGACCTCGCGTCGCTGGCGACCCGCGCGGTGCGCGACGGGGACCAGTGGGTGGTGTCCGGCCAGAAGGTGTGGACCACCTGGGCCGACCAGGCGGACTTCGCGATCCTGCTCGCCCGTACCGACCCGGATCAGCCGAAACACAAAGGCATCACGTACTTCCTGCTCGACATGCACCAACCCGGCGTCGAGGTGCGGCCGCTGCGTCAGATCACCGGTGAGGCGGAGTTCAACGAGGTCTTCCTCGACGGCGCGCTGGTGCCGGATGCGCATCGGGTCGGGGAGGTAAACGACGGCTGGCGGGTCAGCGCGTCAACCCTGTCGAGTGAGCGCCAGATGGTGTCGGGATCGGGCTCCGGCGGCATGGGCCGCCTCGGCGGCTCCAGCGCAGAACGGCTGATCACACTCGCCCAGGAAACCGGGCGGTGGGACGACCCCGTCGTGCGGAACAAGATCATGCGGCTCTGGGCTCAGGAGCAGATCCGCGGCTGGACGAACGCCCGTGTCCGCGCGGCACTCTCGGCCGGCCAATCCCCCGGTGCTGCTTCCTCGATCGGCAAGGTCCACCAGGCCACACTCAACCAGCAGATCCAGGATCTCATGGTCGACCTGGTGGGCACCGCCGCAATGGCGTGGTCCGCCACCGACGACCCGGATGCGATGCCCCGCGAGGTGCGGGGCATGATGCGCAGCCTCGCCAACGGTACCGAAGGTGGCACGACCGACATCAACAAGAACATCCTCGGCGAGCGCGTACTCGGGCTGCCGAAAGAGCCGGACCCGTGGAAGGGAAAGCCCTGGAAGGAGATTCCGCGCTCGTGAGCGGCTACGAGCGACTGATCGTCGAGAAGTCCGACGGTATAGGGTGGCTCATCCTGAACCGTCCGGACGCCGGCAATGCATTCGATGCGCTGATGCTGGACGAACTCGAGGCCGCCTGGGGCCAGCTGGACGCCGACCCCGACGTGCACGTGATCGTCAACGTCGCGAACGGCAAGGCGTTCTGCACCGGGATGGATGTGGTCCAGGTCGCGCGCGACAAGAAGGCCATGCGACGCCATTCACGCCGCACGCGCGACGCCGAGCTGAAGATCTCCGCCTGGCACTGCGGTGTGTGGAAGCCGGTGATCGCCGCGGTGAACGGGGTGTGCGCGGGAGGTGGCCTGCATCTGGTCGCCGACGCGGACATCGTCATCGCTGCGGAGGAGGCGACATTCGTCGACCCGCATGTCTCGGTGGGGCAGGCGGTCGCGTACGAGGCCATCACCCTGCTGCGGAAGTCGCCGATGGAGGCCATCACGCGGATGACGTTGAGCGGCAAGGGTGAGCGGATCTCGGCCCAGCGCGCATACGAGTTGGGTATCGTCTCGCAGGTCGTGGGCGCCGGCGAGCTGCGGGCGGCGGCCGCCGAGTTGGCGGCCGCGGTCGCGAGCAACTCGCCCACTGCCATGCGAGCGACCAAGAAGGCGTTGTGGCATTCCCTGGAAGTCGGACTGTCGGAGGCCAAGGCTGCGGCCGCAGAGGAGATCTGGCGGTTGCGGAACCACCCCGACCATGCCGAGGGAGTACGGGCGTGGCGGGAAAAGCGCCCGGCCGACTGGCATCCGCTCGCACCGGTGGAGGCTTCATGAGCTATCGGAGGTTGATCGTCGAACGTCGCGGCCCCGTCGGCTGGATCATCAACAACCGGCCCGATCGCCTCAACGCGTACGACGCGCTGATGCGCAAGGAATTTCCCGCTGCCTGGGCCGAGTTGGACGCCGACCCCGAGGTGCGGGTGATCGTACACACCGGCAACGGCAGGGCCTTTCAGGTCGGCGCCGACGTCGACGATCTCGATGGCGAGGGGATCAAGCAGTACCAGGAGACCATGCAAACGCTGGACCTGAAGCTGACGGGCTGGCATTGCAATGTCGGCAAGCCCGTCATTACTGCGGTCAACGGGGTGTGCGCCGGGGGCGGACTGCACTGGGTCGCCGACGCCGACATCGTCATCGCGGCATCAGATGCCACGTTCGTCGACCCGCACGTATCCATCGGTCAGGTCAGCGCCCTGGAGACGATCGCGCTGATGCGCAAGATGCCCGCCGAGGCTGTCTTACGGATGGCACTGGTCGGCAGCCACGAACGACTCACCGCGCAGCGCGCATATGAGCTCGGCATGATCAGCCAGATCGTCGATCCGCCCGACAAGCTTCGCGATGTCGCCCAAGAGCTCGCCGAGAAGGTCGCTAGAAACTCACCCGCCGCGATGCGGGCCACCAAACGCGCACTCTGGGGAGCACTCGAGCACGGCCTGACCGACGCTTGCCGTGAGGGCGCCAAGCACCTGACGTCGATGTGGGGCCATCCCGACCAGGACGAAGGTCCGAAAGCGTTCGCCGACAAGCGAAAACCAGCGTGGCTTCCTCTGGAGGCTGATTCGTGAGTCTCGCCGACCTGCTGGATGATCTGCCGGAGGTTGCGGTACACACTCTGGCCGTCGACGTGTCCCGGGCAGATCTGATCGCGAGTGCGGACCGCCTGGCGGCGGTTCTCGCCGAAGGCGGGCTGACGACTGGTCAGGTGGTCGCGGCGATGCTGCCTAACGACGCCACCACGGTCGCGGCGCTGTTCGGTGTCTGGCGTTCCGGTGGTGTCTACACACCGCTCAATCCCAGAGCTGCCGACGCTGAGGTGGCCGCTCATCTCCAAACCCTCGAACCGGTCGCGGTGATCACGACGCCTGAACTGGCGGGCCGCTTCTCGGGGTTCGCGTTACCGGTCATCGCCGCGTCGGGCCTGACGTGGTCGCTGACGCCACACTCCAACTCTGCGAACGACACCCGGCGCTACGACGCCGATGTGGCGCTTCTGCAGTTCACGTCGGGGACGACAGGTCCGCCGAAGCCGGTGCCGCTGCGCCACTCCACGGTGCTGGACCTGATCGACCGGCTGCTGGAGAAGCTCCGCGGACCGAAGCGTGCTCCCCGGAACGCGGCGCCGATGCCCAACCTGGTACCGCTCTCACTGTCCCTGTGGGCCGGTATCTACCAGGTGCTGTTCGCCTTTCGCGCGGGCTCCGGTGTCGTGCTGATGGACAAGTTCTCGGCCGCGGACTTCGCAGCGCTGGTGAAGCGCCACCAATTGCGATCCACGGTCTTGCCACCCGCCGCGTTGACAATGGTGCTCCACGACGATTCCGTCACCGACCTGTCCCCCCTGAAGATCGTCCGCTCCATCACCGCTCCCCTGTCTCCCGTCCACGCGGCCCGCTTCCGTGACAAGTTCGGTGTGCTCGTCCTGAACTCCTACGGCCAAACGGAGCTCGGTGGCGAGGTCGTCGGATGGTCGGCCGCCGACGCCCGCGAATGGGGGGAGACGAAGCTCGGCTCTGTCGGACGACCACTTCCGGGCATCGACGTCATGATCGCCGACGACGAGGTGATGGTCCGCACGCCGACGACGGCTGCCCGCAGGATCGACCCCGCGTTCCTGGACAGGCTTACCGACGATGGGTGGTTCCACACCGGTGACCTCGGCTGGTTCGACGAGGACGGTTTCCTGTGGCTCGACGGGCGTGTCTCGGACATGATCAACCGTGGCGGGCTCAAGGTGTTCCCCGGCACCGTCGAAGAGGTGCTTCTGAGCGCCGACCGCGTGCGCGAGGCCGCTGTGGTGGGGGTCCCCGACGAACGACTCGGCGAGGTTCCGTGGGCTTTCGTCGTGCGCTCCGACGATCGGGTCAGCGAGGATGAACTGATCTCGTGGTGTCGCGAGCGCCTGACCCCCTACCGGGTTCCCGTGCGGGTGGTATTCGTCGAGCGCCTGCCGCGCAACGACGTCGGCAAGGTCGTCAAGCGCGAGCTCGCCGCGACCGTGCGGTGTTATACGCATGGCTCGGCGGGTCGCGGATGAAACCGCACACCCGGTGCCCCGGTATGGCCCCGTAGCAGACGGATACCGCCGTTTGCTATCTTGAGAATCACTGTTCTCGTTGAGGAGGTTCCGGTGGGCGACGCTGCTGCCTTTGAGGTGTGGGATGCCGACAACCACATGTACGAGACCATCGATGCCTACACGCGGTACCTGCCTGACATGTATTCGGAAGCGCTGAAGTTTGTCGACGTCAACGGCCGCAAGAAACTACAGATCCTCGGCGTCATCACCGAGACCATCCCCAATCCGACCTACGAGGTGATCCCGACCCCCGGCGCTTGGGCCGACTACTTCCGGGGGGTGAATCCGGAAGGCAAGACACTGAGGGAGCTCGCCGCGCCCATCCGATGTCCCGACGAGTTCCGTCGCCCCGACCTGCGTCTGGCGTTGATGGACCGTCAGGGCGTCGATGGCGCGGTGATGTTCCCCACCACCGCCGGCATGCTCGAGGAGCGGACGAAGTCCGACACGGAACTCACCCACGCGGTCACCCATGCGTTCAACCGCTGGCTGCTCGAGGACTGGACGTTCAACTACCACAACCGGATCTTTCCCGTGCCCGCCATCTCGCTCAACGATCCCGCACTGGGCGTGAAGGAGCTCGAATGGTGCCTCGACAACGGTGCCAGGACGGTACTGATTCGTCCGGCCCCGGTCCCGCGCGAAGACGGCACGTCGCGCTCAGCCGCTCTGCCCGAGTTCGATGACTTCTGGCGACTGGTCGAGTCGTCGGGCATCTCGGTGCAGATGCACAATTCGGATTCCGGCTATGAGCGCTACGTCGACGATTGGGAGGACCCAGCGGAGTTCAACGGATTCGCGCTGAGCAAGCTGCGAGGCTTCATCTACGAGGAGAGCCGCAACATCTTCGATACCCTCGCTGCCTTCATCGCTCACGGCGTGTTCGAGCGCTTTCCCGGGGTACGCATCGGGGTTATCGAGAACGGGGGCTCCTGGGCGCACCGCTTGTTGGACGTCTTCGACCGCGTGTACCACAAGCGGCCGAACGACTTCAGCGAGCATCCCAGCGACGTCTTCCGCAGGCATGTCTGGGTGAATCCGTTCCATGAGGAAGACATGTCGCACCTCATCGACATCCTCGGCGCCGACCGCGTGATGTTCGGTTCGGACTACCCACATCCCGAAGGCCTCGCGGAGCCCGCGGACTTCATCAACGAACTCGAGGGGTTGCCCGCCGCGACCACCGCCCGGGTGATGGGCGGCAATTTGAAGGAACTGATCGGCATCTAGTAAACGCGGCATCCCGGATGCTCAGCCGCCGACGCCACCCTCCCGCAGGAAGTTGACCGTGTACTGCTGACTGGTCAAACCCTTGGGATCGAGCCCGATGAGTCCCAGCAACTGTTCCCACTTATCGGGGTCGACGAACCAGTCCCAACGTGTGACTTCGCCCTTCTCGTTGACCCAGATGTAGTCCCACTCGCGCAGTGTCAACACCGACCCGTCGGGGAGCGTCCCCGCGTAGGTGTCGCAGGACGAAAAACCCCATTCTCCGACAACACATTCGAACGGACTGACGAGGCGATAATCCGGCATGTGATTCCACCACATTCGCCACTCCGCTGTGAGCATGTCTCCGTCGGGAGCGTACTTGGCCATGGCCGCCGCCACCTCGTCGGAGAACATCTCGGCCGCCGATTGGCGGGCGCCATCGTTGAAATGGGGGCTCATCATGACGTAATCGGGTGCGAAGACGAACTTCTCGCCGAAATTCACGTGGCGGCCGCGGTCGATGGGTTTCGCATAACCCTCCCATTTCTGGAAGGCGATCTCTTCGTTCAAGGCCGTGCGATCGCTGCTCATGTCTCCCTCTCCACTAGCCCAGCTCGGCGAATCTCTTGAAGTACGGCCACGCGATGGCCGGGGGTATTCCTCCGCAGAGCGGATTGATGTTGAACACCTCGCCTGCGGCCAGACGCTTTCGCGCTTCGTCGACTGACAGGATCACGTGCGTCGTCGACTGCGACCGCAACTCATCGACGGTTTTGGCAGTGGTGATATTCGCCGAGATGTTGTTGTCGGGATTCCACTCCGAGTACGCCATCGCATCGTGGAGAAGGTACTCACCGATCTCATCCCAGGCGGCGTCGACATCGTCGGCGACAAAGCAGTTGGTGGCGGCGTTGCGATCGGGGATCAGCATGAATCCCGGTTCGTAACCGTTCTCCCGGCATGCGCTTTCGTAGGCCTCCTGCATTCCCGGAACTCCACCATTGGCCAGCAGACCAAGACCGTTTCGGCCCGCGCGACGCGCGGCAGCGAGGCTGGCGCCGCCCCAACTCATCATGGGGCCCTCCGGTGTGCGGGGTCGTGGTGTCACCTTCATCCGGCGACCCTCGTACTCAACTTCCTCACCGGCCAACAAACGGCGTAACATGCCGAGTTTCTGATCAGCGATCTTTCCGCGCTCGGACAACGACAGACCAAAATGCTCGTACTCCTGCGCGCGGTAACCGATTCCGAACACGTAGGTCGCCCGCCCGGCGCTGATGTGGTCCAAGACCGCCATGTCTTCCGCCAGCCGCGCGACGTCGTAGAACGGAAGGAGAATCACCAAGTTCAGCATCAACTGCTCGGTACGCGCGGCGATCGCCGAGCCCAGCAGCAAGGGCGATGGTAGATAACCGTCGTCGGCACAGTGATGTTCGCACAACACCGCCGCTACGCAACCTCGAGTTTCCGCCCATTCCGCCATGTCGCAGGCTGCGGCGTACAACTCCGTCGGCGGGGCTCCCATCGAGGGTGCCCGCATGTCGAAGCGAAGGGTGAACATCTCGGTGGCTAACTTCCCTGGCGGTCGTCGGTACCCATGACTTCAGTGGACATCTGCATGATCAGTCGGACCACCTCGCTGCGTGACATGGACTTGAAGAGCTCAAAGGCCATCCGGACGTCATCGCCGGTAGCGATCGTCGGTCCGTTACCGAGGTTGGCGAACGCCTCGTCGACGACGCTTGCGGCGGTGACCGCGCCCTCGGGGACCTCGTCGACAGACGCCAGGCGACCGCGCTCGAACTCCAACTTTCGCAACGCCGGGGTGTCTGTCATGCCGAGGACCAGTCCAAGTACATCAACACCCTTGTCGTGCAACTCCGCCCACAAACCTTCGGTGAACACCATGTCGAAGGCTTTTGTTCCACCGTAAGCCACCATGTTTCGGCCACCTGCCAGCGCGGCCCCCGACGTGAAGTTCACGATGCCACCTCTGTGCCGCTCGACCATCTGGCCTGCGAAGTGGTGACACAACCGCATCAATACCAGGCAATTGCGTTGCAGTAGGTCTTCCGCTGCGGACACCGGATTAGCAAGGAAGGGCTGGTAATTGGGATCACCGCCAGCGCAGTACACGAGCATGCCAATCTCGAGATCATCGGTCGCCTCGATGATCCGTTGCGAAGCGTCAGGGTCAATCAGGTCGACTGCAAATGTCCGCGTCTCGGCATTGGTGCGCTCGCGAATGCCCGCAGCCACCTCGTCGAGTAGGTTTTGTCGACGAGCGACGAGCACGACGTTCACGCCCTCGCCCGCGAGCCGGTCGGCGAACAACGCCCCGACTCCGTCGGATGCGCCAACCAACAGCGCCCACGGCCCGTACTTCTGCGCGATGTCGGTCACGGCGCCGGCACCCCGGCGAGGCGAACCGAAGCGTAGGAGCGACGTGCAATACGCCAGCCGTCCGTCGTCCGGACCGCGTGGTCGTCGTAATAGCCGACGGGATTCGCGCCCGATCCGTCCTCAAGGAGGATCAGCGCGTCGACGTACGTACGAATCGTGGCCTTGTCGCCGTCGATGTCGACGACCTGATTGGACATGCGATGCATGGTTTGAGCCGCCATGACATGAGCGGCCTCCATGAACTCGGCGACCGCGGCGCCGCCCGTCCACTGACCGACCTCGCCGTAATCCACCTGCGCGTCGTCGGTGAAGACCTCAGTCAGCAGCGAGTATTGCTCCGTGTCGATCGCGGTCGCGTAGCGAATCGTCAACTCAACGAGGTCGTCTCGGTCACTCATCCGACATCTCCATTCGGATGCACCACAATCCGTGGCGGTCCGTCAGACCGGCGAGCTTCGTCGAGTGCATCGGGCACATCATCAAGGCCGATGATTCTCCCGACGCTGGGCATCGGGTCGAGGCGTCCATCGACAACCGCATCGAGGACGCCGTACCAGTCCTCCGGCATCGGCCCACCGCCGAAACGCAGCGTCAATCCTTGGCGGGTTGCCTCGGTGATGTCCAGCGTGTCCCCCGTATACCAACCGCCTGCGCAATAGATGCGGGTGTAGAACTCCGCCTCCTTGACGAGCGAGTTGATTAGGCCCGGGGCTCCGACGCATTCGAACACCACCGCGGTGCCGGACATGTGGTGTTGCCGACGCACGTCGCGGAAGAGGTCGAACACAGACCCTTCGGCGGGATCATGTAATACATGAGCGCCGAAGCCCGAGCGCGCAAGTTCGCGGCGGTCCGCCTTGTAATCGGAGACGATGATCGGCTCGATGCCGCGAGCGGACAGCGCCGCGACCGCCGACAGGCCGATGGCGCCAGCGCCGACGACGATCGGGATCTCCCCGGGTTGAACATCGGCGACACGGACGTAGTACTCGCCGACAGCGAAGGCGTCGACGAGGGCGATTGCGTCACTGGACACGGACCCGTCGACGACCCTCGCGGTCGCCTCCGACACGACGAGAAGTTCGCCGAAGCTGCCCTGTGCCTCGGGATGCTGGCCGATGATGCGCAGGCCACCGGATCCGCCGTCCACCAACCGGATTGGCATGGAGGTCACCCGGGACCCGATCGGAAACGCGTCGCCACATCCGGGACCGTGTCCGATGACCTCGCCCACGAATTCGTGGCCCATGACGATGTCGCGGTCGGCGTCGTACAGCGACCGACCCGTCGGATCGTCGATCGCGAGTTCTGGACAGTCCATGAAATGAACATCGGACGCGCAGATCGCTGTGCTCAGCGTCTTCAACAGCAGGTCGTTCGGACCCGGGATCGGGTCGGCCGTCTCGCGAACGGTCAATTCGCCGGACCGCAATACGACTGCACGCAATGGACGCACCCTTCGCCGGCTGATAATCTCGAATATTCGAACGTACATTTTCGTATTTCAGAATTACCGTAGAATTCAGCCGAAAAGGAGTCAAGGGTGCAGGGGGCCGGTTCAGCTCCGACCGATCGGGTGCTCGACATCATCGAGACACTCAGCCGCACCGACGCTCGTGGAATGCGGTTCTCCGACGTCGTGCGACGCCTCAACCTTTCCCAGGGGACCGCTCATGCCATCCTCACGAGCCTTCAGAATCGCGGGTGGGTCACCCGCGATCCCGTATCCAAAGAGTTCACTCTCGGCCCGGCGATGGCCCTTATCGCGTCCCGCCTGGACGCCGAGCGTCCGACCGCCGCAGTCGCACGCAGCGCCATCCGGCGCCTCGCCGAGAAGACCGGCATGGCGGCCTCCGTCGTCGAGCGTATCGGAGACGACCTGGTTATCACCGCGTTCGAAAATCCGTCGAGTTCGCCCCCGGCGGCTCTTCCGAACGATCGGATCCCGTACGCGCCGCCCTTCGGCATTGCCTGTGCCGCTTGGGATTCCGCAGCGGAAAAGGAGGCATGGGTTCAACGCGGCGCAGCGGGTGATGCGTCTCTGGCCGAGCGGCTACGCGCGGCGCTGACGCACACCCGCGGCCGTGGTTACGACGTCGACTGGATGACTCCGGCGCTCGCGGAAGCAGTACACGCCATCGGCACCCTCTCGGATGACTCCGTACCGGGCAATTTGCGGTCGGTCGTCGACCAGCTCCGAGTCGAGTTCATCGCCACCAAGATGCTGCCCGATGAAAGCCTCCGCGGCGCGCACTCTGTCGCCACGATCTCGGCGCCTGTGCTCGACTCCAACTCCCGGGTCCGACTGATCTTGGGTGTGCACCCGCTACGTCGGATGACTATCAGCGAAACCCGCACCGCGGCCGAGCCGCTGCTGCACGAGATCGCCCGTGTCAGCGAGGAGCGAAGCGCGCACGCAACTCGTTCTTGAGAATCTTACCCGTGAGATTGCGTGGGAGTTCGTCGACGACCTCGAGCCGCTCAGGTGACTTGTGTTTACTCAAACCCAAGTCTTGGCAGTGCTTTTCGAGGTCGGACAGTGTGATGTCGGAGTTTGCCACGACGACCGCGCAGACCCGTTCGCCGGTGCGCGGATCGGGCACCCCGATGACTGCGACGTCCTCGACGGCAGGGTGGCTGGCCAAGACGCCCTCGATCTCCAGCGCAGAGATGTTCTCCGCGTTGCGGATGATGGCGTCCTTGATACGCCCGGTGATCGCGACGTTGCCGTCGTCGTCGATGCGGCCTCGGTCACCGCTGCGAAACCAGCCGTCGGCGTCGAAGGCGTCGGCGTCCAGTGACGCATCGACGTAGCCGAGGAAGCACTGGGGCCCCTTGAGGCACAATTCTCCTTCCTCGCCCACACCAACCTCGCGCTCGTTCTCGTCGACCACGCGGATCGAGACCCCCGGCACCGGCCGTCCGACGGTGTGGTCGAGAACCTCCGGTTCGCCGTCCGGCGGCGGCGACGTCACCACCGGAAACTCGGTCAGGCCCCACGAGTTCGCGATCCCCGCCACCGAAAGCGTCTCACGCACTTGGCGTCCCAGCTCGGGCGTGATCGGCGCGCCTCCCCCGACACACCCGCGCAGATCGGGGAAGAGCGGTTGGGGACCATGTTCCCGCTGCGCAGCCATGTAGGCGACGAAGAACGGGGTCGCCGAACCGAGCATCGTCGGGCGGTGCACGGCCACCGCCTTTGGAGTGGATACCGGATCGAAGGTGTCGAACAGGACCAGACGCATACCGGTCAGCAGGCTGGCGGCCAACATCGCGGCGCCGCCGATGTGCGAAACCGGAAACGCGATCGGGTTGATGTCGCTGTTCGAGGCGCCGAACATGCCCACCACCCCGGCCGAACCGGCGATCACCGAACGGTCACAGTGCCGAATACCTTTCGGCGCCGCGGTTGTGCCCGATGAGTAGTACACCCACCGCGCATCCTCAGCGTCCGTCGGCGGCGCCGGCAGCATCTCCGGATCACCCGACGGCAGGCGGAGTCCCCCGGTGATCGGCGCGCTGTGGTCGACGATCACGACCGTCATCGGCCGTTCGCGTATCAGCTCGTCGGCAAGCGCGACATGATCGAATCCGCGCCACACACCGGGAACGATGAAGACCTCGGCACCGAGCTGCGCAGTGACAAAACGGACTTCGCTCACGCGCCAGATCGGCAATACAGGGTTCTGGACCGCGCCGAGACGGGTCAGGGACACCATCACCACCATCGTCTCCAGGGTGGTCGGCAACTGCCACGTGACCACGGTGCCTCTGGTGACCCCACGTTCGAACAACGCGGCGGCGGTGCGCTCCGCCGCGTCGTGCAACTGGCTGTTCGTCAGGCTGCGACCGTAGTCGTCGACGAGTACGACGCGGTCGGGGTGGTTCTGGGCCGCCGCTTGGATCAAACCCCAATAGGTTTGCGCCATCAGTGAGTCGGTAGCAGGAGCCGTCGTTTGGCCAGGATGTTGCGCATCATCTCAGAGCTGCCACCGGACACGGTGTATGCACGGGACCACAGCCAGCATTCTTTCAGACGCTGTTTGGCAAGCGCCACATCCGGATCGGCGGCGACGGTGCACACCATCGTCGAGAGCTGCGCGCCGTAGGCCGAAACCCGGTGATACGTCTCGGCGAAACTGAGCTTGGCGATCGAACCGTCCCCCGTCTGCTCGTTGCCGGCCACCAGGCGTTCGACATGGTCGTCGATGAAGGCCTTCGCGACCTCGACCTCGACGGCCAATTCCGCGACCTGGTGCCGGACGTCGGCGTGTTGCAGTGCCGGCATGTCGTCGATGCGACCGTGACGGGCCACCGTGACCAGATCGTCGATGAGAAGTTCGAGCAGGATCACGTTGCCGCCGATGCCGAACCGTTCGAAGTCCAGGCCCGTCATGATGATCGACCAGCCCTGGCCGGGCTCCCCGATCAGGCTGTCCGGAGGGATCGTCACATCATCGAAGAAGACCTCGTTGACCTCGATCGCCTCGTTGATCGTGCGGATCGGCCGGATCTCGATGCCCGGCGAGGCCAACGGCACGATGAATGCCGACAGCCCGCGATGACGCGACGACGTCGGGTCGGTGCGGATCAGGGCCAGGCCCATGTCGGCCCAGTGGCCGTCGGTGATCCACGTCTTCTGTCCGTCGATGACCCATGACCCGTCGGGTCGCTGCGTGCCCTTACAGCGCACGGCGGCGATATCGCTGCCCGCATCGGGCTCGCTGAGCAGCTGGCACCAGACGTGCTCGCTGCTCCGGATCGGCGGCAGCAGAGCGGATTTCTGCTCATCGGAACCGAAATGCAGCAGCACATGGGCCGCCAGGTTGACCTGATCGACGGGGCGCGGAGCGCGGGCACGCAAGATCTCCTCGGAGACGATCCGATCGTGCAGTGGGTGGTGATCGGCACGGCCGCCGTATTCGACGGGCCAGTCCGCGCCGACGAATCCTGCGTCGAACAGCGAGGCGAACCAGGTGCGCAGCAAGGCTTCCTGTTCGCCGTTCTCCGGCGCCCGGTGTCCCTCTCGAGCCTCGAACGCTGGTGCATGTTCGGCGATATGTGCCCTGACGCGTTCTCGGAACTCGGCGAGCTCGGCCTCTGTGGGCCGAACATGCGGGGCGCTCACCAGCCGGCCCTGTCTGCGAACAGGGCGCGACTGGAGCGCGCCGTGCCGAGTAGACACGCGTTCGTGAACACTCGGCGCAGGTCATAGTGCAGCGGGTATTCCCAGGTGAAACCGATGCCACCGGACAGTTGCATGCACTCATCGACGGCCGCGGTGGTGTTCGCCGCGATGAAGGAATGCGCCGCGACGGACAGCGTGACCGCATCGCTCGTGGTGCTTTCCGCGGACAGCGCGCGGGCGGCCTTGGTGAGGATCGCGCGGGCCTTGGCTTCGAACACCAATAGCTCTACCAAACGGTGTTGTACCGCTTGGAAACTCGCGATCGGCGCACCGAAGGCGATCCGTTCCTTGAGATAGGTGACCAGTCGCTCGAAAGTTGCCGACAGTGCACCGAGCGAATCCGCACTGAGCAGGATCCTGGCCAGTGCGAGTAGTTGCTCCGCTCGTTCGGGTCCACCGACGGGCACGCTCTGTGCACCGGAGAGGTCAACTCGCCACACCGGCCGGTTGACGTCCAACAACTCTTCGTCGGCTTCCCGCCGCAGGGTGTCCGCCGCCTCGAACAGCTCAATCCCGTTGCCACCAAACGTGACAATGATGTCCGCCGATTGGGCGCCCGACACTCGCGTGACATCAGCGGCTAGGGCGCAGGCCGCCGCACCGGTCCCGTCGAGCATCGCTGGCAACCACCGGTCACGCGCCTCGGACGGCGCCGAACTCAACGCCGCAGCAGCGATGACGCTGCCGAGCCAGTGCGTCGAGTTTCCCGACCGTCCGAGTTCCTCGGCGATGACCGTCGTCTCCACCGGACGCCACCCGCTGCCGCCGAGATCCTCGTCGACCAGCAGTCCCGTCCAGTCCATCGCTGCGAGGTCCTTGAGGGTGTCGTGGGTTCCGCACCCGGCCAGGAAGTCTCGCGCCGCGCCTCGTACCAGTTCGATGTCGACCGAGTCGTCGGCCTCGGGGCCCACCGGTGGTCAGCTCCGCAGCAGCAGCTGTTCGGCGTTGTCGCGCATGATGCGTCGCTTCGCCGCGCCGTCGAGCGGGTCGAGGAGTTTGAGGAAGTCCGCCGGTTCGGCCAGCCCCTCGGCGTGCGGGAAGTCCGAACCCATCACCAGCACGTCGTCGTAACCCAGGCTGGTGACGATGCCCGGGATGTCGTCCTCGGGGTATGGCACGACGCGGACGTGCTGTCGGAAGATGTTCGACGGCCGCTCGGTCAGCTTGCCTCCGATCCACGGGCCGTTGCGGCCCATGCCGCGGCTCTTGTCCATGTGCTTGAGGAAGAACGGCACCCATTCGGCGCCGTGCTCGGCGACCAACACATTTAGTTTCGGGAAGCGGCCGAACAGGTTGTCGAAGATCAACGCCGAGAGTGTGTCCTCGATCGGCCTCTGACCGTAGATGTTCATCCACTGCCACGCCGACATGTGCCAGGACGCAGGGTCGGGGTTGTGCCCCCAGGCAGGCGAGATCGCGTTGAAGTACCAGAACGGCATGATGTGGTACACGAGCACGCAGCCGGCCTCCTGCAGCCGCGCGTAGACCGGGTCGAAATACGGATCTCCCGGCGACCGCCCATAGGCGGGTCCGGTCGGCAACATCACGAACTTCGCGCCCTCCGCGATGATCGCCTCGGTCTCGGCGATCGCCGAATCGAGGTCGCGCAGGGACAACAGCGCGGTCGCGTAGATGTGGCCCTCGAAGTCGAAACCCCACTCGTCGTCGATCCAGCGGTTGAACGACCGCAGGTTCGCGTACAGCGCCGCTGTGTCGTCGACGTAGTGTTCGGCGGCCAGCGCCATCCCGCTCGGATAGATCACCATCCGTTCGACGTTCTGCTTGGCCATCACCGCGAGCCGCGCGGAACGTTCGATGTATTCCGGCTGCATAGGCTGCGGCTCATACGACTCCTCGGGGTTGCCCGACCCCATCTGGCGCAGCATCTCCTTCAGCGAACCGGGGCGGTACGCCACGTCCAGACCGAGGCCGCCCTCGCTGTTGAACGTCGCGACGCGGCGACCGGCGAGGATCACCTCGACGCCGTCGGCCCCCCGCACCGTCGTGATGGCGCGGTCCTTGAACTCCGCGGGTAGGTACCGGGTGAAGGCGTCGCGCGTCTCATAGCAGTGCGTGTCGCAGTCGAAAATGCCGTAATCAATGGTCGTCACCGCGCCGCTCCTTCGTGCGAGAATGCTTATTCTCTCTTTAGGGAAAAGATACTATCCTCGATCGGTAATGCCTATCCGGGGTTGCTTCGATCGAGTACCGCCGCCGTCGGACCCATCGCCCCGGCGACGGTCGCCGCGCCGGTGCGGAAGGGAAACATGACCGCAGCAACGGTATTCGGCGTCGTCGCGGTGGGAGGTCTGTATGTCCACCGCTGAGGCGGTCGATCACCGCGACCTGCGCGAAGCGGTCCGCGAGTTCCTCACCGCCAGGTCGCCGAGCAGCGCCGTACGAGCAGCGATGGATTCTGCGCCCGGCTATGACGAGCGGGTTTGGCGCGAATTGACCGCCGACCTCGGCCTGGCCGCGATCGCCGTGCCCGAGGAGTTCGGAGGAGCGGGCGCGGGCCTGCCCGAACTCGCGGTCGTTTTCGAAGAGATGGGCGCGGCCCTGCTGTGCGCCCCGTTCTTCTCCACCGTGGCGCTCGCGATCCCGACGCTGCTCGCCAGCGGTGACGCGGCCGCGATGCGGGAGTACCTACCCCCGCTCGTCGACGGGTCGAGGACCGCCACCGTGATCTTCAACGGGAGCCTCGATCCATGGGACCCCGACGCCGTGACGCTGACGGCACGCACTGACGGCGGTCACAGCCGGATCGACGGAGTCGCCGAACGGGTCCTCGACGGTTACACGGCGAATACCGTTCTCGTTGCGGCAAATACATCCGCAGGCATCTCGCTGTTCGCGGTGGACGGGGACGCCGAAGGGCTGGGCCGCGAACCGTTGACGACGCTCGACCGGACGCGAAAGATAGCGAAGCTGGACTTCGAAGCCGTCCCCGCCCGACTCATCGGTACCGACGGCGCCGCCGCGCCCGCCCTCGCGCGCGCACAGCGAGTCGCGGTCATCGCGCTGGCCGCCGAACAGCTCGGAGCGGCGCAGCGATGCCTCGACATGGCCGTGGGCTACGCGAAAGAACGCATTCAGTTCGGCCGTGCCATCGGCAGCTTCCAGGCGGTCAAACATCGCTGCGCGGACATGCTCGTGCAGGTCGAGGGGGCGCGATCGGCCGTGCGGCACGCCGCCGGACTGTCGGAGGGTGAGGTCCAGGCGGTGGCGGCTTCGGTGGCCAAGATGGCCTGTTCGGAGGCGTTTCTTCAGGTTGCACTGGACAACATGCGGATCCACGGCGGCATCGGATTCACCTGGGAGCACGATGCACACCTCTACGTCCGTCGTGCGAAAGCCACCCAACTGATCTTCGGCACCCCCGACTACCACGCACAACGCCTGGCAGACCTCGTCACATCATCAAGCCACTAGCCGGAAGGACAACCGTGACCGTTTCATATTCGCTCGAAATCCCCACTCAGCGGGTGGAGGAGGCATCGGAGTTCGTCAATGCCGAAGCGATCGCCGAGATAGCGCGCGCCGCCGAGTCCAGCGGATTCGCCGCTGTACACGTCACCGACCACCCGGCACCCGATGCCAAGTGGCTCGACCACGGCGGCCACCACGCCCTTGATCCGTTCGTCGCGCTTTCGTTCGCCGCAGCGGCCACCACCGACGTGAAGCTGCTGACCAATGTCTACATCGCCGCCTATCGCAACCCCTTCCTGGGCGCGAAGTCGATTCAGAGCCTCGCCGTCCTGTCCGGCGGCCGCCTCATCCTCGGCACGGCCGCCGGCTATCTGAAACCGGAGTTCAAGGCGCTCGGAATCGATTTCGACGCTCGGGGTGCGCTGCTGGACGAGGCACTCGACGTCCTGAGCCGGGTGATGACCGGTGATGACGTCGCCTACGAAGGGTCGTCGTTCGCCGCGCGCGGTGTGCGTCTGCGACCGGTGCCCGCGGCCCCGCCCATCTGGGTGGGGGGCAACAGCAAGCCCGCTGTGCGTCGCGCGGTGTCTCGCGCGCAGGGGTGGGCGCCGTTCAACACCTTCGGCTACGCGGCGGCGTCACGAACCGCGGAGATCTCCTCCCTCGAGGACCTCGAGGCCGCGATCGTGTGGGCCAAGAAATACGCTGCTGAAGTCGGTCGAACCGAGCCGCTGGACATCTGTTTCTCGGCGGGGAACCTGCTCGACGACAGCAAGTCCGCCGACGAACGACACGCCACTATCGCGAGGCTCGAAGGCGTGGGCGTGACATGGCTGACCATCGCCCCTCAGGGCGCCGACCGCGCCGAGGTGATCGATCAAGCGCGGGCGTTCGCCAAGGAGTTCATCGCATAAGGCTTCCCGTTGCGAACCCGTCGACACTGATGCGCCTGTGCGTGAACAGCCATCGGGCGTCGCGGGGCACCAGGACGTCTCGGTACCGGCCCCAATGGTCGAGTCCAATGTCTGTGTGCACCGCGAAATAGCTGCTCACTTCGACGCGATCGCGCGCCACCTGCCCGAACCGGATACTCGATAGATGGTGGCGGACGTGAGACACCGCTGGGCGCGCGGTATCCGGCTCCCCGGCGATGGCGGCGCCGAGACCCGCTTCTATCGCCTCTGGGCCCTTCAGCGGCTCGTCACCACCGCTGAACTCGAGGACGCCGTAGGGCTCGAAGCACTGCGCCAGCGCACGGAGATCGAACCGATCCGTGGCCGCGGTGTAGTCGGATAGCGTCTGCCGAACCGACTCTCGAACCTCGAGCTCCCAGGTGTCCATTTCTCCTCCGATGTAAACACAGTTGCCGCTGCACGATAACGTGTGTTCTCATGCCGCAACCACGCCTGCAAGACCTCCTCGATCCCGCCACGACCGCGCTGGTCACCCAGGAGTGCCAGGGCGGAGTGATCGGTCCGCAAGCCGGTCTACCGATGCTCGCAGAAGAGGCACGCCGCGAGGCGATCCCGAACATTGCGAGACTGCTCGATGCAGCCCGCGCGGCCGGGGCGACAGTGGTGCATTGCCTGATTCAGAAGCGCCCCGACAACCGCGGTTCCAACACCAACGCCAGGCTGTTCATGGCAGGTAAGTCTTTCGCCGCAGACCTGACGCCCGGAAGCCCGGGCGCCTCCGTGCTGCCGGAACTGAATCAGGCACCTAGCGACATCGTCCTCACCCGCTTGCATGGCGTAGGGCCGATGACCGGCACGGACCTCGACTCGGTCCTACGGAACTTGAACATCAAAACCATTGTTGGTGTGGGTGTTTCGGTCAACATCGCCATCCCGAACTTTGTCATGGACGCCGTCAACCGGAGTTACCAGTTCGTGTTGCCGCGCGACGCCGTGAGCGGGTATCCGCGCGAGTACGCGGAGTCGGTCATCGACAACTCATTGGCGCTGCTCGCGACGGTGACCAACACCGATGACGTGATCCAGGCGTGGAAAGACCTCAGCGCCTGACCCCGTATGGATGTTGTCCAACACTGGTGATAACGTCATTTTCATAATCGTAAACGGTCATATCCGCTGCTCTTAGGAGGTCGGCCACATGTCACCCCGGTCCCTGCCGTACCCCGTCTTCGACATCGACAACCACATGTACGAGACGACCGACGCGCTCACCAAGTATCTGCCGAAACAGCACCGCGGCAAGGTCGGCTACGTCGAGGTCAACGGACGGCCGAAGCTCGTCGTCAAGGACCACATCAGCCACATGATCCCCAACCCCACGTTCGAACGCGTGGCTCGCCCGGGCAGCGCGGAGGACTACTTCCTCGGCAACAACCCCGAGGGGCTGAACTTCCGCGAGTTCGTCGGGGAGCCAATGGAAGTCATCCCGGCCTTCCAGGCGCCCGCACCCCGGCTCGAGCTGATGGATGAACTCGGCATCGATCAGTGCGTCATGTACCCCACGCTGGCCAGCCTCATCGAGGAACGCACCACCGACGACGTCGTCCTTACCCATGCGATCATCCACGCCCTGAACGAGTGGATGCACGAACACTGGACGTTCAACTACCAGGACCGGATCTTCGCCACGCCCGTCATCTGTCTGCCGCTGGTCGACGAGGCCATCCGTGAGTTCCGCTGGTGCCTCGAGCGCGGCATGAAGACCTTCCTCGTGCGGCCTGCCCCGGTGCCGAGCCGGTTCGGGGGTTCACGCTCGATGGGCCTACCGGAGTTCGACCCGTTCTGGCAGGAGGTCGTCGACGCCGGCATTCCCGTGACGTTCCACGCGGCAGACAGCGGCTACCAGAAGCACCTCATGGAATGGGAGGGCGGCGACGAGTACCTGTCGTTCAAGCCCAGCGCGCTGCGCGAGGTGGTGATGGGCTTTCGGGCGATGGAGGACACCCTGGCCGCCCTGATCTGCCACGGTGCGCTGTCCCGCTTCCCCGACCTGAAGGTCCTCGTGGTCGAGAACGGCAGCGGCTGGGTGCGAAACCTTCTGCGCCTGTTGGACAAGGCCTACCGGACGATGCCCAAGGAGTTCGACGAGCATCCTGTCGAGGTGTTCAAACGCAACGTCTACATCCACCCGTTCCTCGAGGACGACATCAAGGGAATCATCGAGATCATGGGTGAGGACCACGTGATGTTCGGCTCGGACTTCCCCCACCCCGAGGGCATCGGCGACCCGCTGAGCTTCATCGACCGACTGGACGGGTTGTCGGAGACCACGAAGGCGAAGATCATGGGCGGCAACGCCATCGAGCAACTGGGCCTCCAAAAGGTCCCGGCATGACGCAGACAACCGCTTCGCCGACGGAGTACGACGGGATCGCCGCTTTCGAAGAGCACGTTGGCGAGCATCTGGGGTACAGCGGATGGCGCCAGGTCACCCAGAGGGAGATCGACCTGTTCGCCGAGGCGACGGGTGACCACCAGTGGATCCACGTGGACGCCGAGAAGGCGGCGAAAGGGCCCTACGGCAGGACCATTGCGCACGGCTATCTCACACTGTCGTTGGTGCCGATCCTCGTCCAACAGATCTACAAGGTGACCGGCTTGTCGATGCAGGTGAATTACGGCGTGGACAAACTACGGTTCCCGGCGCCCGTACCCGTCGAATCACGCATCCGCGCGGGAGCAGAGCTGATCAAGGTGGACCGCACCAACAACGGCGCCAGGGCCACGGTGCGGGTCACCGTCGAGGTCGAGGGCTCCGACCGGCCGGCCTGCGTCGTCGACACCATCGCCGCGATGGTCGACTAGGACGTCACTGCGCGCAGCTGGGCAGCCGCGATTGTGCGGTTTCGTACGGCTGACCCGGCGCGTCGCGTATCAAACCGCACAACCGGCAGAAGGCAGTTGCTCGCGCGGGGAAGTCAGGCGTTCAGGATCCGTTCGCCGATGACGCGCCGATGGCGCAGGGCCGAGATCTCCTCGCCGGTAAGGCCCAGTTCGCCGAGTACCTCGTCGTTGTGTTGCCCGAGAGTCGGTGACGGGGTGCGGTGGTGCCGCGACGGCCCCGGCGTGATCCGAAAAGGCCATCCGGGATACCGCTGCCGACCGGCGATCCGATGGTCCAGGTCTTCATAGAACCCGCGTGCGTCGAGCTGGTCGACGTCGTACATCCGGTCGGCGGTCATCAGTCGCTGCGCCGGCACGCCGCGTTGGAGCAACGCTTCGGCGAAATCGTCGGCCTGCCGCGTGGCCGTGCACTCCGCGATCACCTCGTCGAACTCCTCGTGGTGGCGCAACCGCGTCTCCGCCGACGCGAATCTCGGGTCGTCACGCAATTCAGGGCGGCCGATCGCGTCGGTCACGGCTGCCCAGTCAGCGTCGTCGCGCACCGAAAGCGCGACCCAATCATCCTCTCCCGCAGCGGCATAGACACCTTGTGCGTAACGGCGGTGCCGATTGCCCTCGCGTTCGCGCACACGTCCCGTCAAGGAATACTCGATAACGGGTTCGGCCGTCACCGCCGCGCCGACCTCGATCTGCGCCACCTCGATCAGCTGGCCCTCACCGGTTCGGCGCCGGTGTTCAAGCGCTGCGAGGAGCGCCACCGTGGCATGAACGCCTGCGATCGGGTCGGCCGGACCCTGCAGGTTGCACGGGGGTCCGTCGGCGTAGCCGGTCACCGCGGACATCCCGGCCAGCTGTTCGATGTTCAGGGCCCAGCCGACGTAGTCCCGCCATGGCCCTTCAAGGCCGAACCCGGGCATGCGAACCATGACTACACCCGGGTTGATCTGGACTAGTGAGTCGTAGTCCAACCCGAATTGTTCGACAACCCGCGGCGAGAAGTTCTCGATCACCACGTCAGCGTCGGCGGCGAGGCGCAATGCCAACTCCCGGCCGGCCTCGGTGCTGAGGTCGAGGGTGATGTCGCGCTTGTTGAGGTTCGTGCCCTGCCACAACGGCCCGATCTCGTACCAGTCGTCGCTGGTGCGCAGTAACGAACCCGAGTACCGGTGCCCGTCGGGACGCTGAACCGACTCCACCTTGACGACGTCGGCACCGAACGCGCCGAGATAGCAGGTGAGATACGCCCCGGCCCAGAACGTGCTGAGATCAAAGACTTTCAGTCCCACGAACGGTTGCGATGCATCGCTTCCGGCTCCGGCCTTGCGCTGCTCCGGCGTCTCCCACCGGGTGACTCCCGTCGTCCCAAGAGTTGGGGCCGGCCGCGGCGCACCCACTGGCGTCCTCGACAACCGAAACGGCGCCCCTGGCCGTCGAAACCGCGCATCCTCCGGCCCACCGTCGACGAAGAAGCCGCGGTCGCGGTACTGCGGGCAGTCCTGGATCGACGAGCCGTCGTTGATGGGGGCGGCCGGAATCCGCATGGCCTGACTCAGCTCGACCAGATCGCCAACCGAGATCGAGTCCAGCCAGGGCTGCGCCTTCGCGAAGAATTCATCGCGCTCGGGCCCGCCCAACATGATCGCGAGCTGGTGTTCGCCGAATTCGGGGAGACCCATCATCGCGCAGACGTCCAGCCAGTGCTGTCCGGTCAGACAGTTGATGCCGATCCAGCCGTCAGCCGCGCGGACGATGCCCAACATCGGTGCGGCCTTCGAGTTGGTCGGCAGCCCCATGCTTTTCAGCCGCTCGGCCATCAGCATCGGATAGGGCAGCGTGCACAACAACGACTCGAACGCCGAAACGTCGGCTTCCACGAGCCGACCCGGTCCGGCTCCCGCGATGCGTAGAGCGGTCAGCGCCGCGAGTGCCGCGTAGCCTGCCGCAATGTATTCGGGTATGCGCGCTCCGGCCTGCACGGGCGGTCGCCCAAACTCCCTGACATTCACCCACCCCGACGCCGCTTGCAGGGTCAGTGATGTCGACGGCCGGTCACGCCGGGGACCGTCCTGCCCATAGTCCGAGATCCTCACGACGGCGAGGCCGGGGTTGATCCGTTGCAACGAATCGCGATCTAGCCCCCAGTCGAAACGCTCGGCTGACCCAGCGGCCAGATCCTCGACCAGGAGGTCGGCCTTGGCGATCAGCTCGTGGGCTTGTTCGATACCAGCGGCTGTACTGAAATCCAGTGTCAAACCGTGCTTTCCGGCGTTGAGGTACTCAAACCACCCGCCGTGCTCCTGCGAACCCTCACAAAACGGCCCCCAGGCGCGCAGTGGATCACCCGTCGGCGGCTCGATCTTGCACACGTCGGCACCCAGGTCGGTCAGGAGCTTGGTGCAGTACGGCGCCGCGATGTCGCTGCCCAGTTCGACGACACGCAGTCCGGCCAGGGCTCCGCTCACGCCTCGACTCCTCCCCGCTGCGCTCCTCGCTGCGTTCCTCGTTCCTGCAATACTCGCTGCGATGCTCGCGCGTCGTCGCCTTTGGGGCTCACGCCGGAACCCCGATCGCCTTGGGCTCCATATACGCACGCAATCCCATGACCCCGCCCTCACGACCAATGCCGCTCTGTTTGAAACCGCCGAACGGAGCGTCGCCGGGGATCGTGCCGTTGATCGAGACCTGGCCCGTCCTGATGCGTCGTGCGATGCCGACGGCGCGTTCGATATCGGCGCCCCACACCGCACCGCCGAGCCCGTACGCCGAGTTGTTCGCCACGGCCACCGCCTCGTCGTCACCGTCATAGCGCAGAACGGTCAGCACCGGCCCGAACACCTCCTCCTGCGCGATGTACGAATCCGGGCTGGTGTCTGTCAGTATCGTCGGCTCGAAATAGAAGCCACCCGAGTGGTTTTCAGGACGGCCGCCGCCCGTCACCACCTTCGCGCCATCGGACTCGGCCCGTCGGACGAAGCCCTCCACGCGCTCGAGGTGCTCCCTGCTGATCAGTGGCCCCATGTCGACCCCGTCGTCGGCGGGATTGCCGACTGTCACGGCACGCGCCAGATCGGCGAGCCGGGTGACGACCTCGTCGTGCAGTGCGGCGGGCACCACGAGCCGGCTGTTGAGGATGCACGCCTGCCCCGCGTGGAGCGTGCACCCTTCGAACAACAGCCGTTCCAGGAGCTCGTCGGTGACCTCGACATCGTCGAGCAGAACGGAGGCCGACTTGCCGCCGCATTCGAGCAGGATCCGTTTCATCGTGCTCGCCGCGCCCGACATCACCTCGCGGCCGACCGCGGAGCTGCCGGTGAAGCTCACCATGTCCACGCGCGGGTCCAGGGTCAGCGCCTTGCTCGCATCGATGCCGGTGGGAGTGACGACGTTGACGACGCCGGGCGGGATGTCGGTCTCGTCGTGGATGATCCGTGCCAGAGCCAAGCCGGCGAGCGGCGTCAGCGGTGACGGTTTCAACACGACGGTGTTGCCCGCGGCCAGCGCCGCACCCACTTTCATCACGTTGAGGGTGTGGGGGAAGTTCCACGGAGTTATGATCGCCACCACGCCGAGAGGTTCGTACCGCAGCAGTGTTGTGCCCGCCGCTCCCCATGCGTCCATCGGCGCCTCGGCCGGCTCGAGCGCGAGTTCCGCGGAGTGCCCCGCCATAAATGCGGGGCCGTCAACGTGGATCAGACGTTCGTCTGCTGTGCAGCCCCACTCGGTTTGGGCGAGCGCGTAGATCTCGTCGCCGTGGGCGAGCAGCGCGTCACTCAATTGCTGCAGGCACCGGGACCGCTCGTGCGGTGTCGCCGTCGCCCACGGCCCGGTGTCGAATGCGGTTCGCGCGGCGGCGATCGCCTGCTCGACCTGCGCCACCCTGGCGTCCGGCGCCGACGCGATGACAGCCTCCGTGGCCGGATCGACGACTGCATATCGGCCGCTTTCCGGTTTCACCCAACTGCCGTTGATGTAGAGGTCATAGTCGTCGACGAGGGTGGATGCGGCCATCAGATCACTGGACCTTCCTGCTTACGGCTGCGGGCCGTCGAGTCGTTACCCGGGGTATCGAAATACCCGACATCTACGCCTTGTGTGTACACCGGCGGGGCCCGCCCAGTCAACGTCCGAGGCGATTGTCCTGCGGTGACGCACATTGACACGGTGATCTCGTGTGCTGTAGACACAGTTCAACCGGACATTTGCGTTTAATATGTCCGATGCCCGATGTGTTGAGGAGAGCCTGCGTGCCCACGGAATCGACGCCCCGACCCACCTCCGCTCACCCTCTGCACTCTCCGGACTTCTACGCCGGCGACCCGTACCCGGCCTACCGGGAATTGCGCGAAACGACTCCGGTGGTGTGGAACGACGTCACGAACTTCTGGGCGCTGACCAAATACGAAGACGTGCGCTTCGTCTCCGGGCATCCGATGTTGTTCTCGTCTACGCGTGGCATCACGATTCCGGATCCCAGCCAGCCCGAGCCCGTCCAAGAGGGCAACCTGATCTTCACCGATCCGCCGCGACACCGGCAGCTGCGCAAGCTCATCAACGCGGGGTTCACCCGGCGCCAAGTGTCGTTGCTGGAGCCCACGATCCGCAGCATCGTCGACGGCATAGTCAACGGCATCGACCCCTCCCGCGAGTACGAGTTCGCCGAAGAGATCGCGGCTCCACTACCCACCCGGATGATCGCCGAAATGCTCGGTGCCAAACCGGAAGACTGGGAGAAGTTCCGAACCTGGTCCGATGCCGCTGTCGGCACCGCCGACCCCGACATCGAGCTGGACCACCTCGTGGCGCTCGGTGAGCTGTACGAATACTTCACCAAACTGATCGAGGCCCGGCGCTCAGGCGAGGTAACCGGACAGGACGATCTGCTGAGCATCCTGGCCGCCGCCGAAGTCGACGGGGAACGCCTTAGCGATGCCGACCTGCTCAACTTCTCATTTCTTCTTCTGGTGGCAGGCAACGAGACCACCCGCAACCTGATTGCGCTCGGTACGGCGGCGCTGCTGAATCATCCCGATCAGTTCGCACTGCTTCGTTCGGATCCGACGCTGCTGACCTGCGCGGTCGAGGAGATGCTTCGCTTCACCAGTCCGGTGACGCACATGGCGCGAAGAGCCACCGCCGACGTGGAGATCCGCGGGCAGAAGATTCAGGCCGGCGACACGGTGGTGATGCTGTACGGTGCGGCCAACCGCGATGAGGAGGTCTTCGGCCCCACGAGCGAGGGGTTCGACATCACCCGGAACCCGAACCCGCACATCGCCTTCGGCGCCGGGGAGCATGCGTGTCTCGGCGCTCAACTGGCAAGGCTCGAAGCCAGGATCATGTTCGAGGTGCTCTTCGGTGCCTATCCGAGCATTGAGCTCACCGGGGACGTGACCCGCCTGCGCGCCACGATGGTGCCGGGCGTCAAACGCATGCCGGTGCGCCTGAAAGCGAGCGTGTGATGGATTTCGACTATACCCCCGAACAGGAACGACTTCGCGCTGAGTTCCGGGAGCGCCTCGAGGCGGTGATGACCCCCGAGCGGCGTGCGGCGGTCTCCGGCCTGATGGAGGGCGGCGCGGCGATGACCGAGTGCAGGCGCGCGCTCGGCGAGGCCGGTCTGCTCGGTGTCGCTTGGCCCGTGGAGTATGGCGGACGCGGGCTGACCGCGCTGGAGCAGTACATCTTCAGCGAAGAGGCGCGCCGCGTACATGCGCCGTTGCCGATGATCACGCTCAACACCGTCGGCCCCACCCTCATTCAATACGGCACCGAGGAACAGAAGCAGAAGTTCCTTCCCGCGATACTCAAGGGCACCGTTGACTTCGCGATCGGCTACTCCGAGCCGGGGGCGGGAAGCGATCTCGCCTCGTTGCGAACGACCGCGGTGCGTGACGGCAATGAGTTCGTCATCAACGGCTCGAAGATGTTCACCAGTGGAGCGGAGTTCGCCGACTACATCTGGCTGGCGGCGCGAACGGATCCAGAAGCCAAGAAACACAAGGGCATCACCGTGTTCATCGTGCCCACCGACTCTCCGGGGTTCTCGTGGAAACCCCTGCACACCATGCCGGGTGTGTCGACCTACTACACGTTCTACGACGATGTGCGGGTACCCGAGAGCGCGATCGTGTTCGGCGAGAATCAGGGCTGGAAGCTGGTGACCAACCAGCTGAACCTGGAGCGCGCTGCGCTCGGCAACCTCGGCGCGCTGGAACCGTTGTTCGCCAAAACGGTGGAATGGGCCAGGACCACGCCACTCGACGACGGACGCGTCATCGACCAGCCGTGGGTTCAACAGGCCCTCGCGCGTGTCGAAGCGCAGGTCGCGGCCTACCGATTGCTGAACCTGCGGGTCAACAGCAACATGAGCTCCGGAGCACTCGGTATGGGAGAAGCCTCTGCGGCAAAGGTTTTCGGAACTGAACTCACTCAGCAGGTGGCCCGAGAGCTTCTCGACGTCGTCGGGCAGGCCGGCACCCGGAAGGGCTCCGACGCGCCTCTGAAGGGTGAACTGGAAAGCGCTTACCGCCTCGCCGTCATCAACACCTTCGGTGGCGGCGCAAACGAACTGCAACGAGACATCATCGCCATGGCGGGTCTCGGAATGCCACGCGCACCCCGCGATATGCGAGCGTCCTGAGAAAGGAATCCTCCAGTGACCGACACAGCGAAAGACGAACTGCGCGAGCGCCTCGACGCGCTCATCGGAAAGCCCACCGACGGTGTCGGCAAGCCGGTACGCGCGCCGGATCCGGTGAACGCCGCGATGATCCGGCACTGGGCGTACGCGCTGGGCGACATGAACCCGGCCTACCTGGACCCCGAGTTCGCGAAGAACTCCCGCTACGGCGACATCGTGTCACCGCCGGTGATGTTGCAGACCTGGACGATGCCACCACCGAAGCTGGCGGGCATCCACGAACGCGGCGGAGTGCCGATCGAGATGAAGGGCGAGAATCCCCTGCAGTTCCTCGCCGACGCCGGCTACACCGGCATCATCGCGACGAACTCCGAATTCGAGATCGAGCGCTATCCGCGAGTCGGCGATGAGATCTCCTCCGAGACGGTCTTCGACTCGATCTCCGATGAGAAGAAGACGGCCATGGGCAACGGGTTCTTCGTCACATGGGTGACCACATACCGCGATCAGAACGGCGAAGTCGTCGGCCGCCAATGGTTTCGCACCCTGCGGTTCAAGACGGGCGGCGAGTGATCGATGGCCAGCAGACTCGCTCCCAGCATCAGTCCGGACACGGAGTTCTTCTGGTCAGGGCTCAAGGAGCAGGAGCTCCGCATCCAGCGCTGTACCGACTGCAAGACCTTCCGCGTTCCGCCGCGACCGATGTGCGGTAGCTGCCAGTCACTCAACTGGGACTACGTCGTGTCCAGCGGACGGGGCACGGTCTACAGCTTCGTGATGCCGAAGTACCCGCCGCTGCCCTTCCTCGAGTATCCCTACGTCGTCGCGCTGATCGAACTCGACGAAGGCGTTCGCATCGTGTCGAACCTGTGTGACATAGAGCCAGATGCGATCGAGATCGGAATGCCCGTCGAGGTCTTCTACGAGACCTTCGAGGCACTGCCCAGCGGGGAAGAGCTGGTCCTGCACCAATTTCGGCCGGCGCGCTGAACTAGAGGAAGCCACACATGGATTTCACCTTCACCGAGGAGCAGGAGACCGTCGCCAAGGTCGCCCGGCAGCTCTTCGAGCACCGCGCCACACCGGAGCATTTGACCGAGCTCGAAGCGGGCGAGGTGCGGCACGACGCTGCACTGTGGGCCGAGTTGGCGTCGGCGGACTTGCTCGGAATCGCGCTGCCCGAATCCGTCGGCGGTACCGGCGGTGGTTTCCTCGAGTTGGGTGTGCTGCTCAGCGAGGTCGGGTACAGCGTCGCGCCGGTCCCGGTGTACGCGACGCTCGTCCTCGGCGCCGATACCATTGCCCGGCACGGTGATTCGGAACTTCAGCGACGCTGGCTGCCGGGGATGGTCGACGGCAGTACCCTGTTGACCGCGGCGCTGGCCGAACCGGGTAGCTCGGATCCGGCCGTACCGCGAACCATCGCACGAACTGACGGGCAGGGCTGGCGGCTCACCGGCGTCAAAGAGTTGGTGCCCGCGGCGCAGATCGCTTCTGCCATCGTCGTATCGGCCACGGCGGACGACGGACCCGGCTTGTTCGTCATCGAGACCGACGGCAGCGGCTTGGATGTGGTTCCTGTTTCCACGACCAACGGCGAGCCGTGCGCCGACATCGAGTTGACCGATGCCATCGGGTCGCGGCTGACTGAAAATGCCGATGCCGACATCGTCCGCGCGTTGTACAGCAGGGCGCTGGTGGGTCTGTGCGCGATGCAGGTCGGGGTCGCCGACCGTGCGCTGAAGCTGGCCGCGTCCTACACCAGCGAGCGTGAGCAGTTCGGTCGCCCGATCGGGTCGTTCCAGGCCGTTCAACAACGTCTGGCCGACGCGTTCATCGACACCGAAGCGATCCGCTGGACCGCGTGGCACGCGGCCTGGCTGATCGCCGAAGGCAGGCCCGCCGAGCGCGAAGCGGCCATCGCCAAGTTCTGGGCCGCCGAGGCAGGCGCACGGGTCGCCGCGTCCGCTCAGCAGGTACACGGCGGCATGGGGATCGACGTCACCTACCCCCTGTCCCGCTATTTCCTGTGGGCCAAGCAGATTGAACTCGCGCTCGGATCGGCGTCACAGCAGCTGGCCCGGCTCGGCAACGCATACGCGGAAGGACCAAACCGATGACCTCTACCCTGAATCGCACCACCACGCTCGCGTGGAACGACGTCACCGTCGGCGACCAGGTGACGCCGCTGGACGTTCCCGTCACCACCACGCTGATCGTCGCCGGCGCCATCGCATCGCGCGACTACATGCCGGTGCACCACGACCGTGACTTCGCCAATTCCCAAGGTTCCAAAGACATCTTCCTCAACATCCTGACGACCAACGGGCTGTGTGTGAAGTTCTTGCATGACTGGGCAGGGCCCGAAGCCATGGTCAAGAAGCTGTCCATCCGGCTCGGCGTGCCCGCCTATCCGAACGATCCGCTGCGGTTCGAGGGCAGCGTCACCGACAAGTCCTCGGCGGACGGCGAGGGGCTTATCGAGGTCACCTTCAAGGGCACCAATAGCCTGGGCGATCACGTCAAGGGCACGGCGGTGCTGAGCCTCCTCGAGGGTGTCTCGTGACAGACGGCATCGGCGGCCGGGCTGCGCTCGTCGGCATCGGCCAGACCGAGTTCTCCAAGGAATCCGGCCGGACCGAAATGCAACTGGCCTGCGAAGCGGTCAAGGCGGCCGTCGAGGATGCCGGCCTGAGCTCCAAGGACATCGACGGCATGGTGACCTTCACCGTCGACGAGAACGAAGAGATCGAGGTCGCCCGCAACGTCGGAATCGAGAACCTCACCTTCTTCACCCGCGTACCGCACGGAGGGGGCGCCGCGGCGGGCACCGTGATGCAGGCCGCGATGGCGGTCGCGACGGGTGCGGCCGAGGTCGTGGTCTGTTACCGGGCTTTCAACGAGCGCTCCGGGTTTCGGTTCGGCGGCGCCGGACGCCAACCTGGCGTCACCCCGCTGTGGATGGCACCGTATGCCCCGTTCGGATTCATGACGCCGGCGGCCTGGGTAGCCCTACACGCGCATCGGTACATGACGACGTATGACGTCACCAACGCCGACTTCGGCAAGATCTCCGTCATCGACCGAAAGCATGCGGCCAAGAACCCCGACGCCTGGTTCTACGAGAAACCGATCACCCTCGGCCAGCACCAGGAGTCGCGCTGGATCATCGAGCCGGTGTTGCGTCTGCTCGACTGCTGTCAGGAGAGCGATGGCGGGGTGGCGATGGTCGTGACAAGTGTCGAGCGGGCACGCGATCTCGCCAAGCCGCCAGCCGTGATCACGGCCGCGGCCCAGGGCGCCGCATACGACGGCGAGGTGATGACGAGTTACTACCGTGACGACATCACCGGCCTCCCTGAGATGGGCGTGGTCGGCGACAAGCTCTGGCGCAACTCCGGATTGAAGCCCGACGACATCTCGACCGCGTTCCTCTACGACCACTTCACCCCGTTCGTGTTCACGCAGCTCGAGGAGCTCGGGTTCTGCGGACGCGGTGAAGCCAAGGACTTCGTGTCCGTCGACGAGCTTTCGCTGGGCGGCAGGATGCCCATCAACACCAACGGCGGCCTGCTGGGCGAGGCTTATATCCACGGGATGAACGGCATCACCGAGGGCGTCCGTCAGGTCCGCGGCACCTCCTACAATCAGGTCGACGATGTCGAACATGTGTTGGTGACCTCGGGCACCGGTGTACCGACCAGCGGCCTCATTCTGGCACCGGACCGCTGAGCGGTTAATGTCGTGCGGTGGCGTCGGACGTGACCCAATCGGTGGAGGTCGACACCCGGGATGTCATCATCTCGGCCGCCTTCTCCTGCTTCCGCACGCGCGGGCTGGCCAAGACGACCATCGTCGACATCGCCCGCACCGCCGACGTGTCGCGCAGCACCTTCTACGAGTACTTCCGGGACAAGGAGACGATCGTCGAAGCGTGCGCCGAGGCGGCGTCGCAACGGTTCTACCGCAATATGGCCAAGGCCATCGACCGGCACGGGGGCAGCACGCTGGAGGGGCGGTTGGTGCGCGCCGCAGTCTTCGTCGCCCAGGCGCGTCGGGTGGTCGAACCCGAGGTGTACTTCGACGCCGCGGAAGTTAGCCTCATGATGACCAAGAACGCCGCCACACTCCTGAAGGAATGCGCCGATTTTCTGACCCCTTATGTGACCGCAGCCAAGCTGACCGGCGAGGTTCGTTCGGACCTTGATGTGCCATCTGCATGTGAGTGGTTCGCCCGAATGTTGTTCTCACTGTTCACGACTCCGTCAGCGGTGATCGACATGCGCAGCGACGATGCCGTGGCCGAATTCGTGCGCGCATACGCCGTGAACGGATTTGTCGACAGCGGTCGACGCCGGCGCTAGCAGGATTTGCTCATGACAAGCCAAACAGATGCGATCTACTGAGAATGCGCATTCTCATAAGTGATATGTTGCCTTCTGGCAGCGCGCACGAGGAGGGTCCGAGTGAAACCAACCGTGGCGACAGCAACGCCGATGCCGACGTCGAAACGGACGGGGCACCCGCCGGACCGGGATCACGCAGCGCCCTACAGGCTCGTCGTCCTCGCGCCGGATACGGCGGACGCGGTATCGGCGGCAGGCGGACTCGTCGTCGACGCCCTACGCGCGGGCTGGCGCGTAGCGATCTACCTCGAGACGCAAGCCCATGCACAGGCACTGCAAATCCTCGGTGCCACAGGCCATGCCCTGCCGCCCACCTTCGATATCGAATCGCATCGCCCGGACGCAGTCGTGTTTGCCGCGGCGATGTACCACCAGCATCGCGGAGTGCGCCGCTTCATCGCTGATGCCACGCGGCGGTACGGTGCCGACGTGGCGGCATGGGGCGGAACCTGGCCTGCCGCACCCGCTTCCGCGGCCGAAATCAAACACCGCCTCAGCTCCGCCGCGTACGCCTTCAAGCACCATGCGCTCAAAGCGGTGGGTACAGACGCACCTTTGTCGAACAACGAAGCGTTCAGCGGTCGACTCGACCGTCTCACCGCAGTCGAACCGGCGCTTTCGGACTGATGGACCGCCTCAGCGCGTCCTGCGCACAGGGACATTCGAGTAACCGCACACGTTTGACATCGCCACCCGCCGGAGACCGTCGCGGTCGACCTCATACTCGGGCAGCAGGTCGAGCAGCGCCTCGAACGCGATGCGGCTTTCCATGCGCGCCAATGCCGCTCCCAGACAGCTGTGTATGCCGTAACCGAAGGCGAGGTTGAAGCCCATCTTGCGTTCGCGGTCGATGTTCACTCGGTCCGGATCGGTGAACATCCGCTCGTCGCGCAGGGCAGATCCCGTCACGAGCAACACGGCTGCATCTTTCGGGATCGTGGTGCCGTAATAGTCGATATCGCGTGTCGCCGTGCGAACCTGGTATTGCGATGGCGCTTCGTATCGCAGTAGTTCCTCGACCGCCGCGGGAATCCTGCTGCGGTCTGTGCGAAGTTTCCGCCACTGATCGGGAAAGTCGGCGAATGCGACCATCGCGTTTCCCACCAGCTTGGTGACCGTTTCCGCGCCGGCGCCGCCGAGCATCGTGGCGAATCCCGTGATGTCGACGTCGGTGAGCTTTTCGACCACTCCGTCGCGCTCGATCTCCGTCTCGATGAGACGGCTGATCATGTCGTCCTGTGGTGTTGCCCGACGCTGCTGTACGAGGTCGTAATAGTAGAGCCCGGTGTTCATCGAGGCTTCGTAGCCCTCTCTGGGAACGGCGATCTCACCGGGACGACGTTCGAGAAGGAGATCCAGCCACCGGCGGATCTGGTCGCGGTCTTCCTTCGGCACGCCGAGCATGGTCGTGATGACCTCGTTCGGAAACAGCGCCGAGAAGTCAGCGACGACGTCGAACTGCTCCGGATCAAGCGCTTCGATGCGTTCGTAAACCTTCGCGCGGACCATGTCTTCCAGCGCGGCGATCGCACGGGGGGTGAAGACGTTGCTGACCAGTCGCCGCATCTTTTGATGCTCCGGTGGATCCATCGAGATGATCACCTTCGGCACCGGGATGGCGTCGTCGTGAGCCTTGACCATGTCGAGAGTGGCGCCCTTGGCCGACGAGAAGGTCTCGTGGTCCTTCGTGGCGGGTGCCACGTCGTCGTACCGCGTCAGCGCCCAGAAGTCCCACTTCTTGCTGTAATAGACCGGCGCCTCGTCGCGCAGGCGGCGGTAGGTGTCGTACGCGCCGTCGAAGAAGTCTTGCGAGAACGGGTCGAATTCGACGGGCCGTCCATCGACCTCGCTCGAGGGCGCATTCACAGGATCGCTCCGGAATCCTTGAGTTCTTCGATGGTGTCCCACTCAATTCCGGCGTCCATGAGGATTTCCTCGGTGTGCTGACCGTGCTCGGGCGCGCCACCGGGAGTAACCGACCGCTCGTTGAACTGAACGGGATTGGTGGGGAGCGCGAACGGCACGCCGTTTACCGTCTGGGTATGGGCCACATATCCGTTGGCTGTGACGGCGGGATCGTCGCAGAGTTCACCTGGGGTCTGCACAATGCCCCACGCGCCCGAGAGCACTGCCAGAGTCTCCCGCCATTGCGCAAGCGTGCGCTCGGCGAACGCCTTGTCGAGCAGGGCGATGAGGCTGACCCGGTTCTCGAACCTTGATGCGGGGTCGGCGAATCGCGGGTCATCGATCAGTTCCGGAAGCCCGATCACGCGCATCGCTTCGGCGTAGAACTTGTCAAGTTGCAGCATCATCAGCTGGACGTAACGGCCGTCCTTGGTGCGGTACGTCCCCACCAGCGGGTTGGGGGCATCCGCGTGTCCGAACTTGGGAATCGCGCTGCCGCCGTGAATTTGGCTCACCGCCACGTCCGGGCTGAGATTCCAGGCTGCAAGCCCGAGTAGGGATACGTCCACCACCGATCCCTCGCCGGTCGTCGCCTTCTTGTAGAGCGCCGCGGCGATACCGCCGGCGATCGTCATTCCGCCGAGGAGATCGCCGAAAGCAGGACGTGAGCGTACGAGCTCATCGGCGTCCTCGGTCAGGACGGTGGCGATGCCACCGCGCGCCCAGTAGGAGACACCGTCGTAACCCGGCTTGTCGGCGTCCGGGCCCTTGGGGCCGTGACCCGATCCCCGCACGTACACGATGCTCGGATTGACTCCCCGGATGTCGTCGACGTCGATGCCGAACTTCCGGCGGCGATCCGGCAGATAGCTGGTCAGAAACACATCGCAGGTCTTCGCCAGTGCGTGCACCACCTCCCGACCACCCGGCGTGCTCAGATCTACACCGATCGATTTCTTGCCGCGATTCGGGATCTCGATCATGTAGTTGACCGCGCCACCACCTTCGTCGACGATCCCCATGGTGACGAGCCCACGCTGTGGATCACCGCCGTCACGCGGCTCGACCTTGATGACTTCGGCACCCCACTCGGCGAGCACCGCACCTGCCGACGGCACGAATGTCCATGCGGCGACCTCGAGCACCCGAACTCCGCTGAGCACGTTATCGACGGAAATGTCGTCCTCCTACAAGCGTTAACGGGCATTTTCAGATTTGAGAATCACACTATCGTGAGGCCTCCATGAGCGCTACGGCCGCCGGGACAGGCGCTCGGGAAGCGTCAGATCACCGCTGTCCCAGAATGCCCGCCAGGTTGGCATGCGGTGTGGCATCTGAGCGCGCAGCGGTACATCGGTGGGCCACCGGATGAATTCCGGCCCGGGCCGCTCGGTCACGTCGACGGAGTACCAGGGATGCTCGCGTCGTTTGACGAAGTACCAGACACCATCGCGACGCTCGTAGACGTCGTCGTAACGCATCGTGATGACATACCACCCGTCGCCGTCCTCATGCTCGGCCCGACAGTAGGTCGACCCCGTTGCATGGTCAGGATCGGCGAAATCGAATGCATGCCCGCAGATCAGGTGGATGCTGCGATAGAACCTGCGAAGCACCTCGTCGTACCACTGCCTGAGCGCCGCTCTACCGGTGCCGTGCGACCCGGCGTGGACGTCGTCCACAAACAACGCCACCAGGGCATCGAGATCTCGCGCATCGAGAGCCATGGCGTAGCGGCTGGGCAATTGGGTGATCTCGATGCTGGACTCGAGTCGATCCACCCGGTCGGACATCGACATGGCCGGAGTCTAATGGCCAGGGACATCGCGCGAGAACCGATATTCTCGTTTCTCCGGTGAGGATGGCTATCCTGTTGAGGCCAGCCCGTTCGAGCGCAGGATTGCTAAGGACTTCACCTCGTGCCCTTTCCGACACTCACGCCAACGATTCCCGCCCTTGTCAGGTCGTCTGCGGCGCGGTTCGGAGACAAGCCGTTTCTCGTCTCGGATGGTCAGACGCTGACCTACTCCGACCTGGACCAGCAGTCCGCGCGGTTGGCGACGGCGCTGCTCGACGAGGGCTTCGGGAAGGGCGACCATGTCGGCATCCTGATGCCCAACAGCGTCGACTGGGCGGTCGCCTGGTTCGCGATCACGCGTATCGGCGCGGTTGCGGTGCCGCTGAACACGTTCTACAAGGCGTCTGAGCTGGCATGGACCGCCCGGCACGCCGATCTGCGCGCGATCCTCGCGCAGTCGAGCTTCCGTGGCCACAGCTTCCTCGACCGCCTCGAGGAGGCGCTACCCGGCCTCGCCGGCCAGGGCAGTCCTGGCAGGCTGGCCGTGTCGAACGCGCCGTTTCTGCGCACGATCGCGGTGTGGGGACGCTGCGACCGGCCGTGGGCGACGACGTTACCGGTCGGCACCGGCGGGAGATACGATGCGGACTTTTTGGCCGAGGTCGAGGCGTGCGTGACGCCGGCCGACGACGCGATGATCATCTACACCTCGGGCAGCACCGGAGACCCGAAAGGCCCTGTGCACACGCACGGCACGTTGGTGCGCCATACGTACAACCTGACCTTCGACTACGGCGTCACAAACACCACGGTGATGTTCACGGCGATGCCGTTCTTCTGGGTTGGTGGTTTGATCACCGGCATCCATGCGGTGATCCACCACGGTGCGACGCTGGTGACCCAACCGGCGTTCGACGCCGCTGACGCGCTGGAGTTGATCGAGCGTCATCGCGCGACCATCACGCTCGGTTGGCCGCAGCAAGGCAAGTCGCTGGCCGAGCACCCGGATTTCGCGCGGCGCGACCTGCGCTCGGTGCAGCGCACCAGCATGCCCGCCATGGTGCCCCCCGAACGCCGGCCCAAGGGACCCAATGCGCTGGGGATGACCGAACTGTGCGGCAACCACATCGGCGTCGACCCTTATCCACCGCAGCCGGCCGATCGCTCGGTGACGGGTGGCTATTCGATCGAGGGGTTGTCGCATGTTCTCGTCGACCCAGAGACGGGAGACCCTGTTCCCCCGGGCAGCGATGGCGAGATCTGGGTGCGTGGCTACTCGCTCATGCAGCGGCTGTACAAGCGGGAGCGGGAGGACGTGTTCACTCCCGACGGCTACTACCGAACGGGCGACTGTGGAGTCCAGTACGACGACGGCTGGATCACGTTCACCGGGCGGTTGGGCGACCTGATCAAAACCAGTGGCGGAACCAACGTCACACCGGGAGAGGTGGAATCGGCCCTATCCGATTGCGACGGCGTTCTCGAGGCATATGTCGTCGGTGCCGAGGACGGCCACAACGGAACGATCGTGGCCGCGGCGGTGGTTCCGCACGGCGACGCGCAGCTGGATGCCGAGGCTCTGCGGGCAGATGTCCGCAGCCGCCTGTCGGCATACAAGGTCCCGAAGTTCATTTGGGTCACCGACAAAGAGGCGCTGCCGTTCACTGCCACGGGCAAGGTCAAGAAGTCGGACCTCGCCAAGCAGCTCAGTGGTCTCTTGTCAGAGAGGTGAGCGTCACAGCGTCACGGCAGCTCTTCGCGAAGATCGTTTCTCATTTCCGGAAACTTACATTCTCGCTCGGGTACATTCGCGACGTGGCATCGGAACCGGGCCACCTCCCCGATCCCCGCTCTGGGATACAGAAGGAGTGCGGCCGTTGACTGACGAACCATTACGGGTCGCCGTTATATCCACCGGCTGGATCAGCAGCCTGTCGATCCGTGCGATCGTCCGACGGCCGCACCTGGACCTGGTCGGGGTGTGGGTACACAGCACCGAGAAGGTCGGACGCGACGCCGGCGAGATCGTCGGGTTGGGCCCGATCGGGGTGATCACCACTGGTGATCTCGACGACATCATCGCCGCCAGGCCCGATTGCGTGGTCTACGGCGCGGCCAGCCCGGAGATGGATGCCGCAGCGGTGCGCGACTACGTCCGTCTGCTCAATGCCGGGCTCAACGTGGTGACCACCAACACCCCGGGAATGATGTTCCCCGACAGATGGATCCCGCAGCTGGCCGATCAGGTCCGGGCCGCCGCGTTGTCCGGAGGAGCCACGATCTACACGTCGGGTATCGAACCCGGTTTCGCCGGCGACCAGCTCGCGGTGCTGCTGAGCACGCTGTCGAACACCATCCGATCCATCCGGGCGCAGGAGATCTTCGACTACTCGGCATACCCCAACCGGGACCTCATGATCGATGCGATGGGCTTCGGCAAACCGCTCGATTTCACGCCGCTCCTCGAACTCGACGGTGCCCAACAGTTCGCTTGGGGACCGCCGATCGGACTGGTAGCCAAGGCTCTCGGCGTCGAGCTCGAGAAGGTCACCGAGTCCTACGAGCGGGTGCTCACCCCGCGAGATCTACATGTCGCGTGTGGAACCATTCCCGCGGGAACCTGCGGCGCGGTGCGGGCCGAGACCACCGGCATCGTCGACGGCCACCCCGTGATCACGATCGAGCACATCAATCGGATGGCGCCCGACCTGGCACCCGAGTGGGCCTCGGCGCCCAACGGCACCTACCGGCTCATCATCGACGGCAAACCCCACATCCGGTGCGACCTGAGCCTCGGCACCGAGGACACACCAGAGTCGGCCAACGCCAATGCGATGGAGGCGACGGCCATGCGGGTCGTCAATGCCATCCCCTACGTCGTCGACGCGGCGCCGGGAATCGCCACGTCGCTGGATCTGCCGATCACGGCTCCCCGCAACGCGCTGGACTTCGGTTAGACCGTGAACATCGGTCCGCGGGGTGCGCCGCGCACCTCATTGCCTCCGTCGATCGCGAAGCTCTGCCCCGTCATCCAGTCGGATTCCGGTCCAGCCAGGTAGCGCACGCCGGGAGCGATGTCATCGGAGACACCCAGCCTGCCCAGCGGTACCCGTTCCAGGAAGCTGCTCGTCAACTCCTCGAGGTGGATGTAGCCCTGAGTGGTGGCCGCTTCTGTCAGACCCGGACGTACCGCGTTGACTCGGATGCCGCGCGGGCCCAGTTCTGAGGCCGCGACACGAATGAACATCTCGAGCGCGGCCTTGCCCGCCGAGTAGTGCCCCAGCCCCTCCATCGGAATCTTGGCGGATGTCGACGAGATGAACACGATTGAGCCGCCGTCCGTCATCAGCGGCGCCGAATAGCGCAACGCCAGAAAGTTCGAACGCAGGTTGCCCATCACGAAATTCGTGAAGGTTTCGAGGTCCTGTTGGACGAGCGGCCCCGTGCCGCCACTGGCCACCGTGCCGATGACGATGTTCAACCGACCGTGGACATCGTGGGCGGACTGTGCCGCCGATCTCACGGTGTCTTCGTCTTCGGGATCCCCCTTGTGCAGCACAATCTCCGCGTCCGGCGCGGCCTCATGGATCCGGTCACGCGTCGCCTCCAGCCGCTTCATGGATCGCCCCAGCAGGTACAACGTCGCTCCGTCGATCGCCAGCAGTCTGGAGGAGGCCTGGGCGATCCCCGCCGATGCACCGAGAACGAACGCCGTCTGACCGTCGAGCACACCCATGATCGGAGAAGCTATCACTTACGCAACGGACGCTCTCCAAAACCGTTAATCCAAATTCTCAGGTGCGGTAGCGTTCGCGTGTGCCAGACATGACCGACAAGGTCGCGCTCATCACCGGGGCGGCCCGCGGACAGGGACGCGCTCATGCCGAAAGGCTCAGCACCGATGGCGCCGACGTCATTCTCGTTGACATCGCCGGCCCGCTACCACCGAGTGTCCCCTACGATTCCGCCACGCCCGAGGATCTGGCCGAGACGGCGGAGAGGGTGAAAACCAGTGGCCGGCGGGCCGTGACGGCGGTCGTCGACACCCGAGACCACGACGGTCTCTGTACCGCTGTCGACAACGCGGTCGCCGGGCTCGGGCGACTCGATGTCATCGTTGCCAACGCGGGAATCTGTGTGCCGGCCGCGTGGGATCACATGTCGCCACGTGACTTTCAGGACACCATCGACATCAACATCGTCGGTACCTGGAACACGGTGATGGCGGGGGCCAAGCACATCATCGCCGCTGGGCGAGGTGGCTCGATCGTCCTCGTCAGCTCGGCGGCCGGCCTCACGGTAGAGCCGTTCATGATCGCCTACACGGCCAGTAAGCACGCGGTCACGGCGCTAGCCCGTTCGTTCGCGGCCGAACTCGGCAAGTACCACATCCGAGTCAACAGCTTGCACCCCGGCTCGGTGGCGACGCCGATGGGAAGCGGTCGGATGATCGAGGCGATGGCCAAGGCGGCGCAGTCGAATCCGGCGCTGCGTCCCGGATTCACAAAGCAACTCCTGCCGGACGCGATCACCACGTCCGAGGACATCGCCAGTGCGGTCGCGTGGTTGGCATCTGACGAGGCGAGATTTGTCACGGCCGCCGCCATTCCGGTGGACGTCGGCGTGACGGGCAGCTAAGCGCTGGACTGCCGGGTGACGACCGCCGGCCCAGACAGGGGGCTGGCGATCACGCCAGGCGGGGCTTCGACCACGCTCGGAATAACGTTCACCGCCGCGAGCGCCGTGGCCGCGACACCGGGATTCACTCGGTCGTCCTCCGACTGCTCGAGGTGCAGTTCGAGGTTCATGTTCGGATTGCCGTTGACGCGGAACACCATTCCACCTTGGCCTTCGCGCGCCGGCTTGGGCCAACGATCGGGCCACGGCGTGCTGCTGACCGTCGCGAAGTATTGAACCGCGACGGCAGGGCGGCCCCTGACGATCCCGGCGAGCTGCCACCGGTGCGCACAGATCGTCCCCTCCGGGATGACACCGAGCGCGGTCGCAAGGTCGGTCGGTGCGAGCAGCGTCTCCCAATCCAGCTCTATCCCATCGAGTTCGAATCCGAGGATGTCGGCGATGTAGGTCACCACCGTGCTCCAGTCCTTGTCGACCTTCCCCGACGCGATTCGAACCGGCACATGGCCGTCGGGCATACCGAATCCCATCGACTCATGTAGGACGTCCCATATCGGGTATGCCTTGTCGAGGTCGACCGCGTATTCGTCCATCCGATACGAGTCGACTCGACCCGCTCCGGTCAGCAGCGCCGTGGGGATGTTCAGGCTGATGAACCCCGGCTCGCTGCCGGTGGCATAGAACGTTGAATTACCCTGAGCGGCCGCCTTTTCCAGGGTTTCCCGCATTGGCGCGGGAGCTGCTCGGGGATAGATCATCGGGATCAGCGAGAACGTGACCACATTGACCCCGGCGCTGAGGTACGTGGCGATGTCGGAAATCGCCTCTTCTTCGCGTCGAACGGCGGTCGCGCAATAAGTCACGCAGTCAGGTTTCAGCGCGAGAACGGCCGAGAGGTCATCGGTCGCACGCACTCCGACCGACGGCGCACCACACAGTTCGCCCGCGTCCATCCCGGCCTTGTCCGGTGTCGACACCTTCACCCCGACGAGATCGAGCGACGGGTCCTCGATGACCGCGCGCAAGGCCTCCCTGCCGGTCAACCCGGTGCCGACGTGGACAACTCGATAGCGACGACCGGAGAAGTCGGTCACGGTTCTTCCTTCCTCACCCCGGGGGGCAACAGTTCTCGTCATCGTGGGACTGACCTGGGACTGACCATGTCAGTGGTAAAACGGTCCGGGCTTGCCGGCTTCCTCGAGATGACCGTATGGGTCGTAAAGGTTTACATCCGGAAAGGGGTTTTGATCGAAGGAGGGCCGCGACAGACCTGCCTCTCGCAGCCCGGACAACACGGCCAGCGGCACAGCGAACGACACCAGGCCCACCGTCATAGATATCAACAACTGCCGAGTCAGGGTCACCTTTGGGCGCCCCCGCCTCGCTGGCAACCAGCGCGCGAGTCGGTTGATCAACACCAGCTCGCCACTCTCGTCCCGCACACACATCACGGCGACCATGGCGAAGATCGGGGCGTCGTACACCGCCATGATCAGTGGAAAGTGGATGTGGCCGATCTGCAGCACCGGTCCGACTGCCTCTGTGTAGTAGAAGATTCCGGCTCTCATCCAGGTGAACTGGATGAACCCGTTGATCGGGATGGCGATGATCGTTGCACCGATGAACACCCGCAGTAGCCTGCGCGGCGCCAACCAGCCGGCGCGACGCATCAGCGGATCCAAGAGGCTGTCGTGTAGCTTCAAGAAGCCCAGACCGTTCAGCAGGTAGTAAGCGGCGTAGCCCCCCAGGAACGCCAGCGCCGGTTCAAGATTCGGTGAGATGTTCACGTACGGCCAGGACAGCGGGAAGTGCAACATACGCGGATCGAATATCGCGAACGTCGCCCAGTTCGCCAATGGATCCAGCGCCCCGGTGATCAGGCCGGCGAAAGCAATGATGACAGCCCAGTGCACCTTCCGTTGCCGCCACGACAACCACGTCAGGACGGTGATCAGTCCGATCGCCAACGGGATCGAGCTGATCGAGACCGCCAGCGGCCAGTTGTCGAAGCCGAGAAACGGCGGATACGGATCGGGGCCGGGATTCGGGTTCGCTTTCTTCGGGTCCCCGTGCAGACCTGTCCGAATGTTCGCGATCGTCACGATGGCGAAGGTGAGGTAGGCGATGAAGAACAGCGACCACCCGATCCTGGCAGGCCACGGGAAGTAATGTGCCTCGGCCGGTTCTCCGTGAGCGGAGTTCGGCGTGCGGTCAACGGTATTGGTCACCTCACACCGCCGCCGGAAGCGTGGCCCACCCTCTGACGCTGGTGGTGTGTGCGCGTTTGGCCACCGCGTAATCGACTTCCCAGTCCGGCCATCGGTTCAAAACCTCTTCGAGCGCGACGCGCGCTTGCATCCGCGCGAGCGCGGCGCCAAGGCAGAAGTGGATTCCGCGGCCGAATGACAAATGAGTGGCCTGCCGGTGGATGTCGAACCGGTCCGCGTCCGGGTACTGCCGCTCGTCCCGATTCGCCGAACCGTTGATCAGCAGCATCACCGACCCTTTGGCGAGGGTCTGGCCATGGTGTTCAACATCACGAGCGACATATCGTGCCTGTACAGGCGACGGTGCCTCGTAGCGCAGCACTTCTTCGATAGCCGCGGGGATGAGACTGAAATCAGCCGCCAGTTCGCGGCGTTGGTCCGGATGATCCGACAGCAGTTGTCCGGCAAAGCCGATCAGCCGCGTTGTCGTTTCGTTTCCCGCCCCGACGAGGGTGCCGGTATAGGTCAACACCTCTTCGCGGGTCAATCGCCTGCGGTTACCGTCACGTTCCTCGATCTCGGCGTTGACCAGTTCGGTCATCAGGTCGTCAGATGGGTGGTCGTAACGCCAATCGATGAACTCCTCCAGCATCGAACCTTGTCGCGTCAGCATGTCGTCGGCCACATCGGCGAGTTCGCCGTCTTTGAGTTCGAGAAGCCGGTCGGTGTTCTGACGGATGGCGATCTGCTTGTCCTCCGGTATACCCAAGAGGTATCCGATGGTCCGCATCGGCATCCACGCTCCGAGGTCGGCGATGAAGTCGAATGTCTCGGCGTTCTCGAGTGGTTCCAATGCGCGCCGGCAGAACTCTCGCGCCAGCGGTTCGATGGCAGCCATGCGCCGTGGCGTGAACACACCCGACAACAGGCGACGGTGGAAGTCGTGGATCGGGGGGTCCTCGAACAGGATGATGCCCGGCGGTACCTCGACCCCGTTGAGAATGATGTCGATGGTGGTGCCCTTGCCCGAGCGGTAATCCTCCCAGTTGGTCAGCTCGCGGGCGACGTCGGAATACCTGCTCAGCGCGTAGAAGCCGTACTTGTCGTTCCGGTAGAGCGGTGCTTCGTCGCGCAGCCTCTTCCACACGGGGTAAGGGTCGTCGTCGATGTCGAAGTCGAACGGGTCGTAGTACGGCTCAACCTTCACCCTGTAGGTCACACCACGAGAATAGGCGTTATCGAAAGCCGTCATGGCGGATTTCTCGCGCCCCGCCCTCCAGATGCGTACCCATGCTCACCAATGTCACGGCCGTCTTCCGCGACCAACTCGCATGTGAGAATATGAATTCTCGCATCGCAGAAAGGTCGGGTGCACCTACGTAAAACGGAATCGAAGGAGGCGGGAATGGGTCCAGCCGCCGTTCGCAGCTTCATCTTCGCCGTCGAGTTCCGCATCGCCGAATCCGAGCGCGTGGGACCGGTACTCGCGCAGCACGAGGAAAGCCTTCGCGATCTCGGTGCCCGATACGCGTTCGTGTACGAGTCGGTGGTCGATCCTGGGAAGGTCCTGGTCGTCATCGGTATCCGAACCGAACGGCCGCTGCTCGACCTCCTCCGTTCGCCGTATTTCTTCGAATGGTTCGACGCGGTCGGCATCGAAGATCTTCCCGCCGTCTTCGCAGGCGAAGTCGTCGAGCGCTTCGACCTCGGCGAACCACCCGCGCCGGGTACCGAGGTGGTGGTTGCCGCCGTCACCCGGATCCAGGACGTCGAGGTCTTCATGGCTCGCGTGCGCGAATCACTCGCCGACTTCGCCCGCTCAGGAATTCGCCGGACACTCGTGTACCGCGCCTTCGACACCCCACGCGAAGTGCTCTTTCTCCATCAGCTTGCGACGGCCCGTACCGCGTTGCAGTGGGTCGCGAATTCCGACATCGCCTCGGAATGGCTGACATCCGCCGGCGTCGGCGCGTATCCGCCCGTCTTCGTCGGGCGGTTCGTCCACGCGATGCGACTGGCCGAGACGGCCGGGACGGATCTGCACTGATGTATGTCTGCCTGTGTCTCGGCATAACGATCGAGGCGGTCTCCGATGCCGTCGCCTCAGGCGCCAAGACGTCGCGGCAGGTATCCGACGCGTGCGGTGCCGGATCGGACTGCGGCAGGTGTCGACGAACGATCCGCTCGATCATCAAATCCGCGGAAGCGGAATCGGAATCCGGTAGGAGAAGCACGGCATGAGCGATCGACATTCCAACATCGAGGGCGCGCGGATGCTCGTGATCGGCGCATCCTCGGGTATCGGCCACGCACTCGCGCGCGCGGCTCACACCAGGGGCGCCCGTGTCGCGCTCGCGGCCAGACGGGTCGAGCTCCTGTCCGAACTGGCCGAAGAGCTCGACGGTTCCGCCCACGAGCTCGACGTCTCCGATCCACGCGCCATCGAGCGGGTCATCGACGAGGTGGCCACGACGTTCGGCCACCTCGACGCGGTGGTATTCACCAGCGCCGTAGTGCCATTCGCGTTGATCGAGGAGACCGACGTCACGACGTGGTTACACGCCTACGCCGTCAACGCGGTAGGCGCATCGCATGCGCTGCGTGCGGCGCTCCCCCACCTCGCCGACGACGCGGTTGTACTCGTCGCGTCGAGCCACGACGTCGGCAGGCCACGCGCCGGCGTCGCGGCCTACCACGCCAGCAAGGCCGCCCTGGACGAAATCCTGCGCTCATGGCGGGCCGAGCATCCGGAACTGGCCGTCATCCGTGTCAGCGTCGGCCCGACGGACGGCACCGAGATCCTCCGCGGGGCAGACCGCGACCTACTGGCCGACCTCTACCGGGCCTGGGCACAGGAGGGTCAAATCCCGGCGAAGATGTCCGCCGTCAACGACGTGGCCAACGCCATGCTGTCGTTGATCGCCATGTCCCGCGCCAACCCCACGGTCGTGAGCGACATAGTGCATCTGGCCCCCCGCCTGAGCACAGGCCGATAGAAGGGATCCGTCAATGGATTTGGGCTTCGAAGGGGCGACCGCGGTCGTCACCGGCGGCAGCAAGGGGATGGGACTGGCGATCGCCGAAACGCTCGGCGCCGAAGGCGCGTCGGTGGCGATCATGGCGCGCGGACGTCAAGGCTTGGACGCGGCGACCGAACGGATTCGCGATGCCGGGGCGCCCGAGGTGCTCGCATTGAGCGTCGACATGGCCGACGCCACATCGATCGCGGCGGGATTCGCCACCGTCAACAACACCTGGCGTCGGCTCAACGTGCTCGTGCACACGGTGGGACCGGACGCGGGCGCCTTCGAAGAACTCGATGACGACGACTGGCACGCCGCTTTCGATATGGGCACGATGGCCGCGGTCCGGTCGGTGCGTGCGGCACTCCCGATGCTGCGCGCCGCCGAATGGGCCCGCATCGTCACGCTGTCTGCGCATTCGATCCAACGTCAGAGTCCCCGACTCGTCGCCTACACCGCAGCGAAGGCCGCCTTGTCGAGCTTCACGAAGAATCTCTCGAAAAGCCTTGGACCCAAGGGCATTCTCGTCAACTGCGTATGCCCGGGAACCATCGTGACCGCCAGTTTCACCGAGATCCTTCGAGATGTGCTGGCCGACGACGGACTGGACTCCGCCGATCCGCACGATGTGATGACGTGGGTGGAGCGGACCTACGGGCACCCCTGTGATCTCGGCCGGGCTGGGCTACCGGAGGAAATCGCCTCGGCAGCAACTTATCTGGCATCGCGCCGCAACGGCTATGTCACTGGTGCCACGGTCAATGTCGACGGCGGCTCGGACTTCATCTGAACATGCGAGCGCCTTTGTAGGACGATCAGCTGTTCTTCGACATCTCTGCGGCGGCCGTGTCGGCCCACTGCGCCTGGTGCCGGCCCATCGTCATGGCGCCATTCCAACCGCCGTCGGTCCACAGCACCTCACCGCCGACATAACTGAACCGCGGGCTGCCGAGACAGACCAGCGGCCAGGCTTGTTCCTCGGCAGTCGAATACCGTCCGATCGGTCCGACCGCCTGATCGACGGTCTCCTTGCCCATCAGATCCTGGAAGGCCGGCATCATCGCCGTCTCGGTGGGGCCCGGGTTGATGCAGTTGATACGGATACCGCGGCGGCCGAGTTCGGGATACCACCAGCCCACCCACGCATCGATGATGTATTTCGAGTAGGCGTAGCCGCTCCACGACCACAACTTCTCGTTGGCGGTCAGCCATTCGATGGCGGCCTCGAACCCCCTGGTCTCGAGCAGCCCGGTGATGACCTTGATGTGGTCCTGCCAGCCGATCGCGGCCGACGACGAAATCACGCTGATGGCCGACCCCTCGGGCATCTTCGGCACGAGCTGCTCGGCGAGGTGACGCGCCCCGACGAAGTTGACCAGAATCGTGTCCCATTCGCTGAAAGGCGGACCGGGCAGCCCGGCACAGCTGAAGAGCCCGTCGACGGGGCCGTCGATGGAAGCCGCGACCTCTTCGATGCTCCTTGCGTCGCGTAGATCGATCTGTAGCGCGCGGGCGACGGGAACGGTGGTCGGCTTGATGTCCAGGGCGGTGACCGTCGCACCGAGATCGACGAGGATTTGCGCGGTCGCCTGGCCCATGCCCGACGCCGCACCTGTTACGACCACCGACTTGCCCCGGTACCTCAGCACATCGTCCATGGCACGCTCCCGTCGAGAATTTCATTTACCGATTGTGAGAACCTACGTTATCACCGGTGTACTGTCGCACCGTGACGGTTTCGAAGGGGGCCGCCCTGTGACCGCCGGCGGGCGCCCATTGCGCATCATTCAGTGGGCCACCGGCGGGGTCGGCTCCGAGATGATCACCACCATCTTCGATCACCGACCCGACCTCGAGTTGGTCGGGGCCCGCGTGTATTCCGACGCCAAGAACGGGGTCGACATAGGGACGCTCGTCAACAGAGCTCCCATCGGCGTCACCGCCACCACGGATGTCGCCGCAATCCTCGCACTGGACGCCGACCTCGTCTTGTACGCACCGTCTTTCACCGACCTCGACGATGTGTGTGCGCTGCTCGAGAGCGGGAAGAACGTGGCAACGCCGTCGTTTCTGTTCCACCCTCGCCGCATTCCCGAGGCCGACCGGGACAAGGTCCTGACGGCGTGCGAGAAGGGCAACAGCACTATCCACGGCAGTGGCCTCAACCCAGGCAACCTGTCTGGTGTGCTCCCGCTGGCGCTGTCGGGCATGAGCCGCACGATCGAGCGCTTGACCCTCCAGGAGAGAGCTGATTGGACGCTGTGGGAGAGCACTGGAATCACGTTCGATGGAATGTGGTTCGGTCGACCGGTTGATGAGGTGACGCCCACGGCCAACGGTTACCTGAGCTTCCTGACGAAGCTGTTCGTCGAGCAGACCTGGTTCATCTCCGACAGCTTGAACGCGGACATCGACGACGTCTCGGTGACCCTGGAGACGGTGCCTGCGAGCAAGGACCTCAAGATCTTCGACCACGTGGTGCGGCAGGGCAGCACGGCCGGCCAGCGGTGGAATTTCATCGGCCATCGGAACGGTGAACCGCTGATCGAATTCGAAACGCTCTGGACCGTCGGCGGCGAGTATCCCGACCACTGGCCGCAACCGCTCGACGGCTGGACACTGACCATCGAGGGCGACCCGTCCATGCGCACGCACTTCTTTCCGCTGGCCAGCTTCTCGCGCGAGGCATCCATCGAGGAGCACGTCCGCGCCGGCCTCATCACGGTGGCGATGCAGGTCGTCAATGCCATCCCGGCGGTCTGCGCGGCCCCGGCGGGTTTCGCGACGATGGCGGACCTGCCACTCATCCGTAGCTACACAGGATTTGGAAACAGGCGCGAAAGCTAGTCGCTGCGGTTGGTCCAGTGCGCGACAAACGGCGCGATGCCCGACAGGTCATAAAGCCCCGGCTCAGCCGCGACGACCGTGGGTATGGCGTTGATCGCGTGCATCGCGGTGGCCAGGCAGCCCTGTTCGGCGTGGTCTTCACCGGGAGACCCGATTTCGAGGTGTATTCGCATGCTCGGCTCACCTTCGAAGGCCAGATCGTATCCAATCTCGTTCGGCCAGTGCGGGGCCAGATCGTCAGCCATGCGGGTGAGATGCTCGACCGATATCGTGGTCTCGCCGCAGTCGACGACCACGCCGAACCGCATGGCACCGACGGTGCCCGAGGGGATCTCGCCCGCGGCGACGGTCAACGCGCGCGGCGTCGTCACGACCTCACGGAAGCCCTCGACCGCGCGGATTCGCAGTCCGAGCGCCTGAGCGAGCACCGTCGCGCTGCCGATCCATGCGCTCGCCGCATACTCGGCGTTCGCGAGCAGCGGGGTGGTGTCGTCGGGTGCGTGCCCGAAACCCATGGCATTGAAGACCAGGTCGTGACTGGCGTAGGTGGAGTAGTTGAGCACTTCGCGGACTGTGATCCGGTTCGTCTGCTGGGTGAGCCGCGACAGGAGGGGCGCGATCGACTCGCCGAAGAAGCCCGGGTACAGGCCCACCCCGAGGAATGATGATCGGCCCGTTTCACAGGCATTTTCGATGTCGTCGGCCAGCGATTCGTGCAGTGAGCGCGGATGGACGAACCTGCTTCCCGTGGCGACAACATTCTTACCCGAAGCGAGCAGGTCACAGACATCGGCGAAGCAGCCCGGGGTGTCGGTCTCGACCTTGCCCATATAGAGCACGACGTCGGCATCGGTGGCGATGATGGCGTCGCGGTCGTCGCTGGTGACCACTCCGGCCTCACCGGCACCGCACAGCGTGCCCGCGTCGACACCGGCTTTCGCCGGATCGTAGACCCGAACACCGACGACAGAGAGATCCGGCCGGCCGATGATGTGGCGAAGCGCCATCATTCCCGTCACACCGGTCGCCCACTGAATTACTCGCGTCATACGGGTGCCCCTCAATTCCACACGACGTCGAGGCGAGAGGGCGAGCGGAACATCGTCCCGGTGATGTACGGCGCAGGCGCGTCGGGATCGAGCCGGAGTCCGGGCAATTCGTCGAACAAGGCGTTGAAGATCTTCGTGGTCTCGAGCCGAGCCAGATGCATGCCCAGGCAGACATGGGCCCCGTGCGCGAACCCGATGTGCGGCTTGCGTTCCCGGAAAATGTCGAACTCCTCCGGTTCGTCCCACCGCGTTTCGTCGTGGTTCGCGCTGCCGAGACTGAGCATCATCGTCGCGCCCGCGGGTACGTGAACCCCGCCGATCTCGGTGTCGCAGGTGACCTCGCGCATGAAATTGAGCAGCGGGGTTTCCCAGCGGATGCCTTCCTCGATCGCCTGCGGCAGCAGGCTGCGGTCGGCGCGCACCGCGTCGAGCTGATCAGGATGGGTGAGCAATGCGTAGGCCAGGCTGGCAGTCGAGCGTGACGTGGTCTCGGCGCCCGCGGGCAGTAGGTTGCGCATGAAACCGTAGATCTGTTCGTCGGACATCTTGACGCCGTTGATCTCCGCACCCGCGAGGATCGACACCATGTCATCCCTGGGCGCTTTCCGCTTCTCGGCCAGAATCCCGACGAAGTACTCCTTCATCTTCGCCGACGCCCGCATCGCGCGGTCCATGTCGGCGCGGAAGCCCAGCAGGTCGATCGCGAGTCGGTGGAAATGCAGCACATCGGAATCGGGCAAACCCAACAGGGCAGCGATCACACGTACCGGAATTGGCATGAACACCGCGTCGACCAGGTCGGCCCGCTTGGCGGCCTTGATCTTCGCGATGGTCTGGTCCACCAGCGGGCCGACGAGTTCGGTATCCCAACGCTTCATCGATGAGCGAGCGAAGGCGAACTCGTGCAGCTTGCGGTAAATCGCGTGTTCGGGATCCTGCATCTCGAGGATGGTGGGGCCCTGAAGTGGCCGTACCACGTCCTCGTAACACCGGGTGCTGAAGGTGATGTTGTCGGTGAAGATCGCCTTGACGGTGTCGAACGTGTACGCCGTGAAGGTCGGCGGGCCGTCTTCCGAATTGCCGATCATCCCCATCTCGGGCCACCCGGCATGCACCGGCGCCTGTGCCCGCAGCTCCTTGAGGAAGGGGTACGGCGTGGCGTCACCGTCGGCGCCCATGCCTGCGTTGAATTTGTCTTGAGCGTCTCGAATACTCTGCTCGAGATCTTCGACGCTCGCCGGCTCGAACATGCGACGACTCCTCACTGCGGATCGGCCGCTATCAACATACACCCTGGTGGTTGCCGACCTCCATCATGTACGTTTGGCCGGAGTCAAGCCAAAGCCTCAGCGAAAAACACACCAGGAGCGATCGATTGGTAACTCGAGTCGTCCAATGGGCCACGGGCGCCGTCGGTCGCGCTGCGCTCGCCGAACTCATTGAGAACCCTGATTTTCAATTGGCCGGCGTGCTGGTGTACGACCCGGCGAAGGCTGGACAGGACGCCGGGTCGCTGTGCGGCCTTCCGGCGACCACCGGCGTCCTCGCTACCACGGACAAGGACGAGATCTTCGGACTCGGTGCCGACGTCGTCATCCATGCCGCCAGCAAGGCCCATGCCGTTGACACCAACGCCGATGACATCTGCCGACTGCTTGCGGCGGGTACCGACGTCATCACGACGACGTCCTACAACCACCTGCCGACCTACGGCGCCGAGACCGAGGCCGCTTTCGTCGAAGCATCCCGGACGGGACAGTCCCGCTTCCACGCCGCGGGAGAGAACCCGGGAATCATGTTCGAACGCCTGGTGGCGACCGTGACGGGGCTGAGCAAGTCAATCGATCGAATCGACCTCTACGAAGCGACCGATGTCTCGGCGGTCGACAGCCGACCCATGCTCGTCGACCTGATGGGTATGGGCCGAGCACCCGAGGACGTCAGCGTCGACTCGCCGATCATCAAGAAGCTCGACATGGCGTATCGTCAGGCGCTCAACGCCACCGCCGACGTTCTCGGCGTCACGCTGTCGCACGTCGAGGTCTCCGTTGATGCCACCACGCTTCCGCACGACTTCGAGGTGACGGCTGGCACTATCGAGGCGGGAACGGTCGTCGGCCAACGGTTCTCATGGGTCGGACACTGGTCAGGCCGCCCACTGCTGGCCATCCACGAGGAATGGGTCCTCACGCGGGATCTGCCCCAGTGGGGGCTCACGCCGCTTGCCCCGGGAGAGAAGGCGCCGCTGATCCGCGCCGTCATCAAGGGCGAACCGAGTTTCGAGCTCGCGCTCGACGTCGGCTGGGACGGCAAGGTGCCCAACGGGCGGCACGCGCAACCGGGGCATCTGATGATCGCAATGGGCGCAGTCCGGGCGATCCCTTACGTGAGGGCCCAGCCGCCGGGGATCGTCACGGCACCGGTGTTCGGTGCGATCCAGCTGGGCAGCCAGCGCCGAAACTGAGCTTCTGGAGACACATTCGCGCCTCCGTCGCGCCCAGCTCAGTCTCGGCAGGCGCTCACCGCGCGTGCGATGGTGTCGCTCGGCGCCGTGTGGAATACGTGTCCGCTTCCGTCCGGTAGCACTCGGCGCGCGATCAGGTAATCGGAGCCCAGCCAACCCTGCCTGATGTAACGGCCGAATCGGAGGAAGGTCCCCGGGGCTCCGCTCGCCGACGGCACGAGCTTCACCTGCTCGATTCCGTGCTTGACACCTTCGCCGGTCAGCGGCCTCGCAGCCGCCAAGCCGCGGGCGATCACGGTCGCGACGTCGTGACACAGGCCCGGCATCGAGTGCGCCGGTCGGCGTCCGTAGCGCGCCTCGAACCGGTCGAGGAAGGCCTGTCCGACGCGGTTGCGCTCGTCGTAGCTGTCAAGACCGATCCAGCCGCGCAGGTGATGCATCCACTCGGCGTTGATGTGCGCCATCTCGAACGCCGTCGTGGTGTAGCGCGGCGGATCCCAGCCGGCACTCTCCAAGGCGTCCGAGAAGCCCCACAACCCGTGGCCGAAACCGACGTGCACCAGCGCATCGGGACCGGCCGCCCGCAGTTGGGCGACCACCGCCTCCTTGTCCGCTTCGACCTGAGGGATGGCCGCCGTGGCGACGACCTTCAATCCCGCTGCGGAATAAGCCTTCTCGGCGAACGCCAGATACTCCTTGCCGATGAGAGAGGCCTCATAAGCGATGGCGATGCGCGACCTTGCGTCGCCGAGCATCACCGCGGCAAGCATGACCGGCTCTTCGGGCATCGACCCGTTGTTGAGCGCGAACGTCCACTCCCCCAGCGCCTCCTCCGATCCCGACAGGATGAGATTCGGAACCTTGGCCACGCGGTCGGCGTGCGCGGACAGCGGCACCGCGTTATCGGAGACGTACGGGCCGAAGATGACCAGGCAGCCCTCGGCGACCAGCTCGTCGTAACCGCGTTCGACGGCATGGTAGGTGCCATTGGGCAGGCCGATGACGTCGCGCCGCACCACTTCGATCGGCCGATCGACAAGCCCGGCGGAGCCCGCTTCCTCGAACACCAGCCGCAACGTGTCCAGCGTATCGTCCTCGGTGCTGGACCTGGTCGGATAGTCGTTGAGCAGACCGACTTTCAGCGGGGCCACTGAACCGTATGCGCGGGCCTTTTCCTCTGCCATCCCCGCAACATACACAATGAATGTCGCTAGGATGACCCTATGGCCAAGCGTGGTGGCACCGAATCCGAACGACGCGCTCGCGGAGATCAAACCCGTCGTGACCTCGTCGACGCCGGTCGCGTCCTGTTCGTGGAGAAGGGATACTTCAACACCAGCATCGGCGACTTGGTCACGACTTCTGGCGTCGGCACCCGCGGCGCCTTCTATCACCATTTCAAGGACAAGGCCGCGCTCTTCCGCGCGGTGTTCGAGGATGTCGAGCGAGACCTCACATTGCGTTCGCTGTCCTCCCCGCCGCGCGGCGCGGACTCGTGGGAGCGGCTCTGCGCAGGTCTTCACGGCTTTCTCGAGTCTGCACTCGAACCCGAGGTGCAGCGCATCATGCTGGTCGACGGGCCTGTCGTCTTGGGCTGGCGGACACTTCGCGCGATCCAGGAGGACAACAGCATCGCGTTGATCAACGAGATGGTGCGCAATGCCATCGCCGAAGGCAGCATCGACGATCTGCCCGTTACCGAGCTCACGCACATGCTCGTCGCATCGCTCGAGGAGGGCGCGCTCCTGGTGGCACACGCGAAAAGCCCCGGCCGCGCGCGCGGTCGGGCGGCACGCATTCTCGACCGGCTTCTGCTCAGCTTCGCTACGGAGCCGCGCAAGGTGGTCAGGCGGTAGTAGTGGTTGATTCGCGACCCGGGATGATGGCCTACCGTATGAAAATGAGCGTTTCCATTTTTGATTATTGTTCTTCTACCGGACTGATAATGTTGCTTCGCCCTCGTCTCAAGGAGATCTGATGTCAGACGCGCCACCACTGCGAATCGCCGTAGTCGGAGCGTCCGCGGGTCTCGGCCGCTGCATCGGTGTCGGGCTCGCGAGGGAGGGTGCCCGGGTCGCGTTCCTCGCGCGTCGTCGTGACCGCCTCGAGAACGCCGCCGAGGAGGCGGGCAGCGGTGCGGTGGCCGTCGCGTGTGACGTCACGGACGCGGATGCCTGTCGACGCGCCATGACAGCCGTCGTCGAAGAATTCGGGGGTCTCGACGCGCTGGTCTACACGACCGGCGTCGGTGTTCTCGCCCCACTGACCGAGGTGACGGCCGAGCAATGGGCAAATCTCTTCGCCACCAACGTCACCGGCGCCTCACTCATCACCGCGGCGGCTGCACCTCATCTCGCCACTAACGCGGGTTCGGCGGTCTACCTCTCGTCGCTCAGCGCTTCTTACTCCGCCCCATGGCCCCTGCTGGGTGCCTACGCGGTATCGAAGGCAGCGTTGGACAAATTGGTCGAGGCCTGGCGGATCGAACACCCTAACATCGGCTTCACCCGCCTGGCGGTCGGCGACTGCTTCGGCGGTGAAGGGGATTCCCAGACCGAGTTCAACAAAACCTGGGATCCGCAGGCGCTCGAGAACGCCATCCGGTTCTGGATGGACAACGGTTACATGCAGGGCGGTCTCGTCGAGGCCGATCACCTCGTCGACGTCGTGCACAACGTACTTCGTTGCGGAAACAGCAGTTTCATCCCATACCTGACATTGGCTCCCAGACCGTCGGGCGCGGTGGCCGAACTTCGACAGTGGTGAAGGACACTCGGTGACACACGAATCGCGCATGCTCATCGACGGCAAGCTCGTCGAATCAGAAACAGGCCGGCAGTTCGACAACATCAACCCCGCGACCGAGGAGGTTCTCGGCGGCACCGCCGACGGCACCCGCGCCGACATGGAACGGGCGGTGGCGGCCGCCCGCCACGCGTTCGACCACACCGACTGGTCGCGAGACGGACAGGCCCGTGCTGCCGGACTGCGTCAACTGCAGGCGGCGCTCGAGGCCGAACGCGAGGAGATCCGCAGCGAGCTCATCGCGGAGGCCGGCTGCCCGCTGCTGAGCACGTTCGGACCGCAGCTCGACGTGCCGCTCAAGGAAGCCCTGGGCTGGCCGGCCGATATGATCAGCCAGTTCCCCTGGAAGCGAACACTTCCCGATAAGGATGCGTTCGGCATGGGGACCCTCGCTGCCCGTGAAGTGTGGAAGGAACCTGTCGGAGTCGTCGGCGTCGTCACGCCGTGGAACTTTCCGTTCGAAATCATCCTCAACAAGATCGGGCCGATTCTCGCCATGGGCAACACGATGGTGCTCAAGCCCGCTCCCGATACACCCTGGAACGCCACCCGCATCGGCCGGATCATCGCCGAGCAGACCGACATTCCGCCTGGGGTGATCAACATTGTCACCTCGTCGGATCATCTGGTCGGCGAGGTGCTCTCGACCTCTCCCCTCGTCGACATGGTGGCCTTCACCGGGTCGACGGCGACCGGCCGGCGCATCATGAAGGCCGCCGCCGACACCGTCAAACCGACATTCCTCGAACTCGGCGGCAAGTCGGTGTATCTGGTGCTCGACGACGACGGCGACCTCAGTGCATCGGTGGGCGGCAGCGCGTTCATATCCATGCATGCCGGACAAGGCTGCGCCATGCCGACCCGGTTGCTGGTGCCCCGCAGTCGCTACGCCGAGGCGGTCGAGATCGTCAAGGTCGCCATGGAGAAGAACAAGTACGGTGACCCCACCGACCCCTCCGTGCTGCAAGGCCCTCAGGTTTCCAAGCGCCAGCAGGACCGGGTGATGGGCTATATCGAGAAGGGTAAGCAGGAAGGGGCAAGGGTCGTCACCGGCGGCAACGTCCCTTCGCACCTCGAGAAGGGGTTCTTCGTCGAGCCAACGGTTTTCGCCGACGTCGACAACCGGATGACGATCGCCCAGGAGGAGATCTTCGGCCCGGTGCTGTCGGTCATCGGATTCGACGACGACGACGATGCGGTCCGCATCGCCAACGATTCCATCTACGGCTTGTCGGGCGTGGTGTTCGCCAACGACCTGGACCGAGCCAAGTCGGTCGCGAGCCGGATCCGCACCGGGACCCTCGGAATCAACGGCGGCCTCTGGTATGGCGCAGACGCCCCCTTCGGCGGCTACAAGCAATCCGGTGTCGGACGGCAGTGCGGCATCGAAGGTCTCGAAATCTTTACCGAAACCAAGACTGTCGGCTGGCCAAAGGAGTCGTAGATGAAATCTCGAGCCGCCGTGCTCCGCGGAGTGGGCATCGATTGGGAAGTCACCGACATCGAACTGGACCCACCCCGCGCCGGCGAGGTGCTGGTCAGGATGGCCTACGCCGGGATCTGCCATTCCGACGAGCACTTCTACACCGGCGACAGCGTGCCCAGTCCAGAGATGGAAGAACTGATGCGGGCCTCCGGTGTGCCGGTGCCCGAGTGGTTCCCGATGCTCGGCGGGCACGAGGGAGCCGGCGTCGTCGAAGACGTCGGCCCCGAGGTGAGGACGCTCAAACCCGGTGACCACGTTGCTGTTTCGTTCTTCCCTGCCTGTGGAAGCTGCCGCTGGTGCGTGACCGGACACACCTATCTGTGCGACGTCGGCGCCGACATCTACAGCAAGGCCATGACCACCGACGGCACGTGCAGGCGCCACGTCGGCGACGAAGACCTGATGGCGATGATGCAGGTCGGCACGTTCTCCGAATTCGTGATCGCGTCCGAGCGCTCACTAGTCAAGATCAACGACTGGGTGCCGTTGGAAGCGGCTTCCCTCGTATCCTGCGGTGTCACAACAGGGTTCGGTTCCGGTTCGGTGGCGGCAGGAACCGAACCCGGCGACACCGTCGTGGTGGTGGGTGTGGGCGGTATCGGTATGAACGCCGTGCAGGGTGCGAAGGTCGCCGGCGCCAAGCACATCGTCGCCGTCGACCCGAACGAGTTCAAACGGGAGATCGCTCCCACCTTCGGCGCCACGCACACCGCCGTCGACGCTGGCGCGGCCCTGGAACTGGTCAAGGAGATCACCTGGGGCGTCATGGCAGACCGCGTCGTACTGACGCCGGGAGTGGTGCCAGCCGACCTGGTGATGGTGGCGCTGATGCTGCTGCGCAAGGGCGGCACCTGCGTGCTGACCGGCATGGCGAAGGTCAGCGACATGATGGTCCCGCTGAGCCTGCCCGACATGGTGAGTTCGTGTAAGACCCTCAAAGGGGTCCTCTACGGCGAGATGAATCCCCGCGAAGCCATGCCGAGGCTGCTGTCGATGTATGAGGCGGGCGCCATCAAGCTCGACGAGTTGATCACCCAGAAGTACAAGCTCGACGACATCAACGAGGCGATGAAGGACCTGCGCGCCGGCAGCAACATCCGCGGGGTCATCGCCTTTTAAGTACGCAGCCGCGACGGCGTTTCGGAACGACTCGCAGCGGTGCAGGGTAGAGTCGGTTTCATTCAGGGGCTGAGCCCACGCCTCGCAGTAAGTCTGCCTGCCTGCAGGGGTGTGATGCTTTCCAGTTCCGACGTGGCTTTCCACGGTGACCGATGACCAGCGACAGAAGCGTGAGAACCGAGGCGCCGGGTGGAGCAGCCGGCTGGCACTCTGTTCCTCACCCCGTGGTCATGGTCGACCGCGCGGGTGTCATACGCGGGCTGAGCGACTCCGCGCGCTCCCTCTTGCCAGACGCCGAGGTCGGGGCCAGATTCGTTGACACTGCGCCGCCGTGGTTGACGTGCGCGCATGTCCGATTTCTGCGAGACCAGGTGGTCGACGCCGCGCAGGCGTCGACCAGGGGGGAGCTCACAGGGCGCAATTTCGAGGCACGTCCCTCGGCGCTGCCCGGCGGTGAGGTCGCGTGGTGGCTGGTCGAAGACACCCACCGGACGCTGCGGGATGCGCAGGAGGAGCTGGCAAGGGAACGCGGGCGCGCTGCGCTTCTCGACGACGTCTCTGCGGTGCTGATGGCATCGCTGAACTTCGAGCGCTGCATGGAGGCGACGGCGCAGATGGCGGAGCGTCATCTGGCGGACGCCGCGGTGGTCGTCGCACCCGTCAGGGGTGAGCGGATGCCTGTCGTCTGCAGCGGAGCCGACGGTGCCGCAGAACACCGCAGCGTGGAAGCCGACCCCGCCGAGGTGTCGGGCCTCAGCGAGGCGCTTCGCCGGTTCCCGCCGGTCCCGTCGCGCTGGATCGACCCCGCGTCGGTGCCCGACTGGTTGATTCCATCGCACTTCGTCGGGCAGGTCGGGTCGGTCCTGATCACGCCGCTGCCCGGCCACGGCGTTCCGGCCGGCGCGCTCGTGTTGTTGCGCCGCGGCTCGCACACGGCATTCAGCGAGAACGAGGAACGGTTCGCCCGGCTGTTCGCCTCACGTGCGGGTGCGGCGCTCTCCGCGGCGCGGTTGTATGCCGAACAGTCGGCGATCACCCGCACCCTGATGCGCGATCTGCTACCCCCTCCGTTGAGACCGAACGGGGATTTCGAGCTCGCCGGCGGTTACCGTGCGTCAGCAGACCATGAGTTGGTCGGTGGCGACTTCTACGACGTCCATCCCGCCGTGGACGCCGACGGCGAAACCCTTGTTGTTCTCGGTGACGTCTGCGGCAAGGGCCTGGAGGCCGCGGTACTCAGCGGCAAGATCCGCAACACGCTGCAGGCGCTCGCGCCCCTGGCCGACCAGCACGAAGCGGTTCTCAAGCTGCTCAACAGCGCGCTGCTGACCCCCGACAACAGCCGCTTCGCCACGGTGGTGCTCGCCTCCGTTGCGCACCGCGACGGTCAGTTGAAGTTGCGGCTGACCTGTGCCGGGCACCCACCCCCGCTGATCGTGCGAAACGACGGAACAGTGGAGCAGACGGACACCCGTGGCATGTTGGTCGGCGCGCTGCCGCAGTTCAAAGCGCGCTCGACCGAGGTCTCGCTGGCCCCCGGCGAGACGTGCCTCCTCTACACCGACGGCCTGTCCGAAGCCCGCGGCGGCCCACTCGGCCAGGAGGCCTTCGGCGAAGAACGCCTGATCGGCGCGTTGGCGCAATGCGCGGCGCTGCCCGCCGAAGCGGTCGTCGAGCGGATGATGATGCTCGCCTCGCAGTGGGTAACCGATCGGGAACACGACGACATGGCCGTCGTAGCCATCACGGCGCCGCGCCGGACACATCTCAGTGCGGTCGACGGCCACACTGCAGGCAGGTATATAGCGTGAGCGGATCGAACATCGGCGCGGGAACAGCCGCCGCCGATCCCGCAACGGTGCGCGAGCGACTGTGGCAAGCGGCGCTCGGCGGTGACGAGCAGACCGCGGTTGCGGCCGTCTTCGCAGCGGTGGACGCGGGAATGACGCCCGAGGATGCCCTGCTCGAGGTGATCGCGCCCGTTCAACGCAGGGTCGGCGCCGAATGGGCGGCCAACCGGATCACCGTCGCGCAGGAGCACGCGGCCACCGCAATCAACGATCGCGTCATCGCGGCACTGTCGCAGCACCCCTCCGGCGAATCCACTGACGAGGCCGGGCGGGTCACCGTGGCCTGCGTGGACGGGGAATGGCACGCGCTACCCGCCCGGCTGCTCGCGGAAGTTCTGCGCCTGCGCGGCTGGCGGGTGGACTTCCTCGGCGCCCAGGTGCCGACGCCGCACCTGGTCGCGCATCTGCATCAGCACGCGCCCGACGCGGTCGCGCTATCGTGCTCGATCCCGACTCGCCTACCCACCGCGCACGCCGCGATCACGGCGTGCCAGGCCGCGGGCGTCTCGGTGCTCGTCGGCGGCGCCGCGTTCGGCCCCGACGGCCGTTACGCACGGCTTCTCGGTGCCGACGCGTGGGCACCGGATGCCCGGGCAGCCGCGCAGTGCCTGCGCGCCGACATCGGTCGACTACGCCTCACCCCGAACCGGCAGGCGGCGGAGCAGCTACCGCACCTGGCCGACCAGGAGTACTCGATGATCAGCACCGCCAAACCGCAACTGGTCAAGTCGACCGTCGCCGAGTTGGAGAACCGCTTCCCCGCGATGCGGGACTACAGCGAGGCGCAGCGCGAACACACCACCGAGGACATCGCCCACATCGTCGACTTCCTCGCGACCGCCCTCTACATCGACGACCACGAGTTGTTCACCGGGTTCATCGTGTGGACGGCCGAGGTGCTCAGTTCCCGTGACGTACCGGCGGCCTCGCTGATTCCCGCACTAGAGTTGCTTTCCGCTCAGCTGCAAGACTTTCCCCGAGCTCAGCGCCACCTGGCCGCTGCGCGCATTGCCCTGGTCCCCGACACCACACCGATCGCATGACGCTCACTTTGAAGTCCGACGTCGCGATTCCCTCGGCACGCATCCACGTCGCGGGCGACCTCGCTTACGGACACACCGCACCCGTCGTGGACGCCGTCTCCGAGCTGCTCTCCACCGACGCCCGCGTGACAGACCTGCACCTCGACTTCGCCCAGTTGGAGTTCCTCGACTCCACCGGACTGTCGGCGCTGCTGGTGATTCACCGAGAGGTGACACGCTCAGGTCTCAAGCTGCACCTCGACAACCGGCCACGACAGCTCGACCGCGTCCTGGAGATCACCGGCCTGCTCGAACATCTCACGTCGGGTGAAACCACCGCTCCCCAGCGCTCCGACGAAATCGAGATCGGTTGAGCGACATGGCCGGACGGGTTTCCGCGCTGCACCGCTACCCGGTGAAATCGATGCTCGGAGAAGTACGCGACCGGGTCCGGATCGGGCCGATGGGCGTCGACGGCGACCGCCGGTACGCCCTCATCGACGAGGAGACCGGACGAGTCGCCACCGCCAAGCACCCGCGGCGATGGAGCACCCTGTTGCAGTGCGCGTCGACGACCGGCGAGGACGGTAGCGTCACGGTTACCCTGCCCGACGGACGAAGTATGCCGGTCATCGAGGCGGCCGAGCCGCTGTCCGAACTGCTCGGGCGCACAGTGCATGTCGCCGACGAGCGGGCTGCCGGCGTAGTTCTCGAGCGGTCCGATCCGCTGGAGGTGCTCGCACACGGCATCGACGCCGAGTTCGATCCGGTGCTGCTCGAACTCGGGCAGGGTGCACCCGGCGGCGCGTTCGTCGACCACTCGCCGGTGCATCTGATCACCATCGCCACTCTGGACGCGATCGGCGTGGGCATCGCTGAGGCGCTGCGGTACCGGCCCAACGTCGTCATCGACGTCGGGTCCGAGCCCTTCGTCGAGAACGAATGGGTGGGAGCCCAAATCGAGCTCGGTGAGGCCACGCTACGCGTCACCCTGCCCACCCCACGCTGCGCCGTTCCGACCCTGCGACATGGTGCGACCGAACGCCTTCCGGATGCCGTGCGGTACCTGCTGGACCACAATCGCGTCGAGGTGCCGGGCTTCGGTAAGGCGCCGTGTGCAGGGGTCTACGCCGAGGTTGTCACCGTCGGCACCGTCAGTACCGGCGATAAGGCGCGAGTACGCCCGCCGCAGCGGTGACCGCGTCCGTGACTCGGTCGACGATCGGACTATCCAGTTTCCAGCACTGCCAGAACAGCGGGACATCGAGATGCGCCTCGGTGATCCGCACGAATGATCTGTCGTCCAAGCGGGGCCGGGCCAGTGCCTCGGGGAACATCCCCCACCCCAATCCGGCTTCGACCGCGGCTCCGAAGCCCTCCGCCGTCGGCACAAAATGCTGGGGGCGGGATAGGTCGCGACGAAACACCTTGCGCACCAACATGTCCTGTAGAGCATCGTCGCGGTTCCATGCCAGGGACGGCGCGTGGGCGGCCGCTGCGGCAGTGAAGCCGTCGAGCAGATACCGGTCGCGATACCCGGGACTGGCCACCGGTAGATAACGCATAACCCCCAGAGGCTGCACGCGGCATCCCGAGACCGGCGTGCGCTCGGTCGTCACCGCGCCCATCACCACGCCCTCTCGCAGCAGCCGCGCCGAGTGGTCCTGGTCTTCGATGCGGATGTCGAACAGCACATCGCCCAAGGCGGCGAACACCTCGGTGAACCAGGTGGCCATCGAATCGGCGTTGACCGCCATGGCGATTCGCGGAGCGCCGCCACGTCCACCGGCCATTTCGGCCAGCGCCTCGGCCTCCAACAACGCGGTCTGCGCCGCCAACCGCAACAGCGGTACGCCTGCCGTTGTTGCGCTGCAGGGCTTTTCGCGGACCACTAGCACCTGCCCGACCCGCTGTTCGAGCGCCTTGATGCGCTGACTGACCGCCGACGGAGTGACGTGCAATTGCGCGGCCGCCGCGTCGAAGGAGCCGTGTTCGATCACCGCCGCGAAGGCCGCCAACTGCTGAGCGTCAACCGTCACATTAATGATGCTAATGCAGCAGGAGAATCATTAGCTGTATTGATGCAAGGCTCAGCCCTACCGTCAAGCCATGACCTCTTCGCTGGTGATGGGTTTCTCGGCCTCGTTGGCGTTGATCGCCGCGATCGGTGCACAGAACGCGTTCGTGCTCCGCCAGGGGATCCGCCGCGAGCACGTGCTGGCGGTCGCTGCGGTATGCACGGTGTCCGACGTCGTGTTGATCGCCGCGGGCATCGCCGGGTTCGGGGTGCTGATCCGCGCACACCCGGGCGCACTCGAGGTGGCCAGATTCTCCGGCGCGGCGTTCCTCGTCGGCTACGGCATCCTCGCGGCGAGACGCGCCCTGCGGCCCTCCGCGCTGACCCCCTCCGAGGAAGGACCGTCCCGCCTGCTCGGGGTGCTCGTCACCTGCCTGGCACTGACCTGGTTGAACCCGCACGTCTATCTCGACACCGTGGTGCTTCTCGGCGCGCTGGCCAACGAACACCGCGACGGACGCTGGCTGTTCGGCGTCGGGGCGGTCACCGCCAGCGCGGTCTGGTTCTTCAGCCTGGGTCTGGGCGCGCGGCGGTTGGCCGGGCTGTTCGCCACGCCGATGACGTGGCGTGTGCTCGACGGAGTGATCGCGGCCTCGATGATCGGACTCGGCCTGTCGTTGGCCTTCGCCTGACACAATCGCGGTGATGTCGCCGTCGAGGAAGCGGGTATGAAGAGGTGATGACGAAACCCTCCGCCTCAGGTAAATCCGTTTTCATCACCGGGGCCGCCGCCGGAATCGGGCGCGCCACTGCGCTGACGTTCGCCCGCAACGGATACGTCGTCGGTGGCTACGACATCGACGAGATCGGGCTGAAATCGCTGGCCGACGACATCGAGCAGCTGGGCGGTGTCGTGCACACCGGCCATCTCGACGTCACCGACCCCGACGAGATGGCCGCGCGAGTGCGGGAGTTCGCAGAGGCCGCTGGTGACCGGCTCGACGTGATGATCAACAACGCGGGGATCCTGCGCGCCGGTCGTTTCGAGGAGATGGATATCGCGGGTCACCACAAGGAGATCGACATCAACGCCAAGGGCGTGGTCAACGGTCTGTATGCGGCGTTTCCCTACCTGCGAAAAACCCCGGGCTCGGTTGTCGTGAACCTGTCTTCCGCGTCGGCGATCTACGGTCAGGCCGAGCTGGCCAATTACAGCGCCACCAAGTTCTTCGTCCGCGGGATCACCGAGGCGCTCGACATCGAGTGGAACCGATACGGCATCCGGGTCATCGCGATGTGGCCGCTGTATGTGCAGACCGCGATGACCCAGGACGTCAGAACCGGCACGACGGACTCGCTCGGCATCCGGCTCACGGCACAGGACATCGCCGACGCGATCCTCGAGGCCATCGAACCGTCGCGGCTGCGGCGGGCCATCCACCAGGTGCACTTCCCCGTCGGCAAGCAGACCAAGGTGATGACGATCGCCTCCCGGTTCTCGCCGGGCTGGCTGACCCGTTACGCGAACAAGAAGCTGTCGCATTCCTGATGTTCCGGATGACGGTCGAGGACGTCTTCGCGATCCGCAACCGCGGTGTGGTGGCGACAGGCCGGGTCGAGTCGGGCACCCTGCATGTCGATGACACCGTGCACATCAACGGCGGGCCCGGCATCACCGTCACCGCCATCGAACAGTTCCGCAAGCGGCGCGCCGAGGTGAGCGCCGGCGAGACCGTCGGCGTGCTGTTCAAGGACATCGAGCGGACGCAGATCAACCGCGGCGATGTGCTCACCTCGTCGGGCGAGGCCGCACCCATCGAGTCGACCACCGTCATCTGCTGAGGTTCGATTCGCGCTGATCGCAACGGATGCCCGCGCGTGGCGCCGCGTCGATCATCGGCACGCTGTATCTGTCGTGGGGCGGAGACAAGTCGGCGATCAGCACGGTCAACGACCTGCGGACGTGGTTCTTGATCTTCGCGTTCGTCGCGATCGGCCTGGAGTTCTCCCTAAGGGGGCTGCGGGAGGCTGGTTGGCGACCCGTGGCGTTGTTCGCCTCGGCGACCGTGGTGAACATCGTCGTGGCACTGGGTCTGGCCGTCGTGTTGTTCGGGAACTTCCAGGTCGGTTAGCTACGCTCGCCGGGTGGCCACGGGGCTGAATCGACGAGGCTTCCTGACGATGACCGCCGGCGCGGCGCTCGTCACCGCCGGATTCACGGCCGGATGCGGTTCGGACAAACCCGGCACCGTGGCCAAGGACGGCTCGGTCACCGTCAAGCACGTCTTCGGCGAGACCAAGATCCCCGGTCCGCCCGCGCGGGTGGTCAGCGCCGGGTTGACCGAGCAGGACGACCTGCTCGCGCTCGGCGTCGTACCGGTCGCGGTGACCGACTGGTTCGGAGGCGAACCGTTCGCGGTATGGCCCTGGGCGCGAGCCAAACTCGGCTCTGCACAACCAGCCGTGCTCAGCCTCGCCGAGGGCATTCAGGTCGACCAGATCGCAGGGCTGAACCCCGACCTCATCGTCGCCACCAACGCCGGACTCGATTCGGACACCTACTCGAGGCTGTCGGAGATCGCGCCGACCGTCGCGCAGGCTGGTGCCGAGGCGTTCTTCGAGCCGTGGAAACAACAAGCCACCACCATCGGGCAGGCGGTGTTCAAACACGACGAGATGCAGGCGCTGCTCGTCACCGTCGGCGACAGGTTCATCGCGGTCGCCGAAAGCAATCCCGGTTTCGCGGGCAACACCGTGGCGCTGTTGCAGGGCCGGCTGGACAACGGAGAACCGCAGGCCCTGGCGCCCGCGTGGCGCATTGAGTTCCTCACCGCGATGGGCTTGAGCGTCACCGACGGACTCGGTGCCGACGTGCTGATCTGGGCCACCGAGTCCGACGAGGAACAGTCCGCGCTGCTGGCCGAGCCGAGGGTCGCCGAGCGCGGCACGGCGAACGTCTTCACGGGCAAGGAACTCGCGGGCGCGATCGCCTTCGCCTCACCGCTGTCCTACCCGCTGGTGGCCGACCAACTGCCGGCGCGCATCGCCCAAGCCCTCGCCTGAGAAGATTGCGCGGTGACCGCCGACATTGAGGCCGAGCACCGCGGGTTCGCGACCACGGGATCGGCCTATTACCCGACGCTGGTCGCGGTCTTCACCGGCTTGGTCCTGATATCCAATATCGCCGCTACTAAAGGCGTCGCGTTCGGGCCGTTGCTCACCGACGGTGGATTCCTCGTCTTCCCGCTCACCTACGTCATCGGTGATGTGTTGAGCGAGGTATACGGGTTCAAAGCCGCCCGGCGCGCGGTGATCATCGGCTTTTGCATGCAGGCGTTGGCGGTACTCGTGTTGTGGGCGACCGTGCACCTCCCTGCTGCGCCCGACTACACCAACCAGGAGGCGCTCGCCAGCACCGTCGCGTCCATCACCGGGTTGGCGGCCGCTGGGCTGGCCGGCTTCCTCGTGGGACAGTTGGTCAACGCCTGGGTGGTGGTGCGTATCAAGGCACGCACCAAAGAGAAGCACCTGTGGGCCAGATTGCTTGGCTCGACAGTCGTCGGCCAGTTCGCGGACACGTTGGTGTTCTGTGCCATCGCCGCACCGATCATCGGATTCGGCGATATGCGCTCGTTCGTGGTGTACGCCGCTCTGGGATGGGTCTACAAGACCGCGGTGGAAGTGGTCGTGCTGCCCGTGACGTACCGGGTGATCGCCTTCATCAAGCGCCGCGAGCCGACGTATCGGCCCGCCGCTTGAGGCATCGCTAAAACTCCTCTGGCAAGGCTCATAGAGCAGGCGTATTGCAAGCTACTCGCGGGTAATTTCGCAGGTATGACCGTGACAGCCGAAATGGAACGTGACGTGCCGGGCGCCGGCGCGATGCCGATCCGCGACTACGGGGATCGGGCGCTGTTGCTCGAGTTCGACACCACCGCCGAGGTGTTGGCGTGGAGCGAGGCGATCCGACGGGCCGACCTGCCCGGCGTCCTCGACATCGTCCCCGCCGCGCGAACCGTGTTGGTCAAGCTCGCCGAGCCCAGATATCAGGCGCCGACGCGACAGCGTCTCGGCGGGTTGCGCATCGACGCCGATCCGGAGGCCGAGCTGATACCACCCGCCGGCGGCCGCGCCGACCTCACCATCGACGTCGTCTACGACGGACCCGATCTCGACGAGGTGGCCCGACTGACGGGGCTGACCCCTGACGACGTCGTCGCCGCACACACCGGCAGCATGTGGCGGGTCGCGTTCGGCGGGTTCGCACCGGGCTTCGCCTATCTCGTCGGCGGTGACCGCAGGCTCGAGGTGCCGCGGCGATCCGAGCCGAGGACCAAGGTGCCTGCCGGCGCCGTGGGTCTGGCGGGCGAGTTCAGCGGTATCTATCCGCGCGAGTCGCCCGGCGGCTGGCAGCTGATCGGCCGCACCTCGGCGGTGCTGTGGGACATCAACCGAGACAGCCCGGCGCTGCTGACATCGGGCATGTGGGTCCAGTTCCGGGCGGTCGAGTCATGACGACGACGCTGGAGATCCTGCGCTCCGGACCGTTAGCTCTGGTCGAGGACCTGGGCCGGCCCGGCTTGGCGCATATGGGCGTGGGCCGCTCCGGCGCCGCCGACCGCAGCTCGCACACACTGGCCAACCGGCTGGTGGCCAACCCCGGCGATCGGGCCACCATCGAGGTGACGTTCGGCGGGCTGGCGGCGCGGGTGCACGGTGACGATATCGCGATCGCGGTCACCGGCGCCGACACCGATCCGACCGTCGACGGAGCGTTGTTCGGCACCAACAGCATCCACTACGCCCGCGACGGTGAGGTGATCTCGCTCGGTGCGCCGCGTGCCGGCCTTCGGACATATCTGGCGGTGCGCGGCGGCATCGACGTCGAACCGGTACTGGGCTCGCGGTCGTATGACGTGATGTCGGCGATCGGTCCGCAGCCGCTGCGGACAGGCGATGTGCTGCCCGTCGGCGAGCACACCGAGGACTTCCCCGAACTCGACCAGGCTCCCGTCGCGGCCATTGAGGACGACGTGCTCGAGTTGACTGTGGTGCCCGGCCCGCGCGACGACTGGTTCGTCGATCCGGATGTATTGATTCGCACGAACTGGCAGGCGACCAACAAGAGCGACCGCGTGGGCATGCGGTTGGTCGGCGGGCCGCTCGAGTATCGCTGGCCGGACCGGCAACTGTCGAGCGAGGGCGCCACAAGGGGCGCAATTCAGGTGCCGCCGAACGGTTTTCCCGTCATCCTCGGGCCGGATCACCCGGTCACGGGTGGGTACCCGGTGATCGGTGTGGTCGCCGACGAGGACATCGACAAGGTCGCTCAGGTGCGGCCCGGGCAAACGGTGCGGATGCATTGGTCGCGGCCGCGCCGACCGTTCGGGGACCGTTAGTCACACCGCGCTGGTAGAAAAGCAGTGTGCATGTTCAGGATCCGTATGCTCCCGTCGTGCGCATCCACAGCGCACGGCTGATCCATACCTCCGACCTCGACCCGGAGACGCGCGCGGACGCCAAGCGCATGGTGATCGACGCCTTCGAAGGCTCGTTCACCGACGTCGACTGGGAGCACTCGCTGGGCGGCATGCACGCGATGATCTTCGACCACGGAGCGCTGATCGCGCATGCGGCAGTGGTCCAACGGCGGCTGCTGTACCGCAAAACCGCGCTGCGGTGCGGTTACGTCGAAGCGGTCGCGGTGAGTGAGGACTGGCGCGGGCAAGGCCTGGCCCGCGCGGTGATGGACGCCGCAGAGCAGGTGATCCGCGGGGCGTATCAACTTGGGGCCCTCAGCGCGACGGAGGCCGGCAGGCCGATCTACACGGCCCGCGGTTGGCTGCCGTGGCAGGGGCCGACGTCGGTGTTGGCGCCGGCCGGGTTGACCCGCACTCCCGACGACGACAACGCGCTGTTCGTGCTGCCGGTCAATGTGGAACTCGACACCAGCGCCGAGATCACCTGCGACTGGCGCGACGGCGACGTCTGGTGAGACTCACATCCGCACCGGGTGTGGGGTGAGGGGAATTTCACGGCGGGGTCACCGCACGGCATGTTGACGCAATAACGCCTCGTTAACGTCGGCTTTCATGACGTTCTGCAGGCTGCGGGCGGTGCCGACACGCCTCGGAAATGGCCAAGTAATCGCTTGGAAACATGCGCTGCCTACACAGGTTCCATGACTGAGCCGGACTGGGCGCCGCTGACCGGATTCCGGGTAGCCGTGACCTCCGCTCGGCGCGCCGACGAGCTGAGCGCGCTCCTGCGCCGCCGCGGTGCGACGGTGACCAGCGCGGCGGCGATCCAGATGGTGCCGTTGCCCGACGACGACGAGCTGCGCGCCCACACCGAAGGCCTGATCGACGTCCCGCCCGACATCGTGATCGCCACCACCGGCATCGGGTTCCGCGGCTGGGTCGCCGCGGCCGACGGCTGGGGGCTGGCCAACGACCTGACCGGCGCGCTCGCGAAGGCCCGCGTCGTGTCGCGCGGCCCCAAGGCGACCGGTGCGCTGCGCGCCGCCGGGCTGCCTGAGGAGTGGTCCCCCGACTCGGAGTCGTCACGCGAATTGCTGCACTACCTCGTTGAGGGCGGTATCGCCGGGCAGCGGATCGCGGTGCAGTTGCACGGAGCCACCGATGACTGGGACCCGTTTCCCGAGTTCCTCGACGAGTTGTGTGCCGCGGGTGCCGAGGTCGTGCCGATCCGGGTGTACCGGTGGCATCCGGCGCCACACAACGGTGACTTCGACCAACTGGTGGCCGGTATCGCCGACGAAAAGTTCGACGCGGTCAGCTTCACGTCGGCGCCCGCCGTCGCCTCGGTGCTGCTGCGGGCCAAGGAGATGGGCCTGGAGAACCAGGTGATCGCTGCCTTCCGCCGAGACGTGCACGCCATGTGCGTCGGCCCCGTGACCGCCCGGCCGCTGGTTCGGTTGGGTATACCGACGTCGGCTCCGGAGCGAATGCGGTTGGGGGCGTTGGCCCGTCACATCACCGATGAGCTGCCGCTGTTGTGTTCGCGCACCATTCGAGTGGCCGGGCACCTGCTCGAGATCCGCGGCACGTGCGTCCTGGTCGACGGTGTCGTCAAGCCGGTGTCACCGGCGGGCATGGCGACGATTCGCGCACTCGCCCACCGGCCGGGAGCGGTGGTGTCGCGCGCCGACCTGCTGCGGGCCCTTCCCGGCACCGGCACCGACACCCACGCCGTTGAAACGGCCGTCTTGCGGCTGCGAACGGCGTTGGGCGACAAGAACATCGTGTCGACCGTCGTCAAGCGCGGCTACCGCCTGGCCGTCGAGGACAACCTGGCGTACACGCCATGAGCTATCTACTGGTAGCGCACGGCACGCGTAAACAGAGCGGTGTCGCGTTGATCGGGAGCCTCGCCGACCGGGTGTCGACCGCGCTCGGCACCCCGGTCCACGTCGCGTTCGTCGACGTCCTCGGCCCGACACCGAGTGAGGTGTTGCAGACGTTGTCCGATCGGACCATCCTCGTGCCGGCATTTCTGGCGCGCGGGTATCACGTCAATGTCGACATCCCCGCACACGTCGCGGCCAGTGGACATCCCGGCGTGACCGTTGCCGAGGCACTTGGACCCAGCCCCGCGTTGGCGCGTGTGCTCATGGATCGCTTAATCGAATGTGGCTGGCGTGCGGGCGATTCGGTGGTCCTCGCCGCAGCGGGCACGTCCGACCCCGGTGCGTTGTCGGATCTGCGACAGACGTCGGCGCTGTTGTCGGCGGTGATCGGTGAGCGGGTCGAACTGGCGTACGCCGCCACCGGTGAGCCGCGCGTCGCCGACGCGGTGGCGCGGCTACGTCGCAACGGCGCGAGGCGGGTGGTCGTGGCCTCGTACCTGTTGGCCGAGGGACTTTTTCAGGACCGGCTGCGCGACAGCGGTGCCGACGCGGTGGCCGACCCGCTGGGCACCCATCCCGCGATGGTGCGGTTGATCGCCAACCGGTTCCGCCGCGCCCGCGTTCCGCTGGCAGCCTGACTCACCGCCGCGAAATGGCATTCCAGCAGGTGTTCACTCGAACTTTCGCTGCTGGAATGCAATTTCGCGCAAAGACGGGTAGGGGTCAGCCGCGGACCTCGACGTGGCCGTCGGCGGTGACGCGCGTCGGGTAGACCGGCAGCGAGAACTCGGGATCGTCGAGGCACACGCCGTCATCGAGCGCGAAGGCCTGCTTCTTGATCGGGGACTGCACTGTCGGCCGGCCGCCGCGATCGCCGACGAGGCCGCGTGACATCACCGCAGCGCCCGAGAACGGATCGATATTGCCGACCGCATGCAGCGACCCGTCGTCCAGACGGAACAGCGCCGCCTGGCTGCCGTCGGCGAGTAGCACGCCCACGCCGCGGTTCGGGATCAGGAAGTCGTAGCGGCAGGCTGTTGTCCAGACCTGGATGTCGTTGAGAGTTGTCATCTTTGGGGCACCTTCGGCATTCCGATGGGGACGGGCACCTTGCGGCCGGACCGCTCGGTGAACTCGACTGTGGGGTCAGCGACGTCGGGGGCGTTGACGAAAGACACGAAGCGCGACAGCTTGTTCGGGTCGTCGAGCACGCCTTTCCATTCGCAGGCGTAGCCCTCCACGTGGCGGGCCATCGCATCCTCGAATTCGGCGGCCAAGCCCAGGGAGTCGTTGCAGACGACATCGCGGAGATGGTCCAGTCCTCCGTCCATCGCCTCCAGCCACGGCGCAGTGCGCTGCAACCGGTCGGCGGTGCGGATGTAGAACATCAGGAACCGGTCGATGTACCGGATCAACGTCTCGTCGTCGAGGTCGCCGGCCAGCAGCTGCGCGTGCCGGGGCGACATGCCGCCGTTGCCGCAGACGTAAAGATTCCAGCCTTGTTCGGTGGCGATGACGCCGACGTCTTTGCTCTGCGCCTCCGCGCATTCGCGCGCGCATCCCGACACCGCCATCTTGATCTTGTGTGGTGCGCGAAGCCCGCGGTAGCGCTTCTCGATTTCGACGGCCATGTCGACGGAGTCCTGTTGACCGTAGCGGCACCATGTGCTGCCGACGCAGCTCTTGACGGTGCGCAACGACTTGCCGTAGGCGTGCCCGGATTCCATGCCGCCGTCGACGAGCCGGCGCCAGATCTCGGGAAGCTGGTCGACGCGGGCGCCGAACATGTCGATGCGCTGCCCGCCGGTGATCTTGGTGTACAGGCCGAAGTCCCTGGCGATCTCGCCGATCAGGATCAGTTGCTCCGGTGTGATCTCGCCGCCCGGTGACCGTGGCACCACCGAGTAGCTGCCGTTTTTCTGTATGTTGGCCAGGAAGTGGTCGTTGGAGTCCTGCAGCGAGGCCTGCTCCCCGTCGAGGATGTGCTCGCTGCTCGTCGAGGCGAGAATCGAGGCCACCACCGGTTTGCAGATGTCGCAACCCTTTCCGGTGCCGAACCGCTCGATCAAACCGGAGAACGTGCGGATCTCGGTGGCGCTAATGATCTCGAACAACTCGGCGCGCGACTGCGAGAAGTGTTCGCACAGCGCCTTGGACTGTTCAACGCCCTCGGCCTCCAGCAGCTGCTTGAGCAGCGGCACGCACGAACCGCAGGAGGTGCCCGCGAGCGTGCACTTCTTCAGGCCGGGCACGTCGGCGCATCCGCCGCTGATGGCCTCCTTCAGGTCACCCTTGGTGACGTTGTTGCAGGAGCAGATCTGCGCGATGTCGGGCAGCGCGCCGACACCCAAACCCGGTGCGTCGCCGTCGGAGGCGGGTGCGATCAGCGACAGCGGGTCACCGGGCAGTTCGCTGGCTACCATCGGACGCAGCACACCGTAGGCCGACGCGTCGCCGACGAGGATTCCGCCCAACAGGGTCTTGGCGTCATCGGAGAGCACCAGCTTCGCGTAGGTCTGCTTGACCGGGTCATTGACCACGACGTTCAAGCAGTTGGGCGTGTGGCCCTGGGCATCGCCGAAGCTGGCCACGTCGACGCCGAGCAGCTTGAGCTTGGTCGACATGTCGGCTTCCGGGAACTCGGCGGCGCCACCAAGCAGGCGATCGGCCACCACCTCCGCGCTCGTATAGCCGGGGCCGACCAGCCCATAGCAGCGGCCCTCGATCGCGGCCACCTCGCCGATGGCGTAGATGTCGGGATCGCTTGTGACGCAGGATAGGTCGGTCAGCACACCGCCGCGCTGGGCAATCTCCAGGCCCGCTTCGCGGGCGAGTTCGTCGCGCGGGCGCACACCGGCGGCGAACACGATCAGGCCGGTGTCGATATGGCTTCCGTCGTTGAGGGACAACCGCACTGAGTCGTCTTGGTCGGATTTGCGCAGCGGCCGGTTGCGCTGTGCCGGCGCGATGGTCTCGGTGCCCACGCCGGTGTGCACCTCGATGCCCAGGCTCTTGACCATCCTGCTCAGCAGCGCGCCGCCTGCCTCGTCGAGCTGCGCGGCCATCAGGTGGGGCGCCATCTCGACGACGTGGGTCTTCAACCCGAACGCGCGCAGCGCATTCGCCGCTTCGAGGCCGAGCAGACCACCGCCGATCACCACACCGACGGGCGCCTTGGACGCGAGTGCCGTTTCGGCGCCTGCCCGGATCGCGTCGAGGTCGTCGAGGGTCCGATAGACGTGGCAGGCCGGCAGGTCGCGGCCCGGCACCGGCGGTACGAACGCATACGAACCGGTCGCCAACACCAAGGCGTCGTATGGAATCCGGGAACCCTCGGCGGTCAGCACCGCCTTGTCCGTCCGGTCGATCCCGGTGACCCGCGTGCCCAGCCGCAGCTCGACCAGCTCGTCATCCGGGTAGTCGTTGCCCGCGAGCGCCAACCGGCTGCGGTCCCAGTGTTCGGTGTACCCGGTGAGCCCGACCCGGTCGTAGGCGGCATCGGCTTCCTCGGCGAGGATCGTCACCCGCCACTGGCCGTCGGCGTCACGGGACCGCAACGCCTCGACGAATCGGTGCCCGACCATGCCGTGGCCGACCACGACCACGTTCCTTGTTGACCGCATGCCGCCGACGCTAAGCAGCCGATATTGCCGCAATGTCGCCTCGTGTGAAGCAGCGATCACGGTGTGCTCACATCGACCCGCGGCCGCTGTGAGCCCGATGCTGCGGGTTCGCTCGCGGCGAACGACCTAAAGGAATATGAGCGTAGGTGACTCAAGTTTTACTAGCTGAGAAACCGGCACAGTACCGGTTCGACAGCGAGGAGGCAGACATGAGCACATTGGCATTACGCACTCGTCCCACGTGGGATCTGGACCGGTGGGTACGCGACTTCTTCGGCCCCGCGACGGCTGAAAGCTGGGCCGCGGGGGCGTTCACCCCCGCCGCGGAAATCGTCAGGGAGGGCGACGACGCGCTCGTCCGCGTCGAGCTTCCGGGCCTAGACGTCGAAAAGGATGTGAACGTCGAGGTCGACAGGGGCTACCTCGTGATCCACGGCGAACGTCGCGACGAGCGGTCCGAAGATAAGGACGGTCGCACGCTGCGCGAAGTGCGTTACGGGTCGTTCCGTCGATCGTTCAAGCTCCCCGAGCACGTCACCGGCCAGGACATCAAGGCCGAGTACGACACTGGTGTGCTGACGGTGCGGATCCCCGGCGCCCACAAGGGCCGTCAGACGCAGCGCATCGCGATCGAAAACAAGTAAGCACCTCGATACGGCAGCCGGTGGAACTTCGGTTCCACCGGCTTCGTCGTCTCAACGCTCGGTTGTCGTGGGGGCCGCGCCGGTGGTGGTCGGCGGTGGCTCCGGGGCCCTGATCTCGGTCGTCTCCACGCTCGGCATCGTGTAGCTGGGGGTGGTCGTCGTCGTGGTGGTGTACGACAGCGGAATCGACGTCGCCGCCGGCGGCGGCACCGAAGCGGGCACCCTGGCCGCGTCCGAGGTGCGGACCACCGCGTAGATCAGGATCGCCACCAGGACCGCCGCGACCACGCCTGCAGCCATGATCAGTGACTGGTCGTCCTGCCAGTTCAGGTCGTCGTCAGCCATGTCTTTCGTCCTAGACCCAGCGCTGCAACAGTTCCTTGGCCTGTGCCGACAGCGCGCGCTGCAGGAACGGACCGAAGCTGACGCGCGCCACACCGAGCGGCCCGAACGACGCGGGGTCGTCCTGATCGGGCAGCCCGATCGCGTTCACCGGCAGAGGTAACTCGGATGTCAAGCGCCGCAACGTGTCCGGATCGTGACGGCCGACGGGGTAAAGCACGTCGGCCCCTGCCGCGGCGGCTTCGGTCAACCGCGCGATCGCACGATCCACACGGTCGGACTCGTCGCCGTCCTGGCGCAGGAACAGGTCCGTACGCGCGTTGATCACCACGTGCACGCCGGTCGCGTCCGCCGCCTCACGCAGCGCGCCGACGAGCTCGGCGTGCTCGGTGGCCGAGCGCAACCGGCCGTCCTCGCTGTGCACGGTGTCTTCGATGTTGAACCCGACACCGCCCGCCTCCAGCAGGCCGTCGATGAGCCGCGCGGGCGACTGGGCATAGCCGGACTCGAGGTCGACCGAGACCGGCACGTCGACGGCCGCGGTGATCTGCTTGACGCGGGCGATCACGTCGTCGAACGACATGCCCTCCTGGTCCGCTTTACCGACGGAATCGGCCAGCGGATGGCTTCCGACGGTGAGCGCAGCAAATCCTTCGTCGACCGCCAGCCGGGCCGACCAGACGTCCCAGACGGTCGGCAGGATCACCGGGTTCCCCGGTATGTGCAAGGCCAGCAGGGCGTCGGCCCGTTCTTTGAGGACTTGGTCGGGCATCGGGCCGTCTCCTTTTAGTTTGACGTGATCTGTCTCACGGTGCACTGCATGATGGAGCTAGCATCGGGTGTCGTACTGTGATGCCTGACACCCTTCAGCCCAAGGAGGTCAATTGTCCAGCACTACCGAACTTGCCGAGCTGCACGAGCTAATCGGAAGCCTGCGGCGGTGCGTGACATCGTTGGCGTCGAGGTACGGGGACACCCCCGCGACGCGTCGGATCGTCAACGACGCCGAACGCATCCTCAACGACATCGACCGTCTCGACATTGACGCCGAAGAGCTGGAGCTGGCCCGAGGCGTGGTGCACCACCACGCCGGAGACCGCATCCCGATCCCGGACACCCAGTACGACACCGAGTTCTGGCGCGGCGTCGATGACGAAGGGCTCGGCGGCGTCCGCTGACGCGGACCCCCGGGCACCGGGACAACTCAACACCGAAAGGCAACAGTGAGCGCACCCACCGCCGACCGCAAGGCGACCGGCGTCTTTTCGCCGAGCCGTGCCGAGATTCCGCAACGCACGCTGCGCACCGACCGGTGGTGGCAGTCACCGCTGATCGTGAACCTGGGCTTCGCGGCCTTCCTGATCTACGCCACGGTGCGGGCGTTCATGCAGAAGTGGTACTACGTCGCCGACTACCACTACCTGACGCCGTTCTACTCGCCGTGTCTGGCGAAGTGGAACGCCGCCGAGCAGTCCGGGTGTATCCCGGAGTCCAGCCACTTCGGCCAGTTCCTGCCCGATGTGTGGTGGCTGCCGTACGCGGCGGTGTCGCTGCCGTTCCTGCTGCTGTTCCGCTTGACCTGCTACTACTACCGCGGCGCCTACTACCGGTCGGTGTGGCAGTCGCCGACGGCTTGTGCGGTGCCGGAACCTCGGGCGCACTACACGGGCGAGACGCGGCTGCCGCTGATCATCCAGAACACCCACCGCTACTTCTTCTACATCGCCGTGCTCATCTCGCTGATCAACACCTACGACGCGATCGCGGCGTTCCACTCGCCCTCGGGCTTCGGATTCGGCTTGGGCAACGTGATTCTCGTCGGCAATGTGATCCTGCTGTGGACGTACACGGTGTCGTGCCACTCCTGCCGTCACGTCGCCGGCGGCCGCCTCAAGCACTTCTCCAAACATCCTGTGCGGTACTGGATGTGGACCCAGATCAGCAGGCTCAACGTGCGTCACAAGCAGTATGCGTGGATCACACTCGGCACGCTGATGCTGACCGACTTCTACATCATGTTGGTGGCCAGTGGTGCCATCTCTGACCTGAGATTCATTGGCTGAGCGCCTAATTCAATCGGTAGTGAGGTTTTCTTAATGGCGGAACTGGAACGGCACTCCTACGACGTCGTCGTGATCGGCGCCGGCGGTGCGGGTTTACGCGCGGTCATCGAGGCGCGCGAACGCGGCCTGAAGGTCGCGGTGATCACGAAGTCGTTGTTCGGCAAGGCCCATACGGTGATGGCCGAGGGCGGCTGCGCCGCGGCGATGGGCAACGCGAACCCGAAGGACAACTGGCAGGTCCACTTCAAGGACACCATGCGCGGCGGGAAGTTCCTCAACAACTGGCGCATGGCCGAGTTGCACGCCAAGGAAGCCCCGGACCGGGTGTGGGAGCTGGAGACCTACGGCGCGCTCTTCGACCGCACCAAGGACGGAAAGATCAGCCAGCGCAACTTCGGTGGGCACACCTATCCGCGGCTGGCGCACGTCGGTGACCGGACCGGCCTGGAGATCATCCGGACCCTGCAGCAGAAAATCGTCTCCCTGCAGCAGGAGGACAAGGAGGAGTTCGGCGACTACGAGGCCCGCATCCGCGTCTTCCACGAGTGCACCGTCACCGACCTCATCAAGGACGGCGATCGGATCGCGGGCGCGTTCGGCTACTACCGCGAAGGCGGCAACTTCGTCCTGTTCGAGACGCCGGCCGTGGTGTTGGCGACCGGTGGAATCGGCAAGTCCTACAAGGTGACGTCGAACTCCTGGGAGTACACCGGCGACGGCCACGCGCTGGCGCTGCGGGCGGGTGCGACGCTGATCAACATGGAGTTCGTCCAGTTCCACCCCACCGGCATGGTCTGGCCGCCCAGCGTCAAGGGCATCCTCGTCACCGAGGGTGTGCGCGGCGACGGCGGAGTGCTGAAGAACTCCGAGGGCAAGCGCTTCATGTTCGACTACATCCCGGCGGTGTTCAAAGGTCAGTACGCCGAGAGCATGGAGGAAGCCGACCAGTGGCTCAAGGACAACGACTCCGCGCGGCGCACCCCTGACCTGCTGCCCCGCGACGAGGTGGCCCGTGCGATCAACTCCGAGGTGAAGGCCGACCGCGGCACCCCGCACGGCGGCGTCTACCTCGACATCGCCTCGCGGCTGCCTGCCGAGGAGATCAAGCGGCGGTTGCCGTCGATGTACCACCAGTTCATGGAACTGGCCGAGGTCGACATCACTAAGGAGCCCATGGAGGTCGGGCCGACGTGCCACTACGTCATGGGCGGCATCGAGGTCGACCCGGACACGGGCGCGGCCAAGACGCCGGGACTGTTCGCCGCGGGTGAGTGCTCGGGCGGCATGCACGGCTCGAACCGGCTGGGTGGCAACTCGCTGTCGGACCTGCTGGTGTTCGGCAGGCGGGCCGGCATGGGCGCGGCCGACTACGTGCGCGCGCTCGGTGAGCGCCCGACGGTGTCCGACGCGGCGGTCGAGGAATCGACCAAGTTGGCGCTGCATCCGTTCGAGGGCCCGTCCAACGGCGACAACGCCGAGAATCCGTACACCCTGCAGCTGGACCTGCAGGACACGATGAACAGCCTGGTCGGCATCATCCGTAAATCCGACGAGATCACCGAGGCCATCGACAAGCTCAAGGAGCTGCGCGAGCGGTACAAGCGGGTCCGAGTCGAGGGTGGCCGACATTTCAACCCGGGTTGGCACCTAGCCATCGACCTGCGCAACATGATCCTGGTCAGCGAGTGCATCGCCAAGGCCGCACTGGAGCGCACCGAAAGCCGCGGCGGGCACACCCGCGACGACTATCCGTCGATGGAATCCGAGTGGCGCAAGACGCTGCTGGTGTGCCGGGCCGAAGGTGAGACCGTGGTTCCCGACATCGACATCACCAAGCAGGACCAGGTGCCGATGCGCGACGACCTGCTGGAGCTGATCGACATCGAAGAGTTGGAGAAGTACTTCACCTCCGAAGAGCTCGCCAACCACTCGTCTAGGAGAGACGCATGAGCTACCAGGCAAAGATGCGAGTGTGGCGTGGCGACGACAACGCCGGCGCGCTGCAGGACTACTCGGTTGAGGTCAACGAGGGTGAGGTGGTGCTCGACATCATCCACCGGTTGCAGCAGACCCAGACCGGCGACCTGGCCGTGCGCTGGAACTGCAAGGCAGGCAAGTGCGGATCCTGCTCGGCGGAGATCAACGGCAGGCCCCGCCTGCTGTGCATGACGCGGATGTCGACCTTTGCCGAGAACGAGGTCATCACCGTGACTCCCCTGCGCACCTTTCCGGTGATCCGTGATCTGGTGACCGACGTGTCGTTCAACTATGAGAAGGCCAGGGAGATCCCGGCGTTCACGCCGCCGAAGGACCTGCAGCCCGGCGAATACCGAATGGCGCAGGAGGACGTCAATCGGTCACAGGAGTTCCGCAAGTGCATCGAGTGCTTCCTGTGCCAGAACGTCTGCCACGTGATCCGCGATCACGAGGAGAACAAGGAGGCGTTCGCCGGCCCGCGGTACCTGATGCGCCAGGCCGAACTCGACATGCATCCGCTCGACGTGCACGAGCGGCGCGCCGAGGACGCGCAGGAAGTGCATGGTCTGGGCTATTGCAACATCACCAAGTGCTGCACCGAGGTCTGCCCCGAACACATCAAGATCACCGACAATGCGCTGATCCCGATGAAGGAGAGGGCCGCCGACCGCAAGTACGACCCGGTGGTGTGGCTCGGCGACAAGCTCTTCCGGCGACGGTAGGAGCCGGAACAAACAGCTAGAGCCGGCGACGGTAGGAGCCGGAACAAACAGCTAGAGCCGGCGACGGTAGGAGCCGGAACAAACAGCTAGAGCCGGCGACGGTAGGAGCCGGAACAAACAGCTAGAGCCGGCGACGGTAGGAGCGGAACTTCACTAACGGGTTGATCGCATGCACGAGGTACTTGCGATCAACCCGTTAAGGCTCTCCGCCGTGAGCCGGCGACGGTAGGAGCCGTTGACGGGCACGATTCCGCAGGTACCCTGCGGGTAGCGGCCAATCAACGACGAAAGGTTGCATCGTGGCACTTCGACACCCGCATAGCATCAACGACATTCGCACTGCGATTCGCGAGCTCAGCACCCGCGCGGTCCTCGCCCGCAAGGAAGGCCGAGTCGCCGACGCCGACGAGCTGGAGCGACGGGTGGCCGGGTATCGCGAGGAGCTCAGCGCGCGGCCCTGATACGACGGCTTTGGTGCATCACCGATCGCTGAGCGACCGGTAGCGCCCCCAGATCAGCCGTTGCCGAGGCGACGGAACGTACTGCGGTGGAATACGATCGGCGCGACGTCGGCATGCACCGTAATATCGCAGACCCGAAGAATCACGATCGTGTGATCGCCGGCAGGGACGAGTTGCTCAATCACGCTTTCCAGCCATACCGCGGTGCCGTCGATGAAGACCGCGCCGGATTCTCGCGACACGGTGTGCAGGCCGGCGAAACGATCACCGGTCTTGGCGGCCAGCGTCCGCGCGGCTTCGTCGTGTGCCTCGCCGAGCACGCTGATCCCCAGTGACGGGACTGCCCTGAGCCTGGGCCAGGTCTCCGAGGAGTTCTGGACGCAGAACGACACCAGCGGCGGGTCGAGCGACACCGGAACGAACGTGCTCGCGGCGAGTCCGATACGGGTGCCTTCCAACTCCGCGGCGATCGCGATGACACCGGACGGGAAGTGCCCGAACGCTTCGCGAAGCGTCGCCGGGCTCAGATCAGTTGCGCTCATATCCCGTCCATCTTCACACGCGACCGCACGCGGCGGCCACGTCCGGCCCGCTGACCGGACCGTCGGACGTCGTGGACGCGGCACCCGTTGAGGGTCGGAATCGCCGTGAACACAACCGGTAACGTGACGCCCATGCTCGAGCCGCCCGCGGATGACCGGTAGGCCCGGGGACCGACGAAACGTATGTGGATTCCGCTTCTGGTGATGGCTGTTGCGGTCAGCCTGGAGCCGTTTCGGGTCGGCATGACTGTCCTGATGCTCAACCGCCCGCACCCGACCCGCCAGTTACTGGCCTTCCTCACCGGGGGTTTCGCGATGGGCACGGCCGTGGGCGTCGTCGTGTTGTTCGTGCTGCGCCCCGCGCTGGGGTCGGCTCGCTTCACCTTGCCCATGGTGCAGATCGTGGTCGGCGCGGTCCTGCTGCTAAACGCGGCGCTGGTGGTCACGGGTGTGTGGGCACGCGGCCGCGACGTGGGGGCTCTTGCCGAGGCCAGGGTCAGACCGCTCGCCGGCCGGGCGCGCCGAGTGCTCGAGGGCCGGTCGCTGTGGACGGCCGGCGTCGCCGGTCTCGGCATCGCGCTGCCGTCCGTCGACTACCTCGCCGCGCTGGCGCTGATCGTCGCCTCCGGCGCCGCCACCGCGGTCCAGTTGGGCGCCCTGATGCTGTTCAACCTGGTGGCATTCGCGCTCGTCGAGATCCCGCTGCTGTGCTACCTGGTGGCTCCGGACTTCACCCGCGCCGCATTGTCGGCGCTGTACGACTGGCTGCGGTCACAGGGCCGTCGCGGGATTGGCGCACTGCTCGCCGTGATCGGCTGCGCACTGCTCGGAGTCGGGCTCGCCGGTCTCTGAGGCGGCGGGCGCGGTCAGCCTTGCGGAGGGTTGTTCAGCACGTACTGCAGCCCGGAGAGCAGCTGCGAGACCGGGTCGGCGCCGCCACCGAACGCGGCCTGAGTGGCAGGGGCGGTGACCTCGGCGGGGTCATAACCGTTCACGGGGTCGACGGTGATCGGCGCGGTCAGCGGGTTGTCGTTTCGCGAGTAGCCGGCGTCGACGTACGGCTTGAGCACTGCGTCGAGCTCGATCAACGTGTCCTTGGGCACCCCGAGATATTTGAACGGCAGCACGAGCGGCAGATGCTCCTCGGGAATCATGAACGTCGTGGTCTTCGCACCGCGGGAGTTGACGGTCGTCCGGATGTTCTGCGGCGGCACCATGCTGGGATCGGTGAACGCGACCGCGGTGTGACCGGTCGCCAGCCCCACGATCGCGTTGGCCACGGAGATCCAGTTGTCCGGGCGATCGGGCCAGTCGGCGATGCTGTCGTACGCGGAAATAAACTGATATGTGTCGTACTGGCTTTCGACCGGCGGCGGGATGCGGTAGTCGAGCGACGGCACGACGCTGCCGACGGGGAACATCTGGGTCAGAAAGCTTTCGCCGAAGGCGTGCCGAGCCACCGGGTCCCCGTACATCGCGAAGCTCAGCTCGTTCGGCGGCGGGGCGGCGGGGTCGTATGCGAGCCGCGCCTGCACGTCGTTGAGCACCATCGCGCCCTCCGACAGACCGATCGCGGTTCCGCGCCCGCCCGCCTTGATGGCGTCGATGAGGTTCGGCGCGCCGACGTCGACCGATTCGCCGACGCTGGGCCCGTCGAGCCCGAGTCCGGGCACGTAGCGATCCCCCAACGCGCCGATACCGGGGAACAACCGCTCCAGGGTGTGCCCCTGCACCTGTCCGGCGGGGTAGTCGACGATCTGGCGGTTCAATCCAGGGAACCAGTCCGCGCCGGTACGCATGATGTATTCGTCGTACGGAATGCCGAGCACGTGTGCGCCACCCAGCGCGTACGCGCGACCGGGCGTGCCCAGAGGCGGTGGACCGTCGCCCGACGGGCTGGGCGGCGGGGGCGGCTCGTCGGCAGCCGCGATCCCGAGTCCCAGACAGCCTGCGGCGCTGAGGGTTGTCAGTACAGCGCCGAGGGCGAGAATCCTCTTCATCTCACGTCCAATCGCGCGAATCGATTCTGCTGATATCGCTCGACGCAGGCGGCGCGCCGGATCTTGCCGCTCGTCGTCGTGGGGATCGAACCGGCTGAAACCAACACCACATCCTCGACGCTGAGGCCGTGCGCATTGGAAATCGCCGCCGTGACATCGCTTTTCAGCGTCTCGAGCCGCTCCCCCACACCTTCGGCCGAATCGGTCGGCTTCTTGAGTTCGATGACGGTGACCAGCCTCTCGCCACCGTCCGCCGAAACCGCGATCGCCGCGACCCGACCGCGGGTGATCTCCTGCACCGTCGCCTCGATGTCCTCGGGGTAGTGGTTACGGCCTCGGATGATCAACAGATCCTTGATGCGACCGACGATGAACAGCTCGCCACCGTAGACGAATCCGAGATCGCCGGTGGCCAGCCACGGCCCCTCCGGAGTACCCGCGGACGGGTCGACAAGCATTGCGCCGAAACAACTCTGCTCGTCCGGCGGCCTACCCCAGTAGCCGCCGGCGACGTTGTCGCCGTGTACCCAGATCTCGCCGACCTCGTCGGGCGCGCATTCTCGGCGGGTGTCGCTGTCGACGATGCGCACCAACGGCGACTGCGGCACCCGGTACCTGACCAGTTCCGCGCCCTTCCCGGCCGCGCAGGGCCGGACGCGGCGGGCGCCCAGTTCCTCGGCGTCGAATCCGACCGCAGCCAACGACTCGTCCCAGGTTCCCGCTGCGACGAAGACCGTCGCCTCGGCCAAACCGTATGCCGGGCGCAGCATATGGTCGCGAAAGTTGAAGTGCGCGAACCGGTCGACGAAACGTTCCAAGGTGGCCGGCTCGACACGTTCGGCGCCGTTGATGATGCCCAGTACCCCGCCGAGGTCGAGTCCCGCCAAGTCGTCATCGGTGATCTTGCGGGCGGCCAGGTCGAATGCGAAGTTGGGTGCCCCCGAGAACGCGTGCGGGTTCTCGGCCAACGCTCGTACCCACCGGGCCGGCTTCTCGAGGAACGCGGTCGGGTGCGTCAATGCAGCGGAACGGCCGCTGAGGATCGGCAAGCCGACGCCCAGCATCAGTCCCATGTCGTGGTAAAAGGGCAGCCACGACACAAATGTGGCGTCAGGCGGCAGGGGCGACTGCGCGAAGAACTCCCGCATCAGCTGCTCGAAGTTGACCGTCAGGTTGCGGTGCGAGATCTCCGCTCCCGTAGGCGATCTCGTCGATCCCGAACTGTATTGCAGATACGCGATGTTCGGTAGCTCAGCCGGTTCGGGGCCGCTGCGCCCCTTGGCGTCGAGGTCCAGCGAGTCGATCTCGACCAGCTTCGGCACCATGTCCAGCGGCGATCCATCGATGAAATCGCCGACATAGCTCGCAGCGACCGACGTCGTGAGGACGACGGCGGGCGCGGTGTCGGCGAGCACCGCACTCACCCGGTCATGTCCCGAACCGGGGTGCGGCAGCGGCAGCGGGACCGCGATGAACCCCGCCTGCATCGACCCCAGGAACGCCAGGATGTACTCCAAGCCCTGTGGGGCAAGGATCACCGCTCTGTCGCCGACCGACCCGTGCCGTCGTAGTTCGTGCGCGAAGTTCACGGTGCGTCGTGCCAGTTGCGACCACGTGAGGGTCTCCCGCACACCCGCGGGGTCGCGCGAGTATTCGGTGAAGGTGAAGGCGACGTCGTCGGGACGCAGGCTCGCACGCCCGTGCAGCATCGAAAGGATCGAGGAATCGGACGGTGTCACGAGATATCCGTATCAGCTCGGTGGGACGACAACGCGGGGCTGCGCGGCGGCGGCGGTTGTGTGGGCCACCAGTTCGCCCGCCCTATCAGTGTGGCGATGGCCGGGACGGTGATGGTGCGAACCACGAAGGTGTCCAGCAGGATTCCGACCCCGATGACGAATCCGCCTTGGATCACGATGCCGATGCTGGAGAACAGCAGGCCGGCCATCGACGCGGCGAAGATCAAACCGGCCGCGGTGATGACGCCGCCCGTCGAACCCAGGGTCCGGATTACGCCGTAACGCACGCTGCTCGGCGACTCGTCACGCAACCGCGACACGAACAGCATGTTGTAGTCGGCGCCCACCGCGACCAGCACCACGAACGCCAACGGCGGTACGCTCCAATGTAATTCCTGCCCGAGGAGCACCTGGAACGCGAGCACCCCGATACCGATCGCCGCGAAGTACGACACCACCACCGACCCGACCAGGTACAGCGGCGCGATGACCGCGCGCAGCAACACCATCAACGTCAACAGCACGACGATCACGGTCGCGGCGATGATGAACCGGATGTCCTGCTGGTAGTAGTCGCGCGTGTCGCGCAGCGCGGCGGGAAATCCGCCCATCGAGATCGTGGCGTCGGCCAACGCCGTGTTCGGTTGGGCTCCGCGGGCGATGTCATGGATCTGGTTCACCTGGTCCATCGCCTCGGGACTGAACGGGTTGAGCTCGGTCTGCACCAGGTATCGCACCGAGCGTCCGTCCGGCGAAATGTACGCCGCGGCTGCCTTTTTGAAGTCGGGCAGGTTCAGCACTTCCGGCGGGATGTTGAACCCGGCCTGTGACGGGTCCGCGGCGTTGCTGCGCATCGTCAACAGAAAGGTCGACGCCTCGTTCAGTCCGGCGGCGATCACCTTGACCTGTTTGACGAGTTCGTCCACGCCGCCCGCCACTTCCCGGCTCCCGGCGGCGAGGCGGTTCGCGCCGCGCTGCAGTTCGGTCATGCTGCGCTGTGCGCCGCCGGGTTGGTCCAACCCCATCGTGTTGACTGCCTTGGCGACGTTGGCCATCGCGGCGTTGAGCTTGCTGACCGCCGCGTTCAGCGTCTGGCGGTCCTCGACACCCTGGAGTTCCTGGGCCAGGCCGTTGATCTCGTCGAGGCTTCCGTTGTCCCGCGCGGCGACGAGCCGTTGGAACTGCATGCGGGTGTCGACACAGGAGGGGTTGGCGTCGCACACCGCGTTGCCCTGCAGCGCGGTCAGGACCGGTCCGATCCAGGCGAACAGATCCTTGACCGCCCGGAAGTTCACGCCCATGGAGTTGCCGAGCGCGTTGATGCTCGCGACCAACTTGGCCGTGGTTTCGACGTCGCGCACCAACTTGTCGCCGCCGTACTCGGTGCGCACGGAGGAGAACGTGTCGACGAGGTTCTGGATGCTCGGCGCGACCGCGTTGATCTGTGTTTGCACGTCGGTCAGGCTGTCGGCGAGCGTGTCGGCCCCGTCGGTGAGCCGGTTGAGGTCACCGGAGCGCTGACCGATCTGAGCGGACCCGTCCGCCAACCGGTCACCCACGATGCCCGCCTGGAAGGTCGCCCGGAACTCCATCGGGACTTCACCGAGCGGACGGGTGATACCGCTGACCAGCCCCACGTCGGGCAGTTGCGCGATGCGCGACGCCATCTGCTCGAGGTCGGCAAGCGCCCGCGGCGACCGAAGATCGTGTGGCGATTGGATCAGGATGTATTCGGGGATGGACTGGTTGATCGGGAAATGGCGTTCCAGCGCGGCGTACCCGACCGAACTCGGCGCCGAGGCGGGGACCACCTTGCGGTCGTCGTAGTTGTAGTCGGCGAACACCGCGATGCCTGCCAGCAGGCCCAGCACGAGCAGGCTGGCGACCAGGTGGGGCACCGGCCTGCGCACGATGCGCACACCGGAGCGCCGCCAGAACGGGGCGGTCAGTTCACGCCGGGGCTTGACCCAGCCGCGGGGCCCGGCCAGCACGAGGATGGCCGGGAGCAGGGTCACCCCCGCGAGGTAGGCGATGCCGATCCCGATCGCCGCCGACGCTCCGACGGTTTTGAAGACGCCCATCTGCGCGAAGCTCAGCATCAAAAACGTCAGGCCCACCGTCGCGGCAGACGCCGTGATGACCTTGCCGATCGAGGCCATCGCCGCCCTGACCGCCTGCTCGTAGTCGCCGCCCGAACGCAGATAGTCGTGGTAGCGGCTGATCAGGAAGACCGCGTAATCCGTTCCGGCGCCCGCCATGATCGCGCTGAGGAACACGATGGACTGGTTGGAGACGCCGGCCCCGGTCAGCTCCGAGAAACCCGCGACGACGGCTTGGGCGAGCAACAGCGACGATCCGATCGTCACCAAAGGCAGCAGCATCGTGACCACGTTGCGGTACACCAGCAGCAGCACGCCCAGAACCAGGACGGCGATCGCGATCTCGATCGGCAGGCGATCCTGTTCGCCCGCGACGGTGAGGTCGGCGACGGTGGCGGCCGGCCCGGTGATGTACGCGGTGACGGCGCTGCCCGCGACGTTCTGCTCGATCAGCTCTGCCACTCGGTTGAAGGAGTCGAACGCCCGCGGCGTACCCAACTCCCCCTCGAGGCTGACCGGCAGCACCCACGTCGTCTTGTCTTCACTTGTCAGGAACGGCCGAAGCTGTGGCGTGGCGACGAAGTCCTGCACCGACACGACGTCGGTGACGTTGTCGCGCAACGCGTCGACGAGCTTGCGGTAGGTGGCTTCGTCAGCGGGCGTCAGCCCGTTCTCGTTGATGAGCGCCACGAGCAGGAGGTCGTCGTTGGCGGTCTCACCGAATGCCTCGGCCATTTTCGCGGCGGTGACGGCCGACGGCGCGTCGGCGGGCAGGATCGCCAGCGGATGCTTCTGGGCCATCTCGCCCAGCGACGGGACCGTCAGCGGCAGCGCGACCACCATCGCGGCCCAGACGCCGATGACGATCCAGGGCCACCGCACCACGAAATCGGCTAGCCGCCGCATACTGTCCTCATCTCGACCCGCCCCACGCTATGCGACGCGCCCCCACTGCCCGGTGTCGGCGACCAGAGCGGACACCGACCTCATCGTGTTCATGTACCGGGTTACGGATTTTTTGGCGACGGCATTGTCGGGATGCATGATCGCCATCACCGTGCCCTCGCCGTAGCGGAATATGTAGACGGTGAGTTGATAGGAGAATCGGCCGTCGGGGTAAATCCCGATGTTGTTGGCGAGCCCCATATCCGCGGCCGCCAGAACGGCATTCAGCGGTGCGGCACCGGCGTGAAAGAAATTCGAGACGGGGAAATTCGGCTGCGGCCAATTGAGCCACGGCGCCAATTCCAGCACGCGGTAGAACGGCACCTTGGCCATGTTTAGATTCGAATCGAACGAGGCTTGCGCGGACCACGCGGCCTCGGCGAACGAGGCAGCTCCAACCGGCACCGTGATCGGGATCAGGCCGGTGAACCAGCCCTGTGTCATGAAGTTGTCGGTGGCCGCGCGGGAGTCCCGCGGGGTGAGCCCGTAGTAGGTCAGCGCACCGGTCAGCTCGTGCTCGACCTGGGCGAGGCAGGCGAACAGCCCGCCGACGAAGCGCGCGCCCGCCGACGCGCATGCGGCTTCGAAACGTTCGGTCTGCGCGGGGTTCATCAGGACTTCCGACGTCATGTCGCTGCTGGTGGCCTCCCGCGGATTGCCCAGCGGCAACGGAAATTCGGGAAACCCGCCGTCGTTGCTTTCTGCGAATTCGATCCATGCGCGCACTTCGGGTGAATCCACGGTCAATGCCGATGTGCGCTCACGCTCGCGGATGCAGAATTCGTCGAAGCTCCCCGGCTCGGGCAACGCCAGCGGCGCACCGCCTCCGCTCAGCGCCGAATACATTCCGTTGGCTTCCAGCATCGTCGTGCCGATCAATGTGGCGTCGCCGTGGATATGGTCCATCGCCGCGAAAAACGTGAAGTGGTCTTCGTGCTGGATGATCCCGAAGGTGAAACATGCCCATTCCAACGGGCTCGGTATGTCGACGACGTGAGCGCGGATGTCGTCGACCGTCATCGCGCCGTGGTCGATCGGCACGAACTCGATGACGGCCGGATCGTCGAGGGCATGGCGGACGAACTCGCCGCCAGGGGCGTGTTCGAACCAGCTGCGGAACGTGTCGTGGCGGCGCAGGTAGGCGTTCACCGCTTGATCCATGGCGGCGATGTCGCAGTGGCCTGCTACCTCGCAGCTCGCGATGATCTGCCGGGAGAAGTTGAGCCCTGCCGATGTCCGCTCGCAGTAGTTCCGGAGGTGCTGGCGCTGCATGTAACTGACCGGCACCGCGCTGACCGGCGCTTGCCGCGCCGTCTCGACGGCCGCTGGGGTCGGGCGCCACGAGGTGACGGTGCCGGGTTTGAGCGACCATTCATCGAGTGCGCCAACCGTGATCTTGCCGATGCGCAAACCGTATTCCTCCCAGCCTGCCGACTTCGGGCGGCACCACTCCTGGGGATCCCGGGAGCGAGACCCGCACGCAATAGTTGCACGTGCAATAGTGTTCGTCGAAGCCGATCTTGAGGCGCTACAGATGCAGCGCAGAGTGTAAATGAGACCGTCGATGCAGGAAGGACGGTATGGGACCCGCCGGACCGCGAATCGAGCCGACGCCCCGCTTTGCGATCATCGGGTACGCGGCGAGATTCCCCGGCGCGCGGGACGCCGACGAGTACTGGGACCTGCTGCGCGAAGGCCGTGACGCGATCTCCGACGTGCCCGCCGACCGCTGGGACGCCGACGACTTCTTCGACCCCGAGCCCGGGTCGCCGGGCAAGGTGGTCACCCGCCGCGCGGGATTCCTCGACGACGCGACCGGTTTCGACGCGCCCTTCTTCGGGATGTCCGCGCGCGAGGCCAGGATGGTGGACCCGCAGCACCGGCTCCTGCTCGAGACGGCCTGGCGCGCCGTGGAGCACTCGGGTATCGCGCCTACGACGCTGGCCGACACCGACACGGGCGTGTTCGTGGGCCTGGCCACCCACGACTACCTGGGCATGGTCTCCGACGAGCTGACGTACCCCGAGATCGAGGCCTATATGGCAATCGGGACGTCGAGCGCCGCGGCCGCGGGCCGCATCAGCTACCGGCTGGGCCTGCAGGGTCCGGCCGTCGCGGTCGACACCGCGTGCAGTTCGTCGCTGGTGGCCATCCATCAGGCGTGTCAGGCGCTGCGCCTGGGTGAATGCGACCTCGCGTTGGCCGGCGGGGCGAACGTGCTGCTGACCCCGGCCACCATGATCACGTTCTCCAACGCCCGCATGCTCGCACCCGACGGCCGGTGCAAAACCTTCGACGCGGCCGCCGATGGCTACGTGCGCGGTGAGGGCTGCGGCGTCATCGTCGTCAAGCGCCTCGAGGACGCGCTGCGCGACCGCGACCGGATCCGGGCCGTGATCCGCGGCAGCGCCGTCAATCAGGACGGCGCATCGGGCGGGTTGACGGTGCCCAACGGTGTCGCGCAGCAACGGGTCATCGCCGATGCGCTCAAACGTGCCGGCCTTCGGCCCGGCGACGTCGGATATCTGGAAGCGCACGGCACGGGGACGTCGTTGGGTGACCCGATCGAGGCGCAAGCCGCGGGCGCGGCGTTCGGCGAGGGGCGCGAACCCGGGCGGCCGCTGCTGATCGGGTCGGCCAAGACCAACATCGGTCACCTCGAGGCGGCCGCCGGGATCGCCGGCGTGCTCAAGGTCGTCCTGGCCCTCGAGCACGAGGCCCTGCCCAAGCACCTCAACTTCGAGAACCCGTCGCCGCACATACCGTGGGACCGGCTCCCGGTGGAGGTCGTCACCGACACCATCCCGTGGCAACGCGGCGACAGGCCCCGGATCGCCGGGGTGAGCTCGTTCGGGTTCGCGGGCACCAACGCGCACGTGATCCTCGAGGAGGCGCCCGAAATGCCCGCTGCCGCACCGGAGCAGCAGGCACCGACCGCACCGCGGTTCGGCATCCTTCCGCTGTCGGCGCGCACTCCCGCCGCGCTCAGGCAGACCGCCGACCGCGCCCGCGCCTGGATGAACGAGCACCCCGACGCCACGCTGGCCGACGTGTGCTTCACGGCGGGTACGGCCCGCGCGCACCTGGAGCACCGTGCCGCGCTGGTGGTCAACTCGACTGGCTCGGCCACCGATCTTCTCGGGGCGCTCGCCGAGGACCGCCCGGCGCCCGGTCTGGTTCGCGGAGAGTCTCACGAGGCGCCCAAGACGGCTTGGTTGTTCACCGGCCAGGGCAGCCAGTACCCCGGGATGGCACGCGAGCTGTACGACACCGAACCGGTGTTCGCCTACACGATGCGGCGGTGCGCGGCGGCGGTTGCCGATGTGCTCGAAAAGCCTTTGCTGGACGTCATTTTCGATGTCGAAAGCCCGCAGGCCGGCGAAACGCTGCGCCAGACGTCGTACGCACAGCCGGCGTTGTTCGCAGTCGAGATGGGTCTGGCCCGCCTCTGGCAGTCGTGGGGTCTTGAGCCCGACGTCGTGCTGGGCCACAGCGTCGGCCAGTATGCGGCGGCCTGCGTCGCGGGTGTGTTCAGCCTCGAGGACGGCGCGCGGCTGATGGCCGAACGCGGACGGCTCTTCGGCAGCCTGCCCGAGGGCGGCCGAATGGTCGCGGTGTTCGCCGCGGCCGAGCGGGTCGAGAAGCTGACCGACGACTTCCCCGCCCTGTCGGTGGCGGCCTTCAACGGCGCCAACACCGTGCTCTCGGGGCCCGCAGCGGACCTGGAATCAGCCGTCGCCCGCCTGACGACCGACGGGGTCCGGTGCGATTGGCTCGACACCAGCCATGCATTCCACTCGGCGCTGCTGGATCCGATTCTCGACGAGTTCGAGTCATATGCGCAGCGGTTCACTTTCGCTGCCCCGCAACGGATCCTGATCGACAACCGGACCGGTGCCGCGCTCGGCAGGAGCGTCCAGCTCGACGGCGCCTACTGGCGCAGGCACGCACGCCAACCGGTCGAGTTCGCCAAGAGCGTGCGCACGCTCGCCGAGCTGAACTGCAAGATGCTGCTCGAGATCGGACCGCGGCCCGTGCTCACCGCCGCCGCTCTGGCGGCATGGCCCCACGCCGCCACCGCACCGAGGGTGATCGCGTCGCTGCGGCCCAACACCGCCGACCAGCGGCAGATCACCGAAGCACTCGCCGACGCCTACGTCTCGGGCCACCTGCCCGACTTCGATGCGCTTCGGCAACCGAACGCGCGCAAGGTCGACCTGCCGACCTATCCCTTCGAGCACCGCGAGTACTGGTTCCGAGACGACCGGCAACCCGTCGCCCGGCACCACAAGAACGAACGACCGGCTGCGGCACCGGAACGCACGGTGGGCCAACCCACAGAAGACCGTTACGAGATCCGTTGGGAGCAAGCGGCTGCGCCGTCGGCTTCCGAGCGCCAGGAGTGCGCGTGGATCGTCGTCACCGACGACGCGGCCGCCGCCCGCCCGCTGGTCGATGCCCTCACGAGCCGCGGCGAGAGCCATCAGATCGTCGGCCTGCCGACGATCGACGCCGACGAGACGGAATTCGCGGGTACGGTGCGCGCCGCGAGTCGCGACGCCGCGGCGCTGCGCATCGTGCACATAGCCGCACTGGGCTCGCCGAAGGCGCCGTCCATGAGGTCGCTGCTGCGCATACAGCACCGCGTGCTCGGCGGGACACGGCGACTCCTCCGCGCCGCGGCCGTCGCTGAACCGCGGCCGTCGGTCTGGATCGTCACCCGCGGGGCGCAACGAGTCGCCGAAGCCGACACGGTGGCTCCCGAACAGACATGTTTGTGGGGCTTCGGACGCGCCGCGTCGCTGGAATTGCCGCAGGTGTGGGGCGGCTTGGTCGACCTGGCGGAAGGCACGGCCGCCGAATGGTCAACGCTGCTGGAACGCATCGCCGCGTCCGCCGGTTCCGGCGCCAGGGACGATCAGCTTGCCATCCGCGAATCAGGGGTCTACGTACCGCGACTGGCTCGATGCGCGGCACGCGGTGCGTTTTCGCATATCCGTTCTGATGCAACGTATCTCGTCTCGGGCGGCCTGGGCGCGATCGGGCTGGAGGTCGCCGCGTACCTCGCCGGGCAGGGCGCCAAGCACCTGGTGCTGACCAGCCGCCGCACACCCGACGACGCCACGCAGCACACCGTCGACACACTGGCCGCACGACACGATGCCGATGTCCGCGTCATCGCCGCCGATGTCGCCGACGCGCACGATGTGGCACGCCTGTTGGCCACCCTGGACGCCGAACTACCGCCGTTGGCGGGCATCGTGCACGCCGCAGGTGAGATCGCCACCACGCCACTGGCCGACCTCGACGATGCCGAGATCGACCGCGTCTTCGCTGGGAAGGTCTGGGGCGCCTGGTATCTGAGTGAGGCAGCGGTCGATCTGCGCCTTGACTTCTTCATCACCACCTCCTCCATTGCCTCGGTGTGGGGCGGGTTCGGTCAGACCGCCTACGGCGCGGCCAACGCGTTCCTCGACGGGCTGGCGTGGCGGCTGCGCGAGCAGGGTGTCCCGGGGTTCAGCGTGAACTTCGGCCCGTGGTCGGCGGGAATGGCCGACGCGGAATCGCGTGCGCGCCTGGAACAGCGTGGGGTGCGCACACTTTCGCCTGCCGAGGCGCTGGCGGGCATGGCCGATGTGGTGGGGGCGTCCTCGGCGCAGGGAGTCGTGGCCAGGATCGACTGGGGCCGTTTCCTGCCGCTCTACCAGCAGGCCGGCCGTCGCGGGTTCCTCGCGGAGATGGAGAGTGAGGCACCCGCCGCGGGGCCGGCGGTGCCGTCGTCGGGTACGACCGAGCTGGTCGAGCGGCTGACCAAAGCGCCTGTGCAGCAGCGTAAGCGGCTGCTGACCGACTACCTGCGTCACGCGGTCGCGGAGGTCACGCGCGTCGATGCCGCCGAGGTCCGCGAGGAGGCGGGATTCTTCGACCTGGGCCTGGACTCGCTGATGGCCGTCGAACTGCGCCGCCGCCTCGAACAGGGCGTCGGCAAGGAGATTCCGGTCACGCTGGTGATGGATCACCCGCGGATCTCCGACGCCGCCGACTACCTGCTCGGTGACGTGCTCGCCTTGAGCCGACAGGCCGGTCCGGAGCCTAGACCGGCGTCGGTCGTGCCGTCACGCACCGACGACTCGATCGCGATCGTCGCGGTGTCGTGCCGGTTCCCCGGCGCACCGAACCCGGAAGCGTTCTGGGAGCTGCTTTCCGGCGGGGTCGACGCGATCCGAGAGGTCCCCGAGGACCGGTTCGACATCGACGAGTTCTACGACCCCGACCCCGAGGCCGCCGGCAAGACGTACACACGCTTCGGCGGATTCCTCGACGGGATCGACGGATTCGACCCCGAGTTCTTCGGGATCTCACCGCGCGAGGCTCTCTGGATCGAGCCGCAGCAGCGGCTGATGCTCGAAACGGTGTGGGAGGGCCTCGAACGAGCGGGGTATGCCCCCGCCAGCCTGCGGGGCAGCCGGACCGGTGTCTTCGCGGGTGTTGCCGCCAACGAGTACGCCCATCTGCTGTCCTCGGAGTCGGTGAACAAGATCGAGCCGTACTTCATCACGGGCAATGCGCTCAACGCGATCTCCGGCCGCGTCGCCTTCGCCCTCGGGCTCGAGGGACCGGCGGTGGCCGTCGACACCGCATGCAGTTCTGCGCTGGTCGCCGTTCATCAGGCCGTGCAGGCGCTGCGCTCCGGCGACTGCGACATGGCACTGGCCGGCGGGGTGAACGTCCTGCTGAGCCCGGTCACCGTGATCGCTGCATCTCGCGCGCGGATGCTCTCCCCCGTCGGGCGGTGCAAGACCTTCGACGCCTCCGCCGACGGTTATGTGCGCAGCGAGGGCTGCGGCATCCTCGTGCTCAAAAGGCTGAGTGACGCCGAACGCGAAGGCGACCGCATCTGTGCGGTCATCCCCAGCAGCGCGGTCAACCAGGACGGTGCCTCAAGCGGTCTGACGGTGCCCAACGGGGGTGCGCAGCAACGGCTTATCGGTTCGGCGTTGGCCCGTGCGGGACTGACCGGCGGGGACGTCGACTATCTCGAGGCACACGGGACCGGCACGCCGTTGGGTGATCCGATCGAGGTGCAGGCGGCCGCGGCGGTTTACGGTGCCTCGCGCGACCTGGACCGTCCGCTGCTGATGGGCTCGGTGAAGACCAACATCGGCCACCTCGAGTCGGCGTCGGGAGCGGCGGGCTTGATCAAGGTCGTGTTGTCGCTTCAGCACGAGGCGATCCCGAAGAGCCTGCACTTCCAAGACCCTTCTCCGCACATCCCGTGGGACTCGCTGCCGGTGCAGGTCGTCGACGAGGCCAGGCCGTGGCAGACCAACGGCAGGCCGCGGCGCGCGGGCGTGAGCTCTTTCGGCTTCACCGGAACGAACGCCCATGTGATCGTCGAGGAGGCGCCGCCGTCGGCGACCGAGGACGAATATTCGTCGGAAGGCGCTGCGGTCGAACCGGCCGATGTCAGACAGTCGCTCAACGTGCTGCCGCTGTCCGCCCGCTCGCCCGACGCGCTGGTCGCACTGGCCCAGCGGTACCGCGATTGGCTCGACGCAAATCCGAAGGTCGATGTCGCCCACGTCTGTTACACCGCAGGCGTCGGGCGTTCGCACTTCGAGCATCGCGGTGCGTTGGTCGTCGACTCGGTGCAGAGCGCCGGTGAACTCCTTACCGACCTGAGCGAGAATCGTGTCCGACCGGGGGTTGTACGCGGTGAATGCACCGCCTCGCCGACCACCGCGTGGCTGTTCACCGGACAGGGCAGCCAGTACCCGGGGATGGCGCGCGAATTGTTCGAGTCCGAACCGGTTTTCGCCGACACCGTGAAACGCTGCGCGGAAGCGGTCGACGGGATGCTGCCCCGTCCGCTCCTCGACGTCCTGTTCGCCGCGGACCGGGAGACCGGACTTGTCCTGCGGCACACGTCATACGCACAGCCGGCACTTTTCGCGGTCGAGATGGGACTGGCCCGGTTGTGGCAGTCGTGGGGCATCGAACCCGATGTGGTGCTGGGGCACAGCGTGGGCCAGTACGCGGCGGCCTGCGTGGCCGGAGTGTTCGGCCTCGAGGACGGCGCCAGGCTGATCGCCGAGCGCGGCCGGTTGTTCGGCAGCCTGCCCGACGGCGGGCGCATGGCCGCGGTGTTCGCCGACGCCAAGCACGTCGAGGAAGTGGTCGGCGAGTTCCCGCGGGTTTCAGTCGCCGCGTACAACGGACCCAACACCGTGGTGTCGGGCCCCGGCGAGGACGTGGAGCAGATCGTCGACCGGTTCACCGACGACGGCATCCGCTGCACCGCGCTGGAGACCAGCCACGCCTTCCACTCCGAGCTGCTGGATCCCGTCCTCGACGAATTCCAGTCGTACGCGGCGCGTTTCGGGTTCGCCCCGCCGACGGTGCCGCTGGTCTGCAACCGCACCGGCGCCGTGCTCACGGGCCACGCCAACCTCGACGCGCAGTACTGGCGGCGACACTCGCGCCAGCCGGTCCAGTTCGCCGAAAGCGTACGCACCGTGGCCGCGCTGGGCTGCTCGGTGCTGATGGAGATCGGCCCGCAACCGGTGCTGACCGGCGCGGCGGTACAGGTGTGGCCCGAGCACCTGGCGGCCCCCCGCCCGATCGTCTCGCTGCGCAAGGGCGTCGGCGATCGCCGCCAGATCGCCGACGCGCTGGCCGCGGCGTACGTCGGCGGCCTTCGGCCCGATTTCGCCGCGCTGCACCCCAGGGCCCGCCGCAGGCTGGAACTGCCCACCTACCCGTTCCAGCGCCGCCGGTTCTGGCCCAAGACAGCAGGCAGCGCGATCGAAGGTGCGGGCAGCGCCGCCACGTCTGGAATCTTGGGCAGTGCAAAAGATCTCGCCTCGGGCGACACCGTCTACACGAGCAGGTTGTCGGTGCGCTCGCAGCCGTGGTTGTCCGACCATGTCATCTACGGCACCGTCGTCGTGCCCGGCGCGACGTACGCCGCGATGACGCTGACCGCGGTCGGCGCCCCGGCACAGGTCCGCGACGTCTTCTTCTACGAGCCGATCATCCTGCCCGAGAAGGCTTCTCGCGAGGTTCAGCTGACGTTGCGGCCCGGTGAAGGCTCAGGCGAAGGCGGTGACGAGTGGCGATTCCAGGTCCACAGCCGGCCGTACGGTGAGCGCGACGCCGAATGGTCGTTGAACGCCGACGGCACGGTCGCGAGCGGCCCGGGCAAGCACCCGCCGTCCGAAGCCGCGATCGACGAGGCGATCGAGCGCTGCAACCGCATGCGTCCGCAGGACCTGTTCGAGACCTTCGCGGACATGGAACTGGCATGGGGGCCGACCTGGTCGGGTTCCCTGAAGTCGCTGTGGCTCGGCGACGGTGAGGCCATCGGCGACATCGTCGTCGGCGACGAACTGGCCGAGCACCTGGGCAGCGAACCGATGCACCCGGTGCTGATGGACCTGTGCACCGGCGTCGCGTTCCCCGCCTTCCCAGCGCTGCTCGCGGCCGAACAGGGCGTCAACGACCTGTTCCTGCCGCTGCGCTACGGGCAGGTGACGCTGCACGAGAAGATGCCGCGACGGTTCTACTGCCGCGCCCGCTGGCACACCGGTGAACTCGACAGCGAAACACAGGTGTTCGACCTAGATTTCGTCAGTCGCGACGGCCGCCCACTCGGCGGGATTCGCGAGTTCACGGTGAAACGTGCGCCTCGTGAGGCGTTGCTGCGCGGCCTCGGCGGCGATGCCACCAGGCTGATGTACACCCTCGGCTGGCATGAGGTGCCGCTACCGGACACCGACGCGACAGCCCCCGGAGGCACGTGGCTGGTCGCGGGATTCGACGAACTGGCCGCGGCGGTGCCGGGTTGCATCGCCTACGACCGGCGGACCGATGCGCAACCGCTGGGCCGACTGCTGGCCGACGCGCACGGGCGCGGACTTCCATTCTCCGGTGTGGTGTGGCGCGCGACCGCGGCACCGCCCGACGAGTCGAGCGCCGATGCGGCCGCCCGAATCGAGCGCGACGTCGCCGATCTGCTCGACGGGGTGCACACCGTGCAGCGCGATGAGGCGAAACTGCCGGGTGGAATGTGGATCGTCACCGAACGCGCCGTGGCCACCGAGTCGGGTGAACCCGTCGACCCGGTACAGGCGGCGCTGTGGGGCTTCGGCCGCACCGCGATCAACGAGGAACCGGCGCTGCGGTGCACACTGGTCGACTGCGACGGCTCACCCGAAGCTGTGCGGGCGGTCGCCGGTCTGCTGGCCTCGCCCGTCGGTGAGCCGGAACTGGCGCTGCGCCAGGGGAAGTTGCTGGCGTCCCGCCTGCTGCCATGGTCGAGAAGCGGTCACCTCACGGTGCCGCGGTCGAGCGATTACGTCCTGGCCCCGACCGAGCGCGGCGCCATCGACAACCTGCGGCTGGTCCAGGCCGACGTACCGGCACCAGCCGAGGGTTTCGTGCAGGTCCGCGTGGAGGCAGCGGGCCTGAACTTCCGCGACGTGCTCAACGTTCTCGGCCTGTACCCCGGCGATCCCGGACCCATCGGCGGCGACTTCGCCGGTGTGATCACGCAATTGGGCGACGGCGTCGCAGGCCTGCAGGTGGGCCAACGCGTCTACGGCTTCATGCAGGGGGCGTTCGCCATTCGGTTCAACGTCCCGGCCCAGCTGGTGGCGGCTGTTCCCGACGGACTGGACCCCGTCGCCGCGGCCACCATCCCCGCCGCGGCGCTCACGGCGCGGCTCGCATTCGACTGGGCCAAGCTGCGGCCCGGCGACCGCGTGCTCATCCACGCCGCCAGCGGCGGAGTGGGCCTGGCCGCCATCCAGATGGCGCAGCAGCACGGCGCCGTCGTCTTCGCGACAGCCAGCACCTACAAGCGTGCGACGCTGCGACAGATGGGCGTCGAGTACGTCTACGACTCGCGCACAACCGATTTCGCCGACCAGATCTTGGCTGACACCGAAGGTGCAGGCGTCGACGTGGTGCTCAACAGCCTGACCAACGAGGGCTTCATCGAAGCGACGGTACGGGCCACCGCCCCCAACGGCCGCTTCGCCGAGATCGCCAAGCGCGACATCTGGACCGATGAACAGATGGCGGCGGTTCGACCGGACATCGCCTACGAGATCGTCGCGCTCGACACCGTCACCTACCAGGAGCCCGAGCACATCCGCACGCTGCTGACCGAGGTGTCGCGTGGGCTGGCCAGCGGGCAGTGGACACCGTTGCCCGCCGAGCTCTATCCGTTGACCGAGGCGAGGACCGCGTTCCGCCGCATGCAGCAGGCGCGCCACATCGGCAAGATCGTGCTGCAGATCCCGAATCCTCTGCAGCCGAGACCCGATCGGAGTTATCTGATCACCGGCGGCCTCGGGGCGGTCGGGTTGCACACCGCGGCGTACCTGGCGCAACTCGGGGCCGGCGACATCGTGCTGACCAGCCGTCGCGAACCCGACGCCGATGCGCAGCGCGTGATCGACGAGATCACCGAACGCTACAAGTGCCGCATTTACACCTTCGCGGCCGACGTCGGCGAGGAGGCCGAGGTCGTCGGGCTGCTCGACCGGATCCGCGCGGAGTTGCCGCCGCTGGCCGGGGTGGCGCACCTGGCGGGGGTTCTCGATGATGCCCTGCTGAGCCAGCAGGATGTCGACCGATTCCGGACGACGATGCGGCCCAAGGCTTTCGGTGCCTACCACCTGGACCGGTTGACGCGAGCCGACGAGCTGGACTTCTTCATCGTCTCCTCGTCGGTCTCCAGCATCTTCGGATCGCCCGGACAGGCCAACTACGCGACGGCCAATGCGCTGCTCGACGGTCTGGTCGCGCGGCGCCGCGCCGAGGGTTTGCCTGCCACCGCCGTCAACTTCGGACCGTGGGCCGAGGGCGGTATGGCGTCGTCGGAGGCCGTGCGCGCCAACCTCAACGCCCAAGGTTTGGCGCCGCTGCCCCCGTCGGCGGCACTCGCCGCGCTCAGCGAGGTCATTGCGAACGGCACCGGCCAGGCGACCGTCGTCAAGGCCAACTGGCAGCGGGCGGCGAAGCTGTTGGGTGCTGCCCGGCCGCCGATCCTGGATCTCGTGCTGCCTCGTCCGGAAGGTGAAACCGCCGGCGACAGCGAGCTACTGCGCCAGTTGCAGGAAATCCCGGTGCCGCAACGCGCGGCGTTCGTCACCGAGTTTCTGCAACGCGAGGTGCAGAGCTTCCTGCGGTTGGCCCAGCCGCCCGCGTCGACCAGCCGCTTCCTGGACCTCGGAACCGACTCGCTGATGGCGATCGAGCTGCGCAACCGGTTGCACAGTCAGTTCGGTGGCGCGTTCACCATCAACGCGACCGCGGTGTTCGACTATCCGACCATCGGCGGGCTGGCCGAGTACCTGGTCGGTCAGCTGCCGGATGCCGAGAGTGCGGAACCGCCAGGGTCGCAACCCGAGTCGACGGAGCCGTCCGAACCTCAGTAGCCGAGCGCATCTGTCGCCGATTTCTGCAGCAAGGCTGCTGCAGGCGACTTTTTGCGACCATGGCGCAGAAATCGCGAGGGTAAGAGCGGGTCAGTGGGCCCAGCGCTGTGCCTGCACCTCGGGCGGCAACGTCGTCTGCAGCGGCGCGTCGAGCCCGTCGTAGATTCCCGGCTTCTGTTCGACGAGCCAGGCAAGCGCGCCGAGCAGCCGATTGGCGGCCGTGGTGTTGCCGCCGTCGGCGCGGGTGCCGCCGGGTACGTCGGCGCGCGTGGTGATGGTCAATCGTGGATCCCCGTCGATGATCACGCGGTGGTCGCCGACGCCCTCATCGGGATACGGCCAGTCCGGCGCACACGACGAGTGGATGCGGGTGATGTGATCGATGACGATGCGTTCGCGTCCGCCCGACTTGCCGATCACCTTCAACCAGAACGCGCCCTGGGTGCCTTTCTCGAACCGGCCCATCACCGTATCGACGGGCTCCTCCAGCGGGCGTCGTTCGACCTCCTCGGCGATCTCGTCGATCTCCATCCCGAGGGTGCGGCCCACCAGCCGAATGTTGCCGCCCCACACCATCGTTGGGATCGACGGAAGCAACATCATCGGCGTCTCGTCCATCGACCCCCCGAAACCACACGACACCTTCACCGCGAACGGCTGGTTGTAGGTGGAGTAGTCGAAGATCTCCTGGCAGTGGATGCTGTTGATCCTGGTGCACAGGCCGGCGGCGATCACGGCGAGCGCGTCGTTGCCCCAGCCCGGGTCGACGCCGCTGACGAGCAGCGTGCAGTTGCCTTCTTCGGCGGCGCGGGTGAGCCGGTCGACCCATTCAGGTGGCGCCGAACGCGGGTCGTAGAGCGAGTACAGCGACGGCGTCACCACATGCCTGCCCGCCCGCAGGCAGCGTTCGATGTCTGAGACGGCGTCGTCGGGTCTAATGTCGCCGGAAGCCATGTAGGCCACGGCATCACAGTCGGTGAGCGCCGCGTCGACGTCGGTGGTGGCAGTGACGCCGGTCGACCCGTCGAGTGCGGCGAACGCGGCGGCGTCCTTGCCCGCTTTGTCCGGCGATGAGGTGATGACGCCGGCCAGTGTCAAGCCCGGAAAGGCCGCCGCTGAGCGGATGGCCGCCGCCCCCATGTTGCCCGTCCCCCAGACCGCGATGCGAAGCATCGCAACACCCTATCCGGGTCGGCGTGACCATTCTCACAATGGGCATCAACGCCTGGCCAGACACCTGTCAACTGCGGATTTCGGTTCCCCGACCAACCGGGCGGTTAGTTAGGTGCCGGAAATTGTTTCGAGGTGGTTTGAGTTGAAGTTACTGATGGGTATAGTTCGGGCAGTTACTGGTGGGTAACTTAAGCAAGAAGTACCCAACCAACAGTGGCCGTCTCACCGAGGAGGAATCGTGAGCCACTATAAGAGCAACGTTCGTGACCAGGTATTCAACCTGTTCGAGGTCTTCGGCGTTGACAAGGCGCTCGGCGAGGGTGACTACGCCGAACTGGACGTGGACACCGCCCGCGAGATGCTCGGCGAGATCGCCCGGTTGGCTGAGGGTCCGATCGCCGAGTCGTTCGCCGACGCGGACCGCAACCCGCCGACCTTCGACCCCAACACCCACTCGGTGACGCTGCCCGACTCGTTCAAGAAGTCGATGCGCGCGCTGCTCGAGGGTGGCTGGGACAAGGTCGGTCTCTCCGAGGAGCTCGGCGGCATGCCGATGCCCCGCGCGCTGCAGTGGGCGCTGATCGAGCACATTCTCGGCGCCAATCCCGCGGCCTACATGTACGCGATGGGCGCGGGTATGTGCGAGATCTTCTACAACAACGGCACCGACGAGCAGAAGAAGTGGGCCGTGCTGGCCGCCGAACGCGGCTGGGGCGCAACGATGGTGCTGACCGAGCCCGATGCGGGTTCCGACGTCGGCGCCGGCCGCACCAAGGCCGTGCAGCAGCCCGACGGCACCTGGCACATCGACGGGGTCAAGCGCTTCATCACTTCGGGCGACTCCGACGACCTGTTCGAGAACATCATGCACCTGGTGCTGGCCCGCCCCGAGGGCGCAGGCCCGGGCACCAAGGGCCTCTCGCTGTTCTTCGTCCCGAAGTTCCACTTCGACCCCGAGACCGGTGAGCCCGGCGAGCGCAACGGTGTCTTCGTCACCAACGTCGAGCACAAGATGGGCCTGAAGGTCTCGGCCACCTGTGAGCTGTCCCTGGGTCAGCACGGCACCCCGGCCGTGGGCTGGCTGGTCGGCGAGGTGCACGACGGCATCGCGCAGATGTTCGACGTCATCGAGCAGGCCCGAATGATGGTGGGCACCAAGGCCATCGCCACGCTGTCGACCGGCTACCTCAACGCGCTCGAGTACGCCAAGGAGCGTGTGCAGGGCGCCGACATGACGCAGATGACCGACAAGACGGCTCCGCGCGTGACCATCACGCACCACCCCGACGTGCGTCGTTCGCTGATGACCCAGAAGGCCTACGCCGAAGGTCTGCGCGCCCTGTACCTCTACACGGCGACCTACCAGGACGCCGCGGTGGCCAAGGCGGTGCACGAGATCGACGCCGAGCTGGCCGCGCGGGTCAACGACCTGATGCTGCCGATCGTCAAGGGGGTCGGCTCCGAGCAGGCCTACGCCAAGCTGACCGAGAGCCTGCAGACCCTCGGTGGATCGGGCTTCCTGCAGGACTACCCGATCGAGCAGTACATCCGTGACGCCAAGATCGACTCGCTCTACGAGGGCACCACGGCCATCCAGGCGCAGGACTTCTTCTTCCGCAAGATCGTCCGCGACAAGGGTGTGGCGCTGGCTCACGTGGCCGGCCAGATCGAGCAGTTCGTCAAGAACGAGTCGGGCAACGGCCGGCTCAAGGCCGAGCGCGCGCTGCTGGCGACCGCGCTGGAGGACGTTCAGGCGATGGCGGCCTCGCTCACCGGCTATCTGATGGCGGCGCAGGAGAACTCGGCCGAGCTGTACAAGGTCGGCCTGGGTTCGGTGCGTTTCCTGATGAGCGTCGGTGACCTGGTCATCGGCTGGCTCCTGCAGCAGCACGCCGCGGTGGCCGTCGACAAGCTCGACGCGGGTGTGGCCGGTGACGACCGCGCCTTCTACGAGGGCAAGGTCGCAGTGGCGTCGTTCTTCGCGAAGAACTTCCTGCCGATGCTCACCAGCACGCGTCAGATCATCGAGAACCTCGACAACGAGGTGATGGAACTCGACGAGGCGGCCTTCTAAGAGCCTTCAGTCGCTTCGCAGAAACAAAACGCCCCCGGTCTCTTCCCGGGGGCGTTTTGCATCGGAATCAAGTTCACATTAGGGCGGGTTCGGGAGGACACCAGGTGCGTCACATCAGTCTCGCGCGGTCGGCTTTCAACCCTTGCCGACTCTTCGGAAAAGTCACTCCCGAACCCGTCGTGCGACCGATCGTACGCCCGTGATCTCGATCACACCAGTGCAAATTTTTCCGGTCAGGTGTCCCTGGACCGCAACAGCGCCCGGGTGCGCGCACGCGCCTCAGGATCCGAGTCGAAGACGCTGGCGACGAACTCGTCGACACCGGCAGCGCCCAGTTCGTCGAGCCGCTGCGACACCGACTCCTCGTCGCCGATGATCGCGGCGTCGGCGGGTTCTGCGTAGCCCTCGCGATCGAGCATGGCGCGGTACGACGGCAACTGTCCGTAGATGGCGAACTCCTCGGCGGCTGTGGCCCGGGCGCCGTCGACGTCGTCGGTGACGCTGATCGGCAATGACGCCACCACCCGAACCGAGTCCTCGTCGCGGCCCGCCTCCACTGCGGCCGTGCGCAGGGTCGGGACGACGTGGTCGGCCAGCGTCCTGGGACCCGTCATCCACGTCATCGTCCCGGCGCTGCGACGACCGGCCAGGCGCAGCATCTGCGGGCCGAGTGCTGCGAGGTAGACGTCGGGCCGCGGAGCGCCGGGCACCTTCAACGAGCCTCGGGTCGTCCAGAACTGCCCGGAGGCGTCGGCGGGCTCACCGGCCAGCAGGGGCAGCAGCGCGTCGAGGTACTCGCGCATCTGCCGCACCGGTTTGTCGTACGAAATGCCCCACACCCCTTCGGTCACCATGCGATGGCTCAACCCGATGCCCAGGGTGAAGCGGCCGCCCGCGATGGCGTTCAGCGTCAGCGCGCGCTGCGCCAGTTGGGTGGGGTGCTGCACCTGGATCGGGATCACCCCTGAGGCCACCTCGATGGTCTCGATTTCGCGAAACGCGACGGCCAGGATCGTCAGCAGGTCGGGGTCGTAGGGCAGCTGCGCCATCCACACCCGGCGGAATCCCTCGTCGCGCAACGACGTCAGCTTCGTCAAGACGCCGTCGAGCGGCGAGCGGCCGTCGGCGTCGGTGATGAGTCCGGTGAGGGCGACACTGATCTGCACCCCACCATCGAAGCACGACCGGCGGCGAGCCTTCCCGCGTGCCGGAGGCGGTCTGAACATACTGGGCCATGACGACCGAGTTGGCGCGGCTACAACACCTCGGACCCAACTGGTTCGCCTCCGTGATGGGCACCGGCATCGTCGCCACCGCCGGCGCCACGCTGCCCGTGCACGTCCCCGGCCTGCACGTGTTCTCGCGCGTGGTGTGGGTCTTCGCGGCGCTTCTGCTCGTGGTGCTCGGCATCGCGGTCAGCGTGCAACGGATCCGGCACCCGGTGGCGGCGCGTCGACATGTCCGCAATCCGCAGATGACGCACTTCTACGGTGCTGCGCCGATGGCGTTGCTGACCGTGGGCTCGGGCGCCCTGCTGATCGGCAAGGATCTGATCGGCGAGCGGGCAGCCGTCGACCTGGCGTGGGTGCTGTGGACGGCTGGCACCGTCGGGGGGCTGTTCACCGCGGCGACCATCCCGTTTCTGATGTTCACGCAGCTCAACGTCGAGCCCGACGCCGCGTTCGGTGGCTGGTTGATGCCGGTGGTGCCGCCGATGGTGTCGGCCGCCTCCGGTGCGCTGCTGATCCCGCACATGGATCCGGGCACCGGGCGGGCGACGATGCTCTACGGGTGCTACGCGATGTTCGGTCTGTCGTTGTTCGCGGCGCTGATCATCATCACGATGATCTGGAGCAGGCTGGCGCTGTACGGCACCTCGGGCACGGCGCGGGTGCCGACGCTGTGGATCGTGCTCGGCCCGCTCGGACAGGGCATCACCGCGGCCGGGCTGCTCGGTGCGCACGCCGGGGCATCGGTCTCGACTGAGCTGGCCGATGCCATGGACGTGTTCGCAGTGCTGTTCGGCGTACCGGTGTGGGGTTTCGCGGTGTTGTGGATCGTGCTGGCCACCGAACTGACCGTGCGCACGATGCGCCGTGGGATGCCGTTCGCGTTGACGTGGTGGAGCCTGACGTTTCCGGTCGGGACCTTCGTCACCGGAACGACGCAACTGGCGAACCACACCGGGCTGCCCGCGTTCCACGTCGCCGCCGCCATCGCCTACACCGGTCTGCTGGGGACGTGGGCACTGGTCGCGGTCCGCACGATGGGCGGCAGTTTCGGCGGTGCGCTGTTCGCGCCGGCGGCGGCCGGGCCGGTCAAGGCGAAGAAGGATCCTCCGCCGGCTTGAGGCCCGAAAAGTTAAGAGCCCCGTACTGCCGTCGGGTCGGGGGGTCAGACGGCAGCACGGAGCTATCAGGTGTATCGGCGCGTTTCCGGGGGGCGTTACACGCTGCCGTCAGTATTTTTTGGCGGTCCTGCCGGGCTGGTCAGGCTTCCAGAATGGCCGCCACACCCTGCCCGCCGGCGGCGCAGATCGAAATCAGCCCGCGCACCGATTGACCGGTCTCTTTCTTCTTCTCGGCCAGCTGCTTGGCCAACTGCGACACGATCCGCCCGCCGGTCGCGGCGAACGGATGACCGGCCGCGATCGACGACCCGTTGACGTTCAGCTTCGAGCGGTCGATCGAGCCGAGAGCCGCGTCGAGCCCGAGGCGCTCCTTGCAGTACTCCTCGGACTCCCACGCCTGCAGGTGCGCGAGCACCACCGACGCGAACGCCTCGTGGATTTCGTAGAAGTCGAAGTCCTGCAGGGTCAGGCCGTTGCGGGCCAGCAGCCGCGGCACCGCATAGGTCGGCGCCATCAGCAATCCGTCCTTGCCGTTGACGTAGTCCACAGCGGCGGTCTCTGCGTCCACGAAGTAAGCGAGCGGTTCGATGCCGTGCGCCGAGGCCCACTCGTCGGTCGCCAGCAGCGCCACCGAGGCGCCGTCGGTCAGCGGCGTGGAGTTGCCCGCCGTCATCGTCGCGTCGCCGTTTCGGACACCGAATACCGGCTTGAGCTTGGCTAGCTTCTCGGCCGACGAGTCGGGGCGCAGGTTGTTGTCGCGGTACACGCCGAGGAACGGCGTGACCAGGTCGTCGAAGAAGCCGCGGTCGTAGGCGGCGGTCATGTTGCGGTGACTGGCGGCGGCCAACTCGTCCTGGTCGACGCGCTTGATGCCCATCTCCTTGGCGGTGACGGCGGCGTGCTCGCCCATCGACATGCCCGTACGGGGCTCGCTGTTGACCGGGATCTGGATGCCCACAGAGGCGGGTAGCTTGCCCACGAGCTTGAGCCGGTCGACGTTCGACTTCGCGCGGCGCAGACCGAGCAGCGTGCGGCGAAGGTCGTCGCCGAGCGCGATCGGCGCATCCGAAGCGGTGTCGACGCCGCCGGCCGCCGCGACCTCATAGCGACCCGCGGCGATGCCGTCGGCCGCGGAGATGGCCGCCTGCAGGCCCGTGCCGCACGCCTGCTGGATGTCGAACGCGGGCGTGTAGGACGAGAGGGCGCTGCCGAGCACGCATTCGCGGATCAGGTTGAAGTCGCGGCTGTGCTTGAGCACAGCACCGCCGATCACCGCGCCGAGCGTCTCTCCGTCGAGGTTGAAGCGCTCGATCAGGCCGCCCAGCGCGGCGGTGAACATGTCCTGGTTCGACGCATTGGCGTACGCGCCATCGGAGCGGGCGAAAGGAATTCTGTTGCCACCGAGGATGGCGACGCGTCGGCGGGTATCACTAGGCATGCACCCATAGTACCCACCCTTCTTACTCTGGAGTAAGTTCGTCCTCATGGCATCGGATCTGTACTCGCAAATCGTCCACTCGACGCCCGGATCGTTCCTCGCCAAGCAACTGGGCATCCCCCAGCCCGAGACGCTGCGCCGCTACAAGCCGGGTGATCCGCCGCTGGCGGGCACGCTACTGATCGGCGGCTCAGGCTCGATTGCCGGCTCAGCCGGCGGCGGCCGACTCGTCGAACCGCTCCGCACCGCGCTGGCCGACGACTACGACGTCGTCTCCGACAACCTGGGCGGTCGCTGGGCCGACTCGTTCGGCGGGCTGGTGTACGACGCGACCGGCATCACCGAGCCGACCGGCCTCAAGGGGCTCTACGAGTTCTTCACCCCGCTGCTGCGCAACCTCGGGCCCTCCGGTCGCGTCGTCGTCGTCGGCACCACACCTGAGCTAGCAGGCAGCGAGCATGAGCGCATCGCGCAGCGCGCGCTCGAGGGCTTCACCCGCTCGCTGGGCAAGGAGATGCGCCGCGGCGCGACGGTGAACCTCGTCTACGTCTCCCCCGACGCCAAGCCCGCCGCGACGGGTCTCGAGTCGACGATGCGGTTCCTGCTGTCGGGCAAGTCCGCCTACGTCGACGGACAGGTGTTCCGGATCGGCCCCGACGACGCGGCGCCGCCCGCGGACTGGGACCGTCCGCTGGACGGCAAGGTCGCGATCGTGACCGGCGCGGCCCGCGGTATCGGCGCGACGATCGCCGAGGTCTTCTCGCGCGACGGGGCCAAGGTGATCTGCATCGACGTCGAGGGGGCACAGGAAGCGCTCGGCGTGACGGCGACGAAGGTCGGGGGGACCGCGCTGGCCCTGGACGTGACCGCCGAGGACGCGGTCGACCGCATCACCGAGCATGTGCGCGAGCACTACGACGGTCGCGTCGACATCCTGGTCAACAACGCGGGCATCACCCGCGACAAACTGCTGGCCAACATGGACGAAGGGCGATGGGATTCCGTCGTCGCGGTGAATCTCGTTGCGCCGCTTGCCCTTGCCGAGGGACTGGTGAACAACGGCGTGCTGGGCCAGGGCGGCCGGATCGTCGGCCTGTCGTCGATGGCCGGCATCGCGGGCAACCGCGGCCAGACCAACTACGCCGCGACCAAAGCCGGCATGATCGGGCTGACCGACAGCCTGTCGGAGGCGTACGCCGACAAGGGCGTCACGGTCAACGCGGTAGCGCCTGGCTTCATCGAGACCAAGATGACCGAGGCGATTCCACTGGCCACCCGCGAGGTGGGCCGGCGGCTCAATTCGCTGTACCAGGGCGGCCAACCTGTCGATGTCGCCGAGACCATCGCCTACTTCGCCAGCCCCGCATCCAACGCCGTCACCGGCAACACGGTGCGGGTGTGCGGCCAGGCCTGGCTGGGGGCGTGACATGAGCCAACCGTCGGGCCTGATGAACCTGGCGCGCGCGGCGGCGGGCGCCCTGCCGTTCGTGCCGCGCGGCGAGACGCTGCCCGATCGCACGCTGACCGTCGAAGACTTGAGTATCGACCCCGAGAACGTGGCGGCCTACGCGTCGGTGACCGGATTGCAGTTCGGCGACACGGTGCCGCTGACGTATCCGTTCGCGCTGACGTTCCCGACGTTGATGTCGTTGGTGACCGGGTTCGACTTCCCTTTCGCGGCAATGGGTTCGGTGCACATCGAGAACCACATCACCCAATACCGTCCGATCGCGGTCACCGACTCCGTCTCGGTGAAGGTGCACGCGGAGAACCTGCGTGAGCATCGGCGTGGTCTGCTGGTCGACATCGTGACCGATGTCAACGTCGGCAACGAGCGGGCCTGGCACCAGGTGACGACGTTCCTGCACCAGCAGCGGACGAGTCTGTCCGACGAGCCGAAGCCGCCGCCGCAGAAGCCGCCGAAACTCGGCCCGCCGAATGCGATGCTGCGCATCACTCCGGGGCAGATCCGGCACTACGCCTCGGTGGGCGGTGACCACAACCCGATCCACACCAACTCGGTCGCGGCCAAGCTGTTCGGTTTCCCGACGGTCATCGCGCACGGGATGTTCAGCGCGGCAGCAGTTCTGGCGAACATCGAGGGTCAGCTGCCGGACGCGGTCAAGTATTCGGTGAAGTTCGCCAAGCCGGTGGTGCTGCCCGCGAACGCCGGACTCTACGTCGACCGGGTGTCCGATGGGTGGGATCTCACGTTGCGCGACATGAAGAAACGCGAGCCGCACTTGTTCGGAACGGTGCGCTCGCTGCAGTCGGAGTGACTCTGCGCTGAGAGCGCCGGCTACTCCGACAATTGCGCCGCAGCCGCAGAGTGAACGGATGAGTCCGAATGTTCGGACGGGGTGCCCTTCAGTCCGCGCCAGAACAGGTTGATCATCAACTCGGCGGCCTCGTCCACGCCGGCGTCGCCGGTGCTGACCCGCGACGCCACTGCCTCACCGGCGCCGACCAGGGCGACGGCCATCATGTCGAAGTCGGTGTCGGGCTCGGGATTTCGGGTGCCCGAGCGCAGCAGTCTGCCAACCAAGTCGATGATGCGCTCGCGGCCTTCGCGCACGGTGTGGGCGAACGCCTGCGAACTGGTCGCCTGGCTGTAGAGCACCATCCACGACGCCCGGTTCGCGTCGATGTAGTTCAGGAACGCCAGGACCGCGTTGCGCAACAGGTCTTTCGGGCTCTGCTTGAAATCGATCTGGCTGCGCACCTCGTCGACGAACCGCGCCAGCTCACGATCCAGGCACGCCGCGAACAACTCCTCCTTGGAGCCGTAGTACAGGTACAGCATCGGTTTGGAGATCTGAGCCTCGGCGGCGATCGCGTCCATCGACGTCTCGTGGTAGCCGTTCACCGAGAAGATCTGCACGGCGGCATCCAGCATCTGCTGCTCGCGCACCGCGCGCGGCAACCGCTTGGTACCTCCGGCCATTCCACCAGGGTAAGCAATGCGCGCCAACAGGGCGTCAGCAGCGGGCGGTGGGCGGGAATCAGCAGCGCGGGTTGGGCCCCTTCATTCCCGCCAGCCGCAGCACCGAGGCATCGACGCTGGACATCGACAGCTCACCGGCATCCAACGCCTTCTCCAGCCGGTCGAGCACGGCGGGCACCTCACCGGTACTCAGCCATAGCGCGACGTCGGCGCCCGCTTGGAGGCTCCGCAGCGCCGCCTCGGCCACCCCGAACCGGTCGGTGATGGCCCGCATACCGGACAGATCATCGGTGAACACCGGGCCGTTGAACGGCTGGCCGCCGTAGTTGCCCGACCGCAGCAGCGCGTAGGCCGCCGGGCTCAGGCTGGCTGGATCGCTGCCGGTCAGCCCGGGCACCTGTAGGTGACCGACCATCACTCCGACGGGCGCCTGGCTGGTCAGCGTCCGGTACGGCACCAGATCGGTGGTTTGCAGGTCGCCGATCGGTGGCGTTGTGACCCCGCCCGTGTGCGAGTCGCCCGAGGCGCGCCCATGGCCGGGGAAGTGTTTGAGCACCGGCATCACACCGCCGTCGCGCAGACCGCGGGCATACGCGCCGGCGAAGTCGGTGACGACGGCCGGATCGGAGCCGAACGACCGGTCGCCGATAGAACCGCCGCCATCGACGTCGACGACCGGCGCGAAGTCGACGGTGATACCAAGCCCGCGCATGGCCTGGCCCCGCTTCAGAGCAATGTTGTACACCTCGTCGGGCGTGCTGCTGGCCGCCAGCGAGGCGGGCGACGGTTGGCTGCCGATCAGCCCGGCCAGCCGCGACACCTGGCCGCCCTCCTCGTCGACGCTGACCGCGAGCGGTAGCGGGGTCGCCGATCCAGCGATGGCTGCCAGCGAGCCGTCGGACAGCATCGACAGGTCGGTCCAACTGCCGACGAAGATGCCGCCGACGTGGTGGTTGTCGACGACCGCGCGTGCGTCACCCGCATTGGAGACGCCCACCATCAGCAGTTGGGCGAGCTTGTCGCGCGTCGACATCGACGACAGCAGCGATTCACCGGCTCCGCACGCGGGCGGCGCCGGCGCGGCCGGGGCCGCGGGCAGGGCGGTCGCCGCCTTGGTGATGGGCGCGGACGTCGGTGACGGCGCGGCTTCCTGCGCGGCAGGCGAGCACGCCATCAGCAATACGGGAGCGGCGGCAAGGGCACACAATGCGCGGGGCAAGGCCATGGGCCTCGACACTAACGGCTGTGGTGGCTCAGTTCTATCTCGTGGTCGGCGTGTGCGGCCAGAACATGGGTTCAGCTGGGCACATGGCCCGCATGCTAGTTTTGCCGCATGGATCGGTTCCTCGTGCCCGCGGCCGCCAGCATCGTGGTCGGTCTGCTGTTGGGTGCGGCGGCTGTTTTCGGTGTGACGCTGATGGTGCAGCAGGACAACAAGCCTCCTCTGCAAGCGGGCGATCCGGCGTCTTCGGTGCTCAACAGGGTCGAGTACGGCGACCGCAGCTGAATCCCGGGCCGCCACTGAGACGGCCCCGCTTTCCCGGCGCTGGTTGTGGGTGGCCGCTGCGGCGGCGCTGGTCCTGACGTTCGCCCAGTCACCCGGACAGATCTCACCCGACACCAAGCTCGACCTGACCGCCAATCCGCTGCGGTTCCTCGCGCGCGCGTTCAACCTGTGGAACAGCGAGCTGCCCTTCGGCCAGGCCCAGAACCAGGCCTACGGGTACCTGTTCCCACACGGCACCTTCTTCCTGATCGGCGACATCGTCGGGCTGCCCGGCTGGGTCACCCAGCGGCTGTGGTGGGCATTGCTGCTGGTCGTCGGGTTCTGGGGTGTGCTGCGGGTGGCCGAGGCGCTCGGTATCGGCAGCCCGACGTCGCGGGTGATCGCCGCGGTCGCCTACGCGCTCTCGCCGCGGACGCTGACCACAATCGGCGCGATCTCGTCGGAGACGCTTCCGATGATGCTGGCGCCGTGGGTGCTGCTGCCCGTCATCTTGGTCATGCGGGGCGATCCGCGGGTACGGGTGCTGGCGATGCGCTCGGCGGTGGCGATCGCGTTGATGGGTGCGGTCAACGCGGTGGCCACACTCACCGGCTGCCTGTGCGCGGCCATCTGGCTGGCGTGTCACCGGCCCACCAAGTTGTGGCGGCGGTTCACGGCGTGGTGGGCGCTCGGTATCACGCTGGCGGTGCTGTGGTGGGCGGTCGCGCTGGTGATGCTGGGCCGGGTCAGCCCACCGTTCCTCGACTTCATCGAATCATCCGGCGTCACCACGCGGTGGATGTCGCTGACCGAGATGTTGCGCGGCACCGACGCCTGGACCCCGTTCGTCGCGCCCAACGCGACGGCAGGCGCGTCCCTGGTGACCGGTTCGGTCGCCGTGCTGGCCACCACCCTGGTCGCCGCCGCGGGCCTGGCGGGGCTGGCGTTGAAGACGATGCCCGCTCGCGGTCGTCTGATCGTCATCCTGCTCACCGGTGTCACGCTGCTCGCCGTCGGCTACTCCGGCGGGTTGGGGTCCCCGGTCGCGCTGCAGGTTCAGGCGTTCCTCGACGCGTCGGGGACTCCGCTGCGCAATCTGCACAAGCTCGAACCCCTGCTGCGACTGCCCTTGACGCTGGGGTTGGCGCATCTGCTCGGCCGCATCCCGCTGCCAGGCAGCGCGCCGCGCGCGGAGTGGACGACCGCGCTGGCGCATCCCGAACGCGACAAGCGTGTCGCGGTGGGAATGGTGGTCCTGGTCGCACTGGCGGCGGGCACGTCGCTGGTATGGACCGGACGGCTCACTCCGCCAGGCGCATTCGACGCCATCCCCCAGTACTGGCACGACACCGCCGACTGGCTCGACGAGAACAACACCGGCGGCCGCGTCCTGGTGGCACCCGGCGCTCCGTTCGCCACCCAGGTGTGGGGCAACAGCCACGACGAACCGCTGCAGGTGCTCGGCGAAAGCGCCTGGGGGGTACGCGATTCGATCCCGCTGACCCCGCCGCAGACCATCCGCGCGCTCGACTCCGTGCAGCGGTTGTTCGCCGCAGGCCGCCCATCCGCGGGTCTCGCTGACACCCTTGCCCGCCAGGGTATTTCGTATGTCGTGGTGCGCAACGACCTGGACCCGGAGTCATCCCGGTCGGCCCGGCCGTTGCTTGTGCACCGCGCGATCGACGGCTCACCGGGTCTGGAGAAGGTCGCCGAGTTCGGCGATCAGGTCGGCGCGGGCACCCTGGCCGGATTCGTCTCCGACAGCGGTCTGCGCCCGCGCTACCCAGCCGTCGAGATATACCGGGTCAACGCCGAAACCCCGGTGACGCCTTACCTCGTCGAGACCGACCGCATGGCGCGCGTCGACGGCGCACCCGAGGCGCTGCTACGGCTCGACGAGCGCCGCCGACTGCTCGACCGCCCGCCGCTGGGCCCGATGCTCTTGACCGCCGACGCCGAACGCGCGGGCGTGCCGACCCCGCTGGTCACCGTCACCGACACCCCGCTCGCGCGGGAAACCGACTACGGTCGCGTCGACGACCACTCATCGGCGATCCGCACTCCCGACGATCCGCGGCACACCCACAATCGGGTCATCGACTACCCTTCTCCCGGAACCGATCTGGTCTACGGGCAGTGGAACGGTGGCCGGGTGTCGGTGTCGAGTTCGGCCGCCGACTCCACCGCGCTCCCCCACGTCGCGCCGGCGGCGGGCCCGGCCGCGGCGGTCGACGCCGACCCGTCGACCAGTTGGGTTTCCAACTCGCTGCAGTCGGCGATCGGCCAGTGGATGCAGGTCGACTTCGATCACCCCGTGACCAACGCGACCATCACGGTCACGCCCAGCGCCACCGCGGTCGGCGCACAGATCCGCCGCATCGAGATCTCGACGGTGAACGGCACCAGCACCCTGCGGTTCGATGAGGCAGGCAAACCGCTCACCGCAGCACTGCCCTACGGCGAGTCGCCGTGGGTGCGGCTCACCGCGGTAGCCACCGACGACGGCTCACCCGGCGTGCAGTTCGGAATCACCGACCTCGCAGTCACCCAGTACGACGCGAACGGCTTCGCCCACCCCGTCAGCCTGCGCCACACCGTGGCCGTTCCCGGTCCACCCGCGGATTCTGCTGTGGCGCAATGGGATCTGGGTTCGGAGTTGCTGGGGCGATCTGGCTGCGCGCAAAGTCCGACCGGCTACCGGTGCGCAGCGTTGATGGCGCTGTCGGCCGAGGAGCCGGTGAACTTGAGCCGGACACTGACGGTTCCGACGCCGATCGCGGTGACTCCGACGGTATGGGTGCGCGCCCGACAGGGTCCCCAGTTGGCCGACCTCATCAGCGCCCCCGGTACCGCCCGCGCGGTGGGCGAAGCCGATCCGATCGACGTGCTCGGCTCGGCCTACGCCGCCGCAGACGGCGATGCGGGCACCGCCTGGACCGCCCCGCAGCGGGTCGTGCAGCAGGGGACGCCGCCGACACTGACGCTGAAACTGCCGAAGCGGACCGAAGTTGCCGGCCTGCGGGTGACGCCGAGTTCGTCGGAGTTGCCCGCACGTCCGACGCTGGTGGCCGTCGACCTCGGCGACGGTCCGCAAATCCGTCCGGTGGCCGGCGATGCCGGCGCCCAGACCCTGGATCTCAAACCGAAAGCCACCGACACCGTGACGATCTCCCTTCTCGACTGGGACGACGTCATCGACCGCACGGCGCTCGGTTTCGACCAACTCAAACCACCCGGCCTGGCCGAGGTGACCGCGCTCGACACCCGCGGCGAACCGATCGCGGCGGCCGACGCCGCGGCCAACCGGAACCGAACCATCGACATGCCGTGCGGCAAGGGCCCGGTCATCGGCGTCGCCGGCGAGTTCGTGCAGACCTCGCTCAGCACGACCGTCGGCGCCCTCCTCGACGGTGAACCCGTGGCGGCACGCCCGTGCCGGGCCGAGCCGATCCTGCTGCCCAAGGGCCAACAGGAGCTGGTCATCAGCCCCGGCGCGGCGTTCATCGTCGACGGCGCTCAGCTCGCCGGACCGCGCGCCGTTGAAATACGCGAGGCGCCAAGCGTTTCCGCGCAGACCGGGCAATGGAGCGCAGACCACCGCGAGGTGACCGTCGCACCGTCGTCGGCGTCCCGGGTCCTCGTGGTACCCGAAAGCATCAACCCCGGCTGGGTCGCCCACGACAGCGCCGGGTCACAGCTGACGCCGATCACGGTGAACGGCTGGCAGCAGGGCTGGGTGCTGCCGCCGGGTACGGCGGGCCCGGTCACGCTGAGCTTCCCGACGAATGTGCCCTACCGCGCCGGCCTGATCGGCGGGCTCGCGCTGCTGCCGGTGCTCGCACTGCTCGCTTTCCTGCCGATGCGCAGGCGCCCGGCGCAAGCCGAGCCGGTGCCGGTGTGGCGACCGCGCCCCGTCGCCGTCGGCGCCGCGGTACTGGCCGTCGGTGCGGCGATCTCGGGGGTGGCGGGCGTCGCGGTGGTCGGTCTGGCGGTCGGCGTCCGTTGGCTGCTGCGCCACCGCGAAAAGCTCTGCGAGGCAGTCACGGTCGGCACCGCGGCCGGTGGGTTGATCCTGGCCGGTGCGGTGTTGAGTCAGTATCCGTGGCGCTCGGTAGACGGCTACATCGGGCATTCGTGGGGTGTTCAGCTACTGGCGTTGGTCTCGGTGGCCGCGGTCGCGGCGTCGACCGTGCCGATTCGGACGGAGAAACGGCTCAGCTGACCGCGATCAGATGCTCGAGCTTGGGTTCGCCGACGACGTACTTGTCGACCTCCTGCTCGGCGATCAGGTCCTGGCCCGTCTGCCGGATGACGTGCTGGTGCAGGTGCTCGTACCACGACCGCACGACGAACGCTTCGACGAATGTGTTGGGGAATTCACCGCTACGGAACAACCGCCATTGCACGGCCCCGGTACGCTGCCGCGAACGCTTCACCCGGTCCATCGCCGCGACGAACGCCGCCTCGTTCTCCGATGCGACCCGGTATGTCTTGAGCACGAGGACCGGGCCGTCGGGCGGGGCGGGTTCGAACACGAGCGCCGGTTCCGGCCAGTGCCCCGACGGTTCGACGTCGAGGTTGCCGGTGCCCGGATGCAGCCGCCACCACAGCAGCGATACCGCGCACGCGGCGAGCAACCCGGCCGCGATCAGCAGCGCGGTGACGCTGTTGGTCGCGCCGGCCACCAGCCCCCAGACCAGCGAGCCGATCGCCTGTCCACCCATGAACACCAGCTGGTAGACCGACAGTCCGCGCGCCCGCACCCAGGCCGGAAGGCTCAGCTGCATGGACGCATTCAGGGTCGACAGGGTCAGCAACCACGACAGTCCGCCGACGATCATCGCGACGATCACCACCGCAAGCACCGGAACCAGCGCCAGCACCGCGGTGGCGAGCGCGAAACCGACCGCGCCCACCGTCAACAAGGCGTTGCGCCCGAACCGGACCTGCAGCCGGGACAACACCATCGCCCCGCACACCGCGCCGACACCCAGCGCGCCCAGCAGCACGCCGTAGCCCGCCGACGACAGGTGCAGTTGTCGATCGGCGATCACCGCAAGCAGCCCCCACAGCGCGCTGCCGGGAGCGATGAACAGCAGCGCCCGCAGCAGGATGCGCCGCACCACCGGCGAGCTGCGGATGTACCGTCCGCCCGCGCTCAGCGCCGACAACGGCCGCTCGGTCGGCAGCAACCGTTCCTCAACCGGCCGCCGCCAGGTGAACAGCACCACGACGATGCCGATGAACGAGACCGCGTTCAGTGCGAACACCGTCGTCGGCCCGGACAAGGCCACGAGCAGGCCGGCGATCGCGGGCCCGACCGCCCTGGCGCTGTTCAGGGCCAGGCTGGTCAGCGCCGCCGCAGCGGGAATCTGTTCGCGCGGAACGAGTTCGGGCTGGATGGCCTGCCACGCCGGCGCCGTCAGCGCCTGTCCGCAGCCGATCAGGAACAACAGGATCAGCAAAACCGCCGGCGTCGTCAACCCGACACCGGTCAAGATCGCCAGGATCGAGACGCCGGCCGCCATCGCCGACTGCGTGGCGATCAGCAGGCGTCGCCGGTCGACCAGATCGGCGACCACGCCGGAGGGCAGCGCCAACAGCATCACCGGCAACGTCGTCGCGGTCTGCACCAGAGGCACCAGCACCGCGGCGTCGGGATCGGCGACCAGCATCCACTGGGCGCCGACCGTCTGCATCCAGGTCCCGAGGTTCGACACTAGCTGCGCGATCCACAGCGCCCGGTACATCGGCGACCGCAGCGGCGCCCACGCCGACGGCGCGGTGCGGACGCTCGACGATGTCGCCATTCGGTTCTGGCCTTTCGCTATGAATCGAGTTTCAAGTACCCGATTGGTCGACCGCTATCTCGTAGCATCGGCCGCGTGCCGGTACTGAACACCGCCCGAGGACCGATCGACACCACCGACCTGGGCGTCACGCTCATGCATGAACACGTCTTCATCCAGTCCCTCGACATCTCGACCAACTATCCGGAGGTCTGGGGCGACGAGGCCCAACGGGAGGGCGACGCCGTCGTCCGCCTCAACGAGCTCAAATCGCGCGGGGTCGACAGCATCGTCGATCTCACGGTGATCGGAATGGGGCGCTACATTCCGCGTATCGAGCGTATCGCCGCGCAAACCGACATCAACATCATCGTCGCCACCGGCGTCTACACGTACAACGACGTCCCGATGTTCTTCCATTTCAGCGGGCCGGAGACCCCGCTCGGTGAGCCGATGGTCGACATGTTCGTCCGCGACATCACCACCGGTATCGCGGGCACCGGAGTGAAGGCGGCGGTCCTCAAGTGCGCGACCGACGAACCCGGCCTGACACCCGGGGTCGAGCGGGTGCTGCGCGCGGTGGCCCAGGCGCACCGGGAGACGGGCGTCCCGATCTCGACGCACACGCACGCCGCGACCAAGCGCGGCCTGGATCAGCAGCGCGTGTTCAGTGAGGAGGGCGTGGACCTCTCGCGCGTCGTCATCGGGCATTCCGGTGACAGCACCGATCTGGACTACCTGGAACAGTTGATCGACAACGGGTCCTACATCGGGATGGACCGGTTCGGGGTCGACGTGTTCCTCGGTTTCGAGGAGCGGGTGGACACCGTCGCGCGGATGTGCGAGCGCGGCCACGCCGACAAGATGGTGCTGTCGCACGACGCGTCCTGTTTCATCGACTGGCTTCCGGAAGGACTCGTCCCGCAGACCATGCCCAACTGGCACTACCTGCATATCCACAACGACGTGATCCCGGCCCTCAAGAAGCGAGGCGTCTCCGAGGAACAGCTCACGACGATGCTCGTCGACAACCCGCGCCGAATATTCGAGACCCGGGGCGCTTACTGACATGCCCGAACAGACTCCGCCGATCAGCACGCAGGTGTCACGGCTGGCCGAGGCCGAACCCGACGCGCCCGCCATCACGTGCGAAGGCGTCACCCTGACCCGAGGTGAGCTCGACGCGTCGACCAACCGGCTGGCCAGAGCCTACGCCGAACTTGGTGTGCGAGAAGGTGATTACGTCACCGTGGTGTTGCCGAACTCCATCGAGTGGGTGCAGGCGGTACTGGCGACGTGGAAGCTGGGTGCGATCCCCCAGCCGCTCTCTCCAAGGCTTCCCGATGCCGAACTGACTGGGCTGCTCGAACTGCGGCCCCGCGCCCTGGTCGTCGGCCGCGCCGACCCCACCGGCCGAATAGCAAGCGTGCCAGCGGGTTACGTGCCCGATGAAAGCCTCTCGGATGCAGCGTTACCCGAGAAGGTGTCGCCGGTGTTCAAGGCGATGGCATCGGGCGGCAGCACCGGCAGGCCCAAGCTGATCGAGGCGGGCAACGACAGCCGCTACCCGCCGATGGTGGGTTATCCCCTTGGGGCGCAAGAGGGTGACGTCAACCTGATCTCGGTGCCGATGAGCCACAACACCGGCTTCACGACCTTCGCGATCGGGCTTGTGCAGGGCCATCACCTGGTGATCATGCCGCGGTTCGAACCGCACGAGTTCCTTCGGCTCGTGACGGAGTATCGCGTGACGTTCCTGACCACGGTGCCGACGATCATGCAGCGCCTGATTCCGGTCTACCGGGCCGACCCCGACGCCTACGACCTGTCCTCGATCCGGCGGTTCTGGCATGTCGGGGCGCCGTGTCCACCCGCGGTCAAGCGCGCCTGGATCGAGATTCTGCAACCGGATGTGCTGTGGGAACTATACGGCGGCACCGAATTACAGGCGTTGACGTTCATCTCGGGAAGTCAATGGTTGGCCCATCCGGGGTCGGTCGGTGTCGTCGTCGCCGGCGAGATGAAGGTGCTCGACGACGACGGCAACGAGTGCCCGCCCGGGGTGGTCGGCGAGGTCTACATGCGGCCGTCGCCGGGCAGCAGACCCACCTACCGCTACGTCGGCGCGACGGCGAAATCCCGCGACGGCTGGGATTCGTTGGGCGACCTCGGGTACTTCGATGCCGACGGCTTCCTCTACCTCAGCGACCGGCGGGTGGACATGTTCACCGTCGGCGGCCGCAACGTCTATCCCGCCGAGATCGAGTCGGCGCTGTCCGAGCATCCGGCGGTGCTGTCGTGTCTGGTGGTCGGCGTCCCCGACGACGACCTCGGTCAGGTGCCGCATGCGCTGGTGCATGCCGAGGGTGGGCTCGACGCGGCGGCCGTCGTCGCGTTCCTGTCCGAGCGACTCGAACGCTACAAGGTGCCCCGCACAGTCGAGTTCACCGATGAGCCGCTGCGCGACGACGCGGGTAAAGCGCGCCGGTCAGCGGTCCGCGACGAGGTCATCTCGCGACGGGCTCAGGCACGCTGCTGACCGACGAGTCCAACGGCGGCACCGGGCGGGTATGGCGATACTCCCAGCGCCGCAACGCCGTTCGGCACGGTGACTCCACCAGCGCATAGCTGACCGCGGCGATCGCGAACCCGAACACGACCGTCAGCACCAGCACCACCGGCATGTGGCCGTTGAACGCGAACTCGCCGATGACCGGGAACACCATCGCGAGCGCGGCGAGGTGCCAGATGAACAGTCCGTAGGACCATCGCCCCAACGTCACCATCGTGGTGCTGCCCAGCACCCGGTGCGAGGTGTCGGGGCGGTCGAGCACGAGCGGCGCGAGCAGCGCACCGGCGACCACGGCGCCCATCGCGATCTTGACGACGAACTGGGTGACCGTGCCCGGCGTGAGGCCCTCGGGTCCGGCGATCGGGGAGGCGGCGACCAGGAACGCCGCGACCGCGATGACCGCCATCAGGAGGCGCCGCCGGGCCAGTCGGTGCGGCCATCCGACCGGCGTGACGGTCAACTCGGCGAGCAGCATGCCCGCGGCAAACCAGGAGAAGAAGGCCGGCGGCCAGTTCAGGTGGTTGACGCCGGCCGATGTCGCGATCGGCAGGACCGCCCACCCGAGGCTGACGAGCGCCGCGCCGGCGATGACGGGAATGCGCGCCCGCACCGGGACGCGTCGCACCAGGAGCGCGAGGAACGGCAACGCCATGTAGAACGCGACCTCGACCGACAGGCTCCACATCTGCGTCAGCCCCGCGGTGAGTGTCAGCGGCACATAGATCTGGGTCAGGGTGAGGTTGGCCAACCATACGGTCAGGTCCGCTTTGGCCTCCGGCAGCAGCGACAGGATCACCACGACCGCCACGAGGTATCCGGGCATGATGCGCACGATCCGGGAGCGCAGGTAGTGGCCGGTCGGTGGGGTCGGCCGCAGCCCGCGCGCTGCCGCGGCGTGCCCGCGCCACAGCAGAAAACCCGAGAGGGCGAAGAAGAGCGCCACCGCGAGATCGAACCGGCCGAACAGTCGTCCGCTGATCCCGCCGGTGTGCCCGGTCTGGAACGCCACGTGGGTGACGACGACGCCGACCGCGGCGCAGGCTCGCATGCCCTCCACCGCAGGCAGGAACCCGCGGGTTCCGCCCACCTGCTCCTCGCGCGTCTCGCCGGCCAACGCAACTGCCACGAAATCAGTGTGCCCGGTGAAGCCGAGGACGGTGACCACGGGTCGGCGGATGCGTCTGGAGCGACGCCGACCTTAAATTGTGCTGTTAGGGTCAAACGGGTTTCTGCGGGCATACCGCAGGTGAAGGAGGCACGGTTTGAACCGCGCAGTGGCGCTGCGGATTGCGGCTTGCGGGATCTTGGGGCTGGGTGCCGCCCTGTTGATCGCCGCGCTGTTGCTGTCCACCTACACCCACAGCAAGATCGCCAAGATCCCGCTGGACCTCGATGCGACGCTGATCAGCGACGGCAGCGGCACGGCCTTCGACCCGGCATCGCTGAACAGCGAACGGTTCGTCGTCGACCGCGACGTGCCGATGGTTCAGCAGGAGCAGCTCACCGTCGAGTCCCCGTCGAACGCCGACGTGGTGACGCTTCAGGTGGGCTCCACGCTGCGCCGCACCGACAAACAGCAGGAGGCCGGCCTGCTGTTGGCGCTTGTCGACACGGTGACCGTCAACCGCAGCACCGCCGAGGCGGTGTCCAGCGAGAGCAATCCGGGCGGTGCGGTGCAGAAACCGCGCGCCATGGAGGACGACAAGCCGCCGACCAACATCGCGCTGCCGCACGAGGGCCTGGCCTACCGGTTCCCGTTCGACACCGAGAAGAAGACCTACTCCGTCTTCGACCCGATCGCGCAGAAGGCGTTCGACGCCAACTACGACGGCGAAGAAGACGTCAACGGCCTGACCACCTACCGGTTCACCCAGAACGTCGGCTACGACTCCGACGGCAAGCTCGTCGAGCCGGTGAAGTACGCCTCGCTCTACGAAGACGACGCCGACAGCGAGGTCACCGCCCGCGCGGCGATGTGGGGTGTGCCCGGTGAGCCCGACGAGCCGATCACGATGTCGCGGTACTACGCCGCGCAGCGCACCTTCTGGGTCGACCCTGTGTCGGGGACGATCGTCAAGAGGGACGAGCACGGCTACCACTACTACGCCCGCGAGCCGCTCAAGCCCGAGGTCACGTTCGTCGACTACAAGGTCGCGTTCAACGAGGAGACCGTCGAGTCCCAGGTCGCCAGCGCGGGCAACGAGCGCGACCGGGTCGCGCTGTGGGGCCGCATCCTGCCGATCACCTTCACCGCGATGGGGCTGGTGCTGCTGGTCGGCGGCGCGCTGCTCGGCTCGTTCAGCCTGCGCGCGGAGTCCGCGCTGATCGACCCCGGTCTCGACGAGGCCGACCACGGATTCTTCGACACCCAGGGCATCAAGGTCCCGGGCGCCGAAGCCAAGACCGAGAAGATCCCGACATCTCGACCGACCGACCTGCCCCCGGACAGACCGGTCTGATCGGGCGGTCGGTCGTGGGACCGGCCTACGCGTTGGTGCTCGCCCTCGTGGTGACGGCGCCGTTGTTCGCACCCGGGTATCTGCTGTTGCGCGACGCGGTGTCCACGCCGCGCTCGTATCTGTCCGATGCCGCGCTCGGGCTGTCCGAGGCGGCACCGCGGGCCCTTCCGCAGGACTTCTTCATGGCCGTCGTGTCCTCGGTGGTCGACGGGGGGGTGGTGGCCAAGACGCTGCTCGTCGCGGGACTGTGGCTGGCGGGCTGGGGCGCGGCGCGGTTGGCTGCCGCGGTGGTTCCCGAGTCGGGGCTCGCCGGTCAGTGCGTGGCGGTGACGGTCGCGATATGGAACCCGTACGTCGCCGAGCGGCTGCTGCAAGGGCACTGGAGCCTTCTCGTTGGCTACGGGTGCCTGCCGTGGGTCGCCACGACGGTGCTGCAGATGCGGGAGTCGGCGCGGTGGACCCCGTTGTGGGCGTTGGCCTTCTGGTTGGCACTGGCCGGGTTGACGCCCACCGGGCTGATGCTCGCGGCGACCGTCGCGCTCGTGTGCGTCGCCGCGCCCGGCGAAGGGTGGGGCCGGTGGCGGTGTGCGGGCGTGACGATGGCCATGACGGTCGTCGCGGCGCTGCCGTGGCTGGTCGCGGCGACGGTGTCGCGGTCGTTGGAGTCGTCGCAGGCCGACGGCGTCTTCGCGTTCGCCGCGCGCGCCGAACCGGGCCTCGGAACACTGCTCAGCCTGGCCGGGCTGGGCGGAATCTGGAATGCCGATGCCGTACCACCCTCTCGCACAACGCTTTTGGCGATCGTGGGTACGGCGGTGTTGCTCGGCGTGGTCGCTCTCGGCTTACCGGTCGCGCTGCGCCGACCGACGGCCGTACCGCTGATGGTCCTGGCCGGGTTCGCCGTCGTGGTGCCCGCGCTGATGGCCACCGGGCCCGGACTCGTCCTCGTCGAGGCGGCCGTCCGCGCCGTGCCCGGCCTGGGGGTGGTCCGCGACGCGCAGAAGTGGGTGGCGTTGGCGATGCCGGGCTATGTGGTTGCCGGCGCGGCGGCGGTGATCTTCGCCCGACGCTGGTTGCCGACGGCGGCGACCGCGGCACTCTGCTGCGTCGCGCTCATCGCGACGTTGCCGGACTTGGCGTGGGGCGTGGGTGGCCGCGTCACCGCCGTGCAGTACCCGCCGGGATGGGCGAAGGTGGCCGCGATCATCAACGCCGACCCGCGGACGGTCGCGGTGATGCCGATGGGCAGCATGCGCCACTTCGAGTGGGCGGGTGAGGCTCCGGTGCTCGACCCGCTGCCCCGGTGGGTGCGTGCCGACGTGTTGACCACCGGCGATCTGCACATCGGCGAGCGGACGGTGTACGGGGAAGGGCAACGCGCGCGCGACGTGCAGGAGATCCTCGTCGAGAGTGCCGATCGCGACCTGCTCGCCGACGCCGGCGTCGGATGGGTTGTGGTCGAATCCGGCGCTCCGACAGAGCGTTTGCCGTTGCCCGTGGCCTACACCGACGAAAACCTCACCCTGTACCGGGTTGGCGGATCGTCGCCGCAGGCCGACGGTCGGACCCTGGTGCTGGCCGCACATTGTGCCTGGCTGGCGATGCTGCTCGGCGGTGCGGGCGCCCTGGTGGCGCGACGGTTGAGCAAGTCGCCGCCGCGAGTCAAAGCACCTCACCGTCGATGACCTCGCCGTCGCCGGCGGAACAGAAATGTCGGTGGGCGATGGCATACTCGCACATATGTTCGATACGGCGAGCGACGCGGGGTTGGTCGACCTGATGGGCCAGGCGCAGCGCGCCAGCCGGGTCGAGATCGCGCGTCAGCTGTTGGCTATCGGGCACTTCAGCCTGCGCCGCGTTCCCGAATGCGACGGCGAGAACGACGACAAGGTGGTCGATGACTGGGAGGTCGTGGCTGCCGAGATCGGTGCCGAACTCGGCATCAGCCGCGGACGGGCCTCTTCCATGATGAGCTCGGGCCAGGCCCTGATCAAACGGCTTCCCAAGGTGGCGAAGGTGTTCGCGGCCGGTGAGATCGAGTGGCAGGTGGTCAACATGCTGATCTACCGCACCGACCTGATGGTCAGCGAGGACGCCTGCGCACTGATCGACGCGATCTTCGCCGACCGGGCCGCCCAGTGGAACCACCTGTCGTACAACAAGCTCGTCGAGGTCGTCGACTGGCTGGTCCTTCAGATCGACCCGGACGCGGTGCGCCGAGCCAAATCCCGTGATGACGACCGCCATTTCGATGTCATACCTGGCCAGTACGGAATGGCCGACATCGTCGCCTGCCTACGCGGGGTCGACGGGGTGGCTTTGAGTCAGCGACTCGACGCGCTGGCCGCCACGGTCTGCCGGGAGGATCCACGAACGCATCGCCAGCGCCGGGCGGACGCGATCGCGGCGGTGCTTGCCCATGAGGACGCGATGGCGTGCCTATGCGAACGACCTGACTGTCCCGCCGCAGGCAGGACGGCAACTACCGTTTTGGTCCATATGCTCGCCGAGCGGGGCACCGTCGAAGGCGCCGGCACGACACCGGGGTACGTATCCGGATTGGGTCCGGTTCCGGCGTCGACCGTCGCCGAGGTGGCGCGCCACGCCAAGCGGCGCCCCATTGAGATCCCCGACGACGCCGCACCCGAACCGCAGTACCGTCCCTCGACCGCGCTTGCCGATTTCGTTCGCTCCCGCGACCTGACCTGCCGGTGGATGAATTGCGACCGTCCCGCCTGGCGATCCGACATCGACCACACCGCGCCCTGGCCCCACGGGCCCACCCATCCGTCCAACAACGCCTGTTTCTGCCGGCTGCACCACCTGATGAAGACGTTCTACTGCGGACCCGGCGGCTGGATCGTGCGCCAACAACCCGACGGCGCCGTCATATTCACCAGCCCGACCGGGCGCATACACACCACTACTCCGTTCGGAGCGATGCTGTTTCCACAACTCGGCGCTTCCACCGGCACACTTCACCCGCCCGAGATGCCGGCACCGACACCGGGACGCGGGATCTGCATGCCCACCCGCCGACGCTCCCGCCGCCAGAACCGCGAGCGGCGCATCCAACGCGAACGCGCTCTCAACGCCACGATCCGAGCGGAAAACACCGCGCCGGCCGCCCAGACTTTCGGCAGCTTCTACCCGCTGGGCACGGGTCCGCCGACCGATCCGAGAGTTCTGCTGGACGATCCGCCACCGTTCTAGCACCCGAGGGGCACGGTTCGATGACGGTGAGCGTCGCGAAGGCTAGACCACGCCGCTGACGTACTGGCCGCGGTGCACCGCTTCCAGCAACGTGCGCATCGCCTCGGCGCTCTGCTGCCAGGAGAACTCACCGCAGCGGACATGTGCCTTGGCTCCGAGTTGCTCGCGCAGCACATGATCGGACAACAGTTCAGCCAAACCGTCGACCAGACCGTCGAAGTCGTCGACCAACATGCCGGTCACGCCGTCGACGATGGAGTCTGTCAGCCCACCGGACGACCGGTAGCCGATCGTGGGCACCGAATGCTGACCGGCCTCGATGACCGCCAGCGCCCAGCCCTCTTTGCGCGAGGGCAGCACGTGCACCCACGCCTCTTGCAGCACACGGTGTTTGGCCTCGTCATCGATGTGGCCATGAAACGTCACCGCATCGGAGATGCCGAGGAGGGCGGCGTGTTCGACGAGCCGCTGCTCCCACCAGCCGCCGCCCACGACGTCGAGCGTCAGCCCTGGCAAGCGCGGCCGCAGCGCAGCGACGGCCTCCAGCGCGTCCTCGATCTGCTTGTGCGGCACCAGACGTGACAACACCACGACCCGCGGGGCCGGCGCGCGCCTGGGGGCCAACGTCGAGGCCGGCGCCTCGTCGAGCCCGTTGCGCACCACCGCGATCTGTCCGGGACGCACGCCCAACGCGGCCAAATCACGCGACGACGGCAGCGACACCGTGACGTACTGGTTGCGCCGGTGCGCCCGCGGCGAGAGCCTCGACTCGACGAACCAGCCGATCCGGCCCTTCACCGGCCCGGCCACCGGCCACTGCTCGCGGTGGCAGTGGTGCACGAGCACAGCGACGCGCCGCCCGTAGGCCAGTCGCGCCATGAACGGGATGCCGTTCTGCGTGTCGATCACCACGTCGGGTCGCGCGCGCCGCAGCGGCCCGAGGCCGATGCGGGCCAACACCATCGCCAACCCCGCCCAGATGTAAACGGTGTGGCGCCCGCCGCCGCGGCTAACGCGGACTCCGTCGACGACTTCGCGACGCGCGGCTCCCGGATAGCGCGCTGTGCGCAGCGTGACCTCGATGCCCGACGCGGCCAACTGCGCGCCGATGCGCTGCAGGTAGGCCTCGCTGCCGCCCCCCTGTGGGTGGCCGGTGTCGCGCCAGCACAGCAGCAACACCGATCGGAGCGGACGGGCAGACATCGGCAACAGCGTAGTCGGATCGCGGTGCTGCGTAGTCTTCGGTTCCATGCCAGTCACCGACCGGTTCGCCGAGCGGGCGACACTGTCGCGGTCGCTGCGCCTGCTCGCGCAGTTCCGCTTCGAGCAGAGCGACCCGGCACGGTTCTACGGCGCTCTCGGCGAGGACACCGCCGAGATGGTCTCCGACCTATGGCTGGCCACGGATGGATCGACGCCGGCCGGGCGCACGGTGCTCGACGTCGGCGGCGGCCCCGGTTACTTCTCAGAAGCATTTGCCGACAAGGGTTTTCGCTATATAGGGGTCGAACCGGATCCGGCCGAGATGCATGCCGCCCCGGGGACGGCGACCGCGAGCACCTACGTCCGAGCATCCGGGACGGCTTTGCCGTTCGCCGACGCCAGCGTCGACATCTGCCTGTCGTCGAACGTGGCCGAGCACGTGCGGCAGCCGTGGCGGATGGGCGCCGAGATGCTGCGGGTGACCCGGCCCGGCGGGCTGGTGGTGCTGTCGTACACGGTGTGGCTGGGCCCGTTCGGTGGGCACGAGACCGGGCTGTGGCACTACCTCGGCGGCGCCCGCGCCGCGCGCCGATACACCCGCAGGCAGGGCCATCCGCCGAAGAACAACTACGGTTCGTCACTGTTTGCGGTGTCGGCGGCCGACGGCCTGCAGTGGGCGGCGAGCACGGGTGCGTTGGTCGCCGCTTTCCCCCGCTACCACCCGAGATGGGCGTGGTCGCTGACGAAGGTACCGGTTGTGAGGGAGTTCCTGGTGAGCAACCTGGTGCTGGTTCTTCGGGCGCCGTGAGCGGCCGACTGCAACAGGTTCTACTTCGGCGGCTTCCTAGGTAGTGTGACGGTCATGACACAGAGCACCGCGTATCGCACCGAATGGGACCAGCTGTTCATCGGCGGCAAGTGGGTCGAGCCGGCCACCTCCGATGTGATCGAGGTGCACTCGCCCGCCACCGGCGAGTTGGTGGGCAAGGTGCCGCTGGCGTCGGCCGCCGATGTCGACGCGGCCTGCGCCGCCGCCCGCAAGGCGTTCGACGAGGGCCCTTGGCCGCACAAGTCGCCGCAGGAGCGGGCCGCGGTGCTGGCGGCGGCGGTCAAGCTGATGGAGGAACGCGGCGACGAGCTGAAGTTCCTGCTGGCCGCCGAGACCGGCCAGCCGCAGACCATCGTCGACATGATGCAGTACGGCGCGGCGATGTCGTCGTTCCAGTACTACGCGGGCGCGGCCGACAAGTACCCGTGGAAGGAGATCCGCGACGGCATCTATGGGCAGACCATGGTCGTGCGCGAACCGATCGGCGTCGTCGGCGCCGTCACCGCGTGGAACGTGCCGTTCTTCCTGGCCGCCAACAAGCTCGGCCCCGCACTGCTGGCCGGCTGCACCGTCGTGCTCAAGCCGGCCGCCGAGACGCCGCTGTCGGTGTTCGCGATGGCCGAGATGTTCGCCGAGGCCGGTCTGCCCGACGGGGTGCTGTCGATCGTTCCCGGTGGCCCCGAGACCGGTCGCGCGCTGACCGCCAACGACCAGATCGACAAGTACACGTTCACCGGTAGCTCCGCGGTCGGCAAGGAGATCGCGAAGATCGCCGCCGAGAAGCTCAAGCCGTGCACGCTCGAGCTGGGCGGTAAGTCCGCCGCGATCATCCTCGAGGACGCCGACCTGGATTCCACCCTGCCGATGCTCGGGTTCTCGGGCGTGATGAACAGCGGGCAGGCCTGCGTCGCGCAGACGCGCATCCTGGCGCCCCGGTCGCGCTACGACGAGGTCGTGGAAAAGATCGCCAACTTCATCGGCGCGATGCCCGTCGGCCTGCCCGACGACCCGAACGCCGCAATCGGCCCGCTGATCTCTGAGAAGCAGCGCGACCGCGTCGAGTCCTACATCAAGAAGGGCGTCGACGAGGGTGCGCGCCTCGTCACCGGCGGTGGCCGCCCGGCGGGTCTGGACAACGGCTGGTTCGTGGAGCCGACCGTGTTCGCCGACGTCGACAACTCGATGACGATCGCCCAGGAGGAGATCTTCGGACCCGTGCTGGCGGTCATCCCCTACGAGACCGAAGAGGATGCGATCCGCATCGCCAACGATTCGGTGTACGGCTTGGCCGGCTCGGTGTGGACCACCGACAACAAGAAGGCGCTCGAGGTCGCGTCGAAGATCCGCACCGGCACCTACGCGGTCAACATGTACGCGTTCGATCCCGGCGCCCCGTTCGGCGGCTACAAGAACTCCGGCATCGGCCGCGAGAACGGTCCGGAGGGCATCGAGGCATACGTCGAGCACAAGAGCGTGCTGCTGCCGTTCGGCTACACCCCCGAGGACTAGAACCTAGAACGCGTCTTCGGGCACGTCCATCGCGTCGAGGCCGATGGTCTCGATGATGCCGCGCGCAGAGGTCAACAGCGGCAGCATGTGCTCGGCGAAGAAGTTCGCCGCTGCGACCTTGCCGGTGTAGAACGCGCGGTCGCTGCCCGATACGTCGCCGTCCAGCGCGGCCAACGCGATCTCGGCCTGGTGCAACAACAGCCAGCCGATCACCAGGTCGCCGACGGCGAGCAGGAACGGCACCGAGGCCAGGCCGATGCGGTACAGCTCGCGCGGGTTCTCCTGCGCCGAGACCAGGTATCCGGTCAGGGCCGCGACCATCGCCTGCACGTCCTGCAGCGCGGTGGCCAGCCGGGCGCGACCGTCGGCGAGCTCTGCACGCGCGAGGTCACTGCGGACGAACTCCTCGATCTGACCGGCCAGGTGCGCCAGCGCGGCACCTTGGTCGCGGGCGATCTTGCGGAAGAAGAAGTCCTGCGCCTGGATGGCGGTGGTGCCCTCGTACAGGGAGTCGATCTTGGCGTCGCGGATGTATTGCTCGATCGGATAGTCCTGCAGGAAACCCGAACCGCCGAACGTCTGTAGGGATTCGGTCAGGCACTGGTATGCCCGTTCCGAACCCACACCTTTGACGATCGGCAGCAATAGATCGTTGACGCGGCCTGCCATCTCGGCGTCGGCTCCGGAGACGATCTGCGCGACGGGGGGATCCTGGTGGGCGGCGGTGTAGAGGTAGAGCGCGCGCAGCCCTTCGGCGTAGGACTTCTGCGTCAGCAGCGCCCGGCGCACATCCGGGTGATGCAGGATCGTCACCCGCGGCGCGGTCTTGTCGGTCATCTGGGTCATGTCCGCGCCCTGCACCCGGGTCTTGGCGTAGTCCAGCGCATTGAGATAACCCGTCGACAACGTGGCGATCGCCTTGGTGCCCACCATCATTCGCGCGTATTCGATGACCTTGAACATCTGGGCGATGCCGTTGTGCGAGTCGTTGACCAGCCAGCCCACGGCGGGCACCCCGTGTTGACCGAAGGTCAGCTCGCACGTCGCCGACACCTTCAACCCCATCTTGTGCTCGACGTTGGTGACGAAAACGCCGTTGCGCTCGCCGAGTTCACCGGTCTCGGGGTCGAAGTGGAACTTCGGCACGAAGAACAGCGAGAGGCCCTTGGTGCCAGGTCCCGCGCCCTCGGGGCGGGCCAACACGAGATGCACGATGTTCTCGAACAGGTCGCCGGCGTCGCCGTTGGTGATGAACCTCTTCACCCCATCGAGATGCCATGTGCCGTCGGGCTGTTGAACGGCCTTGGTGCGGCCGGCGCCGACGTCAGAACCGGCGTCGGGTTCTGTGAGGACCATCGTCGCGCACCAGTCGCGCTCCACCATCAGCCCGGCCCAGTGTCGCTGCTGTTCGTTGCCGATGTCGTAGAGGATGTCCGCCATCTTCGACCCGGCCTGGTAGATGAACACCGCCGGATTGCCGCCGAGGACGAACTCGTTGATCGCCCACTCCACGGCGGCCGGTGCCGCGACCCCGCCGATGTCCTCGGCCATCCCGACGCGGAACCACTCGCCTTGCTGCCAGGCCTTGAACGACTTCTTGAACGGCTCGGGCAGCGTCACCTCATGGGTGGCCGTATCGAATGTGGGCGGGCGCCGATCGGATTCGGCGAACGACTCGGCGAGCGGACCCTCGGCCTGCCGGGCCGCTTCGTCGAGCATCTGGCGCACCGAATCGCCGTCGAGCTCGCCGAACTCGCCGGTCGCCAGCGCCTTGTCGAGACCCAGCACCTCGAACAGGTTGAACTCGAGATCCCGCACGTTGCTTCTGTAGTGGCCCATCACGAGCGCCTTTCGTTCGCGTGGAGCCGAGCGTAGCCGTCCGATGGCGCCGCGACCTGCACTTCAGCTCAGGTGCCCGACTCCGATCGAATTATGGTCTACCTCATAATCGCGCCTGGCGGCTCGGCTGGGCTGCCGCGGCTGGACGACCCTGTCTAGCTGGGCCGATCTAATCCCAGAGCTGTGATGTGGAATACATTGATTGCTCCTGGGTGTTGACCGTTTTATGCTGTTCGTCATAGCCAGGGAGGCACCCGATGTGGGTCATTGAAGTCAACGTCGCCGGATACCGGTTCACCCATCGGATGCACGACCGCCGGGTCTTCCGTTTCGGCCCCCGTACGCTCGGTTGGCGTCCGGCGCACCTGCCTCGCACGCCCGCAGCCTGATCGCCCCATTGGAGGTTGACCTGTCTTCCGTCGGGACGAAGACCGCCAACAAGCGCGGTTCGACGCGCACCAAGATGCTGGTCGCCGCGGTCGAGGTGTTGCGGGAGCGCGGCGCGGCAGGCGTCACGATCGACGAAGTGCTCGCCCGCAGCGGCGCGCCACGCGGGTCGGTGTACTACCACTTCCCCGCTGGCCGCAACCAGATCCTGCGAGAGGCCCTGAGCTACGCCGGTGACGCGATCACCAAGGAGATCGACGAAGCGGCCGCCAAGGGCGGAATGCATCTGGTCCGCAACTTCGTGGCGTTCTGGGAGGAACTGCTCGTCGAGAGCGAGTTCGTGGCCGGCTGTCCGGTGGTGGCGGCGGCGATCGGTTCGGCTACCGAGGAACCGCAGTTGACCAGCGTGGCGGGCAGCATCTTCGGCCACTGGCGTGACGCGCTGACCCGTGCGTTCGTCTCCGACGGTTTCGACGAGTCCGACGCGGCCTCCCTTGCGATCACCTGCATCGCGGCGCTGGAGGGCGCGGTGGTGCTGTGCCGGTCGACCCGCTCGGTCGACCCGCTCCACGATGTCTCGCAGCAGGTCGAATTCCTGATCAGGTCAAGGGATTTCATCCGCCGCTACGGCGTGCCCGACCGCAACTGAGCCGTGCGCCATCGCGCGCAGACGAAGTCTCTGTTCACCGCCGCGTCGACCAGTTCCCATTCCGAACGGATCGGCAGCACCGGCGAACCCGCGCCGAGCGAGCACGGCGCGTAGCTGACGATCATCTCGTCGATGAGATCCGCCTCGACGAACTGTCGCGCGGCATCGCCGCCACCGACCACCCACACGTCCCGGTCCGCCGCGGCGGCGAGCAGTTCGGGATGCAGATCGGCGACGTCGCCGGCGAACGTGTGCACATCGTGTCCGCGCTCGACGATGTGCGATCGCCGCGTCAACACCCAGGATGGTTGCTCGTACATCCAGTCACCGGGATGGTTGCGCACGATCCATTCGTAGGTCGCCGAACCCATCACCACGGCGCCGATCGTGGCGATGAACTCGTCGTAGTGGAACGGTCCGTTCCGGTCGATGTCGCGCGATGTCAGCCAGTCCAGGCTTTCGTGTTCGTCGACGATGAACCCGTCCAAACTGGATGCCGTGTAATAGACCGTCGCCAAATCAGTTGCCCCTCATCCACTCCAACGGATCGCCCATGCGGACGTCGATGCCGTGGCGGGCCAGCATCGTTCGGGCCAGCCCCCGCCGGTGGGCTGCGTACTCCAACACGTGGGCGACGATGCCGTACAGCTGAAACGATTCGGGCGGATCGCACAGCGCGTCGATGACAATGTCCCCCATCCGACCGTCGGCGGCGTACTCGGAAACCATTGTCGTCCAGCGCTTTGCGATGTCGTCATGGTGTCGGGCCAGCTGCGCGGCGGTGGTGGTTTCTCCTCGGGTGGCCGAGCGGTCCGGGAAGTCGCGTCCTTCGATCGTGGCCAGCCACACCTGCTTGGTCCAGACGATCGCACCGAGCACCGCTCCGACGCTGGGTTCGGGACCGTCCCAGTCGAGGACCACCTGGCCGGGCGAAATCTCCTCTCGCCATTGCTCTTTCGTCAGGGCACTCGCACGGTCGATCAGATACGCGGTGTCGGCGACGTCGTGCGCCACCATCAGTCGGGAGATGTCGGGCTCCTTCGCATCCCCGGCGTTGTCGAGCCACAGCGAGTGCGGCGGGTGGAAGTGAAGGCCGTTGGGCGCGGTCACCCGGAACTCGACGTCGACGGCCCTCGACGGCGGCACACCGAAGGTGCGTCGGAAGGCGCGCGAGAACACCTCGACCGACGACCATCCTTCGTCGGCCGCGACGGCAGTCACGCGCTCACCCTGCTGCAGTCGCCATGCTGCGCGTTCGAGCATGATGCGGCGGCGCATCGCCGCGGGCGACTCGCCGGTCAGGCGGCGCACTTCCCGCGAGAAGTGGAATTCGGAGGCGTGCGTGCTACGGGCCATGCGGTCCACACCGCTGTTGTCGGCCGCGACGACCGCATCAAGCAGTTCGCGCAGGCGGTCGCGGCGCGATTCGGTGGTCACGATCACCGAGTATGGTCGCGCCGCGGGCGTAAGAACATGACGATTCCTGCTGCGTTCAGCTGTCCAGAACCTCGTGGACCCGGGCTTCGATGTCGCGGTGGTCGCCGAGGTCGGTCAGGTCGATCCCGAAGCGGCCGGTCAGTTCGGCGAGGACGTCGGCGGCGGTGTCGAGGCGCACTCGTTCGGTGTCTCCCCCGCTGTGGATGGCCAGGTTACGACCGCGCAGGTTCCACCGCGCGTCATCGGTGACCAGCGCCACCGACAGACCGGTGACGAATCCCGACTCGGGAAACGTTGACACGTACCAACTTCCGACCTGCAGGTCGATCTGCGGCCGCGGGTGGGTCTCGAACGTGTACAGCGGCTGCCACTGTCCGCGGATCTCGGCCTCCAACAGGAAGCCCTCGTCGTGCTCACGCAGCCGGTAGGGCTCGTGGCGCGTCGCCTGCACGGGCCCGGCTTCGAGCCGGATCGGCGAGGTCAGCGTCTGCCCGCCGAATCCGACGTCGACCAACCACGGTCCATCGTCTGCCGGGACACGCACCGACAGCACCTGATGCGTCTGCGCGGGAAGTGCGCCCGACTGGTTCATCCACACCACCCGGCCCGCGAGCCGCTGCACGCCGTAGCCCAGCGCCTCGAGCACGTAACCCATCAGGCCGTTGTGCTCGTAGCAGTAACCGCCGCGGCGACGGCGCACGAGCTTGCGGGCCAGCGCGCCCGCACTGAGATCGACGACGGGAATGCCCAGGAGCGGGTCGAGGTTCTCGAACGGGATCGACCGGTTGTGCGCCGCCACCAGGGCGCGCAGGGTGGACAGCGTCGGTTCCGTCGAGCCGGTGTAGCCGATCCGGTCCAGGTAGGCCGCCACGTCGAGCGCGGCCGTCACGTCGGTTGCCATGCCCACATCTTGCGACCTCAACGGCCGTTCAGGTCAACCATTGCCCCGTGGCGGCGAGACTACGCGCGCCAGCGCGGGCACCTACGGCTTGCCGCGGGCCGGCGTCTGGTTGGCGACGCCGTGCCGAAGCGGGGTGTTGGCCTGCGCGGCCGTCGACTCCTGCACGGGCGAACCGCCCGCCGTACCGCTCACCTCGGGCGCGTTGTTCGGGTCACCGGACGACGGCTCGGCACCGTGGGTCAACTCCTTGAGCCGCGCGTGCAGCACCTCGAGCACCGGGATGCGGTTGCCGTGCGCGGTCTCGTGGTCGAACACCGCGCGCAGCGCGGGCTCGTCGAGCGCGCGGATGCGGTGCCGCAACTCGGTTAGCGGCAGCTGGTCGTAGTCGGTGATCGGCAGGTCGTCGCTCTGCGCCATGCGCTGTCTCCTTACAGGTGAGGTAGGCCGTCGGCCGGCGAGGGCATCGCTGTCCCCGGCCCGTCGGCGCGTCCGCGATAGCGGGCGATCACCGCGGCGACCGCTCCGATACCGGCGAGCGCCAGCGTCGGCCACATCGCGGCCTGCACCAACCACACTCGTCGCTGCACCTTGAAGATGCGCTTCTGCGCGTTCCGCGCTCGGGACAACGTTTCCACGTCTAACGGTTGCCCCGGGCGGCGGTTATGAAACCCGTTACGTTCCCGTCCACTTCGGCGCCCGCTTCTCGGCGAACGCGATCGCGCCTTCCTTGGCGTCGTTGGACATGAAGACCGGTCCGAAGATTTCGACCTGCTTCTTCCACATCTCCTGGGAGTTCCAGTCGCGCGACTCGACGATGATCCGCTTGGTCGCGGCCACCGCGAGCGGACCATTGGCGGTGATCTTCTCTGCGAAGGCGATCGCCGCCTCCAACGCCTGACCCGGTTCGGCGAGGACGTTGACCATGCCGAGGTCGTGAGCGCGCTGCGCGGACAGGCTCTCACCGGTCAACGCCAGTTCCATCGCGAGACCGTAGGGAAGCCGCTGCGGCAACCGCAGCAGTCCGCCGCCGCCGGCGACCAGCCCGCGCTTGACCTCGGGGATGCCGAACGCGGATTCCTTTGACGCCACGATCAGGTCGGTGGCCAGCGCCAGCTCGCAGCCACCGGCGAGACAGTAGCCCTCCACCGCGGCGATGAGCGGCTTGGCGGGCGGGCGCTCGGTGAAGCCCAGTCCGCGGCCCTCGATGGCCACGTTCTCGCCGCGCGCGAACGCCTTGAGGTCCATGCCTGCGCTGAACGAGCCGCCGGCTCCGGTCAGGATGCCCACCGACAGGCCGGCATCGCCGTCGAGTCGGTCCATGGCGTCGGCAAGGCCGCGGCTGACGTCGGCGTTCACCGCGTTGCGGGCCTGCGGGCGGTTGATGGTGATGATCAGGATGCGGTCGCGCTGTTCGACAAGTACGACGGGTTCAGTGTTGTCACTCACGCGGCTGATCGTAACGGTCCGCGGACGAGATCATGCGGGCGCTGCGGGCGCGTGCACGCCGATCTCGGCGATGGCCGCACGGTTCTGACCGTCTGCGGCGCCCAACTTCGTAATCCACACCACCACCCGCGCGACGGGCCGCGGGTCCGTCACGGGAATCCGCGTCACGCCGGGCTCCACGGGTGTGGCGGGCGTGAGCTCGAAGGTGTCGCTCAGCGCCTTCGGGTCCTCGGTCTTGTCGGTGCCGCGTACCTGGATCAGCGAGCCCGCGCTGTTCTGGTCGACGGTGACCGCGGTGATCGGCGTGGGTTCGCGCAACGAGAGGAGCAAGCCCACGCCGGGTTTGAATTTCGGGAACGGATCGGCGTCGTAGTAGCGGTCGGTCGACCATGCCGTCTCGGGCTTGGCGTCGATCGCCAATGCGGCATCGCCGGGGCTGTCCGGAGATCCGTCGGGGGAGAAGACCGTCGCCGCCTCCAACGGGATGCGGTCGCCGGGAGCCAGTCCGCGCACGGTCTTGGTCTGCTCGGGCGGTGGGGGCGCCGCGGTCGTCGGCACCAGCCCGAGCTTGTCCGCGTCCATCGCGACATTGTCGTCGTTGGTCTCCAGCAGACCGTTGAGCGAGGAGCCCAGCGCCAGCATCCCCACCGCAACGATGGCCGCGGCGGCGCCGAGGCCCGTGCGCAGGACGGTGCGGCGGGCCGCCTCCTTCTGCTCCTGGGGTCCGAAGTTGCGGAATTCGGCATAGCGTCCGGACTTGACAGTCGGCAGGGGCGGCATCACTCGGTGAGTCGACTCCGCATCGGACGCCGCGGCCTGCTCCAGCAATGTCAGAAGCGTTGCGGCGCTACTGATTCCACCATTGTCCCGCAGGAGCGCCGAGGCTGTCGTAGAGATCAGGAAGGGGATCCGGGGATCGGCTTCGGCCGGCTCCGCGGGTTCGGCCGCACCGTCCGGCCACTGGCCGAGCAGCAGCGTGTACAGGACGCAGCCGATCCCTCGGAGATCGGTCTGCGCGGTGGCCTCGGGAAGGATGGCGGGAAATGCCAGCGCCACGTGTCCGTCGGCACCCACCCGCAACCGCGCGGGATCGTCGACCGACAGCACGAGGCCCGCACGGTGTGCCGCCTCGGCGGCCGCGGCCAACGCTCGCGTCATGGCGGCGACGGACTCCGGCGCCTGCCCCTCGTCAGCGACCTCACGGAGGCTCTGCCCGGGAAGCCAGTCGGACACCACGACACCGAAGGCTCCCGTGTGCATCACCTCGAGCACCGGCGCGATACCAGCTGTGTCGAGGCCACGAAGCCGGATCGTGCGCGCAAGGATCTCGTGGACGAACTCATCGGGCAATTCCTCTGCAGCGTCGACGACGGTCAGCGCGACATGCTGCCCCGAGGCGATGTCGAGCGCCTGCCAGAAATCCAGCAGCGGGCGGCTGCCGTGTGCGGCGAGCAGCCGGTAACGGCCCCCGATCGCCATGCCGGGAATCAGTCGTTGACTTGTCGCCATCGCTCCGAACTCACTCGCCGTGGCGGTCCGCCCGACCGCAACAGTGCGGCGGGGACGCCAGCCGGCTCAATCGTCGACGGTGAGTAGCCGCGCGGCGCCCAGCTCAAACCCGTCAGTCACCCTTTTTACCGTTGCCGTTGCCCCGTCCGTTGCCATTGCCCGGGCCGCCCTTCTTCGGCGGCTTGGGCGGCTTGGGTCTGTCTCTTCTACACCTCT
>NZ_NKCN01000072.1 GCF_002245535.1 Mycobacterium lehmannii | reverse complement strand
GTCGGGTGGGTGCTGAGCATGTGCGGGTGATCCGGCGGTTCTTTGACAAGCAGGTGCCGGCTTCGACGCCGTTTGACGTGCGCGAGGCCGCCGAAGCGCAGCTGGCGCAGTTGGCCACCAAGCACACCCCTGAAGAGTTGCGCGCGGCCGCCCAGCGGCTGGCGGCCTATTTGAACCCCGATGGGGATTTCTCCGATGAGCTGCGCGCCGCGCAGCGCTGGCTGCGACTGGGTCGCCAGCGCCTTGATGGGATGAGTGAGCTACGCGGACTGCTTGATCCGGCCACCCGGGCGGCGTTGGAAGCAGTGCTAGCGGTGTGGGCGGCTCCTGGTCGGTGCAATCCCGCCGACGAAACCGAGGGCGAGGACGGTCAGCGGTCTGCGGATCAGGAGCCCTCGGCCGAGGCGGTCAGTGCCGATCGACGCACCGTGGGGCAGCGCAACCACGACGCGCTCGGGGCGATGTGTCGGGCGCTGCTGGCGTCCGGACAACTCGGTTCGCAAAACGGGTTGCCGGCCACCATTTTGATCAAGGCCAAGCTCAAAGAGCTCGAATCGGGCACCGGCCACGGGCTCACCGGCGGGGGGTCGCTGCTGCCGATGAGCGAGGTGATCAAACAGGCCTCCTCGGCGCACCACTATCTGGCGATCTTCGATGACCACACCGAAGAAATTCTGTACTTGGGGCGGGCTAA
>NZ_NKCN01000071.1 GCF_002245535.1 Mycobacterium lehmannii | reverse complement strand
AGATGTACCGGGTCATGAGGTTGGTAGCAGGCGTGTTGGCTTGATGTGAGGAGAACCTCCGGGTGAGGTGTGGCTTGTCTAGGTCCACCACCGTCCGGAGGTTCTCGTGTCCCACCGTAATGCCCGTACGACGTTCCACGGCCGACTGCTGATCGTGCAGCGGTTTCAGGCCGGTTGGGCTAAAGCCCATATTGCCAAGGCGATGGGAGTGTCGCGGAAGTGCGTACACACCTGGATCGATCGCTACGAAACCGAGGGCGAGGCGGGCCTGCTTGATCGATCCTCGCGTCCGCACACGACGCCCACTCGGATCGCCGGCAGCTTGGAGAATCAGATCGTGGCCTGGCGGCGGCGTCACCGCTGCGGACCCGACGAGATCAGCGCGAAGCTGGGGGTATGTGCCCGCACGGTGTCGCGGGTGCTGCGTAGACGCGGCGTGCCCTATCTGCGTGACTGCGACCCGATGACCGGTCAGCTAATCCGCTCGTCCAAAGCCACCGCTGTCCGTTACGAACGATCCCGGCCCGGAGAACTAGTGCATATGGACGTTAAGAAGCTGGGCCGGATCCCCGACGGAGGCGGTTGGCGCGCGCACGGCCGGGGGAACACCGGCTTAGACGTCAACCGGCGCAATGGGTTCGACTACATCCACTCACTCGTCGACGACTACAGCCGACTGGCCTACAGCGAGATCCTCGCCGATGAGAAAGGCTCCAGCTGCGCAGGATTCCTACGCCGCGCCGCAGCCTACTTCAGCGCCCACGGCATCCCCGCCATCGAAGAAATCATGACCGACAATGCCTGGGCCTACCGATACTCACTCCGCGACGTCAGCGCCGAACTCGGTGCCCGCCAGATCTTCATCAAACCGCACTGCCCCTGGCAGAACGGCAAGGTCGAACGCCTCAACCGCACGCTGCAAACCGAATGGGCCTACAAACGCGTCTTCACCTCCAATAGCCAGCGCGCCGCAGCCCTTGCCCCCTGGCTCCACTACTACAACACTCAACGACGTCACAGCGCACTCGGCGGCCTCCCACCGATAAGCCGACTGACACCAACCTCATGACCCGGTACA
>NZ_NKCN01000070.1 GCF_002245535.1 Mycobacterium lehmannii | reverse complement strand
TGTACTGACCGGAGAGGTTAGGTACGCGGGTGGCAGGTGGTTGGCCGCCGAGTGCGGTGTGGCCGCGGTGGTGATTGTAGGTGTGCAGCCAGCGGGGGAACTCGGCGCAGCGTTCGGCGTCGCTGCGGTAAAGCCGTGCGTAGGCCCATTCGTCGGCCAGGGTGCGGTGGAATCTCTCCACCTTTCCGTTGGTCTGTGGGCGGTAGGGGCGTGTTCGGCGGTGCTCGATGTCGCCAAGAGCGTCCCTGAACGCGTGTGATCGGTAACAGGAGCCGTTGTCGGTCAACACTTTTCGTACCGTGAAACCGCATGTGGTGAACCAGGCTTGCGCGCGAAGCCAGAAGGCTGCGGCAGTCTCTTTGCGTTCGTCGGTTAGCAGCTCGCTGTAGGCCAGCCGCGAGTGCGCGTCGATCGCGGTATGCAGGAAGTGGTAGCCGCGCAGCGGGTGGCGGTGCTTGCTGCGCTCTCCTGAAGTCTTGTCGGCCTGGGCGTTGCGATTGCCGACGGTGCGTCCCAGCATGCGCCACCCTCCGCCGGCAGGGATCTTGCCGAGCTTCTTGACATCCACATGGACGAGGTCTCCGCAGCTCGCAGATTCCATCCGGCGGACGACCTGGCCGGTGGCGCGGTCCAGCCAGCGCAGTTTGGCCAGCTTGTAGCGGGTGAGCACCCGATGCACTGTGGACACATTCAGACCCAGTAGATAAGCGATCCGGGCCGGACCCCACCGCCGCAGGACACGGACTTTGATGATCCGGCGCTCGGTACGGGTGGGTGTCTGGTTGGGGCTTCGAAGTGGGCGTGAGCTGCGATCAGCCATGCCGGCTGGACCGAGCTCGCGATAACGCGAAGCCCAGCGCTGGGCTGTGGTGACCGCGACCTGGAACCGTTCGGCGGCCCGGCGCAGCGACCAACCGTCCTCGACGACGCAACGGGCCAAGCGCAGACGCCCGGTTTCAGACAATGGGGCATTACGGTGGGACACGAAGACCTCCAGAGTGAGTTGTGCGTTCTTCAGCAGCTCGCACTTCACTCGGAGGTCTTCGTTATGTCACCACGCCACGCCGTACCTAACGTCCGTGGTCAGTACAGCTAG
>NZ_NKCN01000069.1 GCF_002245535.1 Mycobacterium lehmannii | reverse complement strand
CCCGCCGACGTCATCGCCACTGCCCCCGCCCTGCTGGGCTTCACCCCCACCAACAGCGTCGTGGTCTACCTGCTGGGCACCGAGCCCGACGGCACCCCCATCATCAAAGTCACCATCCGCTGCGACATCACCATCAGCGCCAGCCAAGCTGCCAGCTTCGCCCGCACCTGCCACCTCAACGCCGCCAAATACGACGGCGCCCTGCTCCTGGCCGTCTGCAGCGCCGAGCTCGACGACCACGCCGCAGTGGTCCTCGACGGCATCCGCGACTCCCTCACCGAGGCCGGCATCACCGTCCGCCGCCGCCTCACCACCCGCGACGTCACCGCCGCCGGTACCTGGATCGACCCCGACACCGGAGCCACCGGAACCACCTACCCCTACACCGACTCGCTGCTGACCGCGCAGCGCATCCACGACGGCGCGATCCTCACCGCCCGCCGCGAGGACCTCGTGCGCGAGTTCGACCCCATCACCCCCGCCCCCGCCGTCGCCGTCGGAGACCACGCCGTCCTGGTCTCCACCACCATGGAGGACATCACCGACGCTCTCACCGGAGCCAGCCGCTACATCAGCGCCACCCTGTCCACCCGCGCCGGCATCCTCATCACCAGCCACCCCGCCCTCCGCGACGCGATGCTGCACCTCGCCCTCGACCACGAGCGTGCCGCCACCAACGTGTGGACCCACATCGCCCGCCAACTGCGCGGGCGGCCCCGCACCGAAGCGCTCACCATCGCCGCAGTCTGCTACTGCCTGATCAACGACACCGTCCGCGCCGGAATCGCCGCCGACATCGCCATCACCGAGGCCACCGACGCCGGCGACGAACCGCCCACCCTGGCCGCCATGCTCCTGGCCGCCCTCGAATCGGGCATCGAGCCCGCCCTGATCCGCCGCGTCCTGACCGACACCCACCCCGGCACTTAACCCACCGCGCCCGGCCGGTGTCCGCGCAGGGTGCGGGCATCGGCTGGTGTGGTGTCTTCGCGGTGCGCGGGCGCCGGCGCACTAGGTGCGACCGGCGGATGCCCGCCTGCGGCGGGCGTGGTCCGTAGCCCCTCACCTTTAACCGTTCAGCTGGGTCGCCCAGTGTGACCGACGAGGCCCCGTCACGCG
>NZ_NKCN01000068.1 GCF_002245535.1 Mycobacterium lehmannii | reverse complement strand
GGTGGGCGCAGGAGTCGTTCGGGTCGGTGGTAGTAGTTCAGCCGCGCCTGGCCGGTGTCCAGTTCGGGCGGCGGAAGCCATTCGACCTCGCAACGTTCGTTCATCCGGGTGGACCAGCCGCCATCGTCGTTGACGCTGCGGTTGTCTGCCCCGCAGGCGAGGCCCAGTTCGTCGACGTTGGTGTTGCCGCCTTTCGACCAGTCGGCTTCCACGTGATGCACCTGGCAGCCATAGGCGCCAACGGTGCAGCACGGCTTGGTGCATCCGCCATCGCGCGCGATGAGCATGATCCGTTGCGCCGGGGTGGCGATTCGCTTGGCGCGGAACAGGTCCAGGGCCGACCCGGTCGCGCCGTCGAACACCGCCAGGTAGTGGTTGGCGTGGCCGGCCAACCGGATGACATCAGCGATCGGCATGACCGTGCCCCCGCCGGTGGTGCCGACCCCGGCCCGAGATTCCAGCTCCCGCAGGGTGGTGCGAATGATGACCGAGACGGGCAGCCCGTTGAGTTGGCCGAGTTCGCCGCTCATCAGGGCGATGCGCCCGACGGCGATCATCGCGTCGTGTTGACGCTGGGCCAGACTGCGGTGGTCGTTGTCGATCTGAGCCTGTGTCGGGGTTCCCGATGTGCAGGGTTCGGGATCGTCGGGATTGCACATACCCGGTGCGGCGTACTTGGCGAAGATCGCTTCCCACACCGCCCACGCTTCGGGGGTCAAAGTTGCGAAGATGTCAATCATCCCGTCGGAGCGCTGTTTTTTCTTGGTGACCCCGCGCTTGCGGGCGCGCTCGGCGTCATCGGGTTCGGGCCCGTCCTGATCGAGCAAGAACAGCGTCAGATCGGCGCTGTCCTTGAGTTCCTTGGGGCCCACGCCGACCGCCGTGCGGACCAGGTCGACCTCGAAGTGCTCCCTGGTGGCCGCATCCACCCAGCCCGGCAACCTGTCAACGGCCTTGCGGATGACCTCCACGTGCTCGCCGTTGATCAGTCCGTGAGCTTGCGCGACCGCCGTCGCGGGCAACGCCGGCGGCAGCGACGGTCCGGTCAACGATTGACGGGGCGCCAGCAGGGCAGCTTCGGTCAGACGCCGGTTGGCCTCGGTGGTCGAGATCCGCCAGCGGACCCTCAACACCTCTTTCCACGATTTGGCACCCATCTGTTGCGGCGTCGCCTCGGTCTGCAGGCGGGCGAGCAAGCGGTGACTCATCGCGGGGAACTGGCAGCCGAGACCTTCGAGCTCATCAAG
>NZ_NKCN01000067.1 GCF_002245535.1 Mycobacterium lehmannii | reverse complement strand
TGAACCGCCCTGGTTCTGCCGGAGGCTCGATCTATTGGATTGCGACCAGGGGCTGGTCGCTCCGTTGGGCATCGTAGAACGTGGCCTCGAACTCGGTCGGAGGGACGTCGTCGAGGTAGCTGTGTAGGCGGGCGGTGTTGTGCCAGTACACCCAGCTCAGCGTGGCCAGCTCGATGTCCTCGACGGTCTTCCACGGCCCACTGCGGGCGGGTCCGTAGATCAGCTCGGCCTTGTAGTAGCCATTGACCGTTTCGGCCAGGGCGTTGTCGAAGCTGTCACCGACGGATCCGATCGAGGGCAGCGCGCCGATCTCGGCGAGGCGTTCACCGTAGCGGATGGACGTGAACTGCGATCCGGCATCGGAGTGACATGTCAGGCCGGGCAATGTGTTTCCGCGTGACCAGCGGGCCATCTCCAGTGCGTCGAGCACCATCGTGGTGCGCATGTTCGACGCCACCCGCCATCCCACGATCGTTCGGGAGAACGCATCGACGATGAAACAGACATAGGCCACTCCGGCCCAGGTCGGCACATAGGTCAGATCCGTCACCCACAATTGGTTGGGCGCTGATGCGCTGAAACGGCGGTTGACCAGATCGGGATGCCGTGGCGCGCCCAAGTCGGGCTTGGTGGTCTTGACTGCTTTGCCGCGCCGCACGCCCTCGATGCCCAGACTGCGCATCAGGCGCCCGACCTGGTCACGGCCCACATCGTGGCCGGCCCGACGGGCGGCTTTCCACAGCTTGAGGACACCGTAGACGCGGTAATTGTCTTCCCAGATCTGGCGCAGCGCCGGCCCCAGCTCGGCGTCGCGGATCGCCCGCGTCGAGGGCGCTCGGGTCTTGGTGTCGTAGTAGGTACTCGGGGCCACCGACACCCCTGCGCTGCGCAGGACGGTGCAGATGGGCTCGACCCCGAACTCGTCGCGGTTAGCGTCGATGAAGGCGACTATTTCTTGTGTTGGCGGTCGAGCTCCGCCCCGAAGAAACTAGCCGCTCGTTTCAGGATTTCGTTGGCGCGCTTAAGTTCTCGGTTCTCCTGCTCGAGCTTTTTGAGCCGATGGGATTCAGCGGTCGTGACCCCGGGCGCCACGCCCTCATCGATGTCGGCCTGCCGCACCCAGGTGCGGACCGACTCCACGCCGTAGCCGAGCTGGTTGGCCACCCGCTGCACCGTGCCCTGGGTGGTGCCCAGCTCGGTGCGTAAAGCGCGGACCATTCGGACCGCGGCGGCCTTCTCCTCAGGGCTGTAACGGCGCGTCGTGGGCTTCCCGGCAGACTGTTCCTTCGGCATACCTGCATCCTCGTTTCCAAGGTCAGGAGCCTCCAACATTTCCAGGGCGATTCA
>NZ_NKCN01000066.1 GCF_002245535.1 Mycobacterium lehmannii | reverse complement strand
CTGATATGTAGAGAAGTTTGTCAAGAGGGCAAGGTGAGGCGCCGCCGGGGAGCTACCCCGACGGCGCCTCTTTTGCTTCCTCCGATAGTCAGTGTGGTGAGCGTGTCGTTGGCGACGCGCGGTCAGACTGATATACGCGGATTGGCTACCGCAGGACGGGGTTTCGGCTGGATCGCATCCGCGTGTCTAGTGTCGAGCGTCGACCCGAGGGTCTGCTCATAGGTGTGTCGCGGGTCGATCCACGCGCTGCCACCACCGTGCTTGAGGCAGGAAGCAGATTAGGTGGCGGTCAGTCCTGCATCACCGCCAGCGACCAGCACCAGCCGGCAAGCTCCCGTGCGATCGCCACATTGGCCACCGTCGGCCGCTTTCGCCGTTCCAAGAATCCAACCCACCTGCCGTGCAGGCGTCGGTTACCCTCATCGCCGCGGGCGCGAGCAGCCGGCGAGGCGAGGTCCCACCGCGACCGCATCACCGCCCCCACCCGATACCGGGCCCGGTGATGCCAGGCCGCCTCCACCAACAACCGCCGCACGTGAGTGTTACCGGTCTTGGTGATCGCACCCAGCACCCGCGAGGACCCCGACGAATACTCCGACGGCGTCAACCCGACGAAGGACCCAATCGTGTTGCCGGTAAACCGATCCCAATCGCCGATCTCCACCGCCAACGCGAACCCGGTCAACGTACTCACACCCCGCAGGCACGACACCCGCCGCACGATCGGCGTGAACTCACAGTCCTTTGCGATCTCCTCGATCGCCGCGTCCAGGCGCCTACGCCGGGCCTGCATCGTCAACACATGGTCGTAATCGGCGTCGAACGCCATTCGCGTCGCCGCCGATCTCAACTGGGGCGCCGCCACGGTGCGCAACCACTGGTCATGCGCACCAGTCCACCCCTGGCCTCCGTAATAGACGATGCCGTGTCGCAACAGCAGCTTCGACAGACGATGACGTGCCCGCATCAAGTCGCCACGGCAGTCCTCACGCGCCCGTACCAGATCCCGGGCCGCTTCCTGGGACACGCTGGGGATCGACACCGAGGTCACCTCGTCGAGGCGCAGTAGTCGAGACAGGTGCAGCGCGTCGCGGGCATCGGTCTTGACGCGGTCACCGGAAGGCTTCTGCAGCTTCGACGGCGCAACGACCTCACATCGGATACCCACCTCGTTCAGCGCCCGCTGCAACCCGAAACCCGTCGGACCAGCCTCATAAGCCACCGCCACCGGGCCAGGCAACTCCGATATCCACGACCGAATGTGCTCATGGGACGGGGTCAACCGGGTCTGCACTATCTCACCGGTGACACCGTCAATTGCTGCTGCCGCCACCGAACGTGCGTGCACGTCCAGTCCAACACTCGTACGCTCGATAAACACCGGGGCCTCCCACCACTGTCGGATAGACCGGGCAGGCGACTTCCTACTCGGTAACCCACGAACATGGGTGAGTGGGGCCCCGGCCCGCAACCCCCGACTCAACGCCGACGGTCACCCATACCGTCTAG
>NZ_NKCN01000065.1 GCF_002245535.1 Mycobacterium lehmannii | reverse complement strand
AGCCTCGATCCACCGATGGATTGGCTGGTGATCGGGTGTCGTAACGAGGAAAGTGCCTTCTGAGCTGTGATGATGAGTGTTCTCTACGCACTTATCGGCACAACTTCGAAAGGCACTTCCGGTGAAAGTGTCGCACAACTTCGCCGCGTCGTCGGCGGTCTTCGATGATGATCATCTCGTGTCGTGCGCCGGGCTGGTGCCGGTGATGGCGCTGGCCGCCCAGACGGGCCTGTCTGACCTGGTGGCCGGCAAGGTGCGTATCGCCGAACCGCGGATCAAGTCCGGCTCAGCCAACCCGTCACCGAAGCTGGCCACGGTGATCGCCGCGATGTGCGCCGGCGCGGACAGCATCGACGACCTCGACATCGTGCGCAGTGGCGGCATGAAGACCCTCTTCGACGGCGTGTATGCACCCTCCACTGTCGGAACGTTGTTGCGGGAGTTCACCTTCGGACATGCCCGACAACTCGAATCGGTGCTGCGTGAGCACCTTGCCGCCCTCTGCCAGCGCACGGCTCTGTTGCCAGGTGCCCACGGGCGGGCGTTCGTCGATATCGACTCGCTGCTGCGTCCGGTCTATGGACGCGCCAAACAAGGCGCTTCCTACGGGCACACCAAGATCGCCGGGAAACAGATCCTGCGCAAAGGCCTCTCGCCGCTGGTCACCACGATCAGCACCGAGACCAGCGCCCCGGTGATCGCCGGGGCTCGGTTGCGGGCCGGGCGGACCAACTCCGGTAAAGGCGCCGCCCGGATGATCGCCCAAGCTGTGGCCGCCGCCCGGGCTGCCGGGGTCACCGGCCAGATCCTGGTGCGTGGCGACTCGGCGTACGGCAACAGCACCGTGGCCGCGGCCTGCCGCCGCGCCGGGGCCCGGTTCTCCCTGGTGCTGACCAAGTCAGCCACTGTGGCTGCAGCCATCGACTCCATCGACGAGACCGCCTGGAGCCCGGTGAAATATCCCGGCGCGGTACGCGACCCCGACACCGGGGAATGGATCTCTGATGCCGAGGTCGCCGAAACCACCTACACCGCGTTCACCTCCACCGACCGGCCAGTGACCGCCCGGTTGATCGTGCGCCGGGTCAAAGACGCCCGCTACCCCGACGCCTTGTTCCCGGTGTGGCGGTATCACCCGTTCTTCACCGACACCGACGAACCCGTCGATGCCGCCGACATCACCCACCGCCGCCACGCCATCATCGAAACCGTCTTCGCCGACCTCATCGACGGCCCCCTGGCCCACCTGCCCTCAGGACGGTTCGGGGCGAACTCGGCCTGGATCCTGTGCGCGGCGATTGCCCACAACCTGCTGCGCGCCGCCGGGGTCCTGGCCGGAGGCGCTCACGCGGTGGCCCGCGGCGCCACACTGCGCCGGCGCATCGTCAACATCGCGGCCCGACTGGCCCGGCCCCAACGCCGACCCGTGTTGCACCTTCCCAGCCACTGGCCCTGGGCACAGCAATGGCTCACGCTGTGGCGCAACACCATCGGATACAGCCCACCCGCAGCCGTCACCGTCTGACCACCCGCCGAACAGGCCCTACCGGAGCACACAGGAAAAGCTGGACAGACCAGCAGATACTCCCTGCCCACCACCCGCAGCGCAGCAAAACTCAGCGCCGATACACCTCAACAGGGCCGATCCACGGATCGAGGCT
>NZ_NKCN01000007.1 GCF_002245535.1 Mycobacterium lehmannii | reverse complement strand
TCGGCTGTGATTGTGGTTCTGCCATTTGCTCGCTCGCGGGGAGGTATCGGACAGATCGATAGTTATGTTTGTTTTGTTACGAACACGGCTACCACCGAGACCTACACCTAGGCCTTCGTGGGCGGCGTCAGATGTGTGTAAGGGACAGCTCTCCGACGCGGCGGTGGTGTCGCGTTCGTGGGGCATGGCGGTTGCGACGCTGGTCAGCCGGCTCACGGGGTTCGCCCGCATCGTGCTGCTGGCGACGATCCTCGGCGCCGCACTCACCAGCGCGTTCTCGGTGGCCTACCAGCTGCCCAACTTGATCGCGGCGCTTGTACTCGAGGCGACGTTCACCGCGATCTTCGTGCCGGTGCTGGCGCGCGCCGAGCGCGACGATCCCGACAACGGCACGGCGTTCATCCGCCGCCTGGTCACGCTGACGACGACGCTGCTGCTGATCATCACCGCGCTGTCGGTGGCCTCGGCGCCGATGCTCGTCGACCTCATGCTCGGCAGCGACCCCGAAGTCAACCGCGACCTCACCACCGCGTTCGCCTACCTGCTGCTGCCGCAGGTGCTGTTCTACGGGTTGTCGTCGGTGTTCATGGCAATCCTGAATACCCGCAACGTGTTCGGGCCACCCGCCTGGGCACCGGTATGCAACAACATCGTCGCGATCGTGACGCTGGGTTTGTATCTCGTTGTCCCCGGCGAACTCTCGGTCGACCCGGTGCGGATGGGCAACGCGAAGCTCCTCGTGCTCGGTATCGGGATGACGCTCGGAACGGTGACGCAGGTCCTGGTGCTGTTGGCCGCGATCCGCCGCGAACGCATCAGCCTTCGCCCGCTGTGGGGCATCGATGAGCGGATGAAGCAGTTCGGCGCAATGGCCTCGGCGATGGTGCTGTACGTGTTGATCAGCCAGGTCGGGTTGATCGTCGGCAACCGAATCGCCAGCGGCGCCGCGGCTTCCGGGCCAGCGATCTACAACTACACGTGGCTGGTGCTGCAGTTGCCGTTCGGCATGATCGGGGTGACGGTACTGACCGTCGTGATGCCACGGTTGAGTCGCAACGCCGCCTCAAACGATCAACGCGCGGTGCTCGCCGACCTCTCGCTGGCCACCCGGCTGACGATGGTGACGCTCATCCCCATCGTCGCGCTGATGACGGTCGGCGGGCCCGCGATCGGCAGCGCGCTGTTCGCCTACGGCAATTTCGGTGAGGTCGACGCGAACTACCTGGGTATGGCGATCACGCTGTCAGCGTTCACGCTGGTCCCCTATGCGCTTGTGCTGCTTCAACTTCGGGTGTTCTATGCGCGACAACAACCGTGGACGCCGATCCTGCTGATCGTCGTGATCACGACCGTCAAGATCATCGCCTCGCTGATTGCGCCCTACCTCACCGACGACCCCGATCTGGTCGCCGGCTACCTCGGAGCTGCCAACGGGCTGGGCTTCGTCGCGGGCGCGGTGGTCGGTTACTTCCTGCTGCGCGCCAATCTCGACCCGCCGGGCGGCCGGCTCATCAACCTGCAAGTCGTGCGCTCGGTGCTGGTCACGATCGCCGCCTCGCTGCTCGCCGCGATGGCCGGCCAGGTCGCCGACAAGCTGTTCGGCCTGGAGTCGCTGACGCGGAGCTGGGGCGGTGCCGGCTCACTGCTGCGACTGGTCGTGCTCGGCGTGGTCATGGTGCCGGTCATCGTCGGCGTCCTCCTCGGTGCGCGCGTGCCGGATGCCCAGGCGGCCCTCGAGGCGGTCCGGCGACGACTCGGCGCTGGTGCCCGACCCGGCTCCAGGGGCGGCGGGGTAGCTGTCGGGGCCGCCGACCGGCCACGGACGCGCACCCCTCTCCCGTACCCTGAACAGAGGAATTCGTCCGCACCGGGGCGTCGGCACAGCCCGCCGGCCGTCCGACGCGGACCACCTGACCCCGTTGCCGGGGACCGGACGCGGAAAGGACCAGCGGTGAGCGACGAACCCGCAGGCGGCTCCGCGCCCGCACCCGATTCCGCGACCAGCAAGATTCCGACCGGTCAGTCCGACGTCGTCGCCGACGACCTGCGGCCCGACGTGCCCGATCCCGGTCAGACCACCGAGTTCGCCGCCGAGAACGGCACGACCCGGCTACCGGTCTCGGGCCGGCCGCCCTCGGACTACGGCGGTGATCCCACCCGCGAACCCCTCGCATTCGACCCGCCGCGCGAACCGGCCATCGAGGCCGCCACCTCCGACGAGGACGTCCACCTCATCCCGGGCGCAATGGTCGGCGGCGGCCGCTACCGCCTGCTGGTGTTCCACGGCGGCCCGCCCACGCTGCAGTTCTGGCAGGCACTCGACACAGCGCTGGACCGCCAGGTGGCGCTCACCTTCGTCGACCCGGACAACACCCTGTCCGACGAGGCGCTGCGCGAGATTCTGGCGCGCACCCGCAAGCTGAGCAGCATCGACATGCCCGGCATCGCCAGGGTGCTCGACGTGGTCAACACCGGATCCGGTGGGCTGGTCGTGTCGGAGTGGATCCGGGGCGGCTCGTTGACCGAGGTCGCCGACACGTCGCCGTCCCCGATCGGTGGCGCCAGGGCGATGCAGTCGCTGGCGGCGGCCGCCGAGGCCGCGCACCGTGCGGGAGTCGCGCTCTCGCTCGATCACCCGGGGCGGGTCCGGGTCAGCATCGAGGGTGACGTCGCGCTGGCCTTCCCGGCGACGCTGCCCGACGCGACACCCGAGGACGACATCCGCGGGATCGGGGCGGCGCTGTACGCGCTGCTGATCAATCGGTGGCCACTGCCTGAGCACGGCGTGCGCAGCGGGTTGGCCCCCGCCGACCTCGACTCGGCCGGACAACCGATCGAACCGCGCGCAGTCGATCGCCAGATCCCGTTCCAGATCTCGGCCGCGGCAGCGCGGGCCGTGCAGGAAGGCGGCGGCATCCGAAGCGCGCCGACCCTGCTGAATCTGCTCCAGCAGGCGACGGCGATCGCCGATCGCACCGAGCTGATCTCCCCGGTCGATGAAGCCGACCGCTCGGTGGCCCCGGGTGTTGCCGGCGCTACCGACCCGGAGACCGAGGCGCGGCGTCGCAAGGCCCTGATGATCGGGCTCGGCGTCGGCGGCGCCATCGTCGTGGTCGCGCTCGTGGTGCTGGCGACGGTGCTGAGCCGGATCTTCGGCGATGTCGGCGACGGCCTCGGCGGCGACCGGCTCGGGCTCAACGACCCGACCACCACAGAGTCGGCCGAAGGCAGCACCGACAGCGGCAATGTCGTCAAACCGACTGCGGTGTCGGTCTTTTCACCCGAGGGTGAGGCCGATGCGCCGTCCGATGCGCCGAAGGCGATCGACGGTGACAAGTCCACGGTGTGGCCGATCGACACCTACACCGACCCGGTGCCGTTCCCGAACTTCAAGAACGGCGTCGGGCTGATGCTGCAGCTGCCGCAGTCGACCACGGTCGGCGAGGTCGACATCGACCTCAACAGCACCGGCACGGCCGTCGAGATCCGCTCCGCGCAGTCCCCGACACCGTCGTCACTTGCCGACACCACCGTGCTGACCCCGGCCACCCAGCTCAAACCGGGCTCCAACACCATCAAGGTCGAGAACGCCTCGCCCACCTCCAACCTGCTGGTCTGGGTGTCGACGCTAGGCCAGGTCAACGGCGAGAGCCGGTCGGACATCGCCGAGGTCACGGTCAGGTCGACGTCCTGACCGCACGGTCGGCGTCCTGACGGGATTCATCCCCAGCCCGGCAAAGATGTGTCGGGAGACACCCGCGTAGCCGTTTAGTGTTCGGCTGTGGGGAGCTTCGGGGGGACGGCCGGGGACCGCAGCGACGCGGAGTTGCTCGCCGCGCACGTCGCCGGTGACCGCTACGCGTTCGAGGAGTTGTTCTACCGCCACCACCGGCAGCTGTACCGGATCGCGCGCATCATCAGCCGCAATGCCGACGACGCCGCCGACGCGCTGCAGGACGCGATGCTCAAGGCGCACCGGCGGGCGCCCGCCTTCCGCTACGACTCGGCGGTGAGCAGCTGGCTGTACCGCATCGTGGTGAACTCGTGTCTGGACCGGTTGCGGCGCAACAAAACCCGCGTCGCTGAAACGCTGTCCGACGATCAGGGCCACATCGGTGACCCGGCCTCGCGCGTGGACACCGCGATCGTCGTCGAGCGGGCGCTGATGCGGTTGCCCGTCGAACAGCGCGCCGCGGTGGTGGCCGTCGACATGCAGGGCTACTCGGTCGCCGAGACCGCCCGCATCCTCGGCGTGCCCGAAGGCACCGTCAAGAGCCGATGCTCCCGCGCCCGGGCCAAGCTGGCCGAGGCACTCGAGTACTTCGACGCGGAAACCGCCGCTCGCACCGACTGAGCGGAACCGCGGGCACATCCGCCGCGTCTTACGTGTCGTGGTGGAGACTGGCTAGCGATGCAGACCGGAACGGACGACGACTCGGATCCGGCGGTTGAGCGGGTGCGCCGCGGCCTGGCCGAGTTGGCGCACGACGAGGACTCCGCGCCGGACGTGCCCGCGGACGTCGCCGCACGCATTGGTGCCGCGTTACGGGCCGCCGGTGCACCCCGTCACGCCGTCGCACGGCCGCGGCTGCGCCGAATCCACGTTCTCGGGCTGGTCGCCGGCCTGGCCGCCGTGACCGCCGGGGTCATCATCGGCACGTCGACGCTGGTGCGCGATCCCGCACCACGGTTCTCCCAGCCCGGGCCCACCGCCGAGCGCATCACCGTGCCGCGCCGGCCGCCCGCCTTCCCGCTAACCGGTCCCCAGCTCACCGGCCTGCTCTCGGCACCGCCCGATTACGGGCCGCTGTCCGATCCGCGCCGCCGCACCGCCTGCCTCGAGGGACTGGGGCACCCAGCGACCACGCCCGTCCTCGGGGCGCTTCCGGTTGAGCTGACTGGGCGCCCGGCTGTCGTGCTGCTTCTGCCCGCGGGCACGGATGCCGACATCCTTGCCGTGGCCGTGGATGCTGCGTGCCATGCGGCTCACGGTGGGCTGCTGGCCGAAACCGTGGTCGCACGACCGTAGTCTGTCCCCCGAGGTTGTTCGGAAACTCCGGGAACACCACCGCCTACGCTGGTGTTATACCGGTGCCGCGAAAGTGGCAGAAAGGCGCTCATGACCACCACATCCACGGTTCACGATCTGATCATCATCGGATCCGGTCCGGCCGGCTACACCGCAGCGATCTACGCAGCGCGTGCGCAGTTGAAGCCCCTGGTGTTCGAAGGCGTCCAGTTCGGCGGTGCGTTGATGACCACCACCGAGGTGGAGAACTATCCCGGCTTTCGCAACGGCATCACGGGTCCCGAATTGATGGACGAGATGCGCGAACAGGCGTTGCGCTTCGGCGCGGACCTGCGCATGGAGGATGTCGACGCTGTCTCGCTCGAAGGTCCGGTCAAGACCGTCACCGTGGGCGACGACACCTACCGGGCGCGGGCGATCATCCTCGCGATGGGCGCTGCGGCGCGGCACCTCGGCGTGCCTGGCGAGGAGGCCCTGATGGGCATGGGCGTGAGCACCTGCGCGACCTGTGACGGGTTCTTCTTCCGCGAAGAGGACATCATCGTCGTCGGCGGCGGCGACTCGGCGATGGAGGAGGCGATCTTCCTGACCAAGTTCGCGCGCAGCGTCACCCTGGTGCACCGCCGCGACGAGTTCCGCGCCTCGCGGATCATGCTGGACCGCGCCCGCGCAAACGAGAAGATCACGTTCCTGACCAACACCGACGTCCTCGAGATCGAAGGCAGCCCCAAGGTCAGCGGAGTCCGGTTGCGCAACAAGGTGACCGGCGAGGAGTCGAAGCTGGCCGTCACCGGTGTGTTCGTCGCGATCGGCCACGACCCGCGTTCGGATCTGATCCGCGGCCAGGTCGACCTCGACGAGGACGGTTACGTCCTGACGCAGCAGGGGTCGACCAGCACATCGATCGAAGGTGTCTTCGCCGCAGGCGATCTCGTCGACCGCACCTACCGCCAGGCCATCACCGCTGCGGGCACCGGCTGCTCGGCGTCCATCGACGCCGAACGCTGGCTCGCCGAAATCGGTTCTGGCCCAAGCGATGAAACCATCGAAACACCCGTCTGATAGGAGTACCCCGATGACTGAGAGCACCGGATCCACGGTAGCGGTGACCGACGACTCGTTCTCCCAGGACGTGTTGTCCAGCAGCACACCGGTGCTGGTGGACTTCTGGGCGACCTGGTGCGGTCCCTGCAAGATGATCGCCCCGGTGCTCGAGGAGATCGCCACCGAAAAGGCGGGCGCGCTGACCGTCGCCAAACTCGACGTCGACGCCAACCCCGTCACGGCCCGCGATTTCCAGGTGGTGTCGATCCCGACGCTCATCGTGTTCAAAGACGGCTCCCCGGTGAAGCGGATCGTCGGCGCAAAAGGCAAGGCAGCGCTGCTGCGCGAACTCAGCGACGTGCTCTAGCCGCGCTCTAGCCGTCGTCCGGCGCCACAATCCGGGGCACGGACACCCGCCTGGGGTTTTCTTGAATCGGCGAAGTGTCTGCGACAATCGTGCCTAGCCCGTCAACTTGGTCGGCGCCCTCGCGCAGCTGACAACCGTGACTGAAAGGCCGCATATGTCCAGTCTGCGTCGCGGTGACCGCGGGTCCGCGGTCACCGAGATCAGGGCTGCACTGACGGCGCTGGGCATGCTCGACAACTCCGACGAGGAGATCACCACCGGCAGGCATATCGCGCTGGACTTGTTCGACGCCGAACTCGACCATGCCGTGCGGGCCTTCCAGCAGCATCGAGGTCTGCTGGTCGACGGGATCGTCGGCGAAGCGACGTACCGTGCGCTCAAAGAGGCGTCGTACCGGCTCGGCGCGCGCACGCTCAGCCACCAGTTCGGCGCCCCGATGTTCGGCGACGACGTCGCCACACTGCAGGCCCGACTCCAAGACCTCGGCTTCTACACCGGCCTCGTCGACGGACATTTCGGTCTGAGCACGCACAACGCATTGATGTCGTATCAGCGCGAGTACGGCCTGTACCCCGACGGGATCTGCGGCCCGGAGACGTTGCGCTCCTTGTACTTTCTGGGATCACGCGTCACCGGCGGCTCTCCGCACGCGATCCGCGAGGAGGAGCTCGTCCGCCGCTCCGGTCCCCGGCTCTCGGGTAAGCGCATCATCATCGACCCGGGCCGCGGCGGTGACGACCACGGTCAGATCATGCAGGGCCCGAGCGGGCCGATCAGCGAGTCAGACATCCTGTGGGATTTGGCGAGTCGGCTCGAGGGCCGGATGACCGCGATCGGTATGGAGACCTTCCTGTCGCGGCCGGCCAACCGTGCCCCCTCGGACGCCGAACGCGCCGCGACCGCGAACGCCGTCGGCGCCGACCTCATGATCAGCCTGCGCTGCGCCACCCAGCCCAGCCCCGGAGCCAACGGCGTCGCCTCGTTCCACTTCGGGAACTCACACGGCTCGGTGTCGACCATCGGCCGCAATCTCGCCGACTTCATCCAACGAGAAGTCGTGGCACGCACCGGATTACGCGATTGCCGCACCCATGGGCGGACGTGGGACCTGTTGCGTCTGACCCGGATGCCCACGGTGCAGGTCGACGTCGGCTACATCACCAACCCGCACGACCGGGCCATGCTGGTGTCCTCGCAGGCCCGCGACGCCATCGCCGAGGGCATGCTCGCCGCCGTCAAGCGGCTCTACCTGCTCGGCAAAAATGACCGTCCCACAGGCACTTTCACGTTCGCCGAACTGCTCGCCCACGAGCTCTCGGTCGAACAGGCCGGACGCGTCAGCCCGTCCTGACCGCCGATCGCGGTCAAGGACACCGAACTCGCGCCCGCCCCAACCGGCTGGCGTATCTGCGCGAACTCGAACAGGCGCTCCAACGCCGCTTCGACATCGGCCTTCCAGCCCAGCCCCTGCTCCAACTCGAGGCGCAGTCGCGGGAAGTACCGGTGCTGGGCGACAACGACGAAGCCCGCGTCCAGAAGTAGGTCCGCGTCGAGCACGCACTGTTCGACCGAGCAGTCGCCGAGGACTTCGACGACCGGGCGCAGCGACGGCGTCACCGCCCCCGGTTCGGCGAGCTCGCGGACTTCGGTGGTGTGCGCGAACGCTTCGAGCGCACGGGCGCCGCGCCGAACCAGGTCACCCACCACCGCCGAGATCAGCGCCCGCGACAAACCCTCGGCGTCCTCACCGGATTCGATACCCAGCGACGTGAGTAGGACGGCGTCGGCGCTGACGGGCGCGGTCGGGAACCGGTGTGCGCGCGGGACGGCCCCGGGCGGCGCGTAGAACGCGTATCCCAGGCACGCCTCGTCTCCGCGCAGCGGGACGGGCCCGTCGTCGGTCTCGCCGTCGGCGCACTGCACCGCGACCTGACCGCACGATCCCCATTCGAGCATGACCATCGACAGCCATGCCTCTTTCTCGAATTCGGGATCCGACAGGTGATCGTCGACGCCGGGAACCGCGGCGCCGGTCGCATCCCGCCCGAGGGTCGAAGGATCGACCTCCCAGTACACGCAGCGGCGGGCATGCTTGGGCAACTGCTCGAACGCTTCGAGCCGTAGAGGCGTGATGCGTGCCGACACTAAAGTCCCCGAGTCCTACGCGGTGCAGAGGTACACAGCTGCCACTCCAGAATAGAAGGGTGCGGACACCTCGACGCTCCGATTCGGGTGCCTCTCGCGCGGAGCGGCGAAACGCGTTGTGTCACAGGTGGTTTCCTTCGAAGGGCGGCAGTCACGCCGATGAGACCCGGGTTGTGTCACAGTGACGTAATTACCCGGTGTGGTAGGTCACCGTTCGGATGCGCTCATCAGTTCGACTATGCGCTGCAAATCATCGACCGACCCGAATTCGACCACGATCTTGCCTTTGCGTTTGCCGAGGCTGACCGTGACGCGGGTATCGAACGCCGTCGACAGCCGCTCGGCAACGTCCTGGAGGCCCGGCATGTTGATCGGCTTGCGCTTCGGCGCCGCCGGTGCGGCCGGACCCGCACTGTTGGCCAGCGTGACGGCTTCCTCGGTCGCTCGCACGGACAGCCCCTCGGCGACGATCCGCGCGGCGAGCTCCTCTTGCTTCTCCGGTCCGCCTTCCAGCGACAGGAGCGCGCGCGCATGTCCGGCGGAGAGCACCCCGGCGGCGACCCGGCGCTGTACGGCGATGGGCAGGCGCAGCAACCGGATCATGTTCGTGATCACCGGACGCGAGCGCCCGATCCGCGACGCAAGTTCATCGTGGGTGACCTCGAACTCGTCGAGGAGCTGCTGATAGGCGGCCGCCTCCTCCAACGGGTTCAGCTGCACGCGGTGGATGTTCTCCAACAACGCGTCGCGCAGCATGCTGTCGTCGGTGGTCTCGCGGACGATCGCCGGGATGGTCCCGAGGCCGGCCTCTTGGGCGGCGCGCCAGCGCCGCTCCCCCATCACGAGTTGGAAGCGGGCGCCTCCCGGTTCGGGCTGCGGAAGCGCGCGCACGACGATCGGCTGCATGAGACCGAACTCGCGGATCGAGTGGACGAGCTCGGCCAGCGCCTCCTCGTCAAAGACCTGGCGCGGCTGCCGCGGGTTCGGCTCGATCGATGCGGGATCGATCTCGCGGTACACCGCGCCGACCTCGTTCACCACGCCGTTGGACGGCCCGCCGATCACGACATCGGCGGCCGCGTCACCCATCCGCGGACCGAGCCCGGACTGGTCGCCGTCCGCTGGGCCGGTGGGGATGAGCGAAGCCAGGCCGCGGCCGAGACCGCTGCGCTTGCGTGTGGGTTGGCTCATCGTCTGCTCCTCTTCGCGTAAGCGCTCATCGGTACGTTCTGCCTTTCTCCGCAAACGCTCATCGGTTGTTTCGATTCTGACCGCGATCGGCGATCTCGCGGCTCGCGTCCAGATAACTCATCGCTCCGCGCGAGCCCGGGTCGTAGCCGAGGATCGTCATCCCGTAACCGGGCGCCTCGGACACTTTGACGCTGCGCGGGATGACGGTGCGTAGAACCTTGTCGCCGAAGTGGGCCCGCACATCGGAGGCCACCTGGTCGGCGAGCTTGGTTCGGCCGTCGTACATCGTCAAGATCACCGTGGTCACGTCGAGTTGCGGATTGAGGTGTGCCTTGACCATTTCGATGGTCCGCATCAGCTGGCCGACACCTTCCAGTGCGTAGTACTCGCACTGAATCGGGATCAGCACCTCGGGCGCCGCGACGAACGCGTTGATGGTCAGCAGGCCGAGCGACGGCGGACAGTCGATGAACACGTAGTCGAAGTTGAACTCCGTGAGCGACGCCAGTGCCGTGCGCAGGCGGCCCTCGCGGGCCACCATGCTCACCAACTCGATCTCGGCGCCGGCCAGGTCGATGGTCGCGGGCACACAGTAGAGCCGCTCGTTGTGGGGGCTGCGCTGCAGGGCGTCGCGCAGCGGGATCTCTCCGATCAACACTTCGTACGACGACGGCGTGCCCGGCCGGTGCTCGATGCCCAGTGCCGTGCTCGCGTTGCCCTGCGGGTCGAGGTCGATGACGAGCGTCTGCAGTCCCTGCAGGGCGAGCGCCGCCGCGATGTTGACGGCCGTGGTCGTCTTGCCGACCCCGCCCTTCTGATTGGCGATCGTGAACACGCGCTGCCGATCGGGCCGCGGAAGGCTGCCCTTCGACGCGGCGTGGAGCAGCCGCACCGCACGCTCGGCCTCGGCGCCGATCGGTGTATCGAGACCGACGGGATCCTCCCAGCGGTCCTGCTCCGCCCTCTCCGGCCACTTCTCCTTTTGGGTGTCAGTGGTACGCGGCGAGGTTTCACGTGAAACATCGGCCGTTCCCGTTGCCAGGCCGACTGCGACGGCATCGGTTTCACGTGAAACATTCGCGGCCTGATCCACGGATTCCGCGGGTGGTTGCACCCCGTTCCGCGACGCCGTCATCCTCGTCTCCTGCCCGTTGGTCGGTGCGTTACCGGCTTCTCCCGCCGTGCCACGACGACGGTCGCGGGTGGATCCAAGTAGTTCGCGCCACACCTCATCACCCTTACATCGGCCGCGCCGAGCGACGCCATCACACGCCGATGGTCGCGGATCTCCTCTTCGGCACGCTCGCCTTTGAGGGCGAGCATGTGGCCGTCGACGCGAAGGAGCGGCATGCTCCATCGAGTCAGCTTGTCCAGGGAGGCCACCGCCCTGGACACCACTACATCCGTCTCCCCCAACTGCTTCCTCACCCCCGGCTCCTCGGCCCGTCCGCGAACGACCGTCACGTCGATCCCGAGTTCGTCGACCATCTCGCGCAGGAACTCGCTGCGGCGCAGCAGTGGCTCGATGAGCGTCACGTGTAGGTCGGGTCGGGCCAACGCCAACGGTATCCCGGGAAGACCCGCGCCACTACCAATGTCGGCGACTCTCTGATCCGGCTCGACGAGTTCGGACAGCGCCACACTGTTGAGGATGTGGCGCTCCCAGATTCGCTCGACTTCGCGCGGACCGATCAGCCCGCGTTCGACGCCCGCACCCGCAAGCGTCGCGGCGTAGCGCTGGATTCGGTCGAGGCGCTCCTCGAACAAGGAGGCGGCCGCGTCCGGCGGCGCCGACACCTCCCCATGTTTCACGTGAAACATCCTCCGGATCGTCGCGTCGGACCGACGGCGCCAATGAACTACACGGTTGCAACTCTGGGTCAGTCGGCGAGGACGACCACGCGCCGCGACGGCTCGACGCCCTCGCTCTCGCTGTGGACGCCGTCGACGGCCGCCACCGCGTCGTGCACAATCTTGCGCTCGAATGGCGTCATCGGGGCCAGCTCTTCACGTTCGCCGGTCTCGAGCACGCGGCGCGCCACCTTGTCGCCGAGCGCGGCCAACTCGTCGCGGCGCCGGCGCCGCCAGCGCGCGATGTCGAGCATCAGACGGCTGCGCTCCCCCGTCTTCTGGTGCACGGCCAGCCGCGTGAGTTCCTGCAACGCGTCGAGCACTTCGCCCTTGCGACCCACCAACTTGTTCAGGTCGGCGCCGCCGTCGATGCTCACGACCGCGCGGTCCCCCTCGACGTCGAGATCGATGTCGCCGTCGAAGTCGAGCAGGTCCAACAACTCCTCGAGATAGTCGCCCGCGATCTCGCCCTCGGCGACCAACTTCTCCTCCAGATCGTCCTCGGCTACCGGCGCGGAGGCATTGCCGTCCTCATCGACGAGTTCGTCGCGCTCGGTCGTCTCGGCGTCAGTCATGTCCTTCTCTCCTCATTCCACCGGGATCGTCCGGTCACCGTTTACGTTTCTTGGGCCGCGCGCCGGGTCGCGGCGTACGGTTCGCTGCGCCGCTGGCTGCCTTGCCCGGGCTGCTGCCCGTCGGCTTCTTGTCCGCCGCGCCGTTCTCCGACGCGGCCTCGCTACTTTCGGACTCGTCGCTCGACACCGGCTCGGAAACCTCGGAGGTCTTCCCCGCCTGACTCTTACGGGTGCGTTTCGGCTTGGCTCCCGGCGGTGGTGCGTTCTTCGCCTGCCGCTCCTGCGCCTCGAGCTTCTGCGCCTCTTCTTCCTTCTCGATCTTGCCGAACACATAGTGCTGCTGACCGAAGGTCCAGATGTTGTTCGCGAGCCAGTACATGATGATGGCCAGCGGCAGGAACGGCCCACCGGCGACGACGCCGAACGGGAACACATACAGCGCCAGCTTGTTCATCAACGCGGTCTGCGGATTGGCTGCCGCCTCGGGGCTCTGCCGCGCCACCGAGGCCCGGCTGTTGAAGTACGTCGCGACGCCGGCCAGGATCATGATCGGCACACCGACGGCGATCACCGATGCCCGGTTGAACTCCTTGAACGCGTCCAGGCCGGTCGTCTGGATCATCCACCCACCGATCGGCGCGCCGAACAGATGGGCGTCCAGGAAGTGCCCGACGTCGGTGGCGCTGAACACGTAGTTGGGCAGCGACCGGTTCGTCACCGGATCCAGGTGCTGGGCCCCGATACCGTAGCCGCCGGTGCGGTTGAACGACCGCAGCACGTGGAACAGCCCGATGAACACCGGAATCTGAGCGAGCATCGGCAGACAGCCGAGGATCGGGTTGAACCCGTGTTCCTTCTGCAGTTTCTGCATTTCCAGCGCCATACGCTGACGGTCCTTGCCGTACTTCTTCTGCAGCGCCTTGATCTGCGGCTGCAGCTCCTGCATTTGGCGCGTCGTCCGGATCTGCTTCACGAACGGCTTGTAGAGAATCGCGCGCAGGGTGAACACCAGGAACATCACCGAAAGCGCCCACGCGAAAAAGTTCGATGGACCCAGCAGGAAGGCGAACAGCTTGTACCAGACCCACATGATCGCCGACACCGGGTAGTAGATGATGTCGAGGCTGAACCAGTTAAACACGCGTCTCGCTTCCTGCTCGCAATGCTGGATGGCTACCGCTGACGTCGGCAGTGGTGTTCCGATCCTCTGAAGACTCGTTCGCGGGAGCGCCCGCCACGTCTTGGTCGCCGTGTCCCCCGGCTGCCGGGCGCTCTGGGATCGGGTCCCATCCTCCCCTATGCCACGGCCCGCATTTCAACAGCCGTACCGTCGCGAGCCAACCGCCGCGCACCAGCCCGTACTCGGTCAATGCGTCGACGGCGTACTGGCTACAGGTCGGGGTGAATCGACACGTCGGCAGCCGCAACGGCGAGATGGTGTGCCGGTACAGCTGAATCACGAAGATGACGGCGCGTGCCGTCCGCGCCGACCTCACAGGGCGGCCTCGGACTTGGGTCTGACTCGGCGAAGGGCTGTGCGCAGTTCTTGTTCGAGCCGCGCCGATATCGCATGCCGGCTGCTGGGCAGGGCGCGGATCACGACGCGATCGGCGGGGTCCAGCTCATCGACGAGGGATCGCGCGACGTGGCGCAGCCGCCGCGAGACGCGATGGCGTTGCACCGCCGTGCCGACCGCTTTGGAGACGACCAGACCGATCCGGGGTCCGGGCTCTGAGCGCTCATCGGACCGCAGGGCGTGCACGACGAGATCGGGCTGCACAGCGCGCACCCCTCGGCTGACCGTGTTCCCGAACTCCGTTGACCGCGTCATGCGGTACCGCGCCGGAAGCACCAGCGTCAACTCCCGCTCGAAGTCACGTGGGAGTCACGCAGTCAGCTTGCGCCGACCCTTGCTCCGGCGGTTCGTGACGATCGCACGGCCTGCCCGGGTGCGCATCCGCAGCCGGAAGCCATGCACGCGCGCCCGGCGCCGGTTGTTCGGCTGGAAGGTCCGCTTGCCCTTGGCCACGGCTGTCTCCTTGTTGCGTCTGGCACCCGCAGCCCCCACCGACGACGTACGAATCGGTTTGGACGCAGTTGCCGTTGGTAAGCTCGTCCATCTTGCTAGCCGGCGCGGTCCCCGGTCGATGCCCGGGTCGCAGCCGTATCGCCTCGTACGGGCGACTGTTCGAGGGTACTGAGGAGTTTTCGCTGGGTCAAACCTGGCCGAATCTCAGTGTGGACAGCCACATTTGCAACACGCGTCACCGCCGACCAACAGCGGAAAATATCCGTCCATGCAATGTTGCAGAACGGTTGGCACCCGCGAAGAAAACTGTTAGCTTCTGCCAATGCCGCTTCGATAACGAAACGGCGACGGACAACGAAGCGAGGATGCCCGACCAGTCGTGAGCCCACAGGATGCCTCACATCTGTGATGTGGCCCGACCCGCGGCCTCCCCGCCGGTAGAAAACAGAACGACGACGACTGTCCAGTCTCCACAGCCTGTGGATAACTTTGTGGACAGATCGTCATCGTTCCTTTGGTCGTCTCTGGGCCGGCCGCAAGGGGGTAGTCGTCGTTGACAGCTGACCCCGACCCCCCATTTGTGGCCGTATGGAACACGGTGGTCGCCGAACTCAACGGCAGCCCCGCAGGTGCGGGTGGCGACATGGCGGGCCCGGGCCTCACTCCTCAGCAAAGAGCCTGGTTGAAGCTGGTCAAACCCCTTGTGATCACCGAGGGCTTTGCCCTGCTGTCGGTGCCCACCCCATTTGTGCAGAACGAGATCGAACGTCATCTGCGGGAGCCGATCATCACCGCGCTGAGCCGTCAGCTCGGACAGCGCGTCGAACTCGGTGTGCGTATCGCCGACCCCGGACCCGACGACACCGACGGCCCGCTCGGCGGACTCTCGGCCGTCGGTGAACCCGACGAAGTCGACGAGGATTTCGAAGCCAGGGCGAGCGCCGAGGAAAGTTGGCCAACCTACTTCACCAGCCGGCCGCCGAACACGCTGACCGACGACCCGACGGCGGTCAACCTCAACCGGCGCTACACCTTCGACACGTTCGTCATCGGCGCCTCGAATCGGTTTGCTCACGCGGCGACGCTCGCGATCGCCGAGGCACCCGCGCGCGCGTACAACCCGTTGTTCATCTGGGGTGAGTCCGGGCTGGGCAAGACCCACCTGCTGCACGCAGCGGGCAACTACGCCCAGCGGCTGTTTCCGGGGATGCGCGTCAAGTACGTGTCGACCGAGGAATTCACCAACGACTTCATCAACTCGCTGCGAGACGACCGCAAGGCCTCGTTCAAGCGCAGCTACCGCGACATCGACGTGTTGTTGGTCGACGACATCCAGTTCATCGAGGGCAAGGAAGGTATCCAGGAGGAGTTCTTCCATACCTTCAACACGCTGCACAACGCCAACAAGCAGATCGTGATCTCGTCGGACCGGCCCCCCAAGCAGTTGGCCACCCTCGAGGACCGGTTGCGCACCCGGTTCGAGTGGGGACTGATCACCGACGTCCAACCCCCGGAGCTAGAGACGCGCATCGCAATCCTGCGCAAGAAGGCCCAGATGGACCGTCTCGACGTGCCCGATGACGTCCTCGAGCTCATCGCCAGCAGCATCGAGCGCAACATCCGCGAACTCGAAGGCGCCCTGATCCGGGTCACCGCATTCGCGTCGTTGAACAAGACCGCGATCGACAAGTCGCTGGCCGAGATCGTGCTGCGCGATCTGATCTCGGATGCCAGCACCATGCAGATCAGCACCGCGACGATCATGGCCGCCACCGCCGAGTACTTCGAGACAACCGTCGAGGAGTTACGCGGCCCCGGTAAGACCCGCGCGCTCGCGCAATCCCGGCAGATCGCCATGTATCTGTGCCGCGAGCTGACCGACCTGTCCCTGCCCAAGATCGGGCAGGCGTTCGGCCGTGACCACACCACCGTGATGTACGCGGAGAAGAAGATTCGCGGCGAGATGGCCGAGCGGCGTGAGGTCTTCGATCACGTCAAAGAACTCACGACGCGCATCCGTCAACGCTCCAAGCGCTGACTCACATCGCTCCCCCTCCCACCCGTCGCGCTCGTTCGCGTCCGGCTGGATCCGTTTCGACAGAAATTTCGTCAAAAATCTTCTGTACCGCCGGCATCACCAGTCACAGCGCGGCGTTGTGCACACCGGTGTGGAGAACCTGGGATCAACCGCCGAACCACCAGCCGATTGCTACACACCCTCCAGCGTCTCCACAGTCTGTCCCGCCCGGCGCCGCGGTCATCCACAGTTACCTCACAGCCGCCTACGCCCGTACGCAGCGTTGACATGTATTCATCCCCAGTCTCCACAGGCCCTAATACTGTTGCTTGTATATCTCTCAAGAATCTCCTTCGAAGAAGGCGCTTGGGGAAGCACGGAACCATCGACGGTCCCACCGGCCGGAGGGCCTCGATGTCACCCCGATCGATTAGCTTTCAAGTTGGGGCGGAAAGCTCTACGGTGATTCAGCACAGCCGTTACCGTCGTCGGGGACGCATCGTTGAGACGCGTGGTGAGACACCGGGAAACCGCTGTTCGAGGCTTGTCGTGATTGTGATCGAAGGGACCCTATGGACGTGGCGACGACAACGGTTGGTGTCACCGATCTGAAGTTCCGTCTGGTACGTGAAGACTTCGCCGAAGCCGTGGCATGGGTGGCCCGCAATCTGCCCTCCAGGCCCACGGTGCCAGTGCTCGCCGGCGTCCTGCTGACCGGCTCCGAGGACGGATTGACAATCTCCGGATTCGACTACGAGGTTTCCGCCGAGGTGCGGGTGCCCGCCGAGATCGCTTCACCCGGCAGCGTTTTGGTTTCCGGTCGACTGTTGTCCGACATCACCCGGGCGTTACCCGCCAAACCGATCGACGTCAGCGTCGACGGGACACGGGTGGCGCTGACGTGCGGTAGTTCGCGCTTCTCGCTGCCGACGATGGCCGTTGAGGACTACCCAACGCTGCCCACCCTGCCCGACGAGACCGGCGTCGTATCCGCCGAACTGTTCTCCGAAGCGATCGGCCAGGTAGCCGTCGCGGCCGGCCGCGATGACACGCTGCCGATGCTGACCGGCATCCGCGTCGAAATCGCCGGGGAGAAGGTCGTTTTGGCCGCCACCGACCGGTTCCGGCTGGCGGTCCGCGAGTTGACGTGGTCGACCGCCGGGCCTGACCTGGAAGCCGCCGTGCTCGTGCCCGCCAAGACACTTTCGGAAGCGGCCAAAGCCGGCTCCGACGGCGGCGACGTGCATCTGTCGCTGGGCGCCGGATCGGCAGTCGGCAAGGAGGGGTTGCTCGGTATCAGCAGCGGGGGCAAGCGCAGCACCACGCGTCTGCTCGATGCGGAGTTCCCGAAATTCCGGCAGCTGCTGCCCACCGAGCACACCGCGATGGCCACGATCGGTGTCGGTGAACTCACCGAGGCCATCAAGCGTGTGGCGCTGGTGGCTGACCGCGGCGCCCAGGTGCGGATGGAATTCTCCGAGGACTCGCTGCACCTGTCGGCCGGCGCCGACGACGTGGGCCGCGCGGAGGAGGATCTTCCGGTCAGCTTCTCCGGCGACCCGCTGACCATCGCGTTCAACCCCACGTATCTGACCGACGGCCTGAGCTCGTTGCATTCCGAGCGGGTCACCTTCGGTTTCACGACGCCCAGCCGTCCCGCGGTGTTGCGTCCGGCCAATGACGACGACGCAGATGTCGATGCGACGGGACCGTTCCCCGCCCAACAGACCGACTACGTCTACCTGCTGATGCCGGTGCGCCTACCTGGCTGACCGGGCTGGACGCCAGAAAACGCCGGAGAAGGGGCGCACACATGCAACTCGGCCTGGTCGGTCTCGGCAAAATGGGCTTCAACATGCGCGAGCGCCTGCGCGAAGGAGGCCATGAGGTCGTCGGTTACGACCCGAGACCGGAAGTGACCGACGTGCCCACGCTCGCGGCCCTGGCCGAGGCCCTCGACGCCCCGCGGGTGGTGTGGGTCATGGTGCCCTCGGGACCGATCACCCACGACACCATCACCGCCCTGGCCGAGGAGCTCAGTGAAGGTGACCTGGTCATCGACGGTGGCAATTCCCGCTACACCGAGGACGGACCGCACGCAAAACTGTTGGGCGAGAAGGGAATAACCTTCATCGATGCCGGCGTTTCCGGCGGCGTGTGGGGTCTGACGGAAGGTTACGGGTTGATGGTCGGCGGCAGCGACGCCGACGTCGAACGCGCGATGCCGATCTTCGACACGCTGCGACCCCCGGGGCCGCGCGAAGACGGGTTCGTGCACGCTGGGCCGGTCGGTGCGGGCCACTACGCGAAGATGGTGCACAACGGCATCGAGTACGGCTTGATGATGGCCTACGCCGAGGGTTATGAGCTGTTGGCGGCCGAAGAACTGATCACCGACACCCAGGCCGTCATCCAGGCATGGAGCAACGGCACCGTCGTACGGTCCTGGCTGCAGCAGCTGCTGGCCAAGGCGCTGAAGGAAGACCCGGAATTCGGTGAGATCAGCGGCTACACCGAGGATTCCGGTGAGGGCCGGTGGACCGTCGAGGAAGCGATCAGCCACCGGGTGCCGATGCCGGTGATCGCGGCTTCGCTGTTCGCACGGTTCGCTTCGCGGCAGGAGGACTCGCCAGCGATGAAGGCGGTCTCTGCTCTGCGCAACCAGTTCGGTGGGCACGCGGTCAAGCGGGTCAGCGAGTCGGGGTAGGCGGTCGCGTCGTGTACGTCCGCCGCCTGGCGTTGACCGACTTTCGATCGTGGCCGCGCCTCGAACTGGATCTCGAACCAGGCCGAACTGTGTTCGTCGGCCCTAACGGCTTCGGGAAGACGAATATCATTGAGGCGCTGTGGTATTCGTCGACGCTCGGATCACACCGGGTCGCCACCGACGGCCCCCTGATCCGGACCGGCGCCGAACGCGCGGTGGTGTCGACCATCGTCGTCAACGAAGGCCGGGAACTGTCGGTGGACCTGGAGATCACGGCCGGGCGTGCCAATAAGGCACGTATCAACCGCTCCCCCGTTCGCTCCGCCCGCGAGATTCTCGGCGTGCTGCGGGCCGTGCTGTTCGCACCGGAGGACTTGGCGCTGGTGCGCGGAGACCCCGGTGAGCGGCGCCGCTATCTCGACGAACTCGCCACCACCCGGCGTCCGCAGGTCGCCGCGATCCGCGCGGACTACGACAAGGTGCTGCGCCAGCGGACCGCGCTGCTGAAGACGGCATCCGGTGCTCGATTCCGCGGCGACCGAGGCGTTTTCGACACCCTCGAGGTGTGGGACGGCCACCTCGCCGAGAAGGGCGCAAAGCTCATCGCGGCGCGGGTAGATCTGGTCAACCAACTGGCACCGGAGGTGGAGAAGGCATATCAACTGCTGGCGCCGTCGTCGCGGCCGGCGGGAATTCGCTACCGCAGCGGGGTGGACGTGGTGGAAGCAGAGGCGGCGGCGGGCACCGCTGACGCGGAGATGTTCGAGGCCGCCCTACTCGATGCGTTGGCGCGTCGGCGCGACGCCGAATTGGAACGCGGCGTGTGCCTGGTGGGGCCCCACCGCGACGATCTCGAACTGCGGTTGGGCGATCAGATCGCCAAAGGCTTTGCCAGCCATGGCGAATCATGGTCGATGGCGTTGTCGCTGAGGCTGGCCGCCTACGAACTACTACGCGCCGAAGGGAGCGATCCGGTGTTATTGCTCGACGATGTGTTCGCCGAACTGGACAAGGCGCGCAGGCAGGCACTGGCAGCCGTCGCGGGCTCGGCCGAGCAGGTCCTGGTCACCGCGGCGGTCTCAGAGGATGTCCCGGCCGACTGGGATGCGCGCAGGATTGGAGTCACGATGCGCGACGACGATTCCGGACGAATCTCGGTGGTGGAGCCATGACGTCGCCCGAGGATGAAGTGAAGCCGCCCGAGCACCTGGCCAACCTGCGCGGTATGGATCTGGTCCGGCGCACGCTCGAGGAAGCGCGCGGTGCGGCGCGCAGCCAAGGTAAGGAGGTCGGGCGCGGGCGCGGTGCGGCACCTCGAAGGATCGCCGGTAACAGCCGTCGGCGGTGGTCGGGTCCCGGCCCGGACTCACGCGATCCCCAGCCGTTCGGACCTGCGGCCAGTGACCTGGCCCGCAACCGCGGATGGTCCGGCCGCGTCGCCGAGGGTGCGGTGTTCGGTCGCTGGCCCGGCGTTGTCGGTGAGGGCATCGCCGCGCACGCGACGCCGACGTCACTCAACGACGGTGTGCTGACCATCTCCGCGGAGTCCACCGCGTGGGCGACGCAACTGCGGATGGTGCAGGCGCAGGTGCTGGCCAAGATCGCGGACGCAGTGGGCGACGGCGTCGTGAAGTCACTCAAAATTGTCGGACCGGTCGCGCCGTCGTGGCGAAAGGGCCGCTATCACATCGCCGGCAGAGGACCGCGCGACACCTATGGATAGCGGCGGGAACCGCCGTTGCCTGAATGGCGCGAGGACGCCGCAATCCTAGTTCTCAAGCGTCCTCAGGCACCCGAGATCGAGAAATTCCACAGGCGGCCCAAATAGGTGTGCAGAAACGCCGCCTCAGAGTCGGTGCTGTCAAGCTCTGCCGGTAGGATGGAAGCAGATCCGCAGGCGGTGGTCGACCGCCTCGCCAGCCTTCCCCGGCAAGAGACCAAGGAGACCCGTCCAACGTGGCTGCCCAGAAGAAGAGTGCTCCCAAGGAGTACGGCGCCGATGCAATCACCATTCTCGAGGGTCTCGAAGCCGTCCGCAAACGTCCGGGCATGTACATCGGGTCCACCGGCGAGCGGGGTCTGCATCACCTGATCTGGGAGGTCGTCGACAACGCCATCGACGAGGCGATGGCCGGCTACGCCACCAGGGTGGACGTGAAGATCCTCGCCGACGGCAGCGTCAGCGTGACCGATGACGGGCGCGGCATCCCCGTCGAGAAGCACAAGCAGGCGGGTATCCCGACAGTCGACGTGGTCATGACCCAACTGCACGCCGGAGGCAAGTTCGGCGGCGAGAACAGCGGTTATGCGGTTTCTGGCGGTCTGCACGGCGTCGGCGTCTCGGTGGTCAACGCGCTGTCCAGTCGGGTCGAGGTCACGATCCTGCGCGACGGCTCCGAGTGGTTCCAGTACTACGACCGCTCCGTGCCCGGCGAGCTCAAGCAGGGCGGCAAGACCAAAGAGACCGGAACGACGGTGCGGTTCTGGGCCGACCCCGACATCTTCGAGACCACCGAATACGACTTCGAAACCGTCGCTCGCCGGCTGCAGGAGCAGGCGTTCCTCAACAAGGGCCTCACCATCGAGTTGACCGACGAGCGGGTGACTGCCGAAGAGGTCGTCGACGAGGTGGTCAGCGACACCGCCGAAGCGCCCAAGACCGCCGACGAGAAGGCCGCCGAGAACTCGAAACCGCACAAGGTCAAGCACCGTGTCTTCCACTACCCCGGCGGCCTGGTGGACTTCGTCAAGCACATCAACCGGACCAAGACCCCGATCCAGCAGAGCATCATCGACTTCGACGGTAAGGGTCCCGGCCACGAGGTCGAGATCGCGATGCAGTGGAACGCGGGCTACTCCGAGTCGGTACACACCTTCGCCAACACCATCAACACCCACGAGGGCGGCACCCACGAGGAAGGGTTTCGGGCCGCATTGACGTCGGTGGTCAACAAGTACGCCAAGGACAAGAAGCTCCTCAAGGACAAGGACCCGAACCTCACCGGCGACGACATCCGCGAGGGGCTGGCCGCGGTGATCTCGGTGAAGGTCGCCGAACCGCAGTTCGAGGGCCAGACCAAGACGAAACTGGGCAACACCGAGGTCAAGTCGTTCGTGCAGAAGATCTGCAACGAGGAGTTGACGCACTGGTTCGACGCCAACCCCGCCGAGGCCAAGACCGTTGTCAACAAGGCGGTTTCGTCGGCGCAGGCCCGGATCGCCGCGCGTAAGGCACGGGAGCTGGTGCGCCGCAAGAGCGCCACCGACATCGGCGGACTGCCCGGCAAGCTCGCCGACTGCCGCTCCACCGACCCGCGCAAGTCCGAACTGTATGTGGTGGAGGGTGATTCGGCGGGCGGCTCGGCCAAGAGCGGCCGTGACTCGATGTTTCAGGCGATCCTGCCGCTGCGCGGCAAGATCATCAACGTCGAGAAGGCCCGTATCGACCGGGTGCTCAAAAACACCGAGGTCCAGGCGATCATCACCGCGCTGGGCACCGGCATCCACGACGAGTTCGACATCTCGAAACTGCGCTATCACAAAATTGTTCTGATGGCCGACGCCGACGTCGACGGCCAGCACATCTCGACGCTGCTGCTGACGCTGTTGTTCCGATTCATGAAGCCGCTCATCGAGAACGGCCACGTGTTTCTCGCCCAACCGCCGCTGTACAAGCTCAAGTGGCAGCGTAGCGAGCCGGAATTTGCCTACTCCGACCGCGAGCGCGACGGGTTGCTCGAGGAGGGCCGCAAGGCGGGCAAGAAGATCAACCCCGACGACGGCATCCAGCGCTACAAGGGGCTTGGCGAGATGGACGCCAAGGAGCTGTGGGAGACGACGATGGACCCGTCGGTGCGGGTGTTGCGGCAGGTGACGCTCGACGATGCGGCGGCCGCCGACGAGCTGTTCTCGATCCTGATGGGCGAGGACGTCGAGGCTCGCCGCAGTTTCATCACCCGAAATGCCAAAGACGTTCGCTTCCTTGATGTTTAGCGGTGACGTGACCGGCGCAAATTCAACCGATACTAAGGCTGACTGATGACTGACACGACGTTGCCGCCCGGCGACGAAGCAGGCGACCGCATCGAACCGGTCGACATCCAGCAGGAGATGCAGCGCAGCTACATCGACTACGCGATGAGCGTGATCGTCGGCCGCGCGCTGCCCGAGGTGCGCGATGGCCTCAAGCCCGTGCACCGGCGGGTGCTCTACGCGATGTTCGACTCCGGCTTCCGTCCCGACCGCAGCCACGCGAAATCCGCACGCTCCGTTGCCGAAACGATGGGTAACTACCACCCGCACGGTGACGCGTCGATCTACGACACGCTGGTCCGGATGGCCCAGCCATGGTCGTTGCGTTACCCGCTGGTCGACGGGCAGGGCAACTTCGGCTCGCCGGGCAACGACCCGCCAGCCGCCATGCGCTACACCGAAGCACGGCTCACTCCCCTGGCCATGGAGATGCTGCGCGAAATCGACGAGGAGACAGTCGATTTCATCCCGAACTACGACGGGCGGGTGCAGGAGCCCACGGTACTGCCGAGCCGGTTCCCCAACCTGTTGGCCAACGGCTCGGGCGGTATCGCCGTCGGTATGGCCACCAACATTCCGCCGCATAACCTGCGTGAGCTGGCCGACGCGGTGTACTGGTGTCTGGAGAACTTCGACGCCGACGAGGAAGCCACGCTGGCCGCGGTCACCGAACGCGTCAAAGGCCCGGACTTCCCCACCTCGGGCCTGATCGTGGGGTCCCAGGGCATCAGCGACATGTACACCACCGGCCGTGGGTCGGTGCGCATGCGCGGCGTCGTCGAGATCGAGGAGGACAGCCGCGGCCGCACCGGCATCGTCATCACCGAGCTGCCGTATCAGGTCAACCACGACAACTTCATCACCTCGGTCGCCGAGCAGGTCCGCGACGGCAAGCTTGCCGGGATCTCCAACATCGAGGACCAGTCCAGCGACCGCATCGGGCTGCGCATCGTCATCGAGATCAAACGCGATGCGGTCGCCAAGGTGGTGCTCAACAACCTCTACAAGCACACCCAGCTGCAGACCAGCTTCGGGGCCAACATGCTGTCCATCGTCGACGGCGTTCCGCGGACGTTGCGCCTCGACCAGCTGATCCGCCATTACGTGAATCACCAACTCGACGTGATCGTGCGGCGCACCCGCTACCGGTTGCGCAAGGCCAATGAGCGGGCCCACATCCTGCGCGGGCTGGTCAAGGCGCTCGACGCGCTCGATGAGGTGATCGCGTTGATCCGGGCGTCGGAGACCGTCGACGTGGCGCGCCAAGGCCTGATCGAGCTGCTCGACATCGACGACATCCAGGCCCAGGCGATCCTGGACATGCAGCTGCGTCGCCTGGCCGCACTGGAACGGCAGCGCATCGTCGACGACCTGGCCAAGATCGAGGCCGAGATCGCCGACCTCGAGGACATCCTGGCCAAGCCCGAGCGGCAGCGCGCGATCGTGCGCGACGAGCTCAAAGAGATCGTCGACAAGTACGGCGACGACCGGCGCACCAGGATCGTGGCCGCCGACGGTGAGGTCGCCGACGAGGATCTGATCGCCCGCGAGGACGTCGTCGTCACGATCACCGAGACCGGCTACGCCAAGCGCACCAAGACCGACCTGTACCGCAGCCAGAAGCGCGGCGGCAAGGGCGTGCAGGGCGCCGGGCTCAAGCAGGATGACATCGTCAACCACTTCTTTGTCTGCTCGACGCACGACTGGATCCTGTTCTTCACCACTCAGGGCCGGGTCTATCGCGCCAAGGCATACGAACTGCCCGAGGCGTCGCGCACCGCTCGGGGCCAGCATGTGGCGAACCTGCTGGCGTTCCAGCCCGAAGAGCGGATTGCGCAGGTCATCCAGCTCAAGACCTACGAGGATGCGCCGTACCTGGTGTTGGCCACCCGCAACGGTCTGGTGAAGAAGTCGCGGCTGGTGGACTTCGACTCCAACCGCTCCGGCGGCATCGTCGCGATCAACCTGCGCGACGGCGACGAACTGGTGGGTGCGGTGCTGTGCTCGGCCGACGACGACCTGTTGCTGGTGTCGGCCAAGGGTCAGTCCATCCGGTTCTCGGCAACCGACGAGGCGCTGCGGCCGATGGGCCGGGCGACCTCCGGTGTGCAGGGCATGCGGTTCAACACCGACGACGAGCTGCTGTCGCTGAACGTGGTGCGGCCGGATACATATCTGCTGGTCGCCACCTCCGGCGGGTACGCCAAGCGCACCGCGATCGAGGAGTACCCGGTGCAGGGCCGCGGCGGTAAAGGGGTACTGACGATCCAATTCGACAAGCGCCGTGGCAATCTTGTGGGTGCGTTGATCGTCGATGACGACACAGAGTTGTACGCCATCACTTCCGGTGGGGGCGTCATCCGGACGGCGGCTCGCCAGGTTCGCAAGGCCGGGCGGCAAACCAAGGGCGTTCGGTTGATGAACCTGGGTGAGGGCACGACACTGATAGCCATCGCGCGCAACGCGGAGGAAGGCGACAGCACCGACGAGGTCAACACCGACCCCGGTGCCTGATCCGGGGACGGGACCAGTGAGGAGCCGTAGGTGAGTTCACCGAACGAGCCGGGACGCCCCCGCGGGGGCGACAGTCCAGGCGGCGCCAACGGCTCCGCGACCAACCAGGACGCCCTCGGCACGCGGTCCGAGGTTCCCGACCGCGCCGAGGTGCCGCCATGGCAGCGCGGCCCCGCGGCGCGGACCGCGCAGCCGGGTCAGCGGCCTCCGGAGCCACCGCGGCGGGCTCCTGGGCCGGGCCCGCGCGAGGGCGGCCAGGGCGACGACGGGCATCCACCTGAGCGGACAGCCGAGGACCAGCGCGGCAATCCGAACCACTCCCCCAATGTCGGTGGCCGACCGAACCGCTTCATGGTGGGCGGTTCGACACCGACTGAAGAGGTGCCGGCGCGCAGCGAGCGGCCCGAGTCACCGTCACCACGGCCTGAGGCATACGCGAGCGAGCTACCGGACCTGTCCGGGCCGATGCCGCGCCCGGCGCAGCAGCGTAAACCCGCCGACCGCCCGCACCAGGAACCGGGAAGCCGGCCCCCGTCCGCCGCCCGCGTCCAGGTCGGCGCGCGGCATAAGGGCCCGGTGCGGGCCAGCATGCAGATCCGCCGGATCGACCCGTGGAGCACGCTGAAGGTGTCGGCGGTGCTGTCGGTCGCGCTGTTCTTCGTGTGGATGATCGCCGTCGCGTTCCTGTACCTCGTGCTCGGCGGGATGGGCGTGTGGAGCAAGCTGAACACCAACGTCGGCGACCTGCTCACCAGCGCGGGCGGTGGTTCCGGCGGTGAGCTGGTGTCCAGCGGAACCATCTTTGGCGGTGCCACGCTGATCGGGTTGGTCAACATCGTGCTGCTGACCGCGATGGCGACCATCGGCGCGTTCATCTACAACCTGACCACGGACCTGGTCGGCGGCGTGGAAGTCACGCTCGCCGACCGGGATTGATGTCGGCCCGCCGACGGGACTGATTGTCGGCCCGCCGACGGGACTGAGGCGCACACCGCGGTTTGGGCGCGAGCCCACGATTGCGGTAATCTCGTCGCTCGGCCATGCAGGCGGTACGGGGCTATAGCTCAGGCGGTTAGAGCGCTTCGCTGATAACGAAGAGGTCGGAGGTTCGAGTCCTCCTAGCCCCACGGAAAGGTTCACACCATGAGGCGGGTGCTGCTGATCGCCACGGCGATCGTCGCGGCAGTCTCCGTCGCGGTCTGGCGCTCGCGCCACGGCATCGAGGTGTGGCACGCGGCGCCCGATGCGCCGCCAGCAGACCAGGGGCCTTAGCTCAGTTGGTAGAGCGCTACCTTTGCAAGGTAGATGTCAGGAGTTCGATTCTCCTAGGCTCCACTTCGATTCCCGCCCGGCCCTGATCGCTTCAGGGTTTCGGCGTCACTTCCACACTCGGCGGCAGCGGCGAGGGCTCCGGCTGCGTCGACCGGCGCACGATCGAGAACGCCACCGCTCCCCCGGCGACCGCGATGACGCCGGCGGCCGCCAACACCAGCCGACGCCTGCGCTGCCTGGTCTTCGCCGCACGCGCCGGGGCCGCTCCTTGCAACACCTGGGAAACGGCTTCCTGCGCCGCGACGAGCTCCTGCGCGATCGCCTGTTGCGCGGCGGCCAGGTCCTCGCTCAGCTGAGCCTTGATGCGGCCCCGGCGATACCGGTCCCCCACCCACGCCGCCGAGGACTGTGCACCGTTGACCCCGAGACCCAGAGCCCCGCGTGTGACATCGACCGGCCCGACCGCCGTGTACTTCAGGCCGCGGCTCAACCGCTGGCCGGGGGTCAACCGGATCTCGGTCCTGGTGCTCATGGGCGTGCCTTTCTCGCGGCCGGGGTGCGACCACAACAGCCTGCCATTTACCGGAACCCAACGGTGCCGGAAGGGCGCCGAAGGCGGCGTGGCACACTGACATCCCGTGACGAGCCCCATTCAGACAGCGACCGCGACACTGCACACCAACCGCGGCGACATCAAGATCGCACTCTTCGGTAACCATGCGCCCAAGACCGTGGCCAACTTCGTCGGCCTTGCGCAGGGAACCAAGGACTACAGCGGTGAGAACGCATCGGGCGGCACGTCCGGACCCTTCTACGACGGCGTGGTCTTCCATCGCATCATCGACGGCTTCATGATCCAGGGCGGCGACCCCACCGGTACGGGTCGCGGCGGGCCGGGCTACAAGTTCGAAGACGAGTTCCACCCCGAGTTGCAGTTCGACCGGCCCTACCTGCTGGCCATGGCCAACGCAGGACCCGGCACCAACGGCTCGCAGTTCTTCATCACGGTGACCAAGACCCCGCACCTCAATCGCAAGCACACGATCTTCGGCGAGGTCGTCGACCCGGAATCGCAGAAGGTCGTCGACGCCATCGCGACCACCGCGACCGACCGCAGCGACCGTCCGACCGACCCGGTGGTCGTCGATTCGATCACGATCGCCTGATTTAAACACCGGCCTACGCGTCGCCGAGACGACGGTTTCTGACGGATTTCGCGCCGTACGTGTCAGAAACCGTAGTCTCGCGCGCCTGTACGTCTGCTAGTCAGGAGCGGGGGCGGCGTAGCCGGCCTGGGTCAGCGCGTCGAGCACGTGCAGCGGGTCGGTGCCCAGATCCCAACGGGTGAACACGATCAGGTCCCCGCTGTGGGTGTCGATCTCGAGTAGCCGGACTTTGCGGGCCAACCGGCGGAACTCGGTGATCCGGATCAGTTTGATCTCGGCGCGTGGCAAAACCTTGGTGCCGAACCACCCGCGGCTGACGAGGACGTCATTTTTGATTGCCAGCTTGGGTCGCGCGCGCCACGAGAAGATTGCAAACACGAGCAAACCCACCCCGGCAACGCCCCCGAGAAGACGCCCCGGCGGGTCTGTGATCAGGCTCACAGCGACGGTAGCCAAGATAATTCCGCCTACGGCGCATGCGGCGATGCCACCGACGGGTGGGCTCCACTGAGTTTGCTGCACGCGTTCTCCACACCCTTCCACCGGGATGTATGCGGTTATCCACAAGTGCTATCCCCAATGGGGATGAATCACATCAGTGTGATCCGATTACCGGACGGTTGCTGGCAGGGTAACGCCAGGCGACGAGGTTGAATTCATTCGAGGGGGAAGAATCTCAGCGCCACCGCATGGTGAGCAACAGCCCGGTAATCATGAAGGCAAAGGCGATCGCGTAGTTCCACGGGCCCAGCTCGGCGAGGAACGGGATGGCCGACGATGCCAGCTGAAAGACCAGCAGCCAGACCAAACCGATCAGCATCAGGCTGACGAACAGCACGACGAACCAGGTGCTCGACGGCCCGGCTTTGACCTTGACGGGCGTACGGCTCACCGGGTTGGCGGCGAAGTCGTTCTTCTTGCGGACCTTGGACTTGGGCATGGGTGACCTTCGGGACTACTTCGGAACTACTTGAGTGCGACGATGTACCTACGAGCCTAACGTAGGTCCGGCACACCAGAGTCAGGGAAGCCAGTTGCAGCGGTCGCATCGTCGGAAGCCGACACCGAAGGCGGTCGGTCGGCGGTCGACGTCGTGGCGGTACGGGGTGCCGGTGGTGTGTCTGCTCGCCGGCCTGCTGCTCGCCGCCACCCACGGTGTCTCCGGCGGCGACGAGATCCGCCGCAGCGACGCTCCGCGTCTGGTCGACCTGGTCCGCGAGACCCAGCAGTCCGTGGACCGGCTCAGCGCAGAACGCGATGCGCTGGTGTCGACCGTCGACAGCCACCATGGGGGCAGCCCGGGCGCGGATGCGGCACTGACCGCGATCACCGCACGCTCGGCGCGGTTGGCCGCCGAGGCGGGCCTGGAACCGCTGCGTGGCCCAGGCCTGGTCGTCACGCTCAACGACGCGCAACGCGACGCCGAGGGCCGCTTCCCCCGCGACGCCACCCCCGACGACCTCGTGGTGCACCAGCAGGACATCGACGCTGTGCTGAACGCGTTGTGGAGTGCGGGGGCCGAGGGCATTCAGATGCAGGACCAGCGCATCATCGGCACGTCCGCGCCCAGATGCGTCGGCAACACCCTGCTGCTCAACGGGCGCACGTACAGTCCGCCCTACGTCATCACCGCGATCGGCGACGCGCCCGCGATGCAGGCGGCGTTGGCCGCTGCTCCCCTGGTCACGCTCTACCGCCAGTACGTGGTGCGGTTCGGCCTGGGTTATTCGGAAGATCCGCGGGCGTCGGTCGAACTGGTCGGCCACAAGGAACCGCTGCGGATGCAGTTCGCCAAGCCCGCGGGCCCGATCGGATATTGAGCGGAGCCTGCGCCGGTGTGGCACGTCGCACCTGCGCAATCCGATAGGCCGAATGCGTAACCAGTAACCTGTGCTGATGCAGGTCTTGGTCGTCGACAACTACGACAGCTTCGTGTTCAACCTGGTGCAATACCTCGGTCAGCTCGGGGTGCAGGCTCAGGTGTGGCGCAACGACGACGACCGACTGGCCACCGATGCCGATATCGCCAAGGCCGCCGCTGATTTCGACGGAGTGCTGCTGTCCCCCGGCCCAGGCACGCCTGAGCGGGCGGGCGCCTCGATCCCGCTCGTCAAGGCGTGCGCCACGGCCGGTACCCCGCTGCTGGGCGTCTGCCTCGGGCATCAGGCGATCGGCGTCGCGTTCGGCGGCACCGTGGACCGTGCACCCGAACTGCTGCACGGGAAGACCAGCGTCGTCCACCACACGAATTCCGGTGTGATGCAAGGGCTTCCGAATCCGTTCACCGCTACCAGGTACCACTCGCTGACGATCCTGCCCGACACGGTGCCCGACGAACTCGAGGTCATCGCGCGCACTGAAGGCGGCGTCATCATGGCTGTGCGCCATGTCGGGTTGCCGATCCACGGCGTGCAATTCCACCCCGAGTCGATCCTGACCGAGGGTGGTCACCGAATGTTGGCGAACTGGCTGGGCTACTGCGGCGCAGCGCCTGCCGAGTCCCTGGTTCGGCAGCTGGAAGACGAAGTCACCAGCGCCATCGCCGCGGGCCGCGAAGCGGCTACGACGCGAAGCTCAGCGTGATCGTGTCCCCGAAGTTGACGCCGCTGCCGGGCGCCGGGCTCTGAGTCACCACCGCGTTGGTGCGCTGACCGCTGTTCTGCACGTCGGCGCCCTTGTCCAGGAAGCCCGTCCAGCCCAGCGCTCGTAGCCGCGGCTCCGCGTCCGTCCAGAACATGCCCCGCAGGTCGGGCATCAGGAACTGGTTGCACGCCGAGAGCTGCAGCTGGATGGGCGCGTCGACCGCCGTGTCTTGGCCGGCCGCAGGCAGGGTGCCGATGACCTGTCCGCACGGTTCGGGGCTGTCGACCTGGACGGACACCACGTTGGTGAACCCGGCGGCGGTCAGGATCTGGCGCGCCGGCGCCTCCGGCTGGTTCTCGACGTTCGGCACGGGACGGCTCTGCGGACCGGAACCGACGATGATCGTGATCTCGTTGGTGATCGCGGACGTCTGGTTGGCCGGGGGATTGGTGCCCAGCACCTTGTCCTTCAGCTCGGGTGTCGACGGCGACGATGACGACTTGAACTTCTCGAAGCCGGCCTCTTTCAGCCGCTCCGTCGCCTGGGTGTAGGACAGATTCTTGACGTCGGGGACCTCGCGCTGCTCCGGGCCGGTGGAGACGTTGATGGTGATCTCCTCGCCCGCTTCGACCGACGAGTCGGCGCTGGGGTCGGTGCCGATCACGTGGTCGGGAGGCACCGTGGAGTCCGGGCGCTGTTGGGTCCTGGTCTTGAAGCCGCGGTTCTGCAGCTCGGCGATCGCGTCCGCCGACGGCTGACCGCTGACGTCGGGCACTTCGACGCTGCGGGTGGTTCCGCCGAACATGTTGATCGCGACGGTGACCACGACCGTGAGGACGGCCAGCACCGCGACCGCTGCCAGCCACCGGGCGACCGAGCCGCGACGGTCGCGGTCGGAGTCGTCGGGGGCCGGCACCGGTGGCATCGGGTCGATCGGCTCGGTGCGCTCGTGGCCCGTCGGCGCCGACAGCAGCGAGCTGCGTTCGGCGTCGGTGAACACCTTGGGCGCTTCCGGTTGTTCGCCGCTGTGCACCCGGACCAGATCGGCACGCATCTCGGCGGCGGTCTGATACCGGTTGTCGGGGTTTTTGGCCAACGACTTGAGCACCACCGCGTCCAGTTCGGGGCCGATCGCGGGATTGCGCTGCGACGGCGGTACCGGATCCTCACGGACGTGCTGGTAGGCCACCGCCACGGGCGAGTCACCGATGAAAGGTGGCTCCCCGGTGAGGATTTCGTAGAGCACGCAGCCCAGCGAGTAGACGTCGGAGCGGGCGTCTACCTTTTCGCCGCGGGCCTGTTCGGGCGAGAGGTACTGCGCGGTGCCGATCACCGCTGCGGTCTGGGTGACGCTGTTGGCGTCGGCCAGTGCCCGGGCGATGCCGAAGTCCATCACCTTCACCGCACCGGTCTTGCTGATCATGATGTTGGCCGGTTTGACGTCGCGGTGGATGATGCCGTGCTGATGGCTGAAGTTCAGCGCCTGGCAGGCGTCGGCGATCACCTCGATCGCCCGCCGCGCCTCCATCGGGCCGTCGTTGTGGACGATGTCGCGCAGCGTCACGCCGTCGACGTACTCCATGACGATGTAGGGCAGCGGGCCTTGAGGGGTCTCGGCCTCGCCGGTGTCGTAGACCGCGACGATGGCCGGGTGGTTGAGCGCCGCGGCGTTCTGGGCCTCGCGACGGAACCTCAGATAGAAGCTCGGGTCGCGGGCGAGGTCGGCGCGCAGCACCTTGATCGCGACGTCGCGGTGCAGCCGTACGTCGCGCGCGAGGTGGACCTCGGACATGCCGCCGAAGCCGAGGATCTCGCCGAGCTCATAGCGGTCGGACAGGTGTTGCGGGGTCGTCATTGCAATGTCTGTTCTGGAGCCGAATACCGCTGGTAGGGCTCCTGTGCCGGGGCTGACAGCGATACCAGCGGCATTGCCGGTGACGCCATCGCCTGCGGTGTGGTTACCCCTGATTGTCCATCACCACCGCCATCGCTTTCGCGGACGGTCCGGTCCGGAAGCGCCTCCGGTGCCGCGAAGGGGGTGGTCTCGGTGATCGTGTTGGTGATCGTCGGCGGCGGGGTTTGCCGGTCCTGGCGGTCCTGGGCGTTGAGCACGATCAGGATCGCGATGATGATCGCCAACGCTCCCAACACGCCCGCGGCCCACAACAGCGCGCGCTGGCCGGAGGAGAACGTCCGCCGCGGCGGGGGAGGCCGATGGCTGCCCGTCGCCGAGCGCTGGCGGGCGGCGGTGGCCGGGGCGCGCCCGGTCATATCGGCGGCGGCGCGGGCCTGCGTGGCCGACGGCACGGCGGTGGGCGCGGCCCGTCCGATGGAGGGCGCGGCGTTCGGCCGCGGCGGGCGCCGTCCGGAGCGCACCGCCGCCACCGCGTCGGCGAACGCACCACCGGAGCGGTAGCGCATGCCGGGGTTCTTGACGAGCGTGATCTCGATCAGCTCGCGCACGTTGGGCGGCAGGTCGGCGGGAAGCGGGGGCGGCGTCTCCTTGATGTGCTTCATCGCCACCGTCAGCGCACCGTCACCGGTGAACGGCCGCTTACCCGAAACCGATTCGTAGCCAACGACTCCCAGCGCGTAGACATCGCTGGCCGCGGTGGCATCGTGGCCCAGCGCCTGCTCGGGGGCGATGTACTGGGCGGTGCCCATCACCATGCCGGTCTGCGTGACGGGTGCGGCGTCGACGGCCTTGGCGATGCCGAAGTCGGTGAGCTTGACCTGGCCCGTCGGCGTGATCAAGATGTTGCCCGGCTTCACGTCGCGGTGCACCAAACCCGCGGTGTGGGCGACCTGCAGGGCCCGGCCCGTCTGCTCGAGCATGTCGAGCGCATGGCGCAGCGACAACCTGCCGGTCCGTTTGAGCACCGAGTTCAGCGGTTCACCGTTGACGAGCTCCATCACCAGGTAGGCGGTGCGCCCCTCGCCGTCCATATCGGTCTCGCCGTAGTCGTACACGCTGGCGATGCCGGGATGGTTGAGCATGGCGACGGTGCGGGCCTCGGCGCGGAACCGTTCGACGAACTCGGGGTCGGTGGAGTACTCGGCCTTGAGCACCTTCACCGCGACGCTGCGGCCCAGCCGCGAGTCCACGGCCTCCCAGACCTGTCCCATGCCGCCGGTGGCGATCAACCGCTTCAACCGGTAGCGCCCCGACAGCGTCACTCCTACGCGAGCCGTCATACGGCCCCCTGGTCACATGCCGCGCAGACGGCTTGCTGCCGGGCTGTCATGAGCCCTCCCGCAGGGCCGCGGCGATCGTGGCCCGGCCGATCGGAGCGGCCAGCGCGCCGCCGGTCGCCGACAGCCGGTTACCGCCGTTCTCGACCAGAACCGCGACCGCCACCTTGGGGGCCTGGGCCGGGGCGAAGGCGATGTACCAGGCATGCGGAGGGGTGTTACGTGGATCGGTACCGTGCTCCGCTGTGCCGGTCTTGGATGCGATCTGCACGCCGGCGATGGCTCCCTTCTGCTGAGTCACCTGCTCGGCGGCGACCATCAAGTCCGTAAGTGTATCGGCGACCTGCTCCGACACCGCCCGGCGCTGCTCCTGCGGCGCCGTCGTGGCGATGTTCGCGAGGTCCGGTCCCTTCAGGTTATCGACCAGATACGGCTTCATCGCCACTCCATTGTTGGCGATGGCCGCGGCGATCTGGGCGTTCTGCAGGGGTGTGAGCGCGACGTCCTTCTGCCCGATGCTCGACATGCCCAGGGCGGCGGCGTCGGGGATGGGACCGACGCGGGACTCGACCACCTGCAGCGGGATCGTCGGCGCCGGTGCGTCGAGCCCGAACCCGCGCGCCGTCGAACGCAGTGCGTCCGCGCCGGTGTCGATCCCCAGTTCGACGAACGCGGTGTTGCAGGACCGGGAGAACGCCTCCCGCAGCGACGTGGTGGGCCCGCCGCCGCAGGCCGAGCCGCCGAAGTTCTCCAGCGTTGCGGTGCTGTCCGGCAACGGAATTCGCGGTTCCGCGGTGAGCTGCGTGTTCACCGTCGCGCCGCGCTGCAGCGCCGCCGCGGTGGTGATCACCTTGAAGGTCGACCCCGGCGGGTAGGTCTCGGAGATCGCCCGGTTCAGCAGCGGCGATTCGGCGTCGTCGCGCAGGCGCTGCCACGCCTCGGTCTGGGCGGCCATGTCGTGGGTGGCCAGCAGATTCGGGTCGTAGGACGGCGACGACACCATCGCCAGGATCTTGCCGGTCGACGGCTCGATGGCCACCACCGAACCCTTGCACGGACCGTCGCAGCCCTCTTCCAGCGCGTCCCAGGCCGCCTGCTGCACCTGCGGCTTGATCGTGGTGTCGACGTTTCCGCCGCGCGGATCGCGGCCGGTGAAGAAGTCGGCGAGTCTGCGGCCGAACAGGCGCTCGTCAGAGCCGTTGAGGATGGAGTCCTCGGCGCGTTCCAGCCCGCTGCTCGAGTACTGCAGCGAGTAGAAGCCGGTGACCGGGGCGTAGGCCAGCGGATTGGGATACACCCGCAGGAAGCGGAACCGGCCGTTGGTGGACACCGAATACGCCAGCAGCTGGCCGCCCGCGGAGATCTGCCCGCGCTGCCGGGAGTACTCGTCGAGCAGCACCCGCTGGTTGCGCGGATCCGAGCGCAACCCGTCGGCCGTCAAGACCTGCGTCAGCGTGGCATTGCCCAACAACAGCACGATCAAGGCCATGACCGTGACGGCGATGCGGCGCAGCGAGGTGTTCATACTTTTTCGATCACCTCGGTGCTGGCCGCCGCGATCGGGGTGGGTGTCTGTGGTCCGGCGATGATCGGGCGCCGCGCGGCGTGCGAGATGCGCACCAGGATTGCCAGCAGCACGTAGTTGGCCAGCAGCGACGAGCCGCCGTAGGACAGCCACGGCGTGGTCAGCCCGGTCAGCGGAATGAGTTTGGTGACACCGCCGACGACGATGAACAGCTGCAGCGCGAGCGTCGAGGCCAGGCCCGCGGCGAGAAGCTTTCCGAAGCTGTCCCGCACGGCGATCGCGGTGCGCAGGCCGCGGATGATCACGATGGTGTAGAGCATGAGCACCGCGGCCAGCCCGACCAGACCGAGTTCCTCACCGACCGCGGCGATGATGAAGTCGGTCGACGCGGCGGGAACCGTGCCGGGCTGACCGTTGCCGAGGCCGGTGCCGAAGATGCCCCCGGTGGCGAAGCTGAACAACGACTGCACCATCTGGTAGCCCGCGCCGTCGGGATCGGCGAACGGGTCGAGCCACGTCTGCACCCGCACCTGCACGTGGTCGAAAAGGTGATATGCCACAACGCTTCCCGCGGCGAACAAGGCCAGCCCGATGACGACCCAGCTGAGCCGGTCGGTCGCCGCGTAGACCAGCACCAGAAACGACGCGTACAGCAGCAGCGAAGTGCCGAGGTCCTTCTCGAAAATCATCACGCCGACCGAGGCGATCCACGCGGCCAGCAGTGGCGCGAGGTCACGGGGCCGGGGCAGATCCATGCCGAGGACGTGTTTTCCGGCGCTGGTGAACACACTGCGCTTGGAAACCAGGACCGCGGCGAAGAAGATCAGCAACAGAATCTTGGAGAACTCGGCGGGCTGAATCGAGAAGCCCGGCAACCTGATCCATATCTTGGCGCCGTTCTGTTCGGACAACGCGCGCGGCAGCACGGCGGGGATGGCCAGCAGGACCAGGCCGCTGAGCCCGCACACGTAGCCGTAGCGGGCCAGCAGGCGGTGGTCACGAAGAAAGATCACGATGAGCGAGAACCCGACGACGCCGAGCAGGGTCCACAGCATCTGCTGGTTCGCCGTGCCGCCGAGGCCGTCCTGGGACAGTTCGCCCGCGGCAAGGTCGAGGCGGTGAATCATCACCAGCCCCAAGCCGTTCAGCAGCGCGACGACCGGCAGCAAGAGCGGATCGGCGTACGGGGCGAAGCGTCGTATCGCAAGGTGTGCACCGCTGAAGAGCGCCATGTACGCGACGGTGTAGCGCGCGAGATCCCAATGCAGTCCCTGTTCCTGGTTCGCCTCGACGAGCAGGAGCGCAAGGGTGGTGATGACGGTGGCGAAACCCAGCAGGAGCAGTTCGGCGTTGCGCCGGTTGGGAAGTGGAGGCGCGACGGAGACGGCGGACTGCGGTTGGGTCGTCATGAGACTTCCCGGCAGTTGACTCCCGGCTCGGGTGGCGGAGGCGGCAGCGCGGTGACGGTCGGGGGTGGCGGCGGTTTGGGAGCCGGCGACTCCGGAGATTCGGGCGGCGGCGGTGTGCCCGGTTCGGCCCGCGGAGACTCCGGCGCAGGTGGCGGTTTCGGTGTCGGAGGCGGCGGCGTCACCGTTCGGGGGGTCTCGGGTGCCGGGGTGCCATCCTCACCACGAGGGGGCGGATTGTTCGGCAGGCCAGGTGAATTCGGCGGCCCCGGACTGTGCGGCGCAGTCGTGCGCGGCGCCGGTGGTGGCGGCGGCGTGCAGATCGGCAGCAGAGAATCGCGCGCCAACTGGTTGATCTGGGTGATCGCCTGATCCTCCGACCCGGTCGGCAGACCGGAGATGACCTGCCGCTGTTCGGACGGTTTGAGGTCGCTGACCCGAAATGGCTGACAGTCGCGCGGTTCCTGGCCGGGACTGATGAGGGTCAGCCCGTTGCGTTCGGTCAGGCAGCCCTTTCGGTACGGCTCCTGCAGCGGATAGCCGAGGATCGATCCGGGCACACCTCGCATGATCGAGACGACGTCGTCATGGGCGGTGACGTAGAAGTTGCTGCGGATGATCTCGCGACCGACGGCCAGTCCGGCCAAAACGACCAGTACCACGAGGGCGGCGGCGATGAACATTCGCCGCCGCGACTTGGGCGGTCGCGGCGGTTCCTCCGGTTCCGGTAGCGCGCGCTTGGCTTCGTTGCGTCGCGGGTTGAACGCCGACGCGCGACCGGCCGCGGTGTTGGGTGGTGGTTGGTCATCATCACCCGATACCGCACCGGCGATGATCGGCTGGGTCTGCCCGTAGTCGTAGGCGTTGTTGTCGATGACATCGGCAACCACGACGGTGACGTTGTCGGGACCGCCGCCGCGCAGCGCCAATTCGATGAGCCGGTCGGCACTTTCGGCGACATCGGAGATCTGCAGCGCTTCGAGGATGGTCTCGTGGCTGACCGGGTCAGACAGGCCGTCGGAGCACAGCAGATAGCGGTCGCCTGCGCGCGCCTCCCGCATGATGAGCGTGGGCTCGACCTCGTGGCCGGTCAGCGCGCGCATGATCAACGACCGCTGCGGATGGCTGTGCGCCTCCTCGGCGGTGATGCGGCCCTCGTCGACGAGCGTCTGGACGAACGTGTCGTCTTTGGTGATCTGGGTGAGCTCCCCGTCGCGCAGCATGTAGCCGCGCGAGTCACCGATGTGCACCAAGCCAAGCCGGTTGCCCGCGAACAGGATTGCGGTCAACGTGGTGCCCATGCCCTCGAGCTCGGGGTCGGCCTCCACGTGCGCGGCGATCGCGGAGTTGCCCTCGCGCACCGCGGCGTCGAGCTTGCTCAGCAGGTCGCCGCCGGGTTCGTCATCGTCGAGGTGGGCCAGGGCGGCGATCACCAGCTGAGAGGCCACTTCGCCGGCGGCGTGCCCACCCATACCGTCGGCCAGCGCCAGCAGGCGGGCGCCGGCGTACACCGAATCCTCGTTGTTCGCCCGAACCAGGCCGCGGTCGCTGCGCGCGGCATATCGAAGCACCAGGGTCACGGGCGCAGCTCGATTACCGTCTTGCCGATCCGAACCGGCGTGCCTATCGGAACGCGTACCGCCGTCGTCACCTTCGCCCTGTCGAGGTATGTGCCGTTGGTCGATCCTAGGTCCTCGACGTACCATTCCGAACCTCGAGGCGACAGCCTCGCGTGGCGCGTCGAGGCGTAGTCGTCGGTCAGGACCAACGTCGAGTCGTCGGCCCGCCCGATCAGGACCGGCTGACTGCCGAGAGTGATGCGGGTGCCGGCCAGCGCACCCTCGATGACCACCAGATGACGGGCCACGTTACGGCGGGCACGGTTGGGTAGCAGCGAGGCGCGCAGCGGCAGCCCGCGCCGCACCATGACGGCCCCGGTGGGGGCGTAGAGATCCGTCCGCAGGATTCGCAGCACCGACCAGATGAACAGCCATAGCAGCAACAGGAATCCGACGCGCGTCAGTTGCAGTACCAACCCCTGCATCTGACGTCCTCTCCGTCTCCATCCCGTTCAGCCGCCTCGGCACCGCAGCCAGCCTCGGCACCGTCACGATACTTGGACGGTTACCGACATGAGGGGGAAGCGACAGCTTCTCCGCCCCGGCGGGCGCTCAGTGCACGCGGACGATGATCTCGGAGTGGCCCAGCCGGATCACGTCGCCGTCCGCGAGCTGCCACTCCTGGACGGGCGCGTTGTTGACGGTGGTCCCGTTGGTGGAGTTCAGGTCGGACAACAGCGCGACCTGACCGTCCCAACGGATCTCCAGATGCCGCCGGGACACTCCGGTGTCGGGCAGCCGGAACTGTGCGTCCTGGCCACGGCCGATCACGTTGGTGCCCTCGCGCAGCTGATAGGTGCGACCACTGCCGTCGTCGAGCTGCAGCGTGACGGTCGCGGCACCCGTGCCGTAGTCGGCCTGGCCGTAGCCGCCGTAGCCGGCCGGCTGACCGTAGTCGTAGCCGCCGCCTGCGGGTTCGGAGTAGCCCGGTTCGGCGTAGCCGCCTGCGGGGGCGTCGCCGTAGCGGCCGTAGTCCGGCGGAGCGCCGTAGCCCTGGTCCTGCCGCCCGTACGGCTGTCCGCCGTAGCCGCCGTGGTCGGGATAGCCACCCTGGTCCGGGTAGCCGCCCTGATCCGGATAGGCGGGACGGCCGTAGCCGCCCTCCTCGTGGCGGCCGGGAGCCGGGGGACGCCCGTAGTCGTAGTCGGGCCCGGGTGCGCCGTAGCCGGGCTGGCCGCCCTGCAGGGGACCGTAGCCACCCGGGGCCTGGCGGTAACCCTGGTCCGGGTAGCCGCCCTGCGGCGGCGGGCCGTAACCGGCGGGCGGGCGCTGCTCGTATGACGGCGGCGGGTAGCCCTGGTCGGGGTAGCCGCCCTGGTCAGGGTAGCCACCTTGGTCCGGGTAGCCGCCCTGATCCGGGTAGCCGCCCTGGTCGGGGTAGCCGCCCTGGCGCGGGGCGTAGGGATCGCCCTGCGGCGGGTAGCCGCCCTGCTCGGGCGGGGGATAGGGGCCACGGTCGTCCGGGCGGCCGTAGCGATCGTCTTGGGGACGTTCTTGCGGACGGTCTTGCGGACGGTCGTAGTACTCGTCGGCGGGCCTCCCCGGCCCCTGGCCGCCGCGGTAGGTCGGGTTGTCGCTCATCGGTGGTACTCCTGATTCTGCGCTGGACGCACGTACATGGTGTGGTGGTGCGGGTTCGCCAGTGGTCGTGTCGGGATTGACCGCTCCACGCGCGCGAAACTGTCCGGTGTGCAGGGTGGGTGATTGTTCGAACCTGACGACCACATCACCATACGTTTGCCACCCCTGCTCACGGATGTATCCCTCCAAGTGCTTGGCAAAAGTCGCTGACGTGAGGTCTGGGTCGGCGCTCACCTTCTGATAGTCAGGCACACTGAGGGTAATGACGTAGTCGTTTGGTGCCAAAACCTGACCGCCGAGCACTTCGCGTCCGCCGGTGTCGGCCTCCCGCCGAAGCATCGCCTCGACTTCCTGCGGGACGATCGAACCGCCGAACACCCGGGCGAAGGCATCGCCGACCGTTGACTCGAGCTTGCGCTCGAAGCGGTCGACTAGACCCATGTCACCGCCCGCCTCACTCGGTTGTCGTCCGTCGGCCCTGCTCACCGCGACGGGAGCCAGCGTGTCGCCTGGCCACATTGTTCATGTGCATGTTATCGGCCGAGCGCTGGACAGCGGGACCAACAGAACTCTGAGAATCGAATCACCGCAGTTCAGCGCGCTCGATCACGATCGACCGAACGTACCAGGGGGCCAGCCGGTACGGTTGGGGAGCCGGGTGTTGTGCGTGATAGGCTCCCCCGGTTGTTGGGGCGAGTGGCGGAATGGCAGACGCGCTGGCTTCAGGTGCCAGTGTCCTTCGGGACGTGGGGGTTCAAGTCCCCCTTCGCCCACAAGGAGCGGTTCTACGAACCGCAGGCATAAAGGTCACGAACTCGAAGAGGTCGTGACCTTTGTGTTTGGTGGGTTGTTCGTCATGACGGCTGCGCAGCCAGCGGCGACGGGATTTACTCGCGTAAGTCCCGGATTGGGGCCTGCGCGGCCTCATCAATTGCGCTGCGAAGGCCGTCGAAAGCGACTTGTTGCGCCTCACTTTGGATCCGCGCCAACCCGATGCTCCTTTGACCAATCGACTCAACGCTGGACCGCGGCAGGACGTAGAAGTCCCACTGTGAAACGTCCAGCGGATCGTAGGCACCATGTGAACGCGCAGTTTGGACGCAGAAGACGTACACGTCGGCATTGAACGTTCGCTGATCTGAACGCCCCAGCTCTGCGTCCCACTTCGCGGCGTTGAGGCCGCTGAAGGCGATGGTCGACAGCCGGCGCTGCGTCCACGCTTGGAGGTAAGCCGAAGACTTGACTTCAACGCGAGTGCCGGCGGGAGTGAGGACGTCGAAATCATCCCATTCAGGCCGGGGTTCCGCCGCGCCGACGGCTTTCGCTACGAGCCATTCCGCAAGAACGCCTCGAAGGACGTTGGAGCGAAGGTCTCTGGCAGCGTATGACCAGAACTCCCTCACGCTGCGGTCGAGTCCTTTGAAGCGCTCGTCTCCCGTCAGCTCCGGCGCGGGCGGTGGTCGAAAGAGCATGTGGTCGTTCACGGTCCTGAGTCTCCATGCCACCACTGACAAAGGCGCCCATGAGGGTCACTTACGGGTTGGCGACGCCGGCCGGCGGGTACCCGCCTTGCATCTCTTCCCGCGCAAAAATTTCGGTCATCGGCCGGGAATGACTTGCGTGACGCCTGCCTGCAAGTCGGCGTTCTCTTCGCCGGAGATCGAGGTCTCACGATCGAAGGTGGCTGTGCCGTCCGAGTCGATGGTGAAGTTGCCGACCTGATCCTGTTCGCCACCTGTCACGGTGAAACCACGGTGGTCTTCTCCGGCAACGGCTGGGCGCTGATGTACTGCGGATTGACCGTGTAGCGATAGTTACAGCCGGCGGACCCGAAGCACTTCTGCTCGGTCACAATCACCTCGATGATGAAGTCGGCAGCGGTGGGCGGTGCCGCCACCGATGTAGGCGGCGTCGTCGTGACTTCGGGCCATGACGCCGCCGACCCGCTACTTCGCGTGGAGGTGGCCTGGTCGGGCGCAACGCAGCCCGAGAGCCCGGCGGCGAGGAATGGAGCGACGAGAACAGCCTTCAGTGCGATGTGCGTCATGTTCATCCTTCGGGTTGAGGGGATCAGGCGGCGGTGTCGCCGGACGTGTCGGCGATACCGTCGCCGACGGCTTGCGCGTCGGCCAACGCGGCCAGCGCCTCGGAGAGCAGCCGATTGATTCCGGACGTGACTGCGGTGCAGCCCGTTTCGATCTTCTCGGCGTTCTTGTGGATGGAGCCGGCGGCCTTCTTGATGTCATCGATGCGGTCCAGTTGCGCGACGGCCTCGGAGATCTTCTCCTCGGCGGTGGACAGCTGCTCGGCACCGCGGCGGGTACTCGCCGCAATCGCCGCGGCTCGCAGCAGCATGAGCACGGTGCGGATCAGGTCGCCGTCATCGGTCGTCGGGTCGAACGCAAGCACGATGCGTCGTGAACCGATGACGCGAATCGACTGACCCGCGTTCTGCTCGGGGGTTCGGACGAGGCCGAGCGACGCCGCCGCGTGGCGGTTGCGCTCGGCCTCGTCCAGGTACTCGGCCCAACCCCCGCGGGCCGAGTCCGTCATTTCGATCACCACGCGGGCAGTGCCACCGTCGACCGTGAGCAATCCGTCGCCCTTCTTGGAGCGTGGCAGGTGCCCGACGATCGCGCGGGTGTCGGTGTATTCATCGCCCAGTCCGGTAGCGATGCCGGACAGCACGGCATTGACCTGGGTTTCGAAGGTGTCGCCCTTGATCGGGGTGACCTTGCTCAACGTGGTGCGGGCCTCCTGAACTTTGAGCGCGGTGCCAATCTCGTCGATCTTCTGCATGAGCGATTCGTGGTTCTTGCCCATCAATTCGGTCAGCTGTTGCTGACGGAGTTCCAAGCCCGCGGTGTGCTTGGCCATCGGTGAGGTCGGGTCGGTGGGGTCGAACTGCTTGACTGCCTTGGTGACGACCTCGGTGATGCTCGCGGAGCTCTTCGCGTCGAGTTCGGTGCTGAACTTCTCCAGCAGCGGCGCAAGCTTTTCCAGCAGCTCTGGGCTGTCACCGGCGAAGATCTTGCGCACTTCGGCGGTCAGTGCGTTCTTGGCGGCAGCGACCGACTCGGTGAACTCTTTGCGGCTGGTCTGGTCGGCTTCGATGATCGCCTTCTTGGCGTCCTCGGCGGCTTTGGTCACGGTTTTGCCGGCGTCCTTGACGGCGGTCGCGGTGAGTTCGGCGGTCTGGGTCGAGGTCGCCGCGGTCTTCTCGCCGACCTCCTTGATCATTCGCTCGATGGCGCGCGAGTCCTGGGACTGACCGGTGGCCGACAGCGCGTGGGCGCCAATCTTGACGGCTTCGGTGACGAAGCTGGACAGGTCTGCATCAGCGAGAGCCTGCGGATCGTCGACGATGTCGCCGCGCTCGCCGGTGGTCCAGCGCTGCGCCTCCCGGGCGACGTCCTTGTCCTGGACCGTCAGCTGGTGGATCACGAGGGTGTTCTGGTCGGGGCCCAGGTGGGCGCCATTGTGGTCGGTCATGGGTGCTCCTTGTAGGTCGGGCCGCGGATGCGGCGGATGCCATCGAGATTCACAGCCAGACCGAAAGCCGACAATGAGAATCACTGATAAGGCCGCTTATCAGTAAGCGCAATTGCTCGACGTGGACCCATTGCCTACCGTGGGACCGGATGAAGGGAGGCCAGCCATGCGTTCGCTGACGTTGCAGGACGTTGGCCGACCTCGCCAACGTACAGCGCCCCGTCGTTAGCATGTGGCGTAACCGCCCACGCGTTCGCGGCGAATGGGTGCCGTTTCCCAGCCCGGTCGGTCATATCGATGGCATTGAGCGCTTCGCACCCGGCGAAGTGGTGGACTACCTCAAACGCACTGGCCGCGGCAAGAACGCCGACGCCGACTACGACGTCGCCGCCATCGCCGTCCCCGATGACGTGGACATCGAGGTGCTTGTCGTGCTGCTGGCGTGGCGCGCGCTCACCGGGGCGGAACTCGCCGGCACCACCCTGGCGGACAGGTCCCGGCTGGCCGCGGAGTTCGACCCGGAGGACAGCTGTGTGTGCAGTGAGATCCAGTCTATCGAGCCGGCCGCGGCGACGTTAGAGTACGTCGACGACCTTGTCGAAGCTTCCTTCGGTCTGCCCGACGCGCTGATGCGGATCGAGCGTGGCCGGCTGCAGCGGGAACTCGCGCTACGTGAACTGACCGCCGACGCCGTCACGCTCCTGGCCCGGGTGGTGACCGAATGCTCGGTTTTCCTCGGTGCCGAGGAAATAACGTTGCGCACCGACGGGAGCCGGATGTCCTTGTCGGTGGCTGCCGAATCCGGGCTTGCCGTGGTTTCCGATAGCCGGGCGGTGCGGCGCCGGGCGGTGATCGCTGGCACTGCCGTGGGGAGATCCGGGAGCGGCGTGCTGAACTTCGTGTCAGCTGTGGGACTCGACGCAGGGCAGACGCTCGACTGTGCCGACGATCTGGTTCTCGGACTGGAGCCGGGCCGAATCGGCATTTTCGTCGGGCCGGCGGCGGCACTGGCGGACACGTTGGCGGGGGAACTGCAGCGCCGGCGAGCCGATGTGCTTCGTGTCGGCAATGTTGTTGCTGCCGTGCGGCTTCCGCGTGGATTCTGGCGGGAGGCGCATCGGCAGAACCTGGCATTCTGGGTGTGTCTGGGTGGTGCCGATGAGCAGCAGCCTTGTGTCACCGACCTGGCTGCGGTGTCTGAGCCAAACCTCGGCGACTTCGCCGCCGATATCGCTGCCGGGCTCGCGCAGACAGACCTGCGGGCTTTCCGTTACGCCCGCCGGATCGACCGTGCCGGGGTATTGGCTGGCGGACCATTTGTCCCACGAGGCACCCGGGCAGTGCGGCTGAGTTCAGCGGACAGGGGCAGCCACGTGGAGCGGGTGCATGCCGCGACGTTGACGACCACCTCGCCAGTGCGCCCGGTCGATGTGCTGGTCGAACCCTCTCCCGGCAGGCTGAAGCTGCGGTACCGGTCTTTGGGTGAGCTGCGCGACGAGGGCAAGCTGGCCCTCAAACGCGGTAACCGAATTGACCTCGCGCACGCCACACTTGGGGGAACTGTTCGTGTTCTGCCCGCCAATGATCGGATTGCTTTGGATCCGGTTGATGCTGAACAGCTTTACCCACGTTCGACGCGGACCGAGCCCGGGGACGTCGTCTTCGTGGAGAGTCCGCAACCGCAGGCGTGGGTGGATGCGCTGGGTGGTGCGATGGTGAACGCACCTGCTCGCATCCTGCGCCTGGGCCGCACGGCGGACTTCGGTCCGCGGGTTCTTGCCGCCGTCATCAACGAAACCGCCACCGCAGGCTCGGAATGGCCGACCTGGACGGTCCCGGAGATGGCCGCGGACGAAGCCGCGCGGTTGGAGGCAGCGCTCGGCGATATCGAACAGTTCGAGGCCGAGACTCGCCGCCGACTCGATGCGGCCAGAGAACTGAAGACGGCGCTGATCGACGGGGTCGCCGCGGGCGCCCTGACCCTCGACGCGCAACCCACCACGCCCGGCGTCGCCGCGGCGGACCACTGAAAGGCCACCGGTGCCACCGAGGAAAAATGCTGAGCCACAGGCTCCTTCGACTATGAAGGAGCTCAAGGACACCTTGTGGAAGGCCGCCGACAAACTACGTGGATCGTTATCCGCGAGCCAGTACAAGGACGTGATCCTGGGTCTGGTGTTCCTGAAGTATGTCTCGGATGCCTATGACGAGCGTCGGGAGGCGATCCGGACGGAGTTGGAGGCCGACGGTCTGGATGCTGACCAGATCGAGGAGTTGATCGAGGACCCCGAGGAGTATCAGGGGTACGGGGTGTTCGTCGTGCCGCCGGGTGCGCGGTGGAAGTTCCTGGCCGAGAACGCCAAAGGCTTGCCGGCCTCCGGTGGTGAACCCGCTAAGAACATCGGGCAGTTGATCGACGAGGCCATGGACGCCGTGATGAAGGCCAACCCGACATTGCAGGGCACATTGCCGCGGCTGTACAACAAGGACAACATCGATCAGCGCCGGTTGGGTGAACTGATCGACCTGTTCAACAGCGCCCGGTTCAGCCGCCAGGGCGACGGCCGAGCGCGCGACCTGATGGGCGAGGTTTACGAGTACTTCCTCGGCAACTTCGCCCGCGCAGAGGGAAAGCGGGGCGGTGAGTTCTTCACCCCGCCGAGCGTGGTGAAGGTGATCGTCGAGGTGCTGGAGCCCTCGCGCGGGCGGGTGTATGACCCGTGCTGCGGATCGGGCGGCATGTTCGTGCAGACCGAGAAGTTCATCTATGAGCACGATGGTGACCCGAAAGAGATTGCCATCTACGGTCAGGAGTCCATCGAGGAGACCTGGCGGATGGCCAAGATGAACCTGGCCATCCACGGCATCGACAACAAGGGCTTGGGTGCACGCTGGGGTGATACCTTCGCCCGGGATCAACATCCCGATGTCCAGATGGATTACGTGCTGGCCAATCCGCCGTTCAATATCAAGGACTGGGCCCGCAACGAGGAGGATGCCCGCTGGCGCTTCGGTGTGCCGCCGGCCAACAACGCCAACTACGCCTGGATCCAGCACATCCTGTACAAGCTGGCGCCGGGCGGCAAGGCCGGCGTGGTGATGGCCAATGGGTCGATGTCGTCGAACTCCAACGGCGAGGGCGATATTCGGGCCCAGATCGTGGAAGCCGATCTGGTGTCGTGCATGATCGCGCTGCCCACCCAGCTGTTCCGCAGCACCGGAATCCCGGTGTGCGTGTGGTTCTTCGCCAAGGACAAGACCGCCGGTAAGCAGGGCTCGATCGACCGATCCGGACAGGTGTTGTTCATCGATGCTCGTGGAATGGGCGACATGGTGGACCGAGCAGAGCGGGCACTGTCCGACAAGGAGATCGTTGAGATCGGCGACAAATATCATGCCTGGCGCGGCTCGGCGTCGGCGGCATCGAAGGGTGTTGTTTACGAGGATATTCCGGGCTTCTGCAAGTCGGCGACGCTGGCCGATATCAAGGCCGCCGGCTATGCACTAACGCCGGGGCGCTACGTGGGTTCCGCGGCGGCCGTGGACGACGGCGAGCCGATCGACGAGAAGATCGCGCGATTGAAAACGGAACTGCTTGCAGCGTTTGACGAGTCGGCGCGGTTGGAGAAGGTGGTTCGGGAGCAGTTGGAGCGGATCGGTGGGTGAATGGCTACCCCGCACGACGGGCGCACTAGTGGCTGACGGAGCGCTAGTGATCGGAGACGGCTACAGGGCAAAGGTCGAGGAGTTGCGCGGTGGCGGACCGTTGTTCTTGAGGGCGGGAGCTTTGTCGGACAACGGGTTTAGCTGGGCAGGACTGGACGCATTTGACCAAGATGCCCGCGTCGATGGCAAGCTCGGTGCAGCTGGTGACTTGGTCATTACAACTAAGGGGAACAGCATCGGCCGGGTGGGCCGAGTTCCTGACAATGCTCCCCGCTTTGTCTACTCGCCCCATCTTAGCTATTGGCGCGTTGTAGACCGTGCTCAGATTGACAGCGGATACTTGTACTACTGGGCACGTAGTAGGGAGTTTTCGACGCAGCTTCGGCAGTTAGCGTTTGGTACCGACATGGCGCCTTACTTCAGTCTCCGAGACCAGCTGCGCGTCGTTGTGAGCCTTCCGTCGATACCTGTGCAGCGAGCGATTGCGGAAGTACTGGGTGCACTCGACGAGAAGATTGCGGCGAACGAACGGGTGTTGGAGAGCGCAGATACGCTGGCCAGATCAGTATGGAATGAGGCCACATTTGGTGGACAGCTAGTGCCGCTGTCTCAACTCGCAAACTTCGTGAATGGCCGAGCCTTCACGAAAGGTGCGACCGGCACCGGTCGCGTCGTGGTGCGGATCGCGGAACTTAATTCAGGAATCGGTTCCTCGACGGTGTACAACGATATCGAGGTTCCTGAGGAGCATTTGGTTCGCCCCGGGGACTTGCTCTTTGCCTGGTCTGGATCGCTGACCGTTGCGCGGTGGTACCGGCCGGAGGCAATCGTGAATCAGCACATCTTCAAGGTGATTCCGAAGCCCGACTATCCAATGTGGTTGGTGAACCAAGCGATACGTTCAAAGCTCGCTGAGTTCAAAGCTATTGCGAGCGATAAGGCCACCACCATGGGTCACATCCAACGGCGGCATCTCGACGAGCCTGTACCGATTGCGAGACGGGAGTCTGTTGAACGTATCGATGCGACTATGAGTTCCTTGTGGTCAGTTGCCCTCGCGGCTGAGGTCGAGAATCTACGGCTGGCAGCCACTCGCGACGAGCTTCTTCCGCTGCTCATGTCCGGAAGGGTCACAGTGAAGGCTGCTGAGCAGATCGTTGGAGACTCCACGTAGATGCCGTACGAACTGAGTGACAAGTTGGTGGTCGGCGTCGCGTCGAGCGCGCTGTTCGATCTCACGGAATCGGACGCCTACTTTCGCGAGCATGGAGAGGACAAGTACCGGACGTATCAGGACGAGCGGATCGACCAGACACTCGTACCGGGAGTCGCTTTCCCCTTCATTCGGCGACTCTTGAACCTCAACGACCTACGGCCGGGCAATCCGTTGGTCGAGGTGATCATCCTGTCGCACAACGATCCGATGACCGGACTGCGGGTTATGCGCTCGGTCAGGAAGCACGGGCTGCCGATTACTCGATCGGTATTCACACAGGGCCAGGCGCCCTACGGATACATCGAGGCATTCGAAATGTCTCTGTTCCTAACCGCCGATCGCGACGATGTCGATGCGGCAATCAAGCGGGATCTCCCTGCAGGCCATGTGCTGCCATCGACGGCGACGTACGACGATGCTGATCCGTCGCTTCGCGTGGCGTTTGACTTCGATGGGGTTCTAGCAAGCGACGAGTCCGAGCGGGTCTACCGGGAAGCGGATTTAATCGCGGACTACCTCGAGCATGAGGACGTCAAGAGCCACGTCCCGCTCGCACCTGGACTACTGAAGCCGCTTCTCGCTGATCTGAACCGCATCCAAACTCTTGAGGACGAGCGGCGGGCGGCTGACCCGTCGTATGTACCTCGGTTGCGCATCTCGTTGATCACGGCACGAAATGCTCCGGCCCACGAACGTGCAGTTCACTCGATGCGCGATTGGGGAGTGAACGTCAACGACGCGTTCTTTCTCGGAGGTATCGAGAAGTCGAGGGTGCTCGAGGTTCTCGGACCGCATATTTTCTTCGACGATCAGCAGCAACATCTCGATAGCGCGCTTGAACACATCGCTGGGGTCCACATTCCCTATGGCGTTGCCAATGTGCAGGACTCGGCTGACGACGTGGTGCCGACAGCCGACATCGCGTTTCCTCCGCTAGTCGACCTCCAGATGGTGGCCATCACCGAAGAACTGCCCGACGACCTCGAATCCAGCCTGCCGACCATCGCCGAACTCGGGGCCGAACTCGCCGCCGATCCCAACCCAGCAGAGGGACACCAATGAGCGAATTCAGCGAAGCCGAATGGGAATCCGTCGCACTGGAGACGCTTGCGCAGCAAGAGTGGTTGCCGCTCAACGGTTCCGTCATCGCACCGGGCATCGAGAACGGTCGCACCAGCTGGGACGAGCTGGTGCTGCCCGAGCGACTGCTGACCAAGATGCGCGAACTCAACCCCGAGGTGCCCGGCGAATACCTCGAACAAGCCCGTGCGGCGATCCTGCAGCCGTCATCCCAGGACGCCATCGCCGAGAACTACCGGCTGCACCAATACCTGGTCAGCGGCTACCGGGGCATCAGCTATGTGGATTCCGATGGCATCGAACAGAACCCGACGATTCGGCTGATCAGCCACCGGCCTGAGGAGAACGAACTCCTGGCCGTGCAGCAGGTCACCGTCCGCTCCGCCGAGTACGACCGCCGTTTCGACATCGTGCTCTATCTCAACGGGATGCCGATCGCGTTCTTCGAACTCAAGCAAGCCGGCTCCAAATACGCCGACCTGCCCGGCGCGCACGCGCAATTCGCCACCTACCTGCGCGAGTTTCCGATGGCCTTCCGGTTCGCGGTGCTCAACGTCATCAGTGACGGCATCACCGCGCGCTACGGCACCCCGTTCACCCCGCTGGAGCACTACGCCCCATGGAACGTCGACGACGACGGCAAGCCGGTGACCTTCGGCGAACCGGTTGACGACGTGCACCTGGGTACCGAACTCGAGTACTTGATCGACGGCCTGTTCAACCCCGAACGATTCCTTCAGCTGGTCCGAAACTTCACCGCATTCGACGCCGGCGCAGACGGTCTGATCAAACGGATCGCCAAGCCGCACCAGTACTTTGCCGTCACCAAGGCGGTCGGCTCGACGGTGGTGGCCGCCGAAAGCAACGGCAAGGCCGGTGTTGTCTGGCACACGCAGGGTTCCGGCAAATCCATGGAGATGGAGCTCTACACCCACCTGGTGGCCCAACAACCCAAGCTCAAGAACCCCACCGTCATCGTCGTCACCGACCGCAAAGACCTCGATGGCCAACTCTATGCAACCTTCGACCGCTCAAGGCTTCTGGGCGAATCGCCGATCAAGGTCACCAGTCGGGCCCAGCTGCGCGATGAACTGTCGAACCGTTCCACGGGAGGGATCTACTTCACCACGCTGCAGAAGTTCGGCCTATCCAAGGCCGAACGCGAAGCCGGCGCCGACCATCCGCTGCTGACTGACCGCCGCAACCTCATCGTCGTCGTCGACGAAGCGCACCGCAGCCACTACGACGACCTCGACGGCTACGCCCGGCACATCCGCGACGCGTTGCCCAACGCGGTATACATCGCCTTCACCGGCACCCCGATCGCCGACGCCGACCGTGACACCCGCGAGGTGTTCGGCCCCGACATCGACGTCTACGACCTGACTCGCGCCGTCAACGACAAAGCCACGGTGCCGGTGTATTTCGAGCCCCGGCTGATCAAGGTCTCTCTCGCCGCGGGCGTCACCGAGGACGATCTCGATAAGGCGGCCGATGAGGTGACCTCCGGACTCGACGACGTCGAGCGTGATCAGATCGAGAAGTCGGTGGCCGTCATCAACGCCGTGTACGGCGCACCCGATCGGCTCGCGGTACTGGCACGCGACATCGTGGAGCACTGGGAAGCCCGCTCGGCCGAGATGCGGAAATTCATCTCCTGCCCGGGCAAGGCATTCATCGTCGGCGCCACCCGTGAGATCTGTGCCCAACTCTACGAAGAGATCATCAAACTCAAACCCGAATGGCACGACGACGCCGTCGACAAGGGTGTCATCAAGGTCGTCTACTCGGGAAGCGCCAAGGACCAGGGCCTGGTGGGCAAGCACGTTCGCCGCGACGCACAGAACAAGACCATCCAACAGCGACTGCGCGATCCCGATGACGAACTGCAGATCGTGCTCGTCAAGGACATGCTGCTGACCGGGTTCGACGCGCCACCGTTGCACACCCTCTACCTCGACCGCCCCCTGAAGGGCGCGCTGCTCATGCAGACGCTGGCCCGCGTGAACCGCACCTTCCGGGAGAAGCCCAACGGTCTGCTGGTCGCCTACGCGCCACTGGTCGAGAACCTGAACAAGGCGCTGGCCGAGTACACCCAGACCGATCGGAAAGAGAAGCCCGTCGGCAAGAACATCGACGAGGCTGTCGCGCTGACCGAGACGCTGATCGCCCAGCTGGACGCGCTGTGCAGCGAATACGACTGGCGATCCAAAGTGGCTCAGCCGCATGGCTGGATGAAGGCCGCCGTGGGGCTGACAAATTACCTGCGCTCACCGGCAACCGCCGGAAACCAGGTCCCCGAGGGGGAGGCGACGCTCGGAGACCGGTTCCGCACCCTGGCCAATCAGCTCTCGCGGGCCTGGTCGCTGTGCGCCGGCAGCCAGACGCTCGATGCACTGCGCCCGACCGCCAAATTTTACGAAGAGGTCCGGGTGTGGATGGCCAAGTTCGACGCCAATGACCGGCAGGCCTCCGGAAAGCCGGTACCGGAGGCGATCCGGCGGATGCTCGAATCACTGGTGTATGACTCCACGGCCTCCGACGGCATCGTCGACATCTACGACGCGGCGGGGCTGCCGAAGCCCTCGCTGTCCGATCTCACTCCGGAGTTCGAGACCAAGGCCGCCGCCGCGGGCAACCCGCACCTGGCGATCGAGGCGCTGCGCGCCGTGATCACCGAAGAAGCGGTACGTGCCACCAAGAGCAACGTGGTACGGCAGAGGGCGTTCTCCGAACGTCTCACCAACCTGATGCGGCGGTACACCAACCAGCAGCTCACCTCGGCCGAGGTGATCGCCGAGTTGATTGAGATGGCCAAAGAGGTTGCCGCCGAAGGGAATCGGGGGGCGCACTTCAGTCCGCCGTTATCGCATGACGAACTGGCGTTCTACGACGCCGTCGCGCAGAACGACTCCGCCGTCGAACTGCAAGGTGAGGACGTGCTGGCGCAGATCGCCCGCGAGCTCGTTGGCGTCATGCAGCGCGACACCAAGACCGACTGGACCGTGCGCGATGACGTTCGGGCCAAGCTGCGCTCGTCGATCAAGCGACTGCTGGTGAAGTACAAGTACCCGCCAGACAAGCAGCCGGCGGCGATCAAGTTGGTGATCGAGCAGATGGAGGCGCTGGCGCCGGGTTACGCGGAAGCGGCGGCATTGGCTTCAAGGCAGTCGCCCGGCTCGGCATCAACACATTCCCAGGGTCGAGGCGTGTCGGAAGGGTGAGCACCCTTGAGCTGACCGCAAGCCGATCGTGATTCTGCGGTGGATGCTCCATTTTCACGCCGAGGAGCGCCGATTGAGTTGACGCACGAGAGGTCGGTACTGCCCGAGGGCGAGGGGAAAGTCCTACTTCGGCAATCAGAGCTTGTAGATAGGTTGACTACTCTGCGAATTGCTCGTAGCGACGATTCGTTTGTGGTGGTTGTCTATTCGTGCGCATACGGCCCAGAGGTAGAGCAATGCGATGATGCATACCGCCCCACACGCGATCCAAACAATCGCCAGAATGTGCCCGCTGAACTGCGCAATAGTGGCAGCAGCGGCAACGAATGTGAGCCCTGACGTCAACATCACGACGGCCCGAGGTACAGACAGAAGCTTCGATCTGACCTCATGTTCGCCCTCCCTGACGACGTAGGCCGCAATCAGTGAGGGGATGACAATCAGGATGGCAACCGCCGGATCTGTGCTGTGATCGACGATTTTGCCTAGAACGTTCCCGGTCCACTGCCCAACCGCCCCGCCGACCAGAACTAGGGCGCTTAGCAGCGTGCCAATCAACGCTGGCGTCCTAAACCCTGTAATGGTTGGTCGAATCCCGACGATTACCTGGTGCAGATCCGAACTCTGCCGTCCAGACGTATAGACCAAGGCGCGTTCCGGCGTGACGCGGCCTGTGAACTCGCTTCCTGATGGCTGTGGCGTGAGTGGGCCGGAGTCGAGCGTTTCCGCCACCGCGACATCGACGCTCACCGCGAAGACGCCGCCGGGGGAGGAAATGCGAACATGCTCGCGCTGCGCACGGCCGATACTGGGCGTCTCGATCCCGATGTAGATCTCGTTCCAACCCAAACGCTCAGCCATGGTCCACTTATCGAAGTCCGCGGCTGGCTCGCTCTCGATGGTCCGGTACTTCACGATGGTCGGCGTTCGGTCACGTCTGACGCTGATTATCGGCATGTACTGCGTGGTGAACTCAGCGATCCGGCTTACGAAGCCGGCATCGGCGAATAAGGTCTCCCGCCAGAATTTGATGTCGGCGTCGGTGACGTTGTAGCCCGGCTTGAGTTGCCAACCCGGTACCTCCAGCCGACCTGGCGAGCGGCTCGCGCGCGCAATCACTGCCGCGTCTTCGGTCGAGGCCGGATGACGAACAATGTCGTGAAGTTTCTGCAGCGCGCCGGAACTCAGCCTCGACGCGTCTATGCCACTGCCTTCCGCGGTTGCCAAGAGCATCGCGAGCGCAGCATGGCTGTCTTCGTCACTGGTCACCAGAGACATCGTTTGGCCATCTTGGTCCACGACGTCAAAATCGATCAGCAGCCGTTTCTTGAAGGAAGCGATGGGAACGTAGAGATTCGTGACATCGGAAACACCGGAATCGGTCGCCCGCTTCGCAAGGTCATCGACATCGATATCCAGTGAGACCGCACGTTCGAAGCGCACCGTATTGATTACTTCGACGGTCTCGACCCGTCGTCGCACCCAGCCCGGATCTGAGAGCAGGCTGTGGAAGTATTTTCCCAGCGGCTTACACGCAGGCCACTGCGGGAGGTCACCTGGTAGATCCACCGCCCCGGTCCCCCGACTAGCCGTCCTAACTAGCGGGAACCAGCTTCGACGCAGTCTCCCGCGAGACGGCAGCACCCTCGGCGGATGTAACCTTCACGATTCCGCGGCTCCCGTGCTTCTCAAGCCGTTCACGCAGCCTGCTCTCTGCGGGATTGCTAGCTGGTTGGGTCATTTCTGGCTGTTGTCCTTCATCCGAAGCCCCCTGGATACGACGAGTGTAAATCCTCTACCCATATGCCCTGGTAGGTACCCCGCTACGCGCTAGCAGTCACATCTGCGATTCACCAAAATCGCATCAGTCACTCTAGTCCCATCAGTCACACGCACCTATAACAGAACGATCTCACATCCGGCGCGGTTTGGATACTCAAACCGTTAGACACGCCCACACGCGCAGACACGACGCCGCCCGGCGCCATTGGCGGGGATCCGGATCCGTGGCTTCGTTCTTTGCCGACAGCCCTTCGGGGACTTCCGCCCAAATCCCACCGCATAGGCATCACGGCGTCGAAGACCTCCTCAGCGGCCCGGTGGACGGACCGGTCTCCAAAGCATCGTGTCCCATCTGGCCGTACGCCCGGAACGCATCAACACCATCCCAACGGACCTTCAGCCGCGCCGGCGGCACCCACTCCTGACAACCCTCGAAGGTCTCATCGACCCATCGGACCAGCACCCGTGATGGCCGCTGTGTCCCCAGCTTCAGGACGTCGACCTGCACGACCTCCTCGATACGTCGGACGCGATAGGCCCAGAATTCGCCCACCTGAGCGGCATGCTCCGCGGTACCTAAGCAGACCCGCTCCGCCCTACCCCGCGCCTGCGGCGAGGTGCCACTAGTCCTGCATTGCTTCCTGATCAGCTCGATAAGCGCAATCGTCAGCGTGCATCTGTTGGCGGATCCGGGCGACGCGTTCAGCGCGCTTGGGATCGGCCAGCATTCGATCGAGGTAGGCGCTACCGCGGTCTTGGAATTTCATTGCTGGTTGCCCTCCTACGGCCAGCCCACCCGTTCGCGGTGCCGACGGGGACTATCACAGGGCATCGTTGCTCGAAGGCGAGCATTGTGCAAGCTCGTTGCCGTGGTAGTGGCAACTCCTTGATAAGCCGGCCTGCGCGCCGCAGCACCGTCGGTTTCGTGAGGGCGTTCAGATGACAGATCCATCGGCCGAGCGGGTCTCCGAGCTATCAGACGACGACCTGCGTCAGCGTTCAGACGTGGATGCTGGATACATTTATGGGCTGACTGTTGAGGATCTCGATAGGGCGGCGACGGCTGCAGCCGATGTCGTTGATCCGGCGATTATGGAAGGCGCCTGGCGGTAGCACTAGCTGACGTGTCGTTCGCCAGAGTGCTTCGTCCTGCCAGTCGGTGACGCGACGACAGCCACTCATTCGGTCGCGATGCCATCCGAGCACATCGCGATCGTCGCGTGCGCCGACGACACGCCGAGCGGCGCTTTCTTTCTGTTGGGGTAGAGATTCCGTGCAGCGCGCACGATCGGATCGTCCGCAGAATCTACACGAAATATGCTTTCGCACAACGTGTTTACCTATATCGGCCCCCGAAATCCGCATGCCGATATAGAACCCAAAGCTCTTGAGAAGCAACGGATTACAGTGCAGATCGATATTGCCAGAAACGGGTGTAGCCAATGTTCGGCTATATTCGCGCCACGAGATCTTTCGGCCTTCTCCGGAGTGATCCGGACCCCACGGCAGAGGTGGTTTGCGATGGCTCGACCGGTGATGAAACGCCGCGAGCGTGTGCGCGTGGAGTTCAGCTTAACCCCGGAGCTGGCTGCCCGAATCTATGACTATGCCGATGCCCAAAGTCTGACGTTATCCCAAACGGGGGAGCGTCTTCTTGCCGGGGCACTGCCTCACCAAACAGATACCAGTTCCACGCAGTGCTCTGGCGCGGACTCGCCGGCATCGGCAGACAGGACGTAGGCGGGGCCGCTTCACGACGACCGCAATCAAGGGAAGGACGCCCGAATAGGTAGCTCTTAAACGGTTCTCGCGCCGAAACGCGAACATTCACCTTGCTCGGCTTTGCCGAGCCCAGAAATGCCAAAAGCTGGGGGGCAACCCAGCTTCGGCGTTCATCAAGAGTCTCTCGGCTCTAGACCCCTCAAGGAGGGATAGGTGTATTCCACCGTGCACGAACAAACCTGTCAACCGTCCACGCCGGATTGCCTCGACCGAATCCTGGGGCCGAGGTTGCTGGGCGCGAAGACGCCCAACCGAAACCGTGAAGGCCGACCAGCTTGCGACTGTTGGTCAATCGGGGCGAGCACGGCCCGCTGATGGCGCGGTTCAAGAAGATGACCATCGCGGCCAGCCCACCGGTCAGCCCTCAGGCGGCTGCTCACGGTCCCGCCGCGGAGTCAGCGGCGAAGACAACAATGCTCGTCGCTCAATCCGCGGTGAGGGAGCTTCCCGCGCTGCCACCGTCGGAGCATGACCGGCTGGCCACACTGCTGCGCCAGACCGTCGGTGCCGACGATCCGGAGGTCGCGCGCGCAGCGATCACGGCGGCCGCGACCCTGCGGTGTCAGGTGCCGTTCACCAGCGCCGAACAAGACCGCAAAGATGTCGGCCACGTGGCTCGTTTCCTGGTGTGGGCGGCGTTCGGCGATGTGGTCGACCCGGTACGGGCGTTTACCAGGGCCAACGTCGACGAACACCTGGCCGCCACTGCCACCGCCAGCAAGCGATCCGCTGACCAGCGCCGCTACATCCTGTACCGGACGGGCCGTCGTCTACATCCACAGCAGTTCCCACCCAGGATCGGTACGAATGCGCTTGCGCGGCCGCGTCACCCGGTGGCCAGCCATGCCGAGATCGCGCGCCTGCGGACGCTGATACCGCGGCTGCCGGCACGCCTATCACAACGGACGCAAGCACTGCTGGACCTCAGCTACGGTGCAGGCGCCCGGCCGGCGGACTTCCGGAGCCTGCGCGGCACCGCGATCACGACCACCACCGTCGACGGTCGTGCAGTCGCAGTTGTGGCGTTGCCGAATCTTGGCGGAGGTGTGCGGCAGGTGCCGGTCTGGGACCGCGAGATCGGTGCCCGGCTCGTGGGACTTGCGGCAGGCCTCGGCGACCGCCTCATCTTGGCCCCACACGCCGTTGCCGCTGAGCGCAACATCGTCAACCGGGTCGGTGAGCAACTGCGCAACCACGGCCACCCCACCATCGATCCGGTTGCGCTGCGGAATCGGTGGGTGCTGGATCTGGCCGAACGCATCCCGGCAGTACTGCTGCAACAACTCGCCGACCTGTGCGAACTGCGGATCCTCGTCGATGAACGCAGCCTGGTGACCCAATACAAGCTGCGCCACGCCATCACCATCCTCGACGAGGTACGGCGATGATCCGGAACCGACAGCAGCTGTCCACGATCGCCGACGATGTATTCGCCACTGCGCTGGAGACGATCGTGAAATCCGGTGCAGCACAGAGCATCGAAGACTATTACCGCCACACCGCACAGCCGGGCGGCCGCAAGCCCGTAGGGATTACCTACACCGTGACCGGGGTGCTCGTCGCGCTGCTTGTGCGATTCATCATCGGGCGCCCGTACAGTCTGCGGGGCACCATGGACACCCTCGGCGAATTCAGCGCCAATCAGCTCGCCGCGGTCGGCATGGCAGGACAAGACTGCACCGCCATCAGCACCATGGCAGACACCGAGTACAAACGCTTCCACCGGTTCTGGAGCTTGCGCATGCAACCCCTGGACCCTGACACAGATCTGCCCGCCCGGCGGATGACCAACGCCGAATACACCGCCCGCCTCCACGCCCGCAGCCCCGAGGACCATGCCCGCAGCGCCGCGGCCAATCAACGACTGACCGCAGTGATCAACGATCTGCTCTACGGGTCGATCAGGACCGTTGCCCCACCCGACTGCCACGGCGACGTCGTCGTCGACGAAACAATCATCAACACCGCAACACCCGACGGCATGCTGGGCACCCGTCCAGAGCGCTACCGCGGCGCATCCTCGGTAGCGCGGTACTGGGCCCGCGACAAACGCGGCCAAATCAAACAACCCGGCATCCCAGGAGAGATCAAATCCAGCGGATTCGGCATCGGAGCCACCTTCGTGTCCCGGGTCGCGCGCCGCGACGCCCTGCACGCCCAGCCCGCCCTGTTCGTCGGCATGGACGTCCACGCCCCGACCAGCGGCAGCGTCGAGGGCCTAGCGACCGCGTTGACCCACGCTCGCCGCAACGGTGTCGATGGCCGCCGCGAAGGTAGGAGCGGCCGATCTCGGCGACCGCTGCTCACCGCCGACATGGGTTACAACCCCAAGAGCGGATTCGCCGAACTCATGCTCAAACAAGGCTTCTCACCGGTGGTGCGATACCCGAAACACTGGACAGTCGAATACCCGAGCGCCTCACCGCCGGGCGCTCCCGACGGACCCGAACCCGGACCCCTGCAGTACGCCGGCGCGTTCTACTGTCCCGCGGTGATCAAACGGATCACCGGCCACCGCACTCCCAGCACCGAAGAACTGCTTGCACAAGACAATTTCGGAGCCCACGATCGCCGCTTGCAAGCCATCTATCCCTTCCTGATGGGGCTGCACTCAAGGCCTGTAATGACTGACTGCCGCTTCGGTCGGCCAGCACTTGCCGCCACGCCACCGAAGCGGGTCAAGATCCGGCAGGTCTGCCCTGCAGCTCTGGGGACAGTCATGTGCCCGCACAAACCCGAATCGATGCATACCGAGGTCAGCGGACTGCCGATGGCCGAACCAGACTGGCCGGCTGACGCCATGGCGTGCTGTAGTAACTCCAGCATCACCGTCTACCTCACCGACGGCCAGCTCAAGATGGCCCAGTGGGACCTTGTCCCCGGCTCATGGGAGCACACCCTCTACTTCGAAGCCGCCCGATCACTCACCGAACAACGATTCAGCCAACTCAAGTCTCGCCACGTCGCCGGCCTGGACTCACTGACCACAGGGCCGCGCAGGACGCCGATGATCAAGATCGCCATCGCGTTGGCCGCCGCGACCGTCAACATCCGCGCCCAACAGAACCACGACCCCAAGATGGGGCGCACCGAAGCCATCGACATCCGGCTGCGCCAACTTGCCGCCGACCTCGGACACCCACCCACACCGACGCCCCGACGCAGCTGACAAACCCTTCTCGCAGGTAGGCGGACTGGCTCCTTCGGTCAGCCCGTTATTGGTGTGTTCGACGCGAAAAAGGTTGTGGAAATTTCGGCCGCGATACAGCAAGTTCGGGCAGGACCGGCAACGCAACGTTGGCCCGCGTTCTTCAGCTTCCGACAAGCAGCCGATCCCGCAGGCCGACGCGAGGCTCACCAGCCATCACGACGCCACAGCCAGATCGGCCTCTGCGCATCGAAAAGGCTGTGGACAAACCCGTAAAACCCAGTGGAAGCGACCGCAGAAACCCATACTGACCAGCACAACTGAACCGCCCACAAGCAAGAGCGGTTCTACGAACTGCGACGCATGAGGTCACGAACCAGAAATGGTTCGTGACCTTTGCGTTTGGTGGGTGTGCGCCGCCGGGGTGCGACTTCCTATCAAATCCGGGGTGTTGTCGCGCAGATCCCCATAATCGGTGAAGCGCGCCTGATCGACCAGGGTCGGGCCGAGGCTTCAAAGGGGTTGTAGGGGCGTGGCGAAGAAGCTCATCACCCATGTCACGCGCCGCAAGGTCTTCGACACCATCAGCCTGTCGAAGGTGTTGTGGGAGGGAAGGTTGGAAGAACCGGACTTCTTGGCGCGAATCTATGACTTGGATTCGATGCCAAGCACGGATTCGAGATATAAGTCCGCCGCCGGTGACATTTGGCAGCATCGCGTCAACAACCCTCAAGACTGGCCGGACGACTGGATATTCACCGACAGCCGCTTCGGGTTGCAATACGGCGATGATGAACTCGTCCTGCGATTCCTCGCGGAGACGCTGCACCCGGTCGTCAGACCTGATGAAGAGGAAGCTGCCGAACTCCTCAAGTCATTCAACGAAGCACTGGCGCGGGACGGCTACGAGCTCTACCCGGCTGACTGGATCAGTGGCCATGCCGTCTACGGATGGCGTCGCCGGGAGTCGTTTCATGGCACAACCCCTGAACTTCGGCTCCGTGAACGTGAGCTTCTGACCGATCCGGAGGTGCTCGAAGAGCATCTTGTCCGCATTCGTGACAGCCTGGCCTCGGATCCGGCCGCGGCGATTTCGTCGTCGAGAATTTGGTAGAGAGCCTCTTCAGGATCATTCTTGATCGCTCAGGCGTGGCGTACGGGCAGCGGGAAGACATCCCTCAGCTCTACCGGCACGTTGCCGATCTGCTTGAGCTGAAATCGGATTCGGTTCCTGAGAGCGCGAAGGGTAGCGAGTCTGCGCAGCAGATCTTGCGGACTTTGGTCACTACAATTCAGTCGTTGGCCGAGTTGCGCAACGAGCTAGGAATAGGCCACGGGCAGTCGAAACGCAGCGTGGCGCTGACGAGGCACGCGCGATTGGCGCTGAACGCAACAGTGACTGTCGCAGAGTTTGTACTGGACACGTGGCAAGCGCGAGTCGCCTCGGGAAGACTAACGCCAAGGTGATAGGGCGGATCGATGAGGGCGAGCGGGCTGGAGAACCACACCCCCGCACATTGTTCTGATAGGCGAGCAACCAGGAAGCCGGGAGTTTGACCGCAGGCAAATGTCAGCTCCGGTTGAATCCTGAGCAGCCTGCTGCGGTTGAAAAGTGAGCAGGTTTACGGGGTTGAGTCTGCCTCACGGTCGGCTTCGACGGAGGGCAGTGTGTCGATCGCGGTGTGTTTGATGCGGTAGCTGGCGCCTTTGAGAGCGATGACGTCGGCGTGGTGCACGATCCGGTCGATCATGGGTGAGGCGATCGTGGCTTCTCCGAAAACCTGCCCCCACCTGGAGAACGGCAGGTTAGAGGTCAGGACGATCGAGGATTTCTCGTAGCGGGTGGAGACCAGTTGGAAGAACAGGTTGGCCGCTTCGGTGTCGAACGGGATGTATCCGACTTCGTCGATGACGATCAGCCCGTAGCGGGATATCTTGCGCAGTTCGGCAGCGAGGCGGTTGGTGCGATGCGCTTCTGCCAGCCGGGTGATCCAGCCAGTGGCCGGGGCGAATGCGACCCGGTGCCCGGCGTGGGCGGCAGCGATCGCCAGCGCGGTCGCCAGATGGGTCTTGCCGGTGCCTGGAGGCCCGAGCAGCACGATGTTGCGGGCTTCAGCAGGCCAGCCCCCGGCCTCTAAGCCCGCGATCTGAGCGCGGTCGACTGCTGGTTGAGCGGTGAAGTCGAAATCGGTGATCGTCTTGATTGCCGGGAATCCTGCATATCGGACGCGTTGGCGGGCACCAGATTCAGCGCGGGCATTGGACTCCACGGCCAACACCGCCCCGAGGTAGTCCTCCAACGACCAGTTCGCGGCCCGGCCCTGCTCGGCCAGCCGCTGGTAGTGCGCCGCGATCCGCGGCGCCTTCAACAGCCGGGCCTGGTGGGCGATCAGCTTGTCCGCCTCACCAGGAGCCGGCGCCGTGCGTTTGGTGGTGGGCATCAGGCCACCTCCCCGGTCCCGAAGACCGTGTCATAGGCGCTCAGGTCGGCCACCTCAACATCGACCTCGAGGTGGCGGCCGGCCGTGGGCCGGGTGCGGTACTGCTCACGCAACACCGCCGCAGCCGCCACATGCGCCGGATCAGAGACCAACCCCAACGGTGTGATGCAAAGCGGCGACCCACCGACTTGGGTGTAAGCCTGCCGACCTCACCGAAATTGGTTCGGCGATTCGAGGGCAGATCACGCGACGGGCGTCGGGGCCGCAAGGTCGGCTTGGCGAAGCCGGCAGTCTGATTTCGCGGACAGGATCGTGTTGGCCTTGGTGCCGAACTCGATCTCAATGCCGTCGGTGCTCCCGAACATGACGTCGCGATCGCCCGGATTGTCAACGAGGGTGGTCATGTCGGATGCGCCGAGGCGCGCGGCCCCATCCTTGATGATCGCCAGCGCGGGCGCCCACTTGTCATCCGGCACCGGCCCGGCGAACACGATGTAGACATACACCTGAACGGCGGACGTGCTGGCGTAGGCGCCACCGCAGCCACGCCAGCTGTCTTCCTTGATTTGCCACGTCAGGCCGGGCACGAGCGCGGCGACACGGTCGGCCATGTCGTGCATCGCCCTTCGGTACTGCTCTTGGGCCGCTTCAAACGGTGGCTTGGAACGAAGCGCGGCTTCTGGATCGCTCGTGGGTGACGTGCTCATACCACCGTCCTCCTGGCCGGCCTTCGACTGCTCGACGCAGCCCACCGTGATGAGTAATCCGATAAGGGTCAGCGCGATGATTCGCACGACGCGTGTCGCCACGTTCAGCCTCCCGGTGTCGCTCGCGGCAGCGGTACCTGGCCGTCCGGTGGAATCAGAGGGACCGCGGGCGGTAGTGGCGCGAACACTAGCTGGCTGTCCGGTAGTCCGGCCACAACCGCCGCGAGGTTGTAGCCGGACATCCGCAGGTCGCCGTCATCGTCCGCCCGGGGATAGTCGGCGTGGCTCTGCACCCCTTCACGGAAGACGCCGCTGGCATCGAAGCCCGCCTGTGACGACAGCTCAGGGAAGATGCCGGCGTAGGGGTCGGCACCCCACCCATGGAGCGGAGCCGTCGGAGCGACAAACGTGGTGATCGGATCATCTGGCGCTCGCATCACATAGGCGTTGTCGGCGCCGAGGCCTAGTTGATCGGGATTGGTAAGTCCCAGCCCGGGCGAGCCGTAAAAGACGACATCGTCCACGGGGTGCAATCCTTGCGCGTGTAGGTCCTGCAGGGCCAGAGACGATGTCAGCGAGCCGTATGAGTGGCTGAGCAGCGTCACGTGTGCATCCGGATTGTTGGCCCGGACCTCTTGCAGATACGAGGACAATCCGGCCGCACCCGCATGGGCTTGGTTGTCCGTCATTGTGGTCCAGAGGTCGGCCGGGCTCTTGGTGTTGAGGGGGTTGGGCGGTGCGTCGTACCCCAGCCATGCGATTGCCGTGACCGAACCAGACGTCCCCACTCGGTCGAGCTGGCGCTGGGCTGTGTCGCGCAGATTGCCTGCCTCGGTGACCATGTCGGGCAGGCTGCCGGTTGTGGTGCCGACGCCGGGCACCGACACCGACACGTTCTTGGCCGTGTCCGGATTACCGACCGCGACGGCGGCCAGCACCGGCTTGCCCGTGCCCGTTCGCGGGTCAAACATCGTCAGATAGGTTTCGGGCGCCTTGCCGAGCGCGTCATGCACGGCGTCCAGGTCACCGAGGTACCTCTTGGCGTCGGTCAGCTCCTTGCCGAGATTTTCCAGCTCGCTCATGGTGGCCGGGCTGTGGTCACCGGTCGTGTAGGCCTGAGCAGCCAACTGGTCGTAGCGGCTCTGCAATTGACCGACGTGGGCTCGGGCGCTCACTCGTTCAGCGTTGAGGCGCCGCTCGTTGGCGTCACTGGTGACTTGGGTCGGTGTGAGGCCGGCCGGCCCCACCGGTGGCCCGGCCTCGTGGGGAATCGGCTCGGCGCCGGTGGCCATACTGATCGCACGGGCCAGTTCGTCGTCGACTTGACGGGCATCGGCCAGGATCGCCGTGAGCTCCGCTTGGAGTTGCTCGGTCTTGAGCAAGACCTCCATCGGGTTATCGCCGGCGTTCGGCCCCGGCACGACTGTGTTCGTCAGGGGATCGATCTCCATGCCGAGCCGCGAGGCTTCAGCGCGCAGGTTGACCAACCGGTGCTTCACCGACTCGATGCCACCTGCGGCTTGGTCGGCCGCCCGCGCGACCGCTAACGCTTCGTTGCCGTGGATATCGAGATCCTTGCGCAGTTCTTCGTTTGCGTTCTTCGCCGCTTCGGCGGCGTCACCGCCCCACGTCCCGAAGGCGGGCAGCGTGGCGATGCCATCACGCGCCTCGAGGGTGGCCTCGGCCCGACTGCGCGCAGCGTTGAACACCTCGCGGACATCTCCCGCGTCCCAGCGATCAACGTCGGCGATCGAAACCGTCACGACAGCTGACCGTCAGAGCCCGAGGTCAAGGGCGGTCATCTGATCGCCTGCCGCCTTGAGGTTCTCCGCGTTCTGCCCATCTGTCTGTTCGTAGACCGCCGCGCCGGCACGTAACGCATGACCGTGGTCGACGAGGCGGCCAAAAAGGGCGGTCGAATCCGCCTGCCACTTGGCGACGGCTGCACTGAGCGCCACATTCGCCGCAGGGGGCACGCCCTTCTGCGCGCCCTCGATACGACTCGTTGCAGTGCCGTGCGTCAGCCACATGCCATCAGCGTGAGCATCCACCGTGGACGCGGACACCATCAGATCTTCGGGAGCGACCCGGACCGTATTCGACACAGACACTCCTCACGCGTCGAACGAACCAGCTAACTCAGATTACCGCGCCCGCGAGCGCGCTATGTGCGAGCAAATCGGTGCAGATCCATGGCGCACGACGTCGACCGGAAGGGGGTTGATGGCCGATGAGGATTTCTTTGGCTCGTCTCATTTGTATGACGTCCCGCCTCGGCATCGGCACGCCTGAATCTCTGGCCGACCCGGCGCAGGTAACTTTTCCAGGCATGCGGAACGCGATCCTTGCGCTCATCTCTGTCGTCGCGCTGCTCGCCACGGCGTGCACATCGACCGTCGAGGGATCCGCGGTGAGGGCGACCGGTGGGCCCGTGTTGGATTTCGACCGGTTGGACCCGGGCCGGTACCCAACGGCACCGCGGGATCCGCTCGGCGTCGCAGGCGATCCGATGCTCGGCGTGGTGCTCGAGGGCCAGCGACTGGCCAACAACGTCGTCGGGCCGTGGGAGGTCGACGAGGCGCTGACGGAATGGTTCGGCTTGGGCGCAATGGTGCTGCCCCGCGCCGAGGCGCTGGCCATGATCGGCCCGATGAACGTCGCCGCAGCGGCCGCCCGGCACGACTTCGTCACCGGCTTCGCCACGACGCGGACCGAGAAGAACAAGCAGATACTGCTCAACGCGGTGCTGCGCTTCGGCGACGATCGCGCTGCCCAGGCCGCGGCCGACGACATGGCCGACGCGGTATCGCAGCCGCAGGGCACCGACGGGCCGACGCCGAAGCTCGAGATTCCCGGCCACCCCGAGGCGCGCGCCAGCAGTCACACCGGGACCGACCGCAACATCGGGAAATTCGGTGCGGTGCGGTCGTTCACCGCGCACGGGTCCTATGTGTTGATGCAGCTTGCCCAGGCGACCGCCGGCATCGACGCCGCCACCCGGCTGGTGACCGAGACCCTGGACCTGCAGGGGCCGGAGATCGACAAGTTCCGCGCCACCGACCCGAGCGAGTTGGTCGACATCGCGATCGATCCCACCGGCCTGTTGGCCCGCGCGCTTCCGCTCGACGGCCGCGACCCGACGTTCACCAAGGGCGGGACCTACGAACGGCGGGGTGCGCTGCACTTCCAGTCCGATCCCGTGCGGTCGGCCAAGCTCTTCTCCGACACCGGCGTGAATCTGGTCGCGATGGCGGGCACGACCGTCTACGAGGCCGAGGACGTCGCGGGCGCCGCAGACGTGGTCGAGGAGTTCGCCGAGGAGGTGTCGGCAACGGCCAAGCCGGCCAACCCGGTGCCGGACATGCCCGGCAGCCGCTGCCTGCGCACGAACGAGGGCAGTTTCTACTGTCTGGCCACCGCCGACGAGTACACCATCGAGACCAGTGCCCCGACTCTGCTTGCGGCACAACAGATGACGGCCGCGCAGTACATCATGCTGATGAGCTAGCCAGTACACCGCCACGCACCAGCGCCGCGAGTTCGTCGGCTGAACTCCATCCCGGTGACGGTCGTCGCCGCCGCGACCTGACAAGATCGGGCCGTGGGCAAGAACGAACGCGCGAAGATCGTCATGTCCGACGACGAGATCGCCGAATTCATCGAACGCAGCCGCACCGCCACGATGGCGACCGTGCTGCCTGACGGGCGGCCGCACCTGGTCGCGATGTGGTACGCCGTGCTCGACGGTGAGATCTGGTTCGAGACGAAGGCCAAGTCGCAGAAGGCCGTCAACCTGCGACGCAACCCGACGGTCACCGTGATGGTCGAGGACGGCCACACCTACGACACGCTGCGCGGCGTGTCCATCGACGGCAGGGCCGAGATCGTCGACGACCCGGAAACCATTCTGCGCGTGGGTATCAGCGTGTGGGAGCGCTACACGGGACCCTATTCCGACGACATGCGCCCGTTCGTCGACCAGATGATGAAGAACCGCATCTGCGTGCGGGTGGTGCCGCTGCGCACCCGCAGCTGGGACCACCGCAAGCTCGGTATGCCCGAGATGCCGCTGGGTGGCAGCACGGCGCAGTACCTAGGTTGATTCCATGGACCCGAACAACAAGCCCAAGCAGCTGAACTCGCCTGTCGTCACGAAGATCATGAAGTACGCGGGCAAGGCCCACGTATGGGTGTATCGCCGCTCGGGCGGCAAGATCGGCGCGACGTGGCGGGTGGGCGCGGGTTTCAAGAAGCCGGTACCGACGCTGCTGCTCGAGCACATCGGGCGTAAATCGGGCAGACGGCTGGTGTCCCCGCTGGTGTACATCAACGACGGCGAGGACGTGATCGTCGTGGCGTCCCAGGGCGGCCGCGACACCGATCCGCAGTGGTACCGCAACCTGGTGGCCAACCCCGAGGCCCACATCGAGATCGGCTCGGACCGCCGGGCGGTGCGCGCCGTCACGGCCACGCCCGATCAAAAGGCGCGGTTGTGGCCGAAGCTGGTCGAGGCCTACGCGGACTTCGATACCTATCAATCGTGGGCCGACCGCGAAATTCCGGTGGTCATCCTGCAGCCGCGCTGACGACACGCCGACTGCGACCCATCTCACACCCCTGCAGCGTTCGACTCCCCCCACACGCCGGGTAGCCAACAGGACAGGTGCACCCCAGCGCCGACCGAAACCGTCAACGCTTAAGGGGCGAAAAATCTATGACTACCAAGAACACACTGATCGCGCAGTTGCGCACGATTCTTGACCTGACGCACACCGAGATTCAGGTCGCCGAGACCCGGATCGCGCAGGCCCGTACCGAGGCTGTCCGCCGCGAGCTGACTCAAAACGCCGAGAACGGCCGCATCCGTGCCGAGGCGATCGAGAAGGCGATTCGCGATCTGGGTGGCTTCCCTGACACCATCGGCCCGTTCCTGGGCCGCGCCGCCGCCGCGGTGAAGGCGCTCACTGAGCAGGCACAGCCGTTCGATGAGGCGCTGCTCGGCGACCTGGCGCTCGAGGATCAGCTGCTCGACCGTGCCCGCTACGTCAAGGCGCTCGCGGTCGCAGCCAAGGAGCCGGCCGTGCAGGATCTCGCCGACCGCCTGATCACCGCGCACTCGGCGACGGTGAACTGGCTGACCACGGTGCTGGCCGAGGATGCCCTCGGTGGCCCGGCCGCGCTGCAGCGCACCCCGCTGCAGGCTGCTGCGGGTACCGCGGTGAAACTGGTGAACCTGCCGGGGCAGTGGTCGGCACAGTCGGTTGAGCGGCTCGCGGAGCTGCTGCGTTCGGCCGGACCGGCCGTCGATGATCTGCGCGAGCGTGCCCAGCGCGCCAGCGAGATCACCCTCAAGGCGCTCGGGGCGTCGCGTGACGGTGCCCTGCGCAGCGCGGAGAAGGTCGTCCGCCGTGAGGGTGCCGACGACGCGGCCGATGCGCTGCACAAGGCGCGCGCCGAGAGCGGTGTCGTCGACGCCGACGAGCTGCCGATCGCCGGGTACGAGGATCTCAACCTCAGCGACGCGGTGGCCGCGGTGAAGGATCTCGACGATCCGTCCGACATCCGCACGATCATCGCCTACGAGGAGATGCACAAGAACCGCCAGCGGCTGGTGTCGGCAGCGCAGACGCGCCTGGCCGATATCGCGCAGGAGGTTGTCGGCATCAGCTGACCTTTTGGATGGCACCGGAAACACCCCGCGGGAAACCGCGGGGTGTTTCTTGTCGCAAGGGTTTTCGGTGGTGTTGCCGAATTCTGCGACCGGGCTGTGAATTGTCGACGATCGCGACCCTGCCGCAGAAGTCGACGCGGAAATTAGTGCGAGGCGCGGATCGCCGCGCTACATACGGGGCGGCGTGAAGCCGGGGTTCGCCAGCGCATTGGCCACGCCGCTACCGATGGGCCCGTACTCGTCGACGAGGGTCGCGGTGCCGGTCGCCACTCCGGCGTCGCTGAAGTGGGTCAGTGCGGCCAGCCCGAGATAGGGCCCCTTCGGCAGCCGCGACAGCGTCAGTGTGTAGTCGGCGTTGATCCACTGCAGGCCGCTCGGCCCGAAGTGTGTCAACGAGCTGACCATGTCGCCGGCCATTGCGGCGCGGGTGAACGGCGTCAGGTCCACGCCCGCGACCAGCGGCCGAAAGTCGCGGACCCACAGGTGTTTCGGACCCGAGTGCTGCCAGTTCGCCAAGCCCTCGCCGGGTCCGGGTTCGCGCTCGTCCCGACCGTAGGTCCACACCAGCGTCGACAGTTCGCGGGGGATGGGATCCGGTGTGGGCGGCGGCGCAGGCATGGTGACCGGCGACGTCCAGACCTCGTCGGCGGGTTGCTCTCCGCGGCGAAGGAACAGCGCGGTTGCCCGGGCGACGGTCGTGTCGCCCTGCGTCATCAGTGCATCGACCAGTTTGAGGCGGCGGCCCTGCCGGACGACGGCGGTCTCCACCCGGACCGCTGCCAGTGCGGCCGGGCGGAACAGGTCGACGGTCAGGCGGGCCGGCTGGAAATCCGGGTCGCCGGCATCGCGTTCGAGCACGTGCCCGAGCAGACCGCCGGCGTAGTTGCCGCTGATCGTCTGTCCCCACGGTCCCTGCGCCATCGGCGCGGGCACGAACGCATCACCATCCGGGGTGAAGAACGCCGTCGCCATCGCGACGACGATAGCGGGCGGGCTGCCTAACGATTCGCCAGCCACTGCTCGACGTCGTCGGAAACCGGATCGACGACGTCGGAGAACTCGTCGTGCTTCTCGACGTAGGACGCCACCATCTTGCAGACGGGCACGATGCGCAGCCCGTCGTCGCGGGTCTTCTGCAACGCCTCGCCGATCAGGATCGTCGCCAGGCCGCGGCCCTCGAAGTCGCTGTCGACCTCGGTGTGGGTGAACACCCGCTGACCGTCTCGGTCGGCGAACTCGGCGATTCCGACGCCCTTCCCGTCGACGGAGATGGTGTAGCGGTCGGCTTCGGCGGTGACCTCGGTGGGCGCGCCGGTTTTGTCGGTCGTCATGGTGTCTCTATACCCCGGGGTTCCGCCGGGGACGCAATGTCGCTTTGGGCAGCGGGGGAGCGGGTAGCCGCGTCACGGCGCCGCGGTAGCCCTGCACGGCGCCGAACCGCTCGTCGCCGTTCTCCCACTGCCTGCGGTAGGCCGCGATGTCGTCGTGGCTGCGGCCGACGAAGTTCCACCACATGACCAGTTCTTCGGGAAACGGCGGCCCGCCGAGCAGCACCAGCCGCGCGGGCCCGCTGCCGCGGTTGGCCAGATGCAACCTCTCGGCCCCGGCCGCCTGGAACGCCAGATCGGCGACCTCGAGCGCGGTGCCGTTGACGGCGACGTCGCCGTGATCGAGCAGGACGCCGTGCTCGAAAGTCGAATCGACCTCCAGCGTCACGTCCGCCCCGGGGTCGAGGTCGACCTGTGCGCCGAGCAGCGGTGTGAACGTCTCGACGGGGGAGCGCTGGGCCTCGAGCTCGCCGATGAACACCCTCAGCGTCGCGTCCCCGACTGCGCGCGGCGCAGGGACGAAGTGTTCGAAGCCGCGCGCGGTGTCGCGCGCCTGGTCGGGCAGAGCCACCCACAGCTGCACACCGTGCAGGATCGTGGTGGCGCTCGTCGACACCTCCGAGTGGCAGATACCCGCTCCGGCCGTCATCAGGTTGAGCTCGCCGGGCCGCACCAGCGCGTGAACGCCGCCGCTGTCGCGGTGTTCGACCTCGCCGCTGAACAACCAGCTGACGGTCTGCAGCCCGGTGTGCGGATGAGGCGGCACATCCATTCCCGTCCCGCCGCGCACATCGTGCGGACCGTAGTGGTCGGCGAAGCACCACGCACCGATCAGCGATCGCTCCCGCTGTGGCAGCGTCCGCCGCACCCGGATCGCCCGCGGCCCACCCAGCGGCACCTCCCGCGGATGCAGCACACCCGCGAACGGGACTGCCGCACAGGTGACTTCGGCAGGCGACGGGTCGGTGTTGCTCATCACCTCACAGTAGGCCTCAACACGATCCCGTCATCGCCGAACGGATCACCTCCAGGTCGGCGTCGCCGATCTTGAACAACCCGAAGCGAAACTTGTATCCCCACCGCGACTTGTCCTCGATGAAGTCCAAGTGCTCGATGAGCGGCCGGATCGGGGTTTGGGTGCACTCGAGGAAGTCGACGTTGCGCCGCCACCGTTCGGCCTCCGGTGACGCGTCGAGGTAGGGCTCGTCGTCGGCGATCTGACCGATCGCGGTGAACGCCTGCAGCGGCGCGCCGTCGGGGTAGACGGTGCGTGGGGAGTAGAAGACGACCCAATCGCCGCGCGCCATTCTGCGCAGCATCGTCGGTTTGCCGTGATTCGCCTGTGTGAAGCGGCCGCGGACGCCGAGTTCGACGTGGTCCCGGCTCACTGTGTTGATCCAGTTCGTCATACCGGCACGCTAAGCGCGGCGGGCGACAGTTCTCGGTGCTGCGGGAAGCGCCTGTGGATAACTCGGGTCGACGGCTGGTGATTAGCATCGGACGCCGTGGGTGACGAGTCGGTGCGCGACGACCATGCCGAGCTCTTGCGACGTCGCGAACTCACCGCGGACGCGTCGCGGCCGGATGCCGTCGCCAGGCGACACGAGGCGAACGCCAGGACCGCTCGGGAGAACATCGCCGACCTCGTCGACGCGGGCTCGTTCGTGGAGTACGGACGGTTCGCGATCGCGGCGCAGCGTCGCCGGCGCGATCTCGATGACCTGATCGCGCGCACCCCCGCCGACGGCCTGGTCGCCGGGACGGCGCGGATCAACGGCGATCTGTTCGGTCCCGAGCGCAGCGCGTGCGCGGTGCTGTCCTACGACTACACGGTGTTGGCCGGCACGCAGGGCGCGCTGGGGCACCGCAAGAAGGACCGGTTGTTCGAGCTGATTGAGCGGATGCGGCTGCCGACGGTGTTCTTCGCCGAGGGCGGCGGCGGGCGGCCGGGCGACACCGACTATCCGGCGGTGTCCTCTCTCGATGCGCGCGCGTTCAAGCTGTGGGCGGCGCTGTCGGGCGTGGTGCCGCGCATCGCCGTCGTCCATGGCCGCTGCTTCGCGGGCAACGCCGTCATCGCCGGATGTTCGGACCTCATCGTGGCGACGGAGAACACGTCGATCGGTATGGGCGGGCCCGCGATGATCGCGGGCGGCGGGCTCGGTGAGGTGCCGCCCGACGAGGTGGGACCGATCAGCGTGCAGTCCCCCAACGGTGTGGTCGACGTCGTCGTTGCCGATGAGGCCGAAGCGGTCGCGGTGACAAAGCGGCTGCTCGGCTACTTTCAAGGCCCGACCGAACCGGGTCCGGTCGCGGACCAAACACGTTTGCGCACAGTCGTTCCCGAGCGTGCCCGCCGCGCTTACCAGGTTGCCCCGATCATCGAGACGCTGGCCGATGAGGGCACGGTGACGTTCCTGCGCACGAAGTTCGCACCCGAGATGGTGACGGCACTGGGCCGCATCGGCGGCCGCGCAGTCGGGATCATCGCGAACAACACGATGGTGATGGCGGGCGCGATCACGGCCGCCGCCGCCGACAAGGCGGCCCGCTTCCTGCAGTTGTGCGATGCGTTCGGGCTACCCGTGCTCTCCCTGGTCGACTGCCCGGGCTACATGGTCGGTCCGGCGGCCGAGTCCGAGGCGCTGGTGCGCCGCGCGTCGCGGATGCTGGTGGCGGGCGCGGCGCTCGAGGTGCCGCTGATCGCGGTGATCCTGCGGCGGGGTTACGGACTGGGCGCGCAGGCCATGACCGGCGGCAGCCTGCACGAACCGGCGCTGACGGTGGCGTGGCCGGGGGCGCACCTGGGACCGATGGGACTGGAGGGCGCGGTCCGGCTGGGAATGCGCAAGGAACTGGAAGCGATCGCCGACGAGGACGAGCGTGAGGAACGGGTCCGGCAGGCGACGGCGGCCGCGCAGGATAACGCCAAGGCGCTCAACGCCGCTGCGCTGTTCGAGATCGACGACGTGATCGACCCGGCCGAAACCCGCGACGTCGTGATCAATGCGCTGACCGCGGCCACGGCGCACGCGCCCCGCGGTCAGGGCCGACGGTTCGTCGACACCTGGTAGGGCAGAAGAAGGGGACGGTGCCGCCTGCGCCTCTCGGCGAGTGGTCGCTCGAAGCGACGATTGCGATTGGGGCCCGGGGCATGCCCGGCACCGTCGCATCCATCAACCGCGCGCTCACCAGAGATATTCCGGTTGACGGTCGAACCCGCCGCCGACCCCCCGATCCGGCGGCGGGCCGATCCGCCCTCAGGCCGATTCCGCGTAGTACCGGCGAGCCCGCACGGGGTGGCCGTGCTGTTCTGCCAACGACCGCAGCTGCCGCAGAGCAAACGTGCGGCCACGTCCCGCCTCGGGTACGAAGATCCCGGCCCACAGGCCCTCGGCGCGCGGTAGCTCGCAGGCCTCCCGGGCGCAGAGCCAGCGGCGGGGGCATGCGCGGCAAATGGCCTTCGCCTGCTCGTCGGCCGATGTGGTCCACCGCTCCGGATCCCGGGTGCAGGCACCGACGGGCGTCTCGTCCCATTCAGTCGTGTTCATTCGTGATGCTCCTCTGCGCTGTGTGCGGCCCGTCGGCTGCGATGCCGAAAACGTAGCGCACAAACCGTAGCGACGCAACAGTTAAAGTCGGTCGTGCTGTGCCGCGGGGCGCATACGATGCGCTGACCAGCCGATAACGCAGGAGGACGCCACCGGGAAGACGTAGCGCGGGCCGCCGCCAACCGGCTGGAACCGCAGCGTCGATACGATTGCTCAGCCGCCACGCCGCCCCAAGCCGTAGCGCGCAACATAACGGGGGATACGATTACGGCGACTTCTCATCCCCGCCATCGAGGACCCGCCGCGCCCATGACCAATCCGGAGTCGATCGACGGATCGACCGAGGCGCTCGATCCCGGCATGGTTCGAGCGGGCGCGGCCGCCGCGGCCCGACGTCGCGAACTCAACATCAGCCAACGCAGCCTCGCGGCGGACGGCATCATCAACGCCGGTGCCCTGATCGCCTTCGAGAAGGGCCGAAGCTGGCCGCGGGAGCGGACTCGAGCAAAGCTCGAAGAGGTGCTGCGGTGGCCGCCCGGCACGATCGCCGGGCTCCGCCGGGGAGAACCGGTCGGCGAGGGGCAGCGGCCCGCGGAGACGCCGCGCAGCGACGAGGTGCCGTTGATCGCCGAGGCGGTGATCACCGCCGCGAGGACGTTCGACTCGGCCATCGCGGCGCTACCGGAATCCGAGGATCCCGAGTTCGGCGCGAAGGCGGCGAAGATCCTGGCCGACCTGCGTCAGCTGGAGGCAGTGGCGGCGCGGGCGGCGCGGATCGGCAGGGTGACTCCGCCGTTGATCAAGGCGTTGAGCGCGGTGCGTACGCGCTACGACGAGCTGATGCTGCGCGCGGCGCGATCCGCGGGCGCGACACTCGGTCAGCGCCTCTACGCCGCCCGACGCCGGGCGAACCTCACGATCGCCGAAACCGCCCAGGCGGCAGGGGTTTCCGACGACGACATCGCGCACGCCGAGGCAGGAGAGCAGATTCCCGCGGTGGCCGCCGAGGCGATCGCCGCACTGGTCGACGAGCTCAGTTGAGCCGGCGAATCAGTAGCGTTCGCGGCTGCGGTCGTCGCTGGTGGGGAAGTGCTCGGCCAGCGCGGCGGCGATCTCGAGAAACCGCCGCCGGGTCTTGGCAGACATCTCCGATGTCCCGTTGATGACACCGCCTGGTCGAAGATGCCCGTCGAACGGAACCTCGATGACTCTTTGACCCTGACCCGAAAACTGTTGGGCCAGAATCGAACGCGTGCGCTTGTCGGCGTGCCCGTCGGAGTCGTTGAGCACGATCACCGTGCGCTGCAGGAGTCGCGTCAGCCCCCGCGCGGCCAACCAGTCCAGTGTCTGGCCTGCCACGGCCGCGCCGTCGACCCACGGTGAGGACACCACGACCATGGCGTCCAGATCGCGAAGCACCTCCTGGGTGACCGGGGAGTCCATCGTCGAACTGCAGTCGATGATCGAGATCGTGAAGTAGCGGTCCAGCCGAGAGGTGGCTTCGCGGTAGATCGCCGGGTCGAGCACGCGGCGGCGCGCGGGCGTGCCTTCACCGGCGAGCACGAACAGCCCGGCGGCGTTGTTTCCGACTCGGCTGCGGACGTCGGCGAAGGTCTCCAGATGCTGGTCGGAGGCCAGTTCCCAGTACGAGCCCGGGGCCTTGGGGTCGACGCGGCTGCCCAGCTTGCCGAACGCGGTGTCGGCGTCGATCGCGACGACCCGGTCGTCCTGCCGTATCTCGGCGAATACGGAGCCGATGCTCGCCGAGACGGTCGTCTTACCGACCCCGCCCTTGCCCATCACGCCGATCTTGTAGTGACCCCGCAGCGCGCCGCGAATCTTCGCCTCCAACTCGGCCTGGCGCACCTCGTCCGGCCCCGGCCCGAGGTTCAGGTGTCCGAAGGTGGCTCGATACAAGGCGTACCGCCAACCGCGGGTGGGCGCGGCCCTGCGCGGAGGCACCAGTTCGTCGGGCCTGATCCGTTCTGCGTAGGAGCCCGGTTGCGGCGGTGCGGCTTGGCCCTGCGGTCCGGGACCCGGCCACGGTCCGGCCGGCGGGCCGGGCTGCTGCGGAGGACGAGGCGGTGGCTGTTGCCTGGTGGGGTGGCCCCACATCCGCGGATCGGGACGGGGTGCCGGTACCGGTCCAGTGTCGTGAAGAGAGTCCGGAGGTGGGCCGAATCGGGTCGGCTGCTCGCGGAAACTGGCGCGCGGTGCGTCCGGATCCGGGAAACCCGGTGGCGGCGGTTGCACCGGCTCCGGTTCGGAGGGCGGTGGCGGCTCCTGTTCGGGTTCTTCGGGGCTCGTCCAGCCGAGTTCCTTGCGCAACGCGTCATCGCGGTCGCTCAATGCGATCTCCTCCGAATGTCGTCTATCGGTCCCCGGGCTCAAGTATCAACCACGGTCCCAGCTTCCCCCGGCCAGCATTCCCAGCTAACACCGAGCGAGAGATCTCGGGGACGACGTGAGCCGCCGCGAGCCGACGTTCAGCTGGCTGGAACCGTCGGCGGGCATGCTTGCCAGCGGAAGCAGCCGTCAGCGGCTTGCGCACACTAAGACAGTGGACAAGTGCATCAATAGAGTTTGCTACGGCGGGCATAGGCGCGGTTATGCCGCTGAGATGGCATCCTGCAAATTAACTGGGAAGTGCCTGTGCGCGACGATGGGCGGGCGCCGCGGAGCCCAAAATTGGTGACATCGGGGGTGTTCAACCGCTGGTACGCTAGCTCGCGGCGACCAGACCTGCGTACTCGGTCCCGGCCGTGTGAAGGGGTCCGCGGCAAAAGACTCGAGGTCCGTGCGCAAACGCGCGGCGCCGACAGAGGGCGCCACCGCACGACGAAGGGAAGGGGTGAACGGCGATGTCCGACGATGTGCGTGTCTCCGCCGCTCACCTCGGCGATCTGGCCGCTCGGCATGACCGCGCGGCCGCGGACACCCGAGCGATGAGCCGTGCTAGCGACGACATCCAGGCAGGGGTCGAGAACACCCACGGGACGATCGCGGCGCCGACCGCCGATGCGCTGGATGCCGTGCTCACGTCGCGAGACCACGCAGGCGTCGCGGCCGCGCAATCGTCGGTCGCCCTCTCCGACGAACTGACCGACGCGGCCGCCCTCTATGGCAGGACCGATGAGGCGGCGGCCTCGGAATTAACGGCCCAGATGCAGACGGATCAGCCGTGAGCACGGACGCCACGCACATCGACGACGTCGTGGGCGTCGAGGTCACCATCGACGGCATGCTGGTCATCGCCGACCGGGTCGGCCTGATGGAATTCCCCACCGCCTTGGGCATCCGGCAGAACATCCCCCAGCCCGAACTGCGCGACCGCGTGTGGGACCAGGTCGCTCGCGATCTGACCGCACAGGGCGTGCTCGACGTCTTCGGCCACCCGCACCCCGAGGTGGCGGCGATGGTCGACACGTTGAGCCGGGCGGACCGCACATTGGAAGCCCGCTGGTGGCGGCGCGACGTCGGCGGCAAGCTGATCCGCTTCGTGGTCTGCCGCAAAGGTGACCGCCACGTCGTCGCGGCCCGTGACGGCGACATGCTCGTGTTGCAGCGGGTGGCCCCCCAGGTCGGTTTGGCGGCCATGGTCATGACGGTGCTGGGTACCGCGACACCGGCCGACGTCGAACCGCTGACGGGCGTGGCGAGCAAACTCGCCGCATGCCGCGACGCAAACGAGATCGTGGCCTACGGAATCGGCCCGTCGTCAGCGCGCGCCTACGCCGACATCATCGCCGACCCGGAGAGCTGGGCGGAGATCACCGCGATCGAACGGCACCCTGGCGGGACGTTCACCCAAGCCGACGTCGCCGCGGGCGTGCTCGACTCGAAGTACGGACGGATCGTGTCGATTCCCCGACGGGTGAGCGGTGAACTGTACGGCAGTTTCCTGCCCGGCAGCACCGAGAACCTGCAGCGCGCGCTGGACGGGTTGATCGAATTCCTGCCGTCCAGAACGTGGTTCGAGCACGCCACGCTCGATCCAGCAGAGGCCTCGCATGGTGGATGAGCGGTCCCAACATGATCCCGACGACGAGCGCGACGACATGGCCGCGCTCGATTTCAGCCCACCCGAGGTCTCCGACGATTCCGTACTCGACGCACTGGATGTTTACGGCCCGGGTGCAACCGGCGACACCGAACCGCCGGTCCCCGCCGCCACTGTTACCAACCCGCCCGGCACCGTCTCCGTCAGCGCCTTTCCCGACGGCCGGATCAGTCGAATCAAGCTATCTCCCAAAGCAAGTGGGCTCACAGAGACCAGGCTCGCCGAAGAGGTCCTCGTCGTCGCCTGGCTCGCCAGCCAAGACGCGAAGTCGACGCAGTACGTCAGCATGCTCGACGGCATGCGCCAACAGGGCCACGACGACGCGGCAACCCGCGACTTCCTCACCCGCGATCTCGGCCTTCCCAGCCCGGAACAAGCCCGCGCCGAGCGCACCCGCGTGTTCACGACAAGATATGCCGGTGGCCATGACTGAACATCTCGCCAGCCTGTTCGGAAGCGCGGTCGGCATGCTGGCCAGCACACCCGCGCGCTCATTCGAGATCTTCACGGAGATCACCACTTTCGACGAATCGGCCTGCGACGCGTGGGTGGGCCGCATCCGTTGCGGTGACACCGACAGGGTCACGCTGTTCCGCGCCTGGTACTCCCGCGCCAACTTCGGTCAGCTCGCCGGTTCGGCCGAGATCTCGATGAACAGCCTCAACGCTCGGGTGCCGATCGGCGGGGGGTTCGGCGACATCACCTACCCGGTGAATTCGCCGCTGGCCATCACCATGGGTTTCGCCGCCAACGAGGCGTCGATCGGCAACTACGCCGACGCGATGGAGGCCCTCGACGACGCCCCGGCCGCCGGGGCCGAGCACCTGGTGGCCTGGATCAAGGCCGTGATCTACGCCGCCGCCGAGCGCTGGACCGATGTGATCGACCAGGTCCGCGGCGCCGCCGCCTGGCCGGACAAGTTCCTCGCCGCGGCCGCAGGTGTGGCGCACGGCGTCGCGGCGGCCAACCTCGGGCTTTTCACCGAGGCCGAACGACGGCTCACCGAGTCCAACTCCTCACCTGCCGGGGAGGCGTGCGCCCCGGCCATCGCGTGGTACCTGGCGATGACGCGCCGCAGCCAGGGCAACGAAGAGTCGGCGGTCGCCCTGCTGGAGTGGTTGCAGGCCACCCATCCCGCTCCGAAAGTCGTTGAAGCACTCCGCGACCCGTCATACCGGCTCACGACCACGACCGCGGAGCAGATCGCGGCGCGCAAAGATCCGTGGGACCCGAACAGTGTCGAGGCCGACACCTCCGGTCGCGATCGGCTCCTCGCCGAGGCGCAGGCCGAACTCGACCGACAGATCGGGCTGACGCGGGTGAAGGAGCAGATCGAGGCCTACCGTGCGGCGACGCAGATGGCCAAGATCCGCGCGGCGCGCGGGATGAAGGTCGCACAGACGTCCAAGCACATGATCTTCGCCGGTCCGCCCGGCACGGGCAAGACGACGATCGCCCGTGTCGTCGCCAATATCCTGGCGGGCCTCGGCGTCATCACCGAGCCGAAGCTCGTCGAGTCCTCCCGCAAGGACTTCGTCGCCGAGTACGAGGGGCAGTCGGCGGTCAAGACCAGCCGCACGATCGACCGCGCCCTCGGCGGGGTGCTGTTCATCGACGAGGCCTATACCTTGGTGCAGGAACGCGACGGCCGCGCCGACCCGTTCGGCACCGAGGCGCTGGACACGCTGCTCGCCCGGATGGAGAACGACCGCGACAGGCTGGTGGTGATCATCGCCGGCTACAGCGCCGACATCGACCGGCTGCTGGAATCGAACGACGGCCTGCGGTCGCGGTTCGCCACCCGCATCGAGTTCGACTCCTACACCCCCGGCGAGATCGTCGAGATCGCCGAAGTCATTGCCCGTGCCAATGACTCGTCGCTGGACGAGCAGGCCGCCAAGCAGGTGCTCGAGGCCGCCACCCTGTTGAGCAGCCGCACACTCAACGGCAAACCCGCGCTCGACATCGCAGGCAACGGCCGCTATGCCCGCCAACTGGTCGAGGCAGGCGAACAGAACCGCGACATGCGGCTGGCCCGTTCGCTCGACATCGACAGCCTCGGCGACGAACAGCTCAGCGAGATCAACGGTGAGGACATGGCCGCCGCGATCGGCGCGGTCCACGCACGCCTGAGCATCGGCGATTAGCCATGGGATTTCGGCTCACCACCAAGGTGCAGGTCAGCGGTTGGCGCTTCCTGCTGCGACGCGTCGAGCACGCGATCGTGCGCCGCGACACCCGGATGTTCGACGACCCGCTGCAGTTCTACAGCCGCGCCGTCTCCGCGGGTGTGGTCATCGCGGTGGCGGTATGCCTTGGTGCGGCGCTGCTGGCCTACTTCAAACCGCTCGGAAAGCGCGGCGACGACACACTTGTCGTCGATCGCAACACCAATCAGCTCTATGTGGTGCTGCCCGGCAGCGGTCAGTTGCGGCCGGTGTACAACCTGACCTCGGCGCGGCTCGTGCTCGGTAACGCCGGGACGCCGGTGGCGGTCAAGTCCGACGAGTTGAACCGCATGCCGAAGGGTCAGTCGATCGGAATCCCCGGGGCGCCTTACGCGACGCCGGTCGGCGGCGCGAACTCGATGTGGACGCTGTGTGACACCGTCACCAAGCCCGAAAGCGTGGCGCCGAACCTGGAATCGTCGATCATCGTCCGGCCCCTGGTCACCGACGCCTCGGTCGGGCCGATGCGCCCCGATCAGGGCATGTTGGTCTCCTACGAAAACGACATCTGGCTGGTGACCGAAAGCGGCAGGCACGACATCGATCTCGCCGATCGCGCGGTCACCTCGGCGGTCGGAGTCCCGGTGACAGCGCGGGCGACGCCGATTTCGCAGGGGTTGTTCAACGCGCTTCCCAACGCGGGCCCATGGCGTCTTCCCGACATCCCGGCCTTCGGAACTCCCAATTCGGTTGGGCTGCCGCTCAATCTCGTCATCGGCTCGGTGTTCAAGGCGCTGACCGAGGACGGCGAACAGCATTTCGTGGTGCTGCCCGACGGTGTCGCGAGGATCAACGACACCACCGCCGCCGCGCTGCGCGCGACCAACTCGTTCGGTCTGGTCACGCCGCCGTCGGTGGAGGCCAGCGTGGTCGCCCGGATCCCCGAACATGTCTTCGCCTCACCGCTGCCCGACAAGCCGTTGGAGATCCTGCTGCGCGAGGACACCCCGACGTTGTGCTGGGCGTGGCAGCGCGAGCCGGGGGATCAGGCGCCGAAGACGACGGTGATCGCGGGACGGCACCTGCCGATCGCACCGTCGGCGATGGGTACCGGCATCGAGCAGATCGGGGGTGATGCAACGGTTTACATCGACGGCGGACAGTACATCCAGTTGCAGTCGCCCGATCCGCGGTACGGCGAGAGCCTCTACTACATCGATCCGCAGGGCGTCCGGTACGGGCTGCCCAACGCCGACACCGGCAAGACACTCGGGCTCACCGGTCCGACGACCGCGCCGTGGCAGGTGGTCGGACTTCTGATGGACGGCCCGGTGCTGTCGAAAGAGGCGGCGCTCATCGAGCACGACACCTTGCCACCGGATCCCAACCCGCGCAGGGTCGGTGGGACCTCTGCCGCCGAGCCGGCCGCAGCGCAGTCCGGAGGCGGCCGATGACGACCAAGAAGTTCACCCCGATCATCAAGCGTGGACCGAGGTTGACGCCCGGTGAGATCAACGTCGCACCGCCGGAAGACCTCGGAGTCGAGATCCCGCCGTCGGGCATCCAGAAGGCGCTGCCGTGGGTGATGGGTGGCGGCATGCTCGGCATGATCGCGATCATGATCTTCACTGGTATCCGGCAACTGTCGCCCTACATGCTGATGATGCCGTTGATGATGATCATGGCGACCGTCGGATTCATGGCGGGAGGCGGCCCCGGCGGCAAGCGTGTCCCCGAGATCAACGCCGACCGTAAGGAATATCTCCGCTACCTGGCCGGGCTCCGCACCCGCGTCACGTCGTCGGCGGCCGCTCAGGTGACATTCTTCAACTACCACGCGCCACACCCGCACGACCTGTTGTCGATCATCGGCACCAACCGCCAGTGGTCCCGGCAGACCAACGCCGACTTCTACGCCGCGACCCGGATCGGGCTGGGCACCGAACCCGCGGTCGACCGGCTGTTGAAGCCGGCGGTCGGCGGTGAGCTGGCCGGTCCGCAGGGCGCACCGCAACCGCACCTGGAACCGGTGAGCCATATGTGGGTGACGAAGTTCCTGCGCACCCACGGGCTCATCCATGACTGCCCGAAACTCCTGCAGCTGCGTACCTTTCCGACCATCGCGATCGGCGGTGACCCGGACGGCGCGGCGGGGCTGCTCACCGCCATGATCTGTCACCTCGCGGTGTTCCACCCGCCGGACCTGCTTCAGATGCGGGTGCTCATCGATAACCCCGAGGACCCGAACTGGGCCTGGCTCAAGTGGTTACCGCATGTGCAGCACCAGACCGACACGGACGCGGCGGGACCCACCCGGATGATCTTCACCCGCCCCGACGGCCTGAGCGACCTGACTGCGCGCGGCCCCCACACCGCGGACGCGGCGCCCAGCGGACCGTACGTCGTCGTGTTCGATCTGACCGGTGGTAAGGCCGGGTTCCCGGTGGACGGCCGGGCCGGCGTCACGGTCATCACGCTCGGCAATCACCGTGGCTCGGCCTACCGGATCCGGGTGGCGGACGACGGCACCGCCGACGATCGGCTGCCCAACCAGACCTTCCGGCTCATCACGTCGACGGTCGACCAGATGACACCGGGGCAGGCCGCCCGCATCGCGCGCAAGCTGGCGGGTTGGTCGATCACCGGCACGATCATCGACAAGAGCGTGCGGGTGCACAAGAAGGTCGCCACCGAATGGCATCAACTGGTCGGGGCGCAGACGATCGAGGAGGTGACCCCGGCGCGGTGGCGCATGTTCAGCGACACCGACCGCGACCGGCTGCGCATCCCGTTCGGCCACGAACTCAAGACCGGCGACATCATGCACCTCGACATCAAGGAAGGCGCCGAGTTCGGCGCGGGCCCGCACGGAATGCTCATCGGCACAACGGGTTCGGGTAAGTCAGAGTTTCTCCGGACCCTGATCCTCTCGCTGGCGGCCACCCACCACCCCGACCAGGTCAACCTGCTGCTCACCGACTTCAAGGGTGGCTCGACGTTTCTGGGTATGGAGAAGCTGCCCCACACCGCCGCCGTCGTCACCAACATGGAAGAGGAAGCCGAACTGGTCAGCCGCATGGGCGAGGTACTCAGCGGTGAACTGGACCGCAGGCAGTCCATCCTGCGGCAGGCCGGTATGCAGGTTGGCGCGGCGGGCGCGCTGTCCGGCGTCGCAGAATACGAGAAGCATCGCGAACGCGGGGCCGACCTGCCGCCGCTGCCAACGCTTTTCGTCGTGGTCGACGAGTTCGCCGAACTCCTGCAGAACCACCCGGACTTCATCGCGTTGTTCGACCGGATCTGCCGGGTGGGCCGCTCGCTGCGGGTGCACCTGCTGCTGGCGACACAGTCACTGAACACCGGCGGTGTGCGCATCGACAAGCTCGAGCCGAACCTGACCTACCGGATCGCGTTGCGCACCACCAGTTCCGCCGAATCCAAGGCCGTGATCGGAACCCCTGAGGCGCAGTACATCACGAACAAGGAAAGCGGTGTCGGCTTCCTTCGCGTCGGCATGGAGGATCCGGTCAAGTTCCACAGCGTCTACACCGGTGTGAACTATGTGCCGACCGCCGCGCGGCAGGACAACGGGGAAGCGCGACCCCAGACCAACGGTCAGACCCGGCTGCGAATCCGGCCGTTCACCGCGGCACCGATTCCGGAGACGGCGGTGACCTCATGAGCATCGAACCGGACCAGCGGGTGCTCCGCGAGGTGGTCCTCGACCAGCTGACCACCGGAGAGACGCGGGCCTATCGGATGTGGTTGCCGCCGTTGGCCGATCCGACACCGGTCAACGAACTGATCGCCAGCGACCGGCAGCGTCAGCCGCTGCGCTTCGGCCTCGGCATCATGGACGAACCGCGCCGGCACCGCCAGGAGGTGTGGGGCATCGACACGTCGTCGGCAGGCGGCAACATCGCCGTCGGCGGCGCACCACAGACCGGCAAGTCCACCTTCCTGCAGACGTTGATCCTGTCGGCGGCCGCTTCCCACACGCCCCGGCAGGTCCAGTTCTACTGTGTCGACCTCGGCGGCGGCGGCCTGCTGTACCTCGAGGACCTACCGCACGTCGGCGGTGTCGCCACGCGCTCCGAGCCGGACCGGGTCAACCGCGTCGTCGCGGAGATGAAAGGCGTTCTGCGGCAACGCGAGGCGATGTTCAAACAGTACCGCGTCGGATCGATGGCCGCCTATCGCGAGATGCGCGACGACGCGAATCATCCGCTGGCCGCCGACCCATTCGGCGACGTGTTCCTGGTCATCGACGGATGGCCGGCGTTCGTCGCGGAGTTCGCTGACCTCGAGCCCGTCGTGCAGGATCTTGCCGGCCAGGGCCTGCAGTTCGGTGTGCACACGGTGATCTCGACGCCGCGTTGGACCGAGCTCAAGGCCCGCGTGCGCGACTACCTCGGCACGAAGGTCGAGTTCCGGCTGGGCGACGTCAATGAGACGCAGATCGACCGCATCACCCGCGAGATCCCGGCCAATCGGCCCGGCCGCGCGGTGTCGATGGAGAAGCACCACTTGATGATCGGAGTGCCGCGGCTCGACGGCGTGCACAGCGCTGACAACCTCGTCACCGCGATGTCCGACGCGGTCCAGGTGATCGCGGCGCGGCACACCGACCAGGCTCCCAAGGTGCGTGTCCTGCCCGAACGCATCTACCTGCACCACCTGGACCCCAACCCGCCCGGCCCGGATGCCGACTACCGCACCCGGTGGACGGTGCCGCTGGGTCTACGCGAATCCGACATGGCCGTGGCCTACAACCACATGCACGCCACACCGCACATGTTGATCTTCGGTGGGCCCAAGTCGGGCAAGACGCGAATCGCACACGCTGTCGCGCAAGCGATTTGCGCACGCAACAGCCCCGACCAGGTGCGGTTCATGCTGGCTGACTACCGGTCCGGCCTGCTGGACGCGGTTCCGGAGACACATCTTCTGGCGGCGGGCGCCATCAACCGCAACAACGCGAGCCTGGAAGAGGCGATCAAGGCGTTCGCCATCAACCTTCAGAGGCGGCTCCCGCCCGCGGACCTCACCACGGCCCAGCTGCGTGCCCGATCCTGGTGGAGCGGGCCGGATGTGGTGCTGCTCGTCGACGACTGGCACATGATCGTGGCCGCCAGTGGTGTGGTGCCGCCGATGGCTCCACTGTTTCCGCTGCTGCCCGCGGCCGCCGACATCGGCCTGCACATCATCGTCACCTGTCAGATGAGCCAGGCGCACCGCGCCACCATGGACAAGTTCGTGGGCGCCGCGTACGGCGCCGGTTCTCCGACGCTGTTCCTCTCGGGGGAGAAACAGGAGTTTCCTTCCAGTGAGGTCCGGCTCAAGCGTCGTCCCCCCGGCCAGGGATTTCTGGTCTCGCCGGATGGGAAGGAGGTCATCCAGGCGGCGTATGTGGACCCCCCAGAAGAAGTTGTGTAATGAGCACCCCTGGGCCGCGGTTAAGATTGGTCGAGACACGCCAGCAAATTCAGTGGCGAGGCCTTAGCAAAGAGGTCGGGGAACGGTTCCTGGCTGGGGGACAGCGGCGTCCGAGCGTGCACAAGTTCATACGCATTGAATTCATGACCCACGAGGAGACGAACAGATGGAACCGTTGATGCACAATCCGGGTGCGGTCGGAGTCGGCACCCAGGTCGTGGCTAACGGCACCCGTGGCCTCGCTGCGGGCACGACGGCCGGTGCGGCGGTCACCGCACTGGTTCCGGCCGGTGCCGATGAGGTGTCGGCGCAGGCGGCGGTCGCTTTCGCGGCCGAGGGCGTGGAAACGCTCGCGATGAACACTTTCGCCCAGCAGGAGTTGGCCCGGATGGGCGCGGCCGTGATCGAAAGCGCCGGGATCTACACCGCCGTGGACGGCGCGAACGCCACGACGTTCTGAGCGCGGACCACCGCACACTCTCACTCGACGGACCAGGGAAGACCTAGACGATGTTCTGGCATGCCATGCCGCCAGAATTCAATACCGCCCGGCTGATGGCCGGCGCGGGCGCGGCGCCGATGCTGCAGGCCGCCGCGGGCTGGGAGGCGTTGGCGATCTCGTTGGAAACGCAGGCCGACGAGTTGGCCGCGAGCCTGGCGTCTCTGACGGCGGTGTGGAGTGGTACGGCCAGTGAGCGGGTCGTGGCCGCGACGATGCCGATGGTGGCGTGGCTGCGGACCGTGTCCGCGCAGGCCCAGAAGCGAGCGTTGCAGGCCACCGCGCAGGCGAACTCCTACAGCCTGGCGATGGCCACCACGCCGCCTCTGCCGGAGATCGAGCAGAACCACATCACCCACGCGGTGCTCGAAGCCACCAATTTCTTGGGCGTCAACACGGTACCCATCGGGATCAACGAGTTCGACTACTTCGTCCGCATGTGGAACCAAGCGGCCGGGGCGATGGACGTCTACCAGGCCGAGACCGCCGTGAACCTCCTGTTCGAACCGATCATGCCGCCCAAGCCGATCGTGATACCCGGTGTGGCCACCGGCGCGACGGCGGTCGCGGCTGGGTACGCCGCGGCGTCGGCGCCGATGACGGCCATGCGCAACGCCGTGATCGCGCAGGTGAGCACGCAGGCCTCGATGGAGTCGGCGGTCCTGCAGGGAGGACGCGCGACAGCACAGATCGGCATGTCGGCCCAGCAGGCCCAGGGGCAGGTGCAGAAATCCGAGAACCTCGCCCAGCGGGCGGCGAGCCCGAACCAGATGACCCAGCAGGGCATGCAGATGGGCATGCAGATGGCGTCGCAACTGGGCTCGACGCTGGCGCAGGTGCCGCAGCAGGGCATGCAGATGGTGATGCAGCCGGTGCAGCAGATGACTCAGCCGTTGCAACAGGTCACCTCGCTGTTCACCCAGCTCGGCAGCAGCTTGGGCAGCGAGAAGATGCAGGTGGGACTGGTCGGGGCCAGCCCGCTGTCGAATCACCCGCTGGCAGGTGGCTCCGGGGCGACCTCTGGCGCGGGCCTCGTGCGGGCCGCGTCGCTGCCCGGTGCGGGCGGGACGATGGCCCGCACCCCGTTGATGGCCGACCTGATCGGTCAGCCGACCGCGATGTCCGGCGGGCCGGGCGCGGCAGCCGGCGCAGGCGGTGCCGGGCTCGCACCGGTCGGCGCGGGAGGCGGCGCCGGACCGATGGGCCAGATGGGCCAGCGAGCGATCAGCGGGGGAAGCAAGCACGGATTGACGGCGCCGCGGGTCCTACCCCAGGACCTCGGCGAAGACGAGGACGACGACTGGTGATCGTCCACCACGACTTCCCGGTCACCCGACCGGAAAGACTCGCCAGCGATGGTGAGGACAGAGGAAGAGAGAAAGAGTATCCAGCATGGCAATGAATACCGATGTTGCTGTCCTCGCCAAGGAGGCAGCCAACTTCGAACGGATCGGTGGAGAGCTGCAGGCCGTCATCGGACAGGTGGAGTCCACGGCAGGCGCCCTGTCCGCGCAGCTGATCGGCGAGGCCGGCTCGGCCGCACAAGCCGCCCTGATGCGCTTCCACGAAGCCGCCGTTCGTCAGGTCCAGGCGCTCAACGACATCTCGGCCAACATCCACTCCGCCGGCGCGCAGTACGCCGCGACGGATAGCGACCAGTCCGCGGCGCTGTCGACCGCGATGCAGTTCTGAACCCAACCCGACGAACGGAGAACACACCATGAGCGAAAAGGTTTACAACTACGCGGCGATCGACGGGTCGTCGGCCGAGATCAACACCGCCGTCGGCCGGACCGAGGGTCTGCTCGAGGAGGGCAAGGCCTCTCTCACCGCTCTCGCCGGAGTCTGGGGCGGCACCAGCTCGGAGGCCTACCAGGCCGTGCAGATGCGCTGGGACACCGCTTCGGCCGAGCTCAACGCCGCCCTCCGGCAACTCGCCGCCACCATTCAGGAGGCAGGCGGAAGCGGGGGGACCATGTTCCAGGCCGACAAGATGATCGAGAGCTCGTTCGGCGGATAGGAACTGCACGCGGGTGGGCAGGTTTCATCCTTCGGGGGGTCTTGCCCACCGCGTGTGTGTCCTCGCTTAGCGACTACATAGAGAGGTTCCCATGTCGGCAGACTATGACCGGCTTTTCCACTCCGCGGGAGACGCTGTCCAAACAGCCGACGACGACGCAGTGGATCGCGACACCACCAGTGCGGCCACGCGCCCGCCCGCACCCATGCCCAGTGGCCACGTCCCTGTCGAGATGACGGGGCCGACGGTGCCGGTCGGACAGACCAAACAGGCGCCGCCGCCGCAGCAGAACGAGATCACCACGCAGATGCCGCCCGCGCGGTCGACACCACCGCCGCCGCAACCGAATTCGATGATGCGGGTGCCGATGAGCGGTGCACCGGCCGGCGCACGTTTCGAGCAGCCACGCTCGGCGCCCGCACCGGCGCCGCGGCCTGCGCCCGCTCCGGCGCCGAGCCAACACTTCGCCGAATCGGAGAAGAACGGCGCCTTCTCCAGCGCCCCGCCCGCGCAGACGTCGGCGGCCACCATCGGCAATCACCGCGCAATCGACGCGCTGTCGCATGTCGGGGTGAAGTCGGCGGTGAAGATGCCGTCACAGCGGGGCTGGCGGCACGTGCTCTACATGCTGACGCGGATCAACCTGGGCTTGTCACCGGACGAGCTCTACGAGATGGAACTGCACACCCGGATCCGCCGAAATGCCAGGGACTCGTACCAGATCGGTGTGTTCGGGCTCAAGGGCGGTGTCGGCAAGACCGCGGTGACCGTCGCGCTCGGCTCTGCCATGAGCAAGGTGCGCGGAGACCGGATCCTGGCCGTCGACGCAGACCCCGACGGGGGTAACCTCGCCGACCGGGCCGGCCGCCAGTCCGCGGCCACCATCGCCGATCTGCTCGCCGACAAAGAGCTTCAGCGCTACAACGACATTCGCGCCTACACGAGCATGAACGGCGCGAACCTCGAGGTGCTCTCGAGCGAGGAGTACAGCGGAGCCCGGCGCGAGTTCAACGACGAGGACTGGAAGGGCGTGACGAACATCGTGTCGCGCTACTACAACCTCGTGCTCGCCGACTGCGGAGCCGGACTGTTCCAGCCCGCCGCACGCGGTGTGCTGTCGACCGTCTCGGGCCTGGTCATCGTGGCGAGCGCGTCGATCGACGGCGCCCGCCAGGCCGCGATGACCATGGACTGGTTGCGGCAGAACGGATATCAGGATCTGCTCAGCCGCTCGTGCGTGGTGATCAACCACATCGTGTCGGGCAAGCCGAACATCGACGTCGAAGATCTCGTCGCGCAGTTCGAGCGCCACGTACCGCCGGGGCGGGTCATCGTGCTGCCGTACGACAAGCACATCGCAGCGGGCACCGAGATCCAGTTGGATCTGCTCGGCAAGACGTTCCGGCGCCGGATCGTCGAGCTGGCCGCCGCCCTGTCCGACGACTTCGACAGGCTCGAACGTCGGTGACCTCAACCGCCGCAGCGACATCCGCCTCGAGCGTCACGCCCGGGCGGCCGTCGACCACCCGGGTCACCATCCTCACCGGACGGCGCATGACCGATCTGGTCTTGCCTGCGGCGGCGCCGATCGAAACCTACATCGACGAGACCGTCTCGGTGCTCGCCGAGCTTCTCGAGGACACACCCAAGGATGTGCTGGCGGGTTTCGACTTCAAGGCGCAGGGCGTGTGGGCTTTCGCCAGGCCGGGTGCGCCGCCGCTGAGATTCAGCGAGTCGCTTGATGAGGCGGGGGTCGTCGACGGATCGCTGTTGACGTTGGTCTCGGTCAGCCGCACCGAACGCTATCGGCCGCTCGTCGAGGATGTCATCGACGCGATCGCCGTACTGGACGAGTCGCCGGAGTTCGACCGCTCGGCTCTGAACCGGTTTGTCGGAGTGTCGATTCCGCTGGTGTCGGTGGTCGTCACGGCGATGGCGATGCTGGCGTGGTCGCGCGCCGGGCACGACTGGTGGTGGGCGGCCGCTCTCGCAGTGCTGGGGTTGGGTCTGCTCGGCGGTAGCGCGGTGGCCAACAACCGCTACCGCAACGTCGACCTGGCCGAGAGCCTGTTGACGGCGGCGCTGCCGACGCTCGCGGGTGCGGTGGCCCTGGCCGTCCCCCTTCCCCGGGGCGTCGACTCGCTGGGCGCACCGCAGATCGCGGGCGCCTCCGCGGTGGTGTTGTTGTTGACGTTGGCCACGCGTGGCGGGCCCCGCCGCAGAGCGGAGTTGGCGTCGTTCCTGGCGATCGCGTCGATCGCGGCGACGGCTGCGGCGGTGGCCTTCGGCTACGGATGGCAGCACTGGGTGCCCACCGGAGCGATCGCGTTCGGTCTGATCGTCGTCACCAATGCCGCCAAACTGACCGTCGCGGTCGCCCGCATCGCGTTGCCGCCGATCCCGGCCCCGGGGGAGACGGTGTCCAACGACGAACTGCTCGATCCCGTCGCGACATCGCACAGCGACGAGGAGACGCCGACCTGGCAGGCGATCATCGCCTCTGTTCCGGAGTCGGCGGCGCGCCTGCACGAGCGCAGCCAGTTGGCCAGGCGGCTGTTGATCGGATTCGTCACGGCGGGCGCCCTCGTGCTGTCGGTCGGCGCGATCGCGGTCGTGACGCAGGGCCACTTCTTCGTGCACAGCATGATCGTCGCGGGCCTGACCGCGGTGATCTGTGGATTCCGGTCCCGGTTGTATGCCGAAAGATGGTGTGCCTGGGCGCTGTTGACAGCTACCGTCGCCATCCCGACGGGCGTGATGGTTCGGCTGTGCCTGTGGTACCCGGACAGGGCCTGGTTGGTCCTTGCGATCTACGCGCTCGCGGGCGTCGTCGCATTGACCGCCGTCGGTGCCACGGCGAGCGTCCGCCGGATCTCACCGGTGACGAAGCGGATCCTCGAGCTGCTCGACGGCGCCGCGATCGCCGCGGTGATCCCGATGCTGCTGTGGATCGCCGGCGTCTACGACCTGCTGCGCAACTTGCGGTTCTAGCTCCACTGCGTCACGGGGCGCTCCCCGCGCTCACCGTCGACGGTGACGTCGACGCGCTCGTCGAAGAAGCAGATGTGGTCGCGGACGCGCTCGCCGTCGGGCAGGGGATCGCGGTAAGTCCACGCGGCGTCGCGCGGCCCGTCGGGCACCGAGAAGTACGACGCCCGCCCCTTGTACGCGCAGTGGGAGATGGTGTCGCTGTCGTCGAGGTCGGCGACGACGTCCTCGCGCGGCAGGTAGTACCGCACCGGCAGATGCGTCTCGAACAGCAGCAGCGGGCGTTTCGACTCCGCGAGCAGGCGGCCGCCGGATTCAATGCGGACGTGGCGGCTGCTCGTGAGGATGTCGATGCGGTGATACGGGTCGTGCGGGTGGCTGACGATCGGCTCGTCTTCTTCGCGCCATTCGAACGCGCCGAAGTCCAGAACCAGGTAGTCGGCGAGGTCGGGGTCCTCAGGTTGGAAGGCCGCTGCGGGTGCCGTTTCCTCGCCGGCGATGACGTCGAACTCGGCGCCGGGACAGGAGTGGGTGCCGAACGGGACCGTGGGATCGAGCACCGCGCGGTCGACGCCGGGGCGATCCGCGTCGTCGTCGCCGGATTCGGCGCCCGCGGGCACCAGCTGCCCGGCGAGGTCGGCGACCGGAACCGCGTACGCCGGCAGGATCCGGCGTGGTTCCCACACCAACACGGCGTCGCAGGTGTCGACGAGCGGTTCACCGGCAACGGCCACGCGAATCCGCTTCGGCGTCGGTTCGTACCGCAGGGCGTCGAGGTTTCCGCGCAGCAGGTCGGCCATCCGAACGGCCATCGGGCACCCCTTGTCTGCTTATCCGCGAGTCATTTGCGAGGCGGGCGCAACACGTTCATCGCCAACCGCATTATCGGCGCGGGCACCCGATCCTTGGCCGAAAGCGCGGCATCGGCGGCCCGACCGCGTAGCGGAGTACCGCGACCGAACATGCGGTTGAACGGTCCGCCGCTCGGTTCGAGGTCGAAGTGCAGCGGGGGCTTCCCGTCGGCGGCGCCGAGCGCATTGGCGATCACGACCCGCTGAATCTCGCTGGTGCCCTCGAAGATGGTGTACAGCTTGGCATCCCGGTACCACTTCTCGACGGGATGGTCGGTGATGTAGCCCCAGCCGCCCATTGTCTGGATGGCGCGTTCGGTGGCGCGGACCGCGACCTCGCTGGCCGCGAGCTTGGACATCGAGCCCTCGCCGCGTTCGAACGGGACGCCGCTGGCGGCCATCCACGACGCGCGCCAGGTGAGCAGGCGGGCGCCGTCGAGCGTGGTCGCCAGTTCGGCGAGTGGGAACGCGATGCCTTGGTTGTCGATGATGGGGGCGCCGAACGCTTCTCGCCGATTGGCGTACTCCGTGGCGTATTCGAGCGCGGCCCGGGCGATTCCGAGGGCTTGGGCGGCGACCATCGGCCGCGTCTGTTCGAAGGTGCCGAGCGTGGCCGAGCCGGAGTGCTTGGCGCCTTCGACGGCTTCGCGGGCTTTGGCCAGCTTGTAGTCGAGTTTCTCTTGGCCGCCGAGCAGGTTGTCGGCGGGGACGCGCACGCCGTTGAACTCCAGCTCCGCGGTGTGCGAGGCGCGGCAGCCGAGCTTGTCGAGCTTGCGGACCATCTCCAGACCCGGGGTGCCACCGGGGACGATGAAGAGCGCTTGGCCCTTGTGTCCGAGTTCCTGGTCGACGACGGCGTTGACCACGTGCACGTTGGCGATGCCGCCGTTGCCGATCCACATCTTGTGGCCGTCGATGATCCAGTCGTTGCCGTCGCGCCGGGCCGTGGTGCGCAGGTTGCGGACGTCGCTGCCGCCCTCGGGTTCGGAGATCGCCAGCGCCGCCAGCTTGAGATCGCCTGGGGTGCCGAAGCATTCGGGTGCCCACTGAAGCATCTGTTCGGGCGAGGCGGCCTGGCCGATGGCCGACAGCGCGAGCGCGGGCATGACCACGGCCAGGCCGATGCCGGCGCATCCCCAGAAGAGCTCCTCCATGAACATCGGCAGGGAAAGCCCGGTCGGGTCGCCGATGAGGTCGCGATAGAACAGGGGATTGTAGAAGCCCCGCGTGGCGGCTTCCTCGAGGACCGGCCAGGGGAACTCCTGGCGTTGATCGTACTCGAGCGCGACGGGCCGGACCACCTCTTCGGCGAACTCGTGGGTCCGTCGCGCCAGGTCGTGCTGCGCCTCGGTGGGCGTCAGGTCGAAGGCCACGACAGTGTGTTAGCCACGCCTGCGCATTCCGAAACACTTGTTCGCTGAAATGGACGGCCCCCGGATGCCAGGGGGTGCATCCGGGGGCCTGTGTTGCGGGGTAGCTACTTGACGTCTACATAGATCGTCTTGTTGATCACCCGGGTGTTGCGGTCACCACCGACGCCCAGGCTGTCGGTCTGGGTATAGGTCTGACCGGGGCGCACCGCCACCACGGACGCCTTGTCCAGCGGGGCGTTACCGATGCGGTTCACGATCACGTGGTAGCCCTGCGATTCCAGCTCGCTGATGGTCTGCTGCGCACTCCCGGGTCCGGATGGTGCGGCCTGGACGGGTGCGGCCAGTCCGATCAGAGCGGCGGCAAGGGCGCTAGCGGCGACGGTAGCGATACCAAACTTCTTCATTTTCGAGCCTTCTTCTTTTGTTCGTTTCGTATCCGAGCCGTGGCATGTGTCGCGGTTCGTAGCTGCAGCTGATCTTGGAAACCACGTGGTCAGAGGCTTTAATTCCGATGGCAGAAATTGATTGCCGGATGGCAGGAATAGTGCTGCGGGGCAGCCGAGTGCCCATGTTCGGACGTCCGATCTGGCCCACTGCCGGAGCGGTGAGCAATGGTGCCGGCCGCCACGCGCGCGGTCACGGGAGGGTTCGCGTCCAGCAACCAGCTGTTCGAACGTATGATCGAGCGATGGGCGAGCTGAAGGGCATCGGGTACAACGGCCAGCCCGTTCAGCAAGCCTTCCGTCGTGTCGATCCGCCGATCGCCGTGCTCGTCGATCTGGCTGCGGTCTTTCCGCGCGAACCGCATGCCGTCGGCGGCTACAACCCGGCCGGTCTGCAGATGCACGCGGTCGTTGAAGGGCGACTGACGTGCTGGGGTTTGTGCGAGCAGGGCTACTGGTGGGGGCTGGTGACCTACGAAATCGCCTACGGCGCGCGCCGGAAACCCGTCACGCACTGGATTCCCGCATGGACGCTCAAACCCAAGGCGGACTGACCGCGCTCCCACTCATGGCTAAGAAGCCGCCTGACCCAGCCGCCGCTGTGCCTCTCCTGCAGAAATACGCAAGCGCCTGGCCACATCCCGCGGAGTCGCGCTCCGGTCGAGAAGCAGGCGGCCGAACAGTCGCTGCTCGAGTTCCGCTACCTGATTGTCGAGCTTGTCGAGCTGTTCGATCAGCGCGTAAAGCTCGGTGCGCGTCAACCCGTCGAGCCGGAGACCCGCAAGCTCTCGGTACAGCGACTCCAGCGTGGTGAGCACATCGGATACTTGATTCGAACGCATGTGCGAGAGCCTAGCTGCGGGGTGCGTCAACCCGCGATAAGTTATCCACAGGCATGGAATGGATCGGACTGCAGTCCGGTTATGCAATGCATGCCTGCAGTTACCGCCGATACGCTCACCCTTCCCCGTATCACCACAGCCGGACCGTCGGACACCGACCGCCCCGTGCGGTCGATCACCACCGGGCCGCGCGGCTTCGAAGGCGAGGGTTTCCCTGTCGTCCGCGCGTTCGCCGGAGTCTCTGCCGCCGAGCTCGATCCGTTCGTTCACATGGACCAGATGGGCGAGGTGGAGTACGAGCCGGGAGAGCCGCGAGGCACCGACTGGCATCCGCACCGCGGGTTCGAAACCGTCACCTACATGATCGACGGGCGATTCGCGCACCAGGACTCCCACGGTGGCGGCGGGCTGATCACCGATGGCGCCACTCAGTGGATGACCGCCGGTTCGGGCATTCTGCACATCGAGACGCCACCCGCCGAACTCGTCGAAAGTGGCGGCATGTTCCACGGCATCCAGCTGTGGGTCAACCTGCCCCGCAAGGACAAGTTCGCGACGCCGAGATACCAGGCCATCGAGGGCGGCCAGGTCAAGCTGTTGTCGTCCGACGACGGCGGCGCGCTGGTCCGAATCGTCGCCGGTGACGTCGACGGCCACATCGGCCCTGGTGCGACACATACGCCGATCACGTTGGCACATACCACGATTCAACCCGGTGCACAACTCCACCTGCCGTGGAGACGCGACTTCAACGCGCTGGTCTACGTGCTGTCCGGGCGCGGTACGGTCGGCCCCGTCGCACACCCGATCCACCAGGGCCAGCTTGCGGTACTGGGGCCCGGCGACCGGATCAAGGTGGAAGCACACCGGAGCCAGGACGCTCACCGTCCCGCGCTTGAAGTACTGATCCTCGGCGGCCTCCCGATTCGCGAACCCGTGTTCCAGTACGGCCCGTTCGTGATGAACAGCAAGTCCGAACTCATTCAGGCGCTCGAGGACTACCAGGCGGGCAGGTTCGGACAGATTCCTCCGAACGCCCTCATGCCTCACCGCCGTTGATCGACCGTGCCGGTGCACCATTGGGGTACAGCAAGTTCAGTGCCCCGAGATGGGCCGCGACGGCCACCAAAGGCAGCGCCGCGGGGACCGCGAGGTCGTCGTCGGTGGCCTCGGCGCGCAGCGCCGTCACGAAGTCGTCGCTGAGTGGTGGCGGCGGATCGACCGCGCCGCTGGTGACCCTCGCGCAGATCGCCTCGGCGTGGGTTTCGAGCACCAGCCTTGTCCGGGGATAGATTCCGTGCGGCGGGGGGACGACATCGGCGATCAGTTCGGCGGCGGCGCGCAGCCTGATGGCCCGGTTCGCCGATCGGACCGCGGGTCCGCGGATATCGGTGGGCCCGCTGCTCTCCGAAAGGAACTGTCGCACTGCGTCGTCCACGGTCCGCGTCGCCCGTAGCGCCTGCTGGCTCAGCGCGATCACCCGATCGGCGGCCTCCTCCGACGCCCCGCGGGTCACCCTCAGCACCGCGGCCTTGAGGAATGTCGCGCCGACGGCGAACGCGTCGTCGATGGCCCGTCCCAACCGGTTACCCACCCCCCGCGGCCACAACAGGACCGACACCACCACCCCGACGAGTGCGCCGACCACGACATCCTCCACGCGGATCAGCCCGACGCTCCACCCCGTCGGCGCGATCAGGTTGAAGATGATCAGCACCATCATCGTGAACGCGGCCTGGCCGGCGATGAAGGACGCGACCTCCGGAACGAAGGCGGACCCGAAGGCCACCGTCGGCAGGAGCATCCACATGACCACGGGATCGACGCCGACGAGCTCGATGAGCCCGACGCCCAACAGAAATCCGATCGCGGTACCGGCGACCGCCCGCAACATCCGCGTGCCGGTCGTCAGCGCGCTGCTGCGCAGCACCGACATCGCTCCGAGCACGACCCAGAAGCCGTGCTCGAGCGGGAACAGGTGAGTGACGGCGACCGCCAGCGCCAAGCCGAGCCCCGTACGAATGCTGTTGCGCCACACCACCGCTCGGGTGGCGAGGAATCCGCGGGTGATCGCTGCGACGGCCGTTGTCTCCGGCATCACCCAGTCGGCGGTGCCGGTCTTGGGCAAGCCACGGCCCAGCACCCTCGCCCACACCGGGCGCGCGTCGGCGGCGGCGGCGTTGCGGATGATTCGGCCGGTGACGCCTACCGTCGCCGAGAAGGTGCGTCGCGCAAGCAGATGGCGGCCGACGGTGATCGCGTCTGCCTCGTCCGACGATGCGAGGATCTCGAGGATGTCCTCGCGGTAGTGCCCCTGGGCGATCTCGCGCAGTTCGGTGAGCGCCGCGTCGAGGTCCGCGGTGCGGGCGGCGCGGGTCGAGACGTCGGAGATCTGCAGTACTGCGGCCGAATCGCGCAGCACCCGGATCAGCGGGTGTTTCATCTCGCCGAGGAGTTGCCCCGTGCCGTCGGTGATCCGGTCCGACAGCCAACCGAGGTCGTCGACCACCCGGACCAGGGCGCGGCTGCCCGCGGTGAGCGCGACGGGTCGGTAGTCGGCACCCAGGAACGTTTCCCACAGTTGGTTCATCGCCCGGGTCACGTTCCTGGCCGGGGTGGTGCCCTGCAGACAGTCGGCCAACCGGTCGCACACGCGCGCGGCACCGCTGCGCAGCTCGTCGTGGTGGCGCGGCGGCAGGAGGAACAGCGCGGCGGGCACACAGAACACCAGGGCTATGGACCAGCCGAGCAGCCGATCGGGTATGGGCCCTGGGGGAGTGCACGCGGGCAACACGAAGGTCATCAGCGTGGCGCGCTGCCCGGCGGCGATGATCTCGCTGAGCACCCCGGAGAACGTGACCACCACCCCGAGGACGAACATCGCCGCGACGGCGAGCCACGGATGCGGAGCCACCAGGGTGCCGAGCGTGATCAGGACGGCGCCGTTGAAGGCGAGCCCGAGGTAGGCCAGCGCGCGAGCCGGCCGGTTCCCCGGAAAGTCGACCAGGATCAGCAGCGCGACCGAACCGAAGATCGTGATCATCGGCGTCTGGGTCCCACCGCCGACCGCGAAGCTCACCGCGGCGGCGATCGGCAGCACGATCGCCGCCCGGACCGCACGGCGAAGCGCGTCGAGTTCGGGATCGCGCCGTCGCAGTCGGTTCTCCGCGTGGCGCCACACCGGGGCGACGGCTTCAGTGAGCGACAACCCCGATGCCCGCGCTAATCACCGTCGGGAACCGTCGCGAACCGACCGTCATCGAGGGCCTCGCGCAACTCCGCGGAGATCCATCGCAACCCCTCGGGGTCGCGCGGCAACGTCGTCTGCTCATAACCGACGAACACGTACACCGCGCACTCGGCGAAGAGCTGCGCCTGCCTCTTGTGCTGCAGGATCTCGAAGGCCGACTCGTACAGGATGTCGAAGCGCTGCTGGTCGACCGCCACCTGTACCTCGTGCACGTGTGGGTCCAGCGCACTCCACACGCGAATGGCGGATTCGGCGCTGTGGGGCACGTCGAAGGCCGACTCGAACAGGGCGTCGATGCGTCGCCGCGGGTTGGGCTCGGCGCGCACCGCTTCGATCACCCGCACGGTGCGTTCCTGTGTCCAGTGCGCGAGCAGTTCCCTGGTGTAGGCGGGCCAGTTCGGGAAGTAGTGGTAGAACGAGCCGGTCGTGACCCCGAGACGTTGACAGACCTCCGCGAGCTTCAGACCGCCGTAACCCAGGTCGGACAGGATCTCGATACCCACGTCGAAGTAACCGTCCCGCGATACGACGCTCCCCATTACGTGGACATTAGTTCTAAGTCGGGCCGATTCTCTACGTTGAATTTCCGACCGCAAAGTCCGCAATTTGCTGATAAAAGGCTGGTCGGAGCCTCTGGCGAAGCGGACGTCTGAAGAGGTAAGTGACGTGTGGCACAATTTGACCGTGCCGCATACGGCGAGTAGAGGTCCGGGTCGTCCCCCCGCAGCGAAGGCTGCCGAGACGCGTGAGCGCATCATAGGAGCCGCGCGCGAGGTTTTCAGCGAACTCGGATACGATGCCGCGACCTTCCAGGCGATCGCCATTCGCGCGGATCTGACCCGCCCCGCGATCAACCACTATTTCGCCAATAAGCAGGTTTTATGGCGTGAAGTCGTGCAGCAGACCAACGCCGCGATAGTTAACGCCGGGAAAGCGCGCGCGCAAAACGAAACCAAACTGCTCGCCAGGTTGTCGGCGTACTTCACGGCGGCGATGCAGGCCGATTCCGAAGATCGTTCGGCCGCAGCGTTTTTGGTGACGTCGGTGCTTGAGGCTCAGCGCCATCCGGAGCTCAGCGACGAGGAGCACGACTCGCTCAAGCACTCCCGCGAGTTCGTGGCCTGGGCCGTCAACGACGCGATCGCACGCGGCGAGCTCACCACCGACACCGAGGTCGACTCGCTGGTCGAGATGCTGGTCGCGGTGATGTGGGGGATGGGCTTCTACGCCGGCTTCGTCGGCAGCCACGAAGAGCTCAAAGCGGTGGTGCGCCAATTCGAGCTGCTGATGTCCAACAATCTGTGGCGCCTGCAATCCTGACCATCGTCCCCGCGCTCGATAGCTGGGCTAAGTTCTCGGCTACGATGGCGGACGATGAGTTCGCTGCGCACTGAAGACGACACCTGGGACATCGCCACCAGCGTGGGCACCACCGCGGTGATGGTGGCCTCCGCCCGAGCCGCCGAGACCGAACGCGACGACGCGCTGATCCGCGATCCCTACGCCAAAGTTCTGGTCGCGGGCGCCGGTGGCGGCGTCTGGGACGTCATGCTCGACCCACAGACCCGCGTCAAGATTGCCGACGCGGATGAAGACGTCGCCGCGATCTTCGAGCACATGGGCAATTACCAGGCGGTTCGGACACACTTCTTCGACAAGTACTTCACCGAGGCCGTCGAGGCCGGTATCCGGCAGGTCGTCATTTTGGCGTCGGGGCTGGACTCGCGTGCGTACCGCCTGCAGTGGCCGGCGGGGACGTCGGTGTACGAGATCGACCAGCCCAAGGTGCTCGAGTACAAGGCCGCCCGGCTGGCAGAGCAAGGCGCGTTGCCGACCGCCAAGCGCGTCGCGGTGGCCGTCGACCTGCGCCAGGACTGGCCGCGCGCGCTGCGGGAGGCGGGTCTGGACCCCGACGCCCCGACCGCGTGGCTGGCCGAGGGTCTGCTGATGTACCTGCCCCCCGACGCCCAGGACCGGCTCTTCGAGCAGATCACCGCGCTCAGTGCGCCGGGTAGCCGCGTCTCGGTGGAGACGGTCGGGGTGCAGGCCGAGGAGCGGCGCGAGCAGATGCGGGAACGTTTCGAGAAGGTGCGCGCGCAGCTCGGCATGGAGGAGTCCGTCGACGTCGCGGAGCTGATGTACAACGACCCCGACCGCGCCGACGTCTCGGAGTGGCTCGACGCGCACGGGTGGCGGTCGACCGCGGTGACCTCCCAACAGGAGATGCGTCGGCTGGACCGCTGGGTGCTGCCCGAGGAGTATACCGACGACGACGGGTTCTCCGAGTTCGTCATCGCGTACAAGGAGTGAGAGAGCCCTTCTGGGCGGCCCAACCGGTTGGTTAGGATCGGGGCATTCCTCGGGTCAGGAAGGACTCCCCATGACCACCGATATCGCCACTCCGGCACAAGCCACCGAAGACATCCCCAGCATCGTGCGTCGCCTGCGCGAGACCTTCAAGACCGGCCGCACGAGGGACATCGAGTGGCGCATACGGCAGCTCAAGGCGATCGAACGCCTCGCCGTCGAGAACGAGGAGGCCATCGCCGCCGCGCTCGAACAGGATCTCGGGCGCAACCGCTTCGAGGCGTGGCTGGCCGACATCGCCAGCACCGCGGGTGAGGCCAAGGACGCCGCCAAGAACGTCAAGAAGTGGACCAAGCGCCGCTATCGGCTGCTCGAGATGTCGCAGCTGCCCGGCCGGGGCTGGGTCGAATACGAACCGTTCGGCACGGTGCTGGTCATCGGCGCGTGGAACTTCCCGTTCGTGCTGACGCTCGGCCCGGCGATCGGGGCGATCGCGGCGGGCAACACCGTGGTCCTCAAGCCCTCGGAGGTCTGTCCGGCGTCCTCAGCGCTGATGGCCGAACTGGTGCCGCGCTACCTCGACTCCGACGCGATCGCGGTGGTCGAGGGCGATGGCTCGGTCAGCCAGGAGCTCATCGCGCAGGGCTTCGACCACATCTGCTTTACCGGCGGCACCGAGATCGGCCGCAAGGTCTACGAACGCGCCGCACCGCATCTGACGCCGGTCACGCTCGAACTCGGCGGGAAGAGCCCGGTGATCGTCTCCGCCGATGCCGACATCGATGTCGCGGCCAAGCGCATCGCGTGGACGAAGCTGATCAACTCCGGGCAGATCTGCATCGCGCCTGACTATGTGCTCGCCGACGCGAAGATACGCGACAAGCTGGTCGACAAGATCAAAGAGGCGGTGGCGACGTTCGAGTCGGAGAACCCCGGCGGTAAACGCATTGTCAACGAACGCCACTTCGGGCGGCTGACCGACGCGTTGGCCGCGACCAAGGGTGAGGTGGTCGTCGGCGGCGGTTCGGACGCGTCGAAGATCAGCATCCAGCCGACCGTCGTCGTCGACCCCGACCCGGCGGAACCGTTGATGACCGACGAAATATTCGGCCCGATCCTGCCCGTCGTGACTGTCCAATCACTTGACGATGCAATCAGTTTCGTCAATTCGCGGCCGAAACCGCTGGCGGCCTACCTGTTCACCAAGACCAAGAGCATCAGGGAACGGGTGATCAAGGAGGTGCCGGCCGGCGGGATGGTGGTCAACCACCTGCTGTTCCACTTCGCCACCAACAAGCTGCCGTTCGGCGGCGTCGGTCCCTCGGGCATGGGCGCCTACCACGGCCGCTACGGCTTCGAGCAGTTCAGTCACAAGAAGACCGTGATGACCAAGCCGACCCGACCCGATGTCGGCGCGTTCATCTATCCCCCGTATACAGAGAAGGCTCTCAAGCTCGCCAAACGTCTGTTTTAGCGATTCGGGTGTAGTTGGTGGCGGCCAGCGCAACCAACTACACCGAAATCGCGGATTGTGGAAAGGAACCCCATGCCAGGAGTGCAGGATCGCGTCGTCGTCGTCACCGGGGCCGGAGGCGGACTCGGACGCGAATACGCGTTGACGCTCGCCAAAGAGGGCGCCAGCGTCGTCGTCAACGACCTCGGTGGTGCCCGAGACGGCACCGGCGCCGGCCAGAACATGGCCGACCAGGTCGTCGCCGAGATCAAGGAGGCCGGCGGCCGCGCCGTGGCCAACTACGACTCGGTCGCCGAGCCCGAGGGCGCCGAGAACATCATCAAGACCGCGCTCGACGAGTTCGGCAAGGTCGACGGTGTGGTCTCCAACGCGGGCATCCTGCGCGACGGCACATTCCATAAGATGGAGTTCGCCAACTGGGACGCCGTGCTCAAGGTGCACCTGTACGGCGGCTACAACGTGATCCGTGCCGCATGGCCGCACTTCCGGGAGAACGGCTTCGGGCGCGTCGTGGTGGCCACCTCGACCAGCGGTCTGTTCGGCAACTTCGGCCAGGCCAACTACGGCGCCGCCAAGCTCGGCCTCGTCGGCCTGATCAACACGCTGGCCCAGGAGGGCGCGAAGTACAACATCAAGGCCAACGCCGTCGCCCCGATCGCGGCGACCCGGATGACGCAGGACATCCTGCCACCGGAGGTCTTCGAGAAGCTGACGCCGGAATACGTTGCGCCCGTGGTGGCCTACCTCATGACCGAGGAACTGCCCGACACCGCTTCGGTGTTCATCGTCGGTGGCGGCAAAGTCCAACGGGTAGCGCTGTTCCAGAACGAGGGGCTCACCTTCTCCGAGGTTCCTTCCGTCGACGACATCGCCGCGAAGTGGGGCGAGATCACCGACCTGTCGGCGGCGCAGCGGGCCACCTTCAGCCTCGGCTGAGTTCGATGAAAGCGCTTGTCGCGCAGGAACTCACCGGACCGGCTGGACTTGCGTACACCGACGTCGACGATGTCGGCGGCGAGGACGTCGTCGTTGTCGACGTCGGTGCGGCCGGGGTCAGCTTTCCGGACCTGTTGCTGCTGCGCGGGGAGTACCAGCTGCGGCTCGAACCGCCGTTCGTCCCCGGCATGGAGGTCGCCGGGGTGGTGCGATCGGCGCCGTACGAGTCGGAGTTCAAACCCGGGCAGCGGGTGACCGCGCTGTCGATGCTCGGCGGGTGGGCTGAGCGGGTGGCGGTGTCGCCTGAGAGCCTGACACCGACGCCTGAGGGCCTCGACGACGCGGAAGCCGTTGCGCTGCTGGGCAACTACCAGACGATGTACTTCGCGCTGGCCAAGCGGGGCGCGCTGCGGCCCGGCGAGACGGTGCTGGTGCTCGGGTCGGCGGGCGGTGTGGGCACCGCGGCGGTGCAGATCGCGAAGGCGTTGGGCGCCAAGGTTATCGCGATGGTGCACCGGCCGCACGCGATCGAGTTCGTCGAGTCGCTGGGCGCCGACGTCGTGCTGCCGTTGACCGACGGGTGGCTGCGAGCGGTCAAGGACGCGACCGACGGCCGCGGCGTCGATCTGGTGGTCGACCCGATCGGCGGCGAGGCGTTCGACGATGCGATCCGCGCGCTTGCCGTGGAGGGCCGGCTGCTGGTGATCGGCTTTGCGGCGGGCGGGATTCCGACGGTGAAGGTGAACCGGCTACTGCTGCGCAATGTGGCGGTGATCGGTGTGGGCTACGGCGAATACGTGAACCGCACGCCGGGATCGCAGTCGGTGTTCGAGTTCGGCGTCGCCCAGCTCATCGAGGCCGGTCTTCGCCCGCCGCCGCCCATGCGCTACCCACTGTCGAAGGGCGCCGACGCGTTGCAGGCACTCGCCGACGGCGGCGTGCTCGGCAAGGTCGTACTGGAGCCGTAGATGCCGAAGGCGCTGGCGTTCGACACGTTCGGCACCGTCGTCGACTGGCGCTCCAGCATCATCCGCGAGCTCGAGGAATTCGGCCGCGCCTTTGGCGTGCAACGGGATTGGGCGGCCTTCGCCGACGACTGGCGGGCCGGCTACCCGCCCGCGATGGACCGGGTGCGCCGCGGTGAGCTGCCGTGGACCAAGATCGACGACCTGCACCGCATGATCCTCGTCGAGCTGATCGACACGGCGGGGGTCACGGGCGTCGATGCCGCGGCCGTCGACCATCTCAACCGGGCCTGGCACCGCCTCGACCCGTGGCCGGACGCCGTGGACGGCCTCACCCGGTTGAAGGCGCGCTACCTCATCACGACGCTGTCCAACGGGAACGTCTCGCTGCTGACGAATATGGCCAAGCGTGCGGGCCTGCCGTGGGACTGTGTGATCTCGGCCGAGCTTTTCCGCCACTACAAACCCGATCCCGAGGCCTATCTCGGGTGCGCCGAGCTGCTCGACGTCGCGCCCGGTGAGCTGATGCTGGTGGCCGCGCACGCCAGCGACCTGCGCGGCGCCAAACGCGCAGGTCTGATGACCGCCTACGTCGACCGACCGCTGGAGTACGGGACCGGCAGACGCCGTCCGTCGAAGATCGAAGTCGGCGAGTTCAACGTCATGGCAACCGATTTCGCCGACCTGGCCGACCAGCTCGGGGCCTGAACCGCAGCGACTTGTGCGTGAAAACGATCGCTGAAGCGATCGAAACCACTCACAAATCGCGGGGGTAGCGTGGGAGCGTGACCGATACGTCTTCGTTTCCGGCCGCGCTGCGCAGGGCGGTCGAGCTGTTCTCCGATCCACCGGCGCGTCTCGAGGTCCGCGACGGCTACCTGGACCTGCTCGACGACGCGGCATCACCGCAGCAGGCACCGCCGGAGAACCGCGGTCTGATCCAGGCCGTGTGGGCATCGGGTCCGGGGTCGATGTTCTACGACTACGCGCAGGGCTTCGCCCGCAGATTCGTGGGCGCATGGCAGCTGCCGATCGACTGGCTCACCATTCCGAAGGGCGGTGTCGCGCTCGACATCGGAAGCGGGCCGGGCAACGTCACCGCCTCGCTGGCCCGCGCGGCGGGACCGGGCGGGTTGGCGCTGGGCATCGACATCTCGAGACCGATGCTGGCGCGGGCGGTCAGCGCGCAGGCCGGGCCCAACGTCGGATTCCTGCGGGCCGACGCGCAGCGGTTGCCGTTCCAGGACGAGACCTTCGACGCGGTGACGTCGCTGGCGGTGGTGCAGCTGATCCCCGAACCGTCGTCGGCGGTGGCCGAGATGTACCGCGTGCTGAAGCCGGGCGGCCGGATCGCGATCATGGTGCCCACGGTCGGTCACGTCCCCCCGCCGCTGCGATGGTTGTCGAGCGGAGGGGCGCGCTTCTTCACCGAAGACGAACTGGGCGACATGTTCGAGCAACGCGGATTCGTCAGCGTGCGCACCAAGTCCATCGGCAACATCCAGTGGGTGCGGGCGCAGCGCCCGTAGATTCAACACATGACCACCGGCGGGATCGTGCTTGTCGCGTTGGCCATCGCGGTCGGCATCGTCGGCATCGTGGTGCCGGTGCTTCCCGGCACCCTGCTGGTCTTCGGGGCGATCGCGGTGTGGGCCGTCGTCGAGCAGGAACCAGCCGCATGGGTGACGTTGGCCGTGGCGACCGTGCTGCTCGGTGCTGCGGCGCTGATCAAGTACACGTGGCCGGTGCGACGGATGCGGGAGGCCGATGTGCGCACCCTGAGCCTGGTCGCGGGCGGAGTGCTCGGCGTGGTCGGCTTCTTCGCGATCCCCGTGCTCGGACTCCCGATCGGCTTCGTGCTCGGCATCTATCTCGCTGAACTGACCAACCGGCACGACCGTCGCCTGGCGTGGGTATCGACGAAGCATGCGCTCAAGGGCGTCGCCTTGTCCGTCGGGGTCGAAATGGCCGGCGCGTTGCTCGCCACCGTCGTTTGGGTCATCGGGGTGTACCTGACGCAGTAGCTTGCAGGCATGGCCAAGCTGCGTTTCGGATACTTCATCGCACCGTTCCACCGCGCCGGCACCAACCCGACGCTCGCGCTGCAGCGCGATCTGGAGCTCATCGAGCACCTCGACGCGGTCGGCTACGACGAGGCGTGGATCGGCGAACACCATTCGGCGGGAAGCGAGATCATCAGCTCACCCGAGGTGTTCATCGCGGCGGCCGCGCAGCGCGCCAAGCGGATCCGGTTCGGCACCGGCGTCATCTCGCTGGCGTATCACAACCCGCTGTGGGCGGCCGACCGGCTGATGCTGCTCGACCACCTCACCCATGGGCGGATCATTGGCGGCATGGGGCCCGGGTCGCTTCCCACCGACTCGGCGATGATCGGCTTGACGCCCACCGACACCCGCGAACTGCTCGAGACCAACCTCGACATCGTCGTGCGGTTGCTCAAGGGTGAGACGGTCTCGGCCAAGACCGCCACCCACGAACTCCACGACGCCAGACTGCAACTGGCGCCTTATGCGGAAGACGGGATCCCGCTGGCCGTCGCCGCGGTGGCCTCGCCGACCGGAGCGCGGCTGGCAGGCAAGCACGGGATCGGCCTGCTGTCGATCGGTGCGACGCTCGTCGTCGAGGGATTCGACGCGCTCGCCCACCACTGGGGGATCGCCGAGGAACGCGCGGCCGCGTTCGGCACCACAGTCGACCGCCGCAACTGGTCGCTGGTGTGCCCCATGCACATCGCCGAAACCGAGGAGCAGGCCCGCGCGGACGTGCGCTTCGGCCTCGAGCACTGGTACCGCTACTTCCAGAAGGTCGCGGCGTTCCCGCAAATGGAGGTGCCCGGCGAGAACCTCGATGAGGTCGTCGACATCATCAACGGCGCCGGCGCCGGAGTGATCGGCACACCCGACCAGGCACGCGCGCAGGTGCAGCGGCTGTGGGACCAATCCGGCGGCTTCGGCTGCATGCTGCAGATGGGCCACGAATGGGCCAATCCCGCCGCCACCAAGCGCTCGGCGGAACTGTTCGCCGCCGAGGTCATCCCGCACTTCCAGGGTCAGGCCCAGCCGACGCTCGACGCCGCGGCACGGGCCCGCGATGTGCGCGACAACCTGGCCCAGACGCAGCTGTCCGCGATCGAGCACATGACGCAGAAGTATGAGGCCGAAAAAGGCGGGGCCTGACGGGGTTTCAGCCGAGCAGGACGGCGCGCAACTGCGCAACCTGATCGTCGGTGACGCCGGCGGCATCGAGGTAGCCCCGAAGCGAGCCATAATTCTCGACAATCGAACGTCGCGCGGTCTCGAGGTAGTCCTCGCGCACGCCGAGCACCTCCTCGGTGAGCCGCGCCTCGGCGAAGGTGACGATCTCGTCGGTGGTGTCCTCCGACCGGTTGCGGATCGACTCGAGGATGCTTTCGCGCAGCTGTGACACCGCCTCATTGCTGCGCAGGAAGTCGGCCACGATGGCGTCGCGCTGCACACCGACCGCCTCGAGCACCGTCGCGACCGTGAACCCCGTGCGGTCCTTACCCGCGAAGCAGTGGGCGATGACCGGGCGCTGGCCGGCGAGCATCGAAATCACCTGGCGCACGGCCAGATGTGCACCGGGCAGCGTGGGGAACTTCTGGTACTCCTCGGTCATGAAGCGACCCGCGGCCACCGCGACGTCCTCGTCCTCGGGTTTCTCGGTCATCATGCGCTGGAAACTCTGCTCATGCGGGGCCTCCGCGCCGGGCTTGGCCAACTCGTGAAACGGCAGCCGGTGTATCGCGATGCCGTCGGGCACCCGCCCCGGTCCGCGCCGCTCGACCTCACGATCCGAGCGCAGATCGGCGACGTCGGTGATATTCAAGCGGCGCAACAGCTCCCGGCCGGCCTCGTCCAGACCGCTCAGCTCGCTGGACCGGAAGAACTGCCCAGGTCTGATGCCGGTCTCCTCGGCGATGTCGCGGAAGTTCCACGCGCCTGACAGGGCGTCGGGGTTGCCCGCCACCTATCCGGCCCCTCCGGCCACAGCCGCGCCTTGGGTCGCCGCGGTGGCGAAAGGGCTTTTCTCCCTGCCGAGTTCGGCGCGGGCGATGGTCCGCATGTGCACCTCATCCGGCCCGTCGAACAGCCGCATCGCCCGGTGCCAGGCGTACAGGCGCGCCAGCGGCACGTCGTCGGATACGCCCATGCCGCCGTGCACCTGGATGGCGCGGTCGATGACGTCGCACGCCATCTGCGGGGCGACCGCCTTGATCTGAGCGACCAGGACCTGAGCGTCCTTGCTCTTGTTGCCCTGCTCGTCGATGGTCCACGCCGCCTTGTGGCACAGCAGGCGGGCCTGGTCGATCTGGTTGCGCGACTTGGCGATCGACTCGCGCACCACACCCTGCTCGGACAGCGGCTTGCCGAACGCCACGCGCTTCTGCACGCGGTCGATCATCAACGCCAGCGCCCGCTCGGCGGCGCCGATCGCGCGCATGCAGTGGTGGATACGGCCGGGACCAAGGCGGGCCTGGGCGATCGCGAACCCGCTGCCCTCTTCGTGGAGCAGGTTCCCGGCCGGCACCCGCGCGTTGTCGAAGACGATCTCGCAATGCCCGTGCTGGTCTTGGTAGCCGAACACCGGAAGCGAACGCTGGATGTCGACGCCCGGAGTGTCGGTCGGCACGAGGATCATCGACTGCTGCTGGTGGCTGGCCGCATCCGGATTCGTGCGGCCCATCACGATCATGATCTTGCAGCGCGGGTCGGCCGCGCCGGTGATCCACCACTTGCGACCGTTGATGACGTAGTCGTCCCCGTCGCGCAGCATCGTGGTCTCGATGTTGCGGGCGTCGCTGGAGGCGACGGCGGGTTCGGTCATCGCGAAGGCGCTGCGGATCTCGCCGGCCAGCAGCGGTTCGAGCCATTGCTTGCGCTGCTGCTCATTGGCGAACAGGTGCAGCGTCTCCATGTTGCCGGTGTCGGGGGCCGCGCAGTTGGTGACCTCGGGCGCGATCTCCATGCTCCAACCGGTCAGCTCGGCCAGCTGCGCGTACTCGAGGTTGCTCAGACCCGACTCGGCGGGCAGAAACAGGTTCCACAGCCCGCGTTCCTTCGCGAGCTTTTTGAGGTCCTCGACGATCGGCGGGACGGTGTGGTCCTTGGGTCCCGCCTCTTCGCGGCAGCGGTCGTACTCGGCTTCGGCGGGGAAGACGAATTCCGTCATGAAGTCGCCCAGGCGCTGGTGATAGTCCTGGGCCTTGGCCGACATCGCGAAGTCCATGCCCGCCACGATATGTCACCTCCTCAGACGGGTTTGTGCTGTGTCGGGCTTTGCCCGGACTCCCACTTGGCCTGCAGGCTGCGGGTCACCCGGGCGCCCGCGGCGTATTCGACCTGGAAGGTCGTACCGTCGTCGAGCTCGTAGGTGATGACGGCCGTGCCGTCGTTGACGTCCTTGTGCACCACCTTGGATGGGACGGGTTCAGCGCCGCGGTCGACGAGGACGATGTCGCCGGGCGTGACGTCCTCGATGCGGTCGTTCTCGGAGATGTTCGACATCTGACGACCGTAGCAACGCCGCGGGCGCGACGGTTCGCGCACTCTCCGATGCCTCCGTCTGGTTGGACCCCGAAATATGCTGACAGCGAACCTATTTCACGGCGCCGGTGTGGCCACAATCACGTTCGTTTAGCTTGCCTTCGCACTGAGAAAGGCCGAGGATCGAATACGTAATCTGGACTGAATCCAAACTAAGCGATAAGGATGGTGCTCGCGAATGGCATTGTTGACAATCGGTGACCAGTTCCCCAGGTACGACATGGCGGCGGTGGTCGGCGGTGACCTCTCCGAGGTCGATGCCAAGCAGCCCGACGACTATTTCACCCGCGTGACCAGCGAGGACCACGAGGGCAAGTGGCGGATCGTCTTCTTCTGGCCGAAGGACTTCACCTTCGTGTGCCCGACGGAGATCGCCACGTTCGGCAAGCTCAACGACGACTTCGAGGACCGCGACGCGAAGGTCATCGGCGTGTCCGTCGACAACGAGTTCGTCCACTTCCAGTGGCGCGCCCAGCACGAGGACCTCAAGAAGCTGCCGTTCCCGATGGCTTCGGACCTCAAGCGCGAGTTGTCGCTGGCGACCGGTGTGCTCAACGCCGACGGCGTGGCCGACCGGGCGACGTTCATCATCGACCCGAACAACGAGATCCAGTTCGTGTCGGTGACGGCCGGGTCCGTGGGCCGCAACGTCGACGAGGTGCTGCGCGTGCTCGATGCGCTGCAGTCCGACGAGCTGTGCGCCTGCAACTGGAAGAAGGGTGATCCCACGATCAAGCCGGCTGAGCTGCTGGCAGAGGCGGTGTAACCATGAGCATCGACAACATCAAGGAAGCGCTTCCGGAGTACGCCAAGGACCTGAAGCTCAACTTCGGCAGCATCGTCAAGACGACCGAGCTGTCCGAGGAGCAGTTGTGGGGCGCCCTGGTGGCGACCGCCGCGGCGACCAAGAACGAGCGACTGCTGCGTGAGATCGCCGAGGACGCGCTGGACATCCTGAGCCAGGAGGCCTACAACGCCGCCCTCGGTGCGGCCGCGATCATGGGGATGAACAACGTCTTCTACCGCACCAAGGGCCAGCTCGACGGCGCCTATGACGACCTGCGGGCCGGGCTGCGGATGAACATCATCGGCAATCCCGGTGTGGCCAAGGAGGACTTCGAGCTGTGGTCGCTGGCGGTGTCGGCGATGAACGGATGCGGCCATTGCGTCGCAGCGCACGAGAAGACCCTGCGCGACGCTGACGTCTCCCGCACGGTCATCTTCGAGGCGATCCGGTTGGCCTCGATCGTCTCCGGCGTGGGCCAGGCGCTGCAGACCGCCGAGGTGCTGACCTCGGTCTGATCGAACACATTAAAGCGGGGGCACCGAATCTCGGTGCCCCCGCTCTGGTGTCTCGCCTCAACGGTAGTAGCCCGGCTCCTCGACCTGGATGTGGTCGATCCGGTGGCCGTGCGTTCCGTTCTGAACCGACGGAGCGTGGACGCTGGGCGTCGCGACGATGCCCGGCCGCGGCGTGTTGTCGGGGGAGTAGGTACCCGCGCTGGCGGCTCCGGCGAAACCGAGTGCCCCGGCGAGGATTCCGGCCCCGAGGACCGGCAGCGCGACGAAGCGGGCGAGGCGGCGATTGGTGTTGGTGGTCATTTCGAATCTCCTTTGATCCTTGCTGTTCTTGTTCTGACCACCGGCTTGTTCCGGCGATGACTCAAGAGTGCTGCAACACAATCGCGCTGTATGTCGGGAAACCGGTGGGCGATCGGGATGAATCTCGTGTCCCCCAAATAGGGGAAGCGGACGCCCCGCTATGCCAAGCTGACACCCGTGGCGAGCGGTACGACCGGTGACAAGGTCCGGGTGGTGGTGGGAGACGACCATCCGATGTTTCGCGACGGAGTGGTCCGAGCGCTGGTGTCCAGCGGCCAGATCGAGGTGGTGGCGGAGGCCGACGACGGCGCGACCGCTCTCGAAGCGATCCGCTCACATTCCCCGCAGGTGGCCCTGCTGGACTACCGGATGCCCGGCATGGACGGGTCCGAGGTGGCGGCCGCTGTCATACGGGACGAACTGCCCACGCGGGTGTTGCTCATCTCCGCGCACGACGAGTCCGCGATCGTCTATCAGGCACTGCAGAACGGTGCAGCGGGATTCCTGCCCAAGGAGTCCACTCGGGCGGAGCTTGTCAATGCGGTGCTCGATTGCGCCAAGGGCCGAGATGTCGTCGCACCGAGCCTGGCCGCCGGCCTGGCTGGTGAGATCCGCAAGCGCTCTGAATCCAACGGTCCGACGCTGAGCCCGAGGGAACGCGAGGTGCTCCGACTGATCGCGTCCGGGACCAGCATCCCGGCGATGGCAAAGCAGCTGTTCCTGGCGCCATCGACGGTGAAGACCCACGTGCAGCGGCTCTATGAGAAGCTCGGCGTCAACGACCGCGGCGCGGCGGTCGCCGAGGCGATGCGCCGCAAGCTGCTGGACTGACACCGTCGTGCTGAACCGGATCGCGAGCTTCTTCGCCGCGGAGCCCGTGCGCGTTTCCGCGGTCCTGCGGCTACCGCTGCTCGCGCTGATCGGGGTGCTGGTGGTGATCTGGGAGGTCGACCACTGGCTTCCCGGGCTGTACGCGGTGGTGCTCGGGATATGGGCGGTCGCGGCCGTGCTGTGGCTCGTCGCGGTGTTGCGCGGCCCGGTGCCCTGGTGGGCAGGCTGGGCGTCCACCGGCGTGGACGTCCTGATGATCCTGGTGCTGTGCCTGGTCTCCGGTGGCGCCACCGCCGCGCTGCTCCCCGTCTTTTTCCTGCTGCCCATCGCGGTCGCGTTCCAGGACCGGCCCATGCTGACCGCGCTGCTCGGAACCGGCACGGCGACGGCCTATCTCGGGGCGTGGGTGGTGTACTCGAAACGCGACGACTCGGTCGGGTTGCCGAATGTCGTCTACACCCACTTCGGCTTCCTGCTGTGGGGTGCGGTGGCGATGACCGCACTGTGCGTCGTGCTGGTCCGTCGCCAGGCGCGGGTGGCGAAGCTGCAGGCGGTGCGGCGCCAACTGGTTTCCGAGGCGATGCAGGCCGACGAGCGGCACAACCGAGAGGTCGCCGAGAATCTGCACGACGGACCGCTGCAGACACTGCTCGCGGCGCGCCTGGACCTCGACGAACTTCAGGAGAACAACGACGATCCCGCGCTGGAGGCGCTTCGCGACGCGTTGCAGCAGACCGCCGCGGCGCTGCGTTCGACGGTGACCCAACTGCATCCACAGGTGCTGGCTCAACTGGGCCTCACCCCGGCGCTACGAGAGCTGTTGCGCCAGTTTGAATCTCGGACTCACTATGAGATCGAGGCGGACCTCGACGACGTCGGCAAGCCCGAATCGCAGCAGTTGCTCCACCGGGCGGCCCGCGAACTGCTGGCCAACATCCACAAGCACGCCGACGCGACGACGGTGCGGGTGGGGCTGACGCGCCGAGACGACCGGGTCGTTTTGACGGTCTCCGACGACGGCAAGGGATTCGACCCGGCGATCATCGAGCAGTACGTCGCCGACGGCCATATCGGCCTGGGCTCACTGCTGGCCCGGTTCGACGCGATGGGCGGGTCGCTGGAGGTGATTTCGGAGGAAGGGCACGGCACACAGGTCACGGTCACCTCGCCGCCCGAACCGTCGCTCGGTGAACCCGCCGAGATCAGGACGTGAGGCCGCGGGCGATGACGAGACGCTGAATCTGGTTGGTGCCCTCGAAGATCTGGGTGATCTTGGCCTCGCGCATGTAGCGCTCTACGCGGTAGTCGCGCGTGTAGCCGGCGCCGCCGAACACCTGCACCGCGTCGGTGGTCACCTTCATCGCGGCGTCGGTGGCGATCAGCTTGGCGACGCTGGCTTGCTGTGAGTACTGCCGGCCCTGATCGCGTCGACGCGCCGCGTCCAGGTACGTAGCCCGCGCACTGGCGACCGCGGCGGCCATGTCGGCCACCAGGAAGCCGAGCCCCTGATGGTCGATGATCTTGCGCCCGAACGTCGTTCGCTCGTTGGCGTAGGCGACGGCCTCGTCGAGCGCGGCCTGGGCCAGCCCGGTGGCGACCGCGGCGATGCCCAACCGCCCGGAATCCAGTGCGGAGAAAGCGATCTGCAGGCCTTGGCCCTCGGCTCCGATCAGCCGGTCGGCGTCGATGTGGGCGTCGGAGTAGAACGCCGACGTGGTCGGGATCGCGTGCAGGCCCATCTTCTCCTCGGGCTTTCCGAAGCTCAGCCCGGGCAGGTCGCCGGGTACCAGGAAGCACGAAATGCCCTTCGAGCCTTCGCCCGTGCGCGCGAACAACGTGTAGAAATCGGCACGCCCGCCGTGGGTGATCCAGGACTTGGAGCCGTTGATGACATAGCCGTCTTCGGCTTTGGCCGCCGCGCAGCGCAGCGCCGCGGCATCCGAACCGGCCTGTGGCTCCGACAGGCTGTAGGCGCCGATCTGCCCACCGGACAGCATGCCGGGCAGCCACCGCCGCTTCTGCTCGTGGGAGCCGAACATCAACAGCGGATGTGACGACAGGCTGTGCACGCTGACCGCCACCGCGACAGCCGCCCACCGGGCCGCCAGCTCCTCGAGGACCTGCAGGTAGACCTCGTAAGGAACCCCACCACCGCCCCACTCTTCGGGCTGGGGCAGGCTCAGCAGTCCGGCCGCACCCAGTTGCGCCATCACGCCTTCGGGATAGCGTTCGGCCTTCTCGTGGTCGTCGACGATCGGGTCGAGCACCTTGTCGGCGATGTCGCGCGTCAGCGCGATCAGATCATCGGCGTCCGGGGTTGGCAGCAGCCGGTCGACAGCCATCCGATGGCCTCCCGTGGTTGTACTGGTCGAGACCACCATAGGCGGGCCCGGCCGGCGGCCACCGCGCCGTCAGTCGCTGCGTCGCCACCAGGCGGCGAAGTACAGCACCATCGCCCCGGTCAACGCGAGCAGCACCCACAGCACGAGGATCTGGTCGATCCACGCGCCCGGCGGCGGCGCGCCGGGCATGAAGTTGCGGATGGGGATGATCGCGAACAGCGATGCGGCGTACCACGTGCCGAAGGGCGGGAGGAAGTTGCGCCGCCCACGCAGCATCTCGATCGATACGAAGAGAGCCAGCGCGGGCAGGGTGATCAACACCAGGCACAGGCCCACATCGAAGGCGAGCGGTCCCTTCGCCCGCTTCAACGTCAGCGTCTCGTAGTCGCCGTCGTCAGCCGACTGGGTGGCCGGCCCGCTTCGCGTGCTGGTGATGTCCCACCCGTCGAGTCCGCCGGTCACCACCACCCGGGCGGGCTCGAACGTGCGGTCGTCACCGCTTCCGACGATGATGTCGGCCCCCAGAGCGCCGACCGTGTACGAGTCGAAGGGCCACTTGTCCGGGTCGCCCTTCGCGGACAGCGTGGCGTTGATCTGGGCAGGCAACTGCCCCTTCGGCGTCTGCAGGTCTTCGATGTCGATGTTGATCTCGTTGATGAACAGCCGCACCGCGATATCGGTGTTGACCACGTTGAGGTCGTCGTTCATGTGGTTGTCCGACGGGAAGACCACGACCTTGACGTCGATCTGGTTGGCGACCGTGTGCAGTTCCGACAGGGTGACCTGGACGATGTTGTCGCCGCTGTCGCCGAGGTCGGGAGGACCCAAGGAGACCGGCTCGCCGGAGAGATAGTGATAACCCACGAGCGACGCGATGTAGACGACCAGGATGATCAGCACCGTGGCGATGTCGGCCAGCCGTGCGCGTCGGCGATTGCGGGACTTCGGCGACGAGTCTTCCGGCACCTTCGGGATGCTAGTTCGCGCGGGCACCGTTTCCGGTGCGCCGTGCCGGTGGAAATCCGCGACTGGCCGTACCGATTTAGATGTGACCAGCGGTAGCGGTTAAGGTGTTCCGTCATGACAGAGCAGACGCATGCTGATGTCGCCGGCGGGGCAGCCCCGACGGTCGGGGTGGTACGCGAATCAGAAGCCGACGAGCGCCGCGTCGCACTGGTGCCGAAGGCCGTCGCGTCGCTGGTGAAGAGTGGTGTGGCCGTCGTCGTGGAATCCGGCGCGGGCGAGCGGGCCCTTCTGCCCGACGACCTCTACATCGCAGCGGGCGCGACGATCGGTGACGCATGGAGCACCGACGTCGTGGTCAAAGTTGCGCCGCCGACCGCCGAAGAGGTCGCCAAGCTCACGAGCGGGCAGACGCTGATCGGTTTCCTCGCCCCACGCAACGACGACAACCAGATCGCCGCCCTGAAGGCCGCAGGTGTGCAGGCCTTCGCCGTCGAGGCGATCCCGCGCATCTCGCGCGCCCAGGTGATGGACGCGCTGTCGTCACAGGCCAACGTCGCGGGGTACAAGGCCGTGCTGCTGGCGGCTTCGGAGTCGACCCGGTTCTTCCCGATGCTCACCACGGCCGCAGGCACCGTGAAACCGGCCTCGGTGCTGGTGCTCGGCGTCGGCGTGGCGGGTCTGCAGGCGCTGGCCACCGCCAAGCGGCTCGGCGCGCGCACCACCGGCTACGACGTGCGTCCCGAGGTGGCCGATCAGGTCCGCTCGGTCGGCGCGCAGTGGCTCGAGCTCGGCATCGAGGCGGCCGGGGAGGGCGGCTACGCCCGCGAGCTGTCCGACGAGGAACGCGCGCAACAGCAGAAGGAACTGGAGCAGGCGATCACCGGCTTCGACGTCGTGATCACCACCGCGCTGGTGCCCGGCAGGCCGGCGCCCCGACTGGTGACCGCCACTGCGGTCGAGGGGATGAAGCCGGGCAGCGTGGTCGTCGACCTCGCCGGCGAGACGGGCGGCAACTGCGAGCTCACCGAGCCGGGGCAGACCGTGGTCCGCCACGGCGTCACGATCGCCTCACCGCTGAACCTTCCGGCCACCATGCCCGAACACGCCAGCGAGCTGTACTCGAAGAACCTGACCTCGCTGCTGGAGCTCCTGATCAGCGACGGCAAGCTCATGCCCGATTTCGATGACGAGGTGGTGGCGGCCTCCTGCGTCACCCGGGGAGAAAACTGATGTACGACAACCTGCTGGCCAATCTCGCGATCCTGGTGCTCGCCGGGTTCGTCGGGTTCGCCGTGATCTCCAAGGTGCCCAACACCTTGCACACACCGCTGATGTCGGGCACCAACGCCATCCACGGCATCGTGGTGCTCGGTGCGCTGATCGTGCTGGGTGATCTGCCCGCAGACGCGCCATGGGGTGTGCGGACGATCGCGTTCGTGGCGCTGATCTTCGGCACCCTCAACGTGATCGGCGGCTTCCTGGTCACCGACCGGATGCTGGGGATGTTCAAAGGGCGGAGGCCCGCCCAGAACACCGAGCCCAAAGCTGTTGAGGCGGCTGACAAGTGAACTATCTCGTCACCGTCCTCTATATCGTCGCGTTCTCGCTGTTCATCCTCGGCCTGTCCGGGCTGACCGGGCCCAAGACCGCGGTGCGGGGCAACTGGATCGCCGCGACCGGTATGGCGATCGCCGTGATCGCCACGCTGATCAAGGTGCGCGACACCGCGCCGATCAACTGGGTGCTGATCGCGGCCGGATTGGCGCTCGGTGTGATTCTCGGTGTGCCACCGGCCAAGAAGACCAAGATGACCGCGATGCCGCAGTTGGTGGCGCTGTTCAACGGCGTCGGCGGCGGCACGGTCGCGTTGATCGCGTGGGCGGAGTTCATCGAGACCGACGGCTTTGCGCATTTCACGCCCGACCAGCATCCGACGGTGGCGTTGGTGGCGGGGTCGCTGCTGGCCGCGATCATCGGATCGGTGTCGTTCTGGGGTTCGCTGGTGGCGTTCCTCAAACTGCAGGAGTCGATCCCCAAAAACGTCGAGAAGCGACTTGTCGCTTCCGCGAAGGTGTTCCAGGCCGCCAATGTGGTGCTGCTGCTCGGTGCGACCGCCGCCGCGATCTACATCGGGCTCAACGCCGGCACGGGTAGCCCCGGGTGGGCAATCGCGTTGGTCCTGGTGTTCGCCGGCCTGATGGGCCTGTTCGTGGTGTTCCCGATCGGCGGTGCGGACATGCCGGTCGTCATCTCGTTGCTCAACGCGCTGACTGGATTGTCCGCGGCCGCAGCGGGTCTGGCGCTGGACAACACCGCGATGATCGTCGCGGGCATGATCGTCGGCGCATCGGGTTCGATCCTGACCAACCTGATGGCCGTGGCGATGAACCGGTCGATCCCGGCGATCGTGTTCGGCTCCTTCGGCGGCGGCGCCGAGGCGGTGGCCGGGCCGGGCGGCGACCAAGGCACGGTCAAGGCCACCTCGGCCGCGGACGCCGCGATCCAGATGGCCTACGCCAACCAGGTGATCGTCGTCCCGGGTTACGGCCTGGCCGTCGCGCAGGCCCAGCACACCGTCAAAGAGATGGCCGACCTGTTGGAAAGCAAAGGCGTCGAGGTGAAGTACGCCATCCATCCCGTCGCGGGCCGTATGCCCGGGCACATGAACGTGCTGCTGGCCGAGGCCGATGTCGAGTACGACTCGATGAAGGAGATGGACGACGTCAACGGCGAATTCGGCCGCACCGACGTCACTTTGGTCATCGGCGCCAACGACGTCACCAATCCGGCCGCGCGTAACGACCCGTCGAGCCCGATTCACGGTATGCCGATCCTCAACGTCGACGAGTCGCGGTCGGTGATCGTGCTCAAGCGGTCGATGAACGCGGGCTACGCGGGTATCGAGAACCCGCTGTTCTTCCTCGACCAGACCTCGATGCTGTTCGGCGACGCCAAGAAGTCGGTCACCTCGGTGATCGAGGAACTTAAGGCGCTCTAGCGCTACCTGCGAGCCGTAAGCTCAAGCGGGTGACGGAGCGACGTTCGCCGGTCGAGGTGCTGCTGGCCCGTGCGGGCGGCGTGCGCGGACTGGTCTACTCCGCGCTGCCGGTCGCGGTGTTCGCGGTATCGTCGCCGACGCTGGGCCTGCTGGTGGCCACCGGAGCCGCCGTGGGCGCCGCGGCCCTCGTGGCGATTGCGCAACTGCTGCAACGCGGTTCGATTCGGCCGGCCCTGTTCGGCTTCGCCGGGGTGGCGGCCTGCGCGGTCGTGGCCTTGATCACCGGCCGCACCAAGGACTTCTATCTGCCGGGGATCTGGATGTACCTCGGTCTGGCGATCGCGTTCACCACGTCGTTGGTGGTGCGGCGTCCGCTGGTCGGAGTCGTGTGGGCGTGGATCACCGGACGCGACAGTGCCTGGCGGCAGGTCCCACGGGTGCGCCTGGCTTTCGACATCGCCACCGCAGTGATGGCCACGTCGTCGTGGTCGCGCTTTCTGGTGCAGTACCACCTCTACGACACCGACCGGGAGGGACTGCTCGCGGTGGCCCGTGTCGCGATGGGGTGGCCGATATTCGTGATCACCTCGTCGGTGATCTACCTCGCGATCCGCACGGCGCTGCGCACGCTGCCGCGCGCCGCCTGACGCCGGGCGATTCATCCGGCGCCGGTCGGGTAACCGGACGGCATGGACATGCACGCCCTCCTTCAGATGCCCGAATCTGCCGACTCTCTCGATGTCGTCGCGGACGCGACAGCCGACGCCGTCGACCGGGTGCTCGGTGACGGCGCGTTGGCACGGGGACTGCGCGGCTCGTGGCTGGGTCACCCCACCCATCCGCTGATGATCACCCTGCCGATCGGCGCGTGGATGTCGTCGATGGTGCTGGATCTGGTGTTCAAGGACCGCGATGCCGCGCGGCAGCTGATCGCGATCGGGTTGGCCGCGACACCGCCCGCCGTGCTGGCCGGGCTGGCGGAGTTCCCCACGCTGGGGACGCGGCAGAGGCGGGTCGGCCTGCTGCACGCGGCGGGCAACACGGTCGCGGCAGTGTCGTTCTGGGTGGCTTATCGGAAGTACAAGCGCGGCAAGGTGGGTGCGGCGCGCACGTTCAGCGTGCTCGGGTTGACCGCGGTCTCAGTGGGCGGCGCGCTCGGCGGGCATCTGTCCTACGCTCAGGGCGCGGGTGTGCACCGCTGGCAGTTGACGGGTTAAACCGGCGGATAAGCCGGCGGCGGGTAAACCCCGCGAAGAATCCACGCGAACCAATTCACGCCGTACTCCAGCTCGTCGCTCGCGTCATAGTCCGGATTCGGATCCATGGGGTCACCTCTCGAGTACGGGCCGGTTATGAGGGAAGTCTAGACCCGCCGTGCGGCCGGCGACACCCCCAACACCTACACTTCCAACCAGTTGATTGACACCCGGACGAGGTTCCGGCCTGCATATAGTGAGTCGCCATGCCCTCTGCGGACGCCGCCACCCCGAACGGGAGGACCCGGCGCGACGAGTTGTTGGCCGTCGCGACCAAGCTCTTCGCCGCCCGCGGCTACCACGGCACCCGGATGGACGACGTCGCCGACGCGGTCGGCCTGAACAAGGCGACCGTCTACCACTACTACGCCAGCAAGTCGCTGATCCTCTACGACATCTACAAGGGTGCCGCCGACTTCACCGTCGACGCGCTGCACGACGATCCGTCGGCGTCCGCGCGCGAAACGATCTACCACTTCACCCGCCGGCTGCTCGTCGGCATCGCCAGCGACATCGAACGCGCCGCCGTCTACTTCCAGGAGGGCCCCTACATCGGCGAGTGGTTCACCGAAGACCAGGTGGCCTACATCCGGGAGAAGGAAACGCAGGTCTACGAACACGTGCGCGACGTCATCGATCGCGGCATCGCCAGCGGCGAGTTCTACGACTGCGATTCGCATGTCCTCGCGCTCGGCTACATCGGCATGACACTGGGCGCCTACCGCTGGCTGCGGCCGCACGGCCGACGCACCGCACAGGAGATCGCGGTCGAGTTCAGCACGGCGCTGCTGCGCGGTCTGATCCGTGACGAGACCGTGCGCACCGAGTCGCCGCTGGGCGTGCCTGTCGACGCCCTGCCCGGGGAACCCGACACCGCGACCGCACCGTGAAGTCGCTGCTGCTGTCGCGCCGCGACCTCGGCTTCCTGCTGTATGAGTGGTTGACGGTCGAGGAGTTGACCGAGCGCGAGCGGTTCGGCGAACACTCGCGCGAGACCTTCGACGCGGTGCTGGAGCTCTGCGAGCAATTGGCGACGCGGTACTTCGCGCCGCACAACAAGAAGAGCGATGCCAACGAGCCGACCTTCGACGGTGAGAAGGTGACCGTCATCCCCGAGGTCAAGGAGGCCTGGGATGCGTTCGCCGAGGCCGACCTCATCGCGATGTCGATGGAACACCGTCTCGGCGGCGCGCAGCTGCCCGCGACCGTGGCGCAGGCCGCCTTCGCCTGGTTTTCGGCGGCCAACCTGAGCACGACGGGCTATCTGATGCTGACGATGGCCAACGCCAACCTGCTGGCCCGCTTCGGCACCGACGAGCAGGTCGAGGAGTTCGTCAAACCGATGCTGGCCGGGCGGTTCTCGGGCACCATGGCGTTGTCGGAGACCCAGGCGGGTTCGTCGCTGGCCGACATCGTCACCCGCGCCGAACCGGCCGACGACGGCACCTACCGGCTGTTCGGATCGAAGATGTGGATCTCGGGCGCCGAACACGAACTCACCGACAACATCGTCAACCTGGTGCTCGCCAAGATCCCCGGCGGCCCACCGGGAACCAAGGGCATCTCGCTGTTCATCGTGCCCAAGTACCTGACCGACGGCGACGGCGCGATCGGCGAGCGCAACGACGTCGTCCTGGCCGGGCTGAACCACAAGATGGGTCAACGTGGCATCACGAACACGGTGCTCAACCTCGGCGAGGGCGCGTACACACCCGACGGGAAGCCGGGTGCGGTCGGATACCTCGTCGGTGAGCCGCACCGCGGGATCGCCTACATGTTCACGATGATGAACGAGGCGCGCCTCGGCGTCGGGATGGGTGCGGTCGCGCTCGGTTACACCGGCTATCTCAAGTCGGTGCAGTACGCCCGCGAGCGCCCACAGGGGCGACCGGTCAGCGACAAGGACCCGTCGACGCCCCAGGTGCCGATCATCGAGCACGCCGATGTCAAGCGAATGCTGTTGGCCCAGAAGGCCTATGCCGAAGGTGGGCTGGCGTTGCTGCTGTACTGCGCCAAGCTCGTGGACCTGCAGCACAGCGCGGCCTCCGATGAGGAGCGCGACAGCACCACGTTGCTTCTCGAGATGCTGACGCCGGTCGGCAAGAGCTGGCCCTCGCAATGGTGTCTGGAGGCCAACAGCCTGGCGATCCAGGTGCACGGCGGCTACGGCTACACCCGCGAATACGACGTCGAGCAGCACTACCGCGACAACCGGCTCAACCCGATCCACGAGGGGACACACGGCATTCAGAGCCTGGACCTGCTTGGCCGCAAGGTCCCTGCGCGCGGGGGTGCCGGGCTGGCGGCGCTGGGTGCGGCCATCGGGGTGACGGTGACCGAGGCCGGTCAACTCGGCGGCCAGATCGCCGAACACGCAAGCCTGTTGGACGCCGCATGGCAGCGACTCACCGCGGTCACTGCCGACATGTTCGGCTCCGGTGACGTCGAGGCTGCGATGGCCAACAGCGTGATCTACCTCGAGGCGTTCGGGCACATCGTCGTGGCCTGGATGTGGCTGCAGCAGGAGATCGCCGCGCACGGCCGCAGCGGGGAGTTCTATGACGGCAAGCGCCAAGCCGCCCGCTACTTCTTCCGGTACGAACTGCCCAAGACCGCACCGCAGCTCGACCTGCTCGCCAGCCTCGACCGCACGACGCTGGAGATGCGCGACGGCTGGTTCTGACGCCTAGTCGAACCGGATGACCTGGCGTACGGCCCGGCCATCGGCCAGTTCGTCCATGCCGGAATTGATTTCGTCGAGCGTGATCGTCGACGACACCAGCGACTCGACCGGCAACCGTCCCGCACGCCACAGGCCGACGAAGTGGGGGATCTCGCGCGAAGGCACCGCCGAACCGAGGTAGCTGCCGATCAGCGAGCGCCCCTGGGCGACAAAACCCAACGGCGACAAGGATATACGCGCATCGGGTGGAGGCAGGCCGACCGTCACCGTGCGACCCCCTGCCGCGGTGAGGTCCACCGCGGTTTCCAGGGCGCTCGGATGACCGACCGCCTCGATCACGACGGCGGCTTTGAACCCGCTCTCACGAGCTTCCTCCGGGGTGTAGGCGTCGTGGGCTCCGAGGCCGCGGGCCCGTTCGAGTTTGTCGGGTAGCTGGTCGATTCCCACCACGCGGACGTCGTCGGCAGCCAGTGCGGTGAGCACCGCGGCCATCCCGACACCGCCGAGGCCGACGACGGCCACGGTGTCGCCAGCTCGCGGTCGGCCGGCGTTGATCACCGCACCGCCCCCGGTCAGCACCGCGCAGCCCAGTAGCGACGCCACCGCCGCGGGCACGTCGTCGGGCACCGGCACGACCGAACGGCGGTCGACGACTGCGTGGGTTGCGAAACCGGAGACGCCGAGATGGTGATGGACCGGTGCGCCGTCTTGCGACAACCGGCGCCCACCGGTCATCAGCGTGCCCGCCCCGTTGGCCGCCGAACCCGGCTCACAGGGCGTGAGACCGTCCGTCGCGCACGCCGGACACTGGCCGCACCGAGGCAGGAACGTCATCACCACGCGGGCGCCGACCTCCAGGTCGGAGCCGCCTGCGCCGATCTCCTCGACGACCCCGGCCGCCTCATGGCCGAGAAGCATGGGCACCGGCCGCACACGGTTGCCGTCGACCACCGACAGGTCGGAGTGACACAGACCCGCGGCCTCCACCCGCACCAGCAGTTCCCCAGGGCCGGGCGTGGCGAGGTCGAGTTCGCCGACCGCCAAGGGTTTCGACTCCGCGTACGGCCTCGGCAGGCCGATCTGTTCGAGTACGGCGCCGCGGATTCTCATCTCTACAGCTTGCCGTCACCTCTGCTGAGCCGACAATCCGATGAGCCGGTTGGAACTACGCTGCTGGGGTGCGCAGCCGAGGCCGGGCTCCAGCTTGACTGAGACACTCCCGTCATGACCGACCGCGCGCAGGTGCCGACCGCAGCAGACTTCCCCGTGCACTGGCCGGTGACCACCAGGTGGGCCGACAACGACATGTTCGGACACCTCAACAACGCGGTGTACTACGAGCTGTTCGACTCGGCGATCAACGGCTGGATCAACACCAGCCTCGGGATCGACCCGCTGACCGTGCCCTGGTTGGGTGTGGTGGCCGAGTCGGGATGCCGGTACCTGGCCGAGCTGCGGTTCCCCGATCCGCTCACGGTCGGCCTGGCGGTCACCCGGCTGGGCACCAGCAGCGTCACCTACCGGTTGGGGCTCTGGCAACACGACGGCCCGACCGCGGCGGTCGGGCACTGGGTGCACGTCTATGTGGACCGGGACGGCCGGCGGCCGGTGCCGATCCCGGCGTCGATCCGCGAGCTGCTGGAAAAGGCGCGCTTCGACCATCAGGAGTAGTCGATATGCTCGTCGGATGCCGCTCGTGAGCAAAACCGTCGAGGTGGCGGCCTCCGCCGAGGCGATCATGGGGATCGTCGCCGACTTCGAGGCCTACCCCCTGTGGAACGAAGAAATCAAAGGGTGCTGGGTGCTGGCCCGGTACGACGACGGGCGGCCCAGCCAGTTACGTCTCGACGTCGTCGTGCAGGGGCAGGCGGGCACGTTCATCACCGCGGTCTACTACCCGGGCGAGAACCAGATCTTCACGGTGCTGCAGCAGGGCGATCATTTCGACAAGCAGGAGCAGAAGTTCTCGGTGGTTCCGATGGGCCCCACCTCGCTGCTGACCGTCGACCTCGACGTCGAGACCAAGCTGCCCATCCCGAAGCAGATGGTGAAGAAGGCGATCGGGGAAACGCTGGACTACCTGGCCGACAACCTCAAGGCTCGCGCCGAACAGCTGGCCTCCAAGTAGGGCCGGTTCGTCAATCGGGCAGCGCATCCAGCCACTTCTCGAAGTCGCGGCCCGCGAGCATGTCGGCTTCGGCACGCAGGTCGAGCGCCCGCTTGCGAATCCGGTCTGCGGTTGAGCGCGGGGTGTCACCCGGGCCGTAAAGTCCGCGCCGCAGCCGCCGCACCCGGCCGTGTGCGATCTCCCAGCGCAAGGCGTCGGAGACCCACTTGGGGGCCGGTCCGGGGAGAGCGAAGTTGTAGTAGTCGAGTGCGTCGATCAAGTCGGGAATCGTCGTGGGGCCGTGCTGGGACAGATGGAACGTCAGCACGTACCGCAGTTCGACGCCGTAGATGTGTCGCTTCCTGGTCATGGCGACGAATGTGCCGCGGGCATCCGACAGTTCCCGTCCACCGCGTCACATCGTCCACAGGCGGCCCCACGCGATCCCCAGGCGGCCCCAGGCGTCGCTGCCGACCATTCGTGAAGGTGCCCACCTTGCAGCGAAAAAGTCGCTGGCAGCGAATTATTCGCTGATAGCCGGGCACCGGTCCAGGTGGTCGGGCAGCGGGTCGGTTTCAAACGGGTGCCGGCGCGAAGCGCCGCCAGCCTCAGCTCCACAACCCCGTCTCGTCGAGGCGCGCGATCAGCCGCTGGGCCCCGTCGGTGAACTCGCCGGCAGTCAGCGCGATGGCGGTGTCGACGTCGCGTCGACGCAGCGCCGCGATGAGCTCGCGGTGGGTCGCCACCGCCGAACCCCCCCACTGCGGGTCGCCCGCGTAGATCTGCCCGGGCAGATAGCGCGCGACGTGCAGAAGGAACCAGGCCAGCTTGATCCGGCCGGTCGACCGGTTGAACGCGCGGTGGAACGCGAACTCCGCGGCGGCGATCTCGGCGATGTCGTGGCGGGTGACCGTGGCTTCGAGCTCGTCGTTGAGCCGGTCCAACTCGTCGATCTCGTCGGTGGTGATGCGTTCGGTGGCGGTGGCCGCGAGCTCCCGCGCGATCGTCGCCTGCAGCCAGAAGATGTCCTCGACGTCGGCGCGGGACAGCGGCACCACCACGTGGCCGCGGTGCGGCTCGAGCTGCACCATGCCCTCACCGCGCAGCGTGCGCAGCGCCTCGCGCACCGGGGTGATGCTCACCCCGAGCGTGGCGGCGGTCTCGTCGAGCCTGATGAAGGTGCCCGGCCGCAGCACACCGGTCATGATGTCGGCGCGCAGACGCGCCGCGACCTCGTCGGACAGTTGTTCACGCCGCACTCCCCGCGGCGGCCTGGGAAGCCGGGCGGTCGGTGCGTTCACTGTGTTCTCCGGTGCGTTCTGGCCATCAACGACGAGGAAATGACGGGGGCTTGTACCCGAGCGGCCGAGGCCATAGTGTGACCGGGGCAACACCATGTTTGATCAAATGTCAAACGCGCGCAACCCCGAGATCCGATGGAGCAGCAGCAGGTGAGTTCCCTTCCCCCGCCGGACCCCGACCCCACTGCACAGCCGTACCTCGCCCGCAGGCAGAACTGGACGAACCAGCTGGCCCGCCATGCGCTGATGCAGCCCGACGCCACCGCTTTGCGCCACCTCGGCAAGACCACGACCTGGCGTGAGCTAGACGAGCGGGTGAACGCCCTGGCCGGCGCATTGAGCCGCCGCGGGGTGAGCTTCGGCGACCGGGTGCTGATCCTGATGCTCAACCGCACCGAGTACGTCGAGGCGTTCCTCGCGGTCAACAAGCTCGGAGCGGTTGCGGTACCGGTCAACTTCCGCATGACCCCGCCCGAGATCGCGTACCTGGTCAGTGACTGCCAAGCCACGGTCGTCATCACCGAGGCGGTACTGGCCACCGTCGCCACCGCGGTCCGCGACATCGACTCGACGCTGACCACCGTCATCGTGGCCGGCGGCGCCACCGAAAACGACGTGATCGGCTACGACGACCTGATCGCCGAGCCCGGTGAGCCGGCGACGGTCGTCGACATCCCCAACGACTCCCCTGCGCTGATCATGTACACCTCCGGCACCACGGGCCGGCCCAAAGGCGCGGTGCTCACCCACACCAACATCGCCGGCCAGGCGCTGACGTTCCTGTTCACCAACGGCGCCGACATCAACAACGACGTCGGGTTCATCGGCGTGCCCATGTTCCACATCGCCGGCATCGGCAACATGATCCCCGGCCTGCTGCTGGGCCGGCCGACGGTCATCTATCCGCTGGGCGCCTTCAATCCCGATGAGCTGCTCGACGTCCTCGAAGCCGAGCAGGTGACCGGGATCTTCCTCGTGCCCGCACAGTGGCAGGCGGTGTGCGCCGCGCAGAAGGCACGGCCGCGTCAGCTGCGGCTGCGGGTGCTGTCCTGGGGCGCCGCGCCGGCGTCGGACACCCTGCTGCGCCAGATGGCCGAGACCTTCCCCGGCACCCAGATCCTGGCCGCCTTCGGCCAGACGGAGATGTCGCCGGTGACCTGCATGCTGTTGGGCGAGGACGCGATCCGCAAACTGGGATCGGTCGGCAAGGTGATCCCCACCGTCGCGGCGCGGGTGGTCGACGAGGACATGAACGACGTCCCGATCGGGCAGGTCGGCGAGATCGTCTACCGCGCACCGACTCTCATGGCCGGTTACTGGAACAACCCCCAGGCCACCGCGGAAGCGTTTGCCGGCGGCTGGTTCCACTCCGGTGATCTCGTCCGCCAGGACGAGGAGGGCTACGTCTGGGTGGTCGACCGCAAGAAGGACATGATCATCTCCGGCGGAGAGAACATCTACTGCGCCGAGGTCGAGAACGCACTCGCCGCCCACCCGGCCATCGCGGAGGTCGCCGTCATCGGACGTCCCGACGATAAATGGGGCGAGGTTCCCGTCGCTGTCGTCGCCCTCGGCGCGCCCGATCAGACCGATCTTGACCTGCGCGAGCTCGACGCGTTCCTCGACGAACGGCTCGCCCGGTACAAGCATCCGAAGGCCGTCGAGGTCGTTGATGCGTTGCCGCGCAACCCCGCCGGCAAAGTCCTGAAAACCGAACTGCGTGCACGGTTTGGAGCCGACAAGCCGGTTGACGCCGCTGAAAGTAGCTCCGAGGGAGCGGTTTCTGCTGCACCACAGCCGAATTAGAGAACGGAATCGGGTTTGCTAACGGTTACGGGCACAATCCGCCCGATGCCCTGCACGGCAGGAATCGCATCGGGTACATTCCTGTGGTCTGTCTTACTACCGACTGGTAGCGAGACGGGGATAACAACAATCAGGTCGGGGCAAGGAGGGGTCGTGCGACAGGGGCTGCCGGGGCACCACGACAGTCGCCGTTGCGCCGCGGGAGCACACTGGTGACGGCGTCGACCGGGGTCGTCGGTTACGTACGTGACCAGGTCCGACCGGGTCTGGAAGCGGTCGGCGGATTCGTGCGCATGTGCGTGCTCGTCGGCAAAGCCCTGTTCAAGCCGCCGTTCCAATGGCGCGAGTTCATCCTGCAGAGCTGGTTTCTGATGCGCGTCGCGTTCCTGCCGACGCTCGCGGTCTCCATCCCGCTGACCGTGCTCCTGATCTTCACGCTGAACATCCTGCTGGCCGAGTTCGGCGCCGCCGACGTGTCCGGCGCCGGCGCGGCCATCGGCGCGGTTACCCAGCTCGGTCCCCTGGTGACAGTGCTCGTCGTCGCCGGGGCGGGCTCGACCGCCATCTGCGCCGACCTCGGGGCTCGAACCATCCGCGAGGAGATCGACGCGCTCGAGGTCCTCGGCATCGACCCGATCCACCGCCTGGTGGTGCCCCGCGTCGTCGCCTCCACCTTCGTCGCCCTGCTGCTCAACGGCGCGGTGATCACCGTCGGCCTGGTCGGTGGCTTCATCTTCGGCGTGTACCTTCAGAACGTCTCGGCCGGTGCCTACGTCTCGACTCTGACGCTGATCACCGGGCTGCCCGAGGTCCTCATCTCGATCATCAAGGCCATGACGTTCGGCCTGATCGCCGGTCTGGTCGGCTGTTATCGCGGTCTGACCGTCGCCGGCGGCGCGAAGGGCGTCGGCACCGCGGTGAACGAGACCCTGGTGCTCTGCGTCATTGCGCTGTTCGCGGTGAACGTGGTCCTGACCACGATCGGCGTCCGGTTCGGAACAGGGAGCAGTTGAGGTGTCTACGACAACGGTCCTGCGTTCTCGGTTTCCGCGGGGGTTCAGCCGTGCCCAAAGCGTCGCGAGTGCACCCGCGCGGTTCCTCGACAGCGTCGGGCACGTCGCGTGGTTCGTCATCACCTCTGTCGGGTCGATCGGCCACGCACTGCGCTACTACCGCAGGGAGACGCTGCGTCTGATCGCCGAGATCGGCATGGGCACGGGCGCGATGGCCGTGATCGGCGGGACGGTCGCGATCGTCGGCTTCGTGACCTTGTCCGGTTCGTCGCTGGTCGCGATCCAGGGCTTCGCCTCGCTCGGCAACATCGGTGTCGAGGCCTTCACCGGCTTCTTCGCCGCGTTGATCAACGTGCGTATCGCGGCACCGGTCGTCGCGGGTCAGGCGCTGGCCGCCACGGTCGGCGCCGGTGCCACCGCGGAGCTGGGCGCCATGCGCATCAGCGAGGAGATTGACGCTCTCGAGGTGATGGGAATCAAGTCCATCTCTTATCTTGTCTCGACCCGAATCATGGCCGGGTTCATCGTCATCATCCCGCTGTACGCGATGGCGATCATCATGAGCTTCTTGTCAGCGCAGGTCACTACTACGTTGTTCTACGGCCAGTCGACCGGCACCTACGACCACTACTTCCGCACGTTCCTGCGTCCGGATGACGTGTTCTGGTCGTTCATCCAGGCGGTCATCATCTCGATCATCGTGATGCTAAACCACTGCTACTACGGCTACTTCGCCAGCGGCGGTCCGGTCGGTGTGGGTGAGGCCGTCGGTCGCTCGATGCGTGCTTCGCTGGTGGCCATCGTTTGTGTGGTCCTGTTCGCCTCGTTGGCGCTTTACGGCGTCGACCCCAACTTCAACCTGACGGTATAGCGCCATGACCGCACCCCTGAACAATCCGCGCACACCGCCCTACAAGCTGGCCGGGATCGTCCTGACCATCTTCGCGATCGGCGCGTTGATCTTCGTGTATTTCCAGTTCCGCGGGGAGGTTCCGTGGCTGCCGCGCGAGAAACTCACGCTGTTGTCGGGGCGTGCCGGCCTGTCGATGGACCCCGGCGCGAAGGTGACCTACAACGGCGTGGAGATCGGCAGAGTCGGCGCTGTCGACGTGGTCGACGTCGGTGGTGAGCCGAGAGCGAAGATTCTCCTCGAAGTCGACCCCAGGTACCTCGAGCTGATTCCGAAGAACGTCGATGCCAGCATCGACGCCACGACGGTGTTCGGCAACAAATATGTCAACTTCTCGAGCCCGAAAAACCCCACCGAGCAACGCATCACGTCGTCGGACGTGATCGATGTGACGTCAGTCACCACCGAGTTCAACACGTTGTTCGAAACCGTCGTCTCTGTCTCGGAGCAGGTCGACCCGATCAAGCTGAACCAGACGCTGGCCGCGACAGCCGAGGCCCTCGACGGGCTGGGCGACCGGTTCGGGCAGTCGATCATCAACGGCAACGAGATCCTCACCGACGTGAACGCCCGGATGCCCGAGCTCCGCCGCGACACCCGGCTGCTCGCCGACCTCGGCGAGGTCTATGCCGACGCGGCACCCGACCTATTCGACGGGTTGGAGAACGCGGTGACCACAGCCCAGACGCTCAACGAGCAGCAAGCCAACATCGACCAGGCGCTGATGGCGTCGATCGGTTTCGGCAACACTGGGGCCGATATCTTCGAGCGCAGCGGGCCGTATCTGATCCGCGGCGCCGAGGATCTCGTCATCACATCGGAGTTGCTCGACGAGTACAGTCCCGCGCTGTTCTGCACAATTCGAAACTTCCACGACGTCGAACCCAGGTTCGCAGCCTCACTGGGCGGGAACGGGTACTCCCTGAGAACGCTGTCCACAATCGCGGGCGCCGGTAACCCATATGTTTATCCGGACAACCTCCCGCGGGTGAACGCCCGGGGCGGCCCGGAGGGCCGGCCGGGCTGCTGGCAACCCATCACGCCCGAGCTGTTCCCTGCGCCGCTCCTCGTCGCGGATACCGGTGCGTCGAACGCGCCGTACAACCATTTCGAACTGGGCCAGCCGCTGCTGATCGAATACGTCTGGGGACGTCAGGTGGGGGAGTACACGATCAACCCATGAAAATCACCGGTACTGCCATCAAGCTCGGGGCCTTCTCTCTGGTGCTGCTGCTCTTCACGGCGATGATCGTCGTGGTGTTCGGTCAGATGCGCTTCGACCGCACCACCGGGTACACGGCGATATTCTCCAACGCGAGTGGCCTGCGTGCCGGGCAGTTCGTCCGTGCCTCGGGCGTCGAGGTTGGCAAGGTTTCCGGGGTCGAGCTGATCGACGGGGGATCGAAAGCGAAGGTGGACTTCGCCGTCGACCGCTCGCTGCCGCTTTTCGAGGGGACGACCGCGTCGGTGCGGTATCTCAACCTGATCGGCGACCGCTACCTGGAGCTCAAGCGGGGAGACAGCGACAGGCGGATGCCCGGCGGTGCCACCATACCGATCGAGCGCACCGAACCCGCGCTCGATCTCGACGCGTTGATCGGCGGATTCCGGCCGGTGTTCCGAGCCCTCGATCCCGAAAAGGTCAACAGCATCGCCCAGTCGATCATCACCGTCTTCCAGGGGCAGGGCGGCACGCTCAACGACATCCTCGACCAGACCGCGTCGCTGACATCCGCGTTGGCCGACCGGGACCAAGCTATCGGAGAGGTGATCCGCAATCTCAACACCGTGCTTGACACGACCGTGCGCCATCAACGGCAGTTCGACGAGACCGTGCAGAACTTCGAAACATTGATCACCGGGCTGAAGAACCGCGCCGATCCGATTGCCACTTCGGTGGCCGGAATCAGCGACGCGGCCGGGACGGTCGCCGATTTGCTCGCCGACAATCGCCCGCTGTTGCAGAGCACGATCAGCTATCTGGAGGCGGTTCAGCAGCCCCTGGTAGAGCAGCGTGACGAACTCAACAACATCCTCGTCAGACTGCCAACCGCATTCAAGATCATCGGACGCAGTGGCGGTATCTACGGCGACTTCTTCAACTTCTACTCTTGCGACATCTCGTTGAGAATCAACGGGTTGCAGCCCGGCGGGCCGGTCCGCACGGTCAAGCTGTTCAGCCAGCCATCGGGTAGGTGCACGCCACAATGAGGACGCTCGAAGGGTCGGATCGGGTCCGGAACGGACTGATGGGGATCATCATCGTGATTTTGGTGATCGGCGTGGGACAGAGCTTTGCCAGCGTACCGATGTTGTTCGCGCAACCCACCTACTATGCGCAGTTCTCCGACACCGGTGGTATCGGCGAGGGCGATAAGGTGCGCATCGCCGGTGTCGACGTGGGCCTCGTCAAAAGCATGCGGATCGACGGCGATAAGGTTGTCATCGGTTATTCGCTGGGCGGCACCCAAATCGGGAAGGACAGCCGGGCCGCCATTCGCACTGACACGATTCTGGGCCGTCGCAACATCGAGATCGAACCGCGCGGCACCGAACCTCTGCGCGCAAACCAGGTGCTGCCGCTCGGGCAGACCACCACGCCGTACCAGATCTATGACGCATTCTTCGACGTGACGAAGGCGGCCTCGGATTGGGACACTCAGACCGTCAAACGCTCGCTCAATGTGTTGTCGGAAACGATTGATCAGACCTCACCCCATCTGAGCGCCGCGCTCGACGGGGTTGCCCGCTTCTCTGACACCATCGGTAAGCGCGACGAGGACATCAAGCAACTGCTGGCCAACGCCAATAAGATCGCCGGCATCCTTGGCAGCCGCAGCGAGCAGATCAAGAACCTATTGGTAAACGCGCAAACGCTGCTCGGCGCCATCAACGAGCGCAACTACGCGGTCAGCATGCTGTTGGAGCGGGTCGGTTCGTTCTCCGAACAGGTCAAGGGTCTGATCGACGACAACCCCAACCTGAACCGCGTCCTCGAACAGCTACGGGTAGTCAGCGACGTGCTGCGCGAGCGCCAGTTCGACTTACAGGAAACGCTGATCACGGTGGCGAGTTTCGCGGCGTCGTTAGGCGAAGCGTTGGCCTCCGGTCCCTACTTCAAGGTCATGCTGGTGAACCTGCTACCGGGCCAGATCCTACAACCGTTCATTGACGCCGCCTTCAAGAAGCGCGGTATCGATCCAGAGAAGTTCTGGCGCGACGCTGGCCTGCCCGCCTGGCGTTTCCCGGACCCGAACGCCCAGGGTTTCGAAAACGGCGCGCCGCCGCCGAGCCCCGCAGTGATCGAGGGCACCCCGGAGAACCCCGGACCCGGTGTGCTGAAGGGTTCGCCGTGCTCGTACACGCCACCGGCCGACGGGCTGCCGCGGCCCGGCGACCCGCTGCCGTGCGCCGACCTTTCGGTGGGACCGTTCGGCGGTCCCGCATATGGGCCGCCCAATGTGGCCACCTCCGACCCGAACATGCACGGCCCGCAACCGTCGCCGGGCGTGCCCGCCGCCGCGATCCCCGGTCAGATTCCGCCGAGTGTGCCTGGGGCGCACGGCCAGCTTCCGCCCGCACCGCCGGGGGCCCGCACCGTGCCCGTCGGGCAGGACCCTTCGCAGCCCCCATTGCCCGCGGACTTCACGCCCGGCATCGCCCCGCTGCCACCCGCGCTGCCAGCGCCCGCGGTCCCGGGACCTGGTCAGCAACTGGCGCCCGCCGGACAACCGCCCTTACCGGGAAACCCGCCGTTCCTCCCGCCGGGTTCGCAGCAGGGTTAGGGGATAGCAGATGTCGACAATTTTCAACGTCCGAAACATGAAGTTGCCCGCGCTGTCCCGGGCGACGATCGTCATCGGTGCGCTGATCGTGGTTCTCGCGTTGGTGGCCGCCTTCGTCGGGTACAGCCTGTACAAGAAGCTGACGACGAACACGGTGGTGGCCTACTTCAGCGACACTCTGGCGCTGTATCCGGGCGATAAGGTGACGATAATGGGCGTGCGGGTCGGCGAGATCGAAACGATCGAACCGGCCGGCGACCGGATGAAGGTCACCTTCAATTACGCGAACTCCTACAAGGTGCCGGCCAACGCCACTGCGTCCATCCTCAACCCGAGCCTGGTGGCGTCGCGCAACATCCAGTTAGCGCCGGCCTACACGGGCGGCCCGGTGATGGAAGATGGTGCCGTCATCCCGATCGACCGCACCCAGGTACCTGTCGAGTACGACGAGCTGCGGGACTCCATCAATCGGATCTTGACGGACCTGGGCCCAACTCCCGAACAGCCTCGAGGCCCGTTCGGCGACATCATCGATTCGGCCGCCGATGGATTCGCGGGCAAGGGTGAGCAGCTCAACAGGACGCTCAACAACCTGTCAGAGGCGCTCTTCGCGCTCAACGAGGGGCGCGACGACTTCTTCAGCGTGGTCAAGAGCCTGGCACTGTTCGTCAACGCCCTGTATCGCAGCGATCAGCAATTCGTGGCGCTCAACGACGACCTAGCTACATTCACCAACGCATTCACCAACACCGACCGCGAGTTGGCCAACGCCCTTCAGGATCTGAACGAGCTGCTGACGACGACCCGTCAGTTCTTCGACCAGAACGCGGAGGTGTTGACCCACGACGTGAACAATCTCGCCGAGGTGACAACTGCGATTCTTCAGCAGGAGCCGCGCGACGGACTGGAAACCGCGTTGCACGTGTTCCCCAACCTCGGCGCGAACTTGGTCAACATCGTCTCACCGGTCACCGGCGGCATTAACAGTTATGCCGTGATCAACAACTTCGCTAATCCGCTGCAGTTCATCTGTAGTGCCGTTCAGGCCGGTAGCCGGCTCGGATACCAGGAGTCGGCAGAGATGTGCGCGCAGTACCTGGCGCCGATCCTGGACGCGATCAAATTCAACTACCTGCCGTTCGGTGTCAACCAGTTCAGCTCCGCGATGACGCTGCCGAAGCAGGTTGCGTACTCCGAGCCACGGCTAAAGCCGCCGGCCGGTTACAAGGACACGACGGTGCCGGGCATCTGGTCGCGGGACACGCTGTTCTCTCACGGCAACCATGAGCCGGGCTGGGTCGCCGCACCGGGCATGCAGGGCATCGACGTGCAGCCGTTCACGGCGAGCATGATGACCCCGGAATGCCTAGCGGAATTGTTGGGCGGACCCGACTGCCCGATCCCCGCCGCGCCGCCTGCGTTCGGGACGACGCGCGACGGCAACCTGCCCGGTCCGCCGAACGCGTTCGACCAGAACAACCCGCTGCCGCCGCCGTGGTACCCGCAGCCCGGACCACCACCGCCGCCGGCGCCGGGCGTTATTCCAGGCGACCCGGGTGGAGCGGCGATGGCCGGCCCGGTACCGGCTCCCGCCGCCGGCGCCCCCGCACCCGCGGGCCCCCCGCTTCCAGCAGAGGCAGGTCGATGATGATCGCGCTCAAATGGAGAAGGCTCGCGCAACGCGCTCTCGCGCTCGGGGCGGTCGCTCTGGTGCTGAGTTCCTGCGGTTCCTGGAAGGGCATTGCCAACGTGCCGCTGCCCGGGGGCCCGGGTACCGGTTCGAATGCGACGACGATTTACGTGCAGATGCCGGACACTCTGGCACTCAATGTCAACAGCCGCGTGCGAGTGGCCGACGTCTACGTCGGTCGAGTACGTGCCATCGAACTCAAGAACTGGGTCGCGACCTTGACCCTCGATGTCGAGCCCACAGTGGAGTTGCCGAAGAATGCGCTGGCACGAATCGGGCAGACGAGCCTTCTCGGCTCGCAGCATGTAGAGCTCGAATTACCGCCGGATCCATCACCCCAACCGCTGCGTGACGGTGACACGATCCCACTGCAGAACGCGTCGGCTTTTCCGACCACCGAGCGGGTGCTGGCGAGCATCGCCTCCATCCTGCAGGGCGGCGGGGTGCAGAACCTCGAGGTCATCCAAACCGAGATCTACAATGTGCTCAACGGCCGAGCCGATCAGATCCGCGATTTCCTCAGCAAGCTGGATACGTTCACCGACGAGCTGAATCAGCAGCGTCAGGACATCACCCGCGCGATCGAGTCGACAGACCGACTGCTGTCGATCGTTGCCCAGCGCAACAACACGCTGGACCGGGTGCTCACCGAGTTCCCGCCACTGATCAAACATTTCGCGGATACCCGCGATCTGTTCGCCGACGCGGTCGAGGCGATCGGCCGGATCAGCGTCGCGGCCGACAACGCGGTGGCGCCGGCCAGCGAAGATCTGAATACCAACCTCGTCAACCTTCAGCGGCCGCTCAAGCAACTGGGCCGTGCTGCGCCGTATGTCATCGGTGCGCTCAAGCTCCTGCTCACTGCACCCTTCTCGATCGAGAACGTCCCGAAGGCAATTCGCGGTGATTACGTCAACGCGTCACTCACGGTCGACTTGACACTCTCAGCGCTCGATAACGCTGTCCTGTCGGGCACCGGCATATCGGGCATGCTGCGTGCACTTGAACAGTCCTGGGGTCGCGATCCGGCGACGATGATCCCAGATGTGAGGTTCGTGCCGAATCCGCACAATGCGCCGAACGGCCCGCTGGTCGAAAGGGGTGAGTAAGCGGTGCTGACCCGGTTCATCAAATTCCAGCTGACGCTGTTCTCCATCCTGACGATTGTCGCCATCGTGGTACTGGGTTGGTATTACCTGCGGGTTCCAAGCATTATGGGTATCTCGCAGTACGAGTTGAAAGCCGAACTCCCGCGCTCGGGCGGGCTCTACGCGACCGCCAACGTCACGTACCGCGGAACCCAGATCGGCAAGGTGACGTCGGTCGAGCCCACCCAGACCGGTGCGATAGCCGTGATGAGCATCGACAACCGATTCAAGATCCCGGCTGATGCGACCGCCAACGTCCACTCCGTGTCAGCAATTGGAGAGCAATACCTGGACCTGGTGTCAACCGGCAACCCGGGTCAGTACCTGTCGCCTGGTTCGACCATCACCGACAGCACCGTGCCCAGTGAAGTGGGTCCGGCACTCGATGCGGCCAACCGGGGCCTGGCGGTATTACCGAAAGAGAAGATCGACACGCTGCTGACCGAGACCTCGCAGGCCGTCGGGGGTTTAGGCCCGGCGCTCCAGCGGTTGGTCGACTCGACGACCAATATCGCGCAGGGGTTCCAGCAGAATTTGCCGCAGGTCAACGACATCATCGAGAACGCAGCACCGATCCTGGACAGCCAGGTCCAGTCGGGCGACAACATCGAGCAGTGGTCGCGTAACCTCAACATCCTGGCAGCGCAGTCTGCCGAGCAGGATGCTGCGCTGCGCAGCGGACTGCAGCAGGCCGCCCCGACGCTGGATCAGGCGAATGCGGTATTCGGTGGTGTTCAGGAGGCGTTGCCTCAGACGTTGGCGAACCTCACGATCGTGATCGACATGCTTAAGCGCTATCACAAGGGCGTCGAACAGTCGTTGGTTCTCTTACCTCAGGGCACTGCGGTGGCGCAGGCCGGCACGATATTCGAGGGTTACGGCCTCCTGCCCTTGACTCTCGGAGGGATTAACCACACGCCGCCGTGCTTCACGGGTTTCCTGCCGGCGTCCGAGTGGCGCTCGCCCGCCGACACCAGCATGGCGCCGTTGCCGCGCGGCACATACTGCAAGATTCCTCAGGAGTACCAGGGTAACGTGGTTCGCGGTGCGCGTAACTATCCGTGCGCTGACATCCCTGGCAAGCGTGCAGCGACGCCGATGGAATGCCGCAACAACGAACCGTATGTTCCGTTGGGCACGAACCCGTGGTACGGCGACCCCAACCAGATCCTGTCCTGCCCGGCTCCGGGCGCCCGCTGCGACCAAGGTGTCAACCCCGGCCGTGGTGTCATCCAGGCGCCGTCGGTCAACAGTGGCATGAACCCCGCACCGGCTAGTGACCTGCCGCCGCCGAATTCGTCGGCGCCGGTCAGCGACCCGCTGAGCCCTCCCGGACAGGGCAACGTTGTCTGCAGTGGACAGCAGCCCAACCCCTGCGTCTACACTCCCGCTCCAGGGCCACCCGGCTCCACAGCGGTGTACAGCCCGACCAGCGGCCAGGTGGTCGGACCCGACGGCGTGAGGTACAACGTCAGCAACTCGAATAGCACAGGAGACGACGGATGGAAGGAGATGCTGGCACCCGCCAGCTGAACCCCACCGATGCTGATGAGACGCCCGACGAGTCGTTAGCAGTATCCCCAGACAGCGAAGCTACCGAGAACCCGGACAGCCCCGAGGACGGGACCCCGGCCAAGCCCCGCCGCCCGTCGCGGATCGGCCGCGGTCTGGCCGTCGGCATCTCCGCGGCGCTGCTGGTGCTGGCCACCGCCGGCGGCGTCGCGGGATTCCTGTTGCTCAAGAACGACCAGAAGGTGGTGGCCGGTGACCGTGCGGAGGCCGCCGCACTGCAGGCGGCCAAGGATTGTGTGGCGGCGACGCATGCCCCGGACACCGCCGCCATGACCGCGGCTCAGTCCAAGATCATCGAGTGCTCGACCGGCGACTTCGCCGTCCAATCCTCGCTTTACGCCGGCGTGCTGGTCGATGCGTACCAGGCCGCGAACGTACAGGTGCAGGTGTCGGATATGCGAGCCGCGGTGGAGAAACACAACGGCGACGGGACATTCGACGTCCTCGTCGCGGTCCGGGTGAAGGTCACCAATTCCGATGTCGCCGATCAGGAGCAGGGCTATCGGCTTCGCGTGAAGATGGCGCCCGACGACGAAGGCACCTACAAGATCGCCAAACTGGACCAGGTCACCTCGTGACGTCGTTGACCGCTGTGCATGAAGCACCCGTAGATCCGGTGGCCGCTGGCGAGGCCGTCGACGAAACGGTGGCCGCGTGGTCGGCCAGGGCCGGCGCATTCGCCGTCGACATCCTGACCGGGCTCGCGGTGCTGGTGACGCTGGCGGTGGTGTCGTTGACCGCACCGCAGCGTAGCTCGTTGTGGTGGGGCTACCTGATCGCGATGGGCGTGGTGGTGCTGGCGATGGCGGTGAACCGCCTGGTGCTGCCGGCGGTGGTGGGATTCTCGCTGGGGCGGGCGCTGTTCGGGCTCGCGGTCCGCAAACGGGACGGTTCGCCGGTGGGAGTGTGGCGGCTGCTGCTGCGCGAGGTCGCTCACCTCCTGGACACCGCCGCCCTGTGCGTCGGATGGTTGTGGCCGTTGTGGGATAGGCGCCGCCGGACCTTCGCCGACCTGTTGGTGCGCACCGAGGTGCGTCCGGTCCAACCGCCGGAGCGCAACATCCGGAAGTTGACCGCGATCGTGCTGACCGTCGCGACGCTGGCTTGTGCAGCCGCGGTCGGGGTGAGCTATTGGGTGGTGTACCGGCACGAACGCGCGGTGGACGAGACCAAGCAGCAGATCGCCGAACAGGGTCCTCGGATCGTGGAACAGATGCTCAGCTTCAAGCGCGACACCATGGCAGAGGATTTCGCGCGTGCACAGTCGCTGACCACCGACGGCTACCGCGAGCAGTTGATCGCCCAGCAGAAGGCCGGCCAGGACGCCGGTGTCAGCTCGAACGAATACTGGGCGGTGAGCAGCGCCGTGCTGAAGGCGACGCCGGACGCGGCCGAGATGCTGCTGGCCATGCAGGGGCAGCGCGGCGACAATCCCCAGGAGTTGAAGTTCATCACGGCGACCGTCCAGGTCGAGTTCGAGAAGTCCCGTGACGGGCAGTGGCGCGTCGCCAAGCTCACCGTGTTGAAGCGGCCGCAGATGAACGCGCAGGGCCAATGAGTCCGCGGCGCAGGGTCGACGCCGACGAGCGCGACTTCTTCGAGGTGGAGCCCAAGCCGCCCCGCCGCTGGGGGCTGCCGATCATCTCGGCCGTCGCCTCGCTTCTCATGGCAGCCGCAATCACGGCGGGTTCGCTGATGTTGGTCAGCCACGAGAACGACCGCCGCACGGTGGCCGACGACCACGCCGCGCTGGTGTACGTCAGTGAGTTCATGACCGAATACACGACGTTGGATCCCTTCAACGCCAACGCCTATGTGGAACGGATCCTCACGAATGGCACGGGCGATTTCGCGAAGATGTTCAAGGAGAAGCAGAACGAGATCCTGATCCAGGTCGCGCAGGCGGAGCCGACCAGCGGCACCGTGCTGGCCGCAGGCGTGCAGCGGTGGAACGACAACGGCAGCGCCGACATCCTGGTCGCGACCAAGGTTTCCCAGAAGGCGCCAGACGGCAAGTCGACGGTCGAGAGTGGAAGTCGTTGGGTGGCAACGACTATCAAGGAAGGACAGCAGTGGAAGATCAGCCAGCTGATTCAGGTGATCTGACCACCGACTCCTCAGCGGAATCCACCCCGGCACCGCGTCGGCGTCGGTGGTTCTTCGGGCGTCGCAAGACGGAAGGCCCTGCCGCCGCGGCGGATACGGAAGCAACAGAGGAAGCGCAAGAAGCGGAGCCGTCGGCGCCGCGGCCGGTCGGCAAGGCGAAACGCCGCGGCCGGGCGCGTGTCGACGACGGGGGCACCGAGATCGCGACCGAGGAGGCGAAACCGCAAGTCACCGAGCCGGAATCGCCGGCGGCCGATGACGTCGCCGAGGAACCGGGCGCCCCAGACGAATCCGAGGTCACGCCGCAGGATGTGCGGTTCGCTCCGCACCGGCCCGCGGGCAAGCGGCTCATCGCCGCGATCGTCGCTGCCGCGGCCCTGTTCGTCGGTGCTGCCGCGTTCGCCGCGTCGACCCTGCAGCCCTACTTGTCGGAGCGAGCCGAGATCAACACCAAACTCGACGTCGCTCGCACCGCGGCCAGCGCGATCTCCACGCTGTGGACCTACACGCCGGACAATATGGAGACGTTGCCGGAGCGGTCGGCGGCGTTCCTCGGTGGCGACTTCGCCTACGAGTACCGCAAGTACATTGACGCGATCGTCGCGACGAACAAACAGGCGCAGGTCACCAACACCACGCAGGTGATGGGCGCGGCGGTGGAGACGCTGACCCCCGACGAGGCCACCGCGATCGTCTACACCAACTCGGTGGCGACCAGCCCGATGAGCAAGAACATCCCTTCGCTGCGCTACCTGTCCTACCGGTTGACGATGGAACGCCGCGATGCGAAGTGGCTGATCACGAATATGTCGACCATCACGTCGCTGGACCTGACACCGCAGCTGTAGTCGGGACGTTGACGCGTGGTTGTCGAATCCCCTGTCTCTCAACGATTGACGATCACCTGTCTGCTGCTGTTGACCTTCGCGACCGGCCTGGTGGATGCGGTCAGCGTGCTCAAACTCGGCCACGTGTTCGTGGCGAACATGACCGGCAACGTGATCTTCCTGGGTTTCTGGCTGGTGCCGCACTCGGGGGTGGACGTGACCGCCGCGCTGGTCGCGTTCGTCGGCTTCGTCGCTGGCGCGGTGGCCAGTGGCCGGTTCACCCGCCACCTGGGCACCGATGTCCGCCGCTGGCTGTCGATCACGATGACCTTCGAGGTCGTCCTGCTCGCGACCCTTTCGGTGCTCGCCGGGACCGGAGTGCTCGACTATCAGGACAACACGAAACTGCTTCTCATCGCCGGTCTCGCCGTGGCGTTCGGCGTTCAGAATTCCAGCGCCCAGCAGTTCGGCATCCAGGAGTTGTCGACGACGGTCTTGACGACGACCATCGTGCGGATCGGCTTCGACAGCCGGTTGGCCGGTGGCACCGGTGAACGGGAGAAGTTGCGCTACAGCGTGGTTCTGACGATGTGCGGTGGGGCGGTCGTGGGGGCGACGATGACCCGCTTCACCGTCGCGCCGATCATCGGGCTCGCCGCGGCACTGGTGGCGCTCAGCGGGATCTTGTTCTGGGTCGGGGACCGGCGCGGCCGCTAGTCTTGCCGCATGCCTTCGGTACTTGTCACCGGCGCGTCACGGGGAATCGGCAGGGCCCTCGCCGAGCACCTGGCTGCCCGCGGATGGCAGGTGATCGCCGGTGTCCGCACCGAGCGCGATGCCGAGGCGGTCACCGCGCTGGATCCGCACCGGATCTCGGCGGTGCTCCTCGATGTCACCGACGCCGGCCAGATCGCCGCCTTGGCCGACGTCTTGCCTGCGCGACTGGACGCTGTGGTCAACAACGCCGGGGTGGTCGTCAGCGGGCCCATGGAGACGGTGACGTCCGATGAATGGCGAAAGCAGTTGGAGATCAACGTGATCGGCCAGCTCGCGGTCACCCGGGCGGTACTGCCGCGGATGCGGGAATCGCGCGGCCGGATCGTGTTCATCTCCAGCGTCAACGGCAGGCTGTCGATGCCGTTGCTCGGAGCGTATGCCGCGAGCAAGTTCGCGCTCGAGGCCGCGGCCGACGCCCTGCGGATGGAGTTGCAGCCGTGGCGGATACCCGTCGTCGTCGTCGAACCGGCGCAGACCGACACCGACATGTGGCGTACCGCCGACACCATGGTGCTCGAAGCCGAGGCCGCCCTTTCCCCGGAGCACCGCGCGCTGTACGCCAAACACATCGCGGGGATGAAGAAGATGGTGCCGGTTGCCCAACGGATGGCCGTTCCTACCGAGAAGGTCTCCGCCGTGGTCGAGGAGGCGCTCACCGCGCGCCGCCCGCGACCTCGTTATGTGGTGGGGCTGGGGCCCAAGCTGCAGGTTGCCGTGGTTCCGAGGTTGCCGACCCGGGTGCGCGACGCAGTGTTGCGCCGGGTGTCCGGCCAGCCCTGACCGATGAGGGAGTTCGTCAAGCGCAACGCCTCCGCGCCCGCAGGCTTCTTCGCGTGTGAAGCCGCTGGGCTGCAATGGCTTTCAGCCGCCCACGACGGTGTCCCGTGTGCGACCGTGCTCGATTACGACGACACCAGCCTCACCCTGGAAGAGCTGCAGACCGTAGCCCCGACCCAATCCGCGGCGCGGGAGTTCGGATGCCGACTCGCGCGCACGCACGACGCAGGCGCCGCGGAGTTCGGCGCGGCGCCGGACGGATGGGAGGGACCAGGGTTCTTCGGGCCGATGCATGCACCGCTACCCATGTCGTTGACGGGACATGAGCGATGGGGCGCCTTCTATGCACGCGAGAGGTTGGCGCCGATGGCCCGCGCCGCGGGCGATCGACTGGACGCGGAGTGCCGCGCGGTCATCGACACGGTGATGGCCAAGTGCGAAGACGGCGCCTTCGACGACGACGATCCACCGGCCCGCCTGCACGGCGACCTGTGGAGCGGCAACGTGATGTGGACACCGGACGGCGTGGTGCTGATCGACCCCGCCGCCCACGGCGGTCACCGTGAGACCGATCTGGCGATGCTCGCGCTGTTCGGCTGTCCCCACTTCGACGAGGTGATCGGCGGCTACCAATCCGTGCGGGAGTTGCGGGCGGGATGGCGCGGCCGAGTCGGATTGCATCAGCTTTATCCGCTGTTAGCCCACGTCGTCCTATTCGGAGGCGGTTACGCACGGCAAACGTCGGCGGCGGCACGCAGCGCCCTTGCCGGGTGATTCAGTAAATGCGCTGGCTGGGCTATCAATTTCGATAAGTTAGCTTACTGTCCAAGGCAACAAATTTGCTCAAATTGTAGTCTCGTGAGAGCCTGCCTGTTACGGTCACGTAAATTGCTGTTTCGTTCGAAAGGACCGGATCAGTGGCTGGCAGACACGGCAGGCATGGCAAACGCAGCCGCACCTCCAAGAAGATCGCGGCGATCGGCGCGGCCACTGCGACGGCGACGGCGCTCACGGTCGGCGTCGCACCCCTGCCCGAGCCGAGCGACGACGCGAAGACTCTCGTAGATACCCACGTCAACCTGGCCGCGGCGGTGAATCAGTGGCCCGGACCCGATGAGATCCCCGACCTCACGTTCGGCCTCGGTCCGGCGGTCTACGACCTCGGCCAGGTCGCCGCAGAGGTGCTCATCCGGCTGGTAGTCGAGAACTTCAACCTCGCCGTGCTGGCACAGGCGGCCGGCGCCGACCCGGAGTCGGTGCTGAACAACCTGCTCGGCGGGGTGCTGGGTGAGATACCGCCAGGTTTGCTCGCTGACGTTGTCGGCGCGATACCGATCGACGTACCGGGAGTCGTGGGCGCACTCATCGATCCCCTTGGGATACTCACCCCCGACGTGGAACAGCAGCTCAGCAACCTGCTGGCAGGCTCGCTGCCGGAAACCATCGGCGGCCTGTTCGGTCTGCTCGGCCTCGACCTCAGCGATCCGTTCAACCTCTCCAACCTGCCCGGACCGGTCAACGTGATCACCGCGGGCCCGGTGTTCACCGTGCTCAAGCTGTTGGGAGTCGACCTCGGTTGGGTGCCTGGCCTGCCGCGCGCCATCGCCGAGGAGGTCAACAAGACCCCGTACCTCGACGTGGAAGTCAGCCTCGAGTCAGTGCTGCGCGAGCTGGAGATCCTGAATCCGGTGTTGGACCTGCTCGACATCCCCATCCCCGACATCGACGCCGTCGAGGTCCGGGTGCCGGTGGTCCTGAGCATGGGGCTCGGCGCCTTCTCCGCCGGGGCGGCATACGAGCGAATCGTCGCCGACCTGGTGAATCAACCGGGCGGGGACAACGCCGCCGAGCATCCGCTCCTGGGTAGCATCACCATCCTCCCGATGATCCTGCTGCGCAATCCCGGGCGCGCCAACGGCGGAATGTTCGCCCGCTTCTATCCTCTGTTCGGCCTGGCGGGCATCAAGACGGTGACCCCAGAGACCGAAGCCTCCTACAGCGGGGGCACCCCGCTGCCCGGCACCGGCCTCTCCGTCGGCGGTGCGAACCTGATCCCGATCAAGCTCGACGCGACGGTTCAGTACGACATGCTGAGCGACTTCGCCGCGTGGCCGAACCCTTTCTCGTTGGCCAACAACCTCTTTGCGGGCCTGCTTCCGACCTACATGCTTCGCGGCGTCACGCTCGACCCCCAGCAGCTGCTGGAGCTCGACGATCTCGCGGAGCGCATCCGGAACGGCGATCCGCTCGCGGTCAACCTCTATCTCACGCTGCGCTCGGCAACCCTGCCGCTGCTCGAACCGCTATATCTTGCCGCCGACGTGCTCAACCTCGTCACGCTCGGAGGGGTCGCGCGCTACAACCCGTTCAGCATGGTGGCCAACGCGCTTGCGCCGGCGTTGACCAGCCTGGTGAACCTCGGCTACACCGACGTCTATTACAACCCGCAGACGGGCGGTTACGAGCGGTCACTGGACGAGGCCGGCGACCCGACGCCGTTCATGTCGTTCCCCAACGTTGACTGGGCCCAGGTGCCGGGCGTCATCTTCAACCAGTTGGTTCAGGGCATCTTCAAGGAGTTCTTCAGCGGCAACCCGACCGTAGGCACGCCGAACGTCCTGACCAGTCTGCTCAGGTTCCTCACGGGCGGATCCCTCTGGGGTACAACGCCAACCAGTGTGCTGACCGACATCGTCGATGAGGCGCTGGAGGAGGCCACCGAGGAACTTCTCCCGGACACCGCGCAGGAGGAGGGCGAACTACCCTCGCCGACCGACCTGCCCGATTCCGGCGCGCGGATGCTCACCCTCGTGACCGACGAACCGGCGGGCGAGGAGGCAGTCGACGACGTCGTCGCAAACGAGGCCGAAGACAAGGTCGCAGACAAGCTCAAAGCCGAGGCGGTCGTTCAGAAGCCCGTAGAGGAAGCGGTCGGCATTGAAGAGACCGCGACCAAGGACGTGAAGGCCGCCGAGGGCGACGGCGAAACCACGGTGAGCGAGACGGGCACCAAGATCCAGGACTCCAAGACCTCCGAGACCCCTGCCGATAAGACCACCGCCGATGACACCAAGGTCGGAGAAACGAAGGCCGGAGAAACGAAGGCCGGAGAAACCAAGACCGGAGAAACGAAGGCCGGGGAGACCACGACCGGCGACAAGGACGATGACACGAAGAAGGGCTACAAGCCGGGCAACAAGTTCAGTCCGAACACCGGCGCCAAGTCCGGGCCGAAGCACGCCAAGCCCGACAACGGTGAGCCGGTCAAGGCGGTACCGGGATCGTCACCGCGACATGCCAAGCCGGACAACGACTCTCCGAGCGCGACCACCGGAGACGCCGGCAGCAGCACGTCCGGCACCACCTCCGGCACATCCGGTGAGGGGTCCAGCAGCGCCGCGGCTTGATGTGGACGGTTTAGTTGAACGCGAGCCAGCTCGGTAGTCCGCGTTCGCGTGAATCGCACAGCACCTGCCGGGTGTCACAGGATCCGCGGGGCACGCCCGCGCCGGTCCACATGCCGCCGGTGTCTCGACGCAGCACGATCGACGACGAACCGCCACCGTCGAGCAGGATCGCCGTGTCACTGCCCAACCCGCGGAACAGATCCTGGATCTGGTCGGGGGTGTAGCTCCCGCCCTGGAAGACGTACATCTCGTCCTTGTCCTTGGAGTATGCGAGCGCGGTGCGCGCCGCGCTCGGTCCGCCGTCGTTGAGCTGACCGGTGTCGCCCGGCGCGAGCAGGCCGATACCGGCGACCGCGACGAACCGCACGCCGTCGTCCACCAGCCGCTGTACCACCGGCGAAGCCGCGTCGTAGTCGTCAGGGCTGGCGGGCGGCACCACATACGGCGCACCGCCCACCGGAAGGATCATGGTGGACAGCGCTTTCCAGTGCTCGTTGCCGCCGGACAGCCCCTGTTTACCCGCATAGGCGACGGTGCCGGTCACCGCCACGTTCGCCTTACCCTGGCCGCGGGTGTTGTCGACGTAGGCGCCCAGCGGTGAACTGCATCCGGTGGACTTCCACGAGCCGCCTCGTTGGCCGCGCACGTCGAAGAAGTTGGCGTTGATCGCGATCGTCGGCTGTCCGAGCGCCTGCCAGGCCTGCAACGGAGTGAAGATCTCCGACGCCTGCAACAGCCCCTCCCCGGTGCGGGCGCGGGGATCGCGTTCGCAACGCGCTTGATAACCCCGGTGCGAGTCGACCAGCAGACGCGGCGCAAGCCGGGTGGAGGCCGCCTTGATGATCATCAGGCGCCCGCCGCTGGTGGTCTCGTACCAGCCGCCGCCCGCGTTGAGCATCGGGGCGGGATGGCCACCGCCGAAGTTGTAAACGAGATAGGACCCTCGGGTGTTGGCGATCGCGGTGGCGAGTTTCTCGCGTGCGCCGGCGGCATTGGCGGCGGGGGCCATGGACAAGACCGCAGACAGCACCGCGCACAGCAACAGCGCCGCGGCCGCTGTCGCGAAGCGTCTGATGTTTGCTGTTCGCGCCGACACGTGAGGCTCCCAAATACGACGATGGAACGGTGACATCATCAATCTCACCGTGAACACCGTCAACTTGCGTCACAGCGGCATCACGATCCGGTCTCATCGTGCCTGCGCGTTGAAACCGGGGTTAACGGGTAATCGGCCTGCGGCAGACAACGAACAGGGAGCAGAAATGATCGGAACCATCCTCAGCGCGCTCATCGTCGGTCTGATCGTGGGTGCGCTCGCGCGGCTCATCATGCCGGGCAAGCAGAACATCGGTGTGATCATGACGATCGTTCTGGGTGCCCTCGGCTCATTCCTCGGGTCCTGGCTGACCTACTCGCTCGGCTACACAAACGCGAACGGCGGCTGGGAGGTCATCCCGTTCCTTGTCGGCATCATCGTGGCGATCGTGCTGATCGCGATCTACGTCGGAATTACCGGCCGGCGGTCGGGGACCACGCGCGGCACGGCGGTCCGCTAACGCCCCGGCGGGGCCAACCGGTAGACCGCGTCGGCGTAGTCGTCGGTGATGTAGACGGCGCCGTCGGGCCCGACCACCGCGGCGACCGGTCGGCCCCACCGCGAGCCGTCTTCGGACTGGAACCCGCCGACCAGCGTCTGCTTGTCGGCGAGTTCGCCGTTGCGCCAGCCGAAGAACGCCACCTCGGGGGCATACGGCGGCTCCCGGTTCCACGACCCGTGCACGCCGACGAGGGTGCCGCTGGAGTACGGGGCCGGTAGCACGCCGTCGGTGAAGCTCATTCCGAGCGGGGCGGCATGCGCGCCGAGGCTCTGTTCGATCGGCGGCAGGGCCGCACAGTCGAGGCGGCTGCCGTCGGCGTTCGTCTGTACGTCGCGGATCAACGGCAGCCGCGCCGGGCCACCGTCGGGATTGCAGAAGGGCCAGCCCAGTTCGCGCCCTGGCGTCAGTCGCGCCACCGATTCCGGCGGATGCAGGCTTACGTAATCCTGGCGGACCTCGCCGGTCTGCGGGTCGGCGATGTTGTCGCGGTTGTTGACGGCGGTCCACACCGCTCCGTCCGGCGCGATCGCCAGGCCGGTCCCATTGCGGACCCCGGTCGCGAACGGCTCGGCGGGGCCACCGCCCGGCGGGACCCGCATGATCGTGGCGCGCGGCGGATCGGCGTCGCGATCGGCGGCAGTGATGTTGCCCGTCGAGCCAATCGAGAAGTAAACGCTGCCGTCGGGGCCGATCGCGACTGATTTGAGGGCGTGGGCATACGCGCCGCGCAGGTCCGGACTTCCCGCGTCCGGTAGATCCCCCGCCAGGGTGCGCCGATCGGTGGCCGCGCCTTCGGCGTAGGTGTAGGCGTCGACCTGGTCGCTTTCGGCGACGTAGAGCGTGTCACCTGCGAACGCGAGCCCGTGCGGTTGGTCGAGTCCTGAGAGCAGGGTCGACTGGCGGGGTTGCGCATCGGTGGGCTGCAGCCGCAACACCTCGCCCGTGCTGGGCTGCGACACCAGAAGCGCGCCGTCAGGTGCCCACGCGGCCAGCCTCGCCTTCGGGACGCGCGCCCACACCGCCATCGACCAACCGGCGGGAACGAGCGCCTGACGCGGCTCATCGAACGGCGCCTGCGCCAGGGAAGGGTCGACGGCGACGGTCACCTCGGACAGCTCCGAGGTCGCTTCCGCGGTGGCCGAGGGTTCACTCGGGGGCGGGTCCGGCGCCGGCGCTCGCCCGGAATCCGACGAACAGCCCGTCGCCAGCAGCACACCTGCCATGCAGGCGATCGCGTTATGCCGCAGCCAAACTCGCATGCATCTCCCAGACCAGAATTTCGGCCGACGTCGTGGCGGTGACGCGCTGGCCACCCGTACCCGTGAAACGAACGGCGTCGCCCTCACCCAAGGGGCCCGCGCCCTCGAGCGTGACCTCGCCGCAAGGCACGAACAGGTGGAGATACGGGGCGTGCGGCAACTCGACGCTGTCGCCGGCCCGCATCCGCGCTCCGTGTAGGGCGGCGTACTTGTTGTGGATGAAGATTGCGGTGTGGTCCCGGTGTTCAGGCATACCGCTGGCGATCGTGATCAGACCGCCGCGCAGCAGTTCGTCATCGATCTCGAGTTGCTGATAGCCGGGCTCGATTCCCGACTCGTCGGGGATCACCCACATCTGGACGAAATGCACAGGCTCACTGTGGGATTCGGTGCCCGTCAAGGTCCATGAGTCGTTCTTCTCGGAGTGCAGGATGCCGCGACCGGCCGACATCCGTTGTGCCAGACCGGGATAGATCACGCCGGAGTGGCCGGTGGAATCCTGGTGCACCAGCGATCCGCACAACACCCAGGTGACGATCTCCATGTCGCGGTGCGGATGGGTATCAAATCCGGTACCCGGTGCTACCCGGTCGTCGTTGTTGACCAGCAGCAGGCCGTGATGGGTGTTGTCCGGCTCGTAGTGGCTGCCGAAGGAGAACGAGTGTTTGGAGTCCAGCCAGGAGATCGCGGTCTTCGCGCGGTTGTCTGCCCGGCGGATGTCGACGGTGGGGGCGGTCATGGCTTACCTCTCGCTCGGCGCCCAGCCTAAAGGGGGCTACTGGACGCGACAACATAGATGATGTGTCATCTATTCCGTGTGGCTGACGAGGCGCGAACAAGAGGTCTGGCGGAAGTACCTGACGGTCACGAGCCGTCTGCAGACGGCCATGCACCGGCAACTGCAACGTGACTGCGAGCTGTCGCTGGCGGACTACGAGGTCCTCGTCGCGCTAACCGAGCGCGGTCCGCAGCGCATCAACGACCTGGCCGAGGCGCTCGGGTGGGAGCAGAGCAGGTTGTCACACCAGCTGCGGAGGATGCGCGGGCGCGCACTGCTCGAGCGGCACGGCAGCGACGACGACCGGCGGGGCGCCAGCGTATCGATCACCGACGGTGGGCTCGGAGCGCTGCAGAGGGCTGCTCCGGGGCACGCAGAACTCGTGCGCAGCACGGTGTTCGAGGGGTTGACACCACAACAGCTTCAGGCGTTCGAGGACGTTTTGAACGCGGTGCTGGACCGGCTGGCTACCAGTCCGCCTCGTCGTAGGTGACGACGCCGCGGATGTTCTTACCGTCGAGCATGTCCGCATAGCCGGAGTTGATGTCCTCGAGGCGGTAGGTCCTGGTGACCATGTCGTCGATGTTCAGCAAGCCCGACTTGTACAGGCCGACCAGCTTCGGGGTCTCGATGTGCGAGCTGCCGCCGCCGAAGATGTTGCCCTTCAACGTCTTCTGCAACATCGTGAACAGGAACAGGTTGAGCTTGACGTCGACGTCCATCATCGAGCCCATGCCCGTCACGACGCAGGTGCCCGTCTTGGTGGTCAGCGTCAGTGCCTCTTCGATGTACTCGCCCTTCATGTCCCCGACGGCGATGATCGTCTTGTCGGCCATCACGCCATGGGTGAGGTCGATGACCGGTGCGATCGCCTCGGCCATCGACGGGTAGACGTGGGTGGCGCCGAACTTGATCGCCTGTTCGCGCTTCCACTCGTTGGGGTCGATCGCGACGACGTGGCGGGCCCCGGCGATGACGGCGCCCTGCAGTGCGCTCATGCCGATGCCGCCGACGCCGACGATCACGACGGTCTCACCCGGGTTCACCTCGGCCACGTTGGTGGCCGACCCGAAGCCCGTCGGGACCGCGCAGCCCAGCAGGGCGGCCGACTCGAACGGAATGTCCTTGTCGATCTTGACGACGGAGTCCTTGTGCACCGTCATGTGGGGCGCGAACGTGCCGAGCAGGTTCATCGGCGAGACCTCGATGCTACCCACATGCACCCGGGAGGTGCCGTCGGCGATCGCCTTGCCGCCGAGCAGTACCGCGCCGCGGTCGCACAGCGAGCGGTGGCCCTTGAGGCAGGGCGCGCATTGTCCGCACGCCGGGATGAATGCGAGGATGACGTGGTCACCCTCCTCGAGGCCGGTGACGTTCTTGCCGACCTTGGTGATGACGCCGGCGCCCTCGTGCCCGCCGAGCGCAGGCAGCCCGATCGGGGTGGCGCCGGTGGTCAGGTGGTAGTCCGAATGGCACATGCCGGCGGCGTGCAGGCGGATCTGTACCTCGTCGGCGACGGGGTCACCGATCTCGATCTCGTCGATGGAAAACGGTGAGTTGAGCTCCCACAGCAGCGCGCCCTTGGTCTTCATGGCCGCTGACTATAGAACACGTTGCAGAACAGGTGTCAACTCCGCTGTGAACTGCGCAGATGAGGGCTTCGGCCCATCGCAGGCACCGCTGTCGGCCGGCTGGCTGCGCGTCGAGCCGCTTTGGGGCGCACCTTCGTAATACGCTGCCCGCGATGAGCACACCTTCGCCGCGATGGCGCGCTGTGCGGGCATTTGCGGTCTTCGCTGTGGCGCTGGTGCTGCTGATGGCGGGCAACCTCGCGCTGTACGCGTCCAGCAGGCACTGGGCCGAGGACGGTCTGCAGCTCGGCGACTTCGACAAGCCCGACCGGATCGACCTCACCGTGTGGGTGAACCGGGTGGACACCGAGACGACGACGGTGGCGGCGACGATCACCGACGTCGAGGCCAACGGGAAGTACGCCGATGAAGACGGCCATCTGAACCTGGACACCAAGCTGCTGAGCAATTCCTTCACCAACCCCTCGGTGAACCTGCCGAGCGGAGAGACCGTGCCCGTCATCGAGCAGAAGTTCGGGATGGTCGGGATCCCGACCGACTACCCCTTCGATCGCTACAGCGCCTTCCTGGGGCTCAACATCGCGGCCGACGACGGCACCGCGCTGCCCACGACGCTCACCGTGTTCAACAACGACTCGTTCTTCCGGGTCGCGCTGGGCCCCGACCCGGACGTCGAAGGCGACAGCGTCGACGCGGATCTTTTCCTGCACCGCAGCGCCCCGACGCTGGTGTTCGCCGTGTTCGTGATGCTGCTCATGCTTGGGTTGGCCGCGGCCGCCGTCACGGCGTCCTACTACGCGCTGCGGTGGCGCAGAGGTCTTGTCCTGCCGGCCTGCTCGATGATGGCGGCGATCCTGTTCGCGCTGATCCCTCTGCGCAACGCCGTGCCCGGCGGCCCGCCGATCGGCTCGCTCATCGACTTCGCGGCGTTCTTCATCGCCGAGGGGGTAATCTCGATCGCGTTGATCACCAGCGTCGTGCTCGGCTACCGGCACGACATCGCCTATGAGCGTGCCGAAGCGGAAAAGGCGGGCCTGAGCATCGACGAGTACGCGCTGGGCCGCAAGCCCTAGGTCACGCGGTGTCGGCGAACCCGAAGGGGGCGAAGGTCGTGGCGTGGAACGCCACGACATGCGCGATGCCGCCGGCCGTCACTTCGAGCACATGGAGCTGGAAGGCTTCGTGAACCCCGGTCTCCCGGTTGAGCAGGTACAACGCCGCGGCCGGCTGACCGTTGGCCGTGGTCCGGATGAACCGCATATCCCCGGGCCCTTCGGCAGGGCAGTGCGTTTTCGACAGAGCCACGATGTTCTCCGGGCCCTGGTACCAGCCGTCGAACGGCGGCATCTCCCACACGGCATCCGCGGTGAACAACTCGACGAGCTTGTCGACGTCGTAGCTCTCGAACGCTGCGATATAGCGCGTCAGCAGGTCTTGGGCCTCCGGCGACTCCGGCGCGCGCAGCTCGTCGTCCTCCCTCGGGCCGACGGCGTCCAGCTGCGCACGCGCCCGCTGTAGCAGGCTGTTCACCGCTGCCGTCGACGCGCCGACCGCCGCGGCGACCTCGGACGCCTTCCACTGCAGCACGTCGCGCATCACCAGAACAGCGCGCTGCCGCGGTGAGAGGTGCTGAAGAGCCGCGACGAATGCCAGCCGCACGGATTCGCGAGAGCCCACGATGACCGACGGGTCGGCCGGGTCAACCGCCTGATCGGGCAGCGGCTCGAGCCACGGCACCTCCTCGCGGGCGACGATGTCGTCGAGCGGATCGGAACTCGGGGCCCCGAGGCCCGTCGGCAGCGGCCTGCGCTGCCTGCTCTCCAGCGCCGTCAGGCAGGTGTTGGTGGCGATCCGGTACAGCCACGTGCGCACCGACGATTTGCCCTCGAAGCCTTTGAACGACTTCCACGCCCGCAGATAGGTCTCCTGCACCAGATCCTCGGCATCGTGCAGCGAACCGGTCATTCGGTAGCAGTGCGCGAGTAGTTCACGGCGATACCGTTGGGCATCGGCCAGGAAGGCATCCTCGGCGCTGCTGTCGTCGACATCGTGGGCCAGGACCGTCACGCCGCCGAGCTTAATCAGTGGGTCCGACAACGGATAGTCTCGCTGCGTGACCACGACCCGCAGCGAACGCAGCTTCGACGGTATCGGCGGTGTGCGCATCGTCTACGACGTGTGGACTCCCGAGGGGGATCCGCGCGGCGCGGTCGTGCTGTGCCACGGATACGCCGAGCATGCCCGCCGGTATGACCACGTCGCGCAGCGGTTCGGCCAGGCCGGCCTGCTCACCTACGCGCTCGACCTGCGCGGCCACGGGCGCTCCGATGGCAAACGGGTTTACCTCCGCAACATCGGCGAGTACACCGGCGACTTCGGAACCCTGGTGACGATCGTCGCCGACGAGCACCCCCGGCTGCCGCGCATCGTCCTCGGCCACAGCATGGGCGGCGGCGTCGTCTTCACCTACGGCGTCGAGCACCCCGACGACTACACCGCGATGGTGCTGTCGGGGCCCGCCGTCTACGCCCACGACGCGGTGTCACCGGCCATGATCACGGTCGCCAAGGTCGTCGGCAGCATCCTGCCGGGCCTCCCCGTCGAGCAACTGCCCACCGAAGCGGTGTCGCGGGACCCCGATGTCGTGGCCGCGTACATGGCCGACCCGATGGTGCACCACGGGAAGCTCCCCGCCGGGGTGGCCAAGGCGCTGATCAAGGTCGGCGAGACGATGCCGCAGCGGGCGTCCGCGCTCACCGCGCCGCTGCTGGTGGTGCACGGCGAACAGGACAAGCTCATTCCTGTCGCGGGCAGCCGCCACCTGCTGGCGTGTGTCGCATCGACCGATGCGCACCTGAAGGTCTATCCCGAGCTCTACCACGAGGTGTTCAACGAGCCCGAGCGTGACCTGGTGCTCGACGACGTCACCTCGTGGATCGAGGCCAAGCTTTGAAAGCAGTTGTCGCGGGGGCGCTTTCACTGATCGTCGTACTGTCGGGATGTTCGGCCTCGGGCGACGTGCAGTGGGTCGACGAGGACGTCACCTTCACCGCCGACGACCTGACCATCCACGGCACATACCGGCACGAGACCGGCGACACGGTGGGGCCCGCCGCGCTGCTGATCTCCGAGAGCGGCGCCACGGACCGAAACGGCGACAACCAGGTCGCCGGGCCGGTCGGGAACATGCGCCAACTCGCCGAACTGTTGTCGGACCGCGACGTGGCCAGCCTGCGTTACGACAAGGTCGGCACCGGCCAGACCGGCCTCGGCCCGTACGCGCAGCGGCCCACCGAGGTGGTCAGTTCGGTCTACACCACGGGCGCGAAGGCCGCGGTGCGCTACCTGGCCGATCAGTCGCGGACCGACGACTCCCGCATCTCGGTCTATGCGGTGGGCGAAGGCACCATCCACGCGATGACGCTGGCCGGCGACACCGACGCCGGTGCTCCAAAGATCCACGCGCTCGGCCTCTTTCAACCGCTGCCCGGCCGCTACCTCGACATGATCACCAACCGGGTGCGCGCCGGCGGCGCTGCAGAGACCCTGTCCGCGTGGCTGGCGGCCGTCGAGCAGGTCCGGACCACGGGGACGGCGCCTGCGAACCTGCCCGAGGGCCTGGGCGCGATGCTGAACCCGGGCAACGTCAACGCGGTCGTCGAAGCCGACAAGATCGACCCGCTGACGCTGGCAGCCAAGGTGCCTGCGGGCACACCGGTGCTGTTGACCTGTTCGGACTCCGACGCGCAGGCGTCGTGCGACTCGATCCGACCCCTCGCGGACGCGCTTGGGCACACCGCGCTGACGGTCGTGGAGCTCAAAGGGGTCAACCACGTGCTGCGTGACGACCCGAGCGACAACGTCGCCAACTACGCCTCCCAAGATCCGCTTTCTTCACAGGTTGTCGAAGCGGTGGACCGCTTTGTCGCCGAGCAGCCCTAATCTGGCGCCATGAGTGACGACAAGATGCTGGCCCGCATCGCCGCACTGCTGCGGCAGGCCGAGGGCACCGACAACGCGCACGAGGCGGAGGCGTTCATGGCCGCGGCGCAGCGGTTGGCGACGGCCACCTCCATCGACCTGGCGGTGGCGCGGTCGCACTCCGATCAGCGCACGAAGGCGCAGATGCCGGTGCAGCGCACGATCACGATCGGCAACGCGGGCACCCGAGGGCTGCGGACGTATGTGCAGTTGTTCACCGTGATCGCGCACGCCAACGACGTGAAATGCGATGTCGCGTCGAACTCGACATTCGTCTACGCCTACGGATTTCCCGAGGACATCGACGCCAGCCATGCGCTGTACGCGGGCCTGGTCATGCAGATGGTCAGGGCCTCGCAGGCCTACATCGAGTCGGGCGCCCACCGTCCCACGCCGACCATCACCGCGCGAATCAACTTCCAGTTGGCGTTCGGCGCCCGCATCGGCCAGCGACTGGTCGAGGCGCGGGAGGAAGCACGCCGGGAGGCCACGAACAGCCGCGACAGCCGGCCGGGCACCGCGATCGCGTTGCGGGACAAGGACCTCGAGTTGCGCGACTTCTATCGCGAAACCTCCGAGGCGCGCGGGACGTGGCGGGCGACCAGCGCGACGGCCGGCTACTCCTCGGCCGCCCGCCGTGCCGGTGACCGCGCGGGCCGCAAGGCCAGGCTCGGGCCCAGCCCGGAAATCGCCAATGCGCGTTCGGCGCTGCCCGGGAATGGGCGCCGCGCCTCCGGGGAGACGTGACGCCGCGCGACACCCAGAGGGCGAAGGTGTACGCCGCGGAGGAGTTCGTCCGGACGTTGTTCGACCGGGCCGCCGAGCACGGCAACCGGGCCATCGACTTCTTCGGGACCTCGTTGACCCTGCCGCCCGAGGCACGGTTCGCGTCGGTGGAGTCGGTGCAGCGTTATGTCGACGAGGTACTGGCGATGCCCGCCGTGCGGCGACGCTGGCCACGGGTGGCCCCGCTCGGCGTGCGGCCCAGGCGCGGAGCCAGCGCCGCTCACTACGAACTCGATGACGATGGCGCCGTCATCGCGGTGCCCGAAGTCCGGACCCGTTGGGCGCTGCGCGAATTGGTGGTGCTGCACGAGATCGCACACCACCTGTGCGAGGCGGCGCCGCCGCACGGGCCGCAGTTCGTGGCCACCTTCTGTGAACTCGCCGACACGGTGATGGGGCCGGAGGTGGCCCACGTGTTACGCGTGGTGTATGCGAAAGAGGGTGTACGTTAGCCGTTCCCGTCGGTGATGTCGGCGACGGCGGCGTCGATCCGGTCCCGGTCGGCCTCCAGCGACGCGGTGGCCGCGGCCGTCGCGGAGTCCAGCGCCTCGTTGAGCCGCTTCTGGACCTCCTCGACACCCAGACCGAGCAGACCGTCCTCGATGACCACGCCCGTCAGCTGGTGGTGACCGTCCAACGTCACTCGTACAGTGTCGAATTCGTCAGTGCCGGTGAAGGTTTGAGAGTTCATCCGGTCCAGCTGGTCGTCCATGAGCGACTGCAACTGCTGCGCCTGCCGCAACACGGCGGCGACGTCGGGGTGCATATCGTCGCTCACGCGTCGTCTCGGCTCTCGCCGTCGGTGACCGCCCTGCGCCTGCGATTGCCGACGACCGCCTCGGTCCACGGCCGTTCCTCGGTGTAGAGGTCCTCGTCGGGCGTGACTCGGGGATCGCGCCGCTTTTCCTTGCCCTGTTGGGCGCCGGCACCGTGCGCCATCGGGGCCATACCGCCGGCAATGGGCGTACCCGCGCGGCCGTCCGTCGATGATCCCGGCGCGCCGCCCGCCGCGGCAGGCATGGTCGGGGCGGGCGCGACCGTCTCCGCGGTTACCGGGGCCGACATCGGCGTCGCAGGCATGCCACCGCCGCCGGAGCCACCGCCTCTTCCGCCGCCCCCTCCGGCACCGCCGACAGCAGCGGGGCGCACTCGCGGATCGGTCGACTTCGGGCCCGATGCCGCAGCCCCAGCCGGCGCACCGCCGCCCGACGGCGTACCACCGCCCGAGGGCGCACCGCCACCCGACGGCGCACCACCGCCGGCTGGCGCGCGACCTCCGGCAGAAGCGCCACCCGGGCGCGCCGCACCCTCGGCCCGGTCCGCGGTCCCGGACCGCTGCGGGCCGTACGACGCCATAGCCGCGCGACCGCCGCCGGTTTGCGCACCGGGGCCACCGACGATTGCGGCGCTGTCGGCGTCGGAGCTGGACGGCATCGCGGGCCGCACGGGTGAGAAGGTCGCGCCGCTCGCATAGTCCTGGCGCACGTCGTCGGACCGCTGCTGCAGCTCCTGCAGCCGCTTCTGGATCGTGGCCATCTCGTTGGAGGTCGCGACGGAGTTGCCCACCGTCGTCTGCGCCGCGAGCTCACGCAGCCGGGTCTCCAACTCCACGTACTCGGTGTGGATGCCCGCATGCTCGGCCTTCGCGGCGTCATGTGCCGCAATGATTTTCGCCGCCGCTTCCGCGAGGTCGTGCCAGCCCTCGGCGAGTTGTTCCAGCCAGCCGCTGAATTCGGCCATCCTGGCGTACGCGGCGTCGGCGGCCCGGCCCTCCCAGTCGCCGCTGGGCGGCCGCGGCGCGGCGTCCCTGACCCGGGTACTGGCCAGACCCCATTGCAGCATGGCCATTTTCAGCGATGCACCGTTGTCCCCGGCGACCAGGTCAGCCTGCGTCTCGTGCACGTCGCTGTAGCCGCCCGCATCGAGTGGCTGCGGAGTGCCGACCGGATGGGGAAGCGCGGGCGGCGGCGTCGCCGGGGCGGGCACCGCGATCGCCTCGACCGCTGCCCGTCGGTTGGGGTTCTCGATGGCTCGCCCGCAGGTTTCATCGACCTCGGTGTAGGCGTCGGCGGCGATCTGCAGCATCTCGGCGATGCGCTGGTTCTCCGTCTCGGCCCACCGCTGAAACTCCATCAGCGACTGCGCGTTCGCGTTCAGGTTGGCGACCGCGGCGGCCGAGGACGGCAGCGCATCCGGCGGCACCACCGCTTCGGTTACGGGGTTGTGCCACTGCGTCCCGTGCATCTCTGCGGACTGCTTGGTGAGCTCCGCCGGTTCGACCCGCTGGATCTCGCCCATCGCTACCCCTGCGCCCGCATGTCGGCTCAGCCCTCGAGGACCATCTGGTAGCGGCTTTCCTCGCGCGGATTGATCAGCCTTATCGGCAATTGGCGATGACGGGGCGTCTCGATGTAGTTGTTGCGCAACATCACCCGGCCGAGGCCGGGGTGCGGGCTCAAGTACGTCGTCGCATGCGGCCACGCCACCTTGGCCTCGTCCCCGATCCTGGCGTTGACGTATCCGGCGAACTCGTTGAACTGCGGCGTCAGGGTGACCACGGCACCTGCCGCCGCCGACCGCACGATGAACTGGGTGAACAGCCGGGAGTCGCCGAGGTTGATGCTCACGTCAACGTCGTCGAACGGTATGTAGGCGGGGTAGCGGTCGGCGGTCTCACCGACCAGCACCCCCGCCGACCCGATCGGCAGCTCGTAGTGGCGGTCGCCGACCGGGCTGATGCCGTGCAGAGCCGCCCGCTGCCCGCCGAACAGACACGAAAAGCCGCGTGGTGTGGCGGGATTGGCCAACGTGGTCAGCAGCACCGTCGAGCGTGGGGCCTCACCGGGCCGAATGCGGACCCGGGTGATCGTATGGTCGGCGCGCGCCGACCACCACACGTCAGGTCCGCCCGGCGCGGTGTAGGCCGCGGTGAACGTGCTGCGGCCCTTGATCGCCGACCACGTCTCACGCTCGAAACTGATCTCGGTGGCCCGGTCGAGATCGTCGAAACTGCGCGCAGGGCGAGCGTCGATTCCGTTGCCGGCCAACTGATCCGCGATCCGGGTGGCCGAGGACACCAGGTACCGCGCAAGCCCGGCAACCCCGGACTCGCGGCGCTGCGACGACTTGCGCGTGAACTCGGGGTCGGCGCGCAGCACGATCCAGGTGCGCCGGTTCGCCGGAGCCGGATACGGACCGACGACCTGTTCGTACAGCGAAATCAGCGTGGCGGGAGCGGTTTTGCCGACGCGATACCCCGACGACACCACGTCGGCCTCGACGTCCGGGCAGTGCGCGGCCACGAGTTGTTCGACGAGCCGGGTGTCGACGACGTCGTCGGTGAACGCCGCGCCGTTGACGATCACCGTCGGGGTGAACGGACGCGGCACCAGTTCGATCGCCGCGGTCAAGTACTCGTCCTGCCATCGCACGGCGACGTGATCGCCCGGCATCACAGTCGCGCCCACCGCGGGTTCCGACGGACGCTGCGGAACGTCGCGGTGCCTGCGCCGCCACGCGAACACCGCCGCCACCCAACCGGTGATCCGCAGCCCGCGGATGGTCACCACCGAGCCCAGCGCGATCAGCACGGCGAGCGTGATTCCGAGCCACAACAAATTCAGCTCGGCGAACACCAGGACGGTCGCGGGGATCAGCGCCGCCGCCCAGATCGCGTGGCCCGTCGTGAAGCGCAGGCCGAACATGCCGAAGAGCCTGTTCATCGGCGCCTCAGTGCGCGGCGGGCCAGCGCGCCGAGTCCGAGCGCGGCCGCAAGCCCGGCTCCGGTGACGACCACCGCGGTGATCGGCCCCCGATCCGGCGGCGGGGTGAACACCGGCGCCGGAAGCTCCTTGACCCGGTACTGCACCTGCTCCGGGCCGGGAGGCACGTCCCACGTCAACGCGGCGACGGGGTCGACCGCCCCGGCGCCCACATAGTTGTCGACGCCGCCGCCCGGGTGCCGCGCCGTCGCGGTGATCCGGTTCATGATCTGGGCGGGCGTGAGCGCGGGGAAGCGCTGTTTGAGCAGCGCCGCCAGCCCGGAGACGTAGGCCGCGGCGAACGACGTCCCGCTGATGGGGATCGGGCCGTCCTGGCCCTGCAGCGCGTTGACCGGATTGCCGTCGTAGCCGAGCGCGACGAGGTTCTCGGCAGGTGCCGCGGCGCCGAGCCACGGACCCGACATCGAGAACGTGCTCGGCTGGCCGTTCGGGGCGATCCCGCCGACCGTCAGCACCAGCGGTGAATACCAGGCCGGGCTGACGATCGTCTGCACCTGCTTCCAACCGCGCGGATCGGTCGGAACCGCGGGATCGGCTGGCGGGTTCTGCGCGCAATCCTGGCCGGTGTTGCCCGCGGCGACGACGATGACGGCGCCCTTGACGTTGACCGCGTAGTTGATCGCGGCGCCAAGGCTGGTCTCGTTGATCGGGCGGGTGACCTTGTAGCAGGCCGCCTCGCTGATGTTGATGACCTGCGCGCCGAGATTGGCCGCGTGCACCACCGCGCGCGCGAGGCTGCGCAGCGATCCTGCGGTCTGGGTGGCGTTCGGGTCGTTGGGGTCCTGGCGCGTCCCCACCGTCTGGAACGCCTCGGAGGTCTGGCGCAGCGACAGGATGCGGGCGTCGGGCGCGACGCCGACGAAGCCGTCGTTCGGCGCGGGCCGACCCGCGATGATCGACGCTGTCAACGTGCCGTGCGCATCGCAGTCCGACATGCCGTTCCCGGCCTGGTCGACGAAGTCTCCGCCCGGTTCGGCGGGCACCCGCGGTGAGCCGACGACGCCGGTGTCGATCACCGCGACGGTCACGCCCGCGCCCGTCGCGAACTTCTGCGCCTCGGACAACCGCAGGTAGTCGTTCGCCCAGGGCCGGTCGGCGAAGTTCGCGTTCGGAAACACCGTCGGCGCAGAGCAGACCCGGCGCTGCTCCATCGGCTGATCCGGCCCGGTCTCATCCGGGGGCACGGCCGCGGGATCGATCGTCGGCGGCTCGATCGCCGTCGCCGGAGGGGCGGCGATCAAGGCCAGCAACAGCACCGCCGTCAGCACGCCGACGCGTTCGAAGAGGCACCGCACGCGCTACGCACCTCCCCGGCGGCCGGACTGGTCGGCGGTGTGCCACGACACCGGCAGCAAACTGAAATCTGCCCGTTGCGCAGGGCAAACGCTCACGTCACGCCGATGGGCCGATTGCACGCAGCCAATCTTAAGGGGCCGCTCGGGGGAGTCATTCCACTATCTGGTGGCGCACGCCCGTCACCAGGGGCTGCCGCGTCGGTTACCGCAGCGCCTGCGGGCTAGGTGACCGCGATGTCCAGACCGTCGACGTCCAGGGTCAGCGCCCCCGCAGGGTCGGCGCGGAACTTTCCGTTGCCCGCCGCTTCGGCCAGCCCGCCGGTGCCCGATGCGATCCGCACCTCTCCACTGGCCACGCCGTCCCGGTAGGCGCCGTCGTGCAGCAACACCAAGCCGCCGGTCGCGCCCGCGATGGTGCCGGTGACGTGCTCGATGCCGACGAACAGCGCACTCTTGTCCGGTCCGTAGGCCAACAGCCACTTGGTCGTCGACGTACCCTGGATGTCACCTTCGTAGCGTTTCGAGACCAGGGCCTCGGTGAGCTTGGTGGCCTCGTCGCCGTTCTCGAACGGCGTCTCATCCCAGCTGGCGATCTGGAAGGTCGCCTCGATATGTCTGCTCATGACCGGCGGATACCCGGTCACCGGACCGCGGAACCGAGAGGCCGACGGGCAGCACCGCCGGTCACTGTGATAGTCAAGGCATCACGGCCGCGTTGCGTCCGCTAGCACGTCAAACTATAGTCTGGACACATGTCCAGAAGGTTCGGAGTTGTTGCGTGACACGATTTGTCCAGCTCACCGGCCCTGGATTCAGCCGCTTCTGCGCATCGTCTTGAGTTGACCATGCGCATCGCACTTCTGTCCTACCGGAGCAAGACCCACTGTGGTGGGCAGGGCGTCTACGTCCGCTACCTGTCCCGCGGCCTCGCGGACCTGGGCCACGAGGTCGAGGTGTTCTCGGGCCAGCCCTATCCGGAGGAACTCGATCCCCGCGTTCGGCTGACCGAGGTGCCCAGCCTGGACCTCTACCGGGAACCCGATCCCTTCCGGATCCCGTGGCCCAACGAGATCAAGACGTCGATCGACCTGCTCGAGCTGCTGACCACGTGGACGGCGGGCTTCCCCGAACCCCGCACGTTCAGCCTGCGCGCCGCGCGGGTGCTCGCCGAACGTCGCAACGAGTTCGACGTCGTGCACGACAACCAGTGCCTGGGCACCGGGCTGCGCAAGATCGCCGGCCTCGGCCTTCCGGTGGTCGCCACCGTGCATCACCCGATCACCCGCGACAAGGTGGTCGACGTCGCGGCCGCCAAGTGGTGGCGTAAACCGCTGGTGCGACGGTGGTACGGCTTCGCCGAGATGCAGAAGCAGGTGGCCTGCGAGATACCCGAACTGCTGACCGTGTCGTCGACGTCGGCCGCTGACATCGCCGAGGACTTCGGCGTCGCACCCAGCCAGCTGCACGTCGTGCCGCTGGGCGTGGACACCGCGATGTTCAAGCCCGCCGAGCGACGGGTGCGCAACCGCATCATCGCGATCGCCAGCGCCGATGTTCCCCTCAAAGGCGTCAGGCACCTGCTGCACGCGGTGGCCCGGCTGCGCGTCGAACGCGATCTCGAACTGCAGCTGGTCGCCAAGCTCGAACCGAACGGTCCCACCGAGAAGCTGATTGCCGAGCTCGGCATCTCCGACATCGTGCACAGCTCCAGCGGGTTGTCCGACAGCGAGCTGGCCGACCTACTGGCCTCGGCCGAAGTCGCTTGCATCCCATCGCTTTACGAGGGGTTCTCGTTGCCAGCGGTGGAGGCGATGGCCAGCGGCACGCCCATCGTGGCCAGCCGCGCCGGTGCGCTGCCCGAGGTGGTGGGCGCCGACGGCGATTGCGCCCGGCTGGTCAAGCCCGCCGACGTCGACGAATTGACCGCGGTGCTCGGCGAACTGCTCGACTCACCGCGTGAGCTGGCCCGCCTCGGGGCGAACGGCCGCAAGCGCGCGGTAGAGGTGTTCAGCTGGCAATCGGTTGCGGCGCAGACGGTTGCGGTCTACGAGAAGGCGCGCGAACGGGTCGGCGCATGCTGACGGTGGACTTCGACCGGCTCGGCGTCGGCGAGGGCACGAAGGTGATCGACGTGGGCTGCGGCGCAGGCCGGCACAGCTTCGAGGCCTTCCGGCGCGGAGCGGACGTCGTCGCGTTCGACCAGAGCGCCGCCGACCTCAACGACGTCGACGAGATCCTGACCGCCATGCGCGAGCAGGGTGAGGCGCCGCCGACGGCCAAGGCCGAGGCGGTCAAGGGCGACGCGCTCGATCTGCCTTATGCCGACTGCACTTTCGACTGTGTGATCGCCTCGGAGATCCTCGAGCACGTGCCCGAGGACGAGAAGGCGATCGCCGAGCTGGTCCGGGTGCTCAAGCCCGGCGGAATGCTCGCCGTCACGGTACCGCGGTGGCTCCCCGAGAAGCTGTGCTGGGTGTTGTCCGACGAGTACCACGCCAACGAGGGCGGGCACGTGCGGATCTATCACGCCGACCGGCTGCGCGACAAAGTGCTCGCCCATGGCCTTCAACTCGAGCACACTCAACACGCGCACGCCTTGCACTCCCCGTACTGGTGGCTCAAATGCGCGGTGGGAACCGAGAATTCGGATCACGTCGCGGTGAAGGCGTACCACCGGATGCTGGTGTGGGACATGATGAGCCGCCCGTGGCTGACGCGGACGGCGGAGTCGCTGCTCAACCCGCTGATCGGCAAGAGCGTCGCGTTGTACTTCACGAAACCGGTGGGTGCCGGTGCTGACACCTAAACTCGACGGCGTCCCGGGCGTTCCCGGGGTGCTGACACCCGAACAGTGCCGTCAGACCGCGAAATCGATTGCTGCTACCCAGGAGTCCTCGGGTGCGCTGCCGTGGTTCGACGGTGGCCACACCGATCCGTGGGATCACATCGAGAACGCGATGGCGCTGACGGTCGCCGGGTTGCTGGAGCCGGCCCGTGCGGCGTTCGAGTGGTCGCGCACGCACCAGCGCCGCGACGGATCGTGGCCCATCCAGTTGCGCAACGGTGTCATCGAGGACGCCAACAGCGACAGCAACTTCTGCGCCTACATCGCCACCGGCGTCTGGCACCACGTGCTGGTCACCGGTGACCGCCGCTTCGCGGAGACGATGTGGCCGGTGGTCACCAAGGCGATCGACTTCGTGCTCGGCATGCAGCTCAGTGGCGGTGAGATCGCGTGGGCGAGAAGCCCTTCGACCATCGAATCCGAGGCCCTGATGACGGGGTGCGCGAGCATCTACCACAGCATCCGGTGCGCGCTGGCGCTCGCGGACTACTTCGACGACCCGCAGCCGGAATGGGAGGTCGCGGTCGGCAGGCTCGGCCACGCGATCGCCCACCATCCCGAGGCGTTCACGGTGAAGGACCGCTGGTCGATGGAGTGGTACTACCCGGTGCTCACCGGCGCGGTGCGCGGTCCCGCGGCGCGGATGCGGATCGACGAGCGGTGGCACGACTTCGTGGTTCCCGGACTGGGTATCCGGTGCGTCGACGACCGGCCGTGGGTGACCGGAGCCGAAACCTGCGAGCTGGTACTGGCTTTGGACGCGATGGGTGACGCGGTGCGCGCCAGGGAGCAGTTCGCCGCGATGCACCATCTGCGTGAGGACGACGGCTCCTACTGGACGGGTCTGGTGTTCGCCGACGGCAAGCGCTGGCCGGAGGAACGTACGACGTGGACCGGCGCGGCGATGATTCTGGCCGCCGACGCGCTGTCGTCGACGTCGGCAGCCAGCGGGATCTTCCGGGGAGCAGACCTTCCGCGCGGCCTCGAAGGCGAATACGACTGCGAGTGCGCGACCAGCGACCGCTAGCCCAGCGGCTCGCCGGCGACGCCGTCCGTGCGCTCGAGCACCCGCATGGATCCGGTTGCCGAGACCTCGCGAAAATGGTTGGTGTTCAACGCCCGCTGGTAGATGTGGAACGGCGCCTGCCCGCCCTCGTCGGGGTTGGGGAACACGTCGTGGATGACGAGCGCCGCGCCCACCTCCACCCATCTGGCCCAGCCGTCGAAATCGCGCTGTGCGGCTTCCTCGGTGTGGCCGCCGTCGATGAACAGGAAGCGCAACGGAGTTCGCCATCCCCGCGCCACCACCGGTGACCGGCCGACGATCGCGACGACGTGGTCGTCGAGGCCCGCGGCGTCGAGCGTGTGCCGAGCCGTCGGCAACGTGTCGAACAGGCCGGTGACGGGATCGACCATCGACTCGTCGTGGTACTCCCACCCCGGCTGGTGTTCTTCGGAGCCGTGGTGGTGGTCGACGGTGTAGATCACGCCGCCGGTCTGCTGTGCGGCGGCGCCGAGTAGCACGGTGGACTTGCCGCAGTACGTGCCGATCTCGACGCCGATGCCGTCGCCGAGATACTTCACGGCCGCGTCGAACAGGGCCCGGCCCTCGTCGGCTGGCATGAATCCGATGACCTGCTCGGCAAGGGCGAAGAGTTCGTCTGTGGTGCGCATCGGTAACGAACCTACTCGGCGCGGATCGTTGCTGGTGCAGGGGTGTTGTAGTAGCGTCCGGACATGTGTCCGACACGGCCTTGGAGTCGACTCGGCGCCGTCTGACCGCCAAACAAGCCGACACTGTCGACCGCCTCGGCCGCGCCGCGGTGGAACTCCTCAACCGCGAGGGGTTCGCCGGTCTCACGGTGCGCCGCGTGGCCGCCGATGCCGGTGTCGGGGCGGCTACCGCCTACACCTACTTCTCCTCCAAGGAACACCTTGTCGCCGAGGTGTTCTGGCGCAGGCTCGCGGCATCTCCACCGGCGGCGCACGAGTCCGAGGACCCCGCAGCACGGGTCATCGAGGTGCTGCGCCACATCGCCCTGCTGGTCGCCGACGAGCCCGCCTTCGCCGGTGCGGTGACGACGGCGCTGTTGGGTCGGGACCCCGATGTCGAGGTGCTGCGGCTGCGCATCGGCCGCGAGATCCGCGACCGGCTGGCCGCGGCGTTGGGCGCCGACACGGATCCCGACGTCATCGACACGCTGGAGATGCTGTACTCCGGTGCGCTGGTGCGCGCGGGCATGGGATATGCGTCGTACACCGAAATCGCGGAGCGACTGGAGAAATCGGCGCGGCTGATCCTGAACTGATCCTCAGCGCGAGCCGAGGATCGCCACCGACGCGGTGATCGCCGGCTCGATGATGCCGCCCAGATCGTGGCCGTCCTCGACGAAGAGCGCGGTCAGCTCGCGCAGGCCGCCAAGGATGATGAGCGCCAACGGACGCGATATCGGAGTCAGCGAAGCGCGTTCGAAGCCCGGCGTGCTGCTGATGTCGACCAGCATGTCGGTGAAATTCTCCATGGCCTCGCGATGCAGCGGATGTGCGACGGCGCCCAGTGCCGGCGCCTCGCGGATCCACGCCAGCGTGATGGCCGGTCGCGCCGCGATGTGGTCGACGTAGGCGGTCACCGCCGAGCGGATCTGGGCCCGCCAGTCGGCATCGGGGTCCGCCGCTGCACGCACCCCGGCGATCATCGTCTCGTTGTTTCGCCGCAGCAGCTCGATCAAACATTCCTCTTTGCTCGCGAACTGTTCGTAGAACGTGCGCTTGGAGGTTCTCGCCTGCCGCACGATGTCGGCGACGGTGGTGTCGCGATAGCCCCGTTCGGTGATCGAGGCGGCCATACCGTCGAGCAGGCGGTCGCGGAACGCCCCGTCGGCCGCGGTATGCGCGCCGTTGTCCAGCGCAGTGGTCATACCGCCTCCTCGACAGCCTTGCGCCTGCTGGTACCAAGCGGTACCGTACTACACGAACCTACGGTACATCGTAGTACCGGGGAACAGGCTGGGAGCGTCATGAGCGAAGCTTTGGTCGTCGATAAGCCCACACCCGCAGCGGTGTCGCCTGCCGCGGTCAAGCTGCCACCGGCGGCGCGGATTCCCAAGCCGCTGTTGGGTCTCGCGTTCGCGGTTTCCCGGCGCTGGACCGTCGCTCAGTTCGCCCGCCTCCACGGTCCGGTCTTCACGATGAACGTTCCGGTCTTCGGACGCACGGTCGTCGTCGGCGACCCGCAGCTGGCCAAACAGATGTTCATGGCCAACACAGACGACGTCGGCAACATCCAACCCAACCTGTCGCGGGTGCTGGGCCCCGGTTCGGTGTTTGCGCTCGACGGGTCAGAACACCGGCGCCGGCGGCGGCTGCTGACACCGCCGTTCCACGGCAAGAGCATCAAGAACTACGAGGCGATCTTCGAAGAGGAGACCCTGCGCGAATCGGCGAACTGGCCTGAGGGTCAAGCGTTTCCGACGCTGGAGCCGATGATGCGCATCACCCTCAACGCCATCCTGCGTGCGGTGTTCGGCGCCGACGGTGAGCAGTTGGACGACCTGCGGCGCATCATTCCGCCGTGGGTGACGCTCGGTTCGCGTTTGGCGTCGTTGCCCGCACCGTCACGCACGTACGGCCGGTTCAGTCCGTGGGGGCGGCTGGCCGAATACCGCAGGCAGTACGACGAGGTCATCGACAAACTGATCGACCGGGTCACGGCCGATCCGGGGTTCGACGAGCGGACCGACGTTCTTGCGCTGTTGCTCGGCAGCACCTACGAGGACGGTAGCGCGATGTCCCGCAAGGACATCGGCGACGAGTTGCTGACCCTGCTTGCGGCCGGTCACGAGACCACGGCCTCGACCCTGGCCTGGGCGTTCGAGCGGATCACCCGCCATCCCGACGTCCTTGCCAAGCTGGTGTCCGAGGCGGAGACCGACGGCAACGACTATCGCCAGGCCGTGCTCGGGGAGGTGCAGCGGTCGCGCACGGTGATCGACTTCGCGGGCAGACACGTCTACTCGCCAACCTTCGAGCTGGGCGAATGGGTTGTCCCGCAGGGCTATACAATGCTGGCGAGCATCTCGCTGATGCACGACAGGGCCGCTGAGTTTCCCGATCCCGAGCGCTTCGACCCGCAGCGCTTCCTCGACGAGCGACCGCCGACGTTCGCCTTCATCCCGTTCGGCGGAGGCACCCGCCGCTGTGTCGGCGCCGTGTTCGCCAACGTCGAGATGGACGTGGTGCTGCGAACTGTGCTGCGCAACTTCGTGATCGACACCACCGCGGCACCTGCGGAGAAGACGCACTCGCGCGGCGTGGCTTACACCCCGAAGGACGGCGGCCGCATCGTGGTGCACCGCCGCAGGACACCGCTCGCGCAGGAGGAGTGAAAGAACCGATGACGAACGCCACCGCCGCCGACCAGCAAGCCCCGGTCACACCCGGCAAATTGCCGCCGGCGGTCCCGCTGCCCAAACCCGTTCAGATGGTGCTGATGGCGGGCTTCCGCCGCTGGTTCCTGGGCAAAGCGCTCAAGCGATACGGTCCGGTGTTCGCGATCAACGTGCCGTTCTTCGGTCGCAGCGTGGTGATCGCCGATCCGGCGCTGATCCGCACCGTGTATCTCGCGAGCACCGACGACCTGATCAACGTGCAGCCGAACCTCAGTCGGATCTTCGGCCCCGGTTCGGTGTTCGCGCTCGACGGCGTCGAGCACCGCAAGCGCCGCAAGCTGCTCGCACCGCCGTTCCACGGCCAGAGCATCAAGAACTACGAGAAGATCATCGAGGAGGAGACGCTCCGCGAGACCGCGACCTGGCCCGAGGGTGTCGAGTTCGCGACGCTCGAACCGATGAACCGGATCACGCTGAACGTCATCTTGCGCACGGTGTTCGGGGCCGACGGGGCCGAACTGGACTATCTGCGCGAGATCATCCCGCCGTGGGCCAAGCTCGGTTCACGCATGGCGACGTTGCCCGAACCGCCGTTCAAGACCGGCCCCTACAGCCCGTGGGGCCGCCTTGAGACGTTCCGGCGCAACTTCGACCGGACCGTGTTTGCGTTGATCGACAAAGCCCTGATTGAAAAGAGCAAGGCCGACCCCGCCCGCGAGGAGCGCACCGACATCCTGGCGCTGCTACTGGGCAGCACCTATGAGGACGGCACCCCGATGTCGCACCAGGACATCTCCGACGAGCTGCTCACCCTTCTCGGTGCCGGCCACGAAACGACCGCGTCGACGCTGGGTTGGGCGTTCGAACGGTTGCGCCGCCATCCCGCGGTGCTGGCCAAACTGGTCGAGGAGAACGACGCCGGCGGCAACGAGTACCGCCAGGCCTTCATCAACGAGTTGCAGCGCAACCGGACCGTCATCGACTTCTCCGGGCGCCACGTGCTGGCACCGCACTTCGACGTCGGCGAGTGGCGGATTCCGCACGGCTACACCGTGATGGTCGCGCTGGCGAACATGCACGCCAACCCGGACGTGTTCCCCGACCCCGAACGCTTCGACCCGGACCGGTTCCTGGGCAAGCGCCCGCCGACGGCGTGGGTGCCGTTCGGCGGCGGGACCCGCCGGTGCATCGGCGCCGCGTTCGCCAACGTCGAGATGGATGTCGTCCTGCGAACAGTCTTGCGCCACTTCGTGATCGAGACCGACAATGCGCCCGACGAGAAGGTGCACTTCCGCGGGATCGCGTTCACCCCGAAGGACGGCGGCCGCGTCGTGGTGCGCCACCGCACCTAGCGCGCTACTGGTTGGCCGTTTCGCGCTTGGGCAGCTTCCAGCCCGGGCGCGGGAAGTGGCAGGTGTAACCGCTCGGGTACCGCTCCAGGTAATCCTGGTGCTCGGGCTCGGCCTCCCAGAACTCGGCCGCCGGGGACACCTCGGTCACGACCTTGCCGGGCCACAGCCCCGACGCGTCGACATCGGCGATGGTGTCCAGCGCGACGCGCTTCTGCTCGTCGTCGAGGTAGAAGATCGCCGACCGGTAGCTGGTACCGACGTCGTTGCCCTGACGGTTCTTCGTGGTCGGATCGTGGATCTGGAAGAAGAACTCCAGCAGCGAGCGGTAGTCGGTCCGCGCCGGGTCGTAGACGATCTCGATCGCCTCGGCGTGGCCGGGGTGGCTGCGGTACGTGGGGTTGGCGTTCTCGCCACCGGTGTAGCCGACCCGCGTCGACACCACGCCCGGCTGCTTACGGATCAGATCCTGCATGCCCCAGAAGCAACCGCCCGCCAGGATGGCCGTCTTGTGGTCGCTCATGCTTGCGCCTCCTCATTCACGAACAGCTTCTTGTAATCGCCATACCCCTCGGCCTCGAGGTCGTCGAGGTGGATGAACCTCAGCGAAGCGGAGTTGATGCAGTAGCGCAACCCACCCTCGGCGCGGGGGCCGTCGGTGAACACGTGGCCGAGGTGGCTGTCACCGTGCGCCGAGCGCACCTCGGTGCGGATCATCAGGTGCGAGAAGTCGCGCTTCTCGACGACGTTGGCCACATCGATCGGACGGGTGAAGCTGGGCCACCCGGTCCCGCTGTCGAACTTGTCGACCGAGGCGAACAACGGCTCGCCCGAGACCACGTCGACGTAGATGCCCGGTTCGTGGTTGTCCCAGTACTCGCCGGTGAAGGGCCGCTCGGTGCCGTTTTTCTGCGTGACCTGGTACTGCTCCGGCGACAACGCTTTCACCGCGGCCGGATTCTTGATGTATTGCTTTGCCATAGTGCCTGTATAACCACCGAACCGACCGCCATGTTCCAGCCGGCGATTACGGTTGTGTGATGCGCATATTCCTTGCCGTGATGGCCGCTGCGTTGGCCCTGTGGGCGGCCCCGGCGGCATCGGCGGAGACGGCGCTGCTGCCCGAACGGCCCGGCTATCCGGGCCTGCTGTTCATCGACAATCCCGCGATCTTCGACCCGCAGCCGATGCGCGCCGAGTCCTTCAACCGTGTCGCGGGCGACCGCGCCGTCGGCGTGCACTTCACCACGGGCACACCGCAGTGCTACGGCGTCCACGCGACCGTGCAGGAGACACCCGAAGCCGTCACCGTGGAACTCTTCGGCGGCGCGCTTCCCGAAGCCGCCGGCCGGCCGTGCATCATGATCGCGGTGTCGGGGATCCTCGACGTCCCGCTGCAGAATCCGCTGGGCAGCCGCCAGGTGCTCACCGCGTTCTGACCCTCGACAAGCTCGGTAGAACGTGTTCTAGTTCTGATGTGACGGGCAGCACCTTCAGCCGCGACGAATTAGCCGCGGCATTCCAACAGTTCGAGGCGACGGTCGACCGCGCCGCACAGACCCGCGACTGGGATCCCTGGGTCGACCAGTACACCGACGACGTCGTCTACGTCGAACACGCGGCGGGCACCATGCGCGGCCGCGAACAGGTGCGGCCCTGGATCTGGAAGACGATGGAGTCGTTTCCCGGTAGCCACATGACGTCGTTCCCGTCGCGGTGGACCGTGATCGACGAGGCGACCGGTCGCATCATCTGCGAGCTGGACAACCCGATGCGCGACCCCGGCGACGGCACCATCATCAGCGCCACCAACATCTCGATCGTCACCTACGCCGGCGACGGACTGTGGCGCCGGCAAGAGGACATCTACAACCCGTTGCGGTTCGTCAAGGCGACCGTCAAGTGGTGCCGCAAGGCCGCGGAGCTCGGCACCTTGCCGCCGGAGGCCGAGGAGTGGATGAAGCAGTACGGAGGAGGCAAGTGAGCAAGCTGGTCATCGGGGCCAACGGTTTCCTCGGATCCCATGTCACTCGACAGCTGGTGGCCGCCGGTCACGACGTCCGCGTCATGGTCCGCCCGAACGCGAACACCAAGAGCATCGACGATCTGCCGGTACAGCGCTTCCTCGGCGACATCTGGTACAACGACACGCTGCGCGCGGCCATGACCGGAGTCGACGACGTGTACTACTGCGTCGTCGACACGCGCGGCTGGCTCAAGGACCCGACGCCGCTCTTCTATACGAACGTCGAAGGCACCCGGAACGTGCTCGAGGTCGCCAAGGACATGCGTCTGCGGCGGTTCGTCTACACCAGCAGCTATGTGACGGTCGGCCGCAGGCGCGGGCACGTGGCGACCGAGGACGACGTGATCGTCGACAAAGGTCTGACGCCGTATGTGCGGTCGCGGGTGCAGGCCGAGACGCTGGTGCTGCAATATGCGCGCGAGCACGGCGTGCCCGCAGTGGCGATGTGCGTGTCGACCACCTACGGCGGCGGCGACTGGGGCCGCACCCCGCACGGCGCGATCATCGCCGGGGCGGCGTTCGGCAAGCTGCCGTTCGTGATGCGCGGCATCGAGTTGGAGGCCGTCGGTGTCGACGACGCGGCGCGCGCCATGATCCTCGCCGCCGAGCACGGCCGAGTCGGCGAGCGGTACCTGATCTCGGAAAAGATGATCAGCAATGCCGAGGTGGTGCGCATCGCCGCCGAAGCCGCGGGGATGCCTGCGCCGACGAAGTCGCTCCCGCTGCCCGTCTCCTACGCGATGGCCGCCCTGGGCACCGCCAAGGCGCGGGTGACCGGCAAGGACGAGAAGTTCTCGCTCGGCTCGCTGCGGCTGATGCGTGCGGAAGCACCGGTGAATTGCAGTAAGGCCCGACGTGAATTGCGTTGGAGTCCAAGGCCTGTCGAGGATTCGATCCGCGAGGCCGCGAGGTTCTGGGCGGGGCTGCGGGACGCGCGGCGTACAAGCAAGGCAGGCTAGCCCGCGAGTAGAGATGCCCGACAAGCTTTCCGTCGATTTGTCCGGTGCGCCGCAGACCATGCTTGCGACGTTCTACGCCAAGGCGCTCGACGCTGACCTGCCGAACCCGATCCTGGGTGACCGGTTCGCCAAGGACATCGTCGAGCGCATCGACTATGACTGGTCGAAAACGACGATCACTCCGGCCAATTCGGCATCGGTGACCACCCGCAGCGCGCACTTCGACAGGTGGACGCGCCAGTTCCTGGCCGTGCACCCGCGGGCGGTCGTGCTGCATCTGGGATGCGGGCTGGACGCGCGGGCGTTTCGGGTGGACGCCGGTCGCGGGGTCGACTGGTTCGACATCGACTATCCGGAGGTCGCAAGTCTTCGCACGCGACTCTATCCGGACCGCGACCACTACCGGGTGATCGGCGCCTCGGTCACGGATGCATCGTGGTTGCCCGAAATCCCCTCGGACCGGCCGACTTTGATGATCGCCGAGGGCCTCACCATGTACCTGACGGAATCCGATGGCGCGGCGCTGCTGCGGCGGGTGGTCGACGGGTTTCCCTCCGGCGAACTGCAATTCGATGCGTTCAGCCGGCTCGGCATCCGGTCGCAGGTCCTGAACGCGGTGGTACGGCGCTCGGGGGCGACGCTGCAGTGGGGGATCGACGGTCCGGACGATATCGCCGGGGCGGTGCCCGGTGCGCGGTTGCTGGCGTGGGTGTCGCCGTTCGATTCGCCAACGTTCCGCGACGTCGCCTGGTATTACCGGGCGATGGGGCGGGTGATGTCGGCGCTGCCGGCGTTGCGGTACATGGCGCAGTATCACCGTTGGGCGTTCTGAGCTGTTGCACTCGAAACTGAAGCTATGTATGAAAATGCCGGAAAGATCGTGCAATTGTTCAGTTTCGGCGGCTAACGCACCTTCAGTTCGGCGATCACTTCCGCGTACAAGCGCGCCTTGATCGTGCCGAACACCGCGCCGGCTTTGGCGGCCAGCGCATCGGCGCGGTCGACCGCTGCGTTGAGGACGTCACCCTCCCCAGCGGTGGCCGCGGCGATTCCTGCCGCGAGGGCGTCCTCGCCGCCGTACCGTCGCGCGGTGGTCATCGCCTCGTGTGCGGTCGCGATCGGCAGGCGGGACCGGATGAGGGCGTTCATCCCGGCCGTGAACGGGATGCCGAGGTCGACCTCCGGCAGGCAGAAGAAGCCGCGATCGGCGCGCATCACGATCTGGTCGTGGGCCAGCGCCAGCATCGCGCCCGCGGCGAACGCGTGCCCTTGCACCGCGGCGATGATCGGTGCCGGGAACGCCAGCACGCGTGCCAACAGCGCGTGGACGTCGCCCAGATTGGCCTCAGCCACATCGGGATTGGCGGCCATGAAGTCCAGGTCCAGGCCGTTGGAGTAGAACTTGCCGCTGCCGGTCGTGACGACGGCCCTCGGCCCGTCGGCGGCCTCCACCTCGTCGAGTGCCGAGTTCATCGCGGTCAGCCGGTCGGGGTGGAAACGGTTCTCGTCCTCGCCGAGGATCAACACATACACCGCGCCGTGCCGTTCAAGTTCTGCCATCAGCCGATTACACCACCTGCTTAAGTCCGGACGGCGTACGACTTGAGTAAGACCGACCGACCGCACTAGCCGGTTTCCGCTCTCAGAACGGTGCAGGGTCGACATTGCGTGCCCGCTCGGCTCTGATCCGTGCGGCGAATTCGGCCGCGCGAGTGCGTCTTCGCTTCGGCATCTTCGCGGCGCGATCGGTCACGGGCGGTGGAGTATCCGGTGGCGGTGGCAGGTTGGCCGTGGTCGTGTCCCATTCGAAGAACAGCTTGCTACCGGGGTGGGTGGTATAGGTGAGGCCGCTCGGCGCGGTCCAGATGACAGTCCCATCCGGAAGCTGTATGTCGCGCCAGCCGTCAGGGCCGCCGCAGAATGTCTTCATCAGGTGGTTCTTACGGCACAGGCATTTGAGGTTCGACGGATGCGTGGGTCCCAGGGGCCACGGGGTCGTGTGATCGATGTCGCAGAGGTCGGCGGGCACGTCGCATCCCGGTGCGCGACAGTACATATCCCGCATGCGCACGAATTCGGCCAGCGCCGCTGACGGCTGATACCGCGACTCGGCTTCCGACCCCGGCATCTTGATCGGGCGCACCTTCGCCCCGCGGCTGATCAGCCAGGGCAGTAGGAACGTGGGCAACGCCCCGTGGCCTAGCAGCACTGCGGTGCCTTGTTTCTGGGGCTTTTTTCCTTCCGCAGGGGGTGAGGCGTCGCCGCCTCTGTCGCCTATGGTGGTGCGGTCCGCGTTGCCTTCGGCAGCGTGAGCGGCGGGCCCGTCGGCAGCAGGAGCGGCATTGTGTTCGGCAGCGGCAGCCGCATTTTCGCGGGCAGCGGCAGCGCCAGTGGCACCGTCGATCGCGGCTTGGTCGGCGATCACGTGTATTTGGACGTTCGACGCCTGCACACCGGCAGCGGCGCATGTCGGTGATCCGCACGCACAAGCCAATTGGGTTTGGCCGGCGCCCAAGGCGCCGATCGCGTCGGAGCGCCGCTCGCCCATACTGCGCGGATCGTTGTCGCACAGCCCCTTCATCATCTCGGCGAGGCGCCGTTTGAGGGCGGCGGCGTCGGTGGCCAACAACCGGCCCCACACCGAAGTCGTGCCGGCCGGGTCTTCTTCGTCACCGAAGTGGAAGTCTCGGCTGCGCGCCGCTGTCTTCGACTTCCGCACCGCGAGCGGGTCGAACCGGTGGACGAGCGCGTCGACTGCGTCGTCGAGTCGCCGCTCCGACAGCGGACTCAATCGAGACGCCCGTTGTGCGAGCGCGGTGTCGATGAGTGCCAACGCCTCAGGATCTTCGACCAACGTGGTGCGCCAGGTGATCGTCGAGACGATCCGCGCACTGATACCGCCCTGCTCGAACAAGGCGGCCACCTGTGGCAGCCGCTCGCGCAGCGCCTGCGCGATGCGCATCTGCCCCGAAGCGCGCCGATGACCGACCGTCATCGCCGCAGCCACCTCGGCGGCGACGCTGTCCCACGGATCGAACGCCGACCGCTGCCGCTCGTCGTCATCGCACACCTTGCGCCGGACCAACTCTGCAATGGCCGCGAGCCGGCGTGCGGCGGCTTGCGCCTCCGCACGTGCACCCTCGGCGATAGCGGCGACCACAGCGGCGTCGTCCGCCTCTGCGAAGTCCGATCCGAACATGTGTTCGACTATGCCACCACCCACCGACACGTCCGGAATTCCGACCGGCACCTCGTGCGTTGGCCATGACATGAGCGATCGACCCGTACTCGAGCCCACCGCGGAGCACCCCATCACCGTCGAGCCGACCGGCAGACACGTCACCGTCCGGGTGAACGGCGAGATCGTCGCCGACACAGATCGGGCGTTGACGCTGCGGGAGTCGACCTATCCGGCGGTGCAGTACATCCCGCACAACGACGTCATCCAAGACAAACTCAGGCCCAGCGACACCCAGACGTACTGCCCGTTCAAGGGCGACGCCAGCTACTACGACCTGGTGACCGGCAGCGGCGCGGTCGTCGAGGACGCCATCTGGACCTACGAGAAGCCCTACCCCGCCGTCGCCCCCATCGCCGGTCACGTCGCGTTCTACCCGGACAAGGCTGAGGTCACCGTCGTTCACGCATAACGCGTAGGCCCGGCATAACCTTGGCCGGTGCACACCTCGGTCAGGGTCGTCTTCGACGGCCCGGTCAGCCCCGCGTTGACCTTGGCGCCGCTGCGGCGTGGCCGAAAGGACCCCTGCTACTTCGACGCCCCCGACGGCGCGATCTGGCGCACCAGCCTGATGCGTAGCGGCCCGGTCACCGCGCGCCTCACCAAATCGGCACCCAACACCGTCGACTGCGAAGCGTGGGGTGACGGCGCGACCGAATTCGCCGAGACCCTGCCCGCCCAACTCGGCGCGTACGACGACAGCGTCGGCTTCGCGCCCACGGAACCGACCATCGCCGCCGCACATCGACGCGTGCGGCATCTTCGGCTGGGCCGCACCGACCGCGTGCTCGAAGCCCTGATTCCCGCGGTGCTCGAACAGCGGGTCTACGGCAAGGACGCGCGCCGCGCGTGGCGGCTGCTGGTCACCAAGTACGGCGCCCCCGCACCCGGACCGGCGCCCGCGCACATGCGGGTGCCACCGCCCGGTGACGTCTGGCGCCGCATCCCGTCGTGGGAGTTCCACCGCGCCAACGTCGATCCGCGCCGCGCGCGCACCGTCGTCGTGTGCGCTCAGCGCGCCGACTCGCTGGAACGACTGGGCGCCCGGTCACCGGCGAAGGCGCGCACGGCGATGGCGTCGCTGCCCGGGGTCGGCGAGTGGACCGCGGCAGAGACGAGTCAGCGCGCGTTCGGTGACGCGGATGCGCTCTCGGTCGGCGACTACCACCTGGCGAAGATGGTCGGGTGGAGCCTGCTGGGCCATCCGATCGACGATCCCGCGATGGTCGAGTTGCTCGAACCGCTTCGCCCGCACCGTCACCGCGCTGTGCGCTTGTTGGAAGTGAGCGGTCTTGCGGTGCTTCCGCGGTTCGGCCCGCGCATGGCGATTCCGAATCTGATCGAGATGTGACGCCTGTGACGTGGTGATTACCTCGCCGACGCAGCGGGTAGTCGAAGCCTCGACACCGTATGCGTGCAAAGGAGCTTTCCCATGCCTAAGTCTCAGTACACCGTTCCGGGTATGACCGACAAAGACGCGGCCAAGATGGCCGAGCTGCTGCAGAAGCAGCTGAGCCGGTACAACGATCTGCACCTGACCCTCAAGCACATTCACTGGAATGTGGTGGGCCCGAACTTCATCGGAGTCCACGAGATGATCGACCCGCAGGTCGAGTTGGTGCGTGGCTACGCCGACGAGGTCGCCGAGCGCATCGCGACTCTGGGCTACTCGCCGAAGGGCACGCCGGGCGCGATCATCGGCGACCGCTCCTGGGATGACTACTCGCTGGACCGCGACACCGTGCAGGCACACTTGGCCGCACTCGATCTCGTCTACGACGGAGTCATCGAGGACACCCGAAAGAACATCGAGGACGCCGAGGATTCCGATCCGGTCACCGAGGACATGCTGATCGGCCATGCCGCGGAGCTGGAGAAGTTCCAGTGGTTCGTGCGTGCGCACCTGGAGAATTCCGGTGGCCAGTTGGCCAACAAGGGCGCGTCGACGGAGAAGGACGCCGCCAGCCAGGCCAAGAAGAAGGCGCCGGTCAAGTAGTCGTTTCGGGCGGAGGTGGCCGGCGTCCGTCGGCGCCACGCGCGGCGTCGGCGGCTTCCCGGTCCAGGCGCTGCGCGCGGTAGATCGAGACGTCGGTGCGCGACATCAACATGTAGGCGATACCGACGGCGACCATCGCGCACGGGATCACCGAAAACGAGCCGGTCATCTCCGCCACCATGATCATCACGGCCAGCGGCGCGTGCGCGACACTGCCGAAGCACGCCATCATGCCGACGACGACGAAGGTGGCGGGGCTGTCGGGGATTCCAGGGGCGTCGACCAGATCGCCCAGTCGCCACAGCGCGGCGCCGACGAAGGCGCCTACCACGACACCCGGCCCGAAGATGCCGCCCGAACCGCCGGTGCCGATCGACAACGACGTCGCCACGATCTTGGCGAGCGGCAGGAGCAGCACGATCCACAGCGGTATCGCCATCAGTGTGTCGGTGGCCGTGGCCTTCTGCGCCCATCCGTATCCGCTGGCCAGAACCTGCGGGATCGCCAGGCCCAGCAGTCCCACCGCCAGCCCGCCGACCGCGGGTTTGAACACCTTGTGGCCGGGCAGCCGACCGGTCAGTGCGACGGTTCCGTAGAAGATGCGCGCGTAGAGGTAGCCGACGCCGGCCGCGACGACTCCGAGCACGACGAACCAGCCCAGATCGAGCGGGCTGTCGAAGCGGTAGTCGGCGGCGACGAATCCGAACAGCGGGTCGAAGCCGAGGATCGAACCCAGTACCGAGTAGGCGGTCGCCGAGGTGATGAATCCCGGTATCAACGCCCGGTAGTCGAAATCTCGGCGGTACACGATCGAGGCCGCAAGCACCGCGCCGCCGAGCGGGGCGCCGAAGATCGCCCCGATACCCGACCCGATGCCGAGCGACACCGCGATCCGCCCGTCCTCGTCGGACAGGTTCAGCCAGCGGGTCAGCATGGATCCGAAGCCCGCGGAGATCTGCGCGGCGGGGCCTTCGCGGCCGCCGGAGCCGCCCGACCCGATGGTCAGGGCGCTGGCGATGGTCTTGATGACGATGGCTCGTCCCCGGATGGCGCGGGGGTCGGTGTGCACGGCTTCGATCGCGCTGTCGGTGCCGTGCCCTTCGGCCTCGGGTGCGAACTTCGCGACCAGCCACGCCGATACGAGAGCGCCGCCGCAGACCACCAGTGGGATGGCCCACGGCCGGTCGAAGCCCGCCGAGCCGGGATCGCCGCCGTCGCCGACCGGTTTGGGGATCCGGTAGCCGGCCAGGTCACCGAGCAGGAAGTCGCCCGCATAGTCGAGCGCCAGATAGAACACCACCGCGCCGAGGCCGGCGATGACGCCGATCGCGATCCCGAGAATCAGCCACTTACGGATGTAGCCGGAGCGTCGAACGAATCCCCCGAGGCCGCCGCCGGTTTCACGGGTCTCGGCCATGGTCTCCAGATGCTAGTGCGCAGATCAGCGGTATGCGGTCAGTCTGGCGAGGATCGCCACACCTCCACCGGGGCCGACGGCTTGCCCCTCGGCGACGCCCGTCCGGCGCCCGATGCGCAAAGCGGTTCCCACATAACGAGATTCGGGTCCACTGCGGAAGGGCCGCATGAAGTTGACCCGCAACGACGCGGTCCGCAGCGGCCGGTCTGAACCATCGGTGTCGAGTGCCGCCGACGCCACCAGTTCCAGCGCCATGGCGGTCACCCCGCCGTGCACGATGCCGATCGCGTTGTTCAAAACGGGGTCCTCGTCCTGCAGCAGAACCCGCCCCGCGCCGCCGCTCTCGGCGACGCGAACCGCCATCCGGTCGGCGAGCGTGCCCGGCGGCAGCGGGCCGGACGGACCGTCGGGAAACGGTGCGATGTCGGCGGGTGAGTGGATGTAGAACGAACGCACGGTGGCCGTGGCGAGCACGGTGTCGCGGTGCGTCAGCTCGCACAACGCCAACGCGACGTCGCTCTTGGCGCCGAACGGTCGGGCGGTCGCGACCACCGGTACATCCGGGGTGCCCGCGATGATTTCGGCGGCGTCGGGATCGGCTTCCAGAGACAGCTCGCTGGACACCGTCCACTCATCGGCGGCGCGGCGCCGGTGGTTGACCAGGCCGCACGCGTGGTCGACGAGCATCGCCATGGGCGCGATCGTCGGGGCGCCCGTCAGCGGGTTCACCATGCCGCCCACCGGGATCGAGGCCACGCACTCACCGGGCGCGTCCGTGGACGTCACGATGCCGAACCGGCCCAGCGGAGTGTTCAGTGGATGCGACATCGAGGTACAGCGTGACCGAACAAGCCCTGGCCATATACCCCTAGGGGGTATAGCATGGCCGCTATGACGCACGCCGGCCATGGCGCCCAGCACCCAGACACGGCCGCGGTCGGTCATTCGGGGCACGACCATCCGCAGGGCCAAGACCACTCGGGCGGCCACGATCATTCTGGCCACGTCGCCGAGTTCCGGCGCCTGTTCTGGACCATGCTCGTGCTCGCCGTCCCCACGGTCGCGCTGTCGGGGATGTTCTCGATGATCCTCGGCTACTCGCTGCCCGACATCCCCGGGGTCCGATGGGTGCCGCCGGTGCTCGGCACCGTGATGTACGTCTGGGGCGGGCGGCCCTTCCTGTCCGGGGCCGTCAATGAAATCCGTTCCCGCGCACCGGGAATGATGCTGCTGATCGGGCTGGCGATCACGGTCGCGTTCCTGTCGTCCTGGGGCGCGAGCCTCGGTGTCTTGCACCACGAGCTGGACTTCTGGTGGGAACTGGCACTGCTGATCGTGATCATGCTGCTCGGGCACTGGATCGAGATGCGCTCGCTCGCGCAGACCACATCGGCGCTCGACTCCCTGGCGGCGCTGCTGCCCGACGAGGCCGAGCGGGTCGTCGACGGCGGCACGGAGATCGTCGCACCGGCCGAGTTGCGTGTGGGCGACGTCGTGCTGGTGCGCCCCGGAGGCAACATCCCGGCCGACGGCGAGATCATCGCCGGTACGGCGGACGTCGACGAGTCGATGGTCACCGGCGAATCGCGGCCGGTTCGCCGCGAGGCGGGCGACCACGTCGTGGCCGGCACGGTGGCCACCGACTCAGGGCTGCGGGTGCAGGTCAGCGCGGTCGGCGACGACACGACGCTGGCCGGTATCCAGCGGTTGGTGACCGAAGCGCAGAACTCGTCGTCGCGGGCGCAGCGCCTGGCCGACAGGGCGGCGGGTTGGCTGTTCTGGTTCGCGCTGTCGGCGGCGATCGTTACGACCGTGGTGTGGTCGTTCGTGGGTTTGCCCGCCGCGGCCGTCATCAGGACCATTACCGTCCTGGTGATCGCCTGCCCGCACGCTCTGGGGCTGGCGATACCGCTGGTGGTCTCGATCGCCACCGAACGCGCCGCACGCGGAGGCGTTCTGATCAAGGACCGGCTGGCGCTGGAGAGCATGCGGACCGTCGAAGCCGTGCTGTTCGACAAGACGGGCACGCTGACCAAGGGCGAGCCGACGGTCACCGCGGTCGCGACCGCACCCGGCCGTTCCGCCGAGGATGTCCTGACGTGGGCGGCGGCGGCCGAGGCGTACTCCGAGCATCCGCTGGCCGAGGCGATCGTCGCGGCCGCGCGCGACCGCTCGCTGAACCTGCCGCCGACCACCGACTTCAGCTCGTCCCCGGCGGTGGGCGTCAAGGCCATGGTCGAGGGCAGCACCGTTCAGGTCGGCGGGCCGCGGATGCTGGCCGAAGCGGGGCTCGCCGACCTGCCCGAAACGGGACAGTGGCGCGACGAAGGGGCGATCATCCTGCACGTCGTGGTCGACGGTGAGGCCGCCGGTGCGATCAAGCTGGCTGACGAGGTGCGACCGGAGTCCCGCCAGGTGGTCGAGGCGCTGACCAAGCTGGGCATCGAAGTGGTGATGATCACCGGCGACGCGGAGGCCGTCGCGCAGTCGGTGGCCGCCGGCTTGGGGATCGAGCGGGTGTTCGCCGGGGTACGACCGGAGGACAAGGCGGCAAAGGTGGCCCAGTTGCAGCGGGACGGGCGCAAGGTGGCGATGGTGGGGGACGGCGTCAACGACGCCCCCGCGCTTGCCCAGGCCGATGTCGGCATCGCGATCGGCGCGGGAACCGACGTGGCGATCGGCTCGGCCGGGGTGATCCTGGCCGGCTCGGATCCGCGCTCGGTGCTGTCGGTGCTGCAGCTCTCTCGGGCCGCATACCGCAAGATGCAGCAAAACCTTTGGTGGGCAGCGGGATACAACTTGGTGTCGGTGCCGCTGGCCGCGGGGGTGCTGGCGCCGGTCGGCTTCATCCTGCCGATGTCCGTCGGCGCGATCTTGATGTCGGCGTCGACGGTCGTGGTGGCGCTCAACGCTCAACTGCTGCGACGGCTGGACCTCACCCCCGAAGCCAGCCTGAAAGCGCTTTCTTAAGAATCTGGCTAGGCTTTTCGCAAACTCGTACGCAGCGGTCTAAGCTGGAAAAAGCGCCGAAATAGCGCCCTTCAGCAAACGCCAGGCGGCGTCGGGAGGCAAGTGTGACGTGTACCGCACCCCGCTGGAGAATCGCTGATCGCCTTGAAAACCCCAGGGCCGCAACGATGTTGGGTGCAAAACCGAGTGGTGGCAAGCGAGACGGCCGCACCGTCCCGCCGATGTAGTTAGGGTCTACTAAGTTGGCATGTCACCCGGTGTTTGTCATATCGTTTTCTCCACTCGGGGCAAGTGGATACAGGCCGGCGTTCGATGCTGCACGAAGGCACTCCATGGCCGGACCGGCTAACCGCCGCTGTCTACGGCTGTCAGGCAGAAGCTTCATAAGACGTGCAGGAAAAGGGTAGGTGCGAATGGCGCCCAGGATGCAAGGGCTGTACAACCCCGCGTTCGAGCACGATGCGTGCGGCGTCGCGATGGTGGCCGATATGCACGGCCGCCGCAGTCGCGACATCGTCGACAAGGCGATCACCGCCCTGGTGAACCTGGAGCACCGCGGCGCGCAGGGTGCCGAGCCGAACACCGGCGATGGTGCGGGCATCATGTTGCAGGTTCCCGACGCGTTCCTGCGCGAGGTGGTCGACTTCGAGCTGCCGGAGCCGGGTAGCTACGCCACCGGAATCGCGTTCCTGCCGCAGTCGTCGAAGGATGCGGCGACCGCGTGTGAGGCCGTCGAGAAGATCGCCGAGGCCGAAGGACTCGAGGTCCTGGGCTGGCGCGAGGTGCCGATCGACGACTCGCCGCTGGGCGCGCTGGCCCGCGACGCGATGCCGACATTCCGGCAGGTGTTCATGGGCGGTGCGTCGGGCATGGATTTGGAGCGTCGCGCGTACGTGGTGCGCAAGCGCGCCGAGCACGAGCTGGGCACCAAGGGCCCGGGCCAGGACGGGCCCGGGCGTGAAACCGTCTACTTCCCAAGCCTTTCCGGGCAAACCTTCGTCTACAAGGGCATGCTGACCACCCCGCAGCTCAAGGCCTTCTACCTCGACCTGCAAGACGACCGCCTCACCAGTGCGCTGGGCATCGTGCACTCACGCTTCTCGACCAACACGTTCCCGTCGTGGCCGCTGGCCCACCCGTTCCGGCGCATCGCCCACAACGGCGAGATCAACACCGTCACCGGCAACGAGAACTGGATGCGCGCACGAGAGGCGCTCATCAAGACCGACGTGTTCGGCCCGAATCAGGATCTCGACAAGATCACCCCGGTGTGCACCCCCGGGGCGTCGGACACCGCCCGGTTCGACGAGGTGCTCGAACTCCTGCACCTGGGCGGGCGAAGCCTGCCGCACGCGATGCTGATGATGATCCCGGAGGCGTGGGAGCGACACGAGTCGATGGACCCGGCGCGCCGGGCGTTCTACGAGTTCCACGACTCGCTGATGGAGCCGTGGGACGGCCCGGCATCGGTCTGCTTCACCGACGGCACGGTGATCGGCGCCGTGCTCGACCGCAACGGCCTGCGTCCGTCGCGGATCTGGGTCACCGCCGACGGCCTGGTGGTGATGGCGTCGGAGGCAGGCGTGCTCGAACTCGACCCGTCGACCGTCGTCAAGCGGATGCGTCTGCAGCCCGGCCGCATGTTCCTGGTCGACACCTCCAAGGGCCGCATCGTCTCCGATGAGGAGATCAAGGCCGAGCTCGCCGCCGAGCACCCTTACCAGGAGTGGCTCGACGCCGGCCTGTTCGACCTCGATGAGCTGCCGCCGGGCGACTATGTGCGGATGCCGCACCACCGGGTCGTGCTGCGCCAGCAGATCTTCGGCTTCACCTACGAGGAGCTCAACCTGTTGGTCGCGCCGATGGCGCGCACCGGCGCCGAGGCGCTGGGCTCGATGGGCACCGACACTCCGGTCGCGGTGCTCTCGCAACGCCCGCGGATGCTCTACGACTACTTCCAGCAGCTGTTCGCCCAGGTGACCAACCCACCGCTGGACGCCATCCGGGAAGAAGTCGTCACCAGCCTGCAGGGCGCAGTCGGACCGGAGGGCGACCTGCTCAACCCGGGTCCGGAATCCTGCAGACAGATCGTGCTCTCGCAGCCGATCCTGCGCAACGCCGACCTGTCCAAGTTGATCTGCGTCGACCCCGACCACGAGATCCGCGGGCGTAAGCACGGCATGCGCGCGGCCGTCATCCGCTGCCTGTATCCGGTCAACCGAGGCGGGCAGGGTCTCAAGGAGGCGCTGGACAACGTGCGCGCCAAGGTGTCGACCGCGATTCGCGAGGGAGCCCGCATCATCGTGCTCTCGGATCGCGAATCCAACGAGCAGATGGCGCCGATCCCGTCGCTGCTGTCGGTCTCGGCCGTGCACCACCACCTCGTCCGGGAACGCACCCGCACAAAGGTCGGGCTGGTCGTGGAGGCCGGCGACGCCCGCGAGGTGCACCACATGGCTATGCTGTGCGGCTTCGGCGCGGCTGCGATCAACCCATACATGGCCTTCGAGTCGATCGAGGACATGGTCGACCGCGGCGTGATCACCGGCATCTCCAGCGACCAGGCCAAGGCCAACTACGTCAAGGCCGCGGGCAAGGGCGTGCTGAAGGTGATGTCGAAGATGGGCATCTCGACGCTGGCCTCCTACACCGGCGCCCAGCTGTTCCAGGCCATCGGCATCAACCAGCAGGTGCTCGACGAGTACTTCACCGGATTGACCTGTCCCGTCGGCGGAATCGACCTCAACGACATCGCCGACGACGTCGCCGCCCGGCACGCGTTGGCTTATCTCGACCGGCCCGACGAGTGGGCGCACCGCGAACTCGAGGTCGGCGGCGAGTACCAGTGGCGCCGGGAGGGTGAGTACCACCTGTTCAACCCGGACACGGTGTTCAAGCTGCAACATTCCACTCGCACCGGCCAGTACGAGATCTTCAAGGAATACACCAAGCTCGTCGACGATCAGAGCGAGCGGATGGCCTCGCTGCGCGGCCTGCTCAAGTTCCGCGACGGGTTGCGCCCGCCGGTGCCGCTCGAGGAGGTGGAGCCGGCCAGCGAGATCGTCAAGCGGTTCTCGACCGGCGCGATGAGTTACGGCTCGATCTCCGCCGAGGCGCACGAGACGTTGGCCATCGCGATGAACCGCCTTGGCGGACGATCGAATTCGGGCGAAGGCGGCGAGGCGGTGTCGCGTTTCGACCGCGACGAGAACGGCGACTGGCGCCGCAGCGCGATCAAGCAGGTGGCCTCGGGGCGGTTCGGCGTGACGAGCCACTACCTGAGCAATTGCACCGACATCCAGATCAAGATGGCTCAGGGCGCGAAACCCGGTGAGGGCGGCCAGCTTCCGGGTGGCAAGGTCTACCCGTGGGTCGCCGAGGTGCGGCACTCGACGCCCGGCGTCGGCCTGATCTCTCCGCCGCCGCACCACGACATCTATTCGATCGAGGATCTCGCGCAGCTGATCCACGACCTGAAGAACGCCAACCCGCAGGCGCGCGTGCACGTCAAGCTGGTATCCGAGAACGGCGTCGGAACGGTTGCCGCCGGTGTGTCCAAGGCGCATGCCGACGTCGTGCTGATCTCCGGCCACGACGGCGGCACCGGCGCGACCCCGCTGACGTCGATGAAGCACGCTGGCGCCCCGTGGGAACTCGGACTGGCCGAAACCCAGCAGACGTTGCTGCTCAACGGTCTTCGCGACCGCATCGTCGTCCAGGTGGACGGTCAGCTCAAGACGGGCCGCGACGTCGTGGTCGCCGCACTGCTCGGCGCCGAGGAGTTCGGCTTCGCCACCGCGCCGCTGGTGGTCTCGGGGTGCATCATGATGCGCGTCTGCCACCTCGATACCTGTCCGGTGGGCGTGGCCACCCAGAATCCGGTGCTGCGCGAGCGGTTCACCGGAAAGCCCGAATTCGTCGAGAACTTCTTCATGTTCATCGCCGAAGAGGTGCGGGAGATGATGGCCCAGTTGGGCTTCCGCACCGTCAACGAGATGGTGGGGCAAGTCGGCGCGCTGGACACCACGAAGGCCGCCGAGCACTGGAAGGCCTACAAGCTCGACCTGACGCCGGTTCTGCACGAGCCCGAGTCGGCGTTCATGAACCAGGACCTGTATTGCAGTTCGCGTCAGGACCACGGCCTTGACAAGGCGCTCGACCAGCAGCTGATCGTGATGTGCCGCGAAGCGCTGGATTCACAGACGCCGGTGCGCTTCTCGACGACGATCGCCAACGTCAACCGGACAGTCGGCACGATGCTCGGCCACGAGGTGACCAAAGCCTATGGCGGGCAGGGCCTTCCGGACGGCACCATCGACATCACCTTCGACGGTTCGGCGGGCAACAGCTTCGGGGCGTTCGTGCCGAAGGGCATCACGCTCCGGGTCTACGGCGACGCCAACGACTATGTCGGCAAGGGCCTCTCGGGTGGACGGATCGTGGTGCGGCCATCGGACAGCGCACCCGAGGACTACGTCGCCGAGGACAACATCATCGCGGGCAACGTGATCCTGTTCGGTGCGACGAGCGGCCAGGTGTTCATCCGCGGCCAGGTCGGCGAACGGTTCGCGGTGCGCAACTCCGGTGCGCACGCGGTGGTCGAAGGTGTGGGCGACCACGGTTGTGAGTACATGACCGGCGGCAAGATCGCAATCCTCGGTCCGACGGGGCGCAACTTCGCCGCGGGCATGTCCGGTGGCATCGCCTACGTCTACGACCCCGACGGCGCGTTACCGGACAACCTCAACGCCGAGATGGTGGAACTGGAGGGCCTCGACGAGGAGGACCTCGAATGGCTTGCGGGCATGATCCAGGCCCACGTCGATGCCACCGATTCCGCTGTCGGAGCACGGATACTCAACGACTGGGACAACAACGTGAAGCACTTCACCAAGGTGATGCCCCGCGATTTCAAACGGGTGCTCGAGGCGATCGCCGAGGCAGAACGCACCGGCGCCGACGTCAACGAGGCGATCATGGCGGCCGCCAGTGGCTGATCCCCGCGGTTTCCTGAAATACACCCAGCGCGAGACGCCGCAGCGGCGGCCCGTGCCGATTCGCCTGCGCGATTGGAAAGAGGTCTACGAGGACTTCTCCCACGACACCCTGCGTGAGCAGGCAACCCGCTGTATGGACTGCGGGATTCCGTTCTGCCACAACGGTTGTCCGCTGGGAAACCTGATCCCCGAGTGGAATGACCTGGTGCGCAACGACCGCTGGCGCGACGCCATCGAACGGCTGCATGCGACGAACAACTTCCCGGAGTTCACCGGCCGGCTGTGCCCCGCGCCGTGCGAGGGTTCCTGCGTTCTGGGCATCAACCAGGATCCGGTCACGATCAAACAGGTCGAGGTCGAGATCATCGACAAGGCCTTCGACGAGGGTTGGGTGACGCCACTGCCGCCGGAGGTCAAGACCGGCAAGAAGGTCGCCGTCGTCGGCTCGGGCCCGGCCGGGCTGGCCGCCGCCCAGCAGCTGACCCGCGCCGGGCACAGCGTCACGCTGTTCGAGCGCGACGACCGCATCGGCGGGCTGCTGCGTTACGGCATCCCCGAGTTCAAGATGGAAAAGCGCCACATCGACCGTCGTCTGGAGCAGATGGCGGCCGAGGGCACCGAGTTCTGCACCGGGGTCAACGTCGGCATTGATATAACAGCGCAGCAGCTTCGCAAGGAGTTCGACGCGGTGGTGCTCGCCGGCGGCGCGACGGAGCGGCGTGACCTGCCGATCCCGGGTCGCGAGCTCGACGGCATCCATCAGGCGATGGAGTACCTGCCGTGGGCCAACCGCGTGCAGTTCGGCGACCCCGTCACCGACGAGAACGGCCTGCCGCCGATCCACGCGAAGGACAAGAAGGTCATCATCATCGGCGGTGGTGACACCGGCGCCGACTGTCTGGGCACCGCGCACCGCCAGGGCGCGGCCAGCGTGCACCAGTTCGAGATCATGCCGCGGCCGCCGGAGACACGCGCCGACTCGACGCCGTGGCCGGTCTACCCGTTGATGTTTCGGGTGTCCTCGGCGCACGAGGAAGGCGGCGAGCGCGTCTACTCGGTCAACACCGAGGAGTTCATCGGCCGCGACGGGCATGTCACCGGACTGCGCGGCCACGAGGTCAAGATGAACGCGGGCAAGTTCGAGAAGGTCGAGGGCACCGAGTTCGAGATGGAAGCCGATCTCGTGCTGCTCGCGATGGGCTTCACCGGTCCCGAGCGCAAAGGCCTGCTGACCGACCTCGGCGTCGAGATCAATGAGCGGGGCAATGTCAGCCGAGACGCCGACTTCGCCTCCTCGGTGCCCGGCGTCTTCGTCGCGGGCGACATGGGGCGCGGGCAGTCGCTGATCGTGTGGGCCATCGCGGAGGGCCGCGCGGCCGCGGCGGGTGTGGACCGCTACCTGATGGGCCGCTCAGCGCTTCCGGCGCCGATCAAGCCGACCGCCGTACCGCAGCGGTAGCTCCCGGTAGGTTCCGGCGCGACACGCCGCGCAATGGGCGGCTTTTGCGCCCGAGCGCGCGACAGTAAGGGCGGTGATCGGCCGCTCCCCAACCGCCGGCGCCGGGCTGAGACTCAACCGGCGCAACTTCGTCGCGGCCCTGTCCGTCGCCACCCTCGGCGCAGTGGGCCTGAGCCGCTGCGCGACCGCGGCACAACCGCGAGTCGCTGGTGTGGCCGCGCAGGTCCCGCCCGCACCCTCGGTCGGCCTGTTGCCGCCGCCACCGGCGTCGGCGCGGATCGCGCTACCCGGCGGTGGCGTGCTGAGCAGCCTGCCCGGCGACGGGGACCTGTTGGCGCTGACCGTCGACGACGGTGTCAGCAGTGAGGTTGTGCGGGCTTACACGCAATTCGCCAAGGACACCGGGATACGCCTGACCTACTTCGTCAACGGGATCTACCGGTCGTGGACCGATCACGCCGACCTGCTGCGTCCGCTGGTCGACGACGGTCAGATCCAGCTGGCCAACCACACGTGGTCGCACCCCGACCTCACCAAGCTGTCACTGGTCGATGTGGCCGAGCAGTTCCGCCGTAACCACGACTTCCTGTGGAAGACGTACGGCGTGGACGCACGTCCGTACTTCCGGCCGCCCTACGGCGCGACCGGCCCCCACGTCGACAAGGTGTCGGCCGATCTCGGCTACACCATCGACACGTTGTGGTCGGGCACGCTGGAGGACCACGTGTGGATCCCGGCCGCGGAGGTCGTCGCAATGGCCGACAAACACTTCACCGCGCAGACGATTGTGATCGGCCATCTCAACCATTCGCCCGTCACCGAGGTCTTCGGGGAGTTGGTCGACATCATTCGGGCGCGCGGGCTGCGGACCGTGACGCTGAACGACGTGTTCCTGCGACCGTGACGGCACGAGGCGGGAGACCGAGCGATTCGGAAACCGAGTCACATGCGTCACTTCAGCAACTCTAAAAACATCAGATGATTGTCCGGCGCGCCTACCACAGTTTGCCGGCTGTCGGGTTCTAATGACTTCATGGGGGCACTGCGGTAAGGTTGGGCCCCGGTCAGCTATCGGTTTCGACACAGGAGTCAGTTCCGTGTATGTCAACCCGCTATCCCGGTCTCGGGTCAGCCGAATCGCCTGGTCACTCCTCCGTCATCCGCTGAAGAGCCGCGAGTTCCCGGCCAAAGCCGAACGCCTCATCACTGCCGACGAGCTTCGTCTCTACGGCGTCTAGCGAACTGGAAAGCGCGAACTCCCTCGCGCTGAAGCGCTGCCACCGCGCGTTTGCCAAATCGTTATATTTTCGTGACCGTCAGAAACGGCGGCTAACGCCGTAGGCCCGACGCGGCGATCGCGTCGGCCAGCGGTTCGAGCACAGCCGGATCGTGCGGCGGCGGCAGATAGATGATCGCCAGATCCAGACCCTCCCGTCCCAGTGCCGCGGCCTCGGACAGCGCCTTGTCGTAGTTGAGGTCGGGGTCCAGCCGCACGTGGGCCGACAGCATGATCTCGGCCGGATCCCGTCCGATGTCGGCGCAGTGGCCGGCCAGCACGTCGCGCTTGCGGGCGAATACCTCCGGCGTTCCGCCGACGAAGTTCCAGTGTTGGGCGTATCGGGCGGTGATGCGCAGCGTGCGCTTCTCGCCGTTGCCGCCGATGCAGATCGGGGGATGCGGCCGCTGCGGGCCTTTCGGCTCGTTACGAGCGTCCTTCAGTTGAAAGAACTTCCCGTCGAACGACGTGGTCTTCTGGCTGAGCAGGTTGGTGAGCACCTCGCACGCCTCCTCGAAGCGGTCGAACCGCTCACGGATGGAACCCAACTCGATCCCGTACGCCTCGGACTCCTCCTCGTTCCAGCCCGCGCCAATACCGAGCTCGAGTCGGCCGTCGGACACGATGTCCAACGCGGAGGTCATGTTGGCCAGCACCGCGGGGTGGCGGTAGTGGATGCCGGTGACGAGCACACCGAGGCGCAACCGCTCGGTCGCCTGCGCGAGCGCGGTGAGCGTCACCCAGCCCTCCAGGCAGGGGCCGGTGGAGTCGGAGAAGATGGGGTAGAAGTGGTCGAACGTCCAGCCGGATTCGAACACGTCGATCTGGTCGGCGGCCTTCCACACCGCGAGCATGTCGGCCCACGTGGTGTTTTGCGGCGATGTCTTGAAAGCGAACCTCACTGAACCGAGGTTAGTCCCGAGTGCCTGGCAGCGAGCTGTGCGCCGAGTCCTCCGCGCGGCTAATCGGTTTCGCCGAATTCGTCGAACCAGTACGCGAGCTTGCCGCGGCGGCTCACCGCACGCAGGCGGCGTTCGGCCACGGCACGCGTCTTGGTGGTGGTGACGATCAGCAGCTCGTCACCGATCGCGATGCGGGTGTCGGGCTGCGGCACGAAGGTGCGGCCGTCGCGGATGATCAACGTGATCACGCTCGGATCGGGTAGCCGTAATTCCAGCACCGTGACGTTGTGCAACCGTGACGGCGCCTGCACCGTCATCGTCAGAAGTTCCGCGTCCAGCACGTCGAGGGGCGCCGACTCCACCTGGATCTCCCGCGTCGCCTCCTTCGAGATCAGCCCCAGCCGATGCGCGACGAAACGCAGGCTGGGGCCCTGCACCAGTGTGAACACCACCACCAGGATGAACACGATGTTGAGAAGGCGGACGCTGTCGGGCACACCGCCCACGATGGGGAAGGTGGCCAGCACGATCGGGACGGCGCCGCGCAGACCCGCCCAGGAGACGAAAATCTGTTCGCGCCAAGGGATCCGGAACCACACCAGGGAGACGAACACCGACAGCGGCCTGGCGACGAGCAGCAACACCAGACCCGTCACGATGCCCGGCACCACCTCCGCGGCCAGGTCACTGGGGTCGACGAGCAAGCCGAGCAGGACGAACAGTCCGATCTGAGCGAGCCAGCCGAGACCCTCGGCGAACGACCGCGTCGCCGACCGGTGAGGCAGCCCGGTATTGGCGAGCACGACCGCGGCCACATACGCGGCGAGGAACCCGCTGGCGTGTGCGGTGCCGCCCGCCGCGAACGCGACCATGCCGAGCCCGAACGTTGCCAACGGATACAGTCCCGACGCCGGAAGCGCGATGCGGCGCAACGCCATCGAGCCCAGATAGCCGACGCCGATCCCGATCGCCGCACCGACCACCAGCTCGTAGACCAGTTCGGTGAGTGCGTGCACGGGCGACAGCTCGAGCGGGGCCACGCTGAACATCAGAACGAGGATGACGGCGGGGGCGTCGTTGAAGCCGGACTCGGCTTCCAGCAAGCCCGCCACCCGGCGGGGCAGGGGCACCACGCGCAGCACCGAGAACACCGCCGCGGCATCGGTGACGGAGACGACCGCGCCGAGCAGCAGCGACAGCTGCCAGTTGGTACCCAGCAGCAGGTGCGCCCCGGCGGCCGTGATGAGCATGCTGACCGCGACGCCGACTGTCGCGAGCAAACCGGCAGGCGCGAGGACGCGCCGGATGTCGGAGAACCGGGTCGTCAGGCCGCCTTCGACGAGGATGACGGCCAGCGCCACCGTGCCCAAGTGGTCGGCGAGCAGATAGTTGTCGAAGTCCAGCCCGAGCCCGTCTTCGCCGACGATGACGCCGACGAAGAGGAAGAGCAGCAGGCTGGGCAGCCCGACCCGGCTGGCGGCCCTGGTGGCGACGATGCTCGCCAGCAGCACCACCCCAGCGATCAGCAGCACAAGATAGAGCTGCTCGAGGGTCATTTCATCCCCGTTCGGGACCGGGTGGGCGGTGTGAGAGGCAGTAAAACACCTACCACGGGCGGTGACCGAGCAGTCTGACCCGTTAGCTGCGCCCAAATCCGCCGCGATGGGTAAGTATGAGTGCGTGATACGGCTCCGCTGGCGGCAACTCGACGCATCGCAGCGCGTCGAGGAGCGGACGATGATGCGGGTCGGCATCGCCGGTGCCGGGGCAGTCGGCCGATCGGTGGCGCAGGAACTGATCGACTACGGCCACAAGGTGTTGTTGATCGAACACGACGTGCGGCACTACGAACCGGGGACGGTCCCCGACGCCGAATGGCTGCTCGCCGACGCGTGCGAGTTGTCCTCGCTCGAAGAGTCCGGGCTGCAGATGTGTGACGTGGTGATCGCGGCGACCGGCGACGACAAAGTGAACCTGGCCGCCGCGTTGTTGGCCAAGACGGAGTTCGGCGTCACCCGCGTGGTGGCTCGGGTCAACGACCTGCGCAACGAGTGGTTGTTCACCGAGGCGTGGGGCGTCGACGTCGCGGTCTCTGCACCGAGCGCGCTGGTGGCGGCGATCGAGGGCGCCATCGACATCGGCCACGTGGTGCGGCTGATGCAGCTACGGCACGGGCAGGTCAGCCTGGCGAAACTGACGCTGCCCGAGGGTGATTCACTGGTCGGTCAGCGGATGCGCGACCTGCCGTTGCTGGAGAACACCGCGCTGGCGGTCATCATCCGCGCCAGCGGGATCGTCTTGCCCCGGCCCGACGACGTGTTGGAAGCCGGTGACGAGATGCTCTTCCTGGCCGGCGGCTCCACCCACGGCGAAGTCGCCGCGCTCGTGCACGGCGCGATCAACGACTCCTGATGTGCGGCGGTCGCACGGCTTGATTCCAAGAGTGCTCCCCCTCGGCGCCCACGATGCCTTCTGGCGGCACTGAGGATGTCGCCACCAACGCGCGATAAGGACCGCACGAGCAGTCCGGCCTCGCTGGCCAGCCGGCAGGTATACGCCAACTGGGGTTCGCCACATAGTGGTGTCCTGTAGCGACGGGGCGCGACTTTAAACTTGGGTTATGAGTCCCTTGCGGGTAGTCAACGACGAACTTCAAGCGTTGGCGGACAGATGCGGTGCTCTAGCTACCGAAATGAGCGCCGGGACTCCTCCGGCACCAGGGCACGCGACTCAGGTGAGCTCGGCGGCGATGAGCGCGGGGCATTCTGCTGTAGGGGTTGCAGCTACCGCGATGTCCGCCCGGATGCAAGCCACCGCCGCTAAGGTCAGCGCTGCCAGCCTCAATTACCACGATGTCGACACGCGGTCAGCGGATGCCGTGCGCGCAGCAGATCAAGAGGTCTCGTAGGTGGAGTCGACCGGCTCGCCGACCGTTTCTCAACTGCTCGCCTGGACCGGCCATCACCTCACCGAAGGTGCGGACTATTGGGATGATCTCGCCCACCGGTGGGAACGCGCCTTCGTCGAGGTCGAGCAGCGAACCCGGGACGGCGGCTGGGATGGAGCAGGCTCCGACGCCGCGGCCGAGCGCGCGTATTGGGACCGCATACGAGTCGCGAATGGTCCAGTCGCCGATCTCCGCGAAGCTGTTACGGTCGCCCGCCAGGGCGCGGCTGACGTACAGCTAGCCCAGAACCGCTTCCGAGACGCCCTAACGGCAGCCAGAGACGCCGGATTCGATGTCGGAGATGAGTACTCGGTCACCGATCGCCGCACCGGCGGCACTGTCGCTGAGCGGGCGGCCCGTGAAGCCGAAGCACAAGAGTTCGCTCAAGATATCCGCTACCATGCGGCACAGCTCATCAGCCTCGATAACCACATCGCAGCCCGACTTTCCCAGAGGCTCAGCCAAGTTGAGAACCTCGTCTTCGACGAGCACGGCGGTGTCCCGTTGCCGAACAGGAAAAGCAACGGGGTACGACTCGTCACAAACGACACAAAGGAAGGCCCGCCGGGCGCAAGTGACGACGACTACAGTCCTCCCGCGGACGAGGTCGCAGCATGGTATGTCGACTGGAACGAGTTGCAGCGGGAGGCCGCAGCCCACAATGCCGCCGTTGCAGCACACCTGCGAACACGTCCGCCGCCGACTAACAGCGTGGCAGTCGGCCTCTGGAACGCGCGCGGGGCCGAACTTTCTGCCAACGCCGAGCGCATCTACGCGAAACAGCAGCAACTCGCCGCTGACGCGGTTCAGCTCGGCATTCCCGAGCCCACTGTTACACCCCCACCGACGGTGGACAACTCGGCGCAGGTTCCTCAGAGCACGGCGGTACCGAGTGGTCTGATTTCCGCCAAACCTACTATCGGGAAGGCTGTGCCGGCTTGATTCCAAGAGTGCTCGCCCTCGGATGCCTTGTCATGCTGTCCGGTCTCGCTTGCCAAAGCCACGTCGAACCGGATGGCGAGGACATTACGGAGCGTTTACCGCTGAGCCTGGAACATGTAAGGGAGATCAGCGGATTCGACGAGTTCACACGTGAGGTAGATACCGACGAACCGGTCGGGGATGACTACACGCCGGAGGGTCCGTGCCGTGACATGGCGGATCAGCGCATTGTTTTCGGCGCGAACTGGACCCGGTTCAAGTCGATCGCGGATTCTGGCGATCTACCGTCCGGTGGTCGCCGGCCGAGAACGTCCGGCGCGACTGGGGACGGAACTGCTCCACTGATCGTGCCCGTGATGGCCACTGTCGTACAGAACGTGGTCGTTTACCCGGACGAATCCGCCGCGCGGGTAACATTCGACCGCCATGTCGCGGCGATGGAAGAATGCGTCGATCTGAACCTTCCCCACTTAGGCGGAACGATTTCGCGGCCGAATCAGGACGAAGTGGTCCTGCTCAACAGTGGCTTCGTGTCGGTCTTCTCAGTCAAGTCGACGATCATTGTCGACGTATCTGTGGTGGCCTTACCCGATGCCGAGCGCATCGCCTCGGCAATCTCCCGAGCGATCCTCGACCGCGTCGACTAGGCCTGTGCACACTGGAGTGATGGACCCCGTCATCGCCCTGCGGCAGATCGCCTATTACAAGGACCGTGCGCGCGAGGACCCCCGCCGGGTGATGGCCTACCGTAATGCCGCCGACGTCGTCGAAGCCCTCTCCGACGCCGAGCGTGACCGCCACGGCACCGCCAACAGCTGGCAGTCGCTGCCCGGCATCGGCCCCAAGACCGCGAAGGTCATCGCGCAGGCATGGGCCGGGCGCGAACCCGAAGTGCTGACCGAATTGCGCTCCAATGCAAAGGATCTCGGAGGCGGTGACGTCCGCGCCGCGCTGCGTGGCGATCTGCACGTGCATTCGAACTGGTCGGACGGCTCGGCCCCCATCGAGGAAATGATGTCGGCGGCAAGGGATCTGGGCCACGAGTACTGTGCGCTGACCGACCATTCGCCGCGCCTTCGGATCGCCAACGGCCTGTCGCCCGAGCGGCTGCGCCAACAACTCGACGTGATCGACGAGTTGCGCGAGAAGGTCTCCCCGCTGCGGATTCTGACTGGCATCGAGGTCGACATCCTCGAGGACGGCTCTCTCGACCAGGAGGAGGAACTGCTCGAGCGGCTGGACATCGTGGTGGCCAGCGTGCATTCGAAGCTGGCGATGGACGCCCCGTCGATGACGCGCCGGATGCTCAAGGCGGTCACCAACCCACACACCGATGTGCTGGGCCACTGCACCGGCCGCCTGGTCACCGGAGGACGTGGGATGCGGCCGGAATCGAAATTCGACGCCGAGAAGGTGTTCACGGCATGTCGGGACCATGGAACGGCCGTTGAGATCAACTCTCGACCCGAGCGACGTGACCCGCCGACCCGACTGCTCAAGCTGGCGCTGGAGGTCGGCTGCCTGTTCTCGATCGACACCGATTCGCATGCACCCGGGCAGCTGGAGTTCCTCGGTTACGGCGCGCAACGTGCGCTCGATGCCGAGGTGCCGGTCGACCGCATCGTCAACACCTGGCCCGCCGAGGAATTGCTGACGTGGGCCGGATCATGAGAATCGCCCGCGGTTAACCGCCCCGAACGGGGTACAGGGTCACTGTGAGAAAAATTATCGGTGAGACGGCCGCGGCGCTCGGCGCGCGTGCCGCAGAGCTCGCGACCGCTGCGGGCGAGACGGCCGGGCGCCTCGTGCGACGCGTCAGCGGCGAGCCCGAGGACCAGGCCGAGCAGATCCAACCGCCGTCGGCGCCACCGTCATCGGCTGCACCCAAGAAGGCACCGGCCAAGAAGGCACCGGCCAAGAAGGCACCGGCCAAGAAGGTGCCCGCGAAGAAGGTGCCTGCCAAGAAGGTGACCAAGGTGCCCGCCAAGAAGGCGGCGACCAAGGCGCCGGTGAAGAAGGCTCCGGCAAAGAAGACGGCCGCGAAGAAGGCCGCCACCAAGACTCCCGCCAAGAAGACGCCGGCGAAAAAGGCTGTCCCGCCGATGAAGTCGGCGAAAACGGAAGCCGCCAACCCCCCGCCGAAGCCCGGCAGGACGGCGAAGAGGACGACGGCCAAGAAGGCCCAGCCGCGCAAGGGCAGGCCCGGGTCAGTCGGGTAGCTGGGGCACTTCGAGACCGGTGTCGCGGCCCAGCAGTACACCGCGGGTCACCGCCGAATTGCCGTACCGCTGACGCACCTGGTCGACCGCTTCGTCGACCGCTGTCGTGTCGTGGCTCTCCTCGAACGGCAGCTCGAGCTGTTGTGCACCGTCGCGATCGATATTGGACACGGCGAACCCGACGAGGGTCAGACCGCGCTCGGCGATCAGCGGCGCCGCCGCGGCGATGAGGCCTCGGGCGGCGTGCAGGATCACCTCGGTCGACGCGGTCACCCGTGGCATCGTGTGAGACCGGGTGGCGCGGCCGAAGTCGTCGAAGCGCAGTCGCAAGACCACGGTGCGACCGGTCCGGCCGGCTTTGCGCATCCGCCGGGTGATGCGGTCGATCAGGTTCACGACGACCGCGTCGATCTCCTGCGCCGACATCGTGTTGCCACGCCGGCCCAACGCGCGCTGCGCGCCGACCGAGTGCCGGCGCACGCCGGTGACCACCCGACGGCGATCGATGTTGCGCGACAGCGCGAACAACCGGCTGCCCATCGCCGCCCCGACCAGGGATCCGAGAGTGGGCTCGCTGAGCTCGGCGACGTCGGCGACGGTCTCGATGCCGTAGGTGTGCAACTTCTCGGCGGTCTTGGCGCCGACACCCCACAAACGCCGAACCGGCAACGGGTGCAGGAATGCCAGTTCACGATCGGGCGGGACGAGCAGCAGCCCGTCGGGTTTGGCCTCCTGGCTGGCGACCTTGGCCAGGAACTTGGTCCGCGCGATCCCGACCGTGATGGGCAGCCCGACCTCTTCGCGGACCCGGTCCCGCAGCCGCGCGGCGATCTCGACCGGGCTGCCCGACACCCGACGCAGCCCCGACACATCGAGGAACGCCTCGTCGACCGACAGCGGTTCGACCACCGGTGTGGTGTCGTGGAACACCTCGAAGACGTCGTGGCTGGCCTGTGAATACGCCGACATGCGCGGAGGCACGACGATCGCGTGCGGACAGAGGCGGCGGGCTTCTCGTCCGCCCATCGCGGTTCGCACGCCGTATGCCTTGGCCTCGTAGCTGGCGGCGAGCACCACACCTGCCCCGACGATGACCGGCCGGCCGCGCAGCGACGGCTCATCACGCTGCTCGACCGAGGCGTAGAACGAATCGAGGTCAGCGTGCAGGATGCTCGCCGCCGCTGCCCCGAAACCAGTCGACACGAACATATGTTCGCATCGATGTCCGACTAGTGGCCAGTGGTGCCGTAGATGCTGGTGACCCAGATGTGGGCGAGGGTGTCGACGAGCTGGTCGGGGCTGACCGCGGGCTGCTCGGACGCGAAGGCCGCGAGCATCGTGCGCTCGTTCATGAGGTTCAGCGACGTCGCGAGGTCCTGCGCCGGGATGGTCTCAGGCGCCTCACCCCGCGCGCGTTCACTCTCGATCGACGCGGTGGTGTGGTCGATCCACTTCTGCATGAAGCGCGACCAGAGCGCGCGCACGTCGGGATTGGTGGGCCGGGCGGCGGCGCCTGCAAGGGTCACGGCGCGGTGCGCACCGAACGTCCTGAACAGCGCGTTGATGGCCTTCCAGACTCCGGCCGGATCCACCGCGGGATCCATGCCGCCCATCGCGTCGTCGGCGTTGCCGTCGGCCTCGGCGATGACCTGCTCGACGAGCGCACGAAGCACCGCGTCCTTCGAGGGGAAATAGAAGTAGAACGTGGGGCGGGAGATGCCTGCGCCTTTGGCCAGGTCATCCACCGAGATGTCAGCCAGCGAGCGGTCCTCGAGCAGCGTCTCGAGTGTCGAGAGAATCGCGTGTTCGCGGTCGTCGCCGGAGGGGCGGCCGGAGCGACGTCCCCGCGGTCCGCGGGACTGGCTGACGGTGGTCACGTCGATTGACTTTACACGGTGTCGAGATTATCGACACCCCGTTGACTAACTCGACATACCGTTGATACGCTCCGGTACCATGAGCGAACACCTCGACGTCGTCATCGTGGGCGCCGGTATCTCCGGCATCAGCGCCGCCTGGCATCTGCAGGACCGCTGCCCGGGCAAGACCTACGCCATCCTGGAGCGCCGGGAGAATCTCGGCGGTACCTGGGACCTCTTCAAGTATCCGGGCATCCGCTCCGACTCGGACATGTTCACACTCGGCTTCCGGTTCAAGCCGTGGACCTCGGAGAAGGCGATCGCCGACGGGCCGTCGATCATGGCCTACCTCAAGGAGACAGTGGCCGAGTACGGCATCGACAAGCACATCCGCTATCAGCATCGCGTGCTGTCCGCGAACTGGTCGGATGAGAAGAACCACTGGACCGTGCGCGTCGAGCGCGACGGAGAGGAAGCCGAGATCACCGCGTCGTTCCTGTTCGCCGCGAGCGGCTACTACAACTACGACGAGGGTTACACCCCGGAGTTCGTCGGCCGTGACGACTTCGAGGGCACCGTCATCCATCCGCAGCACTGGCCCGAGGACCTCGACTATGAGGGCAAGAAGATCGTCGTGATCGGCAGCGGCGCGACCGCGGTCACCCTGATCCCGGCGTTGGCCAATTCGGGTGCCGGGCACGTCACGATGCTGCAGCGCTCACCGACCTATGTCGGGTCGCTGCCCGACGTGGATCCGTTCGCGGTTCGGACGAAAAAGACGCTTCCGGAGAAGCCCGCGTATGTGCTCAACCGTTGGAAGAGCATCCTGTTCCAGTCCGCGCAGTACCAGATCAGTCGTCGGTTCCCGAACTTCATGCGTAAGCAGCTGATGACCATGGCGCAGCGCCGGCTGCCCGAGGGCTACGACGTGCAAAAGCACTTCGGACCCCGCTACAACCCGTGGGACGAGCGGCTGTGCCTGGCGCCCAACGGCGATCTGTTCCGGACGATCCGCCACGGCAAGGCCGATGTCGTCACCGACACCATCGAGCGGTTCACCAAGACGGGTATCAAGCTCGCCTCCGGCGAGGAGCTCGAGGCCGACATCATCATCACCGCAACGGGTTTGAACCTGCAGCTGTTCGGCGGCGCGGCGATCATGCGCAACGGCGAGCCGATCGAGCTGAACGAGACCATGGCCTACAAGGGCATGATGCTGACCCACATGCCGAACATGGCATTCACCATCGGTTACACGAACGCATCATGGACGCTCAAGGCAGACCTGGTCTCCGAGTTCTTCTGCCGGGTGCTCAACTACATGGACGCCGAGGGATTCGATCGCTTCGAACCGATGCATCCCGGCAACAGCGTCGACGAACGCCCGCTGATGGATTTCACCCCCGGTTACGTCCTGCGCGCGCTCGACTACCTGCCGAAGGCCGGACATGTCCCGCCGTGGCGGCTCAAGCAGAACTACCTGCTCGACCTGCGGCTGATTCGTCGCGGCAAGGTCGACGACGAGGCGCTGGAGTTCACCAAACACCGCGCCTCGGTGAAGGCTTCGGCCTAACTTCGCCCGCGAGATGTACACCAGGGCTGTGATTCCCCAATATTGACGACCCTGGTGTACGGTTCGCGATCAGTCCGGTTCGGCGACCACGACGATGCCGTCGTCGTCGCTGTAAGCGATGTGGCCCGGCTGGAACACGACACCGCCGAACTCGACAGCGACATCGCGTTCTCCGGCACCGGTCTTCGTGCTCTTACGCGGATTGGTCCCCAGCGCTTTGATACCGATGTCGAGGGTGCGCAACATCGCGGAGTCACGGACCGCGCCGTTGACGATCAGGCCGACCCAGCCGTTTTCGACGCCGAGCCCCGCGATGACGTCGCCGACCAACGCCGAGTGCAGCGACCCGTCGCCGTCGATCACGAGCACTGCGCCGTCACCCGGTTCTGACAGCACGGACTTCAGCAAGGCGTTGTCCTGGAAGCACTTCACGGTGACGATCGGGCCGGCGAACTGCGCGCGCCCGCCGAACTGGCGCAGCTGTAGGTCGCAGCTGCGCACATCGGGCCCGATGTCATCGACAAGGTCGGCGGTGGGGCGGGGTTCGATGCTCACCGGTCGATGTTAGCCACGATGATGTCGTGCACAAACTGCGCGAGCCCCGGCTCGACGTCGTCGTAGTAGCGCGTGAACCGCTCGTCGGCCAGATACATCTCGGCCAGGCACACGTGCATGTCGTGATCGCAGTCGTAGAAGCGCTCGATGTTTGCGCGATGCCAGGCGGCCAGCTCGTTCGCACGCTCTGAGCCGGGTACGACGCTGTCGCGGCGCGCCTCGGCCAGCGCGGCCAAAAGCGCATCGTTGTCGGCCTTGAGCTCGATCCAGTCCTGCTTGGTCATTCGCGCGGTGCGCTGCTGCGACTGTTTCCACGCGTCGGTGCCTCCCCACCGCTCCTCGGATTCGGCGGCGTACTCGTCGAACACCGCGCTGCCGAAGATCTCGACCTGCTCGTCGGCGGTCAGTTGTATGCCACTGCGATGTGAGTTCATCAGTTCCTCCACTGCCTTGATCGTGTGCTGCAGCCGATCCGCACGGTCCAGCAACAGCCGGTGCTGGCGCTCGAGATGGTCGAGCACATCCCCATCCCCATCCAGCAGGGCGCGGATCTCCTCGAGGGGCATGTCGACCGACCGGTACACCAGCACCAAATGCAGCCGTTCGATGTCGGCGTCGGTGTAGCCGCGGTAGCCCGCCGCGGTGCGCACGCTCGGCACCACCAGACCGATGTGGTCGTAATGGTGCAAGGTGCGTACCGAGACACCCGTGAGGGTGGCCACCGCGCCGACGGTCATGGCGTCCATAGCGCCACTATCGACCCTGACGCGGCGTGAGGGTCAAGCGTTTTTCGTCAGCCCTCGTCGCTTCCCCGGCGGATCAGCAGCACGACGATGATCGCCAGCACACCCGCAGCGATGGCCGCCGCAACCGGCAACCGTGAGGGCTCGGGCCCGATCAACGGCGTCGGCGGCGGCCCGGCCACCGGATTGCTGGCAGCAGCGACCGTCGACTTCGCCTGCGCAGCAGTCACTTTCGCGGCAGACTCAACATCTTTGCCGGTAGCGGCGGGTTCAGTCGCGGGTGCTTTCTTCGCCGGCGCCTGTTTTACCGGGTCCTTCTTGGCGGGTGCTTTCTTGGCGGGCGACTTCTTCGCCGGTGCGGCCTTCTTCACCGCCTTCTTCGCGGGAGTCTTCTTGGCGGCCTTCTTGGCGGGAGCCTTCTTGGCGGGTGTCTTCTTCGCCGGCGGAGGAGGGATCAGCGGGTCGGGGGAGACGCTCGCCGACTCCGCGGCAGCGGGCTGCGGGGTCGACTGATCCGCCGGTGGTGTGCTGTGCGGCTGTTCGTCGGGTCGGCCCTGCTGGTCTGCCATCGGGCTGCTCCTTTGCAGTGTCTGGTCGCCAGGCCGGCCGAGCGTGCGGCCGGAAGTCGATCGGTCCATCATGCCAGGCCGGCTATGGCACTACCCCGTGACGGCCAGACCAGCGGCCAGGACCAGCGCGACGAGCATCACCGCGGTTTCGACCTGCGCCCGGGTTCGGGAGACCACCGCCGTGGCGCGATGCGACCGTGCGGCGGGCAGCCACATCGTGCGGTTTCGCCAGCCGAGGACGACGAGCGCGACCGTCACCGCGATCTTGGCCGACACCAGCCGCCCGTAACCGGTCGCGTACAAGTCGGCCGGTGCGCCCAACCGGAGCGCGGCGCCGGCGACCCCGCCGACCAGCAGCACCGCCACACAGACCAGCGACAGTGCGGAGAAGCGCGGCAGCATCCGGGCCCACTGTCCGCGGTGGTCGACGGTCAGCACCAGCGCCGCCAGCGCCCCGACCCACAATGCGGCGGCGAGGGTATGCACGGTGACCGCCACACCACCCAGCGGGCTGTTCGCGAAGTGCCCGGTCAGCTGGCGCGCGACGACTCCGACCGCCGCGGCGCCGATCACCGCGACATTCCACGACGCCGTCCGCGGTGCGACGAGCGCCGCCACGGCTATGGCGGTCGCGGCGGCGACCGCGAGCATGCCCGCTCGACCCGCCGCGGTGGTCGTCGCGAAGTCGGCGGTGGTCTGCACGCCGAGGCGGAACACCGGTAGCGAGGCGGCCTGTGCGGCCGCGACGATCAGCCGGGTCAATTCGGCGAGCAGCCACAGCACCGAGGCTACTGTTAGCGGTCGCGTCGAGCGGGCCAACAACTCGCCGCGGTGCCGCTCACCGTCGAGTACCGGCACCACCGCCAAGCCCAGCGTGACGACACCGGCGCAGTCGGCGACCATCCGCACCGCGGTCGCACCCAGCGACCCCTGCGGGTAGGCCAGCCCCCAGGTCAGGCCTGTCGCGGCGGTCGCGAGCACCACCCCGACGACCACAGTGCGTCGACGGGTCACGCGCGGCGCCGCACCGCCCACACCGCGCCCGCGGCGATGATGACGACCGCTCCCGCGAAGAACGGCCACACAGGGATGCCGTCATCGGCCGGGGCCTTGGCCGGTGCGGCCGCCGACGGGCCCGGTGTCCCGGTTCCCGGCACGCTCAGCTCGAACGACCAGGACCCGTTGACCACGTGTCCGTCGGCCGACGTGGCCCGGTAGTTCACGGTGTAGCGCCCGGTCGGTCCGAGTGAGCGCACACCGACGCTGAGGACAGCGCCCTGGACCTGCGGTTCGCCGGTCGACCACAGGTTGCCGTCGGGGCCGACGACGGTCATGGCCGCGAACTGCGGCTGCAGTGCCTCGCTGAACGTGGCGGACACCGTTTCCGGTGCCTCCGTCAGCCGGCTGTTCTCCGCAGGGTCCGACGCGATGCGGGTCGCATGCGCGGACGCGGTGCCCGCGGTGGCCAGCATTCCGATCGTCAGCCACAGGAGCAGGGCCGCACCGGCGGTGACGGTGGTGAGGGCACGACGGGGCACCCTGGTGATGGTTCTCATCGAATGTGTCTTTCTCGAGCCGTTGGTATGTGGATCAGAACGCGGGGGCGACCGGCGGCCCGCGATCAGATACCGAAGCGGCGAGAAGCAGCGCAGAGCGAAGCGGTTGTTCGGCCCGCCGCACGATCGGACGGCCCTGCGGTGCGGCAGGCGGGCACACCACGCGCACCGCCACACGCACTACACGCGACAGCGCCCGGCTCAGTCGTTCACCGGCCGCGATCAGCACCGCCCCCACGCCGACCGCCACCGCATGGGCGGTGACCATCGTCGCGGTCTGCGTCGCATGGATATGCCCGGAGGCGCCGAGCACGATGTGGCCGGCGATCTGACCTGACGCCAGAATGGCAAGCAGGACAGGCGTTTTCGAACCGGCGGAAAGGGTGGCGGTCGATGTGCCGACGGTCGCGGCGACGATGACCAGCGCCACGATCGCGGCACCGCCCGGCGGCTCTGCACCGCCGTAACCGTGTGCGGCCACCGCGAGCGTCGCCGTCAGCAGCCCCGCAACCGCGCCACGAAGGCGGGCTGCGGAGCCGGACGGCGACACTTTCAGCTCAGCTCACGCCGAGCCGAGCCATCAGGTCGGCGTCGATTCCGTCGAGTTGCCGTTCGATAGCGGCGTGCGCAGACCGGCGCCGCGACGGCGGCATGTGCTCGGCGGCGGCGATCGCGGCGGACAGGTCCCCGAGGCGCTCGGTGATCGCCCCGACGAATTGCTTGGTCTCGGCGTCCTTCGGCTTCTTATCGGAGACGAGCCGCAACGACTGTTCGGCACCGGAGATGCGCGCCGACAGCTGGGCGCCGTGACCGTTGAACTGGCCGACCTGGCTGAGCGGAACACCGAGCCGGTCCGCCCGGCGTTGATCGGCATAGCCGCGCGCGGCGATGGCCGCGCGGTAGCCCACGGGCACCACGATCGGCGCGAGTAGGCGGATGACGGTGAGCATGCGACGGATCCGGCCGGGGGCGAACAGCTTGCCTTCGCGTGCGGCCTTCAGCTGCGTCTCGGCCACCTTCAGGGCTGCGCGGTCACTGTCGCGCTGGGCCTTGAGCTGCGCCTTGAGCGCCCTGGCCTCGGCCCGGTGGGCAGACTTGATGCGACGGGCTTCGTTCTTGGCGGCCAGCTTGGCCTCCAATTTCGCCTTCGCCTTGATCGCGCGGGCCTCGGCCCTGCGGGTGGCGCGGGTTTTGCGTCGCTTGAACGGGCTCATCCCGGCTGCCTCCCGGTGGTTTTCTCGATTGCTGACGTCATGGCTGTGCAGGTTGTTGGTGCAGCACAACCCTATCGTTCACAGCGTTCGGCCTGCGGGCGGCTCGGCGCCGACGGGAGGGCGCCGAGCCCGTCTTGGCTGCATGGCGTATTGAGGGCATGCTTATACAGACCGCAAAGTTCGCGAACTGACTGAAGAAGCCGCCCATCAAGACGGCGGACAGCGCATAGTGAACTAGTCGGAAGGGGGATCCATGCCAGCTAACCGCCGTGTCACCCGCGCGGTCGGGGCCGTGCTCGAACTGGCGCCGCGACAGGGAGAGGTGTCGCTGACCCGACTCGTCGAGGCCGTCAGCGAAGACCGCAAACGACCCATCGAGCTCAAGATGGCCGAGCTGCCGCCCGGTGTCTGCGGGCAGTGGCGCCAGTACAACGACCACGACGTGTTCCTGATACAGAAGGGTCTGCCCGCGTGGGACCGCACCTTGGCCCACGAGCTGGGACACCTGGTGTTGGGCCACGACGGTATTCCCGTCGCGCAGGCCGCCGAAGAGAGCACCGAGTTCGCCAGCTCAGATCTGATCAGCTACATGCTCAACCAGCGGACCGGTTGTATGGGTCCGGCCGGTGAGGAGGCCGAGCAGGAGGCGGAGGATTTTGCGGCCCTGCTGCTGTACCGGTTGGGCAGGCTTCCTTCGGACCGTTCGTCGATCGTCCAGGTGCGGCTCGGAGAGGCGTTTGGTTGATCGTCTGGGTGATCGCCGGTCTGCTCGGACTGGCCACCGGACTACGCATCGGATGGGCGCTGGTCAATAAGCAGAGCCTGGTGAGCACCGCGATGATCGTCGCGCTGGCAAGCTTGGCGCTGATCGCCGCGTTGAACTGGCAGCCCCTGACGCTGCTCATCGACCGGTTGCTGCGCTGGCCCAACATCTCGCTGGGCCTGTCCCAGGTGGCGCTCGTCGCGTGCGCCGCGGGCAGCTGCGTGATGATCACGACCGTGTCGTCGGTGCGCAAACCGGCAACCATCCGCAAGATCGCGGCCGCGCAGTACGGCGTCGCGGCGGTGATCGCCGTGGTGACCGCGGTGGCCTTCTTCTCCGCGGGCCGTCAGCCCGAGATGTCGCCCCAGGAATACCTGCAGCGCAATCTCAGCGGCGGTGGGAACACGCTGCCGTGGCTGCTGCCGCTGCTCTACGTGCTGCTGGCATTGTCGTTGGTCTCGTGGGCGGGGCTGCGCTACTCGAACCGCAGCCGCCGGGGGCGTGCGCTGTTCGTGTTCACGATCGGCATCGTGCTGATCGTGGTGGCGTCGGCCTTCTTCTTCCTGCGTGCCCTCGACCGCGGCGGACCGGTCGGCGTCGGGGCCGCGGCGACGCTCCTGGGCTGCGCGATGTTGGTCGTCGCCGCGGGATCGCTGCTACCCAGCATCGAGGACTGGTTCGGCGCCAGGCGCGAACTGCGGGCGATCCAGCCGATCCTCACCGAACTGGGCCGCAGGCACCCCGACATCGGCATCGGTGTCCGCCCGCGGGGACCCCTCGTCTTCCGGGTGGCGGAACGGATGTCGTTGATCTCCGACGCGCTCTACTTGGAAGCCACGGCCGCCGAACACCGGCGCAAGCTTCGAGTCGACCCGCGCGGTGCGGTGTCCGGCGACGGTTCAATTTCCGGCGATGATGCCGACCTGGACGAGGCGGACCTCGAGTCCCCGCCGGTTCCGCCGCAGGAACAGGCCCGGGCGATCGCCGAGTGGATCCATTCGGGAACCGCCGACCGCGCATCGGAGGACAAGCGCGTCGATTTTCCGGGCCTGGGCTGGTTGAACCAACCCAGCGAATATTCCGACCGCGAGTGGATTCTGGAGATCGCCGAGCAGTACAGAGCACTGACCCGTCGCGATGGCGCGACGGGTCAAGCGACGTAGCTGGTAGCGCGGCCCCGCTTCGCCAGCTATGACGCGGCGAGCCGCACCGGGCTAATCGTCCAGATGCTCGCGGCGACGCAGCTCATCGACCTTTTGGACGATGTCCTGCTGGGCCTCCGGCGACAAGCCGACGGTGCGTGCGGCAATACGCCGGACACCCTCGTCGCGCATGCTGGCGAGCCAGGTCAGCTCCTTGTCGAGCTTCTCGTAGTACTCGTCGTCGGTGAAGTAGGCCGGCTTGATCCGGAAGAAGTTGGCAAGAGCGGCCATGGTGGTGGCAGAGGGGTTGGTGCGGTTGCCCGAGCGCAGCTGCGAGAGGTACGGAGCGGACATGGTGACGCCCTCGGCCTTCAGTGCCGCGATCACCTCAGCAGAGGTGTGCGGGCCGCGTCCCGGCGGGTAGACCGTGTCAAACAGCCGGTTCAGGCGAGCGGCGAACGTCGTGCTCATCGATATGACCTCCACATGCATTGGACGAGCGGTGTACAAGCGGCGTATTTGCTGATCATCGTAGCGAGTGTTGTGGCAACAACCAAGTGCAAACCCGGGAAAAGTTGACCAGCCCCCGCGTTCAAGGCCCGCTACTTGCCGGCTACCGCGTGTTCCCCGTGCGCCGACGCCTCTACCATACGGTGCGACGAAGCAAACAACAGTCACTTCGTCGAGCTAGTTTTGCCATGGTGCCGTGCACCGCGTGCGCAGGAAACCCGCTGACCGCCGCCGGCAACGTCAGTTGTATGCATTCGAGCCGAACGCAGCGTTTGCCAAGTGCCGCGCGGATGGTCGCGGGAGCCCGCGCGAGCGGTCGCCGAGCGCGCGAATGGAGGTCAGGACGCCCGGGTCGACGGCTGGGGTGCCCCGGACGGTACGGGTGCACTGCGGCGGCGGATGAGCCAGATCACCAGCACCGCGACGGTGACGGAAGCGGTGACCGCCACCGCAACCCACCGCAACCCCAGCGCACTGTCGAACAGCAGCCACAGCCCGAACAGCAGGAACAGCACGCTGGCCAGGCCGTGCAGGAACCGTTCGGGCAGCCTGCGGTGCATCAGCCTGCCCGCAGCGATCGCGGCACCGTCGGCCAGAACCATGCCCGCAGTCGCGCCGATCCACACCCCGGCCCAACTGTGTTCGCTGGCCAGGGCGACGGTGGCCAGCATCGTCTTGTCACCGAGTTCGGCCAGCACGAACGACGACACGATCGCGGGGACGACGAACCGCGGCTCGGCGATCCGGACCTCGTCGTCGTGCCCGTTTTCGCGCCACGTCCACACCGCGAACAACAGGAATGCGATGGCGGCGACGAACGCGATCGGGCGTTCGGGCAGCGTCACCCCGAGGAAGTGTCCGACCGCGACGGACAGGCCGTGAACCAGCATCGCGGCGATCCCGACCCCGGAGAGCACGACCCACCATCGGTGCCGCAGCGAGTAGGTCATGGTGATCAGCTGCGACTTGTCGCCGAGTTCGGCGACGAAGACCACGGCCAGGCTGACCACGATGGCGGCGAGCATTTAGACGACCCTTTCGACGCGTCGCCGACGTAGCGATGTTCATGCCCCGCCGGCTTCGGTCGAAGGTCTCGCCCACCACCTCGGATGTGTGGTTCGCCGGCCGGGCTTGCGCCAGTATGTCGACACGACGATTGGGGGCTACTCCCCTTCGCTTACTGACCCGACCATAGCTTCGATCGCGCGGATGTGCCAGTGTCACGTAGGGTTTCGGGCACCCGAATCCACCGTTCATGCACCCGAATCAAATGCTTCGAAAGCCCTTATGCCGCAAGCAGCATCGCGAGGATCGCGGTGTCCGGGTGGCTGATCGGGTCCACGCCGACGCGGCTCACCATGGAGGTCACTGTTCCGTCGGATTCGGCTTCCACCCATGCTGCGCGGTGCTCGAGGCCGAGATGGGGGAGGCCGGGCAGCAACACGCAACCGGAGGCCGCGCCGCTGCACTCCGGCAGTGACGGTGTGGTTTCCGACGGGGGATGCAGCATCAACAGGGCCGGCGGCTGGTGCTCGGCGAAATAACCTGGCGGTACCGCTGATTCACCGACCACGGTGCCTTCGGCAAGGACGAGGCCGACCGTATTGGGCTCAGGCTCGTCGGGCAGCTCTTCACGGGCACCGAAAATCGTTGTCGTGGACAACAACCCGGGAAGCGATGCCACGCGCACGGCGACCATCAGCAACTGAGCCCACTCCTTGGTCGAATCCGGCCAGCGACCCGAGATGACGAATCCCTTGAGTGAACCGCGTGAATGAAAGGGGGCGATCTCGATCGCCTTGCCCGACTCCCTCTCCATATCGCCTCCGCGCCATCGGTGTTCGGACGCCGGCCTCTGGCCGACTGATGGCCCGACACGCCAGTGGGTCGATTTGCTCAGCATGCGGCAGAACTCGGCTGGCACGCAAGTGGACACGACTGCTAATCACCGGAATTGGCTCGGGCAGTCCACAGCACGCGATACGAACCGGCCGCCGGGACCCAGCCGAATTCGTGGGAGTCGACGGCACCGGGGGCGCCCGGATTGTCCGAGCGCGCTTCAAAGATCACGTCGCGACCCTCGGCGTAGACATCGCCGACCCGCTTGACGAGCCACCGTGTCGAACGCCGCGGATCCGGGAACACCCGTAGCTGCCCGCGCCGAATGCTCCCGCCCCGCAGGGCCAATAGGCCATCCCCTGGGCCGACCGTCGGGCGCATCGAGTCGTCGACCACTCGGAACAACCGCAGAGGCCAGCGTCGCGGTGTCTGGTTGCGGCGCACCTCCAAAGGGTAGGTTAGGTACATGCTGCATCGATTGTTGAACCACGCGACCCCTGCCCATGCCCACTGCGATCTCTACTGCGGCGTCTATGACCCCGCGCAGGCCAAAATCGAGGCGCTCTCGTGCCTCAAGACGATCCAGAAGTACCACGACTCAGACGATGAGCACTTCCGCGCGCGCTGCATCATCATCAAGGAGCGGCAGGCCGAGGAGGTCAAACATCACCTGATGGTGCTGTGGGCCGACTTCTTCGCCAAGGATCACTTCGAGCAGTTCCCCAACCTGCATCAGCTGTTCTGGGACGGCGTGCACGGCGCGGGCGACGTCAAGAAGTCGCTCGATGTCGCCGTCGCCGAGAAGCTGCTCAAGACGATCGACGAGATCGCCGACATCTTCTGGCAGACCGACAAGGGCAAGCAGATGGGTGTCTATCCGCCCGCCTGAAAACCTTCTTGACACCAAGAAGCCGCCGAGTCATAGACCCGGCGGCTTTGTCGTGTTGTCGCGAAGAAGTCGTATCCTCGCGAAGGAGTCGGCGGCTCGTCGTCAGAACAGGACGATCAGGGCCAGCACGATCACGAGCACCAGCGCGATCACGCCGGCGCGCAGTAACGCCATCAGCTGGCTGCGGTTGTAGGCGGCGGGCGTCGAGGACTGCCACTTCGTGGGGGGCATCGCCGAACCCGATCCCATCGAAGATGTCATGAACCCCTCCTGACCTGCATGTTTCACGTTCCCCCGGGTGAGATCTATCACAACTGCTGGTTGTGACGCCGATCATAGCCCCTTGCGTCGAACCGGAAAAATCGGCTCGCGCGCACCACGGAATGTGGGTGCGGCCGGCTCAAGTCGCGGTTAGCGGGACTAGGGATTTCGCTCGCCGCCCGACCGCCTGTTGATGGGAGCGCCCAAACGTCGACCGCTTATCCACAGCGATCCTCAGGAAAAACACAGATTCAGCGGCTCAAGGCGGGTTCTCCGATGTCGCGGCTTGTGGATGAACCTGTGGAAATTGTGGATAGGTGGTCATTGCTGTCGCCGCGAGCCGGCTGGCGGCATGTCAGCATTGAGGCATGAAAGAGGCTGAAATCGCGCAGGTCGACGTTGCCGACGTGCCGACGACCTTCGACGCCGGCTTGATCCTGCTCGACGTACGCGAGGACGATGAGTGGGCACGCGGGCATGCCCCGGATGCGCGGCACATCCCGATGGGACAGGTCCCAGCGCGTCTGGCGGAGATCGACGTCGACGCGCAGGTGTTCGTGATCTGCGCAGCCGGTGGGCGGTCGCAGAGCGTGGCGCAGTACCTGGCCAGGAACGGCTATTCACCGGTCAACGTCAGCGGCGGCATGTTCGCCTGGGCCGGTGCCGGCCGACCGATCGTGACCGACGACGGCGGGCCGGGTGTGGTCTGACGCATCGTCGCTACGCTGGTCGAATGGTCGGGCGAGGAGTGAAGTGATTCCGCGCGCGCGAGGAGCGAAATGATTCAGGTGTGTTCGGCGTGCGGAACCCGGTGGAACGTGCGCGACCGGCGCCGGACGTGGTGTCCGCGGTGCAACGGATCGCTGATGCCGCCATCGGCGTCTGCGCCGGACACCGCGAACGCCCAGTGGAGCGCACGGTCCGCGGCCGCAGCGCCCGGCCCACGGCCGCAGCTGCCACCGGGATACCGCTGGATCGCCGTGCGGCCGGGCGCACCGCCGCATCCGCGGCGCCCGAAGCGCGCGCTCGGCCCGACACCTCGCTACGCGACCATCCCGCGATGGGGACTTGTCGACCAGCCCGCGCCGGTTGACCAACAGCAGGAGGCGCCGCGCCGCGGCCCGTCGCCGGGCATGGTGACGGGCACGCTGCTCCTGACGATGGCGGTGCTGGGCGCCGCGGCGCTGATCCACCTCGCGCGCTACGTGCTGCTGATCATCAACCGGTCGGTGTTGCTGCCCCCGTGGATCGCCGCGATCGCGACCTGGTTCGGTGTCGTACTCAGCGTCGTTGCCGCGTTCATGGTGGTGGCCAGCCTCATCGTGCTGACGAACTGGCTCATCGCCAGGCGGGCCGCCGCCTACACCTACCGGGGAACGACGGACCCTCGATCCTCCTGGCGACTCAAGGCCGGCTGCCTGCTCCCGTTCGTCAATCTGTTCTGGGCGCCGGTGTTCGTCCTCGAACTGGCGGGCGTCGAGGAGCGGCTCAGCTATCTGCGCAGGCCGATCGCGGTGTGGTGGCTTGCGTGGGTAGCCAGCTACGCGGTGTCGATCTGGTCGATCGCGACCAGCTTCACCCGCGATGCGCAGGGAATCGCCGACAACACGATGACCACGATGATCGCCTATCTGCTGGCGCTGACCACCCTGCTGCTCGCCATGAAGGTCGTTTCCGGTTTCGAACGGCAGCCGGTCGAGCGCCCGAGCAAGCGCTGGGTGATCGTCCCCGACGACAGCAGGCCGGCGGAGGATCGACCCGAGCCCGAGGCTCCGGTTGAGTCGCACGGGCAGGACCCGGCAGCATAGGCCCTATGACAGGCGACTCCGAAGCCGCCGAGAACGCGACTTCCGGACCGACGCCCGGGGGCCATCCCTTCGTCGTGGCGCACCGCGGCGCGTCGGCCGACCGTCCCGAGCACACGCTCGCGGCGTACGAGCTTGCGCTGCAGCAGGGCGCCGACGGCGTGGAATGCGATGTGCGACTCACCCGCGACGGCCACCTGGTGTGTGTGCACGACCGACGGGTCGACCGCACGTCGAACGGAACGGGGCTCGTCAGCGACATGACGCTCGCCCAACTGCGCGAGCTCGACTACGGCGGTTGGCATCCAAGCCGCAATGCCGTTGAGGTGCAAGGTGATACGGGCTTGCTCACCCTCGAAGGGCTGATCTCTCTTGTGCTCGATTGGAACCGGCCGGTCAAGGTGTTCATCGAAACCAAGCACCCTGTCCGGTTCGGTGGGCTGGTGGAGAGCAAGGTGCTGGCGCTGCTGCACCGGTTCGGGATCGCCTCCCCGGCATCGGCGGACCTGTCGCGCGCCGTGGTGATGTCGTTCTCGGCGGCCGCGGTGTGGCGAATCCGACGCGCAGCCCCGATGTTGCCGACCGTGTTGCTCGGCGAGACGTCGCGCTACCTCGGCGGCAGCGCCGCCACGACCGTCGGCGCCACCGCGGTCGGGCCGTCGATCGCCACACTGAGGGAGCATCCGGAGTTGGTCGACCGGGCGGCCGCGCAAGGCCGCGCGCTGTACTGCTGGACCGTCGACCATTTCGAGGACGTGCAGTACTGCCGCGACCTCGGTGTGGCATGGGCCGCGACCAACCACCCCGGCCGCACCAAGGATTGGCTGCAGAACGGTCTGGCCGGCGCCGCCGGTCGCGATTAGCCGCGCTCAGATCCGCGCGACGCTCAGAGGCTGCCTCCTGCGACCTTCGGTGCGCCGACGTCCTTCGACGTCGAACCGAGCTCGCGCGCTACGAAGTCCTCCAGGCGAAAGAGGTCGTCGCCGGCCCGGTCGGCGACGCGCACCAACGTCGTCATCTGCGCGACTTCCTCGACCTGCTCACCGAGGAACCATTGCATGAACTGCTCGCCGAGGTAGTCGCCCTCGTCGCGGGCCACGCCGGCCAGCCGGCCGATCTGCTCGGTGACGGTGCGCTCCAGATCGAGGGCCAGCACGAGCGCATCGCGCGGAGCATCGAAGGCGTTGCGCACCGCGTCGACCCCGGGGATCTCGAATTCGACGTCGCGGTCGAGGAGGTACTGGACCAGCATCATGGCGTGATTGCGCTCTTCGACCGACTGCCGGTAGAAATGCTTGGCCAGCTGCGGAAGGTCGGCTCCGTCGAAGTAAACGGCGATGGCGAGGTATTGCTGCGCGGCGCCGAACTCGTTGCGCATCTGCTCTTGCAGCAGGGCGTGGAATTTGGTGTCGGATGCTTCAGCAGTGGTCATGGACGCCACGATATCCCAGCTCAGAGGCCATAGTCAGCGAAGGTCGACCTAACAGAGGTCAGGTTTACCTTAATGAGTCGACCCTTTGTGACGGCGGTTACACGCCCGGATGAATGTTTGCTGAAGGTGCGTCAGGGCTGCGCGTCGAGAACGTCCTGCGGTACCGGGGAGTCGGTCCGCAGCGCCTCGAACAACTGGCTTGCCAGGGCGTCGTCCCAGACCACGACCGAGCCGGCGTCACCGCTGGAGTACTCCCCGATGGGGACGGTGGTGGTGAGGACGTCTCCGTGCATCGCCCAGGCGAGCCGGGCCAGGTTCCACACGTGATCGTCCTCGTTGACGGTGAAGGTGTGGCCGGCGGCTTCGGCCATCGGATACCAGCGCAGCGGGTTGAGCAGCACCGACGGGCTGGTGGCGCGGTGCAGCAGCGCGGACATGAACTCCTGCTGGTGAACCATGCGGTCGAGGTCCGCGCGCGGGGTGGCCCTGGTGCGGACGAACCCCAGCGCGCTGCGGCCGTCGAGCTTCTGGCATCCGGCCGGCAGGTCGATGCCGGCAAGGGGATCGCTGATGGGCTCGGCGGGACACATCGTCACACCACCGACCGCGTCGACCATGGTCGCGAACCCGTCGAAGCCGATCTCGGCGTAGCGGTCGATCCGCAGGCCCGTCGCCTCTTCGACCGTCTGGGCGAGCAATTGCGGGCCGCCCACCGAGTACGCGGCGTTGATCTTGTCGCTGCCGTAGCCCGGGATCGACACGTAGGAGTCACGAGGTATCGACACCATCGTCGTGTCGGTGCTCGAGGCGATGCCGGGGATGTGCACAAGCAGGATCGTGTCGGTGCGGCCGTTGCCCATGTCCCCGCCGGTGGTCAGCTGCGCCTGTTGTTCAGGGGTCAGGTTCTGACGGCTGTCCGATCCGACGAGCAGCCACGTGGTGCCCGCGCCCGCGGCGGGCCGGCCGGCGTAATCGGCCAGCGCGGGGATGCGCTGCAGTGACGAGTCCATCCAGATGCCACCGGCCACGACCGCCGTCACGGCCAGTAACAGCACCACCAACAGCAGTCGGCCCCAATGCCGTTGGCGCCGAGCGCGTTTCGGCTTCGTCGGGGCTGCAGGCGGCGGTGGCGGTAGGGGTCGTGGTGCCGGTCCGCGGGCGGCCGTGGGGCGAGCGCCTGCCCGAGGTGGCGGCGGAGGCGGTGTGCGTCGGGGCGCGGCGGGTGGCGGCATCCGCGGAGGTGGCATGCGGGGCGGTGGCATGC
>NZ_NKCN01000064.1 GCF_002245535.1 Mycobacterium lehmannii | reverse complement strand
AGTGGCTGTTGCGATTTGTGGTTGGTTGCCGGTGGGCGGTGACAGGTTGGTGGTACAGGTTGGTGGTGTGGCCCCGGTCTATGCGGTGGCTGTGTGGAGTCGGGTGAGGTTGAGTGCTGCAGCGGCCAGGTGAAGTTCGGCGGTGACGGCTGCGAGTCCGCGTCGGGCGTAGCGGCGTAGGCCGATGCGGTCTTTGAGGTGTCCGATGACGGGTTCGACTGTCGCTGAACGGCGTTTGTATCGCTGTGCCTGTTCGGGATTGCGCAGTGTGTGGCGCATCGCCTCGCGTGGTGAGAGACACGGTGGTGACGCATCGTGGGTGGGGTGGTGTTTGGCGTCGTGGTGAACGGCTCGGCCTGATCCGGGGGCGATGAGCCGCTCGGGCCCGGGGCTAGCGAGGTTGTCTTCGGTGAAGTAGCCGTTGTCGGCCAGCACCAACTCGATCGTCTTGTTCAAGGCATTCATCTGGCTCATGGCCGCGGCCAAAGCTGGTGCCCAGCAGTGCAGATCGTTGGCTTCTTGGGACACGTGCACCCCGATCACGAGGTGGTCATCAGAGCACACGATCTGACTGTTGTAGCCCTGGACCGATCCGCCGCCGGAGCCCTCAACCATCAACCTGGCCTGCGGATCGGTCAGATTGATCAGCGGCCCGCCCGCTGGGCCGCGCCGAGCTCGTCTGCGTGCGGCTCCACCCCGCTGGTCGACCATCCCGGCCGCCTGCTGGTGCACGGCTCGGCGCAAACCGGCCTGGGCTTTTCTGATGTTCCTGCGAATTGCGGCACGCTGGTGTGCTGGGGCGGTCCCCCGCACGTTCAGCAGCGGGGCCAGACGCTGCTGTTCGCGGGCGATTCTGGCCCGATACATGCGGATCTGGTCCACCCCGGCCGGCGCTCGACCGGACACGACCTCACCTGACTCCAAGCGCTGCAGGTACTGCTCTTGGCCAGCAGCATCGGCGGCGTCGGCCTCGGCATGGGCGCCATCTTGACGCGCGATCTCCTCCATCGCCTTCTTGATCGCAGCCTTGCGCCCCGCCGCCGTGCCCAGCTCGGCTGGCAGACGCTGCTGGGAACCGGCGCCAGCTTCGGCGGCGTCCTCATCGGCATCAACGGCAGCGGCTTGGGCGACCACATCCTCGGCGATGCGGCGGGCCTGCTCGGCAACCCATTGTTGGGAACGATTCGCTGATCTTGAGGCGTTGGCTGCGATCTTGGTGCCATCGATGGCGATCACCCCGGCCCGGACCATCCCGGCTTGGGCACACAAGCGCAGCACCTGGGCGAACACATCGGTGAATACCTCGTCATGAGCCGCGCGGAACCGGGCGATCGTGGTGTGATCCGGCGGGTCCTGAGCGCACACCACCCGGTAAGCGACGTGATCTAGGCACAGGCGTTCAATCTGTCGCGATGACCGCTGACCCGTCGCGTAGGCATAAATCATCAACGCCAACAACATGTCTGGGTCATAGCCAGCCCGCCCAACACCGCCGGTGCGGCGGGCCGCATGCAACGCCGAGGTATCCAGCTGTTCGACCACATCAAGGACGAACCACACCAGGTGATCAGCGGCCAGCCAGTCAGCCATATTCGGTGGCAGCAAAAACTCCTGATCGCGCACCACCGGACGATACGAACGAGCCATACCTCATCGTTTCGTGCTCACCGGCCAACACAAAGGACATCCATCGGCATTTCGCAACAGCCAC
>NZ_NKCN01000063.1 GCF_002245535.1 Mycobacterium lehmannii | reverse complement strand
CTGACGGCGCTCATCGAAAGTCCCCAGGTGTGCTCGCTGAAATTCCCCACCTGTGAGCAGCGGTCAGTGTAGTGGTTGGCGGGTGCCGGTGGTGGTTCGGCGGAGTGTTTCCGCGGCGGCCTGGTGGTCGCGTAGCCGGTAGGACTCGCCGTCGAGGTTGATGACGACCGAGCGGTGTAGCAAGCGGTCGAGCATGGCGGCGGCCACGGTGGTGTCGCCGAGGATCTCGCCCCAGGCGCCCACCCCGCGGTTTGTTGTGATCGCGATGGATGTTTTCAAATAGCGTTGGGAGACAACTTGAAACAAGGCCGAAGCGGCCTCGGCAGGCAGCGGTAAGTACCCCAGTTCATCGATCACCAGCAGGGTCGGGCCGGCGTAGAACCGCATGGTGGTGGCCCAGCGTCCCTCGATCGCGGCACGGTGACAGCGTGCGGCCAGATCAGCGGCGGTGGTGAAGTAGGTGCGGTAACCGGCGTGTGCTGCGGCCCTTGCCAATCCGACGGACAAGTGTGTCTTTCCTGTACCCGGCGGCCCGACGAGCAGAATGTTTGTCGCCGATTCCAGATAGCGGCAGGTGCCCAGCTCGTCGATGAGCTTGCGGTCGATCCCGGCGGCGGAGTCGACGTCGAAGTCGGCCAGGGTGGCCGGGGTGGGCAGGCAGGCGAACCGCAACCGTCCAGCCAGCCGTCGGGCGGTGCTGGCCTCGACTTCCACGGCTAGCAGCCGCTCCAGCGCAACGGTCAGCGACAGCCCCTCGGCGGTGGCCTGGTCGAGCACCGCCGGTAGGGCTTCGGCGGCCGCGGCCAGTTTGAGCTCGGCCAGATGCGAACGCAACTGCTGGTACCGCGACGCCGCCGCGGACGGTGACTCGTCGGCGGTGGTCTTCGGGGTGCGGGGTGTGGGGGTCATTGGATGGTCCTGTTCTGCGCGGCCCGCTCATAGACGGACAGATCGACGACGGTGGAATCGGTTGACGGAGTGGAAGTTTCAATTTCGGCGGTGGATGGCTGCTTGAGTTGAAGCAGTTGTGCGGCAGCGGCTTTGGCGGCCGGTCCGGGTGGGATGCGTTCCTTGCGGCGGTGCGGTCGCCCGCTCGCGGCGGTGGCCATCGCGGCGGTTTCCAGTGCGATGACATGGCCGCTGTCACGCACCATCACCCCGAGCCCGTCGGCGGCCATCCGATGCCGCGCGATCACGATCCCGCTGGAGGTGGCGATGTCGACGAAGACGCCCCCGACCGGATGAGACACCACCACGTTGGCGGCGGCCAGTTCCGGGGGCACCGAGTAGCGGTTGCCGCGGTAGGACACCAGCGCTTGGCGCGACGCGGTGCGGGTCTCGGAGACGATCACCGGATACGGGGTCGCCGGCACCGGGGCCAGCGGCTCGTTCTTGGCCACGACAGCGACCGAGGACCGGCCGTCGGCTGTGGCCCGCAGTCGGGTGTCGCCGCGCACCGCCGCGAAGCGATCCAGGCTGGCTTGCGCCGCCTCAACGGTCATGTCGTCGGCCAGGGTGCGCCACCAGCGTTGCGCGGCGGTGTGATTGACCTTCTCCACCACGCCCTTGCGGTTGCCGCGCCGGGCCGGGCAGATCGCCACCGACACCCCGTAGTGTTTGGCCACCCCGGCGAACGACGCGGTCACCCGGCCGCTGCCCGGATCGCACACCGTGGCCATCCGGTCGAACCGCCAGACCCGGGTCACCCCGCCCAGGCCGCGGGTCACCCGGTCCAGACCGGCAACCAGGTGCGGCTGATCCTCCGAGGATGCCAGGAAGCCGCGCCACTTACCGGAATGCGATAGCGAACCGACTAACAGGTGCGCGGTCTTGCCCCAGCCCCACAATGCCGGTGGATCGGGCAATTCCAGCCAGTCCCATTGGGTTTCATCACCCGCAGCGTGCGGGATCACCGCGTTCGGGCGCCCGGTTGCGGTCCGGCACGCCTCACACACCGGGCGTAGATTCCGCGCGCGGATGTTGCGGGTCAGGCTCTGATACGACAGCCCGAACCCCAGCTCTTCGAGTTCGTCATAGAGGGTGCGGGCCCACAGGTGCGGGTCCTCGGTCAGCCTCGCGGTGACGTAGTCAACGAACGGATCGAACGGATCCGGACCAGGGCGGGCACGCACTCCGGGCTGGCCGTCACCGGCCAGATACTTGCGAACCGTCTTGCGGTCGAACCCGGTGTGGCGGGCAATCGCCGCGATCGACCAACCACGCCTGCGTAGGGCATGTACTTCCACATCGTCCTCCCATGTGAGCATGAGAAAGCGGGCCTCCTTCGATGGGGCAACTGGCGTCAGACACCAGAAGCTTCGAGGGAGGCCCGCCCTTCTCGGCGGAGCCACACGGGTGGGGAATTTCGACGAGCGTCAGTGGGGAATTTCAGTGAGCGCGGTCA
>NZ_NKCN01000062.1 GCF_002245535.1 Mycobacterium lehmannii | reverse complement strand
GGCGATCAACCCGGACAGCTCGCGGTCCATCGCCGCGATCCGCTGGCTGACCCGTTCCACCGACATACTCGAACACTAGTTCGACCCACCGACAACCCAACCCCATCTGTGACCACAGAAACCAAAGAGACAAAAGTGATTTGCCGTGCGCTATGGGGCGGTGAGCCCCTTGGAAGTGAAGGGCTCAGCTTCGCCACGGTCGACCGCCTCATCGTGCTTGGCGGCTGCGCGATCGAGTAGCTCGATGAGCGCATCTTCGTCACGAACCAGCTGCCGGTACTTGGGACCGAGCGCGAGAATCTGGTCACGCTCGCGAAGAAGCGCCTTGAAGATGCGTTCGCGTTCCTCAGCGCTGCTGGTGTACTCGGAATCAAGGTAGGCCCGCGCGTGCCGGCGAGCGTTGGCGATCGCCGTCTGGGCCGTTCCCCTCTTACTGAACAGCGATGCGACGACGGTGACGACGAGGACTCCGATGATGACCGAGAGCGAGAGGCCGGTGCTGACTTCCACGACCGTGACGGGTTCTCCGTCGTTGATGAATGGCACGTTGTTCTCGTGCAGCGCATGCAGAATCAGCTTCACACCGATGAACGCCAGGATCGCCGCCAGACCGTAGGAAAGGTAGATCAACCGGTCGAGCAGGCCGTCGATGAGGAAGTACAGCTGCCGAAGGCCCAGTAGCGAGAACGCCGTCGCGGTGAAGACGATGTAGACGTTCTGGGTCAGACCGAAGATCGCCGGGATCGAGTCGAGAGCGAAAAGGATATCTGTGCCGCCGACGGCGACCATGACCAGCAGCATCGGCGTCATCGCGCGCTTGCCGTCCAAGGTCGTGAACAGCTTGTCGCCGTCGTAGTGCTCGGTGGTGTGAAAGAGCTTCCGCGCCAGCCGAATGATGAAGTTGTCGGCGGTCTCGGAGTCGCTGTTGTTCGGTGCCAGCATGTTGCCCGCGGTGATCAGAAGGATCAACCCGAACGCGTAGAAGACCCAGGCGAAGGTGTTGATCAGCGCAGCGCCGAGGAAGATGAAGCCGGTCCGCGCGATCAACGAGAACACGATGCCGAACAGCAGCACCTTCTGCTGGTCCTCGCGCGGCACGCGGAAGCTGCTGATGATGATCAAGAAGACGAAGAGGTTGTCGACCGACAGCGCTTTCTCGGTGATATATCCCGCGAAATACTCGCCACCGGGGTCGACGCCCCCGAAGATCAACACACCGACCCCGAACAGCACCGCGATCCCGACGTACAACGCCGACCAGATGGCCGCCTCTTTGAGGGTCGGGACGTGGGCCTTTCGCACATGGAAGAAGAAGTCGAACGCCAAGAGTCCGACGATGGCGGCGATCGTCAGCGCCCACACCCACCCGGGTACGACCATGCGTTACTCGCTATCCCTCACCGGAACCGACTGCCCCTAGTGGTGCCCGCAATGGCCGGTTCGAACCCTCGGCCGGGCGAGCACCGCCAGCCCAACGCCACGAACCCCACACATTACGGTTGGTCGAGCACAGCTTCCACGATAGACAGGAGAACGTCGAAGATGACGATTCTGGACCGCTTTCGACTCGACGACAAGGTCGTCGTCATCACCGGCGCATCGTCCGGGCTTGGAGTGTCGTTCGCCGAGGCGGTTGCACAAGCCGGTGCGGATGTGGTGCTGGCAGCCCGACGCGCCGAAAAGCTGGAAATCACAGCAGAACTCGTCAGGGCCGCCGGCAGGCGCGCTCTCAACGTCCAAACCGACGTCGCCGACCCCGATCAGTGCACGGCGCTCGTCGACGCCGCAATGCAGGAGTTCGGCCGCGTCGATGTGTTGGTGAACAACGCAGGAGTCGGCACCGCTGTGCCTGCCACTCGGGAGACGCCTGAAGAGTTCCGCAAGGTCGTCGATGTCAACCTCAACGGCTCGTACTGGGCCGCCCAAGCGTGCGGGCGGGTGATGCAGCCGGGCAGTTCGATCATCAACATCTCCAGCGTCTTGGGTCTGACCACCGCGGCGCTCCCCCAGGCCGCCTACAGCGCCAGCAAGGCCGCGATCGTCGGCCTCACCCGCGACCTCGCCCAACAGTGGGGCGAGCGCAAGGGAATCCGCGTCAACGCCCTGGCACCGGGCTTCTTCAAATCCGAGATGACCGACGAGTACAAGCCGGGCTATCTGGACCGCACCCTGGCCGACCGCGTCGTTTTCAAGCGCTTGGGTGAGCCGCACGAGCTGTCGGCCGCCGTCGTCTGGCTGGCATCCGAGGCCGGCGGCTACGTCACCGGTCAGACCATCGTGGTGGACGGTGGCGTGACAATCACGTAGTCGTCTCGTAACCCGTTCGCTTCGGTCACGAAACGCGTACAGGACCGCCAGCACCGCAGTGTGGGTGATTCCATTGACCCCGGCGGCTCGCGGATGACGGCCGGAAGGTTGCTTATGGGTTCGCTCGGACTGCCGTTTTGGGTGGGTCTGCTGGTCGTGGTCGCGGCCCTGGGCGCCTTGTGCGGATTCGCCGCGACGACGGCCATGCGGCGGAGCAAGCGACATACGCGGCGCATGTTTGAATCGCCCTGGAAATGTTGGAGGCTCCTGACCTTGGAAACGAGGATGCAGGTATGCCGAAGGAACAGTCTGCCGGGAAGCCCACGACGCGCCGTTACAGCCCTGAGGAGAAGGCCGCCGCGGTCC
>NZ_NKCN01000061.1 GCF_002245535.1 Mycobacterium lehmannii | reverse complement strand
CCACCAGGCCGCCGCGGAAACACTCCGCCGAACCACCACCGGCACCCGCCAACCACTACACTGACCGCTGCTCACAGGTGGGGAATTTCAGCGAGCACACCTGGGGACTTTCGATGAGCGCCGTCAGGGTAGCGACATCCACAGCCCGACATCGGTCGCGAGATGCGAGACATTGGTTGCAGCTAGAGCGCTCATCGGGCTGCATCCTGACAGGCAGCCGGTGCTCCGCGACCGCGAATGAGTCGAGGTCTCGACATCAGCTCGGCCTTCCATCGATCAACGACAGCATCGCGGCAGCTGGTTGCTCATACCGGCTACCTACGTACGTATCATCCCCATACGAAACTGTCCGAAACATACACTCGGATGTGCTGAGCGCCGCGGGGTGCCGCCGTCGGCGCGAACGAGAAGAGGGCTGTGAACCGAACTTCGCGCACTATCCTTACCAGCCTGGGGATGCTGACTCTCTTGTCGTTTGGGACTGGAATCGCTTCGGCTCACACAGCGCTCTCGAGCTCGGACCCCGCGGAGGACGCGACCGTGACAGCACCACCTGCCGCCATCGTGTTGACGTTCAACGAGCACATCAGTCCGCAGTTCGCAAATGTCGTCTTAAGTAGCGCTGACGGACGCAATTGGATATCCGGCTCCCCACAGGTGCAGGGACAGCGCCTCACCGCGGCCGTCGGGCCAGACCGTCCCGGAAACGGCGTCTACACCGTCGGCTACCGGGTGGTCTCAGCAGACGGCCATCCCGTCACCGGCTCCTACAGCTTTATTATCGCCGGCGTTTCCGATGGGCCCCGGCCTACTTCTACGTCGGCTGCTGCCGCGCCTAGCACCGCAGCTCCGCCGCCGTCAACGGCAGCTCCTGCCACATCGGACACCAAGACGACGGTAATTACCGCAGGTGCCGCGGGTCTGGCCCTGGGCGGCGTGATCGCTTTCTGGCAATCGCGGAGGAATCGACGGAAGTCCGCAGCGAGTGACGCAGCCAGGCTACCCCCGGACCCGCCCGACCCATCCTGAGCGTTATCGAAATACCGGCTCGTGAGTCGATACGGGTAGTAACCGTCTGCGCGACCGAGCGCAGGCCCGTCATGCCTCAACAATGACCGGATCACCGATGTTCACCGTGTCGAAGTACCACGCCGCATTGTCGGGACTGAGATTGATGCACCCGTGGCTGACATTGGCATTGCCTTGCGAGCCGACCGACCACGGCGCTGAATGCACATAGACACCTCCCCAAGTGACACGCACCGCGTATTCGCCGTCGATCAGGTAGCCCTCAGACGATTCCAGCGGAATGCCGATAGTGCGTGAATCGAACTTCACCCGGCGCTGCTTCTCCAGCACCTTGAACGTGCCCTGTGGAGTGTCGAAGCCCGGCTTGCCTAAAGACGCCGGCATCTCCCGCACCGTCTGACCGTCGATACTCACCGTGAATGTATGCGCCGAGATATCGGCAACGGCCATGACCGCTGCCCCGACATCGAAGCTGGTCGACATCCCGCCCGTGCGCACAGTCACCGACGTATAGGCAGGCCAGAAGTCCTGCGGCGTCCACTGCACGAGGCGGTCACCGATCCACGTGAACTGTCCCGGCACCTCAGCGGGCGTGTCGATGGCGATGCCCCGCTCGGCCGCTAGGCGATCGGCGACCACGGTGCTGAAACGAATAGTCACTGGCGCGGCAATGCCGACCACCTGGCCAGGCTCAGGTGAGATGACCGTAGCTACCGCAAGGCTGCTTGACGTCGTCGTCTCAGCATGCGCAAAGCCCGCGCCGGTGAATGCGATGATCGCCACGCCAACCGCGACGAGCACAGCGCGAATCTGATCGACCATAGGTTCTCCCTCCGCCGCTTCGGTGTTCTGCAACTACTATTCTGCTACGTAGGGCCGTTAACGTTGTAACGACATCCGAACGGGATTCATAACGACTCACTCCGCTCCACCGGCTGGCCGTTTGCAGCCTGCGCTCCTGTCAGGCGCCACCTCCATGCGGCGGCCGTACGGTGTGACCCCGAGAACGGGTCTGCCGAACTCTTGCTGAATCAGATCGGCGGTGCCCTCCAGTCGTCAGCGGCGGCCAGATCTCCGTCTTCAGATCTCAAGCAGTTCGGTCATCCGACGTTGCGCCGCGAACACTCCCGAGTTCGTTCAGCCTGACGGTCGCGGTCGCTTTACACTTCGGGGTCGTCCCAGTCGGTGTTTCCTGTCGCGGCAACTAGGACGGCGGCTTCCTCCTTCAACCTGCGCAGGACGTGAGAAAGGCTCGGGACGGGTACCACTACAGGCGCTGTTCGCCGCCGCAGCTTCCGGACATAGCGTTCGCCGAGCACGCCATAATCGTGACTGACGTTTTCAATAACGTCGGGACCGGCTCGGCCGATGTTGATCCGCCTGAGCTGGCCGTCTGTCCATTGATCTTGCAGTCCGGCTGCGACCTGGTCTGGGTCCGTCGCTACAACGAATCCGCGCGGCCGTGAAATTCTGTCATTGCTTCGCTGGCATCGCGGCGCATCGCTCGTCGTGCGCCATCCGTTCGCTCCTCTTGCAAGGCGACAAACTCCACCGCCTCCAGGGCGTTGGGGGGTCATCCCTGTCGCTTATACACATCC
>NZ_NKCN01000060.1 GCF_002245535.1 Mycobacterium lehmannii | reverse complement strand
GCGGAGATGTGTATAAGGGGCAGGGTGGGTGACGTCGTGGTCGTCGTCGTCTCCGGGGGCGGGGGTGGCGGGACCACGCTGGTGGTCGGACGCCCATCCGTTCCCGTGACCGTAACCGTCTGTGGTGCAACCGAAGTCGTCGTCTCCGGCGACGGTCCCGACTCGAAGGTCGTCGCGGTCTCGGTGACGGGAGTGCTGTCACCTGTGGTGCTCGTCAGAGTGACGGCGAGACCACCGGCGGCCAGCAGTGCGGCCGCGGCCGCCGCGCCGAACAGCACCACCGGCCTGCGGTACCAAGGCAGCGGTTCGGGTTCCGGTTCGTACTGCTCTTCCTCGTGGGCGAACTCCATCGCGGGCCGAGCGCCGGTTCCGCCCCCTTCAAACGTGTAATCCTCACCGGCATAAGGGACCGGCTCGTCGACAGGCGAGTCGTCCTGCGACCACGCCAAGGCGCGGAACGTCGCCGAGCCTGCGCCGTCGGAGGCCGACTCGGCAGCTGCGACGCCTGCGGCTCCTGCGGCCCACGCGGCGGCGGACATGCTCGTCGGCGCCATCCCGGTCGGGGCATCGGGGGCGACGGCGGCCATCCCGGTGGCGGCCTCGGCGGCGTCGGCGATCAGCGCGGCGCCCGCAGCGACGTTGAGTTGGGATTGCGGCGTGGTGATGACCGGCGCGCGCAGCCGGGTCGACAGCTGCTGGGTGATCAGCGGGATGTTCGCCCCGCCGCCGACGGTCGCGACGGCCGAGACATTTGCCGGCGGAATATCGTTGCGCTGCAATGCTTCCTGGACGGCATTGAGGACCCCGTCGAGCGGCTCGCTGATCAGCTGCTCCAGCTCGGTGCGGGTGACGCGCACGTCGGAGTTGAAGCCCGGCAGGTCGGCGTGCACGACCGCGGCGGTGTCGGCCGACAGTTGCTCTTTGGCCACACGGGCCTCGTTGCGCAGCCGCGCCAGAGAACTGACGGCGGCGGTGCCCGCCGGGTCGGCGTCGTTGGCGGCCGCGATGCCCGCTACGACGTGGTTGAGCAGAAGCTGGTCGATCTGGTCGCCGGAGAAGTCCGCGTAGCGGACCGTCTCCCCGATCGGGGCGTAGCCGGCTGACGCGTCGGCCAGGCTGATGCTGGTTCCACTGCCGCCGAAATCGCATAGCACCACAACTCCGCTCGACGGCAGCCCCGGCGCGGCCTGCAGTGCGGCGAGCGCGGCCGCCGAATCGGGCACCAGCGCAGGCGGCACCCCGTCGGGGGCCAGGCCCGGCGCCGCCCGCAGGGCGCCTCGCAGCGCGCCCGTGGTCGCCGCCCCCCAGTGCGCGGGTACCGCGATCACGACCGGGGTCCCACCGCCGACCGTGCGCGCCATGGCGTCGAGCGCCTCGACCAGCACCCGTTCTCCGCGATGAGGTGAGCCATCGGCGGCGACCAACGGCACCGGGTCGCCGACGCGTTCGACGAAACCGCTCAGCACCATGCCGGGTTGGTTGAGGTTGGGGTTCTCGGCGGGTACGCCGACCTCCGGCGCGCGATCGTCGAATACGGTGAGTATCGATCGGCGCATGACCGGGGGGCGGCCGATTCGGGCCGCCACCAGATTGGTCGAACCGATCGACAACCCGAGTGAGTCGCTCATCTCCACCTCTACATTTGGCCGTTCATCACGATAGCGGCTCAACGTCTTCGGACACGGGAGCTGCCCCTAGTGGGAGGAAATCCCCTAACGCCGCATCCCCTAACGGCCGGGCCGAGCAGGTGGGTTTCGCACCGATCACCGCGGCGGTCGCCGTCGATAGCATCGTGGCAGGCCACTCGGCTAGGCCTTGTCTCTAGCCACCTATATCTGTTCGAGGGAGGGAGGGTGTTTCATGGCCAACGAGTTACTCGACTTCGTCATGTCGGTGGTGCGTGATCCCGACGCCGCCGCGCGTTTCGCCGCCGATCCGAATCAAGCCATTCTCGACGCCAATCTGACGAATGTGACCAGCGCCGATGTCCACGCCCTAATCCCGGTGGTGTCGGAGTCGATGTCGGCGCTTCCGACGACCGTTCCGACCGCGCTGGACGGCGGTATCGCCGAAGCGGCAGGCAACGTCTGGAGCAGCGGAGCGGCCACCGCCGCTTTCGACGCGTTCGGCGATCACGTGCCCGCCGATGTGGTGGACGACGTGTCCGCCGCGTTGATCTCCGATCCGGGGGTGCCGGAACTCGCCGAGCCGGATGTCCCGGGCGTCGCCGACGCCGACGACACCGCGTTGCAGTTGGACCAGCCGGTGATCGAGGACGTCGTCGACGATGTTGTAACCAGCGAGGCCTTCAGCGACGCGCTCGCCGATGTGCAGCAGCTCGACATCGACGCGGGCGGATTCGACATCTTCGACTGACAAACCTGAACCGACGGAGTGCGCGGCCCCTCAAGGGGCCGCGCATTTTGTCGTTTCGGCTTGAGAATGCGGACGCTTCGGCCGATCCCCGGACCATCCCCTAATCCCCTAACAGAACCCCTAGTCCGATCCCGGGACGGTGCTGTGCAGGGAGGGGCCGCGACCCCGTTTCAGGGGCGTCGCGACGGCCATAACGTGGTTCTCAGCTCGCCGGACAGCCCGGCGACCAGACCAAGACCGACATCTTTGAAAGGATCCGACATGAACCTCATCGACTGGTTTCTGAACCTGTTCCGTGACCCTGTCTCCGCCGCCGCGTTCGTGGCGGACCCCGACCGCGAACTGCACCAGGCCGGCTTCGGCAATGTCTCGGCCGCCCAGGTGCAGGCCGTGGCGGCCACCGTGGCGCCTGCGGCGGTGGTGCATGGGGGTGGTGATCCGGTGGTGGGGCTGCAGCAGGCGGTGGCCCAGACGCATGGGATCGCGTTCGCCCCGCAGCGCCAGACCGAGGTGTTGTCCAACAACGACACCCTCAGCCACAACGACACCCGGTTTTTGAGCCCGGAGACCAACACGGTCAACCACGCCGGTGAGGACCAGCAGCAGGGTATCGGCAACTTCGGGCTGGAGTTCGGTGACATCACCTTTGGTGACAAGACCACCAACACCGCCACCGACGGCGGGGTGGTCAACACCGGCACCGCAGGCGATATCGATGCCACCAACGTCGAGGGTGACGGCAACGTCGTCGG
>NZ_NKCN01000059.1 GCF_002245535.1 Mycobacterium lehmannii | reverse complement strand
CCCCGCGCCTGCGCCGCCCCCACCGGCACCGGCACCCGCGCCGCCGGGGCCGTAGCCGCGTGGCCGTACAGATGAGCCCGGAACGGTTCGAAGAACTGGTCTCCGAGGCGCTCGATCTGATACCGCCGAAGCTCGCCGACGCGCTGGACAATGTCGTCGTCCTTGTCGAGGGCCGCAACGACGAGGAGCCCGACCTGCTGGGGCTGTATCAGGGCGTCGCACTGACCGAACGCGATTCGTGGTACGCCGGTTCGCTGCCCGACACCATCACGATCTACCGCGAAGCGCTGCTGGAGCACTGCGACAGCGAACAAAACGTCGTCGACGAGGTGGCGATCACCGTGATCCACGAGGTCGCGCACCACTTCGGCATCGACGACGAGCGCCTTCACGAACTCGGCTGGGGATAGCGGGCAAACACACCGCGCGGCAACTGCGCTTTGTCGCCCGCGAGTGCTATCAAGGGGCCATGACCGAGTGCCGAGAATGCGTAGAGGGCCTCGAGCACTGCCATGGCACCGTCATCCACCACGTCGCGTGTCGAGCGGAATGCACCGAACCGGATTGCGTCACCCCGGAAGTGGCGCACGCGTTCGTGATCGACTGTGAGGCGATCAGCTGCGCGTGCACCGTCTCGGTGTCAGCCCATCGGGTCGGCTGAGCGCAGAGCGTCTTCGACCGGCCGCACGTCGGGCTCGGGGTAGAACGGCGGCGTCAGTGGCCCCCACTGCAGACAACTCCACCTGCCGTCGGGGGTCGGTGCCAGCACGACGGCCTCCGTGTTCCCCAAGTGGTGGTCGAGAGCGAAACTGCGCTCGACACCGGCCAGCACCGAGGACACCAGCCGGATCGCCGCGCCGTGGCTGACCACCACGATGTCGCCGTGCCAGGCGTCGTCGTCGAGATGGCGCATCCGCAGCTGGGTGATGGTTGGCACGTAGCGGTCCAGCACGTCGTGTCCGGTCTCGCCGTTGGGCATCGCCACGTCGAGATCGCCGTCGTGCCACTTCTGGTAGATCGATTCGAACGTCGCGATCGCCTCGTCGTCGTTGCGGTCCTCCAGATCGCCCACCTGGACCTCGTGGACCCCGTCGAGCTCCACAGGCGGCAACCGCAGCGAACCGGCGATCTCCTCGGCGGTCTGACGGGCCCGGTGGGCCACCGAATGCGCCAGGATCGCGGGCGCGCCAGGCATGCCCCTGGCGAAGGAGCGGGCCTGGTCGCGGCCGAGGTCGGTGAGTTCGGCGCCGGGCGGGCGGGTGTCGAGGCGACGGTGGACGTTGGCCAGCGACTGCCCGTGACGCACCAGCACGAGACGCCCGCTCACCTCAGGCCCTCCCTGAGTAGCGCCAGCCAGCTGGAGGCTTCGTCAAGGCCGGGAGGGGCCGCGCCTGCGGCCGCTCCGGTCGGCCAGGACCCGAGGAATCGCATATCCGAACAACGCCGGTGCAGCGCCTTGAGTGCCTCGGCCACCGCATCGTCGTCGATGTGGCCGACACAGTCGAGGAAGAAGATGTAGGTGCCCAACCCCGTTCGGGTGGGCCGTGATTCGATCCGAGTCAGATCGATGTCGCGGACCGCCAGCTCGGTCAGCGCCGAAACCAGCGCGCCGGGAACGTTGTCGAGTCGCAGCACCACCGACGTACGGTCGGCGCCCGTGCGCCCTGGCGGCGGGGCGGGCGCTCCGACGAGCACGAAGCGGGTGCGCGCGTTGGGCTCGTCGACGATGTCGGCTGCCAGCGCCTCCAGTCCGTAGCGCTTGGTGGCCAGCGCGGTGCTCACCCCCGCGTCGGCGCGCCCCTCGGCGACGTCGGCGGCCGCCGCGGCGTTGGAGTTGGCGGGCACCACCTGCGCCGACGGTAGATGCTCGGCCAGCCAGTGCCGCACCTGTGCGGCCGCGACGGGGAAGGCGGCGACGGTCTTCACGTCGTCGGCCGCGGTGCCGTCGCGCACCGCGATCGTGAACGAGACATCGAGTGTGAGCTCGGCGAAGATCTGCAGAGGTGTGCCGCCCGCCAGGCCGTCGAGGGTGGGTAGCACCGAACCCTCGATCGAGTTCTCGATCGGGACACAGGCGTAGTCGGTGTCCCCGTCGCGCACGGCGGCGAGCGCGCCCGTGGTGCTGTCGCACGGGACCGGCGTCACAGCGTCAGCGCCCGGGCCGTCGGGCAGCATCCCGTCGCCCGACATTTTGCGCAGCGCCGCCTCGGTGAAGGTCCCCTCGGGGCCGAGATAAGCGATGCGCGGCACGGAACAACACTATCGGGTCACCCGGGTAATGCCGTTCCGCTGCACGAAAGCCTTGCGGGATCCGCCATCGCTTAGTTAAGTTAGGCTCACCTTATCTCAGAGGAGGCTGCATGGCGACAACGGTCACGGCACCGACGACGGCCGAGCGGATCCGCACGGCGTGCGCCAAAGCGGGCGGCGCGATGCTCGCGGTCGAGGGCGGCGAGAACGGGGCTCCCACCGAGACACCGGTCCACCACCTGCTCGACGACGGCTCGTTCGCGATCACCGTTCCCGCGGACAGCGCGGTGGCGGCCAAGGCCGTCAGCGCGGGTGCCGGCGGGGTGCAGGCAGTGCTGGAGATGACGGACTACGCGCCGCTGCCGCTACGCGAGCCGGTGCGCTCGTTGGTCTGGATCCAGGGGCGCCTGCACGACGTGCCCGCCGGTGAGGTGTCGGCCCTGCTCGACCTGATCGCCTCGGAAGACCCCAATCCCGCGCTACTTCAGGTGAACTCGGCACCCGCTGACGGCGACAAGAGCCACACGCTTCTGCGGCTGGAAATCGACTCCGTGGTGGTCGCCGATTCCACCGGCGCCGAATCGGTCAGCGTGAGCACGCTGCTGGACGCGCGGCCGGACCCGTTCTGCGCGATGGAGTCGTGCTGGCTGCAGCACATGGAGTCGGCCCACCGCGACGTCGTCGAGCGGCTGGCCAGCCGGCTTCCGATGTCGCTGCGCCGCGGCCGGGTCCGGCCTCTGGGTCTGGACCGCTACGGCGTCCAGCTGCGGGTGGAGACCGACGATGGCGACCACGATGTGCGGCTGCCGTTCACCCGCCCGGTCGACGACGTAACCGGGTTGAGCCAGGCGATCCGGGTGCTGATGGGCTGCCCGTTCCTCAACGGGCTGCGCGCACGGAAGTTGTGACGGCGCTACCGTAGCTCCGGTGACCGGCGCCCCCGACGAGCTCACCGACCCTGCGCGCCGAGCCCTGCGCATCGAGATCGTCGTCGTACTGGCAGTGACGTTCGGCCTCTCGGCTTACAGCGCGCTGCTGAACCTGATCGAGTCGGTGCTCCTCGGCCTCTCCGGTCAGGTCGTCGCGCTCAATCCGCGCCGCTCCCCGTTCGACCTCATCGACCTCGGACTCAACCTCGTCTGGGTGTTCCAGCTGTCGGCATGGGGTGCGCTGGCCGTATACCTGTTGTGGCGCAGCGGAATCACCCTCAAGTCGATCGGGCTGGGTCGGCCCCGGTGGTGCGCCGACCTGCTCGGCGGGCTGGGCCTCGCCGCGCTTATCGGACTGCCCGGCCTCGCGCTGTATCAGGTCGCCCGGCTCCTCGGAATGAACGCCGACGTCGAGCCGGCCGAGCTGTACGACACATGGTGGCGGATACCGGTGCTGCTACTGACGGCGCTGGCGAACGGCTGGGCCGAAGAGGTAATCGTCGTCGGCTACCTGATGACCAGGCTGCGCCAGCTACGCGTGAGCTCGGTGACCGCCGTGGTCGTCACCAGCGTCCTGCGCGGGCTCTACCACCTCTACCAGGGTTTCGGCGCGGGGCTGGGGAACCTGGCGATGGGCCTGGTGTTCGGCTACGTCTACCTGCGGACCGGCCGGCTGTGGCCGCTGATCGTCGCGCATGCGCTGATCGATGCCGTGGCCTTCGTCGGCTATGCCCTGCTCGCCGGCCACCTCGGCTGGTTGCGATGAACATTGCGGGCCGGCGACGTAAATTTCTTTAGGTGACCGACAACCGGCAACCGCCCCGCGGGTTCGAGCCCCCGCCGCGGCCGCGCCGGGAGCCGTCACAGGTGATCCGCCGCGATCCCAACTACCGGCCGCCCCCACCGAACCCACCGATGCTGTCTCTTGTACCAATCTGACGCTGCCGCCGAAGGCTTAGGCGGAGCGATGCGGGCTGCGCGCGTCGTTGAAAA
>NZ_NKCN01000006.1 GCF_002245535.1 Mycobacterium lehmannii | reverse complement strand
TGCGCCTCGGCTTCGGCACGGCCTCACTGCTGGCCGGCGGATGGCTGGTACGCGCATTGCAGGGCGCACCCGCGGCGCTGGGCGCTTCGCCCACCGAGATCGAACGCGTCGCACGGCACTCCCCGAATTACCGCGACGGTGTGTTCGTCAACCTCGAACCGGCGTCGATGATGAGCATCGACGCCGAACAGCAGCGACTGCTGGTGCGTGAGCTGATCGGATCGCGCGGCGTCGCCAAACCGGACGGCAAGATTCCCGTCGTCACCCCGTCACCGACCGAGCTCGACTCGACGCACGTGTCGGCGTGCTGGTTCGGACATTCCTCGGCGCTCGTCGAGCTCGACGGCTACCGCGTGCTGGCCGACCCCGTGTGGAGCCGCCGGTGCTCACCGTCTCAGACGGTCGGTCCGGAGCGGATGCACGAGGTGCCCGCTCCGCTCGAGGCGCTGGCCGCCGTCGACGCGATCATCGTCAGCCATGACCACTACGACCACCTCGACATGGACACGATCACCGGCCTGGCCCGCACTCAGCGGGCGCCGTTCGTCGTTCCGCTCGGCATCGGGGCGCACCTGCGCAAATGGGGGATACCGGAGAGCCGGATCGTCGAACTCGACTGGAACGAGAGCCACACGATCGGCGAGCTCACCCTGGTGTGCACCCCGGCGCGGCACTTCTCCGGTCGCCAGTTCACCCGCAACACCACGCTGTGGGCATCCTGGGTGATCATCGGCCCCCGGCACCGCGCCTTCTTCGGCGGCGACACCGGATACACCAAGAGCTTCGCCCAGATCGGCATGGACCACGGGCCGTTCGACATGACGCTGCTGCCCGTCGGCGCCTACCACCCGGCGTGGCCGGACATCCACATGAACCCCGAAGAGGCGGTCAAGGCGCACCTGGACGTCGCCGAAGCCGACCGCGGGCTGCTGGTGCCGATCCACTGGGCCACCTTCCGGCTCGCGCCACACCCGTGGGCCGAACCGGTCGAGCGGCTGCTGCGGGCGGCCGACGCGGAGAAGGTGCAGATCGCGGTGCCCAAGCCCGGGCAACGGGTCAGGTTGGACGCGGCGCCGGCGCTCGACCCGTGGTGGCGGTTCTAGCCCCGCCTGCCCGGGCATTTTGCATACCCAGTGGCGATTCGAGCACCACAACAGCGCGCTCGCCGGGTTACCGTTCAGCTCATGAAAGCACTGGCCAGGGTGGCCGTCGTAGGGGTGCTGCTCGTCGCGGGCTGCGGTGCCGATCGCCCCGAACCCGCTCCGCCGTCCCCGCCGGCCGCCCCGGGTGCGCAGCCCGACGTGCCCCCGCCGCTGGTGCCCGCGATGCCCCTTCCGGAGAACGCGGTGGACAACGCGGTGGCCGAACTCGACGGCATGGCCGAGGACCTGATGCGGAAGTCCGGAATCCCCGGTATGGCGGTCGCCGTCGTCCACGGCGGAAAGACCGTGTATGCCAAGGGGTTCGGAGTCAAGGACGCCACCAAGCCCGACGGGGACGAGAACCGGGTCGACCCCGACACGGTGTTCCAGCTCGCGTCGGTGTCGAAGTCTCTGGCGGCGACCGTGGTTGCCCACCAGGTCGGTGTGGGCGCCGTCAGCTGGGACACCCCGATCGTGTCCGAGCTGCCGTGGTTCGCGCTGTCCAACCCGGTGGTCACCTCGATGGTCACCGTCGGCGACATGATGTCGCACCGGTCTGGGCTGCCCGACCACGCCGGCGACATGCTCGAAGACCTCGGGTACGACCGCAGGCAGGTGCTGGAACGGTTGCGCCAGCTTCCGCTGGACCCGTTCCGGATCTCCTACGCCTACACCAACTTCGGGTATACAGCGGGCGCCGAGGCGGTCGCGGTCGGTGCGGGCAAGCCGTGGGAGGTGTTGGCCGACGAGGTGCTGTTCCGTCCGCTCGGCATGGGGCAGACCAGCTACCGGTTCACCGACTATCGGGCCCGACCGAACCGCGCGGTCGGCCACATCCACATGGACGAGCGCTACGAACCGGCGTTCGTCCGTGACGCCGACCCGGAAGCCCCGGCGGGCGGTGCGAGTTCGTCGGTCAATGACATGACCCGATGGCTGGCCATGGTGCTCGCCAACGGCAACCATGAGGGCAGACAGATCGTCGCCCCGAAGGCCCTGCTGCCCGCGCTCACCCCGCAGATCGTGTCGAGCCCGGCCACCGAACCCGCGGCCAGGTCGGGCTTCTACGGCTTCGGCTTCAACGTCAGCTCGACGTCGGCGGCGCGCATGGAGCTGAGCCATTCGGGCGCCTTCGAGCTGGGCGCCGGCACGACCTTCCTGATCCTGCCGTCGGCCGACGTCGCGATCGTCGCGCTCACCAACGCCACCCCTTCGGGTGTCCCCGAATCGCTGGCCGCGCAGTTCGCCGACCTGGTGCAGTTCGGCGAGGTGCGCGAGGACTGGTACGGCCTCTACAGCGGGGCGTTCGCCGAGATGGAGAAGCCGGTCGGGTCCCTGGTCGGCAAGCAGCCGCCGGCCAACCCGGTACCCGCTGCGCCGCTCGCGTCGTACGTCGGCACCTACCGCAACGACTACTGGGGGCCCGCCCGGGTCATCGAACGCAACGGCGAGCTGCGGCTGGCGCTCGGCTCGAAGCTCGATGTGCCGCTCGAGCACTGGGACGGCAACACCTTCACGTTCTCCTTCGTCACCGAGAACGCGCCGCCGGGAACGGTTTCCACCGCGGTGTTCGATGGGGTCGACCGTGACAAGCTCATACTGGAGTACTACGACACGTTCAAGAAGGGCACGTTCGTCAAGTGACCGCCGCACCCGAAATCCAGGCCGCCGGGCTGACCGAAGCCGAGGTCGCCCAACGCATCGCCGACGGCAAGACCAACGACGTCCCGACGCGGGCGGCGCGCAGCGTATCCGACATCGTGCGGTCCAACGTGTTCACCCGCATCAACGCCATCCTCGGCGTGCTGCTGATCATCGTGCTGTCCACCGGCTCGATCATCAACGGCGCCTTCGGATTGCTGATCATCGCCAACAGCGGCATCGGCATCATCCAGGAACTGCGCGCCAAGCGGACGCTGGACAAGCTCGCGATCGTCGGTCAGACGAAACCGTTGGTGCGCAGGCAGACCGGTGGGGGAGCCGCCACCCAGCAGCTCAGTCCCAGCGAGATCGTCCTCGACGACATCATCGAACTCGGGCCCGGCGATCAGATCGTGGTCGACGGTGAGGTGGTCGAGGACAGCAACCTCGAGGTCGACGAGTCACTGCTCACCGGGGAAGCCGACCCGATCGCGAAAGACGTTGGCGACCAGGTCATGTCGGGCAGCTTCGTCGTCGCGGGCAGCGGAGCCTACCGCGCCACCAAGGTCGGCCGGGAAGCGTACGCGGCCAAGCTTGCAGAGGAGGCCAGCAAGTTCACCCTGGTGAACTCCGAACTGCGCAGCGGCATCAACAAGATCCTGCAGTTCATCACGTACCTGTTGATCCCCGCCGGGCTGCTGACCATCTACACCCAGCTGTTCACCACCGAATCCGGTTGGAAGCGGTCAGTGTTGGCGATGGTGGGTGCGCTGGTGCCGATGGTGCCCGAAGGCCTGGTTCTGATGACGTCGATCGCGTTCGCGGTCGGCGTGATCCGGCTGGGCCGCAGGCAGTGTCTGGTCAACGAGCTGCCCGCGATCGAAGGCCTGGCCCGCGTCGACGTCGTCTGCGCCGACAAGACCGGCACACTGACCGAGAACGGTATGCGCGTCTCGGATCTCGAGCGGCTCGACGAGGCTGACGTGGCAAACATTCTGGCGCAGCTGGCCGCCGACGACGCCCGCCCGAACGCGAGCATGCAGGCCATCGCCGAGGCGTACAAGATGCCGCCCGGGTGGACGGCGACGGCCACCGCGCCGTTCAAGTCCGCCACCAAGTGGAGCGGCGCGTCCTACGGCGAGCACGGCAACTGGGTGATCGGCGCCCCCGACGTGCTGTGCGCACCGGGCTCCCCGATCGCCGAACAGGCCGAACGGATCGGCTCCTCCGGGCTGCGGGTGCTGCTGTTGGGGGCCAGCGACCTGCCCGTCGACCACCCCGACGCTCCCGGGACCGTGACCCCCGCCGCTCTGGTCGTCCTCGAACAGCGCGTGCGGCCCGACGCGCGCGACACCCTCGATTACTTTGCCTCCCAGAAGGTCTCGATCAAGGTCATCTCCGGTGACAACGCGGTGTCCGTGGGGGCGGTCGCGGGATCACTGGGCCTGCACGGCGAGTGCATGGATGCCAGGAACCTGCCGGAGGTCACCGACCAGCTGGCCGATGCGCTGGAGTCGCACACCACCTTCGGCCGGGTCCGCCCCGACCAGAAGCGGGCGATGGTGCACGCCCTGCAGTCCCGCGGGCACACGGTCGCCATGACCGGTGACGGGGTCAACGACGTACTCGCGCTCAAGGACGCCGACATCGGTGTCGCGATGGGGTCGGGGAGCTCGGCATCGCGCGCCGTGGCCCAGATCGTGTTGTTGGACAACAAGTTCGCGACGCTGCCGTATGTCGTCGGTGAGGGACGGCGGGTGATCGGCAACATCGAACGCGTCTCGAACCTGTTCTTGACCAAGACCGTGTACTCGGTGCTGCTGGCGACGTTCGTCGGCCTGGCCGGCCTGGCGTCGAAGTTCTTCGGCACCGACCCGCTGCTGTTCCCGTTCCAGCCGATCCACGTCACGATCGCGGCGTGGTTCACGATCGGCATCCCGGCGTTCATCCTGTCGCTGGCGCCGAACAAGGAGCGCGCGTACCCCGGATTCGTGAAACGCGTGATGACGGCGGCCCTGCCGTCGGGGCTGGTCATCGGTGTCGCGACGTTCGTCTCGTATCTGGCCGCGTACCAGGGTCGCGAAGCCACGGCCGTCGAGCAGACCCAGGCCTCGACCGCGGCTTTGATCACCCTGCTGGTCGGGGCGATCTGGGTTCTCGCGGTCGTGGCGCGGCCGTACGAGTGGTGGCGGGTCGCATTGGTCGTCGTCTCCGGCCTGGCCTACGTCCTGATCTTCTCCATACCGCTGGCGCAGGAGCTGTTCATGCTCGACATCTCCAACGCCAAGACGACGTCGATCGCGCTGGGAATCGGCGTGGTCGCCGCCGCCGCGATCGAGGTGATCTGGTGGGTGCAGGGCGCGGTGCTGGGAGAGCGACGTCGGCTGTGGCGTGCCGAGTAGCCTCTAGTGCATGGCATTTCTCGACAAGGTGAAGAATCTGCTGGCCCGCAACGCCGACAAGGTGGACACCGCGATCGACAAGGCCGGTGACATCGTCGACCGCAAGACGCAGGGCAAATACGCTCAGCACGTCGACAAGGTCCAGGACGCGGCGCGCAACTACGTGAACAAGGACAACCCGTCCGCGCAGGGCGCACCGCAGCAACCGCCCCAGGCTCCGCCGCAGCAGCAACCGCCCCAGGCGCCACCGCAGCAGCAGCCACCGCAGCCCTGAGCCATGGCCAAACTCTCCGTATCCGTCGACGTCCCCCTGCCGCCGGAGCAGGCCTGGTCGTGCGCATCCGACCTCGCCCGCTACAAGGAGTGGCTGAGCATCCACCGGGTGTGGCGCACCAAGCTGCCCGAAACGCTCGAGAAGGGCACGACGCTGGAGTCGATCGTCGAAGTCAAGGGCATGCCGAACCGGATCAAGTGGACCATCGTGCACTACCGTCCGCCGGAGGCGATGACGCTCAACGGCGACGGTAAGGGCGGCGTGAAGGTCAAGCTGATCGGCAAGGTGCGACCGGCCCAGAAGGAGCCCACCGGATCGACGGTCACGTTCGACGTGCATCTCGGCGGTCCCGCGCTGTTCGGTCCCATCGGCATGGTGGTCGCCGGAGCCCTCAGAAGCGATATCCAGGAGTCGCTGAACCGGTTCAAGTCGGTGTTCGCGCCGGCCCAGTAGGCGGGTCGGTTCTTCGCGTCAGAGCGAGCCGGCGGCCAGGGCGTACTCGCCGAACGGCCGGGCCGATGCCTCTCGGCCGAGGCGGCGCTTCTCGAGGCTGCTGTCGAGGAAGACGGTGGCTCTGGCGCCGACGAGGTGCAGCACCGCGAGAACTCCGGCCGCCAGCGCGACGGTCGAATGCCCGATGAGGAACGCGGCAAGGCAGGCAGTCGAGGCCAACAACGCCATCGCATGCAGAAGCAGCGCCAGCGTGGCCAGCCCGTCGGAGGCGGGCGACCCGTCGGCGGTCGGCATGTGGTCGGTCATCGTCATCCTTCGGTAGAGCAGCCCGCTTGATACCCCGACGGAATCGGCTCCAAACCACGATCATCTGTGATGACGGACACGGTGCTACCGCGGCACTGATCGCACCCGGTCGCGCAGCTCCCGCTTGAGCACCTTGCCGTAGCTGTTCTTGGGCAGCTCGTCGATGAACTCGTAGCGTTTCGGGCGCTTGAACCGGGCGATGCGGTCGAGCAGGTGAGCATCCAACTCGTCGGCCGACGCCGACCCGACGATGAACGCGACCACCACCTCGCCCCACTCCTCGTCCGGCGCGCCGACCACGCCGGCCTCGACGACCCCCGGATGTTCGAGGAGCACTTCCTCGACCTCGCGGGGATAGATGTTGCTGCCCCCGCTGATCACGACGTCCTTGGACCGGTCGCGCAGCGTGAGCAGGCCGCGGTCGTCGAACGAGCCCATGTCGCCAGTGTGCAACCAGCCGTCCTGCAGCGTCGCGGCGGTGGCCTCGAGGTTCTGCCAGTAGCCCGACATCACGACGTCGCCGCGGCAGACGATCTCGCCGATCTCACCGACATCGGCAGGTGTTCCGTCGGCCCGGCGCACCGCCACGTCCACCCCGGAGCGCGCATAGCCGACCGATCCGAGAACGGCGTCGTCGGCGCCGACGTGATCGGCTCGGCGCAACCCCGTGATGGTCATCGGCGCTTCTCCCTGGCCGTACAGCTGCACGAAGACCGGACCGAACGCGGCCATCGCCTTCTTCAGGCTCTCGACATACATCGGGCCGCCGCCGTAGACGATGGTCCGCAGATTGGGCGGACAATCGCGACCGGTCTGCACCAGGCGTTGCACCATGGTGGGCGCGAGGAACGCGCTGCACCCGGGATGGTGCTCGCACAGGTCGAGGAACTCGTTCGGCTCGAACGCCCCCGACTCGGGGATCACCTGGCGCGCCGCGCGCAGCACGTACGGCGGGATGTAGAGCCCCGAACCGTGCGACATCGGCGCGCCGTGCACCAGGGCGCAGTTCTCGTCGGGAGAGTCGAAGTCGGCCAGGTGTGACACCGTCATCGCCATCAGGTTGCGGTGTGACAGCATCGCGCCCTTGGACTTGCCGGTCGTTCCGCTGGTGTAGAACAGCCAGGCCAAAGCCTCCGGATCGGTGGTCGGAGGTTCCGAAGGCTCTGCGCTGAACCAGGTTTCGTAGCCGTCGGTACCCACGACCGTTACCGGGACCCCCGTCTCCGATTCGAGCGCTGACGCGATCTTCGGCGAGGCGAACACGTGCGCGGCGCCGGAATCCTCGAGGATCTGCACCATCTCGCGCGGGTGCAGCTTGTAGTTGATGGGCACATACACACATTCGGCGGCCCACACCCCGAACATCAGCTCGATGATCTCCGGACAATTCTCGCTGGCGACCGCGATCCGGGTGCCCGGCGCGCCCAGCGAGGCGGCCAACCGCAGGGCTCGGTCCCGCAACTGCGCCCACGTTTGGTGTTGCCGCTCACCGTGATACACCGCGCCACCGTCACCGAAGCGGCTCGCGGCCTGATCGAGCAGGGCGAACAGGTTCACTGCCGGGCCACCCATTCAGCGTTCAGCGCGAAGTCCGACAGGTACTTCGTCGAACTCCAACCCCCGTCGACGACGATCGTCTGCCCGTTGATGAAACTCGCACCCTCCGAACACAGGAACGCCACCGTGCTGGCGATGTCGTTCACCTCGCCCAACCGCGGGTACGGGGTCATCTCGGTGTTGATCTTGCGGAACCGCTCATCTTCGAGTCGCGTCGCCACCATCGGCGTCAGCGTCACCCCGGGAGCCACTGCGTTACACCGGATTCCCTGCGGTCCGTACTGGCATGCGATGTGCTGAGTCAGCGAGGTCAACCCGCCCTTGGCCGCGGAGTACGCGCCACCGCGCAGGCCGCCGACAACGGCGAAGGTCGACGTCACGTTGACGATCCCCGAGCCGGCCTCCATGTGCGTGATCACGTCGCGGGCCAGCCGGAACGGCGCCCGCAGCATCAATCCCAGGAAGTAGTCCAGGGATTCGTCGTCGGTCTCGTGCAACGGCTTGGGGCTGCCGACGCCGGCGTTGTTGACCAGGAAGTCGATGCGACCCCAACGGTCGAGTGCGGTCTGGACGATCCGCTGCGGAGCGTCGTCGGCGGTGAGGTCGACCGCAACCGTCGCGACGCGATCGGGGTCACCGACGGCCTTCGTCAACCCGGCTAGCCTCGTCTCGTCGCGGCCGGTGCCCAGCACCGCCATGCCCGCCTCGGCCAGTTTGGTCGCACAACCGAAGCCGATGCCGCTGCTCGCCCCGGTCACGATCGCTACCTGAACCATTCTTGCTCCTCGCGTCCGCGGTCATATCAGCGCCGCTCGTATGCGATGCTTCAACACTTTTCCGGCGTCGTTCTTGGGCAACGACTCCCACACCGCCACCTGCTCGGGTGCCTTGAACCGCGCGACCCCGTGCTCCTCGAGCATCGTCCGCATGGCCGTGACATCCGGCGGCGGCTGGTCACTGGCCACCACGACGGCGCACGCGCGCTCACCGGTCCGCTCGTCGGGTATGCCGACGACGGCGATCTCCGCGACGCCCGGATGGCCGATGAGAATGTCCTCGATCTCCTTGGGTGAGATGTTCTCGCCGTTGCGGATGATGATGTCCTTGGCGCGGCCGGTGACGACGAGGAAGCCGTCGTCGACCCACCGACCGAGGTCGCCGGTGCGAAAGTAGCCGTCGCCGTCGAATGCGTCGGTCTCGTCTTCGGGATGCAGGTAGCCCACGAGCATCTGCGGCCCGCGAGCGCGGATCTCGCCGTCTATCAATTCGATGTCGGCGATACCCGGCCTGCCGTCGGTGTCGGCGGCGTGCTCGGTGTCGTCGAGTGAGCCGACCGTGGTCACCGGGACCTCGGTCGAACCGTAAACGCGGGACACCGCCGCCTTGGCGAAATAGGCGGTGGCGCTGCGGATCAGTGACGGCGGGACCGACGCGCCACCGCAGATGAACACCTTCAGCTCGGGCAGTCGTGTTCCGGCCCGCTCGGCAGCGACGAGCAACCCGTCGAGGAACGGCGTGGCCCCCGCCATGTGCGTGACCCGCTCGTCGAGCATCAACGTCACCGCCGCATCCGGATCCCAGCGCTGCATCAGCACGGCGGTGCTGCCCAGCAGCAGGGGACACTCGAACGCATAGATCGACCCGCCGATGTGCGCGATCGGGGACGGCACGAGGAACGTGTCGCCGGCCGCCACGCGCCAGTGCTCGCCGATCTGACGGATCAACGCGTGGATCGAATTGTGGGTGTGCAGGACGCCTTTCGGCCGGCCGGTGGTCCCCGAGGTGTAGAGGATCATGCGCACCGTGTCGGCGTTCAGCACCGGCAGGACACCCGTGCCCGCGCCGCTGACGAGCGATTCGAACGGTGTGTGGTCGCCGGCGTCTCCCCGCACGACGACAACTTCGGGTGGGGCGGACATCGCGCCGGTGACCCGGTCCAGCATCGCCACGTAATCGTGTTTGTTGAACGCCGACGGCACGAAGACCGCCCGGACGTCGGCGTCGTGCAGGATGAACGTCAACTCGTGATCGCGCAGCGACGGCAGGATCGGGTTGACCACCATGCCCGCCAGCGTCGCGCCGTGGTAGATGACCGCGGCCTCGTGCCAGTTCGGCAGCATGAACGACACCACACTGCCCGCAGGCATGCGCGACATCAACGCGTGCGCCAGGGCCACGGCGCGGTCATACAGCTCGCGACATGTGAGCCGGATATCGCCGTCCACCAACACTATTCGGTCGGGAGTCGAAGTCGCCGCGTCGCGCAGCGCGTCGGCCAGCGTGTCGTGCACCCACAGGTCACGCCGGTAGGCATCGGCGCTGCGCTTCTCGTCGACACGCACCGCCCGGCCTAACCCTTGATCCGGCGCATCGTCATCGAGTGCCGGTACCGCGACGACGGATGGGTGTTGATGGTCACCTGCGCGATCTCGCCGTCGGACGTGGTGTAGGCGCGGCGCATCTCCAGAGCCGCGCTGCCCGCATCGACCTTGAGCGCCTTGGCGAGGTCCGGCGACACGGTGATGGCCGCCATCTCCTGATGCACCTCGACGATGCTGACCCCGAACAGGTCCTCGATCAGCGGGAAGATCGGTCCCGAATGACGTTGCAACAGGCGTCCGACCGCCGCGAACGCGCGATTGATGTAGTACTCGGTGGTGCAGACGGGTGTGTCGCTGCCCTCGTTCTGCCGGCAGCCGCGGACAGCCAGCCACTGCGTGCCTGCCTCCAGCCCGGTGCGGTCGGCCAGCTCATCGTCGACGGTGACCATCGCGTTCGACTCGATCGTGAGCTGGGCGCCGGCCGCGAACGCCAGCAGGTCGTCGATCGAAACAACATCTTGCGCATACGAATTGGAAGCGGGACGAGGGACCACGAGGGTGCCTGCCCGTGGCCGCGACGCGATCAGGTTGTCCTCCCGCAGCCGGCGAAGTGCCTCACGGACGGTGTAGCGGCTGACCGCGAAGCGTTCGCACAGTTGTTGTTCGGTCGGCAGCTGTGAGCCGACGGGGTAGATCCCGTCGACGATCTCCTTACGCAGGGTGCGCGCCACCTGCAGGTAGCGATGGTCGGTGGGGCTGACGGTCATGTCCGCCGCAGCGCCAGTACGCTGCCCTCGCCGTCGGCCGACACGTACAAGGTGCCGTCACGGCCGACGGTGATACCGGCGAACGGCCCCTGTGGTCCGGAGAACGGCGGCATCCCTTTGAGCGGCTTGGGCTCCACACCTCGCGGCGGCCCCACCGGCAGATCCGAAGCGATCGTGGTGCGCGCGTTGGTGTTCAGGTTCACCGCGATCACCTCCTTGGCGCCCGCGTCGACGATGTAGAGCACGCCGTCGACGACCGCGATGCCTTGCGGGCGCGACAGATCGTCGACCACGGTTTCGGTCGTATCGCCGACCGCGATCACCCGTCCCGCCCCGGACTCCGCGACCAGCGGCCGACCGTCGTCGTCGAATGCGACGCCAACCGGATCCCGCAGATCCGACGCCAGCACCTCGGCGCTGCCCGACGCCAACGCATGCACCCGCCCCGTGCCGAGCTCGGTGAACACGATCCGCTCACCCGGCCCGACGGCGACACCGTAGAGCTGGTCGAAACCGTCTGCCAGATAATCGGTTTCGCCGTCGGCGGGGCGGTACCGAGCGATCTGGCCACCCGAGGTGGCCACCACGAACGCATTGCCTGCAACCGGAGCCAGCCCGCGGAGGAAGCCCGGGTAGCCGGGGGAGAACAGCATGCCGACGGTCTGCAGCGACCCGCCATCGCCCACGGTGTAGAAGTAGGTGCCGTCAGCGACGTAGAGGAGGCCGTCCTCGCCCACCGCCAGATCGAGCGGCCAGTTCAGCCCGCCGCCGAGCAGCGTGCGGGTTTCGCCCACGCCGACGATCTCGGTGATCTCACCGGTGAAGTTCGAGACGAACAGGCGGTCCCCGAGGAAGGTCAGGTTGTCCAATCCCGGGCTGAGCTGCGCCAGAAGGGTTTTCTCGCCGCTTCGCGGATCGATCCGCAGCACGTGGCCGCTGGCCACCTGCGTCGAGACGAGATTGCCCTGCGGGTCGAACTTCACCGCGTCGGGCACACCGAGGTCGCCGACCACCCGTTGCGGCTCACCGCCAGTGGGGTCGATTCGCCAGATCTCATTGGCCGTCATCAACGGGTAGTACAGGAAACCGTCGGGGCCGACCTCCATGGCGTTCGGTGAAGGTAGGCCCTCCAACAGGATCCGCTCGGCGCCCGTGCCGCGGTCGAGTTCCATCAGCCGCCCGCCGTCGCGACACTCGTTGATGAACAAGCGATCCTGATGCACGGTGATGCCGTTGGCGGACGGCAGGTCGTCGCGCAGCACGCGCGTGCGGCCCGCGGCGTCACGCACGCTGACCCGTCCGTCCATCACCTCGGTCGCGAACAAGTTGCCGTCGCTGTCGAAGGCGACGTCGTCGGGGGCGATGATGTCGCCGCCCTTGGCGCTGACCGTCTCGAGGTTTCCCGTGCCCAGATCCAGCGCGCTGATCTGGCTGCCCGTCACCTGGGCGACGTAGACGCGGCCGTCCGGGCCGGTGCGCAGACCGTTGGCACCGAACAGCCGGCTGGGGGCGGTGATCCGCTCGACGCGCCACCCGGCCGCGGCTGTCGGATCTCCGCCCGGATAGCGAGACTGCTGCAGGGACCCCGTCGCCGATTGCGTCATGACCTGGCACGTTAGCAAGGCTGCTTAGTCCAGACAATAGGCCGCGAAAGAAGTTGCTTCGCCCTTGACGGGCCGATTCGCGCTGGGGAATAGTGTTCTGCAACATGGAGAGCAACACTCGTTGTCCGGACAAATAACATGGTCGACCTTTTGAGGCTGGACGGCCGAATCGTGGTGGTGTCGGGTGCGGGCGGCGGCGGAATCGGCACCACCGTGACCCGGATGGCGGCCGAGGCCGGTGCCACGGTGGTGGCCGTCAGCCGATCGAAAGAGAACCTCGACCAACATGTCGGCCCGCTCATCGACCAGGGCCTGGCGGTCGTCGCAGTGTCGGCCGACGCCTCCACCGACGACGGCATCGCCACCGTGATGGAACAGGTCCGGCGAACCGAGGGCGATCTGTACGGATTGGTGAACATCGCGGGCGGCGCCGCGCCGTCGACGTGGATGCCGTCGACCCGGGTGACGCGCGCGGACTGGCGGGAGTTGTTCACCGCGAACCTCGAGACGGCGTTCTTCATGAGCCAGGCGGTATGCGGAGAACTCCGCGCCCGCGGCCTGAAGGGCTCGGTCGTCTCCGTGTCGTCGATCAGCGGGATGAACACCGCACCGTTCCACATCGCCTACGGCACGGCCAAGGCGGCGGTGGTCGCGATGACGCGCACCATGGCCGCCGAGTTGGCCCACGACAACATCCGCGTCAACGCCGTGGCGCCCGGGGTGACCGAGACCGCCGCGTCGCGCACTTACGTCGACGTCGACCCCGACCGGGACCGGCGGGCGATCGCGATGGGCAGGCGGGGCCGGCCCGAAGAGCAGGCGGGGGCGATCCTGTTTCTGCTGTCGGACCTGTCGAGCTATATCACCGGACAGACGCTTCTCGTCGACGGTGGACTCAACCTGAAGTGGACGCACCTCGGTGCCGACAACACGTCGCTGTTCCTCAAAGACGAAACCTTCCGCGCAGAAATCAGTCGGTTCTAAGGAGTTTGAAATGACCGATACGCAGCCGAGGATTGAAGCACCAGAAGAGCTCTGCGAACCGATGACCATCCCGGTGGAGGCGTACGTCTCGGAGGAGTATGCGCGCGCCGAGCGGGATAAGTTGTGGCGCAAGGTATGGCAGCAGGCCGGCCGCGTCGAGGAGCTTCCCGAGGTCGGCAGCTACCTGACCTACGACGTCCTCGATGACTCGATCATCGTGGTGCGCACCGGGGCAGACGAGTTTCGGGCGCACCACAACGTGTGCATGCACCGCGGCCGCCGCCTCGTCGACACCCCCGACGGGGACAAGAACGCCGTCGGCCGTGCCCGCAAGTCGTTCGTCTGCGGATTCCACGGCTGGACATACGGACTCGACGGTGCCTGCACCCATATCCGCGAACAGGACGACTGGAACGGCGCGCTCACCCCGCAGAACACCCACCTCGTCCCCGTCCAGGTCGACACGTGGGGCGGCTGGCTGTTCATCAACATGGATCCCGACTGCGAACCGCTTGCCGACTACCTGTTCCCGGCCGCCAAGATCCTCGATCCGTTCGGGCTGGAGAACATGCGCTACAAGTGGCGCAAATGGCTGTACTTCGACTGCAACTGGAAGGTCGCGCTCGAGGCCTTCAACGAGACCTACCACGTGTTTACCACGCATCCGGAGTTCAACAAGTTCGGCGAGTTCAAGGGTTGGGCCAAGGTGCAGGGCAGGCACAGCAACATCGGATACGACGCGCCAAAAGACATGGAGGCCACCAAGTCCAAGATCCGGTTGGGCACCGGCGACGACCCCCGCGTCTCCACCGCCGAGATGCAGATGTACACGTGGGAGCAGACCAACGCGACCACCACCGAGACGCTGGTGAACGCGGCCAAGAGGCTGGTCGACGAACTGCCCGAGGGCACACCTCCGGACAAGGTTCTCGAACACTGGTTGGCATCGGCCAGGCGTGACGACGAGGCCCGCGGCGTCGTGTGGCCGACCATTCCGCCCGACATTCTCGGGCAGGCGGGCACGGCGTGGCAGATCTTCCCCAACTTCCAGGTAGGCCAGGGCCTGACGACCGCGCTGTGCTACGGCGCTCGGCCCCACCCGAGCTACGATCCGAACAAGTGCATATTCGAAGTGGCGACGTTGGAGCTGTTCCCGAAGGGTCAAGAGCCGCAGACGCATTGGGAGTACACGCCCAAGGACAGCCCGAACTGGCTTTCGGTGCTTCCCCAGGACTTCTCGAACATGGCCGCGGTGCAGCAGGGCATGAAGTCGCTGGGCTTCCCGGGGACCAAGCCCAACCCGTACCGCGAACGCAGCACCGTGAACCTTCACTATCAGTTGTCCAAGTACATGGGCACCGGCGAACCGAAAGAGCTCTGAGCCATGACTTTGTCCGATTCGGGGACCGACACCTGCGGGCCCACAGAAACCCCCGACGACATCGACATCGATGCACTGCGGGAGAAGTACGCCCAGGAGCGCGCGAAAAGGCTTCGGCCCGAGGGCTCCAAGCAGTACGTCGAGTTGACCGACGACTTCGCCGGCTACTACGAGACCGACCCCTATACGCCCGTGGCGCCGCGAGACCCGATCGTCGAGGACATCGACGTCGCGGTGCTCGGCGGTGGCTTCGGCGGGCTGCTGTCGGCGGCGCATCTGAAGAAGGCCGGCGTCGAAGACGTCCGGATCATCGAGCTGGGCGGCGACTTCGGCGGGGTCTGGTACTGGAACCGGTATCCCGGCATCCAATGCGACAACGAGTCCTATTGCTACATACCGCTTCTGGAAGAGCTCGACTACATCCCGAGCAAGAAGTTCGCCGACGGCCCCGAGATCTACGAACACTGCAGGCGCATCGGCAAGCACTTCGGGCTCTACGACTCGGCGATCTTCTCCACCCAGGTGCGCGATATGCGCTGGGACGAGGAGATTCAGCGGTGGCGCCTGGCCACCAACCGCGGTGACGACATCCGCGCGCGGTTCGTGGTGCTGGCATCCGGGCCGTTCCACCGACCGAAGCTGCCGGGCATCCCGGGCATGAAGGACTTCAAGGGACACAGCTTCCACTCGTCGCGGTGGGACTACGACTACACCGGCGGCGACTACACCGGCGGCATGGACAAGCTCGCTGACAAGCGTGTCGCGATCATCGGCACCGGCGCCACCAGCATCCAGGTGGTGCCGTTCCTGGCCCGAGATGCCAAGCACCTGTATGTCGTTCAGCGCACCCCGTCGACGGTCGACGCGCGCAACAACACCCCGACCAACCCCGACTGGGTGAAGACGCTGCAGCCCGGCTGGCAGAAGGAACGCCAGCGCAACTTCCACTCGTGGACGTTCGAGGGGATGGCGCCCGGTCAGCCGGATCTGGTGTGCGACTTCTGGACCGAACTCGGCCGCAACACCGCCGCGCGGGTGCTCTCGCTCGAGGACCCGTCGACGCTGACGCCCGAGCAGTTCATGGCGATCCGCGAGGAAGAGGACTACAAGATCATGGAGCGGCTGCGCCGCCGGATCGCCGAGACCGTCGACGACCCCGACACGGCCGAGGCGCTCAAGCCGTACTACCGCTTCCTGTGCAAGCGACCGCTGTCCAACGACGACTACCTGCCCACCTTCAACCGGCCCAACGTGACGCTGGTCGACGTGTCCGACACCAAAGGGGTCGAGCGGATCACCGAGAAGGGCTTCGTCGCCAACGGCCAGGAATACGAGGTCGACTGCATCATCTACGCCAGCGGCTTCGAGATCACCACCGAGATCAGCAGGCGCTACTCGATCGACGCGATCGAGGGCCGCGACGGGCTGTCGCTCTACGACTACTGGCACGACGGCTACAAGACGCTGCACGGTATGACCAGCCGCGGCTTCCCGAACCAGTTCTTCACGGGCTTCACCCAGGTCGGCATCTCGGCCAACATCGCGGCCAACTACGAACTGCAGGGCGAGCACATCGCCTACATCATCGCCGAGGCGTTGAAGCGGGGCGCGACGGTCGTCGAGCCGACCGACGATGCGCAGGAGCAGTGGTGCCAGACCATCCGCGAATCCGCGGTCGACAACTCGGCTTTCGACGCATCCTGCACTCCGGGCTACTACAACAACGAGGGCGGCGGTGGCGGTGAGGGCATCCGCTCACACCTCGGCGAGCCTTACGGCCCGGGCTTCTACGCGTTCGGCGATCTGCTCAAGGAGTGGCGCGACAAGGGCGATCTCGATGGCCTGGTACTCGAGAAGTAGCGATTTGTGTGCGTTCGGGAGCGGTGAGCGCTCCTTCTCGCACACAAATCGCAGGTATGCGCGATGAGTGAGCTGCGCTTCGACGGTCAGGTGGCCGTCGTGACCGGTGGCGGCAGGGGCCTGGGCCGCTCATACGCCATGCTGCTCGCGCAGCGGGGCGCCAAGGTCGTCGTCAACGATCCGGGCGGCAGCCTGACGGGTGAGGAGTACGACCCCGTCCACCCGCCATCTAAGGCGCCCGGGCCCGCCGAAGAAGTGGTGCGCGAGATCGTCGCTGCCGGAGGCGACGCCGCGGCGAACACCGATTCGGTGGCCACCCCGGCCGGCGGCAAGGCGATCGTCGAATCCGCCCTCGAACGCTACGGACGCATCGACATCCTGATCCACAACGCAGGCATCGTGCGCCGGGCTCCACTTGCGGAGATGACGTACGACGACTTCGAGGCGGTGCTCGACGTCCACCTCCGTGGTGCTTTTCACGTTGTGCGCCCGGCATTTCCGTCGATGTGCGACGCCGGATACGGCCGCATCGTGCTGACGTCCTCGATCGGTGGTCTCTACGGCAATCACGGCGTCGCCAACTACGCGGTGGCCAAGGCGGGCGTGATCGGCCTGTCCAACGTCGCGGCCATGGAGGGCGCCGCGCACGGCGTCAAGAGCAACGTGATCGTGCCCGCTGCGGTGACACGGATGGCCGAGGGCATCGACACGTCGGCGTATCCGCCGATGGGCGCGGAGCTGGTCGCACCGGCGGTGGGATGGCTGGCACACGAATCATGTTCGATCACCGGTGAAGCGCTGATCGCGCTGGCAGGCCGGATCGCGCGGGCCGTGGTCGCGGAGACCCCCGGCGTCTACCGGCCGTCGTGGTCGATCGAGGAGGTCGGCGCGCAGATCGCCGCGATCCGCGACCTGTCCGAACCCGTGGTGTTCCCTGTCGTGCCCGACGGGCACAACGACCACATCAAGTACAGCTTCGCCATGGCGCAGAAGGGCGGTGTCCATGCCTAGCGGGCCGCTGGCCGGGGTGCGTGTCGTCGACCTCACCGCGATGGTGATGGGGCCGTACTGCACCCAGATCATGGCGGACATGGGTGCTGACGTCATCAAAGTCGAACCGCCGCAGGGTGATAACACCCGCTTCATCTCCGTTGGCCCTTCGCCCGGGATGAGTGGGGTGTTCGTCAACGTCAACCGTGGTAAGCGCAGCGTGGTGCTGGACCTGCAGACCGAAGCCGGAAAGGCGGCGATGCGGGCGCTCATCGAGCGCTCCGACGTGTTCATCCATTCCATGCGCGCCAAGGCGGTCGCCAAGCTCGGCTTCGGCTACGACGACGTCGCCGCCGTCAACCCCGCGATCATCTACACGAACTGCTACGGCTACGGCCGCCGTGGGCCCGACCGCGACCGCCCCGCGTACGACGACACCATTCAGGCCGAGGCCGGATTGCCCGCGGTACAACAGCAATTGACCGGTGAGGCCGATTTCGTCGGCACGATCATGGCCGACAAGGTCGGCGGGCTGACGGCCCTCTACGCGACGATGATGGCCTTGTTTCATCGCGAGCGGACCGGGGAGGGGCAAGAGGTCGAGGTCGCCATGTTCGAGACGATGGCGTCGTTCATGCTGGTCGAACATGCCAACGGCGCCATGTTCGACCCCCCACTGGGGCCCGCGGTGTATCCGCGCACGGTCGCGCCCAACCGCAGGCCGTACCGCACCAGCGACGGCTACATCGCCGCGCTGATCTACAACGACAAACACTGGAACGCGTTCATCAGCGCGGTGAGTCCGGCGTGGAACGACGAGTCCTACGCCACCCTCGAGAAGCGTGCGCACAACATCGATGTCGTCTACGGGCTGCTCGCTGAGACCATGAAGGAGCGCACCACCGCCGAATGGCTGGATCTTTTCCGGAAACTCGAGATTCCCGCCGCGCCGCTGAACACTCCCGACGCGCTGTTCGACAACGAACACCTGAACGCGGTCGGGCTTTTCGAGACCGTCGAGACCGCGGACGGGCCGGTGCGCTTTCCGGGGGTGCCGACGTGGTTCTCCCGCACACCGGGCAAGGTCGCGGGCCCCGCCCCCACGCTGGGCGCCGACACCGACGCGGTGCTCGACGAGTTGGGCCTCATCGATCCCGCCGAGACTGCGGTTTCTGACGGAAACGGCGCGGATCTCGTCAAAAACCGTAGCGTCGGCGCCTCGGGGGTGGGGTAGGCGTGGATTTCGCGATGGGCGCCAAGGCTGCGGAGTTGCGCGGCGAACTGCGCGCGTTAGTCAAAGAGCATGTGCCCGAGGACTATCTGGGTGCGTTCACCGACGACCCCGCCGATCTCGAGGTCGCGCAGCGGTTCTGCCGGATGCTGGCCGAGCGTGAGCTGCTGTGCCTGGCCTGGCCCAAAGAGTTCGGCGGTGGTGGGGCGTCGGTGTGGGAACAGACCGTGGTCCGCGAGGAGATGTGGGCGCATCACGAACCGCGCGGCGCCCAGTACATGGGCGTCAACTGGGTCGGTCCGATCATCATGCGCCACGGCACCGAAGCCCAGCAGCGCACGCACCTGCCGCCGATCGCGCGCGGTGAAGTGATCTGGTGTCAGGGTTTCTCCGAACCCGAGGCGGGCTCGGATCTGGCGTCGCTGCGCACCACGGCGCGTCCCGACGGTGATGGCTGGCTGGTCAGCGGGCAGAAGATCTGGACGTCGTATGCGACGATGGCGCAGTGGTGCTTCCTGCTGACCCGCACGTCGCGCGGTGAGCGCAAGCAGCAGGGACTGACGATTTTTCTTGTGCCGATGGATGATCCGGCGATCCAGGTCCGGCCGATCCGCTGCATGATGGGCCCGCATCACCTCAACGAGGTGTTCTTCGACGATCTGCGGGTCACCGAGGCCGATGTGCTCGGGACGGTGGATGCGGGCTGGTCGGTGGTGCAGGACGTGATGGCCTTCGAACGCGTCGGCATCGCCCGCTACGCGCGCTGTGAACGGCTGCTGGCCGCAGCACCCGCGGTGCTCGGCGACCGGTGGGATGACCTGCCGGGAGAGTTGCGCGGCCGGTGGATGCGGATGTTGACGCATTGTCGGCGGGCCCGGTTGATGGCCTACCGCGTGGTGTCGCTGCAGAGCAGCGGACGCATCCAACCCGGTGACGCCGCGGCTTACCGGATCGCGGTGACCACGCTCGACCAGGACAGCGCCGAGGTGCTCATGGACATCGCCGCCGAGGTGTCCCACGACGACCCGCGGGCCGCCTGGTTCCTCGGCGAGGTCGAAGACCACTGGAAGTACTCACAGGCCTCGACGGTGTCGTCGGGGAGCATTGAGATGCAGCGGATCCTGCTGTCGCGCGCGATGCTGGCGGTGGCGCGGTGAATCTCGAGCTGTCTGAGGACGCCGCCGAGTATGGCCGCCAGGCGCTGCGCGCGTTCGAGGCCGCCGGTGGAGATGAGCTGGTCCAGCAGGCCGAGGCCAAACCCGAGGCGCGTGAGTCGCTGGTCGGGCCGGTGCTGGCCGGTCTGGGCGCCTGGGACCTCGATGCGCGCAGCGACGCCGACGGCCTGGAAGCCGCGGCGGCGCTGTGCCGCAGCGCGGGTTACTGGGCGCTGCCGTATCCGGTCGCCGAACGGCTGGCCGCCCCGACCGACCTGCACACCGACGGCCTGATCGTGGTGGCCGGCAACCGGCCCGCAGCGGCCGTCGGTGGGCTCGAGAACCGTTGGACCACCGTCACCCTGGGCGGCGCCCGCAGCACGGTGACCGGGATCGGGCCCGTCGGGCCGGGCTTCGTCTGCGAACTGCAGACTTCCCACCTCGACGAGCAGGGCGCCGCCGACGTCGCGCTCGCACTGGTGCTGGGGTGCTGGACGCTGCTGGGCATGCTCGACCGAGCCATCGAACTGACGGTCGCGCATGTCAGCCTGCGCAAGCAGTTCGGGCAGACGCTGTCGTCGTTTCAGGGTGTGCAGTTCCAACTGACCGACGCCGAAGTCGAACGCAGCGGACTGGACATTCTCGCGAAATACGCGCTGTGGAGCATCGCTACTGACCGCCCTGAGGCACTCACCGACGCACTCGCACTGCGGTTGTCGGCGCTCGAAGCCGCCGAAGTCGTGTTCCGCGTCTGCCACCAACTGCACGGCGCGGTCGGCTTCTGCGACGAAACCACCCTGTCGTGGCTGTCGCGCTACAGCCAACCGTTGCGGCGGCTTCCGCTCGGGCTGTCTGCAACCCGAGATGCCTTGACCCGCACCGCAGGCCGCGCGGGGCTGACGGGATTGTACGCATGAGGGTCGCGGTGATCGGCACCGGTTTCGGCAAGCACGCGGCGGCTCCCGCATACGCCGAAGCCGGGTTCGACGTCGAGGTCGTCAGCCCCCGCGACGAGGACGCGGTCAAAGCCGCGCTGGCTTCGGACGTCGACCTGGTCTCCGTGCACTCGCCGCCATTCCTGCACCTCGAGCACGTCACCGGTTCGCTCGAGCACGGGCATGCGGTGTTGTGCGACAAACCATTCGGCCGCAACGCCGACGAGGCAGCACAGATGCGCGACATGGCCCGCGACGCAGGTGTGCTGCACTTCCTCAACTTCGAGTTCCGGTTCAACGAGTCGTGGACGCGGCTCAAAGAACTGGCCGACAGCGGGGCGATCGGCACACCCAGGCACCTGCACTGGACGTTCTTCGGAAGCGGGCTGCGTGGCCGAAAGTTCGGCTGGATCAACGACCGCGACCTGGGCGGCGGCTGGATCGGCGCCTACGGCTCCCATCTGATCGACTTCACCCGGTGGCTCTTCGGCAGCGAGATCACCGACTGCGGCGGCGTCACCCGCATCGACGGCTCACCCGAGCAGGCCACCGCCGAGGATGCGTACGCGGCGTGGTTCGCAATGGCGAACGGCTGCACCGCTACTCACGACACCGGGTTCGCGGCCGCGGTCCCTTCACCGCCGTCGGTCACGCTGTTGGGCAGCGACGCCACCGTCGAACTGACGGCCGACACGACGCTGGTGGTGCGACGCATCGGCGCCGATCCCGAGACCACCGAGTTCGCACCGCCGCCGCGACGCTCACCCCCGCCCGCGCTGTCAGTCTTCTTCGGACACGTCGCCGAGGCGTTGCGCACCGGTACGCAGATCACCCCGTCGTTCGACGACGGTCTGGCCGTCGCGCGCGTCTTGGACCACCTGCGGGCCAAGGCGGTGCGGCAATGAGCGCCGAATCTGAAGATATGCATCAAGAAGCGTCCGAAAGTCGAGCACTAGTTCAGTTTCGGCACCAGGTGCGGCAGTGGTGCGTCGAGCACATCCCACCGGACTGGCGCGAAACCCAGACCGGCGCAGACGATGAGCAGTTCGTGGCCTTCCAGAAGCAGTGGTTCGCCGAACTGCACAGCGCCGGCTACGCCGTCCCGCACTGGCCCGCTGAGTGGGGCGGCGGCATGTCGGTGGCCGAGCAGGTGGTGCTGTACCAGGAACTGGCCGCCCACGACGCGCCGCGGCTGGTGCTCGCGTTCGTCGGCATCCACCACGCCGCGTCGACCCTGCTGGTCGCCGGCACCGAGGAGCAGCGGCAACGGCACCTGCCCGCGATCCTCGACGGCGAGATCTGGGTGCAGGGCTTCTCCGAACCCGAGGCCGGATCCGACCTGGCCAGCCTGCGCACCACCGCGCGTAAAGACGGCGACGCCTACATCGCGAACGGGCAGAAGCTGTGGGCCAGCGGAGGCAAGCACGCCGACTGGTGCCTGCTGCTGGCCCGCACCGACCCGGATGCGCCGAAGCGGAAGGGAATCTCGTACTTCCTTCTCGATATGACCACATCCGGCGTCGAGGTGCGTCCCATCCGCAATGCGATCGGCGACTCCCACTTCTGCGAGATCTTCCTCAACGACGTGTCGATCCCGGCCGCCAACCTGATCGGGGCGGAGAACGACGGCTGGCGGGTCGCGCAGGCCACCCTCGGCGCCGAGCGCGGTATGACGATGCTGGAACTCGCCGAGCGCCTCGGCAACGCCGGCTTCCGCTGGCTGGTGCAAAGCGCGCCAGTCGACGACCCGATCGTCGCCGACCGGCTCGCGCAGTTCGAAACCGAGATCACCGGGCTACGCGGACTGTGCCGAAAGGTGGTCGAGGATAACGAGAACGGTACCGCCAGTCCGGCCGACGCCTCGATCGTCAAGCTGTTCTACAGCGAGCTACTGCAGCGCATGACCGACTTCGGTGCGGAGATCGGCGGGTTGCCCGCACACACCGAACTCGCCAAACCGGCCTCCAGCGGCTGGGAGTCCGGGGCGTGGGTGCTCGACTTCATCGGATCGTGGGAATGGACGATCCCCGGCGGCGCGAGCGAGATCCAGCGCACGATCATCGGCGAGCGGGGCCTGGGCCTGCCGCGAGAACCGAGTGCCGTCTGATGACCGACTTCACCGAATTCCACAACGAATTGCGCTCCGTGGCAGGCGATCTGCTCGCGAAGGACCGCAGCGTCGAATGGTCCACGTTGGTCGAGGCCGGTTGGGTCGGGCTCGAGGTGCCCGAACAGCTCGGCGGGGCGGGTGCGTCGTTCGCCGAAGTCGCGGTCATCTGCGAGGAGATCGGCCGCACCGCCAGCGCCACCGGCCTCCTCGGCGGTGCGGTGCTTGCCGTCGGAGCGCTGAACGCGGTGCAGCCCAGCGACACCCGCGACACGATGCTCGCCGAACTGGCCAGCGGTGCGACCCGGGTCGCCGTCGCGCTGGAACCGTACGACTTCGTCCCCGACGCCGACGGCGCGGACCGCATCCTGTTCGTCACCGACCGCGGCATCGCCGTGACCGAGCAGCGGGCCACGCCGCGGCCCGTCGTCGACGAGACGCGCAACCTCGCCGCGATCGACGCGGACGCTGCGATCACCGAAACCCTGCCGTTCACCGATGATCCCGCGGTTGCGGTGCAGCGGTTACACGACCGGGCCGCCGCGGCGATCGCCTGCGACAGCCTCGGCCTGAGCGAGGCCATGCTCGCCGCCACCGTCGGATATGTGAAGGTGCGTCAGCAATTCGGCAGGGCCATCGGCTCCTTCCAGGCCGTCAAACACGCATGCGCCGACATGCTCGTCAGCATCTCCGTGTCGCGCCAACTCGTCGATGCCGCCGTCCGAGCGGTCGCCGAGGACGCGCCGGAAGCCGGGGCCGCCGTCTCGATGGCCAAGTCGTATACGTGCGCGGCCGCCGTCGACATCGCCGGCAAGGCCATGCAGTTGCACGGCGGCATCGGATACACGTGGGAGAGCGGTATCCACGTCTACCTCAAGCGCGCCACCCTCAACCGATCACTGTTCGGCTCTCCGTCAGCACACCGAGAACGACTAGCACAACGCTATCTATAGAGAAATCAAGGAGTTTCCCGTGGGTGTACCCGTATACAAGCGCATACTCGACCTCTTCGAGGCGGAGGGCATCAACACGTTGTTCGGCATTCCCGACCCCAACTTCGTGCACATGTTCACCGAGGCTGACGCGCGCGGCTGGTCGGTGGTCGCACCGCACCACGAGCTGAGCGCCGGGTTCATGGCCGAGGCGGCATCGCGGATGACGGGCACGCCGGGGTTGTGCATCGGAACGCTCGGGCCGGGCATGGCCAACATCGCGGGTGCGATCCAGTGCGCGCTGGTCGAGAACTCGCCGGTCATCTTCCTCGGCGGCCAGCGTGCTCGCATCACCGAACGGCGGGTGCGGCGCGGGCGCATCCAGTTCGTCCAGCAGGAGGACCTGTTCAAGAACTCGGTCAAGTTCAGCAGCTCGATCGAATACGCCGACCAGACCGACGAGATCATCCGCGAAGCCATCCGCCAATCCATGTCGGGCACCCCCGGCCCGTGCTATATCGAGTACCCGTCCCACGTCATCCTCGAAGAGCTCGACGTGCCGGATCCATTGCCGCCGCACCGGTATCGGCTCGTCAACCAGGGCGCCGGCGAACGTGAGGTTGCCGAGGCGGTCAAGCTGATCCGCGAGGCGAAGAGCCCGGTCCTGTTGGTGGGTCACGGAGTTCACACCTCGCGCACCCAGGAGCAGGTCAGGGAGTTGGCAGAGCTGATGGCCTGCCCGGTGATCCAGACGTCGGGCGGCACCTCGTTCATCCCCGGCCTGCAGGACCGCACCTTCCCGTACCTGTTCTCTCCGGCGGCGAACGAGGCCGTCGAGAAGTCCGATCTGTGCGTGGCGCTGGGAACCGAGCTCGGCGAGCCCATGCACTACGGCCGCACCCAGCACTGGGCGGGCAACGACGCCAACCGCAAATGGGTTCTCGTGGAACAGGATCCGACCGCAATCGGGGTGAACCGCCCGATCGACGTGCCGCTGGTCGGCGACCTTCGAGGCGTGGTGCCGCAGCTGGTCGCGGCCCTGCGTGACAATCCGCGCACTCCGTCGGCCGACTTCGAGGCCCTGATCAAGGCCGACGCCGCCGAGATCGCCCGAGTGGCCGCCGAAGCGCCGAGCGGTCGCGCGCCGATCCACCCGGCCCGCTACGTCGTCGAGGCCACCAAGGCCTTCGACGAATGCACCGAGGACGGCATCCTGGTCCGCGACGGGGGTGCCACGGTGATCTTCCAGTGGACGTACTCGCAGACCAAGCCGCGAGACGTGATCTGGAATCAGAACTTCGGGCATCTCGGCACGGGTCTGCCGTATGCGGTCGGCGCGTCGGTCGCCGAGGGGCGCGAGCGTCCGGTCATGCTGCTCACCAGCGACTCGGCGTTCCTCTTTCACATCGCCGAACTAGAGACCGCGGTCCGGGAGAACGTACCGCTGGTCTGTGTCGTCGGTGTCGACCACCAATGGGGCTTGGAGGTCGGCGTCTACAAGCGCACGTTCGAGCAGCCGTCGCCGCAACCGGGTGTGCACTGGAGCAAGGACGTCCGGCTCGACAAGGTCGCCGAGGGGTTCGGGTGCCACGGCGAGTACGTCGAGAAGGACGACGAGATCGGCCCGGCGATCAAGCGGGCCTTCGCCAGCGGCAAGACCGCCGTCGTCCACGTCTGCATCGACCCGAAGGCCAACTCCGAGGAGATGCCGAAGTACGACCGATTCCGCACCTGGTATGCAGAAGGCACCCAGTAGCGCCCGCGGTCGAACCGCGAATATGGTCAAGTTCTAGGGAAGAGTGGGGACATGCGCGAATATCTCAAGTTCTACATCGACGGCCAGTGGGTCGACCCGATCCGGCCCAACACCCTCGAGGTCGACAACCCGACCACCGAGGAGGCCTCCGGCAAGATCGCTATCGGTTCCGCGGCCGACGTCGATGTGGCCGTGCAGGCGGCCCGCCGGGCCTTCAACACCTGGTCGCAGACCAGCCGCGACGAGCGCCTCGAGTTGTTGCAGGCGATCATGGGCGAGTACCAGAAGCGCGCCGGTGACCTCGCCGACGCGGTCAACGAGGAGATGGGCGCCCCGGCGTCGCTGGCGGCAGGCCCCCAGGTCAACCTCGGACTCGGCCACCTCGCCACGGCCATCGACGTGCTGAAGAACTTCGAGTTCGAGGAGCAGCACGGGGCCACCCTCGTGGTCAAGGAGCCGATCGGGGTCTGCGGGTTGATCACGCCGTGGAACTGGCCGATCAACCAGATCGCCTGCAAGGTGTTCCCCGCGTTGGCGACGGGCTGCACGATGGTGCTCAAACCGTCGGAGGTCGCACCGTACTCGGGCCAGATCTTCACCCAGATCCTCGACTCGGCAGGCGTTCCCGCCGGGGTGTACAACATGGTGTTCGGCGACGGGCCGGGCGTCGGCGCTGCGTTGTCGGCCCATCCCGACATCGACATGGTGTCGTTCACCGGGTCGACGCGGGCCGGCGTCGACGTCGCCAAGAACGCCGCGCTGACCGTCAAGCGCGTCACCCAGGAACTCGGCGGCAAGAGCCCGAACATCGTGCTCGACGATGACGACTTCGCCAAGAGCGTGACTGCGGGTGTCTCGGTGATGATGATGAACAGCGGCCAGAGCTGCAACGCGCCGTCGCGCATGCTGGTGCCGAACTCCCGCATGGACGAGGCGATCGAGATCGCCCGCGAGGTGGCCGGCGGGGTCAAGGTCGGCGATCCCGACGAGAAGACCGCGATCGGCCCGGTCGCGTCCAAGGCGCAGTTCGACAAGATCCAGGGCTTGATCCAGTCGGGCATCGACGAGGGCGCGACCGTCGTCATCGGCGGCACCGGTCGACCGGAGGGTCTGAGCAAGGGCTACTACGTGAAGCCGACAGTGTTCGCCAACGTCACCAACGACATGACGATCGCCCGCGAGGAGATCTTCGGCCCGGTGCTGTGCATCCTCGGCTACGACGACCTCGACCAGGCCCTCGAGATCGCCAACGACACGGAATACGGTCTGGCGGGCTACGTTTCGGGCGCCGACTTGGACAAGGCCCGCGCGGTGGCGCGGCGGATCCGGGCCGGCTCGGTCGCGATCAACCACGGCTTCGACATGGCCGCTCCGTTCGGCGGTTACAAGCGCAGCGGTAACGGACGCGAGTGGGGACACTTCGCGTTCGACGAGTTCCTGGAGATCAAGGCCGCGCTCGGTTATGCGCCGGAGGCCGCAGCGGGGTAAGTCGTCGGCGCGGCAACCTTTCGCCGAGCGGCAACCTTTCGCCGAGCGTCGGGTTTCTGACCGGAAATCGCCCGAAATGCGTCAGAAACCCGACTCTCGGCGCTGCGTTACGTCTTGAGTAGCGGCCGCAGATCGTCCAACCGGTCGAACAGGTGCCAGATGTACGACGATGACCCGTTCTCCCGGTGCGCGTGCAGGTCGGCCAGATCGGGGTCGTTGCAGTAACCGTCGAACGCGTCCCTGGAGTCCCACTCGACGAGGATCAGCACCTTCCGTGGCTCGATGTCGCCGAGGACGGCCTCGCTGAATTGTCCGAGGGCGACGACGCGACCGCCGTGCTTGGCGACCTCCGCGGGCGAGCGTTTCGAATAGGCGAGGTACTCGTCGCGGTCGGCGACGTCGAAGAGGTTCAGCGCATATATCGTCACGTGGGTGACGGTACGCGGCGAGAAGTACGAATACGGCATCGATTTCGACCGCATCGCGGCGATCGACATCCACACCCACGTCGAGATCGACTGCCACGGCCACAAGGCCTACGTCGACGAGCTCGTGGAGGCGACCGAGAAGTACTTCAAGATGCCACCGGGCGCGACGGCAGGCGTCGACGCGGTCGCCGACCTGTACCGGCAGCACAACACCGCCGCCGTCGTGTTCACCATCGACGCGCGGACGGCGATGCGCCACGTACCCAACTCGATCGAGGACCTCGTCGCCGGTGCTGCGCGAAACAATGACGTGCTGATCCCGTTCGGCAGCGTCGACCCGTGGCACGAGCGCCGGGCGGTGCACCGGGTCCACGAACTCGTCCGCGACTACGGGATCAAGGGCTTCAAGTTCCATCCGAGCATGCAGGCGTTCGAGCCCAACGACCGTCGCTTCTACCCGATCTACGAGGCGATCACCGAGGCCGGGCTGCCCGCGTTGTTCCACACCGGGCAGACGGGGATGGGGTCGGGGCTGCCGGGTGGGCACCGCATCAAGCTGCGCTACTCCGATCCGATGCTGCTCGATGACGTCGCCGCCGACTTCCCGGATCTGACGATCGTGATGGCCCACCCCGCGGTGCCGTGGGTCGACTCGCAGATCGCGATCGCCACGCACAAGGCCAACGTGTACGTCGACTTGTCCGGGTGGAGCCCGAAGTACTTCCCGCCGCAGCTGGTCCGCGCCATGAGCAGGCAGCTGCGCACCAAGGTCCTGTTCGGCACCGACTTCCCCTACATCCAGATCGACCGGTGGCGCGCCGACTTCGACACCCTCGACATCGACCCGGCGGTGCAGTCGCTGATCTACAAGGAGAACGCGCTGCGCGTCCTGGGAGTCGCGCGCTGACGGCGCGATGAGTTTCGGCGGCGACGGCGGTCTGCATCGGTGACTGACCACCGACCCAGAAGGAGACCTATCGTGCCCGTCCGCAATTGCGCCCCCGTTGGCGCCCCGACCTGGATGGATCTGGCGTCCTCGGACGTCGAACGCTCGCAGTCCTTCTACGGCGAGGTGTTCGGCTGGACGTTCGAGTCGTCGGGCCCCGAATTCGGCGGCTACGTGACCGCCTCCCGCGACGGCAGGCCGGTCGCCGGCCTGATGTTCAACGACCCGCAGTGGAACAGCCCCGACGGCTGGACCACCTACTTCCACACCACCGACGCCAAGGCCACCCTCGACGCGGCGATCGCTGCGGGCGCGACGACGTGCGGAGCGCCCGTGATGGAGATCAAGGACAAGGGCTGGATGGGCATGCTGTCGGACCCCAGCGGCGCGTTCGTCGGGCTGTGGCAGCCGAACGGACACCGCGGATTCGAGGTCATCAACGAACACGGCGCGCCGGTGTACTTCCAATGGACAGGCCGCGACTACGCCACGTCGCTGCAGTTCTACCGCGACCTGTTCGGCTGGCAGATCGAGGCCGTGTCCGACACCGACGAATTACGCTACAGCACGGCCAACTTCGACGGTGAGGCGCTGCTCGGACTGATGGACGGCAGCGCCTTCCTTCCGGAAGGGGAGCCGTCGAACTGGAACTTCTTCCTGGGCGCCGACGACGTCGACAAGACCGTGCAGTTGGTCCTCGACAACGGCGGCAGCGTTATTCGCGGCGCCGAAGACACGCCCTACGGGCGGTTGGCCGCGGTGGCCGACTGCACCGGGGCGGTCTTCAACCTGTCCTCGCTGCAGTGAGCCAGCGTCAGGCCGTCATCAGGTAGTCGGTCCTGCCGACGAAGACGATGCTCGCCGGGTTCGGCGTGGTGGCCGCGTCGACGACGGCGTCGGCGAAGGTCATATGGCTCATGTCGCCGGACACCACCGTGAGTTGGACGCCGGCCTGGCGGAACTCCGAACGCCTTGTCAGCAGGGCTGTTTCGCCGGCCCGCATGCTCGCCGCGACGGCCGTGTAGCCCTTGGGCACCGCCTTGTCGGGAAAGAAATGGGCCTGATGACTGGTGACGAAGACGATCCGTCCGCCGACGGGCATCAGCGGCAGGGCCGCCAGGGCGAGCCGGCGTTGGGCGTCGCGGTTGAGGCGCATCGCGCACTCGGGATCAGCGCCGGTGTCCAGCGCATCCGACGAGTTGAGGATCAAGGTGTCCAACCGACCGAAGCGCGTTGCGATGCCGTCGATCACCTCCGCGGATTCGACCTCGTCGGAGATGTCGCGCGTCACGACGACGTGGGTGTCCACGCTGCCGAGCTGACGTGCGACCCGCGCGCCGAGGCCCCTCGAGCCGCCGGTGACCAGGACGATTCGTTCGGGTTGGTGATCCATGTCGGGCTCCTTCCGTCGCTGCGCGCCCGCGTGGCCCCAACCGTACACCTATTTCTAAGAAAAATAAGGTCTATCTAAGGTCACAATAAGGTAGCCGTCGAAGGGTTCATGATGGTGGCGTGGAGTCGACCCGCGTAGACAGGTGGTTGTGGTCGGTCCGGTTGGCCAAGACCAGGCCCGATGCCGCCGAGGCATGCCGGGGCGGGCACGTTCGGGTCAACGGGCGGCCCGCCAAGCCGGCCACCCCGGTATCGCCCGGCGACGAGGTGCGGGCCCGCATCGGGCAGACCACTCGAGTCGTCGAGGTGCTGCGGGTGATCCAGAAGCGGGTGGGCGCGGCCGACGCGTCGACGTGTTATCTCGACCGGACACCCAAGCCTGCGGTCACCGAAACGGTGCAGTTCGCCGCCCGCGACCGCGGTGCGGGCCGACCGACCAAGCGGGACCGCCGGATGCTGGACAGGCTGCGGGCGGGCCGGCTGTGACTTCAGGCCGTCGGCGCTGCCAGTTCGAAGTCGGCAAAGTCGAATCCCGGCACCACCACACAGCTGACCAGGCTCGGCTCGTCGTCGCGGGGTCGGGCGCGCTGCCAGTGGCCCGGCGGCACGACGAACTGGGGCTGCTCGCCTGCGAGAATGTCGACACCCAGAAGATGCGTTGTGGCACTGCTTTGTTCGGGCCCGGCCTCGAGCAGTAGCGGGCTGCCCGCGTGGAACAGCCACAGCTCGGCACTGCGCACGGTGTGCCAGGCCGACTGCTGACCGGGCATCAGCAGGAACAGGATCGCCGTACCCGCGCTGCGCGGGCCGGTGTAGTCCGGCGGCAGCGCGGACTGCGGCACGGTCAGGTCGCTGCGCCACGTCTCCCTGTACCAGCCGCCCTCCGGATGCGGGGACAGGTCGAGGCGCAGGGCCCATTCCGGAAGATCGGTCATTCCAGTACCTGCCTTTTCGGTGTCGGACACTCCAGACTAGAGACCGGTGCCCTGCGATCCAGCCGATAGGCTCGTGTTATGTCGCGAGTGCGCCCCGGATGGCTGGTCGCCGTGTGCGGGGCGATCGTCTCGGTGAGCGCATGGCTGCCGTGGCAGACCGCCAACGGCGGCCGGGTCAGCGCGATCGGCGGCATCTTCGGCGACCTGCCCGCGCCGAAGCCCGGATTCGGGGTTGGCCAGTTGATCGTGCTGCTGGCGTCGTTGCTGATCGTCGCCGGTGCGATGTCGGCCAGGGGGTTCTCGGCTCGCATCGCATCGACTGCGGCGTTGGCGATTTCGGTGCTTCTGGTGGTCCTGTCCCTCTGGTATTACCGGCTTTACGTTTATTCACCGGTGTCCGCCGGCTACGGGCTCTACCTCGGCGCCGCCGTCGCCGTGGTCGCGGTGGTCTTGTCGGTGTGGGCGATGGTGGCCTCGTGGGCGACGGTCTCGTAGGCGGCGCGCCCGGGTTCGTCGAACCGGTTGTTCTGACCGGGGATCGATGGGTGACGTTGGAACCGCTGCGGCGTGAACACCTTTCGGAGATCGCGGCCGTCGCGTCCGACGGTGAACTCGGGCGGCTGTGGTTCACCGCGGCGCCCGCACCCGACGCCGTCGAGCGGTGGGTGGACGCCAGGCTGGCGGTGCAGGCGCCCGAGAGCGGGTTGACCTTCGTGGTGCGCCGCCACGACGGAACACTGGTCGGGTCGTCGAGCTACATGAACGTCGACGGCGTCAACCGGCGACTCGAGATCGGCAACACCTGGTACGTGGCGGCCGCACGGCGCAGCGGCGTCAACTCCGAGACCAAGCTGTTGATGCTCGGCCACGCTTTCGACGAGTTGGGTTGCTTCGCAGTCGAGTTCCGCACACACTTCTTCAACGCGGCCAGCCGAGAAGCGATCGAGCGTCTCGGCGCCAAGCTGGACGGGATCCTGCGCAGCCATCAGGTGCTGCCCGACGGGTCGCGCCGCGACACCGTGGTCTATTCGATCCTCGACATCGAATGGCCCGCCGTGCGCAACAACCTGCGGTACCGGTTGAGCCGTCACGCGTGACGCGCGGCTTCTTGAATGAGCTGAATCCGCGAGGTGAATCCGAGTTTGGCGTAGACGTGGGTCAGATGCGTCTGCACCGTGCGCGGCGAGATGAACATGCGCTCGGCGATGTCCTTGTTGCCCAAGCCGTCGACGGCGTGGCGGACGACGTCGCGCTCGGTGGGCGTGAGCGACTCCCAGCCGCTCGCGGGCCGCTTCCGTTCCCCCCGCCCGCGCTGGGCGTAAGCGATGGCTTCCTCGGTCGACATGGCCGAACCCTCGGTCCAGGCGGCCTTGAAGTCGTCTTCCCCCATGGCTTTTCGGCACTGTGCGACCGCGTCGTCGTATCCGATCGCGTATACCGGCCATCGACCTACGCCCATCACCGTCCGGGCGGCCGCGGCCGCGCCGAAAAGCCGGGCCGCGTGCCGATGATTGCCAAACTCAGCCGCACAACGTCCCAGAGCTTCGAACGCCTCAGGAACATGCAAGAACGCGCTGGTCGCCAGTGCGAGCACCAGGGCGTCGTGGGCGTCCCGCTCGGCTTGGTTGCGTTCGCCCTGGGCAAGCGCTACGTGAGCTCGCGCCACCAGCGCGTTCATCTGGTAGTTACCGTTCGTCATTTTTACGGTTTCGTCGGCCCACCGCCTGGCGGCGGCGAGTTCACCGCAACTCAAAAGTGCGACGGTCATCGGCGTGAGGGCTCGTATGTAGGGCATCTGGTCGGGGGTGGTAAGCGCCAGCGCCGCCTCGCACGCGGTCTTCGCCGCGGCGGCATCTCCGGCGGCCAAGTCTGCAAGAGCCAAGGTGATGTGCACCGTATTGTCGTGGAATCCGCCCATCGCAATCGAGACTTCATGTGCCTGTTTGGCCTTCGCCCGCGATGCCGAAACTGTGCCGCGGTAGGCGAATGAGTTGCTCTCACACGTGAGGGCGAACAATTCGAGCATCGGTTCACCGGCGGCGTGCGCCTCTTCGCTGACAGCGCGGATCACCACGTCACCGTCGGTTGCCCCGCCTCGCCAGGCGAATGCGACTGCCAGCCATATCCTGCAGTGTCGCGACACGAAGTCGTCGCCGATCGCGTCGGCGACGAGACGCCCCTCTTCCGCCGCCAGTTGCGAGGCGAGCGGTTGCCCCGCCACATTCGTTGCGACGGCCAGGCAGCTGAGGTAGTAGCACAGCTTCGACCGGTCATCTGCCTTCCGTGCGAGATCGATCGCGTCGACCCAATACGCTTGCGACACCGCGGGGCTGTAGTAGGCGAGGCCGCCGCAAGCCGCCAAGCAAGACACAATCAACCCCTGGTCACCCAATTCCCGAGCGGCGGCCAGCGCCTCCTCGCCGCGCTCCAAGCTCGCCGAGTCGGCGGTCCAGGCCGTCAGAATGCTTCTGTCGGCGACGGCGCGTATCCAGACCGCGGCAGCGACGTCGTCGTCCCGATAACGCTTGTCGTTGAACGCGAGATCGAACGCGGCGATGCCTTCGCGCATCCTCCCGCGCTTCTCCCACAGCCTCTGCAGCGCGGAGATCAACCGGAGTGCGGGTTCGAACTCCCCGCAGTCGATGCTCCAGGCGTGGGCAGCGCGCAGGTTTCCGGTCTCCTGCTCGGCCCAACCGATGAGCCGATCCTCACCCTCGAGACGGACCGCGGTGGCGACGTAGTGGTCACGGTGGCGCGCGCGCATCAGGGTCGCCTCGCCGGACTCGGCGAGCTTTTCGAGTGCGTACTGACGGACCGTCTCGAGAAGGCGATACCGCATCGCGCCCGATTCCTCGTCAGCGGTGACGAGGGACTTGTCGACGAGAAGGCTGAGCTGGTCGAGAATCTGGAACTGCTCGGCTTCGTTGGTGGCGGCGACAGCTTGTGCGGCATCGAAGTCGAACCCGTCCATGAATACGCCCAGTCGGCGGAACAGGACTTGCTCGGCGTCGGTGAGCAGTGCGTGCGACCAGTCCACGGAGGCCCGCAGGGTCTGCTGGCGGCGCATGGTGTTTCGGGCGCCGCCGGTGAGGAGCCGGAACCTGTCGTTGAGGCTGTCGGTGATCTGGTGCAGCGACAGAGCGCGGACCCGCGCCGCCGCCAACTCGATCGCGAGCGGCATTCCGTCGAGTCGTCGGCAGACGTCCACTACGAGTGCTAGGTCGTCGCCCGTCACGTGGAAGGTAGGCCGCGCTCGCTGAGCCCGTTCGATGAACAACGCTACGGCCTCGTCCTCCAACGTCAGCGAGGGCACTCGCCAGGTGACCTCACCCGACACGGCGATCGTTTCACGGCTGGTGGCGAGAATCGTCAACTGCGGGCAGCTGTTCAGCAATCGTATGATCACGTCACCGCATGCGTCCAAGAGATGCTCGCAGTTGTCCAGCAGCAGAAGGATTTCGCGCTCGCCGACGAAGCGCTGCACCGTCTCCAACGGGGAGCGTCTGGGTTGATCCGGCAGCCCCAGCGTGCGGGCGATCGTGAGCGTGACGACGGCTGGATCGGCGATGGCGGCCAAGTCGATCCACCACAGCCCGTCATCGAATTCCTCGGACAATGCATTCGCGGCCTCGATGGCGAGGCGTGTCTTACCGGCGCCGCCCGCTCCGGTCAGGGTGACAAGGCGATTGTCGACAAGCAGCCGGCATACCTCCTCCAGCTGTTGCGCCCGGCCGACGAAACTGGTCAGTTGTGCCGGAAGGTTGTGTGAGCGTGAGCTTTTAGCGGTACGCAGCGGAGGAAACTCATTGCGAATGTCGGGATGACAGAGTTGCACGACGCGTTCGGGACGGGGCAGATCGCGGACAGGGTACATCCCGAGTTCCGCCAGCCAGGCGCCGACCGGCAACCGGTCAGACACCAAATCGGTTGTCGTACCCGATAAGACGGTCTGCCCGCCGTGCGCAAGATCGCGTATACGCGCGGTGCGGTTTATGGTGGGGCCGATGTAGTTGGCCTCGTCACGCAATTGCACTTCGCCGGTGTGCAGGCCGACCCGCAGCCGGATCGGCGCCAGTGAGGCTCGCTGTAGGTCAAGGGCGCATGCCACCGCGTCGCTTGCGCGACCGAAGGCGATGACGAAGCTGTCGCCCTCACCCTGCTCGATGGGCCGAACCCCGTCGTGCGCGCCGACGACCTCGGCCAGCGTTCGATCGAGGGTCGCGAAGGCCGCCGTCATCTCATCGGGCTGGCTCTCCCAGAGCCGGGTCGACCCCTCGACGTCCGCCAGCAGCAGCGTCACCGTCCCGGTCGGTACCAGCTCGCTCACGCCCAAGTCGCTCCAGTTCAACGGCGCCGCGTCGATTCCAGTCATGCTAGCCAGCCTGTGGCCGTGAGCATGGGGAAACATCGGCGCGGATGCGTAAATCTGCCGTAGAGGGGCGCGTAGACATGCCGAACTGCGGCCAGATCGCAGGCGATCTGACCGCAGTTGCAGTTAGGCGCGGTTACTCGGCTTCGACGGTCGTGGTTTCGATCGACTTCTGACCGCCGCCGTGGGCGACGTCGATCTTGCGCGGCTTGGCGCGTTCGGCCATCGGGATGGTCACGGACAGCACGCCGTTCTCGTAGGTCGCCGAAATCTTCGACGCGTCAACACCTTCGCCGAGGGACAGCTGCCTGCGGTAGGTGCCGAAGAACCGCTCGTTGGCCAGCCACTGCACACCGTCGTCCGACCGTGCGGTGCGGTGTGCCGAGATCGTCAGCGTGCCGTTGTCGACGTTGACATCCACTGAGCCGGGATCAACGCCGGGCAGATCGGCGGTCAGCAGATAGTGGTCGTCGACCTTGCACAGGTCCATCGGCATGAACCGGGGGGAACGATTTGATCCGGTCTGGTTCGTCAGAAGACCCCGGGTCAGAGCATCAAGTTCGGTGAACGGATCAAAGCGAAGCACAGCAATTCACCTCCTATATCACTCAGAGCCCGCCACCCTGGCGGGCAGCCAAATCACTGTGCGCACCTGCGATGTTAGCACTCACCACCCAAGAGTGCTAGAAGTTTTTTGCGAGATTTCGACGGCTGAGACCTGCGCGCCGATCAGTGGTCGACGGCATCGGTCGCATGCGAAGACGGCGGTGAAGTCCTGCCGGCAGGCGGTGTGCGTCAGCAGGACCGCGGGGCCGTCGGGGTCGGTGAACCAGCGCTGGGCCCACTGCAGGGCGGAGATCAGAATCGGAAACAGGGCGCGACCCTTGTCGGTCAGTTCGTATCGGTCGCCGACGTCGGCGAGCACCCCGTTGGCGCAGAACGTGGTCAGCCTGTCGGCGATCGATCCGGGGGGCGCTCCGAGCTGAGCCTGGAAGTCGGTAAAGCGCCGAACTCCGACGAATGCCGCCACCAGCAGTGCGAACCCCCAGCGGTTTCCCATGATGCTCATCGTCTGCGGGAACAGGCCCGCGGCCGTGTGTTGATCGGCCTCCGAGCGCCTGCGCGTCGCGGTGGCCGAGGGCACCGACCGCTCCCACGACCCACTCGGACCCCATTGGGGGACAACGTCTTTGTCGCCGGCAGTCTCGCCGCACGAGCGGCACGTCACCATCGGTGTGAAATCGGCGCCGCATGCGGCATGGCGCATGGCGGGCAGCGGCTCGGCGTGGTCGGGGACCCAGTGGCGCTCCCACTCCCAAATCGAAAGCAGCACCGGCCACAGCGACCGGCCGCGCGGTGTGCCGATGTACTCGAAACGCTGTGGCCCTTCCTGGTATTGGCGACGCTCGAGCAGTCTCGCGGTGGTCAGCGTTCGGAGTCGGGTTGTCAGCACATTGTTGGAGATCGGCAGGCGAGACTTGAAGTCACCGAACCGGGTCGCCCCCAGCAGCGACTGCTGCATGACGAGCAGAGTCCACTCGTCGCCGAGCAAGCCGAGCATGCGGGCGACGGCGTTCGGCTCGGGCACGGACTCGGGCGGGGCCACCTACAGGCCGACGGCCTCGGCTGCCGAATCGGTTTCCCGCCACCTCCGCAGTTCCGATCCCGGAGCCCACGTCGCGTGTGTCCCGCTGGAGATGCGTTCCGGTAGAGCCAGTTTGCATACCGGGCCGTCGTCGACCCGGGCCGCGTCGAACACCAGGCAGTAGGAGGCGTCGGCGTTCATGTCGGTGGTGAGCGTGACGAGGTAGCCGTCGTCCTCGGCGGTGCCGTCGATTCCCGGAGCCGGGACGGCGACATTCGACCTGGGTGCCATCGCGGTCTCGCTGCCGTACACACCGTCTGGGAGGCTGAACCGCTGTTCGGCGCCGGTGCGCAGATCGTGTTTGACCAACCCGTCGAACAGGAACCAGCCCGGCTTACCGGTGGCCGCGTACGTGTAGCGGTAGGGGAGCCCGGCGTAACCGCTGTTGATCGTGCCGAATTCGGTGATGAAGTCGGTCAGCTGCTCCTCGGTGGTCTGCCCGGTGATGAGGTTGAACCGCCAGCGGTGCAGCCGGGTCTGCAGCCGGTCCAACGCCAAGAACCGAAATGCCCGCTGCCATCGGTCGCCTGCCCTCGTGTCGACCGGGGACGGGTCGCCTTCGAAGAAGCCGTCGAGGACGATCTCGTCACCGTCCTCGTAGGCGTTGGTGAAGTGCAGCACGAACGTCGGGTCGGCCTCGAACCACCGGATGTCGGCCGGTCCGCCGCGGCGGGGGACCACGGCGAACCGCGACGGCATGTCAGGGTGAAAGCCCGGGAAGTGGATGCCGGCTTCGAGCAGCGTGGGATCCCAGAACATCGGAAAGTCGTTGAGGATCGCGTAGTTCTCGGTGAACGCCATGTCGTGCGGCAGTCGCGGGCCGGGCAGCGGGATGTCGGTGAGGTGGACGAGGTTGCCTCCGTCGTCGACGACGCCGTAGCGCAGGTAGGGGTCCTGCTTGCTGTACGAGAAGAACAACAGCTCGCCGGTGCGGTCGTCGACCTTCGGGTGTGCCGAAACGCCCCAGTCCGCGGGGAACCTCCCGTGCCAATCCTCTTTGCCGAGGGTGTTGCCGGAGAAGGGGTCGATCCGGTACAGATCGCCGCACTGATAGTGGCTGGTGAGCGCGACACCGCGATGGACGATGACGTCGGTGCTCGACGCATCCTTCATCAAAGTCCGTGCGCCCCAGCCGTGATTACGCTTGGCCAGTTCGATGGGCTCGGCCAGCCCAGGCCACAGCGGACCGCCTGCATCGTTTTCGGCGAGCAGGCCGTCGGTGCGGACAAAGCGGTTGCGGTAGAACGCCTTTCCGTCGCGGAACCCGACGATGTGCACCATTCCGTCACCATCGAAGGGGTGGTAGAACTTCAGCGCCGGGTGCAGCGGATTCTCGGTGTTGCGCAGGTAGACACCGTCCAGGTCGGACGGGATCTCGCCCTCGACCACCGCGAGATCGTCGGCGTCCCATTCGGTGTTCTGGGGACGCCACGGTCCGGTGCGGTACGGGTGGTCGTCGTCGTCCGGAAGCGTCGACAGGTACTTGCCGACGATCTCCACGTTCGCGCTTCCCATGTCATGCCCTCCCGACGATGAAGCTGACGGTGGTGGCGGTGCTACCGCCGAAGTTCAAGGTGCCGAACGTCGTTGCGCCCTCGACCTGGTAGTCGCCGGCGCCGCCGCTGACCTGCTTGGCCGCATCGAGCAGCATCCGCACCCCGGAGGCGCCGACCGGATGGCCGCCACCGATCAGGCCGCCGCTGGGGTTGATCGGCAGCCGTCCGCCGATCTCGATCTCGCCGTTCTCGATGGCCTTCCACGATTCGCCAGGCCCGGTGAGACCGAGGTGATCGATCGCGAGGTACTCGCTGGGGGTGAAGCAGTCGTGGACCTCGAACCCGTCGACGTCGTCGAGCGTGACGCCAGCGCGGCCGAAGGCGTCGAGCACCGCACCCCGCACATGCGGCAGCACGTACGGATCGTCGGCGGCACGGTCGAGTTTCTGCTGCAGGCCCAGCCCCACCGTCCGGTGGCCCCAGCCGGCGATGCGGCCGAGCGGACGCAAGCCCGGATGGTCGCCAAGGAATTCGTCGGTGGCCAGGACGATGCCGGCGCCGCCGTCGGTTAGCTGGCTGCAGTCGAATCGGCGTAACCGTCCTTCCACGACCGGGTTGGTGGAGTCGTCGTCGGTCAGCGGATCCGGCACGTTCCATCCGCGAGTCTGCGCATGCGGGTTAGCTCGCGCGTTGGTGAAGTTCAGTGCCGCGATGGCGCGCAGGTGCGATTCGTCGATGCCGTAGCGCCGGTCGTACTCGGCGGCCACCCGGTCGAACATGTGTGGCCACATGAACGTCGCATCGGCGCCCTCGTGACCGGTCCACGCGGCGGCGCCGAGGTGCCGGGCGCCGGTATCCCCTGCGACGGTCTTCTCCAGCTCTACACCGAGCACCAGCGCCGACCGGTAGGCCCCCGACCGCAGATCCGCGATGGCAGACAGCGCGGCGACGCTGCCCGACGCACACGCGGCTTCGTGCCGTGTCGCCGGTTTGCCCCACAACCCGGTGTGCACCGAGGCCGGCATCGCCCCCAGGTGGCCCTGGAACGCGAAGAGTTCGCCGAACGCGTTGCCGACGTGCACCACCTCGACATCGCGGGCGTCGAGCTTGGCCGCCGCCAGTGTCGACTCGACAACTTCACTGGTCAGGTCGGCGAAATCCCGTCCCTCGCGCGTGACATTCCTGGCGAAGTCGCTCTGATAGCCGCCAAGGATCCAGACATCGGGTGCGCCCACAGCCGCGACGCTACTACAACTAAGAGAGCGACTGTGCGGCGGGCGGCGTAGAGGTCGGCCCCGTCGGCTGCTGTCTTAACCGACGAGACCTCGGCGCGAGAAACGGTCGACCGTCACCCGAGCTTGCTCACGACATGCCCACTGACCCGAACCGCAAACAATCGTGTACTCCGACGCTCGAAGGGGAAGACTTCCGGGCATGACCCCGTCCTCCCGCACCCATGACCTGGCCGAGCGAATGGCCGAGTTGGCGCGGGCTTCCGCCCCGCCGAGCACGGTCAACGAGGTGCTCGACGATGTCACCGACACCGCGCGTGAGCTGATTCCGGGCGCCGACACCGTGGGAGTGCTTCTGATCGGCCGGGGAGGGAGGTTCGAATCGCTCGCGGGCACGTCGGAGTTGCCGCACACGCTCGACGAAATCCAGATGCAGTTCGGCGAGGGCCCCTGCGTGGAGGCCGCGCTGGACGAGTCGATTCTGCGGACCGACGACTTCCGTACTGAGGGCCGCTGGCCGCTGTATTCGGCCGCCGCGGTCGAGCACGGTGTGCTCAGCGGACTGTCGATCAAGCTGTACACGGCCGATCGGACCGCGGGAGCGCTGAACATGTTCAGCTTCAAAGCGCGCGCTTTCGACGCTGACGACGAGATGATCGGCACAGTTCTGGCCGCGCACGCCGCCGCGGCACTGCTGGCCAGCCGGGAAGGCGAACAGCTGAAGTCGGCGATGGCCACCAGGGATCGCATCGGCCAGGCCAAGGGCATCATCATGGAGCGATACGGCGTGGACGAGGTGCGGGCGTTCGAGATGCTCAAACAGCTCTCACAGGACAGCAACGTCAAGCTCGCGGACGTCGCGCAGCGCGTCATCGACACGCGCAGCGGTATCTGAGACCAGGGATGCGGCCGACAGGATCCTTCGTCGGCGGCTGGTGACTTTCGACTCTTCGGTTCGCGCGCCGCCCCGGCGAGCATTGTGGGCGGGGCGTAATCGACGCCCCACCAGGAGGGTCAGATGAGCGCAACCGCAGCGACGCCCGGCGCGCGCGGCGTCGTGGTCGGAGTGGACGGGTCGCCGGCCTCCCGAGCGGCGACTGACTGGGCGGCCCGCGACGCAGCGTTGCGCGGTGTGCCCTTGACCGTCGTCCACGTGCTGCCCTCGAACACGAATGGCGCGTGGGTGGACCTCCCGATGTCGGGTCAGTTCGCCGCCGAGCGGGAGCGCCGCGGGAAGGCCGTGATCGAGGACGCTCTCGGGCTCGTTCGTGATGCCATCGGCGCCACACCCGGCATCGAGGTCGACCATCGCATTCTCGCCGGCGCCACCGTTTCGTCGCTCGTCGACTTGTCCGAAGGCGCCGAGCTGACCGTCGTCGGCTGCCGCGGCCTCGGAGGTGTCAAAGGTCTGCTTCTCGGTTCGGTCAGCTCCGGTCTTGTGCACCATGCGCGCTGCCCGGTGGCGGTGATCCACGACGAGGACCCCCTGATGGATCATCCGGCGACGGCCCCGGTGGCGGTCGGCATCGACGGCTCACCCGCCTCGGAGTTCGCGACAGAGATCGCCTTCGACGAGGCCGATCGACGCGGGGTGGAGCTGCTAGCCGTTCACACATGGACGGGCACCGGAGATTTCGGCGTCCGAGACGGCGGTGCGCGGGCGGATGAGGAGCTCGCGCAGCGCCTTGCCGGCTGGAGCGAGCGCTATCCCGATGTCGCCGTTCAGCGCATCGTCGGCCCCGGCAATCCGGCTCGCCGGCTGCTCGAGGAATCCGAACGGGCCCAGCTTCTCGTGGTGGGCAGCCGGGGCCTCGGCGGGTTCGCCGGGATGTTGCTCGGATCGGTGAGCTCGGCCGTCGCGCAGGCCGCACGCATGCCGGTCATCATCGCTCGGCGCTGAAGTCCAGGGACTTTCGCCTCTACGCCGGGCATGCGACACCGGTCATCATCACTTCAGGAGCGAACGAACCTCGAAGGTGATGACAGGAGTCACGATGCGGACAGGTGCGGTTGTGGTCGGCGTGGACGGCAGCGATGGCGCGGTCAACGCGGCGCGATGGGCGGGCGCAGTGGCTTCGGCGTACGAAACGTCGTTGCACATCGTGCATGCGCTGCCGGCCGTCGGGCACAACCTGACCGACACTGTCGCCGCGATGCGAGCGGCCGTCCTCGAGCACCAGCGCGAGAGTGCCGACGCTATTCTGCGCCGCGCGGAGGAGATCGTGCGTTCGGACCACAACGAACTCGAAGTGACGACTCTGTCCACCGATGTTCCGGTCGCCGAGGTGCTGGTGCAACTGGGCAAGACCGCACGGATGATCGTGGTGGGAAACGATGAAGTCACCGCTGCGGGTGCGCTTTTGCTGGGTTCGACGACACTGGCGGTGGCGACGCGCGCGGACTGCCCCGTTGTCGCTTGGCGAGGGTCGAACGTCGTGCCGACGGACGATCCGGTAGTCGTCGGGGTGGACGGAACACCGTCGTCTCTGGCCGCTCTGGAGAACGCGTTCGAGTTCGCCGAACGGTTCAATGCGAAGTTGGCGGCCGTGCGGTCGTGGTCGTCGCCGCTGCGCGCGGTGGCCGCGCGACTGCCTCTGCTGATCGACTGGGATGCGTTGGCGACGGCGGAGTGGGCACAGCTGACAAGCGATGTCGACCGATACAACCAGCGCTACACACAGGTGTCCGCTCCGTGCTACGTCGAGAACGCGAAACCCGCTGTAGCACTGATGGATCGATGTAGCGCCGACGGTGCGCAGCTGCTTGTGGTCGGAAGCTACGGGAAGACTGTGCTCACCAGCGCCATCCTGGGGTCGACGGCGTTGAATCTGTTGCAACACGCCACCGTTCCGGTCATGGTCTGTCGACCGCATCGATGATGCGCCGGCTGCGGTAAAGGGTCTTCCGGCCCTGTTGCCGAGAGCGTCGCTGCGAGAGGGTTGAGGTATGACGACCGCGTCGGTTACCGCGAGCACCCGCCGAGACCCGTTCAGCGGCAACGGGAACCTCCACGCGGAGATCCATGAGACCCACACGGGGCTGGTTGCTCTCATCGGGGACCGGGCGTATAAGACGAAGAAAGCGATCGTCACGGACTTCCTGGACTTCAGCACCCGCGAACGTCGCGAGCAGGCGTGTCAACGCGAAGTGGAACTGAATCGCAGGTTGGCGCCGGACAGCTATTTCGGCGTGGGCCACTTCGCCACGCCGGGTGAACCTCCCGAACCGGTCATCGTGATGCGACGCTACCCGGAATCCGCGCGGCTTGCCGCGCTGGTACGCAACGGCGATCCCGTCGACGGATGCCTCACCGCCATCGCAGACCGGTTGGCGCAGTTCCACCGAAACGCGCTACGCGGCCCACAGATTGACGAACAAGCGACGGCTGCCGTGATTTTCGAGCGCTGGCACCAGAATCTTGGTGAGCTGGAGCGTTACGTCGACAGCGTCATTCCGGAGACGACGCTTCGCGAGGTCACGGGCCTGGCCGACCGGTACCTGGCCGGCCGTGACCAGTTGTTCGAACAGCGGATCGCGGCGGGACGCGTCGTCGACGGTCACGGGGATCTGCAGACACAGGACATCTTCTGCATGCCAGACGGTCCGGTACTGCTCGACTGCCTCGAGTTCGACGATCGACTGCGCTACGTCGACGGTGTCGACGATGCCGCCTTTCTCGCGATGGACCTGGAGTTCCTCGGCCGAAAGGACCTCGCTGATAACTTCTTCGACGAGTACCTCCGGCGGGCTGACGATCCCGCACCGAGGTCCTTGAGGGATTTCAGCGTCGCGTACCGCGCCGTGGTGCGGGCGAAGGTGGACTGCATCCGCGTCGATCAAGGGCACCCGGAAGCGGTGGCCGACGCGATACGCCATCTCGACATCGCCCTGACCCACCTGCGGTCGTGCACCGTCGGGTTGGTCATCGTCGGCGGCGGCCCGGGAACCGGCAAGACCACGGTGGCGCACGGATTGGCCGAACGGGTGAACGCCCGGGTCATTTCTACGGATGAGGTGCGGCGCGAGCTACAACGGTCGGGAGTCATCGCGGGCCGGGCGGGCGAACTGGGTGTGGGACTGTATGCACCCGAGAACGTGCGCGCGGTCTACGACGAGGTGCTGCGTCGAGCTCGCGCTCTGCTGTCCGCCGGTGAGACCGTCGTGCTCGACGGCACCTGGCGCGATACGCATCGGCAGGAGAGGGCGTATCGACTGGCTGCCGAAACCTCATCGGCCGTGGTTCATTTCGTCTGTTCGCTGTCGTCGGCGGAAGCCGCTGAGCGGGTGGTGGCCAGAGGGTCGTCGAGTTCGGATGCGACACCACAGATCGCCGTTGCGCTCGGTGGCGACGCGGTCCCCGATCGAGCCCACCGACTCGACACCGCCCGTCCGCTCGCGGACTCGGTGGACGAGGCACACCGGATATTTCGCATGGCCGTCGGCGGAGGCTGTGATGGCGAAGCAGTTGACGGCGTTTGACGCCCGATCCCCCGGGTAAGTGCAGACATCGCCGGCGTCACCGCGGCGATGGCCGAACGCCGCTCGACGCCTCAGCGAGCCGTTCGCTGTCGATGCCGTCAATCGACACGACCGGCTTAATCATGACGGATTTCTTTGATCGGTGGCAGGATGCCCTTGCGCTGCGCCAACCCGATGTTGGCCATGACCTGCTCGAGCAACTCGTCGTAGGCGGAGCCGTCGATGAGAAGTTCGGCCGGTCCATGATGTAACAGGTAGCCGTCCAGGCGCCGGTCGATAGGCCAGTCGACATAGATCGGTCCGGCGAATTCCGACCGGAAGAAACCCCACACGATCGTGTCGCGCGACTCCTCGGTCTCCTCGTCGTGCTCCGCCTTGGTCACCTCAGGGCCTTGTCGTCGGCTGGTTTCATGCCCGCCTCAACTCAACCGTGCGGCTTCGAGCAGCAGCCGCCGCTCGGCTGCGGCGATGACATGCCGGGTGGTATCTGCGGCATCGGGGTTGACCGATACCGACGTGATGCCCAACCGCACCAGGTGTTCGGCGAATGCCGGGTTCGTGGACGGCGCCTGACCGCACAGTGACGAGGTAATGCCGTATTTCCTTGCTGTGCTGATGATCTGGCCGATGGCATCGAGAACGGCGGGGTCGGATTCGTCGAACAACTCAGCGCACACATCGGAATCGCGGTCGACTCCGAGCATCAGCTGAGTCAGGTCGTTGCTTCCGATCGACACACCGTCGATGCCCATCCCGATGTATTCGGGAAGCCAGTGCACGACCGAAGGCACCTCGGCCATCACCCAACGGTGCAGGCCGCGCTGGCGCCCGAGCGGACTGGCATCGACGAGCTCGAGGCAAGCCTCCAATTCCCATTTGGTGCGGACGAACGGGATCATCAGCCCGACATTCGGGGACTGTTCGCGGACTCGCGCCAGCGCCTCCAGTTCCAGCGCGAACAGATCCGGCTCGTTCACATATCGGTAGCAGCCGCGATAGCCGATCATCGGGTTGTGTTCGACCGGCTCGTAGGTCTCGCCGCCTTTCAGGCCCCGGAACTCGTTGGTGCGGAAGTCAGTTGCCCGGTAGATGACCGGCCTCGGGGCGAACGCCGCGGCGATCCGCCCGACAGACGTCCCCAACTTGTCCACAAGCGTGCGATGCTCCCCGTGGGCGATGAGGTCACGGGGATGACGGCCGGCCAGCGCATCGGTCAGCATGAATTCGGCACGCAACAGCCCCACACCGTCGACCGCTTGTGCGGCAACGGTTTCGGCGGCCTCGGGCATGGCCAGGTTGACATAGACCTTCGTGCCGGTGGTTTCGCTGTGCGGCCGGCTCGGGGAGCGCTGCTCGGTCGCCGATGTCGTCGACGAAGGCCGCACCCGGCCGGACACCACCTCACCGCGGGCGCCGTCGACCGTGACCGTCGTACCGTCGTGGAGGTCTCTCGTCGCAGTCCGGGTGCCGACGACGCACGGCACACTCAATTCGCGAGCCACGATTGCGGCGTGGCACGTCATGCCGCCGGTGTCGGTCACCAGCGCCGCCGCTTGTCGGATGGTCGGCAACCAGTCCGGATTAGTCATCTGCGCGACGAGGATCTCGCCCTCCTGCAGCTGAGCGCCCTCGTCGGGTGACTCCAGCACCCGCACCTTTCCCGAAGCGATCCCGGGCGCCGCGGCGAGGCCGCGGGCCAGCACCAGGTGTTTGTCTGCGGCGGCGGGAGTGGTGTGGCCCAGCGTGGTGATCGGCCGCGCCTGAACCAGATAGGTCTTACCCCCCGCGATCGCCCACTCGGTGTCTTGTGGACAACCGTTGTGCCGCTCGGTCGCCATGGCCAGTTCGGCTATCGATCTCAATTCCCCGTCGGTCAGTACGCGGGCATCGGCCTGCGACTCGTCGAGGTCGACGACGGCATCGTGCCCATCCTCGCCCCGTACGATCTTGAACGCCTTGTGACCCAGTCGGACATCGAGGGGTTGCATCGTCTCCTTGGAGACGATGTAGGTGTCGGGTTCGACCTCTCCGGACACCACGACCTCGCCGAGACCGAACGCGCCCTCGATGACCACTCGGTCCTGGGCGCCGTTGCTGGGGTCGGCGGTGAACGCGACTCCGGCCTTTTCCGAATGAACCATCTCCTGCACGACGACAGCCATTGCCGGATCACTGGTGAAGCCGCGGCTCGAGCGGTAGGTGATGACGCGCGGGCTAAACAACGACATCCAGCACCGCACCACCGCCTCCACCAGCGCCTCGTCGCCGGTGACGTTGGTGATGGTGGCGTTCATGCCCGCGAACGAGGCGTCCGCGCCGTCCTCGCCAGTGGCCGAGGAACGTACCGCAACCACCGCGCCCGGCCCCATGCCGTGGTAAGCGGACAGGATCAGCCGTCGCACCTCGTCGCCGGCACCGGCCTTGTGCACCAGGCCCTGCATGCGCTCCGACAACTCGGTGAGCCGCGCGGTGTCGACGACGGCGTCAAGCGCCTCTCGATGCAACGCGTTCAGCTCTGCTTCGACCCCGCCGGACCTCATGGACTGGCGGTAACAATCCCGCAGCAGAACGAATCCGGGTGGAACCGGCAGGTTGGCGGCGACCAGCTCGCCCATGTTGGCGCCCTTGCCTCCGGCCTCTTCGGCATCGGCGATCGTCAGCGCGGAGATATCGCGGATGAAGGTGAGATCGTCTCGAACGTCCATAGGTCTCATCCTGCTCTGGACAGCATGTTCGACGTACCATCCGAGGGCCATGACGTTGAGGACCAACGTCCCGACCGCGGACGGGCCTAAGTCCCTAACCGGTCGATGATGTGACTTCTGACCCTTCCGCGTGCCCCGTCGAAACGATGACCTCAGTACCGAATCTCTTTTCGGAGGAGGGGCGATGAAGCTTCCGGTCTTCGTTGACCCGCGTTACCACGACGCGGTGATCTTCGACCTCGACGGCGTCGTGGCCGAAACCGTCACAACACCGACCGACCGCTTGCCGGTGGCCGATTCCACCATCAAGCTGGCCCGCCAACTCCGGTCCGCCGACATCGAAACCGCTGTCGTCTCATCGGACGATCGCAGCGCGATCTTCCGAGCGGCAACAGGTTCCGACCTGTTCGCCATATGCATCGATCGTTCGTCGGTTCCCGACATACCCGATTCGGGGGGCCGACACCGTGACGCCCTACACCACGTGGCGCGAAGCCTTGGGGTAGCTCCTGCACGCTGCGTCATTGTCGACGACGACATCGCGGGAGTGACGGCGGGCCGCGACGGCGGATTCGGGCTGGTGGTCGCGGTGGACCCCGCCCAAGACGGTGCAGCGCTGCTTCGTGCCGGTGCCGATGTGGTGGTTGACGACCTCGTCGAGGTGACGGTCCGCGACGGCTATCAACGCCTTTCTGCCACGGCCGACGCTCTCTTGTCCTACAGCCAGATCGCGCCCTTGGCAGACACCCGGCAACCAGCGGTACTACTGGACTTCGACGGAACCATCTCTGAAATCGTCAACGACCCCGACGCGGCAACCCTGATCCCCGGAGCGGGCGAGATGCTGAAGTCTCTGGCCGCCCACTGCCCGGTCGCGGTGATCAGCGGCCGAGGTTTGGACGACATTCGGTCGCGGGTCGACGTGCCCGGGCTGTGGTACGCCGGCAGTCACGGATTCGAGCTCGTGGCTCCTGACGGCTCGCATCATCAGAATGAGGCGGGGGTACAAGCGATTCGCACCCTTGCCACTGCTTCGGCAGAACTGCGCGACTGGTTGGCCGGTGTCGACGGGCTCGTGATCGAGAAGAAGCGGTTCTCGGTGGCCGTCCACTACCGCAACGTCAGGCCCGAACATGTTGACCGAGTGGTCGCCGCAGTACGGACAGTGGGACAGAATCACAGGTTACGAAGCAGCGGCGGTCGCAAGGTGATTGAACTTCGGCCCGACGTCGGTTGGGACAAGGGGAAGACGCTGGAGTGGATCGTGGATCAGGTCGACGACTCGCGGCCGCTGTTACTTATCTACATCGGTGACGATCTGACCGATGAAGATGCGTTCGACGCGGTTCGCCACAAGGGCATCGGCATTGCGGTCCGTAGCGACGAATCGGGCGACAGGCGATCGGCGGCGCGGTTCACCCTGGAGGGGCCAGAGCACGTGTGTCGATTCCTCGGACGGCTCACCGACCAGTTGGCCGCAGAGCGCGATACGTCGAACGATCCCTGGAAACTGACGTTCGGTGGCTACCAAGCAGCCGACGAGAAACTGCGAGAAGCGCTGTGCACCTTGGGGAACGGCTACATGGCCGTGCGGGGAGCGGCACCCGAATGCCGTGCCGGAGACTTTCACTACCCGGGGACCTACGTCGCGGGCGTCTACAACCGCCTGACCGATCAGGTGGCGGGATCGGTGATCGACAACGAGAGCCTGGTGAACCTGCCGAACTGGCTGCCGGTGACTTTTCGCATCGACGACGGGCCGTGGCTGAACATCGACGAGGTGGACGTCTCGTCCTATCTGGTCACGATCGACCTACGCGGGGCAACGCTGTGGCGCGAGTTCTCGTTCGCCGACCAGGCTGGGCGGACCATCCGTGTGTCGCAGAGCCGATTCGTGGCGATGCACCTTCCCCACGCCGCCGCTATCCAGACGACAGTGCAGGCCGACGACTGGTCCGGACGACTCGAGTTTCGCACTCTCGTCGACGGCGACATCCACAACCATGGAGTCGAGCGCTATCGCGAACTGTCGTCGCGGCACGTCAACGTCGTCCAAACCCGCGAGATATCTGACAACTCAGTGTTGTTGGCGGTGCGGACCGTCGAGTCGAACATCGAAGTCGCCGTCGCCAAGCGCAGCACGGTACGCAGCCAGAGCGGCGGAATCGAGTCGACCCGTCGCCTTGTTGTCGATTCAATGCGGGTGGGGCGTGATATCGCCCTGGATGTCAGCGCGGGACAAGCGGTCACCCTCGAAGAGGTAGTGACTCTGTACACCAGCCGCGACCATGGAATTTCCGGTCCGGTTTCTGCGGCCGAACGTGAACTACGCCGGATTGGTGGATACGCCGAACTCGAACGGGGACACCAACTGGCGTGGGCGCACCTGTGGGAGCGATTCAACATCGAGATGGGTTCGGACGCGGACCTGCGTCGCATTGTGCGCCTGCACCAACTCCACCTGCTGCAGACACTCTCGCCCCATACCGCCGACTTGGATGTCGGCGTCCCCGCTCGTGGGCTCCACGGTGAGGCATACCGGGGACACGTGTTCTGGGACGAGCTTTTCGTCTTTCCGGTCACGAACATGCGACTGCCCAAGGTCACCCGATCACTGTTGATGTACCGCTACCGCCGGCTGGCCGAAGCTCGCCGTGCCGCCGTCGAGGCCGGTTATGCGGGCGCAATGTATCCGTGGCAGTCCGGGAGCGACGGCCGTGAGGAGAGTCAGCGGCTACACCTCAATCCCCGATCCGGCCGGTGGAACCCAGATGCGAGCGCTCGCGCCCACCACATCGGGCTTGCCATCGCCTACAACGTGTGGCAGCACTACGAGGTCACGGGCGACATCGGATTCCTGATCGACTACGGCGCCGAGATGCTCGCGGACATCGCGCGATTCTGGGTCAGCCTCGCCGAATACGACTCTGATAGGGAACGCTACGTGATCCGCGGCGTCATCGGACCCGACGAGTTCCATTCCGGCTACCCGGGAAGGGAATACGACGGGATCGACAACAACGCCTACACCAACGTCATGACGGTTTGGGTGATCATGAGGGCACTTGAAGCCCTCGAACGGATTCCGATGTATTACCGGCTTGCGTTGCTGGAAACGCTCGGCATCAGCGACGCCGACCTCGCACTCTGGGAGGATGTCAGCCGGCGGATGTTCGTGCCCTTCCATGACGGTGTGATCAGTCAATTCGAAGGTTATGAAGAACTCAAGGAACTCGACTGGGAGGGCTACCGCAGTCGGTACGACAACATGCAGCGGCTCGACCGCATTTTGGAGGCCGAGAACGACAACGTCAACAACTATCGGGCATGCAAACAGGCCGATGCCCTCATGCTCTTCTATCTGCTGTCCGCCGACGAACTCTACGAGCTCTTCGACCGGCTCGGATACCGCTTCACTCCTGAGCAGATCCCCAGAACCACCGAGTACTACCGGATGCGGACCTCACACGGCTCGACATTGAGCGCCGTCGTCCACGCGTGGGTATTGGCTCGCGGAAACCGGCATCAGGCGATGGAGTTCTTCCGGCAGGCGCTCGCTTCCGACATCGTCGACATCCAAGGGGGCACAACATCCGAGGGCATCCACCTGGCTGCGATGGCGGGAAGTATCGATCTACTGCAGCGGTGCTTCACCGGGCTGGAGATCCGGCGCGACCGCATCACGCTCGGGCCATCGTGGCCGAAATCGCTTGGCCACCTGGAGTTCACCTTCCGCTATCGGGGGCACCGGCTGCGGCTGGGGGTCTTCGGCCGAAGCGCCACGCTTAGCGCCGAGCCCGCCGATGCCGCACCCGTGCTGGTGGAATGCCACGGCGAGGCGCGCATCCTGCATGCCGGCGGCACTGTCGAATTCGGCGAGAGCTTGGCTGATGGACGGAACTCTGTGCCAGGGCCCGGTTGTGCGTGACGGGTACAGTCACCTCATGCCCGAAGAGCCCGATCGAACCGAGAAGGTTCACACTTGATAGAGGCTCGCGCCTGCAGAGACACCGGCGCCCGCTGCGACAAGCAACAACTGCGCGCCGGGCCGCACCACCCGTAGGGCGTCGGAAAGCGCGGCCACGAGCGACACGGTGTGCAGACGAGTGTCGCCGGAAACGGTTATCCGCTCGGGCTCGACGTTCAGCCTGGCCGCGAGGGCGGTCCGGTATGGAGCGTGCGCGGGAGCAGCGACGATCGCGTCGACGTCGTCGACCGTCATCGACGACGCGCTCAAGCAATGTTCGGCCGCCCTTGCGGCCGCGTCGGCCAACGCCTCGTCCGCCGTCTCCGATACATCGAAACGTAAGACGTTGCGCCGGTCGATCATTCCCACTGTGGCATTGAATGTTTCGCGCGCCTGTGGGAGATTCGCCCAGTGTATGCGACCGAATCCTCGATTGTCGCCAGTCCAGCTGCACAGCAGCGCCCCACCGGCCGGCGCGAACGGGAATCGTTCGCTCAGGCCGTGTCCTGGATCGGCATCACTGGCGACAACGAGCGCACGGTCGATGGCATGTGACCGCAGGAATCCGTCGACAACCTGTAACGCGGTGAGAACACCGCACGAGCCGTTCACGACGTCGAAGGAGAACGTCCCATGAGCGCCGGCGTGAGGAGCCTCCGGGTTGGCGCCGATATCCTGCTGGATCATGGCGGCCAAGGCCGGTTCACCGAGGTTCCGGTCGCGGTAGATCCCCGCGTTGACGAGAAGATCGACATCGTACGCTGGACATTCCGCGTGGTGAAGGCAGTCGCGAGAGGCCTTGACCGCAAGGCGAAGTGCGCTGTGTCGATGCCGCCAGAGCCCCTCGGTCAACTCGACGCGGTCAATTACCGTGGCCATATCGACTCACCAGTTCCTCGTCCAAAGTCATCAATACGACGCCGATCTCCAGGCCCGACGCCAACGCGATGAGGGCGATCGTCTCGCCCGGCTCGATGTGCCGCGCCTCCAGCTCTTCGATCAGCGCAACCGTGTGAGTGGTCGATGCGGTATTGCCGTATCGGTCGACGGTGATCACCGCGTCGTGACGCGGGGAGTCTCCGAACACCTCCGACATGCGGGCCATCCCTTTACGGATCGCGCGGGCCGACGTCTGGTGGGTGATGACGTGGTCGATGTCGTGTAACGAGATGCCGGCCGTATCGAGTACTTCTTCTAACAGAATCGGGGTGTTGTCCATCGCCGCCCGATGAATACCCCTGGCATCAGTGAACATTCGCGCACCGGGATCGGCGCCTTTCGGGTAGCCGAGGCACAGTCGGCTGTAGTCCGCGACCGTGGTGAATCCCGCCAAGCTGATGCCGCCGCCTCCGGCAGGTGCCCGCTCCAACAGCAGCGCGGCGCCGGCGTCGCCGAGCGTCAGCGATGCCAGCTCCTTGCTCATGATGGTGCGGATGTGGCGGGCCGCGTTCTTGCCGAGTTGTGAGATGTATTCGCCGCTCACAACCAGCACGCGCTCGAACACTCCCTGGCGAATCCAGTTGTTGGCGACGGTGACTCCCGAGAGCATCCCCGCGCAGGCGTTTGACAGGTCGAAGCTCATCGCAGCATCGGCTCCGACCGCCCGGGCGACAGCACTACTCATCGTCGGCTCGACCCATTGCGTCAGGCCGCCGTGGAACTTGGTGATGCTGCAGCTGATCACCACATCGATCGAAGCGGGATCGCGGTGCGCTTTGCCGAGACAATCAAGTGCAGCGGCGGTCGCCAAACTGTAGGAGTCCTCGTCGCCGACCGACACCCGCCTTTCCCGAATCCCGGTGAGCCGTTCGAGGTTGATGTGGGTGCGGTGACGCGTGCTGGACATCAATGCATCAGTGGGGAGCCGCGTCTGGGGGAGGCGGCGGCCGGCGCCCGCCACGCGGGTGCGATACGGCGGAGCCGTTCCACCCGCCACGGGCTCCATGACCAACCACCGCTTGCGAGCCATACCGTCATCGTGGTTGCAGAGCGGGTGGCGGGGAAGGTGCTTTGGGATCGTTTCGGGGGGACTTTCGTCCCTTCGTCGACCGCTACGCAGTTCCAGCATGCCCGCCAAGTTTGCGTGCGGACCACGCCGGACGCGTAGCATCGGCCCCTGCGGGATGGTGATTGTCGAAGAGGGACGGCAGAGCGGTGACGGACAGAGCCCGATCCGGGGGAGACGCCGGCGAGCGTCCGCTTCGGGATACCTTGTCTCAGTTGCGGCTTCGCGAGTTGCTCTCGGAGGTCCAGGACCGCGTCGAAGAGATCGTCGAAGGACGCGATCGACTCGACGGACTACTTGACGCCATGCTCGTCGTGACATCCGGGTTGGAACTGGACCAGACTCTCAAGACGATCGTTCACACCGCAATCGAGCTGGTCGACGCACGTTATGGGGCGCTGGGCGTGCGGGGTCATGGCCACGACCTCGTCGAGTTCGTCTACGAAGGCATCGATGACGAAACGCGGGCGGCGATCGGCCACTTGCCGGAGGGGCGTGGCGTCCTCGGCCTGCTTCTCGACGATCCGAAGACGATTCGGCTCGACAACATCGCCCACCATTCCGTGTCCGTTGGTTTTCCGCCGAACCATCCGCCGATGGTCACTTTCCTCGGTGTGCCGATCCGCATCCGCGAGGAGGTCTTCGGCAACCTCTATCTGACCGAGAAGGCGGGTGGCCAGCCATTCAGCGAGGACGACGAGGTCCTCGTGCAGGCGCTCGCGGCGGCCGCGGGCATCGCGATCGAGAACGCCCGGCTCTACCAACAGGCCAGGCACCGGCAGTCGTGGATCGAGGCCACCCGCGACATCGGCACCGAACTGCTGTCAGGCACCGATCCGGTGAGGGTGTTCCGGTTGGTCGCCGAGAAGTCACGTCAGCTCAGCGGAGCCGCTCTGACCGCGGTGTTCGTTCCGGAGGACGGCGATGCGCCGCCGATGGAAGCGACGGAGCTGGTCGTCACTGCAACCGCGGGGGAAGGAACCGCCCTGGATGTGGACGCGGTTCCCGTCGCGGATAGCCCGATTGGCCACGCGTTCACCCAACGCACGCCGATGCGGTTCGAGGGACTCGGGCTCGGCGTGGATGGGGTCCAGACGGGTCCCGCGCTGTTGCTACCGCTGCGCGTGGGCGACGCCGTCGCCGGTGTCCTGGTTGCGCTTCGGCCGGTCGGCGCGTCGCCGTTCACCGACGAGAACATGGACATGATGGCGGCCTTCGCCGACCAGGCGGCGTTGGCGTGGCAGTTGGCCAGCACCCAGCGCCGGATGCGAGAGCTCGACGTGTTGACCGATCGCGATCGCATCGCGCGCGACCTGCACGATCACGTCATCCAGCGGCTGTTCGCCGTCGGCCTGGCATTGCAGGGGACGATCCCACGGGCGCGCACGCCGGAGGTGCAGGAGCGGCTCACCGGCTGTGTTGATGACCTTCAAGAGGTCATCCAGGAGATCCGCACCGCGATCTTCGACCTGCACCATGCTCAGCCGGGTGTCACGCTGAGGCAGCGGCTCGACGAGGCGATCGATCAGTTCGCCGACCCGGATATGCGCACCACAACGAAATTCTCGGGTCCGCTGTCGGTCGTCAGCGACAAACTGGCCGAGCACGCGGAAGCGGTGGTGCGCGAGGCGGTCAGCAACGCCGTGCGGCACGCGAACGCCACCACTTTGCAGATCGGCGTGACCGTTGGGGACGATCTGCATATCGAGGTCGTCGACAACGGGTGTGGCATCGCCGCCGACGTGACGCCCAGCGGGTTGGCCAACCTGCGCGCCCGCGCCGAGGAGGTCGGTGGGCGGTTCATCGTCGAGGACGCCCCGGGCGGCGGAACCACCCTGACGTGGTCCGCCCCGCTGACCTGAGGTCTAATACACCGTCTGAGCTGCGAGAACACGTAGTGCCCCCGGCAGGATTCGAACCTGCGACACCGGCTTTAGGAGAGCCGTGCTCTATCCCCTGAGCTACGAGGGCGGACCGCTGGGAGCTTACCGGCTGGCGCGGCGCTGCGAATCAAACGTCACTGCCGGAGGCCCCGGTCGATTACGCTACTGTAAGTTCCGTAATTGGATGCGGCCGTCCTGGTCAGGAGGAGATGTCGTGCGCAGTCGCTACGCCGGCACGCCGTTCACAACGCCCACCGACGAAATCCAGCGGGCGCTTGAGGACGTCAGCGTCCCGACGCTGTTGCTCAGCCTCGTGCACATCACCGGCGACACCCGCTTCATCCGCGACTACGCCCAGGCCGGGTTGTTCCTCAACGAGGTGCAAGGCTTCATGTCCGAAGAGGACAAGGTGCGGGCGAGGGCCGAGGCGCTCGAGGTGATCACCGCTTACCGCGACCGCGGTTGCCCCGAACCCGCACCGCTGGACGCGTCCGTCGTCAAGCAGATGATGTATTGGGCCGCATGCGAACCCGTCGGCGAGGAGTACCTGCCGCTGCTGACCGAGGAACTCGACCTCGACGGCGTCGACCCCCGCAAGCCCGAACCCATCGATCCAGACGCGGCGGCAACGCTTCCCGTGCTCGTCATCGGCTGCGGCGAGTCCGGGCTGCTCGCCGCCATCCGCCTCAAGCAGGCCGGCCTGCCGTTCACGGTGGTGGAGAAGAACCCCGGACCCGGCGGAACCTGGTGGGAGAACAGCTATCCGGGCGCCCGCGTCGACGTGGCCAACCACTTCTACTGCTACAGCTTCGAGCCCAGCAACAAGTGGAGCCACTACTTCGCCGAGCAGCCCGAGCTGCGTCAGTACTTCGTCGACGTGATGGACAAACACGGCATCGGCGAGCACGTGCGCTGGGAGACCGAGGTGGTGTCGGCCGAATGGGACGACGACTCGGGGGCCTGGTCCGTCGCCGTGCGCGCGAAGAACGGCCGGGTTTCCAGAATCTCCGTGCGTGCGATCATCAGCGCGGTCGGCCAACTCAACCGGCCTCAGATCCCCGACATCGAAGGGGCTGACACGTTCGCCGGACCGGCCTTTCACTCCGCGGCGTGGAACCACGGCGTCGATGTCACCGGCCGCCGTGTCGCGCTGATCGGCGCGGGCGCGAGCGGTTTCCAGATCGCGCCCGCGATCGCCGACCGGGTCGAGCATCTCGACGTCTACCAGCGCACCGCCCAGTGGATGTTCCCGAACCCGATGTACCACAAGGAAGTTGGTGACGGCACCCGCTGGGCGATGGAACACCTGCCGTTCTACAGCCGCTGGTACCGGTTCCTGCTGCTGTGGCCGGGCGCCGACAAGGGCTTGGACGCCGCACGTGTGGATCCCGCCTACCAGCAAGGCGATTACGCGGTCAGCGACATGAACGCCGCCGCGCGGATGATGTTCACCGACTGGATCACCACCCAGGTCGAGGGCGACGAAGAGTTGCTCGCCAAGGTTCTGCCGGACTATCCCGCGACGGGTAAGCGCACGCTGCAAGACGACGGCACCTGGTTGCGAACTCTTCGCCGGGACAACGTCGACTTGGTCCGCACGCCGATCGAGCGGATCACGCCGACGGGTGTGGTGACCGCCGACGGTCAGGAACGGCGTGCCGATATCATCGTGTACGCCACCGGTTTTCGCGCCACCGAGGTGCTGTGGCCGCTGCGGATCACCGGCCGCGACGGCGACGGTAATCCGATCGACCTGCGCGACGTCTGGGGTGACCGCCCCTACGCCTACCGAGGCATCATGGTGCCCGGCTTCCCGAACTTCTTCCTGACCTATGGCCCTGGCACACATTTGGCGCACGGCGGCAGCCTCATCTTCAACTCCGAGTTGCAGATGCGCTACATCGGCCAGTGTCTGCGCGCCCTGGCCGACGGGGTGCACTCGATCGAGCCGAAGGCCGACGCCACCGACGACTGGCGTCGCCGGTCACAGGAGGCGATCAAGATGACGGTCTGGTCGCACCCGTCGATCGAGCATTCCTACTTCAAGAACGCCCGCGGCGAGATCCACACCGTCAGCCCGTGGAAGCTCTACGAATACCACGACGCGGTGCGCGAACCGGAGTGGTCGGACTTCGTGGTGCGCTCGGTTGAATCCGTTGTCGCACAAGCGCGAAAATCTTAAAGCTCGGCGATCACCTTCGCGAACGGCTCGGCGTGCAGCTGCTGGACGGTGATGTAGCTGATGCCGTACGTCTCGCGGTAGCCGCGCAGCGTGTCGGCGATCTCGCTCGTCGACCCCGACAACACCGCGGGGGTAGCCAGCAGCTCCTCTTCTGACAAGTGGGGGAGGAACCGGCTCGTGATCGACAGGTCGGGCCTGCCGGAATCGTCGGTCGGCATGGCGGTGACGGCGATGTTGAGCTCGAGGTCGTCGAACCGGTCACCGGCCGCTTGGCGCACGAACGCGATGCGGTCGGCGAGCGGATCGGACGTCGCGGTGATCGGGGCGCCCCCGGTCAGCCCGATGATGTCGGCGTGCTGAGCGGCCAGCGTCAACAGCTTGTCGCCGTTGCCCGCGATGAGGATCGGCACATCGGGCGCGTGCTCGGTCATGTGCTCGGTCACGTGGCGCAGCCAGTCCACTCTCTGACCGGCCGAGGGATACGGCAGCTCAGCCTGTTCGAACTCCTCCTTGACATAGCCGGCGCCGAGCCCGAGGTCGAAGCGCCCGCCGCTGAGATCACGCAGCGTGGTCACCTCCCGCGCCAGCAGCGCGGGCCGGTAGAAGCCGGCATTGAGCACGAACGTGCCCACGCGGAGCCGTTCGGTCGCCATTGCCATTGCCGTCATCATCGGGAACGGCGCAGTCGTGTAGAGGTGGTCGGCGACGTGGACGATGTCGTAGCCCATGTCCTCGGCACGGCGCGCCCAGTCCTGCACCGACTTCTGACGGCGCGCGGCCTGCAGACCGACGCCGAAGCGGAAGGGTTTGGTCACGGATCGATCGTAGGAGGGTCGCAGGTCGACAAAGGATGTTTGGCGCGCAGAAGCTTCGGGCAATACATCTGCCGCCGACTTCGAATCATCGGAGTCCCCAGACTTGAAGGATTTATTGCCCCGATCCGGCCCGTCGTGAATCATCCGACGGGCCGGATCAATATTTCGGCACCAGTTGACCCATGGCCACGCATCCCACGATCGGCGTCGAAGAAGAGTTCCTGCTCGTTGACCCTGCGAGCGGGGAACCTGTCGCGCTCAACGAGGCCGTCGCCCGCGAGGCGGTAACGCGCGGTGTGAAGCTGCAACTCGAACTGACCACCTGCCAGGTCGAAACCACCAGCGAGGTGGTCGCCTCCTCCCGCGAACTGCGCGACCAGCTGCTGCGGCTTCGCCGACTTTCCGCCGAGGCCGCGGGCGCCGCCGGGGCCCAACTGCTGGCCGTCGGGCTGCCGCCCACGCTTCCGCAGGAGTTCCCCATCACCGACACTCCGCGGTACCGGGAGATCGGCGAGAAGTTCGGCATGATCGCGCACGAGCAGGGCATCTGCGGCTGCCACGTGCACGTGGCGGTGCCCAGCCGCGAAGCCGCGATCCGGGTGAGCAACCGGCTGCGGCCCTGGTTGCCCAGCCTGCTGGCGCTGAGCGCGAACTCCGCGATCTACCGCAACTCCGACACCGGCTACGCCAGCTGGCGCAGTGTGCTGTGGGCGCGGTGGCCCAGCGCGGGCCCGCCGCCGCACTTCGACTCCGTCGACGAGTACGACGCCGTCGTGCAGATGATGCAACAGGCGGGCGCGATGCGCGACGACGGCATGGTCTATTGGGATGTGCGGCCGTCGAAGAACTTCCCGACGATCGAGGTGCGCGTCGCCGACGTGCCGGCGACGGCGGCCGAGACCGTCCTGCTGGCCGCGCTGACCCGGGCCGCGGTGATGACGGCGTTGGAGGATGAGCGGCGCGGCGAGCCGATACCGCCGCTCGCCGCGCATGCGCTCAAGGCCGCGTACTGGAAGTCCGCGCGCGACGGCCTCGACGGCGATGCGGTCGACCTGCTGGAAAGCCATCAGCGGGTGCCCGCGCGAGAGCTGCTGGACCGGCTCGTCGAGCACGTACGGCCCGCGCTCGAAGCCGTTGGCGACTACGACCTGGTGTTCGACGAGTTGCGCCGCGTCACCGAACAGGGCAACGGCGCCGTCCGGCAGCGGCGGGCGTGGCAGCGCCGCCGGGACGTGGGCGACGTCGTGGCCGAGGCGGCCGAGGCGACGCTGGCGGGAGCGTAGGCCGACCGGCCTGGGGTACGCCGAAATCTGCACCAGGGCTGTGCTTCCGCGGAAATCACGACCGTCTCGCAGAAATCGGTGCAGACCACTAGGCCAGAGGCAGCTCGGCGAACGGCTCGCCGGTCGGCTCCGCCGAACCACCCGGGGGTTCGATGGTGAAGGCCAGCGTGCTCGAGTCGCCGAGGTCGGGCAGCACGGCCGTCGTCGACGGCGCCACGGACTGCGAGTCCATAGTGCCCGCAGGATGCGGACCCTCCGCGTCGACCAGCCACATCTGGTAGACGGTGCCGGGTTGCGGCGGGGTGACGTTGTTCATCACCAGCACCCCGGCATCCTTCTCGCGCGAGAACACCACCGTCGCGGTGCCGCCGCCCGGAATCTCCCCCGAGACGGTGCGCACGTCGGGCGCGGCGAACACCTGCTCGGCGGTCGAGGGTTTGTCGGCCGGTCGCAGCGCCAGACCGACGCCCAGGGCTCCCGCGCCGACCACGACCACGGCAGCAGCGGCCAGCGCGGTCTTCTGCCAACGCGTCGGACGCGGCCGCAACTGGCGTACCGGTTCCGCTCGTCCGTCGCCGATCTCGGCCAGTAGGCGCTCACGCAGATGCGGAGGCGGTTCGGCGGCGGTGGCGGCCGACACGACCGCCATGGCCTCCCGGACATTGCGCACTTCCTCGGCAAAGGCCTGCGCGACGGCGGGGGGCGCGGCCGCGACGCGGCGGTCGACTTCCTCACGTTCGGAATCGGAGATCGCGTTCAGGGCGTAGGGCGCCGCGAGTGCGCCGAGGTCGCTATCCATGGGCTCGGTCATGCCATCCCCAAGCACTTGCGGAGACCGCGGAGGCCGTCGCGCATCCGCGATTTGATGGTGGCGAGGTTCGCCGACAGCCGTTCGGAGACCTGGGCGTAGGTCAGCCCCTCGTAGTAGGCCAGCTGGATGCACTCACGCTGCACATCCGTCAGCGATCCCAAGCAGTTGGCGACCTGGCGGCGCTCGTCGCGCATGATCACCGAATCGGCGACGTGATCGGAGGGCAGTTCGACGGTGGCCGCGCCGTAGCGGTCCTCTCGCTGCGTCGCCGCCTGCTCGGACCGCACCCGGTCGACCGCCCGGCGGTGCGCGAGCGTCATCAGCCACGCCAGCGGGGAACCCGCCGAAGGGTCGTAGCTTCCCGCGGTGCGCCATACCTGCAGGTAGACGTCCTGCGTGGTCTCCTCGCTGTACCCGGGATCGCGCAGCACCCGGGTCACCAGGCCGAACACCCGCGCACGGGTGCGGTCGTAGAAGGTGGCGAAGGCCTCGACGTTCTCCTCGGCAACCTGGCGAAGCAACTCGTCGAGGTCCGTGGTCACCAGCGGTAGCCTAGCCACCCGCGTGTGCACCGTCATGAATATCGCGATCTGGCGGTGTTGCCGACGAAAGCTGCTGTCGGAGCGACAGTTTCGCCGACCGCTTCGGCGCCGCGCACCAGGGGGACACGCCGCAGCCATAGCGTGAGGTGCTGGAGCCGGTACTCCAGCGCCGTCATCAACGGCGCCAGCGGGGCCTTCGCCTGCATCAGCAGCACCTCGGCGACACCCGCGCGCCTGCGTGCGCCACGCACCGTGGCGATGAACGCCGGGCCGTTGCCGCGGTGCAGCGATACGGTCACGTTCACCTCGTCGCCAGGGTGCGGCGCGCGCACCAGGTAGTGACCGTCGGTGCCGTTGAACGGCGACACCCGCAGCCTCTTCGGCGCCATCGACGTCCCATCCGGGCTCGGCGGCAGCAGATACGCGTGCCGTTCACCGCGGTGGTTGTGCATCTCCACGACGATGTGGCGCACGACGCCTGCCGTGTCGTGGCACCAGTACAGCGTCACCGGGTTGAACGCGTAGCCGGCCACCCGCGCCTGCAGCAACGCGGTGACGCGCCCGCCGCCCAGGTCGACACCGCGATCCCACAGGAACGCGTCGATGCGCTGGCGCAGCGAGTCGCCCGGGGCGCCGTGAAGGTGGTCGCGGGCGTCGAAGCGCGCGAAGGGGCGCAGCCACCATGGGACCCGCGGTAGCCGGTCGACGTCGACCAGCCAGCTGTATCCATGATGCTCGAAATGGTGGTACACCGGCGCACGACGCAAATGCGCCGTCCGGGTGCGGTACAGGTAGGAACCATCCACATGGAGGTATTCGGAGCCGCAGGCGCGGCGGATGGGTGCTCAGGTCGGACGGTCTCAGGCGGGACAGTAGAGCGCCGTCAGGACATCTCCGCGCGGATCCTCGGCGGGCGCCGTCGACTCCGGCGACTGCGTCAGCGTCACCGAGATCGCAGGCCCGTCGAAGGTCTTGACCGCGAAGCTGTGATACCCGGCGATGTCGCCGCCGTGGCCCCACGCGGTGACGCCGCATGGCAACGACACCCGCCCGAGACCCAGCCCATAGTCGAGCAGACCGTCGGCGTCCGGCATGGGGACGGTCCGCATCATCTCGTCGAGCTGAGGCCGGGGAACCACGCGCCCGTCGAGCAGTGCCGTGATGAACGCCGTGGTGTCCTCGTCCGTCGACACCAACCCGCCCGCCGTCCACGCCGCAGAGGCGTTGAAGTCGGTGACGTCGGTGCGTCTGCCGTCGACCAGTTCGTAGCCGTGGGCGAACGGCACCCGCAGGCCGTGCTCGCCCGGCGCGGGGAAGTAGGTGTCGAACAGCCCCAGTGGCGCGATGATTCGCGCGGTGATCTCGTCGGTCGCCGGTCTGCCGGTCACCTTCTCGATCAGCAGGCCGGCGACGATGTAGTTGGTGTTGGTGTACTTCATCGTCGCGCCGGGGGCGAACTGCGCGGGCCGGGCCAGCGCCATGTCGAGCAGTTGGTCGCCGTTCACGGGCTGGTCGGGGAGTTCGGTCAGGTCGTCGAAGTATTCGGGCAGGCCGCTCTGGTGGCGCAACAGCTCGCGCACGGTGATGGCCGTGGGGTCGATGTTCTCGCCCCGGATGCGGCCGGGCAGGTACGTCTCGATCTGTGTGTCGAGCCCGACCCTGCCCTCGGCGACCAGCTGCAGAACCGTCGCGGCCACAAAGGTTTTCGTGATGCTACCGACACGCACGTGGGTGTTCGGTGCGAATGCGGCTTGGGTGTCGAGGTCGGAATATCCGGCGGAGTACCGGGTCAGGTGTGCTCCATCGCGGATCACGACGATCCCGCCGGCGAGACCTTCCTCCGCGACGGCACGCTCGAGGGTCGCGTCGGCGGCGGCGGGCTGGGCATGAACCGGTGCGGCGGCCAGCACAAGGAGAAGCAGGGCCGCGATGGTTGCGATACGCACTAGGCCGAGCGTAGTTCCCAGGATTGCGCGGTGGCGACGAGCCCTTGGACCAACGCGGAGGTCGCCGGTGTGAGCCCGTCGTCGCCGGGTAGTTGGCTGCGCGGGCTGATGCCGCGCACCCGCGGTGTGAGCTCGAGTTGCGCGCCACCCTCGCGGACGCGGTTGACGGGGTTGTCGTGGTGCAGCCCGCGCAGTTCGCGCGGGATCGCGTCGAGATCGGTGATGACTTGGTAGCCAGGCACTTCGACGTGTTCGGCGAGGTGCTCGGCCAGTGCGCGGTTGCGCCCGCCCGCGAGCAACTGGGTGCTGCGACCGACGCGGCCGTACCCGTGCAGTGACACCGCGACGTCGACGTGGTCGAGGAACTCCGCGAGACGTTCGGACTCTCGCGCCAGGTACAGCGCCGAGGACAGATGGTGTGGATAGTGGTCGGGATGGCGCACCGTGTACAGCGAGGCGCCCGCGGCGTCGGCGGCGCGTTCGGCGATCACGTCGGTCATCTGCTCGAGGCCGCCGCCGTGGATGGCAAGAAAACCGAAGCGGGACCGCAGGATCCGCTCCTCGACGATGCCCGGCTGCGCCAGGAGTTCCGAAAGCGACTGTGGGGCAGGGATATCGGATCGGCCGCAGCGGCCGGGCCAATGCGCCGGATCCCACCGCTTGAGGAAATCGATCCAGCGGGATGGCAGGCCGTGGTGCAGGGCTCCGTCGATGATGCGCTCGAGGTAGCCCGGTCGTGGCGGACCCGGTTCGACGCGGTGGTCGATGTACACCCACGCCTCTGCGGGCCCGTCGTCGGTGTGCACGGTGAGCCGGTCGCGGCGGTAACGCACCGGAACGCCTTCGGCGCTGTCGAGCACCGCCAGATCGCGGTCGTTGAGCTGCCACAGCACACCGTGCACTTCGGACCCGTGGAACGGTTCGACCGTGGCGACGCCGCGCTCGTTGATCAGCCAGTCGTGGTCGGTCAGCATCGCCGGCCGCGGATGCGCCGCGGCCGGGCACCGCAACGCCATCTGGTGGACGTTGAGGTTCGAGCCGTAGGCGAAGTAGGTGTGCATCAACCCGTCAGCGTCAGATAGATCAACACCACGTTCAAAAGAGTAATCAGGCCCGCGATGACCCACCCGATAGCCGTCGTCACCCGATGGTTGACGTCGGCGCCCATCAGGGCGCGGTCGCTGGTCAGCCGCACGAGCGGAATCAGCGCGAACGGGATCCCGAACGACAGCACCACCTGCGACAAAACCAGCGCCCGGCTGGGATCCAGGCCGATCGCCAACACTGCCAGCGCGGGCAGCAGCGTGATGAGGCGGCGCAGCACCAGCGGAATGGAGCGGTGCAGCAGGCCCTGCATGATCATCGCGCCGGCGTACGCGCCGACCGACGACGACGCCAACCCCGAGGCGAGCAGGCCGATCGCGAACAACAGCGCGATCGTCGGCCCCAGGGTCTCGCCGACCGCGGCGTGCGCACCCTCGATCGAGTCGGTGTTTTCCTGGCCCCGCAGGTTCGTCGCGGCGACCAACACCATCGACAGGTTGACCGCGCCGGCGATCACCATCGCGATGCCGACATCCCAGCGCGTGACTCGCAGCAGCATCCGCCGCATCGGCCCGGGGTCGGGATGGCCGTGCCGGTCCCGGGCCAAGCCAGAGTGCAGGTACACCGCGTGCGGCATCACGGTCGCGCCCAGCATCGCCGCCGCGATCAGCACGCTCTCGGTGCCCGCGAACTTCGGCACCAGCCCCGTCGCCGCCTCGTCGAGCGGCGGGGGAGCGACGAACAGGCTGGCCAAGAAGCCGACCGCGATGACTGCCAGCAGTCCGGTGATGACCCGTTCGAACGAGTTCTGGCCGTGGCGGTCCTTGACCATCAACAACACCAGCGAGACGACGCCGGTGATGATGCCGCCCGTGAGCAGCGGTAGGTCGAACAGCAGATACAGCGCGATAGCGCCGCCCACGACCTCGGCGAGATCGGTTGCCATCGCGACTAATTCGGCCTGCATCCAGTAGGTCAGCCGGGTGCGGCGGCGCATCCGGTTACCGACCGCCTCCGGCAGCGACATGCCGGTCACCAAGCCGAGCTTGGCCGAGAGGTACTGCACGATGCAGGCCATCGCGTTGGCCGCCACGATCACCCAGATCAGCAGGAAACCGAATTGGGCGCCGGCGCTGACGTTGGCGGCGACGTTGCCGGGGTCGACGTAGGCGATGGCCGCGACGAACGCCGGTCCGAGCAGCAGCCAACTCGGGCGCGCCTTGACGTCGGTGCTCTGGGCCACCCCACCCTCTTTCTATCCGGGGTTGCGAATAGAAAAGTTAGGTTAGCCGAAACCGCTGCCGTCGGGGGTGGGCGGGGCTATTTATGCCCGCCGCCGAGCCCGATGACGAGGCCGCCGCCCCACGGCCAACCCCAGTAGGGGCTGGTCTGCACCGACGGTGACGTGACGATCTGTGAACTTCCGTTGGTCTGGCACTGCGTGGTGTTGGGGGCGATGTTGGTGCACTGGGGCGCGGCGCCGGCGACGGGTGCTAACGCACCGATGACGCCGAGCGCGAGAGTCGCTGTGAGATAACGAAATCGGGCCTTCATGGTTGGCCTCCTCGGCCAGGGGCACTTCTGGTCAGCGGCCGCGTATACGGCGAGCGCTGCGAATAACGTTGAGCGTCAATCCCGAACGGTCACGGGAAGAAGAAGCCGTCGCCCTCCCACATGCTTCCCCATGGGCCGACGTACTCCTGCTGAGCGGGCGTGGCGTCGATCGAAACGTTGCCCGGCGTCGCGCATTCGGTGGTGGACCCGCCGATGGCCTGGGCACCGCCGGTGTCGACGCACTGGGGCAGGGTGGGGTTCGGAGCCGGAGCCGGAGCCGGTTCGGCGGCGGCAGGTGAGGCCGCCGCGAGTGCCGCGGCGAGGCCGCCGGCGGCGATCAGCGGTGCGAGATAACGAAGGGTGGTCCGCATAGGCACGTCCTCGATTCTGATCGACCCCCGGCTTCAACGCACAGCGTACAACCCTTTTCCGGTGATCAGCGGCAAGTCGAGTGTGGTGCGGATGCCCGGCCGCGCGGCCACGACCGCGGGGATCGCGTTGACGACACGGGCGGCCGTCGCGACGAGTCCGGCGTGGTTGTGGTCACCGTTCGGGCTGCTCAGGCAGAGGTCGACGGTGTACGACGGTTCGCCGGTGATCTCGATGCGGTACGAGCCACCCTCCTGAGCGGGCTGCGGCCAGTCCGGGTGCAGGTCATCGCGCAACCGGGTGACGTGTTCGAGCACGACGGCGACCTTGCCGTCCTTGATGCCCTGGACCTCGAAGCGCAACGCCGCCGCGGCGCCCTTGGCGATGTGGCCCGCTGCGATGTCGAAATCCTCGGGAGCCGGTTCGCGCACATAGGTTTCGGACACCTTGTCGAGTTCGATGCCGAGTCCTGCGGCCAGCTGTCTCACCACCGATCCCCAGGCCAAGCTCAGGACGCCGGGCTGCAACAGCATCGGGATCTCGTCGAGCGGCTTGCCGAAGCCCATCACGTCGAACATCACCGTGGCGCTGTCGTAGGTGTCGTAGTTGATGATCTCCATGCACCGGATCTGCTCGACGCTCTGACAGGTTCCGGCGAGCGCGAGCGGAAGCAGGTCGTTGGCGAAGCCGGGGTCGATACCGTTGACGAAGACGCTCGATCCGCCCGTCTGGGTGGCTTCCTCGATCGGCTTGACGAGTTCGTCGGGCAGTACCTCCCACGGGTACTGCAGGAAGACCGCGCTGCTGCCGACGACGTTGACGCCTGCGGCCAGGATGCGGCGGTAGTCCTCGAGCGCCTCGGGCAGCCGGTTGTCGGCCATCGCGGTGTAGACCACGCATTCGGGTCGGGTCGCAAGTACCGCGTCGAGGTCCGTCGTGGCGGTGATGCCTGTCGAGACCTGCAGTCCGGCAAGCTCACCCGCATCCTTGCCGGCCTTGGTCTCCGACGACACCCAGACAGCGGTGAGCTCGTACTGCGGATCGTTGATGAGCTGGGTCAGCGCGTGCCTGCCGACGTTGCCGGTGCCGACCGCGGCCACTTTGATCGTCATGGAAGTCCTCTCACAGATCCGGGATGGGCATGTCGAGATTGGGCACCGTCAGACCGCCGTCGACCTCCAGCGTCTTACCGGTCAGATAACTGCCTGCAGGCGAGGCCAGGTACACCGCGGCGGCGGCGATGTCCTGCGGATCGCCGAGCCGGCGCATCGGGGTGGCCTGCTCCATCGGCTTACGCAGCTCGTCGTTGGAGGCCACGATGTCGAGCGCCGACGTGAGGATCGACCCCGGCGCGATCGCGTTGACCCGGATCCGCGGGCACAGGTCGAGCGCGGCCAGGCGGGTGTAGTGGGCGAGTGCGGCCTTGGCCGTTCCGTAGGCCGCGAAACCCCGGCCGGCCAGCCGGCCCATCGTGGAGGTGATGTTGATGATGCTGCCGCCGCCGGAGTGCTCGAGCATCAGCGGAACCGCCGCGGTGGTGAGCGCGTGCGCGGTGGTCACGTTGAAGGTGAACGCGTCGCGCAGGTCCTTGGTGGAGGTGTTCAGTAGTGCGTTCGGCATGGTGCCGCCGACGTTGTTGACGACGACGTCTAGTTTTCCGAACGCCTCGATCGCGGCACCGGCCAATGTGGCGGTGTCGGCGGGGTGGGCCAGGTCGGCGACCACGACGTGCGCCCTGCGGCCGACGCCCTTGATCTGCTCGGCGACTTCCTCGAGTTGCGACTGTGTGCGTGACGCGATCACCACGTCTGCACCGGCTTCCGCGAATGCCAGCGCCATCGCGGCGCCCAGGCCGCGACCGGCGCCCGTGACCACCGCGACCTGATCGTCGAGCCGGAATCTGTCAAGAATCACGTTTCGAGTCCTTCCCTCGCCGGGCGAACCGTAGCAGGGCGCGACGATGCGCGTGAGGGCTTTCTGAAACACGTTCTAATTTTCGCGAGACGTACACCAGGGTCGTGCTTGGACCGGATAGCACGGCCCTGGTGTACGTCTCGCGAACCAGTGGTTCTACGACGCCCCGAGTCCTGGCGGGCGGCTACTTCTTGGCGGCGGTCTTCTTCGCCGTCGACTTCTTGGCCGGCGACTTCTTCGCGGTTTTCTTGGCGGGCGTCTTCGCGGCCTTCTTCGCGGCGCTCTTCTTCGCGGGCGACTTCTTGGCCGGCTTGTCGTCGTCGGAACCCTTTGCCCCGCCGCGGCCTTCGCGTCGCGCCTTCACGCTGGCTTCGAGTTTGGCCAACAGATCGGAGACATCCTCGGTCTCGTCGAGTTCCTGTGGCTGCTCCTCCGTGGTGAATGCTTCGCCGCCTTCGAGTTTCGCCTGGATCAGCTCGCGCAGCTGTTCCTGGTACTCGTCGTGGTAGCGGTCGGGGTTGAAGTCGTCGGTCATGGAGTCGACGACCTGGGTGGCCATCTTCAGCTCGGCCGGTTTGATGTCGACTTCCTTGTCCAGCACCGGGAAGTCGGGATCGCGGATCTCGTCGGGCCACAACAGCGTCTGGATCACCATGACGTCGCGCTTGCTGAAGTCCTGAACCCGAAGCGCCGCGAGCCGCGTCTTGTTGCGCAATGCGAAGTGCACGATCGCGACCCGGTCGGTTTCCTTGAGCGTCTTGGTCAACAGCACATACGACTTCGATGACTTGCCCTCGGGCTCGAGGAAGTAGCTGCGGTCATACATCATCGGGTCGATGTCGGAGGCGGGAACGAATTCCAGCACCTCGATCTCGCGGCTGCGTTCCTCGGGCAGCGTGGCGATGTCCTCGTCGGTGATGATCACCGTCTGCCCGTCGTCGGATTCGTAAGCCCGGGCGATGTCGCGATACTCGACTTCCTCACCGTCGATCTCGCAGACGCGTCTGTACCGGATGCGCCCGTTGTCCTTCGCGTGCACCTGGTGGAACTTCACGTCGTGGTCCTGCTGCGCGCTGTAGACCTTGACCGGCACGTTCACCAGGCCGAACGCGATCGAACCCTTCCATATGGAACGCATCAACCCAGTATGGCTGATTCCAGCGCCGCATCGCGGCTACCGCGATCGGGCAGGTCGGCGCCGGCGCGGGCGACCGTCAGCGCCGACGACGTCGCGGCCGTGCGCAGGACACGCGTCAGGTCGGCCGCGCTGATTCGCGCCAGGTCACGCCGCCGCTGGGCGCCCAGCAGCCCCAACGTCCACAGCGCGTCGATCAGACCGCTCATGTACGCATCACCGGCGCCCACGGTGTCGACGACGTCGACCTCGAACGCCGGCACTCGCACCAGGCCCTGCGCGCACAGCGCGAACGACCCCTGCCCGCCCATCGTCACCGCGACGATCGACGGGCCCAGCGACAACCACGTCTCCGCGATCTGCTCGGGGGTGCGGCCCGGGTCGAGCCACCGCATGTCCTCGTCGCTGGCCTTCACCACGTGGCAGCGCTCGATGAGCCGGTCGATGCGGGTGCGCGCGGCATCGGCGTCCTCGATCAGGGCGGGCCGCACATTTGGATCGAACGTCACGGTGGCCGACGGGTGATACGTGTCGACCAGTGCGGCGGTGGCACGGCAGCCCGGCTCGAGCATCGCCGCGATCGAACCGGTGTGCACGACCGTCGGCGGCCCGACCTCCGGTGTGCCGGTCAGTTGCCATTCGATGTCGAACTCGTACTGCGCCGAACCCTGCTCGTCGAGCGTGGCCAACGCGGTCGGGGTTTTCGCCGCATCCGTACTTCCCGAGACAAGTTGCACCCCGGATGCTTCGGCATGGTCGACGATGCGCCGCCCCCGTTCGTCGTCGCCGATGTGTGTCAGGAAGTCGACGCCGCGGCCCAGCCGGCCCAACCCGACCGCCACGTTGAGCGGGCTGCCGCCGACGTGCTCGGTGGTCGAGCCACCACGCTCGACGATGTCGATCAACGCCTCGCCGATCACCAGCGCACGGTCCGTGCTCATGGTTCGTTCCTGTGCATCAACGCTTCCAGCGTTGCGCGCGCGCCGTCGCGGTGCAGCGAGTTCAGCGCCCAGACGTATGCGTCGACGAATCGCTGGTCGGAGGCGAGATCGCCGAAGAGATCGGTGTTTTCGATGAATGCGGTCGGATTGTCGCGCTGAGCCCTGGCGAGCGGCACCAGGACGTCGGCGAGCTGGTCCTGCACGTCGATCGGCTGCCCCTGCTCGTCGACCCCTTCGGCGTAGCGCGCCCAGCTGGCGACCGTCGCGGCCGACAACCGGATCGGCGCGCCCGTTCGGAGGTTCTCGCGGACGACGGGCAGCAGCCACTTCGGAATGCGGTCCGATGAGCCGTAACACAGCCGGGCGATGGTGTCCTTGACGCCCGGGTTGGCGAACCGCTCGATCAGCGTGCGCTTGTAGACGGGCAGGTCGATGCCGGCCACCGGCTTGAGCGTCGGTGTGGCCTCGTCGTCCATGTATGCCAATAAAAAGTCGGCGAACAGCGGGTCGCCCGCGGCGTCGTGCACCAACCGGTAGCCCGCGAGATACGCGAAGTAACAGAGGCTTTGGTGCCCGGCGTTGAGCAACCGCAGCTTCATCAGCTCGTACGGGGTGACGTCGTCGACCATCAGCACGTCCACGTCTTCCAACGGTGGTCGCCCGTCGGCGAAGTCGTCCTCGAGCACCCACGCCGTGAAGGGTTCGGCCACCACCGGCCATTGGTCATCGATACCGAATTCGGTTGCCACGACGTCGATCACGTCGGGTGTGGTGACCGGTGTGATGCGGTCCACCATCGAGTTGGGGAACGTGGTGTGCGCGCCGATCCACTCGCCGAGCCCGGGATGCACCCGCTCGGCGTAGGTGGTGAACGCGTGGCGGGCGACGTCGCCGTTGCCCTCGATGTTGTCGCACGACACGATCGTCGGGGAGGTGATGCCGCGGTCGCGCCTGCGCGCCAGCGCCTCGGCCACCAGGCCGAAGACGTTCACGCCGTCACCGAGGTTGTCGATGTTGTAGCCGCCCTCGGTGATGGTCAGCGAGACGATCCGCGTGCTCGGCGCGGCCAACAGTTCGATCACCGCTTCCGGGTCATTGGGCGCGTAGCGATAGTCGACGATCGAACCGATCACCCGCGCCTCGCGGGTACCGTCGGGCTTCTCCAGCAGCAGGGTGTACAGGCCGTCCTGGGCGGCCATCACGTCGGCCATCCTGCGGTCGGCAGGCATCACGCCGACGCCGGCGATGCCCCACTCCTTGGCCAGCCCCTTCTCCAGGAGTCGGTCGACGTACATCGCTTGATGCGCCCGGTGAAAGCCGCCGACTCCGAAATGCACTATGCCGACCGATATCTGGGATCGGTCGTAGGTCGGCTTGTCGGTGGAAAGCTGTGCGAGCGTGGAGTTGTCGAGTTTCATGACACCGTCACCACCGACTTCACGCTACCCGGCGTGCGGTCGGAGTCGAGGGCTTCGGCGGTGCGCTCCAAGGGGAAGCGGGCGGTCACCATCGCGTCGAGATCGACCTGGCCAGACTCGACGAGCGCGATCGCCGTCGGCCAGGTGTTGGCGTAGCGGAAGACGCCCGTCAGCACCAGCTCACGGTTCTGGATCAGCTGCGTGGGCAGCTCCATCGACTCCGCACCCGAGCCGACCAACACCACCCGGCCGGCGGGTCGCACCGCGCGAATGCCGTCGGCCACGGCCGTCGGCGCACCGGAGGCGTCGATATATCCGTCCACCCCGAAATCGCCTATCGGCTGGGTCGTCGGGTCCAGAACCTCGGTGGCCCCGAACGAGATCGCCCGTTGCCGACGGGCCTCGTCGGGATCGCTGACGATGATGTCCGTCGCGCCGTAGGCCCGCGCGAGTTGGATCACCACGATGCCGATCGGGCCTGCCCCGGTGACCAACACCCGCGACCGTCCGTCGACACCGGCCTTGCGGACGGCGGCGATGCCGACGGAGAGCGGTTCGCACAACGCCGCCGCTTCATCGGAGATCGAGTCCGGCACGCGGTGGGCGAATTCCGCGCCGATCGTCACGTACTCACACAGCGCCCCGTCGACCGGCGGGGTCGCGAAGAACCGCATGTGCGGACACAGGTTGTAGTGCCCGCGGCGGGTTTCATCGCTGCGGGGGTCGGGGCGCTGCGGTTCGATCGACACCCGTTCGCCGATGCGCGTCCGGTCGACGTTCTCGCCGACGTCGACGATCGTGCCCGCCGCCTCGTGGCCGAGGATCAACGGCGCCTCGACGACGAATCCGCCCACTCGCCCGTGCCGGTAGTAGTGCGTGTCCGATCCGCACACACCCACCGACGAGACTTGTATCAGCACGTCACCGGGGGCGGGCCGGGGCACAGGGCGCTCCTGCAATTCGATCCGCCCGGGTTCGACGAGCACGGCCGCCCGCATCCGGCTGTCCGGCGAGAGTGTTGTGTGCGTCACACCACCATGTTAACGTGATGAGCATCTAATCGCACCCCTGAGCAGATGCTCACAGTCCGAGGAGGGCAGGGCGGTGACCGCACCAGCGTCGACCGGTGACCTCGCCGGGGCTGCGGTGCCGACGCAGGACGTCCGCCTGGCCCTGCGCGCGGCGACGATGTACTACCTCGACGGATTGACCCAGGCCGAGATCGCCGCCCGCCTGGGTGTCTCGCGCCCGACTGCGGGTCGACTGATCGCCCGCGCAAAGGCCCGGGGACTGGTGCGCATCGAGATCGCCGTGCCCGCCGGGCTGAGTGAGGACCTGCACGCCGAGGATGAGCGAGAACTCGAGCGGCGCTACGGGCTGACGGAGGTGGTGGTCGCCGGCCACGGCGTCGACATCGGCGCAACCGGACGGCCCGTCGCATACGCCAGCGTTGGCCGGGCCGCGGCGGCGCTGCTGATGCGGCGTCTCACGCCCGGCGACGTCCTCGGGTTCACCTGGGGGCCTGAGCAGGTCGCGGTGGCCAACGCGTTGGTTCCCGGGGTGGCGAGCTGCCGCGCGGTGGTGCAACTCGACGGCGCCATGTCGACCGCGGCCTATCAGACCGGTACCGAGTTTATCTTGAGCCGCTGCGGGGAAACGTTGCGCGCGAGCACGTTACGACTGCCCGCACCCCTGTATGCCGACCCGTCGACGGTGGCGTCGATGCGCAGCGATTCGGTGATCTCCCGCACGTTGGAGGCGGGACGGCACGCGGACATGATGCTCTTCGGTGTCGGCGCCGTATCGACGTCGACCACCCTGTTCGAGGGCAGCTTTCTCGACACCCGCATGCTCGACGAGTTGGAGTCGCTCGGCGCGGTGGGTGAGATCGGCGGCCGGTTCTTCGACGCGGCCGGCGTCCCCGTCGACACCGAACTCCAGCAGCGCGCGGTGTCGGTGCCGCTCGAGGACATCCGCAACTGCGAGAAGACGCTGCTGATCTCCAGCGGCGCCGCGAAATACGACGCCACTCTGGCCGTCCTGCGGGGGAGGCTGGCCCGGCTATTGGTGTGTGACATCGATTGTGCGCGTTGGTTGTTGGCGCAGTGAGGAGACGACGCAGGTGAGACCGACAATGATGAAGCGGTTCGCGGCGGTGGCCGCGGCGTCCGGGGTCGTGCTGGCCTCCGGGTGTTCGGGAGCGGGCAGCTTGGGCGCCTCGGACAACCAGGTCACCATCGCCATGGTGTCGAACTCGCAGATGACCGACGCCAGGGATCTGTCGTCGGAGTTCGAGGCGGCCAACCCCGGCACGAAGCTGAAGTTCGTCACGCTCTCGGAGAACCAGGCCCGCGCCAAGATCACCATGTCGACCGCGATGGGCGGAAGCGAGTTCGACGTCGTGATGATCAGTAACTTCGAGACCCCGCAGTGGGCGAAGGACGGCTGGCTGCAGAACCTCTCCGAATACGCCTCGCAGACACCGGGGTACGACGAGGAGGACTTCATCTCGTCGCTGCGCGAGTCGCTGTCGTACGAAGGCGACATGTACGCCGTCCCGTTCTACGGCGAGTCGTCGTTTCTGATGTACCGCAAGGACCTGTTCGAACAGGCCGGGATCGAGGTCGACCAGTCACCGGACTACCAGCCGACCTGGCAGGAGGTCGCGCAGTGGGCCGACACCCTGAAATCCGGTGACCGCGCGGGAATCTGCCTTCGCGGAAAGCCGGGATGGGGTGAGGTGCTCGCGCCCCTGAACACCGTGATCAACACGTTCGGCGGGCGGTGGTTCGACGAGCAGTGGAACGCACAGCTCAACAGCTCCGAGGTGCGCAAGGCGGTCAACTTCTACGTCGACCTGGTCAAGCGCTCCGGAGAACTGGGCGCCGCCTCCACCGGTTTCCAGGAGTGCGCGAACCTGTTCGGCCAGGGCCAGACCGCCATGTGGTATGACGCCACGTCGGCGGTGTCGGTCCTCGAAGATCCGCAGGAATACCCGGAACTGGTCGGCAAGATCGGATATCTGCCCGCGCCCATCGCCGAGAAGCCGAACTCCGGGTGGCTCTACACCTGGGCGCTGGGGATCCCGAAGTCGGCGAAGAACCCCGACGGCGCATGGAAGTTCATCTCATGGATGACGAGCAAGGACTACATGAAGCTGGTGGGGGAGAAGCTCGGCTGGGCGAGGGTCCCACCGGGCAGCCGAACATCCACCTACACCGAACTGCCGGAGTACGAGAAGATCTCGCGGTCCTACGGGCCGCTGACGTTGCGTTCGATCCAGAACGCCAACCCGAACAAGCCCACCGTGCAACCGGTTCCGTACACCGGAATCCAGTTCGTGGCGATACCTGAGTTCCAGGACCTGGGCACCAGGGTCAGCCAACAGATCAGCGCCGCGATCGCCGGTCAGAAGACGGTCAACGAGGCGCTCGACCAAGCGCAGCAGTACGCCGAGGTCGTCGGCAAGACATATCAGGAGAAGTGATGACCGTAACCGCCGATACCACGGCCGGCGCCAGCGAAACGGCGGTGGCAGAACGGGTTCGCAGGATCCGGGAGGCGAAGGAAACCGGGGTGAGCCGGGCCGAAGCCTGGCGTAGGCGGGGTCCGCTGTTGCCGGCGCTGATCTTCATGATCATCGTGACGCAGGTTCCGTTCCTGTTCACCCTCTACTACTCGACGCTGTCGTGGAACCTGGTTCGCCCGGGATCACGTGAGTTCATCGGATTGCAGAACTACGTCACGGTGGCCAAGGACAGTCAGTTCTGGACCGTCGCGCTCAACACCGTGGTGCTGATCGTCGGGGTGGTGCTGATCTCCGCGTTCTTCGGTCTGCTCCTGGCCTTGCTGCTCGACCGGGCGTTCCTGGGCCGCGGGATCGTGCGGACGTTGCTGATCACGCCGTTCCTCGTCACACCCGTTGCGGCCGCGCTGATCTGGAAGACGACGATCCTCGACCCGAACAACGGCATCCTGAACTGGTTGCTGTCGCTGGTCGGGATCGAGCGGATGGACTGGATCGGGCAGTTTCCGCTGGCGATGGTGATGGTGATGCTGATCTGGCAGTGGACGCCGTTCATGATGCTGCTGATCCTCGCCGGTCTCCAGTCGATGCCGCGCGACATTCTGGAGGCCGGCCGAGTCGACGGTGCGAACGCCTTTCAGCTTTTCCGGGAGTTGACGCTGCCGCACCTTCGGCGATTCATCGAGTTGGGAGTCGTCCTCGGGGCGATCTTCCTGGTCAACACGTTCGATGCCATCTACATGATGACGCAGGGCGGACCGGGGATCGCAAGCGCGAACCTGCCGTTCTACATCTATCAGCGCGCGTTCCTCGGCTTCGACATCGGCCAGGCGGCGGCCATGGGAGTGGTGGTGGTCGTCTTCACGATCGTCATCGCCAGCTTCGCGCTGCGGTTGATCTTCAAGTCGTTCACCGGGAAGGAAGAGGTGGCCTGACATGACTACCACGGTCGAGAAAACCGCAGCCACACCGCAACCCGTCGCGAAGAAAAAGAAGAAGTCCCGCACGTTCAGTCCGTGGGGGCTGGTGGCGTGGCTCGTCGGGATCGGGTTCTTCTTCCCGGTCTTCTGGATGGTGTTGACGTCGTTCAAGCAGGAGGCCGACGCCGCCACCAGCCCGCCGAAGCTGTTCTTCTCCCCGACGCTCGATCAGTATTCTGCCGTCTTCGACCAGGGCATCGGGCCCGCGATGCTGAATTCGCTGTTCGCAACCGGGATTTCGACGCTGCTCGTGCTCGTGCTTGGGGTCCCCGCCGCATTCGCGTTGTCGCTGCGACCGGTCCGCAAGACCCAGGATGCGCTGTTCTTCTTCATGAGCACCAAGATGCTGCCCGTCGTCGCGGTGATCCTGCCGCTGTATGTGATCGTGTCCAACATCGGGCTGTTGGACAACATCTGGGCGTTGATCGTGCTCTACACGGCGATGAACCTGCCGATCGCGGTGTGGATGATGCGGTCGTTCTTCCTCGAGGTGCCCGGCGAACTGCTGGAGGCGGCCAGCCTGGACGGCGCCAGCCTGTGGCGGTCGGTGCGCGAGGTGATCCTGCCCCTGGTGTCGCCGGGTATCGCTGCGACGGCGTTGATCTGCGTGATCTTCGCCTGGAACGAGTTCTTCTTCGCGGTGAACCTGACCGCGGTGAACGCCCAGACCATGCCCGTGTACCTCGTCGGCTTCATCGCCGGTGAGGGTCAGTACTGGGCCGTGTTGTCGGCGGCCGCGACCATGGCCGCCCTGCCGGTGATCCTGTGCGGGTGGATCGCCCAGAACAAGCTGGTGCGCGGACTGTCGTTCGGCGCGATCAAGTAATCCGTCCGGCCCGATCACGAGAGACACGGAGATACCAATGGCAACAATCACTTACCGCAACGCCTCCTGCGTCTACGAAGGCTCGGACAAGCTCGCGGTCGATTCGCTCGACCTCGACATCTCCGACGGCGAATTCGTTGTGCTGGTCGGGCCGTCCGGATCGGGCAAGAGCACCGCCCTGCGCATGCTGGCCGGACTGGAGGACATCGATGAAGGCACGATCGAGATCGGCGGCAGGGACATGACCGGTGTGCCGTCCAAGGACCGCGACATCGCGATGGTGTTCCAGAACTACGCGCTGTACCCGAACAAGACCGTCGCCGAGAACATGGGTTTCGCGCTGAAACTGCGTGGAGTCTCGCGCGACGAGCGGCGCAGGAAGGTCGCAGAGGCGGCCAAGATCCTGGACCTCACGGAGTTCCTCGACCGCAAGCCCGCCAAGCTGTCCGGTGGACAGCGGCAGCGCGTCGCGATGGGCCGCGCCATCGTGCGCGAGCCGCAGGTGTTCTGCATGGACGAGCCGCTGTCGAACCTCGACGCGAAGCTGCGCGTGCAGACCCGCACCCAGATCGCCGCGCTGCAGCGACGGCTCGGTACCACGACGGTCTACGTCACCCACGACCAGATCGAGGCGATGACGATGGGGGACAGGGTCGCGGTCCTGCGGTTCGGCAAGCTGCAGCAGTTCGCCGCCCCGAACGAGCTCTACGACAGGCCGGCCAATGCGTTCGTGGCCGGTTTCATCGGCTCACCCGCCATGAATCTGGTGACGCTGCCGATCGCGCCCGACGGTGTCCGCATCGGCGACACGACGCTGCCTCTCGAGCGCGAGCGACTTTCGAAGTTGAGCGACGCGGGCCTGTCGGAGGTCACGCTCGGCATCCGGCCCGAACAACTGGAGCTCACCGACTCCGGCGGGGTGGAAGTCGTCGTCGACCTGGTCGAGGACCTCGGCAGCGAGGCCTACCTCTACACGCACGCGGGTTCGGGAGTCGAGCTGGTCGCGCGCTGCAATCCGCGCACGGCGCCCAAACTCGCCGAGACGGTGCGGTTGCGCAGGCATCCGGAAGGGTCCGTGCACCTGTTCCACCCGGAGACCGGCGAACGCATCGACTGACTGGGGCTTTCAGCGCCGCCGAATTCTGCACCAGGGTTGCGATTTTCGCCTCACCGCGACCCTCTTGCAGATTTCGGCGGGGTCCAACCACGGCGGGTGAACGCGTCGAAGACGCGATGCAAGATGTATCGCCGGCTGTGTTCCTTGAGCACATGGATGTCGATCCAGCCTTGGCGATCGACGAACGCGGCACGACCCACGTCATACACGTATTGCCGTCGGTTCTCGCTGTGGTGAACTCCGTCGTAGTCCAGGCCGACCATCGGATCGTCGTACCCCATGTCGAGAAACGCCTCCTGGTAGCCGTCGCTGAGCCTGATCTGCGTCCGCGGGGTGGGCAATCCGGCGTCGATGAGCAAAAGACGAAGGCGGGTTTCTTCGGGCGATTGCGCGCCTGCATCCATCAAGCGGAGCGCCGTCCGGGCACGACGAACTCCGCGTGCGCCCCGGTATCGATCGCTCAGCGCCAACGCATCATCGGCGCACACCCCCGTGGCGACGGCCAGGGCGTCCAGATGCGCGACGGCGGTGTCGCGCGGAAGGTGGCGAGCCAGATCCCACGCGGTCCGAGCGGGGGTCGTCACGGGAATCTCCCCGAAGTAGGTGAACTCATCGGGTGCCAACCGTTCTTCGTGGACGATGACGCCTTCGCGCGGGCGGGTGTGGGCGGTGATCACCTCGATCGGGGTCGACGCATCCACCCACTTTGCGCCGTGGAACGCAGCCGCGGCCCGCCCCGCGATCACGCCTCTGCGACCGGTCCACAGCCACGCAGCGACGGCATTGGAGTGGATATTGCGTTCAGCGTCGTTTGGGCGGTAGACCCGCGGCAGGACGGCGGAGTGGTTCCAGCGCAGTTGCCCTCGCGTGAGTCGGCCATCGCTGATCGCCTCGCTGCCCAGAAACGGTTGCCACATGTCCGGATCGTGGACGGGACGGCCGACAGAACGCGTACCCCGTCGTCCATTTCTGCGGCAGGGCTGTGGATAACGCGAAATCGCAGCCCTGGCGCAGAAATCGGCGGCGTTAGCAGCCGTGGCATTCGGGGCTAGCCGCTAGTCGACGACCGCCGCGTTCCCTGGGTCAAGGCCGCTGGGCAGATTCGGGTCGAGGCCGCTGGGCGAGTGGGTGAACTCCTGGTGGGCCGGCGGGCGGCAGTTGTCGTCCATCGGCGTCTGGTCACCCGAGCAGTGCGGGACGAGATCCTGCGGATCTGCCGCGGCGTGCGGTGCCGCTAGCAGGGCAGCCACCGCGACCAGCACCGCCGCGAAGATTCTCGCCACGGATCCAACGTAGCAGCGGGTATACGTTCACACTGTGGATCGATTCGGCCGGGTGAAGCTGACCAACCCGGACAAGGTGCTGTACCCGGCGACGGGCACCACCAAAGCGGAGGTGTTCGACTATTACGTCGGCATCGCCGAGGCGATGATCCCGCATATCGCGGGCCGCGCCGTGACCCGCAAGCGCTGGCCCAACGGTGTCGAGGAGCCGTCGTTCTTCGAGAAGCAACTCGCCTCGTCGGCGCCGGACTGGTTGGACCGCGCGTCGGTCACGCATCGCTCGGGGACGACGACCTATCCGCTGATCGACACGGCCGAGGGTCTGGCCTGGATCGCGCAGCAGGCCGCGCTCGAAGTGCACGTCCCGCAGTGGCGGTTCGTAAGCAAGGACGACGGGCCACCGACGCCCGGCCCCGCGACCCGCATCGTGTTCGACCTCGACCCCGGCGAGGGGGTGTACTTTCGCCAGCTCTGCGAGGTCGCTCACGAGGTGCGCGACCTCATCACCGACATCGGGTTGACCACCTTCCCGCTCACCAGCGGTAGCAAGGGGGTGCACCTGTACGTCCCGCTCGAGGAACCGATCAGCTCGCAGGGTGCATCGGTTCTCGCGCGGCGGGTCGCACAACAGCTCGAGAAGACGATGCCCAAACGCGTGACCGCGACCATGACCAAGAGCGTGCGCACCGGCAAGGTCTTCGTCGACTGGAGCCAGAACAACGGCGCCAAGACCACGATCGCGCCGTATTCGCTTCGCGGACGCGAACATCCGACGGTCGCCGCACCACGCACCTGGGACGAGATCGAGGATCCGAAGTTGCGGCACCTCAACTTCGATGAGGTGCTCGACCGGGTGCAGGAGATGGGCGACCTGCTCGCACCGCTCGACGAGGCGGTACCGGTACCGGATCGCCTGACCACCTACCGCAGCATGCGCGACGCGTCGAAAACCCCTGAGCCGGTGCCGAACAAGCCGCCGAAGACGGGGAACAACGACAAGTTCGTCATCCAGGAACACCACGCCCGACGGCTGCACTACGACTTGAGGCTCGAACGCGACGGCGTGCTGGTCAGCTGGGCGGTGCCGAAGAACCTGCCCGACACCCCGTCGGTCAACCACCTCGCCGTGCACACCGAGGACCACCCGTTGGAGTACCTCACCTTCCACGGCGAGATCCCCAAGGGCGAGTACGGCGGCGGCAAGATGATCATCTGGGACACCGGCACTTATGAGGCCGAGAAGTTCAACGACGTACCACCCGACAGCGCCGCGGAGGGCGGCGAGGTCATCATCAACCTGCGCGGCAAGAAGGTCGACGGCCGCTATGCGCTGATCCAGACCGACGGCAAGAACTGGCTCGCGCACCGCATGAAGGACCAGAAGCGCCCGCAAGCAGGTGATCTCGCGCCGATGCTGTCAACGGAAGGCTCGGTCGCCAAGCTCAAGGCGAACCAGTGGGCGTTCGAGGGTAAGTGGGACGGCTACCGCGTGATCATCGACGCGGATCGCGGCAGGCTCACGGTGCGCTCCCGGCGTGGCCGAGACGTCACCGCCGAGTTTCCCCAATTCGAGGCGGTGGCAGCCGATCTCGCCGATCACCACGTCATCATCGACGGTGAGGCCGTCGCGCTCGACGAGTCCGGCGTGCCGAGCTTCTCCGAGATGCAGAACCGTGCCCGGTCGACCCGCGTGGAGTTCTGGGCGTTCGACATCCTGCACCTCGACGGCCGTTCCCTGTTGCGCGCCAAGTACTCCGACCGTCGCAAGATACTCGAGGCGCTCGCCGAGGGCGGCGGCCTGATCGTCCCGGATCCGTTGCCCGGCGACGGCCCCGAGGCGATGGAGTACGCCCGCAAGAAGCGGTGGGAGGGCGTGGTCGCCAAGAAACGCGACTCGACTTACCAGCCGGGGCGGCGGTCGAAGGCATGGATCAAGGACAAGGTCTGGAACACACAGGAAGTGGTGATCGCCGGCTGGCGAGAGGGGGAGGGCGGACGTTCGAGCGGGATCGGCTCGCTGATGCTCGGGATTCCGGCCGACGGGGGTCTGCAGTTCGTGGGTCGCGTCGGAACCGGTTTCACGGACAAAGCGCTCGCTGAACTCAAGAAGACCCTCAAACCGCTGGAGACCGACGAGAGCCCGTTCAACGAACGGCTTCCGCGCCAGGACGCCAAGGGTGTGACGTTCGTGCGGCCCGAACTCGTCGGCGAGGTCCGCTACAGCGAACGCACCTCGGATAACCGTCTGCGTCAACCGAGTTGGCGTGGGTTACGACCCGACAAGGAGCCCGACGAGGTCACCTGGGAGTAGGTGCGCGCAGCGCTTCCTGCATTCCCCGCGTCGCCAACTGGTCGGCCAACTCGTTGTCGGCGACCCCTGAATGGCCCTTCACCCAGAACCACTCGACTTGATGTGGCGCGCAAGCCAATTGCAGCCTCGTCCAGAGGTCGACGTTCTTCACCGGCTGCTTCGCGGCGGTCAGCCAGCCGTTGCGTTCCCAGCCGAGCACCCACTTGGTGATGCCGTTACGGACATAGGTGCTGTCGGTGTACAGGTGCACCACGACGGGCCGCGTCAACGCCTCCAACGCCATGATCGGCGCGGTGAGCTCCATCCGGTTGTTGCTCGTCTGCGCGTCGCCACCGCACATCTCCCGCACGTGCGAACGCTGACGCAGTACCGCGCCCCAACCGCCGGGACCCGGATTGGGCCTGCAGCCGCCGTCGGTGTGTATGACGACTGGGTCCTGGCTCACCCGACGAGGATAAGCGTCGAGCCCGAGACGTCGACTCAGCGACGCGCGGACGGCGAGATCAACGCCGTCCGGACCGACATCCCCAACGCCTGATGCCGGAGCGTCGTGATCCGGCGCCCAGGCTGTACCGCGTCCTTGACCGGCCCCGTGCGCTCCCCGAAGAACGCCGAAGTCGCGTCGATGTCGGCGACGACGTAGGTGATCCCCCATAGCGTCGACGGCGCTTCGCTTGTGGTGCCCGGTGAGCCGACGACCTCGACGATCACCTCGCCGAACCGGAAGAAGATCTGGCGGATCGACCGGCCGCCCAGTTCACCATCGCGTTCCCGTCGCGGGGCCACACCGATCGCGGTGAGCGCCTGAACGGTCCGATCCAGATCGGGTGAGAGCAGCACGACGTGGTCGATCGCGGTGACGCCGTTCGGGTGCTCAGCGGGCGTGGCACGAGCGGCGCTGGACCTCGACGTCGGAATGCCGTCGACGTCGGAGAGCACGGCGTCCGGCGGCAGGCCGCACAACGACCACCCGACGATGCCGCGCCCGCGCTCGGGGCCGACAAGCCGGATGCGGACGCCGCCGACCCGGCAGATCGCGTCGTCGTTGATCGTGAAACCGGCCCGACTCCATGCGTCCGCCGGATCGGCAACCTCGATCTCGTCGATCCTGACGGCGGCTGATGTCACCGCTCGAGTATGGCCTTCGCCCCGGCCGCGGAGCGACGCCGCGCGACGAAGCCCACCCACCGCAATCCAAGGGGTGTTTGCCGCGCCGTACCCCGCAGTATGGACGTCCTTCGGAACCGTGGAATCGCGCGTCCGACGCGCGCTTGCTCGGTACGTTGAGAGTGAACGATCCGCAGTTCACCGGAGGGCGGTGGCACATGGCCGGTGGAATAGCGACTGAATTGGCGGCGGCCGGATTCACCGACGCCGTCGAGATCGGCCGGGGTGGCGGCGGCGTCGTCTACCGCTGTTATCAACAGTCGCTGGCGCGGAGCGTCGCGATCAAGGTGCTCGCGTCCGATCTCGACGACGACGACCGGGAACGGTTCCTGCGCGAGGGCTACGCCATGGGTGCCCTCTCCGGGCACCCGAACATCGTGAACATCCTGCAGGTCGGCGTGACCGAGAGCAACCGGCCGTTCATCGTGATGCCGTACCACCGCGAGGGATCGCTTGCGGAGCGGTTGCGGCGCGAGGGCCGCATCGCATGGCCCGAGGCCCTGCGCATCGGCGTGAAGCTCTGTGGCGCACTGGAAACCGCGCACCGGACCGGAACCCTGCACCGCGACATCAAACCCGCCAACGTGCTCTTCAACGATTACGGCGAACCACAGCTGAGCGACTTCGGGACCGCCCGCATCGCCGGCGGGTACAAGACGGTCACCGGCTTCTTCACCGGCACCCTGTCTTACACCGCCCCAGAGGTTCTCGAGGGCAACCCACCGACCGTCGAGGCCGACGTGTACTCGCTTGGCGCCTCGATCTACGCGCTGATCGCGGGCACGCCGCCGCACGAGCGCAAGAACGACGAGGATCTCATCGCGCACTACCTGCGCATCACCTCGACGCCCATACCGGATCTGCGTCCCCAGGGCATCCCCGCCGATGTGTGTGCCGTGGTGGAGAAGGCGATGGCCCGCGAGCCCGCCGACCGCTACGCCTCTGCTGCGGACTTCGGTCATGAACTGCAGTTGGCGCAGCGGAACAACGGGTTGACGGCCGACGTGATGGCGCTCGGCGAGCCGAGCGCCCCACCGGAGCAGCCGGAAGGCACGCAGGCGGTGCCGATCTCCGAGCTCGTCGAGCCGTCCGTATCCGCGCAACCCGAGCCGCTGCCCCCGCCGCGGCGGCCCGCCCGGTCCGGCGAACCCGCCGGGCCCGTGCCCGAGCCGGGGATGTTCGCCCACACCGCGTCCATCAGTCAGACGAGCCTGCCCTGGCAGCCGTCGCCGGGTGTGCGGCCCGAGTCAGCGGAGGCCTCTTCGCCGAGACGGTGGAACCGTAAACGGGTCCTGATCGTCTCGGGCGCGATCGTGGGGGTACTGCTGCTGGTGGTCAGCGGAGTCTTCGTGATCGTCTGGACGCGCGACTCCGGTGGCGACCAAACCGCTGCTCCCGCACCGCAGGTCGCCGAGGCACAACCGGCCTGGCGGCCGATCGCCGACGCGCGCGCCGCCCGCGACGCGGTGGCCGCCACCCAGGCCGACGGCACCATCTGGGTCTTCGGCGGCCTCGGCGCCGATGGCCGCGTTAGCGGCAGGCACGAGGGCTACGACCCCGCAATCGACAGCTGGAAAAGTGGCGAGGACCTGCCCGTCCCCGTGCAGCGCGCGATGGCGGTGACATGGCGGGAGAACCCGGTCGTGCTCGGCGGATGGCGCACGGAAGGGGCCGACGCGAAGATCGCGACCGATCGGGTGTGGCGCCTCGTCAACAGTCGCTGGACGGAACTGCCGACGCTGCTACAACCGCGGGCCGCCGCGGCCGCCGCCGTGGTCGGTGACCGGATCGTCGTCACGGGCGGAGTGGACGCCGCGGGCAAGCTGCTGAACACCACGGAGGTCTTCGACGGCACCTCCTGGAAGCTCGGCGCACCCATCCGGACCCCGCGTCAGATGCTGAGCGCGGCGTCCGACGACAAACTGGTGTACGCGATCGGCGGCACCACGGGAAGCGCGGACGTGGCGGCCGTCGAAGCGTACGACTCCGTCGCCGACACCTGGACTGCCCTGCCCGAACTCCCCGAAGCGCGAAGCGATTTCGGCATCGCTGCCACCGACGACCGGTTGGTCGTGGTGGGCGGCATGTCCGGAGGCCAAGCGCTCAAGAGTGTGCTCGCGTTCGATCTGTCGACGACGACGTGGTCCGGTCTGCCCGACATGGGCACCGCGCGTCACGGTATGGCGGTGGCCGCGGTGGGCAGTCGCGTGTACGCGATCGGCGGCTCGACGGGCGCCGGCGACGGCAAGATCACCTCGTCGGCGGAGTCGCTGAAACTTCCTGCACGCCAACCGCAGCCGGCAGCGCAGTGGCGGGCGCTTCCGGACGCTCCGACGGCGCGGTTGATGATGGCGTGGACGGTGCTCGACGACAAGATCTGGATTGCAGGCGGTATCCGTGAGGGCGAGACCCTCGACACCGTCGAGACTTTCGACGCGCAGACGGAGGATTGGCAGCCCGCGCCGTCGCTGCCGATCGGGCTGCACCACGCGACAGCCGCCACCTACAAGGGGGAGGTCGTCGTCCTCGGAGGCGCCACCGACAACATCGGGGAGCCGTCGGACAAGGTGTTCGCACTGCGCAACGGCAAGTGGACCGAACTCCCCGCTCTGCAGCACGGCCGTGCCGGCGCGGCGGCGGCCGTCGTCGGCGACAAGCTGGTGGTCGTCGGCGGGCAGAGCGACAAACAGCTCGTCGTACCGACGGAAGTGTTCGACGGTGAATCCTGGACTCAGGCCGCCGACATGCCCACCGCGCGTGAGCATCTGGCCGCGGTGTCCGACGACCGCTATGTCTACGCCGTGGGAGGGCGGTCACTGAGCGCTGATGAGAACACCGCCGCCTTCGAGCGGTTCGATCCGTCGTCGGGAGAGTGGGAGAAGCTGACGGACATGCCGACTGCCCGCGGAAGCTTCGGCGCCGCCTACATCGACGGCCGGATCGTCGCGGTGGGCGGAGAGGAGCCGACGCGCGTGCTGGCGACGGTCGAGATGTACGACATCGCCAACGGGACGTGGACGACGGCGGCGCCCATCGGGACTCCGGTGCACGGCCAGGTGGTGGCCGCCGTCGGTTCGACGGTGTACTGCATCGGCGGCGCCGACCGGCCGACCCACGAAGGACCTGTCGCCACCGTGGAGGCCCTCGACTTCACGTAGCGCGCAGTTGTGCGAGCGTGACGGCGCCGCGCCGCAGCGCCTCGTTGGCAAGCCGGACCCGGCGATCGCCTTCGGCGGGGATGGCGAACTTGTCGTAGAGGTTCTGCAGATGCTGTTTGACCGCGGCCTCGGTGACGAACAGCTCGCCCGCCATCCGGCGCACCGATGCGGGTTCGGGGAACGGGTCGTCGGAAACCAGGGGCCTGCACAACACCACGAGGACATCGAGTTCGCGGCGGGTTAACCGGGGCGGCGGTTCGACGGCCTGGGCGGTCACCGTCTCCTCATCGAGCTTGCCGTCCCCGCTGTCTTTCACCTCCCAGAAGACCAACCGCGACTTGCCAAGACGCACCTCGTCACCGGACCGCAGCACGCGTTCGGCGCTGATCCGCTCGCCGTTCAGGTAGGTGCCGTTGCGGCTTCCGAGATCCCTTATGGACCAGGCGAATCCGAGGTTCTCCAGAACGGCGTGCAACCGTGAGACGGTCTCGTCGTGCTCAAGTGACACCGCGTTGGTGGAGGCCTTACCGAGCGTCACCCGCTGACCGCTCAGCGGCACCAGCTCCCGCCCCGAGGGTCTCGAGATTTCCAGGTGGGACGACATGGTGACCTCCTATCCAGGCAATTCTGGCCCAGACAGGAGGTCCCTGGTCGACGAACGCTCACGGCCGGTGGGTGAACCTCTTGTAGGCGCGGATGACCCGCTTGGCCTGGGCCGACTCGAACAGCGGCGGCCAGGGCCATTCGCTGCGGTCCCGCCCGCGTGGCGCCTTCAGGAAGGCCAGCCCCAGCACCAGCCCGAAGATCAGGTGTCCGACCAGAGTGATCGTCACCGTCGCGACGCTCAGCGGGAACATCATTTCCTCGCCGCGCGGAGCCAGCGCGACCGTCGCCATCAGCCCCGCCCACGTCGGGAACACCGCGAAGGCGACCGATGCCAGCACCGCGTGGACGTTCCTCCACCGGTCGATGCCCAACGCGAACGCGACGACGAAGAAGGCCACGCCCAGGCCGCCGCCGTCGCCGATGTAGCGCCACACGTAACCGACGGCCGCGCTGCCCGCGGTGTCCGGCTCACCGGTGACGAAAGATCCCATCACGGGAATGAAGTCGCCCATCAACCCCAGCACGTGCACCGCGAACAGCCGGGCTGCGTCGTAGACGATGCAGGCCACCATGCCGGCGATCAGCCCGCGACCCACGATCATGTCGATCCGGTGCGGGGCGAACGCGATGAGCGCGCCCAGCACCGCGCACAGCGCGATCACCACCACCGACGTGACGTTCTGGGGAACCAGGCCGAACACGTCGACCGAGATGCCCAGGATCGGCATCGAGGCCAGCAGCATCACCAGCGAGAGCCGCGCGATGTCCCACTTGGTCGGCGCCTTCTTGACCGCGCTCAAGTTCAAGTAGCGCTCCCGTACGGTGTTGGTGACCTTGCCGACGACCGGCAGTTCCAGGGCACGCAGCCGGACCGTCTTGCCGTCGAAGGCGCTGACGGCCTTAGGCAGCGGCTTCGTCGGCGCAGCGACAGGACGCAACCGGGTCGTCTTGGCCTCGGGGCGAGCGACGGGTACGGGCCGGGGCCGCACCGGCAGAACGCCGGGGCCCAGCCGCACCGTTTCATCAGGGCGGATGGTTGCGGTCGGTGCTGTCGCGGTCATGGGGCTCCTTGGCTCAAAAGGGACGGGTTTCATCGTCGCGGGGAGTCCCTGATGTCCGGAATCGCCAGAGCGCCAGAGTTCATTGCCGAGTGGGGAAGGTTTTCCTATCCGCCGAGTAAGGCGACAGAACTCGCAGCCGCACCGAAGGGGTTGCGCTTTTCGTCCGCAGAATCCGAGAAACGAAAAGAGGAGTAGGGTCGAAGGTTCCGGGGGTACAGCCACAAGCCCTTCACTGCATCACCCGTTGAAGGTGATCTTGAAAATGACGACAACCGATGCCGCCGGCACGCCCACACTCATACGGTCACATACCGAAATCACCGATCCCGCAACCGCGAACCAGTATCTTGGCGACGCCTACGGCGCCTGCCTACAGCTATCTAACCAATCTTGGTCTTCGTCCAAAGGTGTCCTGATAAGCCACGCGCGCGTCTCCGTCGGTCCATTGACGATCGACGACCTATATGTCGCTGGACATCTGGAGGCCCGGGCCGACGCACCGAACGAGGTCGTCGCCGTCTGGCCAACCGGTGGGCGGGTGAGCAGCGCCTGTGAGGGCTTCGAGTGCCGCGCCGCGGAGGATGACGTCGCGCTGCTGTCGCAGCCTTATCTGCCCTTTGTGGCACGCTCCGACGATCTGCGGGCGACCGCGGTCGTGTTGAATCCTTCGCTCGTAGTCGGCGTAGCCAACGGCATGTCTTTCGGTGAGGTCGAGGGGCCGATCCGCTTCTTCCGTTTGACCCCGGTCGGCGCCGCCGCAGCGCGGCTGTGGAAGAACACGGTCGTGTACGTGAAAGAAAACGTGCTCGCCGATGACGCGCTGGCGACACCGTTAATCCTCGGCCACGCCACGCGCCTGCTGGCCGCGGTGACGCTGTCGACGTTTCCGAACTCGGCGCGGGTGCCTCGCTCGTGCTCACACGACCACACAGATCACCAGCCGGTTCTGCTTCGTCGTGCTATCGAGTTCATCGACGCGAATGTGCAGAGGGACATCGGCCTGGCCGATATCGCCGAAGCCGTCCACGTCACACCCCGGGCGGTGCAGTACATGTTCAGGCGCCACCTCGCCACCACACCCCTTCGGTATCTGCGTAGGGCTCGGTTGAACTACGCGCACCGGGAACTACTAGCAGGACCGCAAGGGGCCACCGTCACCGAGATTGCGGCCAGGTGGGGGTTCGCGCACACGGGTCGGTTCGCGGTGCTGTACCGACAAACGTACGGGCAGAGCCCGCACATCACGCTGAGCAGCAGCAGTTCACGGCGTCACGTTCTCCGGTCCGATCACCGCCCACACCGTCTTGCCTGACGTCGTCGGCGCGTTCCCCCAGCTGCGACAGAGCGCCGCGACGATCCGCAACCCCGACGGTCGTCCCTTGGCTGTGGCCGCTTCCCTGAGCAGGGCGGGAGCGCGGCTTGTGTCGTTGACGGCGACCGCCACCGAGTGACCGCTGCACTCCACCCGCAGACCGGGAGCGCTGTCGGTGTGCTGCAGGACGTTTTCGACCAACGTCGTGACCACGACCTTCACTGTCGAGACCATCTCCGTGCGGGCCCAGGTCGTCAGCCACTCTGCACTCAGTTCCCTGGCTCGCTGAAGGCTGGGTAGTGCGGCGGGCAGTTCGGCGCGTGCCCGCCTGCGGAGCCGAGGCGTGCTGGTCGCATTGAGTCGGTCGATGGCGGACCCAGCGCAGGCGAAGACCGGTACGTGGCGGGTGACGCCGGCGTCATCGATGGCAGCGCGCGTCGAAGTATCCCCACACAGCAGCACCACGGGCACGCCGGGCCACCGGTCGACGTGCCGTCGGGCGCTGCTGAACACCGCCCAGGCCGAAGCGGCTGGAACGTCGATACCGGCGATGTCGACCAAGACTGCCTGCGGTTCGTCGAGCGCTGTCTGGATGATCTGATCGCGCAGCGAGCGATACGTGCTGCCGTCCAGCACGCCGCGAGGGCTCAAGACGACTGCCGAACCGTAAGGAGCTGTTGACACTTCGACGCCCTGCATTGCGAGTCGTCTACCCGCTTCAACGGTGCGCAAATCGGTCAGAGCTTGGCGATGACCTTCTCGGCGAACTTCTCCAGGTGACGGATCTTGGTGTCGAGCGATTCCGCGTCGGGTCCGGTGATGTAGGGCATCCGGAACCCGACGATGACGTCGGTGACGCCTTTGTCTTCGAGTCGTTTGATGCCGTCGGGCGTGTACGCGTCGGCGGAGATCACGTGAATCTCGAACGGCCCGGTACGGCCTTCGTCTTCGCGAAACTGCCTGAGCTGCTTGAGGAGTCGGTCCAGCTCCTCGGCGTCGCCACCGCCGTGCATCCAGCCGTCGTTGCGCGCGGCCCGCTTGAGCGCTGCGTCGGCGTGCCCGCCGATGAGAATCGGGATCGGTTCGGTGGGCGCCGGTGTCATCTTCGTTTTGGGGATGTCGTAGAACTCGCCGTGGAACTCGAAGTACTCGCCGGTGGTCAGGCCCCTGATGATCTCGATGCACTCGTCCATGCGCTTGCCGCGCCTGGCGAACGGCACGTCCATCAGCTCGTAATCCTCGGGCCATGGGCTGGTGCCGACCCCCAGGCCGAGACGGTTCCCGAACAGCGCCGCCAGCGACCCGGCCTGTTTGGCGACCAGCGCCGGCGGCCGGATCGGGAGCTTGAGGACGAAGAAGTTGAACCGCAGCGTGCTGGTGACCGCGCTCAGCGCGCCTGCGAGCACGAACGCCTCGATGAACGACTTGCCGTCGAGGAATTCGCGGCTGCCGTCCGGGGGTGTAGGGGTATCTGGAGTCGGACTCGAACGGATAGGCGACGCTGTCGGCGATCGTCATCGCGTGATAGCCCGCCGCCTCCGCGGCCTGCGCCAGTGGGATGTAGTACGTCGGATCGGTCATCGCTTCGGCATAGGTGAACCGCACTCGGAAATACTAGAACGTGTTCTAGTTCTTGGTTTAGGTATTGGCGCATCGGGAATCTGGACGCCGTGAGTGCGGCCAAAGCTATGTACAAACCCCTGTCGATGATGAGCGCCGTCGCGGGCGGTCTGATCGCCGGCAAGATCTTCACCGAGATCTGGCAACGGATGCACCCGGACGACGAAGAGCCGGATCCGGAGGACCTCAGCCGCTCGACGCGAGAGGTCTTCATCGCCGCCGCGATACAGGGCCTGCTCGTGGGCGTGGTGCGCGCGGCGCTGGCGCGCGGCCAGGCGAAGAGCTTCCAGGCGCTGACCAACGAGAACCCCGAGTAGCAACGAGGTGACCGAGCTCGTCGCGGACGCGATGGTGGCACGGTTGCGCGCGTGGGGGACGAAGCGGATCTTCGGTTACGCCGGAGACGGCGTGAACACCTTGCTCGGTGCGCTGGCGCGGGCGGGTGATCCGGAGTTCGTCTCGACGCGGCACGAGGAACTCGCGGCCTTCGCGGCGTGCGGACATGCCAAGTACTCCGGTGGGGTCGGCGTCTGTCTGGCCACCCAAGGCCCCGGTGCGATCCATCTGCTCGCCGGCCTGTACGACGCGAAGCTGGACCGTCGTCCGGTGGTGGCGATCGTCGGCCAAGTGGTGTCGACGGCGCTGGGCAGCGGTTATCTGCAAGAGGTCGACCTGCACGCATTGTTCAAGGACGTATGCGCGCAGTACGTCCAGACCGTGTTCGCGCCGCAGCAGATGCTCATGGCGGTGGACAACGCCATGCGCACCGCGTTGGCGACGTCCACGCCGACGTGCCTGATCGTGCCGCACGATGTCCAGAAGGCGGAGATGCCTGAGGAGTTGGAGCACAGTCACGGTGTGGTCCCGTCGGCGGCGGTGTACACCAGCGCGCACGTCGTGGCGCACGACGCAGACCTGGACCGTGCCGCAGAGCTTTTGAACGAGGGCTCGAAGATTGCCCTCCTGGTGGGACGCGGCGCGGCGGGCGCCGAAGACGAGCTCACGCGGCTCGTCGACCTCCTCGGCGCGGGCGTGACGACCTCGCTGCTCGGCAAGCCTGTCCTCGACGAGTCGGCGCCGTGGCACACCGGGGTGATGGGACACCTGGGCACGACGGCGAGCGCACACCTGATGGCCAACTGCGACACCTTGCTGATCGTCGGAAGCAACGACCCGTGGACGGAGTTCTATCCGGCGCCCGGTCAGGCTCGCGCGGTGCAGATCGACATCGAACCACGGGTCGTGGGCGCGAAGTATCCGGTCGATGTGGCGCTGAACGGTGATGCGGCGGACACGTTGTCGCGGCTGGCTCCCCTGGTTCGCCGCAAGACCGATCGCCAGTGGCAGCACCAGGTTAAGGGATGGACAGGCGATTGGCTGCGGGAGTCCGAGGGACGCGCCGAAGCCCAATCCGATTCGGCGAACCCGGAATTCGTCGTGCGAACACTGTCTGACCATCTGCCGGACAATGCTCGCGTCGCCGTCGATGTCGGCTCTGCGACGTACTGGTATGCCCGTCACCTGCGGTTGCCGCCCGGTGTGCCCGCGCATGTGTCCGGCTATCTCGCGTCGATGGGGTGTGCGCTGCCGTACGGGATAGCGGCCAAGCTCGATGCACCGGAGCGCCCGGTCGTTGCCCTGGTCGGTGACGGCGCCATGCAGATGAGCGGGCTACTCGAACTCGTCACGATCGCCGACCGGTGGCGGGGTTGGGCCGATCCACGGATGGTGATCCTGGTCCTGCACAACCAGGACCTGACCGAAGTCTCCTGGGAGCAACGAGAAATGGAGGGCGACGCGCGCTTTCCCGCTTCGCAGGATGTCCCGCCGTTCCCCTATGCCGACTACGCGGAGATGCTCGGGTTGAAGGGGTTGCGCGTGGTCGAGTCCGGGCAGGCGCCGGCGGCGTGGCGGGAGGCGTTCGGAGCCGACCGGCCGACCGTGATCGAGGCCGTCGTCGACCCGAAGACGCCGTTGCTCCCGCCGCTGATGCCGGAAGCCAAGACGGACAAGGTGTATGCCGCGCTCGCCGGTGAGCCCGGCGGGGATGCGACACGTGAACGCGTTGAGGCGCAGCGCGAATCGGAGAGCTAGCAGTCCAGTGGGTACGGCGGCGTGCCGACGCCCGTAACGGAGTGCGTGCCCCACGGCGTCACCTCGGTCAGCTGCCCCTCGGCAGTGCGGTCATCGATCGAGATGCGCACAGCCTCGGGCAGCCGCATATCGGATGGCAGGTCGAAAACCATTCCGCGCCAGTGGTATCGGCCGTCGATCGGATCGAGGTGACCGGTCAGGCGCACCCGTACGTCATGATCCGTGTCGTGCATGCGTACGGCCGCAACCCCGTCGTACAGCTCGGTCACCGCGGCAAAAACCCGCTGCGCCGCCACATCCGGCGCGCGATCGGTCCCATCAAGCCGACGTCTTCGAAGAACGCTGCCAGCGGTGCGAAGCCGGCCTCTTTCCGACTTCGATGGTGCTTGTTGGCTCTTGCGATCCGCCGCGCGGCACGGGGGTCGAGCCCGACGCGCCGGTACGGGACGGGAATGGTCAGTAAATAGCGGTAGAACGGCCCGCCGACCCCGTGCAGGTTGCTCATGACGAACCGCTGGACAACACCCATGTGCGGTCTGGTCCGGCGCAATCCGTCGCGCGCGTACTGGATGTGGCGCGCCTCCTCGGTCACGTGAATGCGCATGAGGCGCAGGACGATTGGCTGCAGGTCGGGGTCCTCCAGAATCTGGCGTTGCAACGCGTCGAAGATCTCCTCGCCGACCAACGCCGCACCCCACAGGATCGGTCCCCGAAACAGCAGTGGCAGCGCGTTGATGATCATCCGCTGGTACCGGCGGGGCTGTACCGGCTCTGCGCCGATCCGTTCGATCACCTTGCCGAACATGACCATGTGGCGCGTCTCGTCGCCCAGTTCGGTGAGGGAGTAGTGCGTCGACGACGCTGTCACATCCTTGTGCATCAGATCGCGCAACAGCGCCTGATTCAGGATGTTCTCGAACCAGATTCCCGCCGAGAGAATGTTCACGAATTCCTGACGGGACAGCTCGATCTGCTGCTCGCGGGTCATGGCGTCCCAGATCGGCGTGCCGAAGAGGGTCACGGTGTGCGGCGGCAGGAAGAATTTGTCGGGGTCCATGGGCGCGTCCCAGTCGATGTCGACGGCGGGGGCATAGGACTTCTTGGCCGAGCCCTTGAGCAGGCGTTCGGCGAAGTTTTCGCGCGTCGGGCGGGAGCTGCTGACCGGAGTCGTCATGGATTCAAGGTAGGCAGCCCGGGCCGAGCAGTCAATACCTGCGGTACCGGATACTTGCGGTAACGGTTGCGTTTGCCGGGAGCGGGTCGGGGTATCGGGTGGTATGCGCACCGACGAGGACGACAGGACCGCTCAGGCACCTGACCCGGACGACCCCCGCAAACCCGAGTCGCCGACCGATCTCACTCGGCCGTCCCTGCTGTATTCGATGCGCAAGGCGGTGCGCGAGTTCCAAAAAGACGAGTGCACGGACCTGGCCGCGGCGCTGACCTACTACGCAGTGCTGTCGATCTTCCCCGCGCTGGTGGTCATGGTGTCGTTGCTGGGCGTGTTCGGGCAGGGCAGGCGCACGGTGGACGCGCTGCTCGACATCGCCTCGGATGTGGCGCCCGCGTCGGCGTTGGACACCCTGCGGCCGACGATCGAACAACTCGTCAATGCGCCTACGGCCGGATTCGCGTTGGTGGCGGGCATCGTGGGTGCGTTGTGGACCGCGTCGGGTTACGTCGGTGCGTTCGGTCGCGCGATGAACCGCATCTACGAAATCGACGAGGGCCGACCGGTGTGGAAGCTGCGACCGGTGCAGCTGCTGCTGACGCTGATCGGTCTAATGATGGCGGCTGCCGTGGTGTTCATGCTCGCGGTCAGCGGACCGGTGGCCCAGGCGCTCGGCGATGCGATCGGGTTGGGCGATGCGGCGGTCACGGCGTGGAACGTGGTTCGGTGGCCGCTGATTTTGCTCTTTGTCGTGCTTGCGGTCGCGATTCTGTATTACGTCACCCCCAACGTCCAGCAGCCGAGATTCCGATGGATCAGCGGGGGCGCGGCGCTCGCGATCGTCGTGTGGCTCCTCGCGTCGCTGGGGTTCGGGCTCTACGTGGCCAACTTCGGCAGCTACAACAAGACGTACGGCGCGTTGGCCGGTGTCATCGTGTTCCTTCTGTGGTTGTGGATCACGAACCTGGCGCTGCTGTTCGGCGCGGAGGTGGACGCCGAGGTCGAGCGAGGCCGTCAACTGCAGGCCGGTCTGCCCGCCGAGCACGAGCTGCAGCTACCACCGAAGGACGACCACAACATACGCAAGGAGGAGGCCGCCGAGAAGAAGGACGCCAAGCGGGCCAGGCGGCTCCGACTTTCGCGCGGCCGCAAACACTGAAGGCATACTCGCGGGCGTGACCCGTCGAATTCACGTCATCGGCATCGGCGCGGGCGACCCCGACCACGTCACGGCCCAAGCGGTGGCCGCGCTCAACGACACTCAGGTGTTCTTCGCCATGGACAAGGGATCAACGAAGGACGACCTGGTGGCGCTGCGGCGCCACATCTGCCAACGCTTCATCCGCGAGCCGGGATACCGCTTCGTCGAGCTGTCCGACCCGCCGCGGGTCAGAGACGTCCCGGACGGCCCGGCGTACCGGCAAGCGGTGGCCGACTGGCACGCCGCGCGAGCGCGGGTGTGGGCCGACGCGATCGAGAACGAACTCGCGCCCGACGGCGTTGGCGGCTTCCTCGCGTGGGGCGACCCGTCGCTCTACGACAGCACCCTGCGCATCCTGGACACCGTCGCGACGCATGTCGACATCGACTACGACGTCATCCCGGGCATCACCGCGATCCAGGCGCTCACCGCGCGACATCGCATCCCCCTCAACGACGTCGGCGAACCGGTGCTGGTCACCACCGGCAGACAACTGCGCGACCACGGCCTGACCGGGAGCGCGGTGGTGATGCTCGACGCCGACTGCTCGTTCCTGACGTGCCCGCCCGACACCCGCATCTGGTGGGGCGCCTATCTCGGTACACCCGACGAGTTGCTGATGGCGGGCACCGTCGGCGATGTCGGCGACGAGATCGCTCGGATGCGCGCCGACGCGCGGCAGCGTCACGGCTGGATCATGGACACCTATCTGCTGCGGTCGGAGAGTTCCGCTTAACCGGTTACTTGCACGCATCCACTGCGTGCGATCAACCGGTTAAGAGCCGCCGGAGCCGGGTGTGGACCGCTCGGGGGCGTTGCGCTGCATCCACAACCGGTAGACGTCGATGGCGGCGTCTTCGGGCTGGTAGCGCATCGGCAGCCGCCGTTCGTCCCAGTTCTTGGCGAATTCGTCGTAGAAGGTGTTGAGCTCGAAGTACTTTCGATCGTCGACGTAGTAGCGGGCGTAGTCGTCGCGGGTGGTCAGAAACACGACTTCGTCGGGGGAGCAGTAGTACAACGAGCCCAGGCACATCGGGCACGGGTGGGCGAGAACGTAGATGGTCGCGCCGGTCAGGTGCTCGGTGCCGAGCTTCGTGCACGCCTTCCGGATCGCCAGGATCTCGGCGTGTGCGGTCGGATCATGCGTCTGGGCAACCTGATTGGCGCTCTCGGCCAGCACCTCGCCGTCTCTGGCGATGACGGTCGCGAACGGCCGACCACCCTCCTCGACGTTTCGTCGTGCCAGATCCACGGTCCGCTGTACGAAATCCACGGCTGCCCCCTTGGTTCGTCGACTGGTTTAGGCTAATGCGATGTCGTTCCTGTTGCGGGCCGCTTTGACCGGCATCGCGCTGTGGGTGGTGACGCTGCTCGTTCCAGGAATCAGGTTCGTGGGGGCCGAATCGCAACTGCAGGAAATCGGCATCATCTTCGTCGTCGCGGTGGTCTTCGGTCTGGTCAACGCGATCATCAAGCCGATCGTGCAGATCATCTCCATCCCGCTCTACATCCTGACTCTCGGCCTGATCCACATCGTCATCAACGCGTTGATGTTGTGGATCACGTCGTGGATCACCGAGCACACGACGCACTGGGGCCTCTACATCGACGACTTCTGGTGGACGGCGATCTGGGCCGCGATCGTGCTGTCGATCGTGAGTTGGCTGCTGTCGCTGGTCACCGGCGGTGCCGTGCGACGCGATTGACCGGCACACTGGAACCATGCCCGAACTTCCCGAAGTCGAAGCACTCGCCGACCACCTGCGCCGCCACGCCGTCGGCCAGACGGTGGGGCGCATCGACGTATCGGCGTTCTCGGTGCTCAAGACCTTCGACCCGCCGATCACCGCGCTGCACGGCCAGACCGTCACCGACGCCAACCGGTGGGGTAAATACCTCGGGCTCCAAGCCGGCGAGCTGCACCTGATCACCCACCTGTCGCGCGCCGGGTGGTTGCGGTGGTCGGACAAGCTGGCGGCCGCGCCGCTGAAGCCGGGCAAGGGTCCGATCGCCTTGCGCGTACACCTAGGGACTCCGGGCGCCGGTGCGGGCTTCGACCTCACCGAGGCCGGCACGCAGAAGCGGCTCGCGGTGTGGGTGGTCGACGATCCGGCGAAGGTGCCTGGCATCGCCACCTTGGGGCCCGACGCGCTGTCGCTCGGGCCCGACGACCTCGCCGGGCTGCTCGCGGGTAACAGCGGTCGGATCAAGACCGTGATCACCGACCAGAAGGTGATCGCGGGGATCGGCAACGCCTACAGCGACGAGATCCTGCACGTCGCGCGGATCTCGCCGTTCGCGACGGCGGCCAAGCTGACCGACGCGCAACTGTCGGCGTTGCACGACGCGATGATCGGCGTGCTGTCCGATGCGGTGACTCGCTCGGTCGGACAGCAGGCCGCGACGCTCAAGGGGGAGAAGCGCTCCGGGCTGCGGGTGCATGCCAGAACCGGCCTGCCGTGCCCGGTGTGCGGGGACACCGTGCGCGAAGTGTCGTTCGCCGACAAATCTTTCCAGTACTGCCCGACGTGCCAGACGGGGGGCAAGGTGCTCGCCGACCGGCGACTATCGCGACTGCTCAAGTGAGCTTGCAGTACGACCGGGTGGCCGCCGACAACGCATGCCGGTAGAGCGGGTCCAGCTGGCGGGCGTTGGCGACGGCGTCGATGGCGTTGTTGAGCTCGAACATGCAGCCTGGTGCGCGCAACGAATCCCACTGCTGCGCAATCTCGTCGACCATGACCTTGTTGAACTCGTCGATCTGCGAACGTGTCTCGGACAGGTCCGGCGCGGTGCGGGGCGCGGTGGCGGGGTCGAACTTCCACTGGCCGAAGCGGGTGTACTCCACACCCTCGGTGGCGTCGATCTGGTCGGCGAAGATCGCGCGCACATACCCCTGGTCGATGCCGCGCGCGGAGGCGTCGGCGGCGACGGCATCCAGGACAGCATCGGCGCGCTGGCGGTCCGTGATCGGCCCGCCGTTGATCCACTTGGCGGCCGCGACCGCGTCGGCCGTGGCCAGGCGCTGCGCGGCGGTGTCGACCAGCCGGTACAGCGGAGGAGCCTGTTGGGCGGCGGCGACCGCCTGGGAGAGCGCGACGCAGAGCGCCGCGAGCAGGAATGCCGCTGTCCGCACAAGAACCATGTCGCCATTCTGACGGCGATCGCCTCGCTTAGTCTGTCGGGGTGAGTCGGCAGAAGATCCTGATCACCGGTGCGAGCTCCGGGCTGGGCGCCGGGATGGCCCGCGCGTTCGCCGCAAAGGGCCGTGACCTGGCGTTGTGTGCCCGGCGCATCGACCGACTCGATGAACTCAAAGCCGAGCTGCTCGAGCGGCATCGCGGGATCAACGTCGCTGTCGCAGCCCTCGACGTCAACGACCACGAGCAGGTGCCCAAGGTCTTCGCCGAGCTCAGCGACGAACTCGGCGGCATCGACCGCGTCATCGTCAATGCCGGCGTGGGCAAGGGTGCGCCGCTGGGCTCGGGCAAACTGTGGGCGAACAAGGCCACCATCGAAACGAATCTCGTTGCGGCACTTGTTCAGATCGAGACCGCGCTCGAGATCTTCAAGAAAGCCGGCGGTGGACACCTGGTACTGGTTTCGTCGGTTCTCGGAAACAAGGGCGTGCCCGGCGTCAAGGCCGCCTACGCCGCCAGCAAGGCCGGCGTGTCGTCGCTCGGGGAATCCCTGCGCGCGGAGTACGCGCGCGGGCCCATCAAGGTCACGGTGCTCGAACCCGGTTACATCGAGTCGGAGATGACGGCGAAATCGCAGTCGACGACGTTGATGGTGGACAACGAAACCGGCGTGCGGGCAATGGTCGCCGCGATCGAACGCGAAAGTGGACGCGCGGCGGTTCCGTGGTGGCCGTGGGCCCCGCTGGTCCGAGTCCTGCGGGTACTGCCGCCGCATCTGACGAAGCCGTTCGCCTAAGCCTCCGTGTAGAGGCTGGCGCTTGGGGGAACCCGCAGCGCTAGTTCCTAGAGGAGGTATCTATGAAGGTGCTGTTGACCGGGGGTACCGGGTTTGTCGGGGCGTGGACGGCGAAAGCGGTGGCCGATGCGGGCCACCAGGTGAGGTTTCTGGTTCGCGATCCGGCCCGGCTCAAGACGAGCGCCGCGGAGATCGGCGTCGCGACCGACGACTACGCCGTCGGCGACATCGCCGACGCCGAGTCGACCGCCGCGGCGATGGATGGTTGCGACGCCGTAATCCACTCGGCAGCAATGGTTTCAGTGGACCCCCGGCAGGCCGACAAGATGCTGCGGACCAACCTCGACGGTGCCCACAACGTGCTCGGTGTGGCCGCGGAGCGCGGCCTCGACCCGATCATTCACGTCTCCAGCTTCACGGCGCTGTTCGACCCCAACTGCAGCGTTCTTCATGCCGATCTCCCGGTGGTGGGAGGGTCCGACGGCTACGGGAAGTCGAAAGCGGAGGTGGAGAAGTATGCGCGAGGCCTCCAGGATGCGGGTGCGCCGGTGAGCATCACGTACCCGGGCATGGTGCTGGGGCCGCCGGCGGGTAACCAGTTCGGTGAAGCGGCAGAAGGTGTTCAAGCGGCGGTCCAGATGCGTGGGGTGCCGGGCCGCGGTGCCGCGTGGATCGTGGTCGACGTTCGAGACCTGGCTGCGTTGCATGCGGCGCTGCTCGAGCCGGGCAAGGGGCCACGCCGATATATGGCCGGCGGCAAGCGAGTTCCGATCGCCGACCTGGCGACGATGATCGGGAAGGCGGCGAACACGTCGCTGCGGGTGTACCCGGTGCCGGATACGTTGTTGCGCAACATCGGAAGGGTGGTCGACGTGGTGGGCCCGCTCCTGCCCTTCGACGCGCCGGTCACCGCGGCGGCGATGCAGTACTACACGCAGATGCCGTCGTCCGACGATTCGCCCAGCGAGACCGAACTGGGAATCTCGTACCGCGACCCGCAGGAAACGCTGTCGGACACCGTTTCCGGGTTGAAACAAGTCGGAAGGCTGTGACCGGTCCCTCATCCGGCGGAGATAGTTTGAAGGTTTCAGTAAGCCGCTGACGTGGTAGCCCTCAGGACATGAACGTGAAACTGACGAAGATGATGCCCCTGTTGTTCTCGGGCGCCGCGGCAGTTGCCTTCGCCGTCGCGCCGGTGGCCGGTGCGCAGCCGGCGCCTCCTCCGTGTCTGAATGCCGACGGCACCCCATGTGCGGTGACCGGCAACATCGACGCTTCTCCCGGTGGCGGTGCGGACGTGAACGTCCCCGGTGGCCCGCAAGGCACCGCTGATGGCGGCGGCGCTTCCGGTGTAATCCCGGGTGGCCCTGGCGGTACGGCCGGACCCGGTGGCGCTAGCGGGTCGCTCGCTCCGAACGGACCCGGCGGGACTGCCGGCCCCGGTGGCGCGAGCGGATGTTTGCCGAACGTCGGCTGCATCAACATCCCTGCCCCGTAACCACTAGTTAGCTCCATCCAGCGCCAGCCACGCGGCGCACGCTCCTCGCTGAGCGTGCGCCGCGTTGCTTTTCTGTAGGGATCCGGGCTACAACGCCGACCGTGCGGATTCGTCCGCCGCCGAGGGCGTGTCACGTATGAATCCGCACTCCCGCGACTAGTCACGTTCCGAAGGCTTGACATTTTGTTAGGTTTTCCCAACACTACGTTGTGTGAGTCCGGTGAAAAGGGGCAAAACGCTCCCCATCCACAACCGCATCGGTGTCCTGCGCGCAGAGCGTCGGATGACCCGAGCCGAGCTCGCGGAGCTGATCGACGTGAACCCACAGACGGTCGGCGCGCTCGAACGTGGCGACCACTATCCGAGCCTGGACCTGGCATTCCGGATCTGCGATGTCTTCGGTCTCCCCGTCGAGGCGGTGTTCTCCCGAACGGAGTTCACCCCGTTGTCCACCGAGCTCTACCGCACGAACACGCGATCGCAAGGAGGAGACCGAGATGTCCCCGTCGACCCCGCAGGCTGACCACACGTTGCTCGACCGCTACCAGGAGTCCCGCACCCGGCGGTTCCTCAAAAGAGAGCGCACCTACGCGAATCTGCTTCCCGGCTGGCGCACGCAGTCCCGGCGGCGGCTTCTCGTCGTGGGTTTGGCCATCACGTTCGCGTCCCTGTTGGCGGTGAGCGTCCTGAGCGCATTCGGGCTGCGGTGGGCGCCCCTGCTCTGGCTGTCGGTGTGCATCGTCTTCCTCCCGCTGTGGACGATGCTTCAGATCGTGTCCGGCAGGCAGGGCGACGCCCCGGAGGCCGCACTCGACGAGTACGAGGTGCAGCAGCGCAACAGCGCCCGCTCGATCGGTCTGACGATCACCCAGTACCTGATGCTGATCCCGATCGGCTACCTGCTCGTCGCGTCGATCTATCTGCAGGACACCGACACCGACGTGGCCTACTCTGGCGCGCTGATGTCGTTGGCCGTCCTGGTGTTCGGCGGTTGCGCGCCGGCGATGATCCTGGGCTGGTCCCGGCCCGACCCCGACGCCTGAACCGCGTTGAGAATCCCTGCGTCGGTAGAGTCGTCGGCGACAGCCGTAGAAAGGATCCCGATGCTCGCCCTGACCACCTGGACCGGAGGACTGCTCGTCGCGACAGGGGTGATCGCGTACTTCGCCAGCGGGGCGGTCAGCGTCACCGCGCTGATACCGGCTTTCGTCGGCATCCTCCTGCTCATCGCCGCCCTGATCGGGCGTCGCTCCGATCAAGCCCGCAAGATCGCCATGCACGCCGCCCTGGTGATCGCGCTGCTCGCCGCGCTCGGGGCGCTACGCAACGTGTTCGGTCTTGGCGAGGTGTTCGCGGGCACGGCCGAGCGACCCGCAGCCGTCATCACGAGCACCATCATGTTCGTTCTGCTGCTGGTGTACTTGATCGCCGGTGTGCGCTCCTTCGTGAAGGCCCGCGCGGCACGCTGAGTCAGGCGGATCGGCCGCGTTCGCTGCGGTACCGGCGCACCAGCGCGTCGGTCGAGGAGTCCGACTGTTCGGTGGGGGAGCCGTCGGCGGTGATGACCGGGAGCAGCGCCTTGGCTTGAGTCTTGCCGAGTTCGACACCCCACTGATCGAACGAGTCGATACCCCAGACGACTCCCTCGGTGAACACCTGGTGCTCGTAGAGTGCGATCAACTGTCCGAGCACCGACGGGGTCAACTGGGTTGCGAGGATCGACGTGCTGGGCCGGTTACCCGGCATCACCTTGTGCGGCACCACATCCGGCGGAGTGCCTTCGGCGGCGATCTCCTTGGCGGTCTTACCGAATGCGAGGACCTGCGTCTGGGCGAAGAAGTTGCTCATCAACAGGTCGTGCATGCTGCCCTTGCCATCGGCGGTCGGCAGGTCGTCTGTGGGCTGTGAGAAGCCGATGAAGTCGGAAGGCACCAGACGCGTGCCCTGATGCAGCAGTTGATAGAACGCGTGCTGGCCGTTCGTGCCCGGTTCGCCCCAGAAGATCTCACCGGTGTTCGTGGTCACCGGCGTACCGTCGGCGCGCACCGACTTGCCGTTCGACTCCATCGTCAGCTGCTGCAGATAGGCGGCGAAGCGGGCCAGGTCATTTGAATATGGCAGCACCGCACGGGTTTCGGCGCTGAAGAACTCGTTGTACCAGAGCCCGATCAGTCCGAGCAGCGCCGGTACATTGGACTCCAGCGGTGCGGTGCGAAAATGCTCGTCGACAATGTGGAACCCGGACAAGAACTCGGCGAACCGCTCGCGGCCGATCACCGCCATCACGCTCAAGCCGATCGCGCTGTCGACCGAATACCGGCCGCCGACCCAGTCCCAGAATCCGAACATGTTCTCGGTGTTGATACCGAAATCGTCGACCAGCTTCTTGTTCGTCGACACCGCCACGAAATGCCGTGACACCGCCGCGTTTCCGAGCGCATCGGTCAGCCAGCGGCGCGCCGCGGTCGCGTTGGTCAGCGTCTCGAGCGTCGAGAACGTCTTCGACGCGACGATGAAAAGCGTTGTCGCAGGGTCGAGCCCGTCGAGGGTGGCGACCAGATCAGCAGGATCGACGTTGGAGACGAACCGCGCCGAGATGCCGGCGTCGGCGTAGTGCCGTAACGCGAGGGTGGCCATCGCCGGTCCGAGGTCCGACCCGCCGATGCCGATGTTCACGACGGTCTTGATCGCCTCGCCCGTCGCGCCGGTCCACTCGCCGCTGCGCAACCGGTCGGTGAAGTCACCCATCTTGTCGAGCACCTCGTGCACGTCGGCGACGACGTTGCGCCCATCGACGACCAGTTGGGCGCCGCGCGGCAATCGCAAGGCGGTATGTAGGACGGCGCGGTCCTCGGAGGTGTTGATGTGCACGCCGGAGAACATCGCGTCACGCTTCTGCTCCAGGCGCGCCGCGCGGGCCAAATCCACCAGCAGGCTCAGCGTCTCGCGCGTGACCCGATGCTTGCTGTAGTCGATGTAGAGGTCGCCGACCGTCGTGGCGAGCTCAGTGCCGCGGGCCGGATCCTCGGCGAACAACTCGCGCAGGTGTTTCGCGCCGATCTCACCGTGATGCCGCTGCAACGCCTGCCACGCCGGAGTCGCGGTGATATCGGGTATCTGGTCGGAGTCGGCACTCATGAACATGACCCTAGTGCGGCGAAATGGCCAAGGGTGTACAGAAGAGTTATGGATACCGCGAAGCTGTTGTCGTCAGTGCCCACCGGACTGTGGATCGGTGGTGAGGAACGCGAGAGCGCGTCCACCTTCGATGTGCTCGACCCGTCCGACGACTCGGTGATCGCCTCCGTCGCCAACGCGACCGCCGACGATGCGATCGCCGCGCTCGACGCCGCGTGCGCCGTGCAGGCCGAGTGGGCGGCCACCGCCTCGCGCGAGCGCGGCGAGATCCTGCGCGCGGTGTTCGAGAAGATCACCGAACGCGCCGAGGACATCGCGACGCTGATGACTCTCGAGATGGGCAAGGTGCTGCGCGAGAGCATGGGCGAGGTCACCTACGGCGCCGAGTTCTTCCGCTGGTTCTCCGAGGAAGCGGTGCGCGTCGCGGGCCGTTACACCCAGAGCCCCGCGGGCAGCGGACGTGTCCTTGTCACCAAACAACCGGTCGGGCCCTGCTATGCGATCACGCCGTGGAACTTCCCGCTGGCGATGGGCACCCGCAAGATCGGCCCGGCGTTCGCGGCCGGGTGCACGATGATCGTCAAGCCCGCGCAGGACACGCCGCTGACGATGCTGTTGCTGGCAAAGCTGATGGACGAGGCGGGTCTGCCCAAGGGTGTGCTGTCGGTGCTTCCGACGAAGAACGCCGGCGACGTCACCGCCGCGTTGATCGACGATGGCCGGTTGCGCAAGCTGACCTTCACCGGTTCGACCGGGGTGGGCAAAACGCTGGTCAAACAGTCGGCCGACAAACTTCTGCGCACGTCGATGGAACTGGGCGGCAACGCCCCGTTCGTGGTGTTCGACGACGCCGACGTCGATGCCGCCGTCGAGGGCGCCATCCTGGCCAAGATGCGCAACGGTGGCGAGGCGTGCACGGCGGCCAACCGTTTCCACGTCGCGAACTCGGTGCGCGCGGAGTTCACCGACAAGCTGGTCAAGCGGATGAGCGAGTTCACCCTCGGCAAGGGCATCGACGAGTCGGCCACACTCGGGCCGCTGATCAACGCCAAGCAGGTCGCCACCGTCGAGGATCTGGTGTCCGACGCGGTGTCGCGGGGCGCGACCGTCGCGGTCGGCGGCGTCGCCCCCGACGGTCCCGGCAGCTTCTACCCGGCCACGGTGCTGGCCGACGTGCCCGCCGGCGCCCGCATCCTGTCCGAGGAGGTTTTCGGCCCCGTCGCGCCGATCACCGGTTTCGACACCGAGGAGGAGGGCGTCGCCGCGGCCAACGACACCGAGTACGGGCTGGCCGCCTACATATACACCCAGTCGCTGGACCGCGCGCTGCGCGTCGCCGAAAGCCTCGAGTCCGGCATCGTCGGCATCAACCGCGGCGTGGTCTCCGACCCCGCCGCGCCGTTCGGCGGCGTCAAGGAGTCCGGCTTCGGGCGCGAGGGCGGGTTCGAGGGCATCGAGGAGTACCTCGAGGTGAAATACATCGCGCTGACGAAGTAGTTCGACACGCCGCCGCGCCTGCCGCGGCACGTCGGCTCGCACGGGCAAGATTTCGCAAGTGAATGCGCGTCGCTCCGTCGCGCCCGCTGATCGCCGCCCGCTGTCAGTACATCCCTCCTCGCGTGCGCATCGGCGTGGCGAGATCCCCGCCCTCGACGGCATCCGCGCCATCGCCGTCGCACTCGTGCTCGCCGACCACGGCGGCATTCCCGGCGTCGACGGCGGCTTCCTCGGCGTCGACGTGTTCTTCGTGCTCAGCGGCTTTTTGATCACCTCGCTGCTGCTCGACGAGCACGCACGCACCGGTCGAATCCGGCTGCGCGACTTCTGGATACGTCGCGCCCGGCGGCTGCTGCCCGCCCTGCTGGTGATGGTGCTCGCGGTGGTGGCGGCGCGGGAGTTCTTCTCGACCGAGGCGATCGCCAACCTGCGGGACGACGCCGTCGCGTCGTTCTTCTGGGTGGCCAACTGGGCGTTCGTCGCCCAGCGCACCGACTACTTCTCCCAGGGCGCACCACCTTCGCCGCTGCAGCACACCTGGTCGTTGGGCGTCGAGGAGCAGTACTACCTGTTCTGGCCGCTGGTGCTGATCGCCGTCGCGTTCGTCTTCTGTCGTCGGGACCCGACCCATCTGCGGTGGGCCGTTCTGGGTGTCGCCGGCGCGGGGGCGATTGCCTCGGCGGCGGCGGCGATTCTGTTGATCGACGACGGGACGCTGAACCGGATCTACTTCGGCACCGACACCCGCGCGCAGGCACTGCTCGTCGGCGCTGCGGCGGCCGCCCTGCTGGTTCGGGACTGGACCACCGTGACGCTGGCCGGGCCGGTGATCAGGACCCGATGGCTGCGGGGGGTCGCCCGCGCGGTGTCCGTCGTCGGTGTCGTCGTCCTGGGGTTCGCGGTGCACATGGCGACCGGCAGCGCCGGCGACTTCCGTAACGGCCTGCTGATCATCGTCGCGCTCGCCGCCGCCTGCGTGATCGGTGCGGTGGCGATGGATCAGGAAGGGCCGGTCGCGCGGGTCCTGGCGTGGCGGCCGCTGGTGTGGCTGGGCGCGATCTCCTACGGGGTCTATCTGTGGCACTGGCCGATCTTCCTGGCGATCAACGGTGAGCGCACCGGGTGGTCCGGCTGGTCGCTGTTCGCGGTGCGGTGTACGGCGACGCTGGCGGTCGCTGCGCTGTCGTGGTGGTTGCTCGAACAGCCCATCCGGCGCTGGCGGCCGGTGATCGTGCCGATGCTGCCGTTGGCCGGTGCGACGGCCGCCACCGCCGCGGTGATCACGATGACCGTGCTGCCGGTCGGCGTGCCGTCAGGCCCGCCGATTCAGGATTCGAGCATCGACTCCGCGGCGCTGGTGGCGCCGGAGGTGCCGATCCCGGTGGAGCGGAGCGCCGCCCGCGATCCGAACACCAGGACCGTCGCGGTGTTCGGCGACTCGGTGGCGTGGACGTTGATGCGCTACCTGCCGGAGACACCGGGTCTGAGGTTCACCGACTACACGACGATCGGGTGCGGCATCGCGCGCGGCGGACCGTACCGCTACGTCGGCCAGACGCTGAACCAGAAGCCCGCCTGCGACACGTGGCCGAGCAGGTGGTCGGAGCGGGTCAAGCACGACCGGCCCGACGTGGTGCTGCTGATCGTGGGCCGGTGGGAAGTCGTCGACCGGATGAACGAGGGCCGGTGGACCCACATCGGCGAGCCGACATACGACGCCTATCTCCGCGCCGAACTCAACCGCGCGCTCGACATCCTGTCCTCGACCGGCGCGCGCGTCGTCGTCACGACCGAGCCCTACAACCGCCGTGCCGAGAAACGCGACGGCAGCCTGTACCCGGAGGACGATCCCGACCGGGTCGACGACTGGAACGCGTTGCTGCGCAGCGCCGTCAAGTACCGCTCGAACGTCACCGTGCTCGACCTGAACCGCAAGCTCGGCCCGAACGGCGGCTACACCAACTGGATCGACGGGATCCGCATCCGCAGCGACGGTGTGCATCCCACGCCGGAGGCGGTCGAGTGGTTGACGCCGTGGCTGACCGACGCGCTGCGTTAGGGACTTGGGTGCGCTACCGATCGCTGATCGACTTGTGGTGCACCGAGATCACTCGGGAGGTCAGTGGCCGAGGCGGCCGCGGCCCAGCCGCAGCAACAGCATCGCGAGGTCTTTGCCGTCGGGGCCGAGTTCGCTGTAGCGCTCGATGACCTTCATCTCGCGGCTGTGCACCAGGCGCGTGCCGCCGGAGGCCATCCTGGCCTGACCGATCAACTTCGACACCTCGGTGCGGCGCTTCACGGCAGCGAGAATCTCGGCGTCCAGCCGGTCGATCTCCCGGCGCAGGTCATCGATATCGGGCACAGTCTCGGTTTCGGTCGTCATGCGTTTCACCACCTCGCGGAGCTCTCGGCAACAGCTAGACCACGGGTGCCGCGGATCGGTACCCGTAGATGAATCGCTGTTTGCTGAGCACGGGACAAAGTGTGCCACCAAACGCTGGGCCAGCGCAAAGCCGTGGGCGGTTCGACCGCTGAGTTGATGCGCGGTTCGACCGCGGTCGTGTCCCTGTACGGCGGTAAGTTCGATACCGACATGAGCGCACCGAACCTGATCGCACCGAACGGTGCCACCGAATCCGACCAACTGCTCGAGGGGCTCAACCCGCAGCAGCGCCAGGCCGTCCTGCACGAGGGCTCGCCGCTGCTCATCGTCGCTGGTGCCGGCTCGGGCAAGACCGCCGTGCTCACCCGCAGGATCGCCTACCTGCTGGCCGCCCGCGACGTCGGCGTCGGGCAGGTGCTGGCCATCACCTTCACCAACAAGGCCGCCGCCGAGATGCGCGAGCGGGTGGTGGGCCTGGTCGGGCCCCGCGCCCGCGCCATGTGGGTGTCGACGTTTCACTCCACCTGCGTGCGCATCCTGCGCAACCAGGCCTCCCTGATCAAGGGCCTCAATTCGAACTTCTCGATCTACGACGCTGACGACTCGCGTCGCCTGCTGCTGATGATCGGCAAGGATATGGGCCTGGACACCAAGCGGTATTCGCCGCGGCTGCTGTCCAATGCCATCTCCAACCACAAGAACGAGTTGGTCGGCCCGGAGCAGGCGGCGGCCGAGGCCTCGGAGGCGGGCGAGGAGTTGCCCGGCATCATCGCCGAGGTATACGCCGAGTATCAGCGCCGCCTGCGCGCGGCCAACGCGCTCGACTTCGACGACCTGATCGGTGAGACGGTCGCTGTGCTGCAGGCGTTTCCGCAGATCGCGCAGTACTACCGGCGCCGGTTCCGGCACATCCTGGTCGACGAGTACCAGGACACCAACCACGCCCAGTACGTGCTGGTGCGGGAACTCGTGGGAACTGAAACGGTCGACGGGGTGCCGCCGGCCGAACTGTGCGTGGTGGGCGATGCCGACCAGTCGATCTACGCGTTCCGCGGTGCGACGATCCGCAACATCGAGGATTTCGAACGCGACTACCCGAACGCCACAACCATTCTGCTGGAACAGAATTACCGCTCCACGCAGAACATCCTCAACGCCGCGAACGCGGTGATCTCCCGCAACGCCGGCCGCCGCGAGAAGCGGCTGTGGACCGACGAGGGGGAGGGCGAGCTGATCGTCGGCTATGTCGCCGACAACGAGCACGACGAGGCGCGATTCGTCGCCCAGGAGATCGACGCGCTCGTCGACGACGGTGGTAGTTACTCAGATGTCGCGGTGTTCTACCGCACCAACAACTCCTCGCGCGCGCTCGAAGAGGTGTTCATCCGTGCGGGAATCCCCTACAAAGTCGTTGGGGGAGTGCGGTTCTACGAACGCAGGGAGATCCGCGACATCGTCGCGTACCTGCGGGTGCTGGACAACCCCGGCGACTCGGTGAGCATGCGTCGGATCCTGAACACTCCGCGCCGCGGCATCGGCGACCGCGCCGAAGCCTGCGTCGCTGTGTATGCCGAGAACACCGGCCTGAGCTTCAACGACGCCCTGCAGGCGGCCGCCGAGGGCAAGGTGCCGATGCTCAACTCCCGTGCGGAGAAGTGCATCTCGGCGTTCGTGGAGATGCTCGACGATCTGCGCGGCCGCCTCGACGGTGAACTCGGCGAGTTGGTCGAGGCGGTGCTCGACCGCACCGGGTATCGAGCCGAACTCGAGTCGTCGAGCGATCCGCAGGATCTCGCGCGGCTGGACAACCTCAACGAGTTGGTCAGCGTTGCACACGAATTCAGCACCGACCTGGCCAACGCGCAGGCGCTTGCCGATGACGAGCAGCTGGACGAGGACATCCCCGACACCGGGGTGCTGGCCCAGTTCCTGGAACGGGTCTCACTGGTCGCCGACGCCGACGAGCTTCCCGAGCACGGTGCGGGTGTCGTGACGATGATGACGCTGCACACCGCCAAGGGCCTCGAGTTTCCTGTCGTCTTCGTGACCGGATGGGAGGACGGCATGTTCCCGCACATGCGGGCGCTGGGCGATCCTGCCGAGCTGTCCGAGGAGCGCCGGTTGGCCTACGTCGGCATCACCCGCGCGCGCCAGCGGCTCTACCTGAGCCGAGCCAAGGTCCGCTCGTCATGGGGCCAACCGATGCTCAACCCGGAATCGCGCTTCCTCAAGGAGATTCCGCAACACCTGATCGACTGGCGGCGCACCGACCCGACACCGTCGTTCAGCGCACCCGTGAGCGGGGCGGGCCGGTTCGGGACACCGCGGCCGTCGCCGACGCGGTCCGGTGCGGGCAAGCGCCCGCTGCTGGTGCTCGAGCCCGGCGACCGGGTCACGCACGATAAGTACGGGTTGGGCCGGGTGGAAGAGGTGAGCGGCGTCGGCGAGTCGGCGATGTCGCTCATCGACTTCGGAAGCTCAGGTCGGGTCAAACTGATGCACAACCACGCGCCGATCACCAAGCTCTAACCAGAACGCTCCCAGCGTCCGGTGGCGGGCAGGGCGGCGAGCACGATGGTCGCGATCGGCAACACCGGGATCGCATACACCACGGCTGGTAGCTTGGCCCCGGCCACGAACAGGCTGGAGAAGATCAGCAGCGCCACCATCGACCCCACCATGACCAGCAGGCGGCTCACCCAGCGGCGCAACAGCAGTCCGATCAGCCCGGCGATGAGGGCCGCCGCCGAGATCGCGGTCAGGAAGCCGACCGCGACGCAGAACAATTGGTCGGTGCGCCACCAGCCGGTGATCAGATCGGTGGCGATGACTGCGGTGGCCCATCCGGTCAGGATGCTGCCGACCGCGGTGGCGATAGCGGTCTTCGGGTTGGCCGGCGGCGATCCCGTCGGGGAGACAGCGACCGGGCGGGCGCGCGGTATGTAGGCCGTCTCGGGCGCGGCGCGGTCGGACAGCTGCGTGGCGCCGCCGTCCGCCATCTGCGTCGGCGGGCCGGCGATTGGAATCGAGCCAGTCGGATGACGCCGGATGATGCTCGTCTGCGGGTCCTGGCCGGTCGGAATCTCACCGGAAGGGTGTCGACGAATGATGCCTGTTTCCGCGCTCGACGGGGAGTGGGGTGATTGGCGTGTCAGATCGGAATCGTCGTCGCTGGCCACTCGGCCAGACTAGTTGCCGAACGACAGGCCGCGTTTGGCCAACCAGCCCACGGGGTCCACGCGGTCGGTGCCGTTCAGGTGCACCTCGAAGTGCAGGTGCGGGCCTGTCGAGTTGCCGGTGTTGCCCATCTTGGCGATCTGATCGCCCGCCCACACCCGCTGGCCGACATCCACCGACCACGAGCTGAGGTGGCCGTAGAGCGTCACGGTGCCGTCGGCGTGGCGGACCTTGACCATGTTGCCGTAACCGGCATACGGCCCGGCCGAGATGACCACGCCGTCGGAGGCGGCGAGCACCGGCGTGCCGATCGAGTTCGCGATGTCGATGCCGCCGTGCAGGGCACCCCAGCGGTAACCGAAGCCCGACGTCCACACGCCGGTGGTGGGCGTCACGAACATCGGCCGCTGCAGCCGGGCTTCGCGCTCGGCGCGCTCCTGGGCGAATGCGGCCGCCTTCTGGATCTCCTCGGTGTGCATTGCCGAGCTGGCGGCCGGTGTCACGGCGACCACCTGCATACCGCCTGACGTCTCGCTCACCGGGTTGGCCATTGCGGACTGGCCGACGGCCAGGACGGCCTCCGAGGACTTCTCGTGGGCCGCATTGGCCATCGAGTACGCGCCCGCGGCGGTGGCGCCGACGGCCATCGCGGCGACCATCAGCCGACCCTTGACGGGAACTTCCTGCTTGCGGTGCGCAGGCGTGCGGTTGCCGATGCGGATGACGTCGGTCGCGTCCATGCCGTCGCTGGTGTCGGTGTGGCTGTCGCGGTAGGCGTGCGAGCGGCGCGCGTGCCTTGCACCAGACCGGGCTCCGGACTGGAACTCCGATGGCACGGCGAGACGCAGCGGGACGAGGTCGTCGGTGTCGGTCAGGTCATCGAGCTCGGGGGCGTGGATGACCTGGGCTTCGCGGTCGAACGCGCTGTTCTCGCTGTAGTCGATGTCAGCGAGATCGCCGAACTCGTTGAACGGGATGATGTCGGTGACTTCGGCGGGGGATTCGCTTGCACGGCGGCTGATTTGCCGGTTCGTCGACGATCTGCGATGAGATCCGGACGAACGGTGCGAAGCCAACCTGGGGTGTCCTTGCCTGTCGAGAAGCCTGCGGGATTGCCTGTCGTGACCAAAGCGTTATCGAGACCAGAGGCACGTTAACCAACTCGCGACGACGGCTGCAAGCCGAGAGCCTATTCCGCGGGAGATTGTGATTTGTATCACTGAGCCGAGCTGGTGAGATCTACCACATGAGCGGTGGGCGGTGCCAACACGTTCTGGGCGTGTGGATAAAGTTCCACCGAGCCTTCGGCCCAACAACTCCGCAATCGACGCGCTAGAGACAGGGACGTTCCACAGCCAATGGACCTCTTCGAATACCAGGCGAAAGAGCTCTTCGCCAAGCACAACGTGCCCACCACACCCGGTCGGGTGACCGACACCGCCGAGGACGCCAAGGCGATCGCCGAGGAGATCGGCAAGCCGGTGATGGTCAAGGCGCAGGTCAAGACCGGCGGCCGCGGTAAGGCGGGCGGCGTGAAGTACGCGGCCACCGCCGACGACGCGTTCACCCACGCCCAGAACATCCTCGGCTTGGACATCAAGGGCCACATCGTCAAGAAACTGCTGGTCTCCGAGGCCAGCGACATCGCGGAGGAGTACTACATCTCCTTCCTGCTCGACCGCGCCAACCGCACGTACCTGGCGATGTGCTCGGTCGAGGGCGGCATGGAGATCGAAGAGGTCGCCGCCACCAAGCCGGACCGGCTGGCCAGGATTCCCGTCGACGCGACCAAAGGCGTCGACGAGGCGTTCGCCCGTGAAATCGCCAAGAAGGGCCATCTGCCCGAGGAGGTGCTCGACGCCGCCGCGGTGACGATCGCCAAGCTGTGGGAGGTGTTCGTCGGCGAAGACGCGACGCTGGTGGAGGTGAACCCGCTGGTGCGCACTCCTGACGACCAGATCCTGGCGCTGGACGGCAAGGTCACGCTCGACGGCAACGCCGACTTCCGGCATCCCGAGCACTCCGAGTTCGAGGACCGCGACGCCACCGATCCACTGGAGCTCAAGGCCAAGGAGCACGACCTCAACTACGTCAAGCTCGACGGGTCGGTGGGCATCATCGGCAACGGCGCGGGCCTGGTGATGTCGACGCTGGACGTCACCGCCTACGCGGGTGAGAAGCACAACGGCGTGAAGCCGGCGAACTTCCTCGACATCGGCGGCGGCGCCTCGGCCGAGGTGATGGCCGCGGGTCTGGACGTCATCCTCAACGACGAGCAGGTCAAGAGCGTGTTCGTCAACGTGTTCGGCGGCATCACCTCGTGCGACGCCGTCGCCAACGGCATCGTCAACGCGCTGAAGATCCTCGGCGACGAGGCCAACAAGCCGCTCGTGGTCCGTCTCGACGGCAACAACGTCGAAGAGGGTCGCCGCATCCTGGCCGAGGCCAATCACCCGCTGGTGATTCAGGCCGACACCATGGACTCCGGAGCCGACAAAGCCGCCGAGCTGGCGAACAAGTAAGGGACGCACCTCATGTCGATCTTTTTGAACAAGGACTCCAAGGTCATCGTCCAGGGCATCACCGGCGGCGAAGGCACCAAGCACACCGCGCTGATGCTCAAGGCCGGCACGCAGCTGGTCGGCGGTGTCAACGCCCGCAAGGCCGGCACGACGGTCTCGCACAAGGACAAGGACGGCAAGGACGTCGAGTTGCCGGTGTTCGGCTCCGTCGCCGAGGCGATGAAGGAGACCGGCGCCGACGTGTCGGTGGTGTTCGTGCCGCCGAAGTTCGCCAAGGACGCGATCATCGAAGCTATCGACGCGGAAATCCCGCTGCTGGTCGTCATCACCGAGGGAATTCCGGTGCAGGACACCGCGTATGCGTGGGCCTACAACGTTGCAAAAGGGCAGAAGACCCGCATCATCGGCCCCAACTGCCCGGGCATCATCACGCCCAGCGAGGCGCTGGCCGGGATCACGCCTGCCAACATCACCGGTCCGGGCCCGGTCGGCCTGGTGTCGAAGTCCGGCACGCTGACCTATCAGATGATGTTCGAACTGCGCGATTTCGGGTTCTCGACCGCCATCGGCATCGGCGGCGACCCCGTCATCGGTACCACGCACATCGACGCGATCGAGGCATTCGAGAAGGACCCCGACACCAAGGTCATCGTGATGATCGGTGAGATCGGCGGTGACGCCGAAGAGCGCGCGGCCGATTACATCAAGGAGAACGTCAGCAAGCCCGTCGTCGGCTACGTGGCAGGGTTTACCGCACCGGAGGGCAAGACCATGGGCCACGCCGGCGCCATCGTGTCGGGCTCCTCGGGCACCGCCGCCGCGAAGAAGGAAGCGCTGGAGGCCGCGGGCGTCAAGGTCGGCAAGACACCGTCGGAGACCGCCAACCTGGCCCGGGAGATCCTGCAGAGCCTGTAGCGCGCGCTCCACTCTCTTTGGCGCGAGCGACCGTGTCTGTGCACAACACGCCGCTGTCTGGTGTGCAAAAGCGGTCGCTCGCGGCTTGTGGCAGGCCCTGCGCGGGTGTGAAGTGCGCCGCAGGATTAGGAACACGTTCTACTGCTCGATTAGCCTGACGAACTAACAGTTGTCAGGAGGTCTGTAATGGTCGATTCCCGGACCCCGGTCATCGTCGGCGTCGGGCAGTTCACCGAGCGCATCGACGATCCCGGCTATCGGGGCATGTCGGCGGTCGACCTCGCGACCGAGGCGGTGCGTGCCGCGCTCGCCGACACCGGAGTCGACGCCGCGGCGGCCGCGCAGGCCATCGAGACGGTGTACGCGCTGCGCCAGTTCGAGATCTCCGGGCCGATGCCCGCGACGCTGGGCAAGTCGAACAACTATCCGCGGTCGGTGATGGGGCGCGTCGGCGGCGATCCGGCCCGTGTCGTGCTCGAACCGGTCGGCGGGCAGGGGCCGCAGAAGCTCGTCACCGAGGCGGGCAGCGCCATCGCGGCGGGTGAGTTCGACGTGGCGATGGTGATCGGCTCCGAACCGGGTTCGACGGCCCGCTACTGGCGCCGCGCCGCCGAACAAGGACAGACCAAACCCGACTTCACCGAACACGTCGAGGGTCAGCTCGAGGACCGCGGGCACCAGATCCACAAGTACTTCACCGAGTACACCGCATCGCACGGATTAACCGGTGCCGCAGTGCAATACGGGCTGCTGGACAACGCGCGTCGCAGCCGGTTGGGACTCGGCGTCGCCGAATACCGCAGGCAGATGGCCGAACTGTTCGCGCCGTTGTCGAAAGTCGCTGCAAAGAACCCGTTTTCGTCGTCGCCGGTCGAACGTTCAGTGCAGGAGATCGTCACCGTCACCGACGACAACCGGATGATCTGCGACCCCTATCCCCGTCTTCTGGTGGCACGCGATCAGGTCAACCAGGGCGCCGCCGCGATCATGATGTCGGTGGCGGCCGCACGCCGACTCGGGGTGCCCGAGGAGAAATGGGTATACCTGCACGGGCATTCGGACCTGACCGAGCAGGACCTGTTGGACCGCGTCGACCTCGGCGCCAGCCCCGCGACCGTGCACGCCGTGCGAGAAGCCCTGCGGGTGGCCCAGATCGGTGTCGACGACATCGCCACCTTCGACCTGTACAGCTGCTTTCCCTTCCCGGTGTATGTCGCCTGCGAGGCGCTGGACATCGACGGAGACGATCCGCGGGGCCTCACTGTGACCGGCGGCCTGCCGTACTTCGGCGGCCCGGGGAACAGTTACTCGCTGCACGCCATCGCCGAGACGGTCTCCCAAATGCGCGATCAGCCGGGACGTTTCGGCTTCGTGGGAGCAAATGGCGGCACCATGAGCAAGTACTCGGTCGGCATCTATTCGACGCTGCCTGTCGACTGGCGGACGAACGACAGCGAGAACCTCGACGCGGACGTCGCGGCACTGCCGAAGGTTCCGGTGACCGAGCGGCCCGACGGTCGCGCGACGATCGAGACCTACTCCGTTCGCTACGACTGGCCGGTGCGCACCGGGATCATCATCGGCAGAATGGATTCGGACAACTCGCGGTTCCTCGCCATCTCCGAGCAGGAGGATCTCGTGGCGTTGATGTCGGACGGAGATCCGCTTGGTGCGGCGATCACCGTGCGTCCGGCGGAGAAGATCAACCGCGCCAGCCTGGCCTGACCGCAAGGGAGGAGCAGTCGTGAAGCCTCTCTTGCTTCTGGCCGCGCTGCTCTTGACTCTGGTCACCGGATGCGGGCAAGGGTCCGAACGTGATTCGCTCATGGTGTTCGCCGCGGCGTCGCTGAAGAAGGCGTTCACCGAGATCGGTGCGCAGTTCGAAAAAGACCACCCCGGCACTCGGGTGGAGTTCTCCTTCGCCGGTTCCTCCGACCTCGCCACGCAGTTGACGCAGGGCGCGCGCGCCGACGTGTTCGCCTCCGCCGATACCGTGAACATGGACAAGGTCGCCGACGCCGGACTGCTCGCGGGTGACCCAGTGAAGTTCGCGTCCAACACCATGTTGATCGTGGTAGCGGCGGGGAATCCCAAGGGGGTCAAGACGATACGTGATCTCACCCGACCCGGGATCGGCGTCGTGGTCTGTGCCCCTCAGGTCCCGTGTGGGTCGGCGACACGGAAGATCGAAGTGGCTGCGGGACTGGACCTCTCGCCCGTCAGCGAGGAATCATCGGTCACCGACGTGCTGAACAAGGTGACGAGCGGTCAGGCCGACGCCGGAATCGTCTATGTCACCGATGCCCGAGATGCAGGAGCCCGCGTCACCGTGGTGCTCGTACAGGAGGCCGCCGATGTGGTCAACGTCTATCCGATTGCGACGCTGAAAGATTCGTCGCAACGCGACCTTGCCCGGGCCTTCGTCGACGCGGTGACGGGCGAGGCGGGACAGCGGGTAATGGGCGCGGCCGGCTTCGGTAAACCCTGATCAGACCAGGGCGGCCAGCTTGCCCGCCAGCCGTTCGACGTACGCGGCGACGTCGTCTTCGGACTTGTCGGGAAGGCCGAACAGCACTTCGGTGACACCGAGATCGGCCCAGCGGGCGAGCTTCTCGGGGTCGGGTTTGAAGTCGAGGGCGACGATCTGCGGTGCTCCGTCCCGGCCCGCGCCCGCCCAGGTGTCCTGCAGTAGCTTGACCGGCTCGTCGATGTCGAAGTCGCGCGGTGTGGTGATCCAGCCGTCGGCGGATCGGGCGATCCACTTGAAGTTCTTCTCGGTGCCCGCCGCGCCGACGAGGACGGGGATGTGCGGTTGGATCGGTTTGGGCCACGCCCAGCTGGGTCCGAAGTTGACGAACTCGCCCTCGTAGGATGCCTCCTCCTGGGTCCACAGCGCCCGCATCGCCTCGAGGTATTCGCGCAGCATGGTGCGCCGGCGACCGGGCGGCACATTGTGGTCGGCGAGTTCGTCGGTGTTCCAGCCGAACCCGACCCCGAGGCTCACGCGGCCACCGGACAGGTGGTCCAGCGTGGCGATCGACTTCGCGAGCGTGATCGGGTCGTGCTCCACCGGCAGCGCCACCGCGGTCGACAACCGGACGCGCGAGGTCACCGCCGCCGCGGTGCCGAGGCTGACCCAGGGATCGAGCGTGCGCATGTAGCGGTCGTCGGGCAGCGACTCGTCGCCGGTCGTCGGATGCGCGGCCTGCCGCTTGATCGGGATGTGGGTGTGTTCGGGCACGTAGAAGGTGGTGAAACCGTGGTCATCGGCCAGCTTGGCCGCCGCCGCGGGCGTGATACCGCGGTCGCTGGTGAACAGAACGAGCCCGTAATCCATGCCCAGAATTAGAACGTGTTTCAGTCTAGGGGGCAAGCGCGGGTTTGGCTCACAGCGAGCGATACCGGCGACGGGAGAGCCGGTGACTGTTGTCATGTCAGACCATGACGACCGAACGCATCGCCGAGCACGTCAAGTTCGCCTACTGGGTGCCCAACGTCAGCGGCGGACTGGTGACCAGCGACATCGAACAGCGCACCGACTGGAACTACGACTACAACGCCAAGCTCGCCAGGACCGCGGAGAACAACGGCTTCGAGTACGCCCTGTCCCAGGTCCGCTACGAGGCCAGCTACGGCGCGGAGTACCAGCACGAGTCGACCAGTTTCTCGTTGGCGCTGTTGCTGGCCACGCAGAAACTGAAGGTGATCGCGGCCGTACATCCGGGGCTGTGGCAGCCCGCGGTGCTGGCCAAGCTCGGCGCCACCGCCGATCACCTCAGCGGCGGCCGGTTCGCGGTCAACGTCGTGTCGGGATGGTTCAAAGACGAGTTCACCCACCTCGGTGAGCCGTGGCTCGAGCACGACGAGCGCTACCGGCGCAGCGCGGAGTTCCTCCAAGTGCTGCGCAAGATCTGGACCGAGGACGACGTTGACTTCCGCGGCGACTTCTACCGCATTCACGACTTCACGCTGAAACCCAAACCGCTCAACACCCCCGAGCGGCCCAATCCCGAACTGTTCCAAGGTGGTAACTCCACGGCCGCGCGGCGCAACGGCGGTCTCTATGCGGATTGGTACTTCTCCAACGGCAAGGACTACGACGGGGTGACCGAGCAGATCGTCGACGTTCGCGGGCACGCCCGCACGGTCGGCCGCGAGGTGCGGTTCGGGCTCAACGGCTTCATCATCGCCCGCGACACCGAGAAGGAGGCGAAGGAGACGCTCAAAGAGATCGTCGCCAAAGCGAACAGACCCGCGGTGGAGGGATTTCGCGCCGCGGTCCAACAGGCCGGCAACGCGACCGCGGACAAGCGCGGCATGTGGGCGGATTCGACGTTCGAGGACTTGGTGCAGTACAACGACGGCTTCCGCACGCAGCTGATCGGCACACCCGAGCGGATCGCCGAACGCATTGCGGCGTACCGCAAACGCGGAGTCGACCTGATCCTCGGCGGCTTCCTGCACTTCCAGGAGGAGATCGAATACTTCGGCGCGAAGGTGTTGCCGCTGGTCCGCGAAATCGAACAGGCCGAGCAGGACACCGTGGGCGAACCGGTGCTGGTCTCTGCATGACGCGCTGTGCGCTAGCGTGGTTTCGAAGCCCGCCCGAGCACAGGAGAGGCCATGTCGTACCCCCAAGGACCACCCGGTAGCCCGGGATACCCGCAAGCACAGCAGCCGACCACCCAGTTCTCGGCGCCGACGCAGCAGTTCGGCAGGACGCCGGAGAGCTCATCCTCGGCTTCCGACGTCGCGAGCAAGCTGCCTCTCTACTTGGCCGCCGCCGTGGCGCTGTTGGGGCTGGCGGTGTACCTCGCGAGCTTTGCGCCCCTGTTCACGATTTCCGCGTCGGATTTCCCGGGCCTGGGCACCATCAGCGGAAGCTCGTTCGGTCTGGTGCTCGCCGTCGCGGCGTCCCTCGTCGCGGGCCTGCTCGCCGGAACGGCGCTCCTGCCGAGGCAGGGCGTCCACACGTCGGTGTACGCAGTGCTGGCGGTCGCGGCGTTCCTCCTGATCATCGCCGAGGTGATCAACCGGCCCAGCGGTGCCGCGATCGATTGGGGCCTGTACCTGATCATCGCGTTCTCGCTGTTCCAGGCGATCATCGCGGTGGCGGCGCTGCTGTTCGAGTCGGGCGTCATCACGCCGCCTGCGCCGCGTCCGAAGTACGACCAGTCCTACGGGCATCAGCAGTACGGCGCACCGGGCCCGTATTACGGTCACCAGGGCCAGCAGCATCACGGGGGACCGCAGCAGCGGCCGGGATACCCCTCGACCTACCCGGGCGGCTATCCGGGCGGCCCGTCGACCGGCGGCTACCCGGCAGCCCAGCAACAGAGCCATCTCCAGGGGCAGGGGCAGGGGCAGCAGGGCCAGCAGGGGCAGCAGGGTCCGGCGACACCGCCGACCGGTTTCCCCGCGTACGGTCAACCGCCGTCGTCGTCTTCGCAGACATCCTCACCGACGACGCAGACCCCGGAGCAACCGTCGTCTTCCTCGCAGTCGGGTCCGCCGCCTTCCTGAGGTGAGCCAGTAGTCTGAGCCGCGCGTGCGTCACCGCCGCACGGCAGCCTGACACAGGAGCGGCTCAACCAGTGGATCAACGGCCAGTCGGCGCACGCCAGGCGCGTGAGCTGCTTCGGGTCGCGTTCGGGCCGTCGTTGGTGGCGCTTGTCGTCATCGCGGCGATCGTGTTGCTGCAACTGCTGATCGCCAACAGCGACATGACGGGCGCCCTCGGCGCGATCGCGAGCATGTGGCTCGGCGTGCACCTGGTGCCGGTGTCCATCGGCGGCGCCGAGCTCGGGGTGTTGCCTCTGATGCCCGCGCTGGCGATGGTGTGGGGCACTGCGCGCACCACCGCGGCGGCGACCAGTCCCAACGCCTCGTGGTTCGTGACGCGCTGGGTGGTGGCCTCGGCGTTGGGCGGGCCGCTGCTGATCGCCGCGATCGCGCTGGCCGTCGTCCACGACGCCGCCTCGGTGCTCACCGAACTGCAGACCCCGCACGCGTTGCGCGCCTTCGGCGGCGTGCTGGCCGTACACGCGATCGGCGCGATGGTCGGCGTCGGGTCCCGGATCGGGGGGCGGCTGATGGCCCCGACCTCGGGCCGTGCCTCGCTGCCTGCCTGGCTGCCGGACGCGGTCCGCGCCGCGGTCGCGGGTGTGCTCGCGCTCGTCGGCCTGTCGGGTGTGGTGATGGCGGGTTCGCTGGTTGTGCACTGGTCGACGATGGACGAGCTCTACTCGATCACCGACTCGATGTTCGGCCAGTTCAGCCTGACTGTGCTGTCGGTGCTGTACATCCCGAACGTGCTGATCGGAACGGCGGCGGTGGCGGTCGGGTCGAGCGCACACGTCGGGCTGGCCACCTTCAGTTCCTTTACCGTCTTCGGCGGCGACATTCCCGCACTGCCGGTGCTCGCGGCGGTGCCCTCGCCGCCGCTGGGCCCGGTGTGGGTGGCGCTGCTCATCGTCGCGGCGGCCTCGGCGGTGGCGGTCGGGCAGCAGTGCGCGCGACGTCCGCTTCCGGTGGGCCCGGCGATGGGCAAAGTAATCGTCGCGTCGGCGTTGGCCGCACTCACCATGGCGCTGCTCGGCTACGCCGGCGGTGGGCGGCTGGGCAACTTCGGCGACGTCGGCGTCGATCAGACGACGTTCGGGCCCGCGGTGTTTCTGTGGTTCGCCGGAATCGGCGCGTTGACGGTGGTGATGGCCGGCGGCGTGGCCCGCAGACCGCGGGCGCCCAAGACGGTCGTCGCCCCTGACCCCGACGTCGACCCGGAATCCGACGTGGAGGCTGATGCAGCCGCGTTGCCCCAATCCGAGCCGGATTCCGACGACGCCGAACCCGAACACGGGCCCGAGGTCGTCGGCGATGAGCCCCTCGAAGCCGAATCCGAAGCCGAGGCGGGCGTCGAAGCCGCGGACCAGGCTGACACCCCCCCGGACCCACCGAACGACACCGCCAACGACATTGTCGACGACCCCGAAGAGCACTTCATGGCGGACGACGACGGTCCGCCCGGCACCCATTAGGCTGCCAGGCGTGCAGCAACCCCTCCGCGTACCACCGAAGGTTCCTGCGCGGGTTGTTGTGCTGGCGTCGGGTACCGGCTCGCTGCTGCAGTCGCTGTTGGACGCCACCGCGGGCGAATATCCCGCATCGATCGTCGCCGTCGGCGTGGACCGCGACTGCGCTGCCGTCGACATCGCTGCGGCCGCCTCGGTTCCGTCCTTCACCGTGCGACTGCGCGACTACCCGGACCGGGCGGCGTGGGACGCCGCACTCACCGAAGCGACCGCCGCATACGAGCCCGATCTGATCGTCTCCGCTGGATTCATGAAAATCCTTGGGCCGCATTTCCTCTCGCGGTTCATGGGCCACATCATCAACACACATCCGGCGCTGCTGCCCGCCTTTCCCGGCGCGCATGCGGTAGCCGATGCGCTCGCCTACGGCGTCAAGGTGACCGGCTGCAGCGTGCATCTGGTTGACGCGGGAACCGACACGGGGCCGGTGCTGGCGCAGGAGGCGGTGCCCATCCTCGATGACGACGACGAGGCGACACTGCACGAACGGATCAAGGTCGTCGAACGGCGACTTCTGGCCGAGATACTGGCCGCGGTGGCTGTCCGCGGTGTGACCTGGACGGGACGAAAGGCGACATTGGGATGACCGAGGGCAAGCGGCCGATCAGGCGGGCGCTGATCAGCGTCTACGACAAGACCGGCCTCGCCGAGCTGGCCCGCGGGCTGCACGAGGCCGGGGTCAGCATCGTCTCCACCGGGTCGACCGCGAAAACCATTGCCGCCGCGGGTGTTCCGGTGACACCCGTGGAGGAGGTCACCGGCTTCCCCGAGGTGCTCGACGGTCGGGTCAAGACACTGCACCCGCGGGTGCACGCCGGACTGCTCGCCGATCAGCGCAAGCCCGAACACGTCTCGGCGCTGGCCGATCTCGGCGTCGAGGCCTTCGAACTCGTCGTGGTCAACCTTTACCCCTTCGCCGAGACCGTCGCTTCCGGCGCGAGCATCGACGAATGCGTCGAGCAGATCGACATCGGCGGCCCGTCGATGGTTCGGGCCGCCGCGAAGAACCACCCCAGCGTCGCGGTGGTCGTCGACCCGCTGGGTTACGACGGTGTGCTCGCCGCGGTGCGGTCCGGCGGGTTCACGCTGGCCGAACGAAAAATCCTGGCGTCTCTGGCGTTTCGGCACACGGCCGAGTATGACGTCGCCGTCGCCTCCTGGATGGGTGCCGTGCTCGCGCCGGAGGAGCCCGCTCAGAAGCTGCCCGCGTGGGTGGGCGGCACGTGGCGGCGCAGTGCCGTGCTGCGCTACGGCGAGAACCCCCATCAGCAGGCCGCGCTCTACCGCGACGACGCCGGGTGGCCGGGCCTGGCGCAGGCCGAGCAGTTGCACGGCAAGGAGATGTCCTACAACAACTACACCGACGCCGACGCTGCCTGGCGGGCCGCCTTCGACCACCCCGAGATCTGCGTGGCGATCATCAAGCACGCCAACCCGTGCGGTATCGCGATCTCGTCGCAGTCGGTGGCCGACGCGCACCGCAAAGCCCACGAATGCGATCCGCTGTCGGCGTTCGGCGGTGTGATCGCGGCCAACACCGCGGTCTCGGTCGAGATGGCCGAAACCGTCGCCGACATCTTCACCGAGGTGATCATCGCGCCCGCCTACGAAGCCGGCGCGGTGGACGTGCTCACCCGTAAGAAGAACATCCGGGTGTTGGTGGCCTCCGAACCGCGGCCGGGCGGCACCGAGTTCCGCCAGGTCAGCGGTGGTCTGCTGGTACAGCAGCGTGACGAGTTCACCGCTGACGGCGACGACCCGCTCAATTGGACGCTGGCCAGCGGCGAGCCCGCCGATCCGGCGACGTTGGCGGACCTGAAGTTCGCGTGGCGGGTGTGTCGGGCGGTCAAGTCGAACGCGATCGTCGTCGCTGCGGACGGGGCCACGGTCGGCGTCGGCATGGGCCAGGTGAACCGCGTCGATGCGGCCCGGCTCGCGGTGCAGCGGGCCGGCGACCGGGTACGCGGCGCGGTCGCCGCCTCCGACGCGTTCTTCCCGTTCCCCGACGGGCTTGAGGTGCTGACCGAAGGCGGCGTCAAGGCGATCGTCCACCCGGGCGGTTCCGTGCGCGACGAGCAGGTCACCGAAGCCGCTGCCAGAGCGGGCATCTCGCTCTACCTGACTGGTGCACGGCACTTCGCGCACTGATGTCTGGTTGATCTCCGCCGAAGACGGCGGGAGGTGATTATGTTGCACAGCATGGTCACTGCGTCGCGCGCCGCCACCGCCCTGCTGCTGGCGACCTTCCTGCTGGTCTCCTGCACGCGGACCGTCGACGACGCACGCGCTGTCGCGGGTGAGGACCTGTCGGCGGCGACCGAGTCCGGCGGACTCGACTCGTCGCAGTGCGAGGCCGTCGACGATCCTTTGACGACGATCCCGGCGAAGAACGACAACGAGCCGGTGATGAGGATCCCGACGCCGCCGGGGTGGGAGCGGACCACGATGATGGATTCGGAACTGATCCGCTTCGCCATGCGCAACGACGACCTGACTGCGCAGGGGTTCACGCCGAACGTCGTGGTGACGCTCGAGAGCGCGCCCGGTGTGCAAGATCCGGGCCTGATTTTCACCAACATGCGCGATGCGCTCGAGTCGGGCATCGGCGCCACGGACGTTATTGAGACCGAGGGCACGGTGTGCGGGGTGCCCGCCAGGATGTTCGACTACCAGATGCCGGTGATGGGCAACGTCGCGCCGCATCCGGCCGTCGCGCTCGGCGCGGTGATGCGCACCGAAGGACAGACTTTCGCCGTCAGCGTGACCGTCCAGACGCTGGTTCCCGAGGACCCGACGTATCAGCGGGACAGCCAGACGATCCTCGACGGGTTCCAACTTCTGCCGCCGTCGGCGGGCTGAGTCGACGCGGGGAGCGCACGCGCGCGAGACAAGTCGTAGCTTGGAGTGGTGACTCAACCCCAAGATCTACCCCGCACCGTCGGCGAGCTGAGGGCCTCCGGCCACCGCGAGCGGGGCGTCAAGCAAGAAATCCGGGACAACCTACTGGCCGCTCTGGCGGAGGGACGCGACGCGTGGCCGGGCATCCTCGGCTTCGAAGACACCGTCATTCCGCAGCTGGAGCGGGCGCTGATCGCCGGCCACGACGTCGTGCTGCTCGGCGAACGCGGTCAGGGCAAGACCCGGCTGCTGCGCGCGCTGACAGGTCTGCTCGACGAATGGACCCCGGTGATCGCCGGGTCGGAGTTGGGCGAGCACCCTTACGACCCGATCACCCCCGAGTCCATCCGGCGCGCGGCTGACTCGGGCGATGACCTGCCGATCGCGTGGCGGCACCGCAGCGAGCGCTACACCGAGAAGCTGGCCACCCCCGACACCAGCGTGGCCGACCTGGTCGGTGACATCGACCCGATCAAGGTGGCCGAGGGTCGCAGCCTCGGCGACCCGGAGACCATCGCCTTCGGCTTGATCCCGAGGGCGCACCGGGGCATCGTCGCGATCAACGAGCTGCCCGACCTCGCCGAGCGCATTCAGGTGTCGATGCTCAACGTGATGGAGGAGCGCGACATCCAGGTCCGCGGGTACACGTTGCGGTTGCCCCTCGACGTTCTGGTGGTCGCCAGCGCCAACCCGGAGGACTACACCAACCGCGGTCGGATCATCACCCCGCTCAAGGACCGGTTCGGCGCCGAGATCCGCACGCACTACCCGCTGGAACTCGACGCCGAGGTTGGCGTCATCACCCAGGAGGCACACCTGGCCGCCGAGGTGCCCGAGTACCTGATCCAGGTGTTGGCACGGTTCGCCCGTTATCTGCGCGAGTCGCGGTCGATCGACCAGCGCTCAGGGGTTTCGGCGCGCTTCGCGATCGCCGCGGCCGAGACCGTCGCCGCGGCCGCGCGTCACCGGTCGGCGGTGCTCGGGGAGCAGGAGCCGGTGGCCCGCGTGGTCGACCTGGGCTCGGTCGTCGACGTGCTGCGCGGCAAGCTCGAGTTCGAGTCCGGTGAGGAGGGGCGCGAGCAGGCGGTGCTCGAGCACCTGCTGCGGCGGGCCACCGCGGACACCGCACAACGGCTGCTCGGCGGCATCGATGTCGGACCGCTGGTGGTCGCGATCGAGAACGGCTCGGCCGTCACCACCGGTGATCGGGTCTCGGCGCGCGAGGTGCTGGCCGCTGTGCCGGAAGTACCCGCGATCGCCGAGATCCAACAGCGGCTCGACGCGAAGTCCGACGGGCAGCGAGCGGCAGCGGTGGAGCTGGCACTCGAGGCGCTGTATCTGGCCAAGCGGATAGACAAGGTGTCGGACGAGGGCGAAACGACCTATGGCTAGACACGTCTCGCGGTATTCGCGATACACCGGCGGGCCCGACCCGCTGGCGCCCCCGATCGATTTGCGCGAGGCGCTCGAGCAGATCGGCCAGGACGTGATGGAGGGCAGTTCGCCGCGCCGCGCGCTGTCGGAGATGTTGCGCCGGGGCACCAAGAACATGCGCGGCGCCGACAAACTCGCCGCCGAGGCCAACCGTCGGCGCCGGGAGTTATTGCAGCGCAACAACCTCGACGGCACACTGGCCGAGGTCAAGAAGCTCCTCGACGAGGCGGTGCTCGCCGAGCGCAAGGAGCTGGCGCGTGCTCTGGACGACGACGCGCGGTTCAACGAGATGCGCATCGAGTCGCTGCCGCCGTCGCCCGCCAAGGCCGTCCAGGAGCTGTCGGACTACGAATGGCGAAGCCCCGAGGGCCGCGAAAAGTACGAGCAGATCAAGGATCTGCTCGGCCGCGAGATGCTCGATCAGCGGTTCGCGGGTATGAAGCAGGCGCTGGAGAACGCCACCGACGAGGACCGCCAGCGGGTCAACGAGATGCTCGACGACCTCAACGAGCTGTTGGACAAGCACGCCAGGGGCGAGGACTCCCAGCAAGACTTCGACGACTTCATGAACAAGCACGGCGAGTTCTTCCCCGAGAACCCGCGCAACGTCGACGAACTGTTGGATTCGTTGGCCCAGCGGGCCGCGGCCGCCCAGCGCTTCCGCAACAGCCTGAGCGCCGAGCAGCGCGCCGAGCTGGATGCGTTGGCGCAACAGGCATTCGGTTCCCCCTCGCTGATGAACGCGCTGAACCGCCTCGACTCCCATCTGCAGGCGGCCCGGCCCGGGGAGGACTGGGGCGGTTCGTCCAACTTCTCCGGGGACAACCCGCTCGGCATGGGTGAGGGCGCTCAGGCGATGGCCGACATCGCCGAACTCGAGCAGTTGGCCGAGGCGCTGTCGCAGAGTTATGCCGGCGCCACGATGGAGGACGTCGATCTGGACATGTTGGCCCGCCAGCTGGGTGAGGACGCCGCCGTCGACGCGCGCACGCTGGCCGAGCTGGAACGGGCGCTGATGGACCAGGGGTTCCTCGACCGCGGGTCCGATGGCCAGTGGCGGCTATCGCCCAAGGCGATGCGCCAGCTCGGGCAGACGGCGCTGCGCGATGTGGCCCAACAGCTTTCGGGTAGGCACGGTGAGCGTGACACCCGCAGGGCGGGCGCGGCCGGCGAGCTGACCGGCGCGACCCGGCCGTGGGCGTTCGGCGACACCGAGCCGTGGAACGTGACGCGCACACTCACCAACGCGGTGCTGCGCCAAGCCGGGAATCCGGAATCGAGCCCGGGCTCACCCATTCAGATCACGGTCGAGGACGTCGAGATCTCCGAGACCGAGACGCGCACCCAGGCGGCGGTGGCGCTGCTGGTCGACACGTCGTTCTCCATGGTGATGGAGAACCGGTGGCTGCCGATGAAGCGCACCGCGCTGGCGCTGAACCATCTCGTCAGCACGCGGTTCCGGTCGGACGCGTTACAGATCATCGCGTTCGGACGCTATGCCCGAACCGTGACGGCCGCCGAGCTCACCGGCCTGGAGGGCGTGTACGAGCAGGGCACCAACCTGCACCATGCGCTCTCGTTGGCCGCGCGCCATCTGCGCCGTCACTCCAACGCCCAGCCGGTGGTGCTCGTGGTCACCGACGGTGAGCCAACCGCACACCTGGAGCGCGGCGTGAACGACGACCGCTCTTCTGCTGTGTTCTTTGACTACCCGCCGCATCCGCGGACGATCGCCCACACGGTCAAGGGCTTCGACGAGGTGGCCGCGCTCGGCGCGCAGGTGACGATTTTCCGGCTGGGAAACGATCCGGGGCTGGCGCGGTTCATCGACCAGGTGGCGCGGCGGGTGGAGGGCCGCGTGGTGGTGCCCGACCTCGACGGGTTGGGCGCCGCGGTTGTCGGTGACTACTTGAGGTCTCGCCGACGACGCTGACGCCGGTGGGATCAGGCGGCCTTGCGCTTCTTGCGCTTGACGCCGACTCGGCCCCACAGGGAGAAGCCGCGGATGCACACGCACGGCGCGCCAGGCGAGCCCTCACCCTCCACGGACCGGTCGAAGGTGCCCATCACCCCGACGCCACGCAGGTCGACGTTGATCTCCGGCGGCACCAGGATCGTCTGGCCCCCGAAGATCGAGTACGAGTGGATTTCCACCTCCGGTGAGGTGAAGTCGGCGTACCGCAAATCCACCACTCCGCCGCCGAAGAGGGCGAACGTGGTCATCCGCCTCGGCACGTTCCAGCGACCGCGGCGCTCGAAGCCGCTCATGATCGCCAGCAGCATCGTCGACGGCGCAGGCCGGCACGGGCCGCCGCTGCGCCCCCGCGTGATCGCGCCGGGCAGGTCAGCCGACAAACGGTCCAGCTCGTCGTACGTCTGCGCGGCGTACGCCCTGGTCAGGCGGTCCTCGTACTCGTTGAGTTGAAGTCGGCCCTGGGCGGCGGCATCAGTGAGCAGCTGTGCCACCTGAATTCGATCGGTGTCAGCAGCACGCATCGGACCGCTCCGCGACGCTGGATTGCTCATCGGATACGAGCGTACGACGAACCGTGGCACATGCAAGCAAGTAGGCCAAACTGTGCCCTGACTCGCGAGGGCGAAGAATCTAGATGGGCGAACTTTATTTCCCGGCTGCCAGAAATTCGGCGAACCCGAGCACGCCCATCCGGTTGTGCGGAGCCAGGTTGGCGCCCGATCGCAACTCCTTCCCGATTCGACCAGGCGCGGGTACCGCAAGGGTCCGGCGCCGGCTCGCCGTGGCCTCGAGATACATGCGCGCCAACTCGGTGTGGGTGTGCACCTCGGGCCCACCGACGTCCGGCGCCCGGCCCGCCGGTTCGGCGCCGACCAGTTCCACCAGCCGCGCCGCGACGTCGGCGGTGTCGATCGGCTGAAACCGCACCCCGCGAAACGCCCACATCACGGGGCAGTACCGCTGCAGGGCGAAGATCGTGCGGATCAGGTCGTGGAACTGTGTCGCCCGCAGCACCGTGTGGCCGACGCCGGACGCTTCGAGGACCTGTTCGGCGCGCAGCTTCGTGCGGTAGTACGGCAGCGGAATGCGGTCGATGCCCACGATCGACACGTGCACGATGTGCGCGACGCCGGCCCGGCGGGCCGAGGCGACGAGGTTGCGCATCGCCGCGACGTCCTTGTCGCCGATCGGTTGCGTCGCGCAGTTGACCACGACCTCGATACCGTCGACCGCCGCGTCCAGGCCCGCACCCGTCAGCAGGTCGGCCTGGGCCCAGTGCACGCCGGTGTATCCGACATGGCTCTTGCGGCTCAGCGCCCGAACATCGTGGCCGGCGTCGATCGCCTCCGGTACCACGCGGTGGCCCAGCGTGCCCGTTGCCCCGGTGACGAGAACCGTACGTGACATCAGCCTCACACTATGCCCGTGGTCAAGCCCTTCGGAGACGCCGAGTTCTGCGCAGACGCGGCGACACGGCGAGAATCACACGGTGAATTAGGGTGTTCCCGACGAGAGGCCAGAACCGTGACGCCAGACCAGCAGGAGCAGCAGGAGCGCAGCTCTCGCCTTGGCGGCTTGAACACTCTGCAACAGCGGTTCGAGAGCTCGCCCGTGGGCAGGGTGGTCATCAGTATCGGCATCGTGGTCTTCGTGGTCGTCGGAATCGTATGCAACCTGCCCGACTCGCCGATCAAGCGTGAACTGCTTCCCGTCGTCGAGCCGATCGCGGTGCCCGCCGCGCTCGACCAGAGTTGGGCGATGTATGCCAACCCGAGCAGGCGCCAAGACTCCGTCGAGGTGCAGGTGCGCTTCGCTGGCGGTCAGACCCGGGTGTGGACCTTCGAGCCCGGCGCCGGCGGCGTCGGGTGGTGGGACCGTTGGCTGCTGCTCAGGTATGCCGCCCTTCTGGACTCCGACTTCCGGCGGCAGCTGGCCCACTGGGTGGTCCGAGAGGTGAGTCAGCCGAACGACAAGGCCGTCGGCGTCACGATGCTGCTCCACACCGAGACGTTGACGGCGCCGGGTGAGGAGTCGGCTGAGACCCGGCGCCCCGTCGCCTCCAAACTCCTCTACCAAGAGGATCTGGTGGGCGCGCGATGACCGCGGGGGATCGAGTCCGGTCGACGTGGGGTTCCGCCGCCGACCGCTGGAACGCCTTCTTCTTCACCGCTCGGCCCGCCTACCCGCTGGGTCTCGTGAGGATCGGGTTCGGCCTCGTCATCGTCGCCTGGTGCCTGACGCTGCTCCCAGATCTTCTCGGCGTCTTCGGTAGTCAAGGGGTGGAGCCCGAGCATCCCCGGGTGAACTTCCAGTGGAGCGTCTTCCAGATATGGCCGGGCGACAACGCGCTTCTCGCCGGGTGGGCGGTGCTACTGGTGGCCGCCGTCGCGATGACTCTCGGTTGGCACAGCCGGGTGGCGGCGGTCCTCGTTTTCGTTCTGCTGCAGTCGTTTCTGCGACGCGGTGAGCATTTCTTCAACGCCGGGGATTCCATCCTCACCGTCACCGCCCTGGTTCTGGCGCTTTCGTCGTGCGGTGCGGCGCTGTCGCTGGACCAGCGACGGCTCGCCGGTACGTTCTGGTCTGCGCAGGCCAGGGCGGTATGGCCGGTCCGGTTGCTGCAGATCCAGTTGTCGATCATCTACCTGGCGACCGTCCAGGCGAAGCTGGCGAACAAGAGCTGGGTGGACGGCTCAGCGGTCTTCTACGCATGGGGGACCGACGGCCGATGGGCGCTGTTGCCTGCTCCGGAGTGGTTGGCGGCCAACGCGATCCTGGTGAACCTCATCGCGTGGGGCACCCTGTTGATCGAACTGGCGCTGGCGATCCTCGTCTGGAATAGACGCTGGCGGTACTGGGTGCTGGCGGCGGGCGTGGTGATGCACCTGACGATCATGGTCAACCTGAACGTCGCGTTCTTCAGCGTCGCGATGTTCGTGCTGTATCTGGCGTTCGTTCCCGGCGAGGCGATCGAGCGCCTGCCGCCGCGGTGGAAAGCCAAGCGCGACAACCGCTTGTCAGATCCGCCACCACCATCGTCCGAACAGTCGGCGGTGCCCTAGGACTCGGCGGAGCCGGCCCACCTCGGCTGGCGCTTCTCGAGGAAAGCGAGCATGCCTTCGCGGGCCTCCTCGGAGACGAACAACTGGGCGCTCTGCGCGGTGAGCTCTTCGGCGCGACGGTCGAAGGATTCCAGGATGGGCGCTGTGACCAACGCCTTCGAGGTCGCCAACCCCTGCGGCGACGCCTTGCTGATCGCGGCGGTCAACTCGGCGACGGTGGCATCGACATCGTCGGACGCGATCGTGATCAGCCCCATGTCGGCCGCCTCCGCGGCTCCGAACTTCTCGCCGGTGACGAAGTAGCGGCTCGCCGCGCGACTGGTCATCCTGGGGAGCAGGGTCAACGAGATGATCGACGGCGCCACACCGATGCGGGCCTCGGTCAGCGCGAACGTGCTCTTGCTGCCGGCCACCACGACGTCGCATGCGCCGACCAGCCCGAGCCCGCCGGCGCGGACGTGCCCGTCGATCACGCCCACCACCGGGACCGGCAGCTCGAGGATGCGGCGCAGCAGCCGGGTCATCTCGCGGGCGCGGTCGACGGCCAGGTCGCCCGGGTCGCGCCCCGCGGATTCACTGAGATCGGCTCCCGCACAGAATGTTCCGCCGGTATGACCCAGCACGACGACCCGCACGCCGGGATCCGCGACGGCGTCGGTGAAGCCCTGGTGCAGCTGTTCGACCAGCGTGGTCGACAAGGCGTTGCGGTTGTCCGGTGAGTCGAGGGTGAGTCGGGCGACGGGCCCGTCGACCGCGTAGCCGACCAGTGCGCTCATCAGTACGGCCCTATCAGTAGGAACGGGGCAGCCCGAGAGAGGTCTGCGCGATGAAGTTCAGGATCATCTCCCGGCTGACCGGCGCGATACGGGCGAGCTTCGACGCCGTCACCGCGGCGGCGATGCCGTACTCCTTGGTCAGGCCGTTGCCGCCCATCGACTGCACCGCCTGATCGACCGCGCGAACCGAGGCCTCACCTGCGGCGTACTTGGCCATGTTCGCCGCCTCGGCGGCACCGACGTCGTCTCCCGCGTCGTACAGCGATGCCGCCTTCTGCATCATGAGCTTCGCCAGTTCGATCTCGATATGGTTCTGCGCCAACGGGTGTGACAGCCCCTGGTGGGCGCCGATCGGTGTCTTCCAGACCTGACGGGTCTTGACGTAGTCGACGGCTTTGTCGATCGCGAACCGGCCCATGCCGACCGCGCTCGCGGCGCCCATGATGCGCTCGGGGTTCAAGCCGGCGAACAGCTGCGCGATCGCGGCGTCCTCGGAGCCGACCAATGCGTCGGCGGGCAGCCGGACCTCGTCGAGGAAGAGCTGGAATTGGTTCTCCGGGCTGACCAGTTCCATCTCGATCTTGGTCGCGCTCAACCCTTTTGTGTCGGTCGGCACGATGAACAGCGCCGGCCGAAGAGATTCGGATTTGTGGGCCCCTTCCTTGTAGGCACGGCCGACGACGAGCACCGCCTGCGCCTGATCGACGCCGGAGATGTACACCTTCTGGCCGGACAGGATCCAGTCGGCGCCGTCGCGGCGCGCGGTGGTGGTGATGCGGTGGCTGTTGGAACCGGCGTCGGGTTCGGTGATCGCGAACGCCATCGTGATGGACCCGTCGGCGATGCCGGGCAGCCAGCGCTTCTTCTGGTCGTCGGTGCCGAACTTGGCGATGATGGTGCCGTTGATCGCGGGCGAAACGACCATCAGCAACAGCGGGCAGCCCGCCGCCGACATCTCCTCCATCACGATCGACAGCTCATACATGCCTGCGCCGCCGCCACCGTACTCTTCGGGCAAGTTCACCCCGATGAACCCGAGTTTGCCTGCCTCCGACCATAACTCGTCGGTGTGTTCGTCGGCGCGCGCCTTCTCCAGGTAGTAATCCTGGCCGAAGTTCGCGGCCATCGCGGCGACCGACTTGCGTAACGCCTGCTGCTCTTCGGTCTCGACGAAACTGCTCACTGTTCTCCTTCGGATCGGGCGACGACTCGGGCGATGACGAAGCCGACATCGACTTGTTGACCGGGTTCGACGTTGAGTTCGGCGAGCACACCGTCGCTGGGTGCGGTGACGGTGTGCTCCATCTTCATGGCTTCCAACCACACCAGCGGTTGGCCTGCGGTGACGGTGTCGCCGGCCGCGGCGCCGACGCGCAGCACCGAGCCGGGCATCGGCGCCAACAACGAGCCGTGAGCGACGGCGTCGTCGGGGTCCCCGAACCGGGGTTTGGCGGTGAGATGCACCGGGCCCGAGGGTGAGTCGACGAACACGTCCTGGCCGTAGCGTGCCACCTCGAACGGCCGGTCCACGCCTGCCACGGTCAATACGATCCGCGTCGGTGATGCCGAGAGGAGCGACACGTCGTCGTGGTCGGGCAACTCGAGACCCGAGCGGGTGAACCGGTACCGGACGTCGTGCTCGATGCCCCCGATGTCCGCGTACCGCTTGATCTGATGCCCCGACGCCAGATTGCGCCAACCGCTGGGGGCGGCCGCGAATGCCGTAGCAGCGCTGCGGTTCTCGGCCGCATCGGCCAGGGCGGCGGCCACTGCCGACAACGCGACCGTACGGTCGTCGGTGAGCGGTGCCGACAATGCTCCCAGCCCGTGGGTGTCGAAGAACGCGGTGTCGGTGGCGCCGTCGAGGAACGCCGGATGACGAAGCACGTTGACCAGCAGATCGCGGTTGGTGCGCACGCCGTGAATGCGACTGCGCGACAGTGCATCGGCGAGGATGGCGGCCGCCTGGCGACGGTGGGGCGAATAGGAGATCAACTTGGCCAGCATCGGGTCGTAGAAGATCGACACCACCGATCTGTCGACCACCCCGGAATCCACCCGGACGTTTTCCGGGACCTCGAACCGGTGCACGGTGCCTGCCTGCGGCTGCCAGCCCTTCGCCGGATCTTCGGCGTAGAGGCGCGCCTCGATGGCGTGGCCCCGTGAGGGCGGCGGTTCGGCGTCGAGCCTGCCCCCGTCGGCGACAAGCAGTTGCAGTTCAACCAGATCCAGGCCGGTGGTCGCTTCGGTCACTGGGTGTTCGACCTGGAGCCGGGTGTTCATCTCGAGGAAGTAGAAGTCGCCGGACGCGTCGGCCATGAACTCCACGGTGCCGGCTCCGGTGTAGCCGATCGCGGTCGCGGCAAGCCGCGCGGCATCGAACAGCTTGGCGCGCATACCCGGTGTGCGCTCGACGAGCGGCGAGGGCGCCTCTTCGATGATCTTCTGGTGGCGCCGCTGGATCGAGCACTCGCGTTCACCGACCGCCCAGACGGTGCCGTGTTCATCGGCGAGCACCTGAACCTCGACATGGTGCCCGCTGGCTAGGTAGCGCTCGCAGAACACCGTCGGGTCGCCGAATGCGGATGCCGCCTCCCTGCGGGCGGCTTCGACTTGGCCCGGCAACTCCGACAACTCACCCACCACGCGCATGCCGCGGCCGCCGCCGCCCGCCGAGGCCTTGATCAACACGGGCAGTTGATCGGAGGTCACGCCGTCGGGGTCCAGCTCGTCGAGTACGGGGACACCCGCGGCGGCCATCATCTTCTTCGCCTCGATCTTGCTGCCCATCGAGGCGACCGCCGCGGGAGGCGGCCCGATCCAGGTCAGGCCCGCCTCACCTACCGCGCGCGCGAAATCGGCGTTCTCCGACAAGAACCCGTATCCCGGATGAACGGCGTCGGCGCCTGCGGCCGCAGCCGCGGCGATCAGCTGATCGGCGTCGAGGTATCCGGTGCGGCCGCTCAGGCGTACCCGCGCGTCGGCTTCGCCGACATGCGGGGAGTGCTCGTCGGGGTCGGTGTAGACGGCGACCGTACCGATGCCGAGTCTCCTGCATGTCGCGAACACTCGACGGGCGATCTCACCGCGGTTGGCGACCAGAACTCGACTGATCATGTGCTTCTCCCGCGCCGAGTCTGAAGAGGTGATCGAGACGTCCGCGAGATATCGCGCATGAGTTCGGTTTCGGGAGACGAGGACATCGCGCTCACATCCGGAAGACGCCGAAGTTCGACGTCCCCTCGATCGGGCCATTGGCAATGGCGGACAGACACATTCCGAGGACGGTGCGGGTGTCGCGGGGATCGATCACTCCGTCGTCGTAGAGCCGGCCCGACAGGAACATCGGAAGCGATTCGGCGTCGATCTGCGCTTCCACCGCGGCTCGCAGCGCGGCATCGGCGTCCTCGTCCACGGCCTGGCCGCGGGCCTCGGCGGCGGCGCGGCTGACGATCGACAGCACTCCCGCCAGCTGTGTTCCGCCCATCACCGCGGATTTGGCGCTGGGCCAGGCGAACAGGAACCGCGGGTCGTAAGCGCGGCCGCACATTCCGTAGTGACCAGCGCCGTACGAGGCTCCGATCAGCAGCGAGATGTGTGGCACGGTCGAGTTCGAGACGGCGTTGATCATCATCGAGCCGTGTTTGATCATGCCGCCCTCCTCGTACTTGCGGCCGACCATGTATCCGGTCGTGTTGTGCAGGAACAACAGTGGGGTGTTCGACCGGTTCGCCAGCTGGATGAACTGGGTGGCCTTCTGCGACTCCTCGCTGAACAGGACGCCGCGTGCGTTGGCCAGGATGCCGATCTGGTAACCGTAGAGCCTTGCCCACCCCGTCACCAGTGACGAGCCGTACATCGGCTTGAACTCGTCGAATTCCGACCCGTCGACGACGCGGGCGATCACATCGCGCGGATCGAACGGGATGCGCAGATCCGCGGGCACGATGCCGACCAGCTCTTCGGCGTCGTAGAGGGGTTCGACGACCTGTGCGGGCTTCGGGCCTCGCTTGTGCCAGTCCAGCCGGGCGACGATGCGGCGCCCGATGCGGATGGCGTCGGCCTCGTCGAGCGCGAAGTAGTCGGCCAGACCCGATGTGCGGGCGTGCATTTCGGCTCCGCCGAGAGACTCGTCGTCGGCTTCTTCGCCGGTGGCCATCTTCACCAGCGGCGGCCCGGCCAAAAATACCTTGGACCGCTCCTTGATCATCACGACGTGGTCGGACATGCCGGGGATGTAGGCCCCACCTGCGGTCGAGTTGCCGAACACCAGGGCGACCGTTGGAATGCCGGCCGCGGACAACCTGGTCAGGTCGCGGAACATCTGCCCGCCGGGGATGAAGATCTCCTTCTGTGTCGGCAGGTCCGCCCCGCCGGACTCCACCAGAGAGATCAGCGGCAGCCGGTTCTGCAATGCAATCTGGTTGGCGCGCAGGATCTTCTTCAGCGTCCACGGGTTACTCGTGCCGCCCTTGACGGTGGGATCGTTGGCGACGAGCAAGCATTCGACGCCCTCGACCGCGCCGATGCCGGTGACCACGCTGGCGCCGACGGTGAAGTCGCTGCCCCACGCGGCGAGCGGGCTCAGCTCCAGAAACGGTGAGTCGGGGTCGATCAGCAGCTCGATGCGCTCGCGTGCGGTCAGCTTGCCGCGGTCGTGGTGCCGCTGCACGTACTTCTCGCCGCCGCCGGCCAGCGCTTTGGCGTGTTCGGTGTCGAGTTCGGCGAGCTTGGCGGTCATCGCGGCCGCCGCCTCGCCGAACGTGGGCGATGCGGTGTCGAGCGTGGATCGAAGAGCGGTCACGACTGGTATCCCAACGTCTTGGCGGCCAGTGAGGTGAGTATTTCGGTTGTGCCGCCGCCGATCCCGAGGATCCGCATGTCGCGGTACTGACGTTCGACCTCGGACTCGGCCATGTAGCCCATGCCGCCGAACAGTTGGACGGCCTGGTTGGCCACCCATTCGCCGGCCTCGACGGCGGTGTTCTTGGCGAAGCACACTTCGGCGACGAGGTTGGTCTCACCATGAATCTGCCGTTCGACGACGTGGCGGGTGTACACCCGTGCCACATCGATCCGCCGCGCCATCTCGGCCAGCGTGTTCTGGACCTGCTGTCGTGAGATCAGCGGCCGGCCGAAGGTTTCCCGGTTGCGGCACCACTCGACGGTGAGGTCGAGGCAGCGCTGCGCGCCGGCGTAGGCCTGCGCGGCGAGTCCGACCCGTTCGGAGACGAACGCCGCCGCGATCTGCAGGAAGCCCGAGTTCTCCGCGCCGACGAGGTTGGCGGCGGGGACCCGAACGTCGGTGTAGGACAGTTCGGCGGTATCCGAGGAGCGCCAGCCCATCTTGTCCAGCTTGCGGGTGACTTCAAAGCCGGGAGTCCCCTTGTCCACGACAATCAACGAGATTCCAGCCGCGCCCGGCCCGCCGGTGCGCACCGCGGTCACGACGTAGTCGGCGCGCACACCCGACGTGATGTACGTCTTGGCGCCGTTGACGATGTAGTCCCCATCTCCCGAGCCGTCTCGCACCGCCTTCGTCGTGAGGTGTCCGACATCCGAGCCGCCGCCCGGTTCGGTGATCGCGAGGCTGCCGATCTTCTCGCCGCGCAGAGTGGGCCGCACATACGTCTCGATCAACCGCTCGTCGCCCGAAGCGATCATGTGCGGCACTGCAATTCCCGAGGTGAACAGCGAGGCGAACACTCCGCCGGGTGAGCCGGCGTAGTGCATCTCCTCGCAGATCACCACCGCGTCGGCCCCGTCGCCGCCGCCCCCGCCGACCGCTTCGGGGAAGCCCGCGCCCAACAGCCCGGCCTGGCCGGCCTTGAGGTGCAGGTCGCGGGGCAGCTCGCCGTCGCGTTCCCACTCGTCGACGTGGGGGAGCACCTCACGCTCGACGAACGTCCGCACGGTCTTGCGCAGTTGTTCGCGTTCGGGAGTGTGCCAAATGCTCACGCCAACAGCTCCTCTGGGATGTCTTCACCCAATTCGACAGGAATGTCGACGACCCTGCTGCGCAGCCATTCGCCGAGCCCCTTCGCCTGCGGATCGAACCGGGCCTGGTAGGCGACACCCTCGCCGAGGATGTCTTCGATGACGAAGTTGACCGCGCGGAGGTTGGGCAGCACGTAGCGCGAGACCGGCAGATCCGCTGTCTCGGGCAGGAGTTCGCGTAACTTGTCGATGGTCAGCATGTGTGAGAGCCACCGCCACTGCCGGTCGGTCCTCACCCATACGCCGATGTTCGCGCTGCCGCCCTTGTCCCCGCTGCGGGCGCCTGCGATGAGGCCGAGAGGTGCGCGTCTCGTCTCGCCGAACGGAATCGGCTCGGGGAGGGCGGCCGGCGGCACAGGCGCCAGATCCAGAGTTTCCCCCGCGGGCGGTATGTCGACATGGGAACCGTCGGCGTGCACGGCGACGTGGGGCACCTCGGCGGCGGCGACGTAGGCCGGCCTGAACACGCCGTAGACCTGCCCTTGAGAGGGCGGGCTGGTGGCGTGGAAGCCCGGATAGCTTGCCAACGCGAGTTCGACTGCCGCGGAGGAGAATTGGCGGCCCACGTTCTCGGGATCGGGGTCACGGACCACGCAGCGCAACAGGGCGCTCGCGGCCTCTTCGGTGTCGGCGTCGAGATGGTCGGTGCGCGCCAGGGTCCACTCGAACTGGGCCGGTTTCACCGTCAGGGCCGCCTCGAGCTGGCGCCGCACCAATTCCGCCTTGGCCTCGATGTCGAGGCCCGTCAGCACGAGCGTCATCTCGTTGCGGAATCCGCCGATGCTGTTGAGCGAGACCTTCAGCGCGGGCGGCGGCGGCTCACCGCGCACACCGGAGATCTGAACTCGGTCCGGTCCGTCGCCGGACAACTCGATGCTGTCGACGCGCAGCGTCGCGTCGGGGTTGGCGTAACGCGCCCCGCCGATCTCGTACAGCAGTTGCGCTGTGACCGTGTCGACGGTGACCGCGCCGTCAGTGCCCGGGTGTTTGGTGATGACCGAGGAACCGTCCGAGTGGATCTCGGCGAGCGGAAACCCCGGCCGGGTCAAAGCGCCGAGATCGGGAAAGTCGCGGGCGAAGAACGCGTAGTTGCCGCCGGTGGCCTGGGCGCCGCATTCGATGACATGGCCGGCCGCGACCGCGCCGGCCAGCCGGTCGTAGTCGGTGCGATCCCAGCCGTGGTGTGCGGCGGCCGGCCCGACGGTCACGGATGCGTCGGTCACGCGCCCGGTCACGACCACGTCGGCGCCGGAGTCGAGGCATTCGGCGATGCCCCAGGCGCCCAGGTAAGCATTGGCTGCCAGAACCGAGCCGAAGCCGAACTCGTCCGCGCGCCCGAGCAGGTCGTCGCCCTCGACGTGCGCCACGTTGACCGTCAACCCCAACCGTTCCGCGAGTGCCCGCACCGCGGTGGCGAGCCCGGCGGGGTTGAGCCCGCCGGCGTTGGTGACGATGCGCACACCCCGGTCGAGTGCCAGGCCGAGGCACTCCTCGAGTTGGGTCAGGAACGTCTTGGCGTAGCCGCGTTCAGCCGACTTGGCGCGGTCGCGCGCCAGGATCAGCATCGTCAGCTCGGCGAGATAATCGCCGGTCAGGTAGTCGAGATCGCCGCCGATGAGCATTTCGCGCATGGCCGCGAGCCGGTCGCCGTAGAACCCCGAGCAGTTACCGATCCGGACCGGACCACGTGCAGAGATCACGCGGGCTCCCTTCGTCGCGGACGCTGCCAACCAACCGGTAGGTTAACGATGACCAGCGGTACCGCGTCAAGGTTCGGGGCATCGACTTCCGCTGTTTTGGAGGCTACGCAGGTCGTTGGCTATCCTGAAAGACACTTGCCGGCGCCTAACCGCGCGCGCGGCGCCAGACTTACCCCCTCAAGAGGAGATCTCGACCATGGCTGTGCCCAAGCGCAGGATGTCGCGCGCGAACACCCGTAGCCGGCGCGCGCAGTGGAAGGCCAAGCGCACGGAACTCGTGAGCGTCAACGTCGCCGGTCAGCAGCACAAGGTGCCGCGCCGGCTGCTCAAGGCCGCCCGCCTCGGCCTGATCGACCTCGACCGCCGCTAACCCGGCGCCGGGCGCACCGGGTCCGGCGCGCCTCTCAGGTCACTCTCAGACAGGGGGTTGACACTGTGGCTGTGCGCATACTTGTCGTCGACGACGATCGCGCGGTGCGCGAGTCGCTGCGCCGTTCGCTCTCGTTCAACGGATACTCGGTAGAACTGGCCGGGGACGGCGTCGAGGCGCTGGAACGAATCGCCAGCGATCGGCCCGATGCCCTGGTGCTCGATGTGATGATGCCGCGCCTGGACGGCCTCGAGGTGTGCCGTCAGCTCCGCAGCACCGGTGACGACCTGCCGATCCTGGTTTTGACGGCGCGCGACTCCGTCTCCGAACGGGTCGCGGGTCTCGACGCCGGAGCCGACGACTACCTGCCCAAGCCGTTCGCGCTCGAAGAGTTGTTGGCCCGGATGCGGGCGCTATTGCGTCGCACGGGCCCCGACGACGGCGTGGAGTCCGCCGCGATGACCTTCTCCGATCTGACGCTCGATCCTGTCACCCGCGAGGTGACCAGGGGTCAACGCCAAATCAGCCTGACCCGCACCGAATTCGCCCTTCTCGAGATGCTGATCGCCAATCCGCGCCGGGTGCTGACGCGCAGTCGCATCCTCGAAGAGGTGTGGGGCTTCGACTTCCCGACGTCCGGTAATGCCCTCGAGGTGTACGTCGGTTACCTGCGCCGCAAGACCGAAGCCGAAGGAGAGCCGCGACTGATCCACACCGTGCGCGGGGTGGGTTATGTGCTGCGCGAAACACCTCCCTGATGTCTGTTCCGAATCACGGGGCTGTGCCCCAACCCGAATCGCCTCGACCGCCCTCGAGAACCAGTTCGGTGTCGCTGCGGTGGCGTGTGATGCTGCTGGCGATGTCGATGGTGGCGATGGTCGTTGTCCTGACCACGGTTGCGGTCTGGGCGGTGGTGTCGCGCGCGTTGTACGACGACGTCGACAATCAACTGCGCAACCGGGCACGGTTGCTCATGGAAAGCGGCTCGCTGCAAGCCGATCCGAGCAAGGCCATCGAAGGCACCGCGTACTCGGACGTCAACGCGATGCTGGTGATCCCCGGCCGAGCGATTTTCACGGCCAACCAACAGGGGCAGACGCTGCCGCTGGGCGAGCCCGAAAAGGCCGTCCTGCGAGGGGATCTGATCATGTCGCTGCGCACCGTCGATCATCAGCGGGTGCTCGCGATGCACCTGTCCAACGACAGCTCGCTGTTGATCTCCAAGAGCATGGTCCCCACCGCCGCGCTGCTGCGACGGTTGAGCACGGTGCTGATCATCGTCGGCGGGATCGGGGTTGCGGTTGCCGCGATCGCGGGTGGTGCCGTCGCGCGTGCGGGCCTACGTCCTGTGGCGCGGTTGACCCAGGCCGCCGAGCGCGTCGCGCGCACGGATGACCTGCGGCCCATCCCGGTGTTCGGCAGCGACGAACTCGCCCGTCTCACCGAGGCGTTCAACATGATGTTGCGCGCGCTGGCGGAGTCGCGCGAACGCCAGGCCCGCCTCGTGACCGATGCCGGCCATGAGCTGCGCACGCCGCTGACGTCGTTGCGCACGAACGTCGAACTGTTGATGGCGTCGATGGCACCCGGTGCGCCGCGGTTGCCGGAGGACGAGATGGCCGAACTGCGGGCAGACGTGATCGCCCAGATCGAGGAATTGTCCACGCTGGTCGGTGATCTGGTGGACCTGACGCGCGACGACGCGGGTGTCACCGTGCACGAGATGGTCGACGTCGCCGAGATCGTGGACCGGTCGCTGGAACGAGTTCGACGCCGCCGCAACGACATCGAGTTCGAGGCGACGACCACACCGTGGTTGGTCTACGGTGACTCGGCCGGCTTGGCGCGCGCCGTGCTCAACCTGCTCGACAACGCCGCGAAATGGAGCCCTCCCGGCGGCCTGGTGACGGTTCGACTGATGCAGATCGACGCGATGAACGCCGAGTTGGTGGTCTCCGATTACGGCCCCGGCATTCCTCCCCAGGAGCGTCCGCTGGTGTTCGAGCGGTTCTACCGGTCCACAACGGCCCGGTCGATGTCGGGCTCGGGCCTCGGATTGGCGATCGTGAAGCAGGTCGTGCTCAAACACGGCGGTTCGCTGCGAATCGAAGACACCGTTGCAGGCGGGCAACCCCCGGGTACATCGATGCACGTCGTGCTGCCGGGGCGGCCCGCGCATGATCACGCCGCCGAGTGGGTCGTTCCCCGACACGCCCCTGCCGAGTAGCCCGGCACGGGCCGGAGTGTCAACGATGATTGACAGCGGCGGGAATGGGGGAACGAAGTTTGGGTATCAACCGAACGTTCTCTAAGTGGATTCTCAGCCCGACGGGGCACTGTTGACCTGAGTCGAACGTTGTCCATTTGGTCGAAACACGCAAAGAACGAGGGAAAAGGAAGAGCCCGAGCGACATGACGAATCACCCGAGGTATTCGCCGCCCCCGCCGCCCGGCCGTCGGCCGATGGGCGCTGAGCATGGGACGCCCGGCTACCCTGGCGGCGTTCAGCGCCCCGGCCCTTACCAGCAGCAGCCCTACGACTGGCGCTATGCGACGCAGCAGCAAGCGGCTCATCAGCATCCGACCCAGCAGCAGTTCCGCTCGCCTTACGATCCCTACCGCGGCGCGGCTCAGCCGCTGCCCGGTCAGCCACCGCAAAAGCGTTCCCGCGCAGGGGCATTGACGGCTGGAGCGCTTGCCGTGGCGGTCGTGTCGGCCGGCATCGGCGGGGGGGTGGCGCTGCTGGCGCAGCCCGACCGGCCCTCGGCATCGTCATCGATCGACGGCGCGGCGCCCAGTGTGCCCGCTGCCAGCCTGCCGGTGGGTTCGGTGGAGCAGGTCGCGGCGAAGGTGGTTCCGAGCGTCGTCAAGCTCGAGACGGACATGGGGCGGGCATCCGAAGAGGGGTCGGGCATCATCCTGTCCTCCGACGGATTGATCCTGACCAACAACCACGTGGTGTCGGCGGCCCAGGGCGGTCCCGGCGGTCCCAGTGGCCCCTCGGCGGGCCCGGGCGGGGCCCAGACCAAGGTGACCTTCTCGAACGGTCGCAGCGCCCCGTTCACCGTCATCGGCACCGACCCGAGTAGCGACATCGCCGTGGTGAAGGCTCAGGGCGTCTCCGACCTCACCCCCATCACCATCGGTTCGTCGGCCAACCTGCAGGTGGGTCAGGACGTGGTCGCCGTCGGTTCACCGCTCGGCCTCGAGGGCACCGTCACGACCGGGATCATCAGCGCGCTGAACCGTCCCGTCGCCGCCAGCGGCGACGCTCGTAATCAGAACACCGTCCTGGACGCGATCCAGACCGATGCCGCCATCAACCCCGGCAACTCCGGTGGCGCGCTGGTCAACATGAACGGTGAGCTGATCGGCGTCAACTCCGCCATCGCCACACTGGGCGCCGACGCCGGGCCTCAAGCGCAGAGCGGTTCCATCGGCCTCGGCTTCGCGATCCCGGTGGACCAGGCCAAGAGGATCGCCGACGAATTGATCAAGAACGGCACCGCCGCGCACGCGTCGCTGGGTGTGCAGGTTGGCAACGACGCGTCGATCGACGGCGCTCGGATCGTCGAGGTGACTGACGGTGGCGCTGCTGCCGCGGCAGGGCTACCCAGCGGGGTCGTGGTCACCAAGGTCGACGACCGCGTGATCGGCAGCGCCGATGCGCTGGTCGCCGCCATCCGCTCCAGGGCGCCTGGGGAAAAGGTCACGCTGTCGTATCTCGACCCGTCGGGCAAGCCGAAGTCGGTCCAGGTCACGCTGGGTAAGGCGCAGCAGTGATGACGCCGACCGACGTGAGCACCCTGAGAGTGGCCGCGCCGCTGTCACGGGCCGCATATACGGTTGCAGTCATGGAGCAGCCAGGGGAGTTGGTGGGCCGAGCACTGGTCGTCGTGGTCGACGACCGCACCGCACACGGCGACGAGGAGGACCACAGCGGTCCGCTGGTCACCGAACTGCTCACGGAGGCCGGGTTCGTCGTCGACGGGGTCGTCGTCGTGTCGTCCGACGAGGTCGAGATTCGCAACGCTCTCAACACCGCGGTCATCGGCGGGGTGGACCTCGTGGTGTCGGTCGGTGGAACGGGTGTCACCCCCCGCGACGTGACGCCCGAAGCCACCCGCGACATTCTCGACCGTGAACTGCTCGGCATCTCGGAGGCCTTGCGCGCCTCGGGGTTGTCCGCGGGGATGATCGATGCGGGTGTTTCCCGTGGCCTCGCCGGCATCTCGGGCAGCACCCTGGTGGTCAACCTTGCCGGTTCCCGCGCGGCGGTCCGCGATGGGATGGCGACCCTCAATCCGCTCGCGGTCCAGATCATCGGCCAGCTGTCGAGCCTCGACATCTGACCCCGACTCGCCGAAAGTTCGGAATGTGATCTTAATCACAATTAGGCGTCCCGGTGGATGAGCGGCAGAGGCCTGACCGCGAATCACTCGACGACCTCTTCGGCGAGGTCATCCCGAGAATTTCGGGCGATGAGCGCGACGCCCCGACGGCCGACGAGGACGCCGAGCGCGAGCGTTGGCTACGCGAAAATCGTCCGCCGCATCACAATTGACTCATCGAGCCGACACCGCGCGACCAGCCTTGTCGCATTTTCAAGCGCAGCGGCGCTGGTCCTTTCCCGACCCCACCGATCGGTCCGCGTTACGCGCAGATGACAGGCCGACGGCGAGTACCCGGCTGACTCCTCGGCAAACCAGCAGGTCCGGTAACGTTCCGCATTCGTACAGCGATCTCCCGTTGCCGGGTTTGTGCCCGACCGTTATGTTCCTCGTGTCACAAACGATGAACAGCACGTAACAGCGACAAGTGAGATCTCTCGTCTGGTCGCAGAGGCTTCGTGCCGCTGGGACCAGAGGTGTGCCAGGCGCCAACTGCAGAGCACGGTGAGCCGAGGGCTGACCGCCGACATAGCTAGGGAGATTATGAAGGTTTTGGGTCGGGTGCTGATGGCGCTGGTTTTGGCGATAGCTGGAGCCCTCGCGTCGTTGTTCGTGAGTTCGGGCACCTCTCACGCGGGGCTGGACAATGAGTTGAGTCTGGTCGACGGCAAGGACCGGACGCTGACGATCCAGCAGTGGGACACCTTCCTCAATGGCGTGTTTCCTCTTGACCGCAACCGGCTGACTCGTGAGTGGTTCCACAGCGGCCGGGCGAAGTACATCGTGGCCGGCCCGGGTGCCGACGAGTTCGAGGGCACGTTGGAGTTGGGCTATCAGATCGGCTTCCCGTGGTCGCTGGGCGTGGGCATCAACTTCAGCTACACCACCCCGAACATCCTGCTCGACCAGGCGCCGCCGACCCTCGACCCGAACCAGGGCTTCTTGACCACGCCGAACCTGTTCCCGGGTGTGTCGATCAGCGCCGATCTCGGTAACGGCCCGGGTATTCAGGAGGTCGCGACCTTCTCGGTGGATGTGGCCGGCGCGGAAGGTGGTGTGGCGGTGTCCAATGCGCACGGCACTGTCACCGGTGCTGCCGGTGGTGTGTTGTTGCGTCCGTTCGCGCGGCTGATCTCGTCGGCCGGGGACAGCGTCACCACCTACGGCGAGCCGTGGAACATGAACTGACAGACGCTCTCCCGAGCAACGAACAGCCCCCGGAACAACCCTCCGGGGGCTGTCTTGTTTCTGGCTGCCCGCGGAACAGGACGTTGCCATTAGGTAAATAGCACAAGCACTTTGCTAGTGATCTTGATCACTGCGCGTTACAGCACCGAAACTGTGACCATGGCTCGAATCGAGGTCAGGTGTGCCGCAGCACACGTCGCCGACACCCGCCCGGCCGAAACGACGAGCTTGAAGTCCCACAATACCCGCGAAAGAGCGGCGGAATCCGCTCGTGACAGGCCTTATTCGCGCGCTGAGCCGAAATGAACCGTGCGGGAATAGCCGGGGCTTCGCGGATGAGGCTCACGCTTTCGCGTTGCCGGTTTCCGTCAGCGCCGTTATGTTCCTCGTGTCAACGGATGAGCGAAACATTAGAGCAGCATGAGGTCTCTCATTTGCTCAAATGGCACTCATGCGTCGTGCGGCGCTAGCGCCAGCTACGGCTGACACCAGTTGCGGGTCCACAGGGGGGCCGCATCGACTAGCTAGGGAGAACATGAAGGTATTCGGTCGGGTGCTGATGGCGCTGGTTTTGGCGATCGCTGGAGCCCTCGCGTCGTTGTTCGTGAGTTCGGGCACCTCTCACGCGGGGCTGGACAATGAGTTGAGTCTGGTCGACGGCAAGGACCGGACGCTGACCATTCAGCAGTGGGACACCTTCCTCAATGGCGTGTTTCCTCTTGACCGCAACCGGCTGACTCGTGAGTGGTTCCACAGCGGCCGGGCGAAGTACATCGTGGCCGGCCCGGGTGCCGACGAGTTCGAGGGCACGTTGGAGTTGGGCTATCAGATCGGCTTCCCGTGGTCGCTGGGCGTGGGCATCAACTTCAGCTACACCACCCCGAACATCCTGCTCGACCAGGCGCCGCCGACCCTCGACCCGAACCAGGGCTTCTTGACCACGCCGAACCTGTTCCCGGGTGTGTCGATCAGCGCCGATCTCGGTAACGGCCCGGGTATTCAGGAGGTCGCGACCTTCTCGGTGGATGTGGCCGGCGCGGAAGGTGGTGTGGCGGTGTCCAATGCGCACGGCACTGTCACCGGTGCTGCCGGTGGTGTGTTGTTGCGTCCGTTCGCCCGACTGATCTCGTCGGCCGGTGACAGCGTCACCACCTACGGCGAACCGTGGAACATGAACTGACAGACGCTCTCCCGAGCAACGAACAGCCCCCGGAACTCTCCGGGGGCTGTTCCGTTCCGATCAGGTTTTGTCGGCGCTCGTGGTCTTCGCGGTGTCGGGGTCGGGACCGGTGCCGGGTGCGGCGCTGTGTGCGCCCGAGGAACCGTTGGTCTCGGCGAGGATGTTGCGGATCTCGGTCAGCAGGGTCAGCTCGGTGTCCTGGGCCTGCTCGACTTCGCCCTTCTTGCGCAGCCGGTTGTAGGGCAGCACGACGAGGAAGTACACGACGGCCGCAACCAGGATGAAGTTGATCGCTGCGGACAGCAGAACATTCAGGTCGATCGTCTGGCCCCCGCCGATGCCGATGCGCAGAATGCCGTAGTCGGATTCACCGCCCGCGCCGATGCGGCTGATCAGCGGCTCGATGATGCTGTCGGTGAACCTGGTGACCAGCCCGGTGAACGCCGTACCGATGACCACCGCGACCGAGAGGTCGACGATGTTGCCTCTGGCGAGGAAATCTTTGAAGCCCTTCAACATGTGTCTCAGATCCTCCCTGCCCTGGTTTGTGGTCGACAGTTCGCACGTTAGCCGCGTTACCACCGGACAGGGCAGGAATACCCCACGTGGAGGGGGTGCTACCGGCCCGTCTTCAGTGCAGCGTGAGCGTCACGGTCTCCACCAGCGTCGCGGCGGCCACCTCGTTGGCGGCATGGGCGGGCAGCGCCACCAGAACCACGCGGTCGGTGCCCGCGCCTGTCCCCGTGGGCTTTTCGGACACCAACACGACGATCGCATCGCTGGCCACCACCCGCGGCCGGGTGTCGGATTCGCCGCCGGCGGCCAGCACGTCGACCACATCGCCCGGGCGGATCAGATCGAGCACCGCGGTCTCGTCGAGCGACAGCGGCACGATGCGCGCGGTCGCGCCCGCCGCCGCTTCGGCGAGCCGGGGCGTCAGCAGGCGGACATCGGTGAGCGCCTCGCCGCGGCGGACGGGGCCAGCCAGCGTGGCGCCGACGACCGCGGCGGCATCAGTCTGAACACCGTCGGGAACCGTTGCGGCGTCGAGCTTTTCGCGCCGAACGTCATCGGCGGTCAGTTCGCTTCCCGGGCTCAGGTCGCGCGCGGCGACGACGGCGTCGACGTGCTGGTCATCGGGATCGGGACGCACCGCTGCGACGGCGGCGAGCATCACAAGAGCGCCCGCGGCGATGCGGCGGGCCAGCACCGTGCGCGTCCAATCGGGCCGCATGATCTCGGTGATCCGACGCAGCGGCGACGGATTGAGTGAGTCCCCCATGCGGCCAAGTTAGGCAGCGCATCGGGAGGGTGGGCGAGGTACTCGCCGTCCTGTGGATAACTTCGAGCGTCAGCTCGATGCGGCGGCCGCTGCCGGAGAGCCGGACGAGCCCGAGGAACTGCTAGACGTGCTGGAACCCGCCGAATCCGACGATTTCTTCTCCGACGACGAAGTCTTCTCCGACGAGGAACTCGACTCCGACGAGCTGGACCCGTTGCTCGAGCCGTTCGACGAGCTCTTGGCGGACTCACGGCTGTCGGTGCGGTAGAAGCCGCTGCCCTTGAACACCACGCCTACGTTCCCGAACAGCTTGCGCAGCCGGCCGTTGCACTTCTTGCACGTGGTCAGCGAGGCGTCGCTGAACGCCTGGACTGCGTCGAACTTGTCGCCGCACTCGGTGCACGCATAGGAATACGTAGGCACGGGACCCCTCCCTGGTGGTCAAATCTGTTAGCACTCTACCGGCTCAAGTGCTAGAACCGCTACGTGGCGTGCGTCATTCCCGGCCCCGTCGCCCGGCCGAGGGTCACCAACCCGCGCCGCGGTGTCAGCGCGTGGGTCATCGACACGTCGTGCGGTTCGGCGGGCAGTCGGTCGACGAGTTCGTCGTCACGCACGACCGCCACGAGCCGCGCCGACCGCGACGCCAACCGCAGCGACCGGTCGTAGAAGCCGGCACCGCGGCCCAGCCGCACACCACCGCGATCGACCGCGAGCGCGGGAATCAACAATGTTGCGGCAAGCGCGATGGTCTCGGGTTCGAGCCGCGGCCCTTCCGGTTCCCGAAGACCGAACCGCCCCTCCGCCAATTCGCCGGGCACGTACTCGCCCCACTGCAACGGCTGCGGGGTACCCGCTACGTCGTACCTGGCGACCGGCAGCAGCACCCGCACGCCACGCCGGTGAAGGGCGTCGATCATCTCGGGGGAGCCGGGCTCGGAGCCGACCGGGACGTAGGCGCAGACAGTCGTTTCGGTCGAGACGAGTGCCGACACATGCTCGGTCAACGCGTATGCATCGGCGTCGTGCTCGTGCGCGGGCAGGGCCCGGCGAGCTACCAGAATCGAGGCCCGTAGCTCCGCCTTGGTCGCGCTCATGTCATCTTCCCCAATCGGTCTCAACACGCCCGACCTCGCAACGTTCAACCTGCCCATGGACGTTAGTGTGTGAACGATGACACGGCCTCTGGTCTCGATCCCCCACACGGCGGTGGTTCCTGCGGCTGGCCTGGGCACTCGGTTCCTGCCGGCCACCAAAACGGTCCCCAAGGAACTGCTCCCGGTCGTCGACACACCGGGCATCGAACTCGTCGCGGCGGAAGCGGCCGAGGCGGGCGCGGAACGGCTGATCATCATCACGTCGGAGGGCAAGGACGGGGTCGTCGCGCATTTCGTCGAGGACCTCGTGCTCGAGGGCACCTTGGAGGCCCGCGGCAAGAAGTCGATGCTGGAGAAGGTGCGTCGCGCACCGGCCCTCATCAAGGTCGAGTCGGTGGTGCAGGCCGAGCCGCTGGGCCTCGGCCACGCGGTCAGCTGCGTGGAACCGAAGCTGAGCCCCGAGGAGGACGCGATCGCGGTGCTGCTGCCCGACGACCTCGTGCTGCCGACCGGCGTGCTGGAGACCATGTCGAAGGTGCGGGCCAAACGCGGTGGTTCGGTGCTGTGTGCGATCGAAGTGCCGCGCGACGAAATCAGCGCTTACGGCGTCTTCGACGTCGAACCCGTCTCCGACACGAACAACCCGAACGTGTTGCGTGTGAAGGGGATGTACGAGAAGCCGAAGGCCGAGGATGCCCCGTCGCCGTACGCCGCGGCCGGTCGATACGTCCTGGACCGGGCCATCTTCGACGCACTGCGGCGGGTTCCGCGCGGCGCGGGAGGTGAGATCCAGCTGACCGACGCCGTGGCGTTGCTCATCAACGAGGGACACCCGGTGCACGTCGTCGTCCACCGCGGCTCTCGACACGACCTCGGAAATCCCGGAGGCTACCTCAAGGCTGCGGTTGACTTTGCGTTGAAGCGCGATGACTACGGGCCGGAACTCCGGCGGTGGTTGGTGGAGCGATTGGGGCTGATCGACTGCTGATGAGCCCCGACGCATAGATAGGGGTGCAGTGCGTTCGGTCGAGGAACAGCAGGCACGCGTTGCGGCCGCGGCGGTGGCGCCGCGGCCGGTACGGGTGGCGATAGCCGAGGCGCAGGGGTTGATGTGCGCCGAGGAAGTCGTCACCGAGCGTCCGCTGCCCGGATTCGATCAGGCCGCGATCGACGGGTACGCGGTCCGCAGCGTTGACGTGCTCGGCGTCGGCGAGGCCGGCGACGCGCCAGACGGGGAGGAGCCGTCCGACGGCGAAGTGAGCCTGCCGGTGATGGGACTGATCGAGGCCGGCGCCCGCACCCCCAGCAGGCTGCAGCCGCGTCAGGCCGCGCGGGTCCAGACCGGCGCCCCGATGCCGACGCTGGCCGACGCGGTGCTCCCGCTGCGCTGGACCGACGGCGGCGATGCGCGGGTGAGGGTGCTGCGTGGCGTGCGCTCGGGCGCCTACGTTCGGCGAACGGGCGACGATGTCCAACCGGGTGACGTCGCGGTGCGATCGGGCACGATCATCGGCGCCGCGCAGGTCGGCCTGTTGGCTGCGGTCGGCAGGGAGCGGGTCCTGGTGCATCCGCGGCCGCGATTGTCCGTCATGTGCGTGGGCGGTGAACTCGTCGACATCTCCCGCACACCGGGCAACGGTCAGGTGTACGACGTGAACTCCTACGCGCTGGCCGCCGCGGGGCGTGACGCGGGCGCCGAGGTGAACCGGGTCGGCATCGTCGACACCGACCCCAAGCGGCTGCGCGAAGTCGTCGAGGGTCAGCTCAACCGCGCCGAGGTGGTCGTCATCGCCGGGGCGGTCGGCGGGGCGGCCGCCGAGGGGGTGCGTTCGGTGCTCGCCGAGCTCGGGGAGATGGAGGTGACCCGTATCGCCATGCACCCCGGCTCGGTGCAGGGGTTCGGCCAACTGGGCCGCGACGGCGTTCCGGTGTTCCTGTTGCCCGCCAACCCGGTCAGCGCGCTGGTGGTGTTCGAGGTCATGGTGCGTCCACTGATCCGGTTGTCGCTGGGCAAGCGGCATGCGCATCGCCGCATCGTGCAGGCCCGCGCGTTGTCGCCGATCGAGTCGGTCGCGGGACGGACGGGATATCTGCGCGGTCAACTCATGCGGGATCAGGACACCGGCGAGTACCTCGTCCAGGCGCTCGGCGGTGCGCCTGGCGCGTCGCACTTGCTGGCCACACTGGCCGAGGCGAACTGTCTCGTCATCGTGCCCACCGAAGCCGAATCGGTCCGTACCGGCGAGATCGTCGACGTCGCTTTCCTGGCACAACGCGGCTGATCCGCGCGGGTGTCGACGTGAACCTGTGGCGGTCGAGTTCGGTACACCCGGGTTGGCCCATGTCCGCGGGTCCGCTGCGTGTGGCCGCCGGCGTCGTGCGGTTGCGTCCGGTCCGGCTGCGAGACGGCGCCCAGTGGAGCCGCATCAGGCTGGCCGACCGCGCGCACTTGGAACCGTGGGAACCGGCCGCCGGTGTGGACTGGGAGACGCGACACGCGATCACGTCATGGCCCTCGGTGTGTTCGGGGCTGCGGTCCGAGGCTCGCAAGGGCCGGATGGTGCCCTTCGTGATCGAACTGGACGACCAGTTCTGCGGGCAGCTCACGATCGGCAACGTCACGTACGGGGCACTGCGATCGGCCTGGATCGGGTACTGGGTGGCCAAGGCGGTGAACGGCGGCGGCGTCGCGACAGCGGCCTTGGCGTTAGGGGTCGACCATTGTTTCGGTCCAGTGGGACTGCACCGGGTCGAGGCGACGGTGCGCCCGGAAAACGCTGCTAGCCGTGCGGTTTTGGCGAAGGTCGGCTTTCGGGAGGAAGGGCTGCTGCGCAGGTATCTCGATGTCGACGGCGCCTGGCGCGATCACCTGCTGGTGGCCATCACGATCGAAGAGGTCGCCGGATCCGCGGCCGCGACGCTGGTGCGGGAGGGCCGCGCCGAGTGGGCTTAGTCGTGTGATTTCGCGAGACGTACAACAGGGTCGCGAACGACGACGAAACACCGCCCTGGTGTACGTCTCGCGAAAACCGGACGCTCTCCGCTGTTACCAATGTGACATTTGTGACTGTTGGTGCTTGTCTTGTGCGAATTACAGGTGTGTAATTGCTTCGGCGCGCCGCCCACGGATGCGCAGGTCACAGACCTAGCCTTTAGGGGAAAGGAGCAGGCGACATGCCAAGCATCCCCCAATCCCTTCTGTGGATATCTCTCGTCGTTCTCTGGCTCTTCGTGCTCGTGCCGATGCTGATCAGCAAGCGCGACACCGTGCGCCGGACCAGTGATGTCGCGCTGTCCACACGCGTGCTCAACAGCGGCCGCAATGCGCGGCTTCTGAAACGACGCGGTCCGGCCGCCGGCCATGCCAGCGATCCGGACTGGCGCCCCACCGAAGAAGACCTCGACGAGGAGATCGAACCCGAAGCCGAACCCGTCAGCAGCCGCGCGGTGGTGCGAGCCGCCGCGGTCGCCGTCGAGGAGAAGACGGAACCCGACTACCTCGACGTCGATGTCATCGGCGAAGACTCCGGTGCCCTGCCCGTCGGGGTGTCCGACCGTCCGGAAGCCGAAAAAGAAGAGCTGACACTGCAATTCGACGAGCCGGCGGAAGAGGCGGTCGACGACGCGGCCGTCGAAGAGCAGGAAGCCGAGGACGTCGACGCCGACGACGAGTACGAGACCGTCGACGACTCGTCCGGCTTGGAAGCGCCGTCCGAAGCGGACCTGCGGATGGCCGACTCGCTGTCCGAGGCGCGCCGGCGCAGGCACGAGTCCAAGACAGCGGCGGCGGTCAGCGAGCGCAAGTACCGGTTCCGCAAGCGGATGTTGACGGCGCTCGGCGTGCTGTTGGTAACGACGGCGGCAGCGGCGTTCACGCTGAGCCCGACGTTGTGGTGGCTGTGCGGCGCGGTGAGCGGATTCACCGTGCTGTACCTGGGCTACCTGCGGCGGCAGACCCGGATCGAGGAGCGGCTGCGTCGCAGGCGTGCGCAGCGTATCGCTCGCTCGCGGCTGGGCGTCGAGAACACCGATGACCGCGAGTTCGACGTGGTGCCTGCGCGCTTGCGGCGGCCGGGTTCGGTGGTGCTGGAGATCGACGACGAGGATCCGATCTTCGAGCATCTGGACTACGCGCCGTTTGCGCGGCACTTCGACCTGCCGCGGGCGGCGGGGCAGTAAGGCCGCCGCAGAACATCGGGGCCGTCGATTTTCGGCGGCCGTCCGGTGACTGGTAGCCTGCTACCGGTATCAGGGGCTATGGCGCAGTTGGTAGCGCGACTCGTTCGCATCGAGTAGGTCAGGGGTTCGATTCCCCTTAGCTCCACAGAGTTTGATCAGGTCAGAGTCGAGGTTTTCCGCCGCCCGATGATTGCACCGGGATCACCGGAATCTCGCGGCCGGCGTGACGACCCACCTTCGTTTTATGGCTCGGTTTACCGACTTGCGAAGTGGGGCACAGTTCGCGGCAGTGGGTGGCGATCGGTGAGGGTTGCACCGGTGCCACCCGCGAGGCGGTCAGCGGGGTCAACCTCTTTGTTGAGCAGACAGCTCTGCCTCGCTGCCCGTCGCGCTCGAGTCACTTGCTCGCAGTCGTGGCCAGTCCGCCGTCGACGGGGATGATCGTCCCGGTCAGGAACGCTCCTGCGCGACTGGCGAGGTAGACCGCGATCCCGGCCATGTCGTCGTCGCGCCCGATCCGTCGCAGCGGCGCCGACGCTGCGATCTCATCTCCGAACGCATCCAAGGTCGCGGCCATCATCTTCGACGGGAACGCCCCTGGCGCAACGGCATTGACCGTGATGTGCTGTGGCCCCAGTTCGCGGGCGAGTACACGGGTGAGATGATGAACGGCCGCCTTGCTGGCGCTGTAGGAGTACGTCGGCAGCTCGGGCACCCGGATGCCGTCGACGCTGCCGAGGTTGATGATCCGGGCCGGATCGTCCGCGGTGCCTGCGGCACGAAGCGCGGGCAGGAACGCCTGAACGAGCCAGAACGGCGACTTGACGTTGACGTCGAGGATTTTGTCCCACCCGGAATCGGGGAAGCTCTCCAGTGGCTCGCCCCAGGTCGCACCCGCGTTGTTGACGAGGATGTGCACCGGCTCGCCGCCACCGGTCACCTCGTCGGCAAGCCGAAGGCACTCGTCGTGTCGTGAGAGGTCCGCAGGTATCGCGCGCACCTGGCCGAAACGGGACAATTCTCCCTGCGCCCTTTCGCAGGCGTCGGCCTTTCGCGAGCTGATCACCACGCTGGCACCGGCCTGCAGCAGACCGCGGCTCATCATCACGCCAATGCCGCTCGTGCCACCGGTGACGACGGCGCGCTTGCCGGTGAGATCGAAAAGCTCTGTATGCGTGCTGAACTGACCGTCACTCATCGACAAGCGCCTCCATCATCGCCGTGGCGGCGCGCGAGGCCGCCCCGCTAGAGACTAGAAGATGAGCCCGGATGCCTTGCTGGTGGCCGCGGCGAACCGGTTCTGGACGTCCTCCCAGTTCACTACATTCCAGAACGCCTTGACGTAGTCGGCCTTCACGTTCTTGTACTGCAAGTAGTACGCGTGCTCCCACATGTCGACCTGCAGCAGGGGGATGATGCCCAGGGGGACGTTGGCCTGCTGGTCGTACAGCTGGAAGGTGAGCAACCGCTGACCCAGGGTGTCGTAGCCGAGCACACCCCACCCGGAGCCCTGCAAGCCGTTGGCGGCGGCGGCGAACTGCGCCTGGAACTTGTCGAACGACCCGAACTGGTCGTCGATCGCGGCAGCCAACTCGCCGGTCGGCTTGTCACCGCCGTTCGGCGAGAGGTTCTTCCACCAGATCGTGTGGTTGACGTGCCCACCGAGGTGGAACGCGAGGTTCTTCTCGTTGAGGAAGATCGCGGCGTGGTCGCCGTTGGCGCGGGCCTCTTCGAGTTTGGCGATCGCGTCGTTGACGCCCTTCACATAGGTGGCGTGGTGCTTGCTGTGATGAATCTCGTTGATCTGGCCCGAGATGTGCGGTTCCAATGCACCGTAGTCGTAGTCAAGATCAGGCAGTGTGTACTCGGCCATGAACTTCCTTTCTGAAGGGGGTCGACGCTGTGTACCCGCGCTGGCCCGGATTTCACGTGGCTTCGGCGTCGCGCAGAAGGGCCTCCGCGCCAGCCTAGGCGCGGCCTCAATACCTGTCTAGGTGTTCAGATGTTGTGCTAACTTGGGGTTGCGGGCGGCCGCCGAATGCATCGATGCAGCACATCATGTAGCGACTTGTCTTCCGACGGGTGGCAGAGCGCCGCGGCCGACCCGCGCCAACCCCGACGATTTGCTGGTCGATCGATTCGGTGATTGCCGTGCGACCGGCGCCGCTGACGGGTGACTCGCGCGGTTCCTTGCTCGTGGCGAGGAGCAGCCCGTAGCCTCGTGAGGTGGCCGGCCTGACCGGCGTTCGCGCCGACGAACTCACTGCGCTGGAAATCTTTCGTGGCTATCGGTCCGAGGATCTCGTACCGCTCGCGGCCCAGCTGACGCCTCTCAATGCCGCCGCCGGCCAGGTGCTCATGCACCAGGGCGAACTCGCGTTGTCCTTCTTGTTGATCGGCTCCGGCGCTGCCGAGGTCACGCACGTCGGAGACGATGGACACGACACCGTCGCGCGACTGACGCCGGGCATGATCGTCGGCGAGATCGCATTGCTGCGAGACACCACCCGCACCGCGACGGTGATCGCCACCGAACCGGTGCGCGGTTGGGTCGGGGCGCGCGACGCGTTCGCGATCCTGCTCGAGATCCCCGGCATGCTCGACCGGCTGCTGAGCACTGCCCGACAGCGCCTCGCCGCATACGTCAGCCCCGTTTCGGTCCGCATGCGTGACGAAACGGAGTTGTTCTTGCGGCCGGTGCTGCCGGGCGACAACGAACGGACATCAAGGGGTCCCGTCGAATTCTCCAGCGAGACGCTGTACCGGCGTTTCCAATCGATGCTCGTTCCGAGCAGGTCGTTGATGCGCTACCTGTTCGAGGTCGACTACGAACACCACTTCGTGTGGGTGATGACCGACGGTCCCGACGGACCGGTGGTCGCAGATGCGCGGCTCGTTCGCGACGAAGCGGATCCGGCCGTCGCCGAGGTCGCGTTCACCGTCGCCGATGCATACCAGAACAAAGGTATCGGATCGTTTCTCATGGGGGCGCTCGCGATCGCGGCGAAAGGCCTTGGCGTACAACGTTTTACCGCGCGCGTACTCGCCGAGAACTATCCCATGCGAACCATCCTCACCCGCCACGGCGCACACTGGCAGCGAGACGACCTCGGAGTGGTCACCACGACCATCGACGTGCCGCGCCCGACCAATCCGCCGTTCTCGACGGAACTGTCCAGGCAGATCGGCGATATGGTCACTCAGGTCGTGCGGGCGGTCGGCTGATGCGCGTTCCGCTGTCCAAGGACACCAGGCTGTGCATCTCGTTGGCGGGTCGGCCGAGCAACATCGGCACCCGGTTCCACAACTACCTCTACGACCTGCTCGGCCTGGACTTCATCTACAAGGCTTTCACCACAACGGATATCGCCGCTGCGATCGGGGGAGTGCGGGCGTTGGGCATCCGCGGTTGCTCGGTGTCGATGCCGTTCAAGCAGGATGTGCTGGGGCTGGTCGACGACATCGAGCAGTCGGCTCGCTCCATTGGCGCCGTCAACACAATCGTCAACGACGACGGTCGGCTCACCGCCTCGAACACCGATTACCTTGCGGTGCAGGGGCTTATCGCCGAACACGGTTTGCAACCGGCACAGTCCGTGCTCATCTACGGCAGCGGGGGGATGGCCAGTGCGGTCGGGACCGCGTTCCGCGACGCCGGATTCGACCACGGCACCATCGTGGCCAGGAATCCTGAAACCGGTCGTTCGTTGGCCGACCGGCTCGGCTACGACTACCTCGCCGAGGTCGGCGCGCACACCGCGGACGTACTGGTCAACGTCACTCCGGTGGGGATGGCCGGTGGGCGTGAGGCCAACGGGACGGCGTTCGGCAGTGAAACCATCGCCAACGCGCACACCGTCTTCGATGTGGTCGCGATGCCGTCGGAGACACCGCTCATCACAGCCGCGCGCGAGGCGGGCCTCGGCGTGATCACCGGCGCTGAGGTGATCGCGCTGCAGGCCGCCGAGCAGTTCGAGCGTTATACCGGGGTTCGGCCGACGCCCGATCAGGTGATGGCCGCGTCGGCGGTGTCGCGCGCCTGAGTCAGGGCGTGATCTTGGTCTGTTCGTCGATGACGGACGTCGCGTCCATCAGGGCCATCATCTGGTCCTCTCGACCGTCGGCGTTGAGCTGCAGGACATACAGCCCGTCTTGGCCGGGGATAACGACGGTCTTCTGGGCGATCGCCCGCAGGACACCGTCTTTGGTATATGTGCCGCCGATCTGCACCGCATCGAAATCGGAGAGCGTGGACGGCGAGCCTTCCTGTGCGCCTTCGTATCCGGGTAGGTTCATGATCTCGCCGGGCGCGAACTCGAGGATCTTCGCCGGGTCGACGTTGCCGGTCAGCTTCGACACCAGTGCGATGATGGTCGGGGGGTCTTGTGCCATGGCCGGGTCATCGGAAACTATTGCGGCATAAGCCCATTGAGGTTTGCGTGGTCCGGCGTCGCTCCAGCCGGGCGGAATCGGCAAATCGATGGTCGGCGAAGCGGGGTCGCCGCGCTTGACGGGGGTCTCCGTGATGTCGTTCTCGCGGATGTAGTCGACGATCGTGTAATTGGCGCCTTGGGCTTGAGGAGACGTGGTGGGTGCGGGTGAGGCACTGGTTTCCGATGTGGTCGCTTCCTCCGAGGTCGTCGTCTCGGACGTCGCCTCGCCCTCGGTGTCAGAGCTGCAGCCGGCAAGGCCAAGGCCGAGTGCCACGGCCGCGACCGCGATGACGCCGGCTCTCATAGACGTGCCCATTTGCTCCTCCATCGGTTCGGTCTGCGCCGTAGCCTACGGCCGCCGTTCGGCATTTGCAGTGGAAAACGCGCGTAACAGCGGTTACACCAATGTTGCCGTTCGGAACAATATTTTGCTACGGCGTCTCCGCGTGGTTAGCTGTGACGAGGTGTCTGCGTAGCAGCGGCGAGGGGTGAAAGGGAGACGCGATGCGGGGGCAGGGTGCTCGACTGAAGACGACACTGCGTTCGCTGGGGGCGATGGTTCTGGCGGTATTCGCAGCGATCGCCGTGGCGGTGGCGTGGACGACCGCAACGGCGGTTCAGCTGGCGGCGAGCGCTTTGATCATGGGCGGGACTGAACACCCGTTGACCTCGCCCCCGGATGACCCCGCCTACATCAGCCAGTACTTGAGCAACGCTGTCCTGGGATTCATCAACCCGGCCTCGGGCACGGAAACGATCAGTCCCGACATCCCGCCTATCGACGAGGTCGACGGTGATGTCTACGCGGTCGTCTACCCCGCGGCGTTCTTCCCGGTGTTCGGCAGCCAGACCTTCGACGCTTCGGTCGCCGAAGGCGTGGAGAGCCTGGAGGGGTGTGTTCGCGGGAACTCGGCCTGCGTTTACAACGAAGAGGCGAGTTACGACGTCGACTCCGAAGAACCGGTGGCCGCGGGCCCGTCCGCGTATGAGGATTACGTCATTTTCGGCTATTCGCAGAGTGCGGTGGTGGCTTCGCTGGTCAAAAGGGAACTGATTGCTGATCCGAGAGATCCGGAGAATCCCGGGGACGCGGCGCCCGAGACCTCGTTCTTTTTGCTGGCCAATCCGATGCGCCCCAACGGCGGCATCCTTGCGCGCGGCCCGGAAGGCCTCACGATCCCGATCATCGGCATCACCTTCTACGGCTCAACACCTACGGACAGTTGCGATCAGGGTCCCTGTATGCCGTCGGTCGACGCCGCGGCACAGTACGACCTTCTCGGAGGCGACGCACCCGCCAGCCTCACCAACGTGTTGGCCATCGCCAACTCACTGGCCAGTTATTACTATCTGCACGGCGATCTGCAGAACGAGAACTTCGACGATGCCGTTTATCAAGGCTCTTACGGCGACACCGACTACTACCTGTATCCGGCCGAACGGCTGCCGATCCTGATGCCATTCGAAGCATTTGTGCCGTCGCCGATCCTGACGGCGCTGGATGCACCGCTTCGGGTGCTGATCGAGGGAGCCTATGCCCGCGACGTGAACCCGGGTGTCGCGACGAAGGTGGGTCTGCTGCCGTTCCGGAACCCGATCGCCACGGCGATCAATCTGGTGAAATCCATCCCGACGGGCCTCGACGACGCGATCGAGGAGGTCTCCGGGGACCGCCCGCTGGGCACCGAGGAGACAACCAGCCCCTTCGGTGTCGGCGGACCCGAATTGCCCACGCACCCAGCAGAAGACAGCACCGCGACGACGGTCGAAGACAACACCGTGACGAGGATGTCGTGGGCGCACGCGGGAGACGCCAACGGAAGCGAGCAGACCGTCGTCGCCGACGGCCTAACGCCCGTCGCCGGTGACACCGGACCCTCGGGTGACCAACTCGGCCAGGCTCCTCTGGTTCAAGACACGACGATTCAGGTTGTCGAGAACCCGCCACCGACCGGCGACGAAGGTGCGACGACGAACCTCCGCGAGCAAGTAATGGTCCAGGAGGGCGTCGACAGTACGAGCGCCGAGACGACCGGAAACGGTGCCGTCACCGGCAAGACGCCCAGGGTGGGGTTCAAGCCTGCGCTTCCCAAGCTGCCGAAGCTGCCCAAGTTGCCGAAGCTGCGCGGACCGATCTCGTTCGACAAACCGGTGCGGCTGGGCCCCTCGCCCGCGAGTCGGCCGGATCGCAACGAGGCCAGCAGCACTGAGACGGTTTCAGAGCCCAAGGACAGCACGCCTGCCGGCGGTGAGACGGGCGGCGAGTCCGACGCAAAGGACGCCGCTGCCTGACGTGTCAGCGGGAGCAGTTGAGCGAGACGGTGATCGATCTGCTCACCACGACCGTGATGAACTCGCGGTCTTCACCCTTGCCGACCGCGAACGTCTGGGTGACTTCTTGTGGGTTGCGCACACTGGTGACGATGCACTCGTTGATCGGGCCACTGCCGACCCGATCGATGACGACGTCGTAGCCCTGGTCCTCCAACTCGGCGATCGTGCGCGGCGCGTCACCCGGTTGCACCGGTTGTGCGGCCGCAAGACCCGCGGGCACCACAATGGCGCCCGCCGCCGCTGCTGTTGCTGCCACACTCCGAAGAGCACCCATGACAGCCTCCAATCATGAGGGTCGATGTCCCCACTTGTTGATCGCCGAAGGGCCGCGGATCGTTGCATCGTCGCGGCCGCGGCGGTGCTGATGATCTGCGTGGGCGCGTGCGGAACCGATCCCGGTTCGTCTCCTGCCGACCAGTCGTCGTCCGAGGAGCCCGCACAAGTCAACCCGGCGAGAATCGATCGCGCGCGCACTGCGCTGCCGGCCGGATACGAGGTGACCGACCTCGTCGGCGCCGTCGGCCCGATCACCGCGTGGGGATACGGTGCGCAGTGGACCACCGACCCCGAGCGATGTGCCGCATTGGCCGACCCCGCCGCGGGGGCAACCCGCACCGACGGCTGGTCCGCGTCGGGGCCTGGCGGCATCGTGTACGCCGTCGTCGCCGCCGCACCGGGAGAGCTCGACCCGGCGGTGATCGACGAGTGCGCGCGCTGGTCCATTGCGGGCGGACGCACGACGGGCACCGTCACCCTCGAACCCGCCCCGGCCATCGACGGGGCGTCGACGATCGCGATGGCGACGTCGAGCAGAACCGTCGTGGAAGGCGGCACCGAAACCCTGTCGCGCGCTGAAACCGTCACGGCTTACCTGGGTGACCATGTCGCCTTCGTCGCCGTCGTCACCGACCCCGGTTCGCCCAATCCACAACTCGGTTCGGATTTCGCCGCCCATCTGATGACCGAAACGGTGTCCGCGTTACGGGGCTGAGCCGTCGTTGCCCGGTACATTGTGCGGCGATGTCGAAGAGGGCCATGGTCGCGGTGGCGTGCGCCGCTGCGCTGACCGCGTGTGGGAACGCCCCACCGAGCGACGACCTGTCGCGCGCTGACATCGGGCGCGTCAAGGATGTTCGGACCAGCTTCGGACCCGACTTCAAGGTCACCGACGTCGGGCCGACCGGTATCGATCCGCGGTTGTTGGCACGCCAGGAACTGCCCGAGGGCGTGAAGTTCGAGCCAGCCGACTGTGCGTCGTTCGCCAATCAGCAGATGGTTCCGGCGGGCGCCAAGGGCAATATGGCGGCGACGACGGCTGAGGGCGACGGCAACCGGTTCATCACGATCGCCGTCGAGACGTCCGAAACCGCGTCGGTCAATGCGCCGGCCGAGAACTGTCGCAAGGTCGGGTTCGCGGGTGGCGCGATGCGCGGGCTGGTCGAGGTCGTCGAGGCGCCCCAGATCGAGGGTGCGCAGACGCTGGGAACCCACCGCGTGGTGCAGACGACGGTGGACGGCAAGCCGCGCACCGGCGAGCTCTACAACTACCTCGCCAGCTTCGGACCGTTCCTGGTGATCGTCACCGCGAACCCGTTGGTACTGCCCGACAAACCCGTCGCGAAGGTCGACACGCAGCGCGCTCGCGACCTGTTGGTCACGGCGGTGAAAGCGGTCAGGGCCTAGCGCACGTCGTGCGGACGGAACTGGATGCTGATCCGGACGCCCACGGGGCGCGTCGTCTTGGGGATGGCGTGCTCCCACGTGCGCTGACACGACCCGCCCATCACGAGCAGGTCGCCGTGCGCATGCTGCAGCCGTAGCGACTTGCCCCCGCCGCGTGGCCGCAGCGCGAACGTTCTGGTCGCGCCCAGCCCGATGATCGCGACCATGGTGTCTTCGGTGCTGCTGCGACCGACGGTGTCGCCGTGCCAGGCCACGCTGTCGTTGCCGTCGCGGTACAGGCACAGCCCCGCGGTGGTGAACGGCTCGCCGAGTTCACCCGCGTAGGTGTCGTTGAGGCGACGACGAAGTTGTTTGAGCCGTGGATGCGGCGGCCGGTCATCGACCAGGTTGTGAAAGCTGACCAGGCGCGGGACGTCGACGACGCGGTCGTACATCGGCCGGCTCTCCGCACGCCACGGGATGACCTCGGAGAGCTCGGTGAACAGCGAGTCGGCATCGTCCAACCACCCGGATCGAAAGTCGATCCAGGCGCCGTTGCCGAGATGGCGGCGTTCGGCGTGCTCGAACAGCGAGCTCTGCAGCGCCAGCTCCATGGCCGCGATTCTATCGCACAAGCGTTCGATGCATCAGAGCCGCACCGCGCCAGGTCCCTGTTCGGCAAGGACGTCTCCGGGGTTGGTCAACGCGCAGGTCTTCAGGCTCAGGCAGCCACAGCCGATGCAGCCGGTCAGATTGTCGCGCAGGCGTTGCAGGTGCAGGATGCGGTCGTCGAGGTCTTGGCGCCAGCCCGCCGACAGCCTGGCCCAGTCCTTACTCGTGGGCACCCTGTCGTCGGGCAGGGTGGCCAGTGCTTCTCGTATGCGGGACAAGGGGATTCCGAGCCGCTGCGACATCCGGATGAACGCGACCCGGCGCAACGTCTCTCGGGCATAGCGGCGCTGGTTTCCCGAGGTGCGTCTGCTGTGGATGAGGCCTTCGCGCTCGTAGAAGTGCAGTGCCGAAACCGCGACACCGCTGCGAGCGGACATCTCGCCGGGAGTCAGCTCGTGAATCAACTCCATAACATCAACCATAGTTGAGGTGGGGTTGCGGGTTACGGTGCTAGATGTGACGTTGGGCTGCGACTCCGAGGTGGGTCGGCTGACTGCGGCCATCCTGCACCGGCCCGGCGCCGAGTTGCAGCGGTTGACGCCGCGCAACAACGATGCGCTGTTGTTCGACGGGTTGCCGTGGGTGGCCAGGGCTCAGGCCGAACACGACGCGTTCGCCGCGTTGTTGGTCGAGCGGGGCGTCGAGGTGATGCTGCTGGCCGATCTGCTGACCGAGGCGTTGTCGCACAGTGGCGCGGCGCGGATGCACGGGATCGCTGCGGCGGTCGATCCACGACGGCTGGGTCTGCCGCTGGCGCAGGAACTTTCGGCGTACCTTCGCGCGCTGGAGCCCGCACCGCTGGCCCATGTGCTGATGGCGGGTATGACGTTCAACGAGTTGCCGCTCTCGGGTGCGGAGCTGTCGCTGGTTCGGCGGATGCATCACGGGGGTGACTTCGTCATCGATCCGCTGCCGAATCTGTTGTTCACTCGCGACTCGTCGTTCTGGATCGGCCCGAGAGTGGCGATCACGTCGCTGGCGCTGCCGGCGCGGGTGCGCGAGACCTCGCTGACCGACGTGATTTACGCGCATCACCCGCGATTCCTCGGTGTTCGGCGGGCCTATGAGTCGCGGTCGGCGCCGGTCGAGGGCGGAGACGTGCTGCTGCTCGCGCCTGGTGTGGTGGCGGTCGGGGTGGGGGAGCGGACCACGCCGGCGGGGGCGGAAGCGTTGGCGCGCAGCCTGTTCGACGACGACCTGGCCTACACCGTGCTCGCGGTGCCGATCGCGCAGTCGCGAGCGCAGATGCATCTCGACACGGTGTGCACGATGGTCGACGTCGACGCGGTGGTGATGTACCCACCGGTCGTGGACTCGTTGTCGGCGTTCACGATTCATCGTGACGGGAACGGCGGAGTGCGTATCGACGACGAGGTGCCGTTCATCGACGCCGCCGCGACGGCGATGGGTATCGACCGGTTACGCGTCATCGCCACGGGGTTGGATCCGGTGACGGCCGAGCGTGAGCAGTGGGACGACGGCAACAACACGTTGGCGCTCGCGCCGGGTGTGGTGGTCGCCTACGAGCGCAACGTCGAAACCAATGCTCGGTTGGCGGATGCCGGTATCGAGGTGCTGCCGATCCAGGCCTCCGAACTGGGCACCGGCCGCGGCGGCCCGCGGTGTATGTCGTGCCCGGCCGGCCGCGACCCGCTGTAGCACCTGCAGTTTCGCGAGACGTACACCAGGGCCGTCAGCTTGCCGTCTCTCACGACCCTGGTGTACGCCTCGCGAGCGGAGACCATCCGCGACGCTCAGCGGCTTCCCGTAGCCGGTGCAGCGTGAAGCCGCGGCTGTGCTCCTTGACCACATGGATGTCGAGCCAACCCTGACTCTCGACCATCGCGTTGCGTCCGATGTCATGAACGAATCGAGGTCGGTCGGTCTGATGCTGCTCACCGTCATAGTCCAACGCGATCATCGGCTCGTCCCAACCCATGTCGAGGAAAGCCTCGGCGGCACCGTCGCACACTCGGATCTGTGTGCGAGGCCGTGGATACCCTGCGTCCAGGACGAGGAGGCGCAGCCACGTCTCCTTCGGCGACTGAGCCCCGCCGTCCATCAGGTCCAGTGCGATGCGAGCGCGCTTCATCCCCCGCCAACCGCGATACCGCTCTACGAGCGGCGCTACGTCGTCCACCTTCACGCCGGTCGCCGCCGCTAATGCGTCGAGGTGCCTTACGGCTAAGTCGCGGTGCAGGTGTCGAGCCAGATCCAGCGCTGTGCGAGCCGGTGTGGTGACTGCGAGTTCACCGATCGTGCAGATCTCATCCCAATCGATCCGTTCATTCCGAACGACCACACCTGATCTGAGTCGCTCACGCGGGCCAATCAAGTCGATCACCGTTCCGGGTGAGACCCATTGGGCTCCATGAAGTGAAGCCGCCGCTCGCCCGGCGACGATGCCCCGCCGATTGCTCCAGAGCCAAGCCGCGTGCGCCTCGAGCTGGAGCGATGGCAAGGCGGCCCGTGGCACGTATACGCGGGGGTGAACAGACCTGTAGCGCCAGCGTAGCTGGCTGCGAGTGAGACCGCCCTCAAGTAGTTCGTTGCCGAGAAATGCTCGTTCCATGCGCCGATGCTGGGTGCGCGCACTGACAAGTCGACTCACGATTCGCGATATCTACACCAGGGCTGTGGATAACTCGTCGACTGCGACCCTCGTGTGTGTTTCGCGAAAACAACTAGTGTCCGAGAGCCGACTAGCGTGGCTTCTGCGGCGACGGCTAACGCCAGGACGGCAGCCAGATCTGCATGTTCCAGGTGTTCTGCGATATCGGGATGCCGGTCAGGATCGGGTACATCCACGCGAAGTTCGTCAACACCAACGCGATATAACAACTCACCGCGATCAGCCCGAGCGTTCGGCGTTCGGCGTTCTGGTTCGGCTTGTGCAAGATGTCGCCGAGAATCAACGCGATCATCATCACCAGGAACGGCGCCATCGTCGCCGCATAGAAGAAGTACATCTGGCGGTCGATGTCGGCGAACCACGGCAGGAAGCCCGCGCTGTAGCCCACCAGCGCGACGCCATAACGCCAGTCGCGCTTGATGAATGCCCGCCACACCGCCCAGCCCAGCACCGGCACCGCCAGGAACCACATCGCGGGCGTGCCGACCAGCATCACGGCCTTCACGCACGACTGCGCGCCACACCCGGGCACGTCCTGGTTGTCGATGGCATAGAGCACCGGGCGCAACGACATCGGCCATGTCCACGGCTTCGATTCCCACGGGTGATGGTTTCCGTCGGCGTTGGTCAAGCCGGAGTGAAACCGGTACGCGGCATGCGTGTAGTGCCACAGTGAGCGCAATGCATCGGGGATCGGCAACACGCTGTCCGGGCCGATCGACTGCCCGACTTCATGGCGGTTGATGGCCGTCTCCGAGGCGAACCACGGCGTGTACGACGCGAGGTACACCCCGAACGGGATGAGCACCAGCGCGTACAGCGACGGTCCCAGATCGCGACGGAATGCGCCCAGCCACGGTCGCGGGACGCGGTACTGACGCCGCGCGAGAATGTCGAAGACCATCGTCATGACGCCGAAGAACGCGATGAAGTACACGCCCGACCACTTTGTGGCGCAGGCCAATCCGAGCAGAACCCCCGCGCCGAACCGCCACCACCGGACCCCGAGCCTCGGCCCCCACACCGTCTCGCCGATGCGGCCCTCCAACAGCGCGATATGCATGCGCTCGCGCACCTGGTCCCGGTCGACGATCAGGCAGCCGAACGCGGCCACCACAAACGTCACCAGGAACCCGTCGAGCAGCGCGGTCCGCGAGGCGACGAAGCTGACCCCGTCGGCGATCACCAGCAGCCCCGCGATGCCACCCACCAACGTCGAACGGCTGATGCGTCGCGTGATCCGCGCGACCAGGACCACGACGATCACGCCGCACACGGCGCCGGAAAACCTCCAGCCCAGCCCGTTGTAGCCGAACAGCGCCTCGCCGATCGCGATCAACTGCTTGCCGAGCGGCGGGTGCACCACCAGGCCGTAGCCCGGGTTGTCCTCGACGCCGTGGTTGTGCAGCATCTGCCAGGCCTGCGGCGCGTAGTGCTTCTCGTCGAAGACCGGGGTGCCGGCGTCGGTCGGCGATCCGAGATTGAGGAACCGCGTCACCGCGGCCAGCGTGCCGATGACGGCGGTCATCACCCAGCCCTGCAGCCGGTCTACCGGGCCGAAGTCCGCGGCGGGCACCTGCGGCGCTGGGCTGATGACCGGGACCGCGCGCGGCGCTTTGGTGGCGGGGGCGGTCACGAGAGCGATCGTAGGCTGTCGGCATGAGCCCCGGACGACTGCTCATCGGCGCCACGCCGCTTGGCCAGCCCTCCGACGCCTCGGCGCGGCTGGTCGGCGCGCTGGGCAGCGCCGACGTCATCGCCGCCGAGGACACCCGCCGGGTCCGCACGCTGGCCCAGTCGCTGGAGGTGAGGCTGACCGCGAAGGTGGTCAGCCTCTACGACCAGAACGAGGCGTCGCGGATCCCGGGCCTGCTCGACGGGATACGGGCAGGCGCGACGGTGCTGATGGTCAGCGACGCCGGGATGCCGTTGATCAGCGACCCCGGCTATCGCCTGGTCACGGCGTGCATCGAGGCAGGGCTGCCGGTCACCTGCCTGCCGGGCCCGTCGGCGGTGACGACGGCGCTGGCGGTCTCGGGGCTACCGGCCGAGAGGTTCTGCTTCGAGGGGTTTGCACCCCGCAAGCAGACCGCCCGCAAGACGTGGCTGATGACGTTGGCGACCGAGCAGCGCACCTGTGTGTTCTTCGAGTCGCCCCGCCGGCTGGCCGGCACGCTCGCCGACGCAGTCGAGGTGCTCGGGCCGGACCGCCGCGCCGTGGTGTGCCGGGAGCTGACCAAGACGCACGAGGAGATCGTCCGGGGCCGGCTTGAGGAGCTCTCCGACTGGGCCGCCGACGGGGTGCTCGGCGAGATCACCGTCGTGCTGGCCGGCGCCGTCCCGAAAGCGGACCTCGAGACCCTGGTGGCCGCGGTCCACAAGTTGGTCGACGACGGCGCGCGGGTCAAGGACGCCTGCGCCGACGTGGTCGCGGCGAACCCGGGCTCGCCGTCACGTCGTGAGCTCTACGACGCGGTGCTGCGGTCGCGTACGTGATGCGATGATCGGTGCCGCCTTGTGCAGGCACTCCTCCCACTCGCGGTCCGGATCCGAGTCCGCGGTGATACCGCCGCCGACGCCGAGCACCGCATTACCTGCCGCGTCGAACTCCACTGTCCGGATCGCCACGTTGAGTTCGCACCCTGCCACCGGAGACGCCAGCCCGACTGTGCCGCAATAGATTCCCCGCCTGACCGGTTCCCACTGCTCGAGCAGTTGGCGCGCCCGGGTCTTGGGTGTCCCGGTCACCGACGCCGGTGGGAACATCGCGTCGAGCACTGTCGACATCGGCACGTCGACGGGCACGCGCGCGGACACCGTCGACACCAGATGCCACACCCCGGGCGCCGGTTGCACGACCAGCAGCTCGGGGACCGTGACGGTGCCGACATCGGCGACGCGGCCCAGGTCGTTGCGCACGAGGTCGACGATCATGATGTTCTCGGCGACATCCTTGACCGAGCCGCGCAGCGCGTCCGGATCGGCCGAACGCGGCAGTGTGCCCTTGATCGGGCTCGACGCGATGTGCTCACCGCGCCTGCGCAGGAACAGTTCCGGCGACAACGACGCCACCGCCCCCCAGGTCCCCGCGAGGTACGCGGCACGCGCGGGCGACGTGCGGTGCACGGCGTCGGCGAAGAAGTCGAGCGGCGAGCCCTCCAGTCGGCCGCGGAACTGCGTGCACACGCACGCCTGGTAGACCTCCCCGGCGGCGATCGCGTCGAGGCAGTCCAGCATCCCCCGGCGATGCGCACCGCGATCGGCTTCGCCCCACTCGACGTACGACGGCCGTGGCTCGACCGGCACCCGCAGCGCGTCGGCCACCCACCCGGGAAGCGTTGCGTCGGAGAGGCTTTCGAACCACCATCGCCCGTCGCCGTCCTGGCGCAGCACGCAGTCGGACCAGCCGCCCGCAGCCTCGGGAATCCGCGGACCGAGACCGTCGGCCGCCGCATCCGGATACGACAGAAAACCGAACCAGCCGCCCCCGACCGCCTCGCCATCACCCGACCCGCAGGGAATGTCGAAGGCACGCGACGCGTCGACCGGCGCGACATCGACCGTCGGGGCGATGACCGCGCCCGAACCGAACCACTCGCCGATCAGCGCGGCAGGTGGCGCCAGCCCGCGATCGGCCGCGGCGTATCCGACGGCGCGCAGAACCGCTTGGGCGCTGCCGAGGTCGCCGAGCAGGTCGATGCGCACCGACTCAGCTTGTCAGATGCTCCGCGTGACTTCCCGCGGGATCTCCACCCCGGTCAACTTGTCCGGGTTGCGCATCACGTAGAAGTGCGAGATCCGGCCATCGGTGATCTCGAGGTTGATGAGCCCCTCGAAGTGGTCGCCCAAGTAGAGCTTGAGCGCGGGCGCGTTGTTGTACATCGCCGGTTCCACCCGGCCGGCCTCGCCCGCCACCCGCACCAGCCCGATGAGCACCCGCGCGACCTTGTCGGCACCGACCACCGGCCGCCGCGCCGCGCTGACCTTGCCCGCCGAGTCGGCGGTCCACTGGACGTCATCGGTCAGCATCTCGAGCAGCGCATCGACGTCACCGGAGGACGCGGCCGCGAAGAACCGCTCCGTGATCTCCATCGACACCTTGGGATCGACGGGCTCGAACCGCTTCCGCCGCGACTGCACGTGTTCGCGGGCTCGGTGCGCCATCTGTCGCACGGCCGCCGCCGACTTGCCCACCGCCTCGGCGATCTCGTCGTGTCCGAAACCGAACACCTCGCGCAACACGAACACCGCGCGCTCGTCCGGGCTCAGGGTCTCCAACACGACCAGCATCGCCATCGAGACCGACTCGGCGAGAACGACATCCGATGACGGGTCATGTGCGTCGAGCAGCAGCGGTTCGGGCAGCCACGGGCCGACGTACTCCTCGCGCCTCCGCGACTGTGCGCGCAGCGCGTTGAGCGACTGGCGGGTGACGAGCTGGGCGAGGTAGGCCTTGGTGTCGTGCACCTTGGCGAGGTCCACCTCGGCCCAGCGCAGGTAACTCTCCTGCAGCACGTCGTCGGCTTCGGTTGCGCTGCCGGTGATCTCGTAGGCGATCGTGAACAGCAGCGGACGCAGCACCGTGAACCGTTCGGCGTGTTCGTCACCCGTGTCGCTCATCGGATCGCCGACTTTTCACTCTGTGCCGACACCACCACGTGCTCGCGGCGCGGGTTCGTCTTCCAGGTGTAGGAGCCCGGCTTGTCGGCCTCGCCGCGGATCCACTTCAACGTCAAGCGGCACACCTGCTCTTTGACCAGGGCACCGGTGCGACCGCCGATGTACCACCGACGTGGGGTGTCATCGACGTCGGCGAACTGGAACGTACCTGCGTTGCGGCCCAGGCTGATGCACTGCCCGGCCATCGCGTGGTTCACGGTGGCGGGGTCCTGTCCGGCGAGCCGCGCCAGCACCGTGTTGGCGGCTTGCGCGCCGAGCGGAAGGGCGGCCTGGCAGCTCATGCGCCACGGCACGTCCGACGGTGAAGCCGCATCTCCTGCGCCCACGATGCGCACGTCGTCGACGCTGGTCAGCGTTTCGTCGGTGAGGAGCCGTCCGAGCTCGTCGGTGGCCAGGCCGCTGGCGGCGGCCAGACCCGGCACGCCGAATCCGGCGGTCCACACCGTCACCGCGCTCGGCACCTCGCGGCCGTCGGCCACCACGACCCGGTCGCCCGTGACTTCCGCGACGGCGCTGCCCTCGACGACGACGACGCCCAACTTGGCCAACCGCTTGGCCACCGATCGGCGCCCGCTGGCCGCCAGCGAAGGCCCGAGGACATCTGTCACCAGCGTGACGGGGCGACCCGTCTCGGCCAGCTCTGCCGCGGTCTCGATCCCGGTCAACCCGCCGCCGACCACGACAACCGGCGCCGACTGCCGAACGTCGGCCATCCGCGCGGTCAGCCGCTGTGCCTGCTCCAATTCACTGAGGGGGTAGGCGAATTCGGCGGCCCCCGGCACCGCCGCCGGAACGGTGCCCGTGCTGCCGACGGCGTACACCAGATAGTCGTAGGGCAACGACGCACCGGACGTCAGCGTGACGGTGCGGGCGGCCGCATTGATCCGTGAAGCTCCGTCGACGACGATCTGCACGGCGGGCGACAGCACGGCCGAGTAGTCGGCGACAGCGTCGTCGTTGCCGGCGACCAACTGGTGCAGGCGGATCCGTTCGACGAACTCGGCACGCGGGTTCACCAGCGTCACGCGGGCGTGCGGGGCGAGGCGATTGGCGGCCATCACGCCGGCGTAACCGCCGCCGATCACAACGACGTGGGTGCTGGGCTCGGTCATCTTCGATCTCCTCGGGTCATCCGGCCTGCCGCGGCCGCCGGGGTGGCGGTTCGGCTCAGAGCCGGTCTGACCTCGAGACACCGGGCATCCCCGCAGTGTGACATCTCGACGGCGAATGTGGCAGAGGTCACTGACGGCTGATGCTGCGGGGGATCGTGATGCCCGCCAGCTTGTCCGGGTTACGCATGGCGTAGAGGTTGGTGATCTTGTCCTCGATCACCTCGAACACGAACAGTCCCTCGAGGTGATCGCCGGTGTAGACCACGAATGCGGGCGCACTGTTGTAGACCGCCGTCTCGAAGCGCATCTCCGGTGTCTGTTTGGCCACCTCGAACAGCCGTGCCATGAGCGCGGCCACCCTGCGGGCGCCGACGACCGGCCTGCGAATCGCGGTGGCCTTGCCGCCGTGGTCCGCGGTCCAGGTGACCCCGGGCGACAGTAGCGACATCAGGCCGTCGATGTCACCGGTGGCCGCCGCGGCCAGGAACTGTTCGGTGATCTGCTCGGTCCGCTGTTCGTCTACCGGGCCGAAGCGGTTTCGCCGCGCGTGGACGTGTTCACGGGCGCGGTACGCCATCTGGCGCACGGTCGACGCGGATCTGCCCACCGCGCCCGCGATCTCGTCGTACTCGAAGCCGAATACCTCACGCAGCACGAACACCGCGCGCTCGTCGGGGGTCAGCGTCTCGAGCAGCACCAGCATCGCCATCGACACCGATTCGGCCAGCACGACATCAGAAGATGCATCGCGTGACTCGAGTAACAGCGGCTCCGGCAGCCACGGACCGATGTACTCCTCGCGGCGACGTGACCTGGCGCGCAGCGCGTTGAGCGCCTCGCGGGTCACCAACTGCGCGAGATACGACTTCGTATCGCGCACGGTGCTCAGATCGACGTCGGCCCAGCGGAGATAGCTGTCCTGCAGCACATCGTCGGATTCGGTTGCGCTGCCCAGGATCTCGTAGGCGATCGTGAACAACAGCGGCCGAAGGACGGTGAACCGCTCGGCATGGTCTCCCGGTGTGGTGGTCACCTCTACGTGACCACCTTCGCAGCGGGAACCGGCTGCTGGGGACGGGGGCCGCCCTTGAGCCAGAACGTCCAGGCCGGCTTGCGCGCCGAGCGCCGCATCGCCCACAGGGTGCCCTTGCAGACCGCCTCTTTGAACTTGGCGACGGCCCGACCCGCGAGGTAGACGTCCACCGTGGTGTCGTCCTTGCGGGTGAACTGCAGCGTCGCGGTGCGGCGCCCCAGGCTGATGCAGGATCCGGTGTACGCGTACTCGAATGCGGCGGGCGTCGTGCCCGCGATGCGGCTCAGCACGGTATTCGCCGCCTGCGGAGCGAGTTGCGTTGCCGTGGCACAGCACATCCGCAGCGGCTGATCTGACGGAGCCGCGCAGTCACCGGCCGCGACGATACGCTCGTCGTCCACGCTCGTCAGTGTCTCGTCGGTGATGAGGCGACCGATCGCGTCGGTACGCAGTCCGCTCGCCGCCGCGAGTTCAGGAACACCGAACCCGGCGGTCCAGACGGTGATCGCACTCGGGCGCACCGCTCCGTCGGCGAAAACCACCGCGCCGGCGCGTACCTCGGTGACCACGTCGGCCTCCATGACCGTCACGCCGAGCTTGGCAAGCGCCTTGGCGGTGGAGCGCCGGCCAGGTTCGGACAGCGACGGTGCAAGGCGCCCGCCGCAGACCAGCGTCACGTTGCGGCCCTGCTCGGCGAGTTCCGAGGCGGTCTCGATGCCCGTCAGTCCTGCCCCCACGACGGTGACGGGTGCTGCGGGATGCAACCGCTCCAGTGCGGTGCGCAGTCGCTGTGCCTGCTCGAATTCCGCTATTGGGTAGGCGAACTCGGCCGCGCCGGGGATGGTTTTCGGCACCGTGCCGGTGCTGCCGACGGCGTAGATGACGTAGTCGTAGTCGAGTTCGCGCCCGGACGCCAGACGCACGGTGCGCGCGGCGGTGTCGATGCGCGTCGCGGTGTCGACGACGAGCCGGATGCCTTCGCCGAGCAGCGTGCCGTAGTCGACTCCGGCGTCGTAACCGGCGGCCACCAGCTGGTGGAGCCGAATCCGTTCGACGAACTTCGGTCTGGGGTTGACCACCGTGACGTCGACGTCGGCGCGCATCCGCAGGTGGTTGGCCGCCAGGATTCCGGAGTAGCCGCCGCCGAGGACGACGACGCGGGTGTGGGCGGTGGATTCTGTGCGTGCGTTGAAATCAGTCATGCCCTCTAGACACCGGCCGGCGCCGGGGCGTGACAGTTTGTGACGCGCGTCACATCGATGTCAGACCAGGCCCAGTGCCAGCATCGCGTCGGCGACCCGGATGAACCCCGCGATGTTCGCGCCTGCCACGTAGTTGCCGGGTTGGCCGTACTCCTCGGCGGTGACCAGGCAGCGGTTGTGGATCCGCCGCATGATCTGCTCCAGGCGCTGTTCGGTTTCGACGAACGTCCACGAGTCCCGCGAGGCGTTCTGTTGCATCTCCAACGCGCTGGTGGCGACGCCACCGGCGTTGGCCGCCTTGCCCGGAGCGAACGTCACACCCGCGTTGGCGAAGTGCTTGAGCGCGGTTGGTGAGCACGGCATGTTCGCGCCTTCGGCGACGACGCGGCACCCGTTCTCGATCAATGCCAGCGCTTCGTCGCCGTTGATCTCGTTCTGCGTGGCGCACGGTATCGCGATCTCACACGGAACGTCCCATACGTTGCGGTCGGCGACGAACTCCGCGGTGCCACCGCGCATCTCGACGTAGTCGGCGATCCGGCCGCGGCGCACCTCCTTGATCTCCTTGAGGACGTCGAGGTCGATGCCCTTCTCGTCGACGACGTAGCCGCTCGAATCCGAACACGCGACCACGGTGCCGCCCAGTTCCTGGATCTTCTCGATCGCATAGATCGCCACGTTGCCCGAACCGGACACCACGGCGCGCTTGCCCTCGAACGTGTCGTTGTTGGCCTTGAGGATCTCGTTGACGAAGAAGACCGTCCCGTAGCCCGTCGCCTCGGTGCGGACCTGCGAACCACCCCACGTCAGTCCCTTGCCCGTGAGGGTGCCCGACTCGTAGCGGTTGGTGATCCGCTTGTATTGGCCGAACAGGTAACCGATTTCACGCGTGCCCACGCCGGCGTCACCGGCGGGTACGTCGGTGTACTCACCGAGGTGGCGGTACAACTCGGTCATGAACGACTGACAGAACCGCATGATCTCGCTGTCGGAGCGGCCCTTGGGGTCGAAGTCGGCGCCGCCCTTGCCCCCGCCGATCGGCATGCCGGTCAGCGAGTTCTTGAAGATCTGTTCGAAGCCCAGGAACTTGACGATTCCGAGGTAGACCGACGGATGGAACCGCAGGCCGCCCTTGAACGGCCCCAGCGCGGAGTTGAACTCCACGCGGAAGCCGCGGTTGATCTGCACGGTGCCGCGGTCGTCGACCCAGGGCACCCGGAAGATGATCTGACGTTCGGGTTCGCACAGCCGCCGGATGACCTCGGAGTCGACGTATTCGGGGTGCTTCTCCACCACCGGTCCGAGGCTGTTGAGCACCTCGTAGACGGATTGATGGAATTCGGTCTCGCCTGCGTTGCGTTTGGCGACCTCTTCGTAGAGGTCGTGCAGTTTCTCGTGTAGTCCGTTCACTTTTCGATTCACTCAGCCTGGTAGCGGGGGAACACACCGGTCGGGGCCGGTAGGGCGGTGCCTGGCTTCAGCCGGGTGCTGATAGCGGCGAAGGTTCGTTCGTCGGGGTTCTGCCCGAGCAGATCGAGCAGCTTGGCCGACGAGTCGGGCATCACGGGCTGCGTCAGCAGCGCGGCGATCCGCACGACCTCGAGCGTCGTGTATAGCACTGTGCCGAACCGACGCTGATCCTGCGCCGCCTCTGACTTGCGCAGCACCCACGGTTCCTGGGCGGAGAAGTACCTGTTCGCGGCGCCGAGGACCGACCAGATCGCCTCGAGCGCCAGGTGCATCGCGACGGCGTCGTAATGGCCACGCACCCGGTCGGTCAGCGCGTCGGCGGATTCGAGCAGAGCCGCGTCGTCGCCGGTGAGGTCCCCTGGCTCAGGGACGATCCCGTCGAGGTTCTTGGCCACCATCGACAGCGAGCGCTGCGCCAGGTTGCCCAACTCGTTGGCCAGGTCGGCGTTGATGCGGCCGATGATCGCGTCCTCGCTGTAGCTGCCGTCCTGACCGAACGGCACCTCGCGCAGGAAGAAATAGCGCACCTGGTCGAGCCCGAACGTGTCGACGAGGTTCACCGGGTCGATGATGTTGCCCACCGACTTGCTCATCTTCTCGCCGCGGTTGAGCACGAATCCGTGCGCGAAAACCCTGCGCGGCAACTCGATTCCCGCCGACATCAGAAACGCGGGCCAGTAGACGGTGTGGAACCGGATGATGTCCTTGCCGATCATGTGCAGATCGGCCGGCCAGTATCGCTTGAAGGCTTCCGACGAGGTGTCCGGGAAGCCGACGCCGGTCAGGTAGTTGGTCAGCGCGTCCACCCACACGTACATGACGTGGTCGGGATGGTCGGGCACCGGCACGCCCCAGTCGAACGTGGTGCGCGAGATCGACAGGTCTCTGAGCCCGCCGGAGACGAAGCTGACGACCTCGTTGCGCCGCACTTCGGGCTCGATGAACTCCGGGTGCGTCCGATAGTGCTCCAGCAAACGGTCCGTGTAGGCCGACAGCCGGAAGAAGTACGTCTGCTCCTCGGTCCAGGTCACGGGCGCGCCGGTCTCCACAGCGACCCGCACGCCGTCGGCGCCGACGTTCGTCTCGGCGTCGGTGAAGAACCGTTCGTCGCGTACCGAGTACCAACCCTGGTAGGAGTCGAGGTAGATGTCGCCGGCGTCGTTCATCCGGCGCCAGATCTCCTTCGAGGCCTCGAAGTGGTCGGCGTCCGAGGTGCGGATGAACCGGTCGAACGAGATGTTCAGCTTCTCCTGCAGGCGTTCGAACACATCCGAGTTCTGCCGCGCCAGGTCGGCCGTGGGGATGCCCAGCGTTTTCGCCGCCTCGGCCATCTTCAGCCCGTGCACGTCGGTGCCGGTCAGGTACCGCACGTCGAATCCGTCCAGCCGCTTGAACCGGGCGATGGCGTCGGTGGCGATGTACTCGTAGGCGTGGCCGACGTGCGGATCGCCGTTCGGGTAGGCGATCGCGGTGGTGATGTAGAAGGGCGCGCCTGGGCTTGGCGCTTGCGCCCCGGGGACAGCGGTAGTCATTTCAACTCAGCTTATGGTGTGGCAGTGAACGCGAAGCGCTCAGGCGGAAGGGAGCGGCCCCCCGCTCCGGATCCGCTGAGCCCGCTGATCGACGCGCACACCCATCTCGACGCATGCGGTGCGTCGGACGCGGCCGAGGTCACCGCGATCGTCGACCGCGCGGCAGCGGTCGGCGTCCGGGCCGTCGTCACCATCGCCGACGACCTCGACTCCGCGCGCTGGGCCACCGAGGCCGCCGACGCCGACGAGCGGGTCTACGCCGCCGTCGCCCTGCATCCGACGCGGGCCGACGCCCTGACCGACGAGGCCAAGACCGTCGTGGAGCGACTGGCCGGGCATCCCCGCGTCGTCGCGATCGGCGAGACCGGCCTCGACCTTTACTGGCCCGGCAAGCTTGAAGGCTGCGCGGAACCGGCCACCCAACGGGACGCGTTCGCCTGGCACATCGACCTCGCCAAGCGGACCGGTAAGCCGCTGATGATCCACAACCGTGAGGCCGACGACCAAGTGCTCGACGTGCTGGCCGCCGAGGGCGCCCCTGACATCGTGATCTTCCACTGCTTCTCCTCGGGACCGGAGATGGCGCGTCGGTGCATCGACCAGGGCTGGCTACTGAGCCTGTCGGGCACCGTCAGCTTCAAGAACGCCCGAGCCCTGCGCGAAGCCGCACAGCTGATTCCGCCCGGGCAAATGCTGGTCGAGACCGACGCGCCGTTCCTGACGCCCCACCCGTACCGCGGCGCGCCCAACGAGCCGTACTGCCTTCCCTACACTGTGCGGGCGGTGGCGGAGATCGTCGGTAAGCCGGCGGAGGCCGTCGCACGCGAAACCACCACCACAGCCGAGCGCGCGTACGGCCTTGCGAGTTGCTGACTCGAGGCCTCTCCGTTACCGTGCTGTGACCGAAAGCGAAGCACCGCAAGGGCGCGGAGTTCCGTCCGATAGTCGGGGATATACGACGTTTTGAACACTTTCACAAAGCTCCACGAGGCGCGTTCACCGCTACTTCGTCTGCTGGTCGGTGCGACGTTGCTCGCACTCACCTTCGCCGGCGGTTACGCGATAGCTGCGCACAAGACCGTCACGCTGACCGTCGACGGGTCGTCGACGACGGTGGCGACCATGAAGTCGCGCGTGATCGACGTGGTCGAGGAGAACGGCTTCGAGGTCGGCGACCGCGATGACCTGTTCCCTGCCGCCGATCAGCCGGTGAACCAGGCCGACACCATCGTGCTGCGCCGCAGCCGTCCGCTTCAGCTCTCACTGGACGGCGAGGACAGCAAGCAGGTGTGGACGACCGCGTCGACGGTCGACGAGGCTCTCGCCCAGCTGGAGATGACCGACAAGGCGCCCGCGGCCGCCTCGCGCGCCAGCCGGGTTCCGCTGGCGGGAATGTCGCTGCCCGTGGTCAGTCCCAAGACCGTGTACATCGATGACGGCGGAGCGACGCGCAGCGTCACCCTGGCCGCCCCGAACGTCGCGGGTCTGCTCGCCGAGGCGGGCGCCCCGCTCGAGCAGCGTGACGCCGTGGTTCCGGCCGCATCGGCCCCCGTCACCGACGGTATGCACGTGCAGGTGACGCGCAACCGGATCGACAAGATCGCCGAGCGTGTGCCGCTGCCGCCCGGCCTCAAGCGCATCGAGGATCCGACGCTGAACCAGAGCCGCGAGGTCGTCGAGGACCCCGGGATGCCGGGCACCCAGGACGTGATCTTTGCCGTGGCGAAACTCAACGGTGTGGAGACCGGCAGGTTGCCAGTAGCCAATGTCGTTGTAACGCCGGCCCGTGAAGGGGTCGTGCGAGTGGGCACCAAACCCGGAACCGAGGTGCCGCCGGTGTCCAACGCAGCGACCTGGGACGCCCTTGCCCGGTGCGAAGCCGGAGGTAATTGGGCGATCAACACCGGCAACGGATATTACGGCGGCGTTCAATTCGACCAAAACACATGGGAGCGCAACGGCGGTCTGCGCTATGCTGCGAGAGCCGACTTGGCAACAAGAGAAGAACAAATCGCGATTGCTGAAGTCACTCGGGCGCGACAAGGGTGGGGCGCGTGGCCGACTTGTAGCGGGAGGATTGGTGCGCGCTGACCATTCGACTACTCGGGCGGACCGAGATACGACAACTGGCGAAGGCGATCGACTTTCGGCCGCGCAAATCGTTCGGCCAGAACTTCGTCCATGACGCCAACACCGTACGGCGAATCGTTTCGGCGTCCGGTGTCCACAAGCACGACCACGTTCTCGAGGTCGGGCCCGGACTGGGCTCGCTGACGCTGGCGTTGCTCGACCGCGGCGCGCGGGTGACCGCCGTCGAGATCGACCCCGTGCTGGCCCGGCAACTGCCGACCACCATCGCCGAGCATTCGCACAGCGAGATCAACCGGCTCAGCGTGCTCAACCGCGACATCCTCGGATTGCGCCGCGAAGAACTCGACGAGGAGCCGACGGCCCTGGTCGCCAACCTGCCCTACAACATCGCCGTGCCGGCGCTGCTGCATCTGATGGCCGAGTTCCCCTCGATCCGCACCGTGATGGTGATGGTGCAGGCCGAGGTGGCCGAGCGGCTCGCGGCCGAACCAGGCGGCAAGGATTACGGCGTTCCGAGTGCCAAGGTGCGCTTCTTCGGCAAGGTCCGCCGGCACGGCATGGTGTCGCCGACGGTGTTCTGGCCGATCCCCCGGGTGTACTCGGGTCTGGTCGGCATCGAGCGCTACGAGACGTCGCCGTGGCCGACCGACGAGAGCTTCCGTGAGCAGGTGTTCGAGCTGATCGACATCGGGTTCGCGCAGCGGCGCAAGACGGCGCGCAACGCGTTCGCCGAATGGGCGGGCTCGGGTAACGAGTCGGCCCGCAGGCTGCTCGCGGCCAGCATCGATCCCTCGCGCCGCGGTGAGACCCTGTCCATCGCCGACTTCGTCCGGCTGCTGCAACGGTCTGAAGAGGTCGACAAGCCGGTGGTTCGGGAAACCAAGGGCTCGATCAGCGTCCGCTGACCGCACGCACGATCAGCGCGACGAACTCCCGGCACGACTGGTAGCGGTCCGCGGGCGCCTTCGCCAGGGCTTTGGCCACGATCGAGTCGAAGGTGCGTGGCAGCCAGTCGAATTCAGCTGAGAACCGTGGTGGCGGGCGATGCAGGTGCGCCTCGACCAACCCGACTCGGGAATCGTCCCGAAACGGCGGTGACCCGGTGATCAGTTCGACCGCCGTGCAGGCCAGCGCGTATTCGTCGGTGGCTTCTGTCGGCGCCCGGCCCGCGATCAGCTCCGGCGCCGAGTACGGCAGCGAGGCCTCCACCTGCGAAGGGCGGCGGCCGATGTCGTCGGTGATCTCGACCGCCACCCCGAAGTCGATCAGCACGGCGTGCGAGCGGTCGGGCTCGACCAGGATGTTGGCGGGTTTGACGTCGCAGTGCACGATCGCGCGGTTGTGCATGTAGTCCAGCGCGTCGGCGATCTGGCCGAGGGCGGCGAGGCGGTCGGGGACCGTCGGCAGCTTCTGCACTCCGCCGCCCGCGACGTACTGCATCGTCAGCCACCCCGGGCCCCGCTCGTACACGGTGACGATGTGAGGGTGGTCGAGCCGGTCGGCGAACTCGAATTCACGCCGCAGCCGGGCCACGTGCGCTCGATCGCGAGCGTGTTCGGCGAGGACCTTCAACGCGACCACCCGCTGCGGGTTGTCCGCGGGATGCGCCAGGTAGACCGTGGCCGATCCGCCCTGGCCGAGGACCTCGTCGACCACGTAGTCGTCGAACCGGTCACCGGCGGACAGCACGAGCTCACACTAGTGCCGCCTCCTGCGCCGACTCGCGACACGACGACTGGTCGGCGACTCCTTTCGATAGTGTCGTGCCGTGCCGGGCTGGAACGGGAACACCGCCTCCGAGTGGGTGCCGACGGGGTCGGTCACCGTGCGAGTGCCCGGCAAGGTCAACCTCTATCTGGAGGTGGGTGACCGCCGCGACGACGGCTACCACGAGCTCACCACCGTGTTCCACGCCGTCTCGCTGCTCGACGAGATCACCGTCAGCAACGCCGACATGCTGTCGCTGGAAGTGTCCGGTGAAGGGGCCGAATCGCTGCCCGCCGACGAGCGCAACCTCGCGTGGCAGGCGGCTGAGTTGATGGCCGAACACGTGGGGCGGGCACCCGATGTTGCGATCTCGATCGAGAAATCCATCCCGGTGGCCGGCGGAATGGCCGGCGGTAGCGCTGACGCGGCGGCGGTGCTGGTCGCGATGAACACGCTGTGGGAGTTGGGCGTGCCGCGCCGCGATCTGCATGCGCTGGCGGCCCGGCTGGGCAGCGACGTGCCGTTCGCCTTGCACGGGGGGACCGCGTTGGGCACCGGGCGCGGTGAGGAGCTGGCGACGGTGCTGGCCCGCACGACGTTTCACTGGGTGCTGGCCTTTGCCGACGGCGGGTTGTCGACGCCGGCGGTGTTCGCCGAGATCGACCGGCTGCGCGACTCTGCGGGGCCGAATCGCGAACCACCGCCGCGCCTCGAGGATGCCGAACCGGTGCTGGCCGCGCTGGCCTCCGGCGATCCGGCTCAACTCGCCCCGCTGCTCGGCAACGACCTGCAGCCCGCCGCGCTGAGCCTCGATCCGGGGTTGCGCCGCACGCTGCGCGCGGGCACCGAGGCCGGAGCATTGGCAGGCATCGTGTCCGGGTCCGGGCCGACGTGCGCTTTTCTGTGCGCCTCGGCGGGTCAAGCGGTCGACGTCGGCGCGCAGTTGGCGGGCGCGGGCGTGTGTCGCACCGTGCGAGTGGCCAGCGGGCCCGTCCAGGGTGCGCGGGTGGTGCCGACGCCGTCGACCTCGGCGTGACCTCGTGTCGCCCGGGGAACAGTTCGGTCACGAGAGGGTGTGACCCAGTTCTCAATAATCGCGAGAGTTTGGCGGCTACTTAAGAGTTGCCTAAGATGGCCGATGGTGAAGATTAGCTGTCATGCATCGGAGACGACTTTCTTTCCCGCCGGGACCTCGGTGGGCGCCTCGTCGGATATGGCGAAGGCCTCGGTGCATCACCAATTCGAGACGAAACCGCTCCCGACTCGTGTGCGCGCCTTCGCGACCGCATCCCTGATCAGGCGGAGCATATGACGAGGATTTTTGCGCTGAGCCTCATGCCGCAGGCGCAGCGGCTCCAGGAACCGAGGAGGGTGTCGTGAGCCGATTCACCGAGAAGATGTACCGCAATGCCCGCACCGTGACGACGGGCATGGTCACCGGTGAACCGTACGAACCCGTCCGCCACACCTGGGGCGAGGTGCACGAGCGCGCCCGCTGCATCGCAGGCGGCCTCGAGAAGGCCGGTATCGGACTCGGCGACGCGGTCGGCGTGCTGGCCGGCTTCCCCGTGGAGATCGCCCCGACCGCCCAAGGCCTGTGGATGCGCGGCGCCAGCCTGACCATGCTGCACCAGCCCACCCCGCGCACCGACCTCGCGGTCTGGGCCGAGGACACGATGAACGTGGTGCGGATGATCGAGGCCAAGGCCGTCATCGTCTCCGAACCCTTCATGGTCGCCATCCCGGTGCTCCAAGAGCAGGGCATCACGGTCCTCACCGTGTCGGACCTGATGGCCTCCGATCCGATCGACCCGATCGACGTCGGCGAGGACGATCTGGCGCTGATGCAGCTGACCTCCGGCTCCACGGGCTCGCCCAAGGCGGTCCAGATCACGCACCGCAACATCTACTCCAACGCCGAGGCGATGTTCATCGGCGCCGAGTACGACGTCGAGAAGGACGTCATGGTCAGCTGGCTGCCGTGCTTCCACGACATGGGCATGGTCGGCTTCCTGACCATCCCGATGTACTTCGGCGCGGAACTGGTCAAGGTCACCCCCCTGGACTTCCTGCGCGACACCCTGCTGTGGGCCAAGCTCATCGACAAGTACAAGGGCACGATGACCGCGGCGCCGAACTTCGCCTATGCGCTGTTCGCCAAGCGGTTGCGCCGTCAGGCCAAGCCGGGTGAGTTCGACCTGTCCACGCTGCGGTTCGCGCTGTCGGGCGCCGAGCCCGTCGAGCCCGCCGACGTCGAGGACCTGCTGGACGCCGGCAAGCCGTTCGGTCTGAAGCCCGACGCCATTCTGCCCGCCTATGGCATGGCCGAGACCACGCTGGCGGTGTCGTTCTCTCCGTGCGGCGCGGGTCTGGTGGTCGACGAGGTCGACGCCGATCTGCTGGCCGCGCTGCGCCGCGCCGTGCCCGCGACCAAGGGCAACACCCGTCGGCTGGCCTCGTTGGGACCCCTGCTGCGCGACCTCGAGGCCCGCGTCATCGACGAGCAGGGCAACGTGATGCCGCCGCGCGGCGTCGGTGTGATCGAGCTTCGCGGTGAATCCCTGACTCCGGGCTACATCACCATGGGCGGATTCATCCCGGCGCAGGACGAGCACGGCTGGTACGACACCGGCGACCTCGGCTACATCACCGACGAAGGCAACATCGTCGTGTGCGGCCGGGTCAAGGACGTGATCATCATGGCCGGCCGCAACATCTACCCGACCGACATCGAGCGCGCCGCATGCCGTGTCGAGGGGGTCCGGCCGGGATGCGCCGTCGCGGTGCGCCTCGACGCGGGCCACTCGCGGGAGACGTTCGCCGTCGCCGTGGAGTCCAACGCCTGGCAGGATCCCGTCGAGGTGCGCCGGATCGAGCAGCAGGTCGCCCACGAGGTGGTCGGCGAGGTCGACGTGCGTCCGCGCAACGTCGTCGTGCTGGGACCCGGCACCATCCCGAAGACACCGTCGGGCAAGCTGCGCCGCAGCAACTCCGTCTCGCTCGTCACCTAGTCCCCTAGGTGCGCGAGCGGCCGTGTTTGCACACGGGCACGCCGCGTAGCGCCTGCAATTTGCGGTCGCTCGCCACGTAATGAGCAGTCCGTGAGTGGCGATACGTTCGGTGTCATGCCTTCCGCTCCCGCCATCGAGGCGATCGATCTTGTAAAGCGCTTCGGCGACGGCGAACCGGCCGTCGACGGTGTCAGCTTCACCGTTCCCCCCGGTACGGTGCTCGGGCTGCTGGGCCCGAACGGCGCCGGCAAGACCACCACCGTGCGGATGATGACGACGTTGACCGCACCGACCAGCGGCACCGCCCGCGTCGCCGGCTACGACGTCGTCCGCGAACCCGATCAGGTGCGCCGCAACATGGGCCTGACCGGGCAGGTCGCCACCGTCGACGAGCTGCTCACCGGCCGCGAGAACATCCGGATGATCGGCGGGCTCTACGGCATCCGCAAGAAGGACCTCACCAAGCTGGGTGATCAACTGCTGGAACAGTTCTCGATTGCCGACGCCGCCGATCGCGTGGTGAAGTCCTACTCGGGCGGTATGCGTCGCCGGCTCGATCTCGCGGTGAGCCTGCTCGCATCGCCGCCGGTGTTGTTCCTCGACGAGCCGACCACCGGCCTGGACCCTCGCAGCCGCAGTGAATTATGGGACGCGCTAAGGGGTCTCGTCGACGGGGGCACCACGCTGCTGCTGACCACGCAGTACCTTGAAGAGGCCGATCAGCTGGCCGACAACATCCTGGTGATCGACAGGGGGCGCATCATCGCCGAGGGTTCGCCGCTTGCGCTCAAACAGCAGGCAGGCAACGCCAGCCTGGTCGTCACCGTGACGAACGCCGAGGACCTCTCCGCGGCCGAGGCGCTGCTCGCCGCGGACGGTAGCGAAGTGTTCGTCAACGCAGGTGCACGCGAATTGACCGCGGCCGCCGAGGGTCTCGATGACATGATCCGCGTCGCGGGCATGCTGCGCGACAACGACATCGCCGTCGACGACATCGGGTTGTCGCGACCCAGCCTCGACGACGTCTTCCTCTCGCTGACCGGTCACCGCAGCGAGGAGGAGGACGGTACATGACCATCGGAGGTGACATGACGACCGTGGCGCCACCGGCACACGCCCCCAGGCGACGGGTCGCGATTCGACGGACCAACATCGCCCAGCAGTCTTGGATCATGGTCAAGCGCAACATGATCCACACCAAGCGCATGCCCGAGATGCTGAGCGACGTCACCACCCAGCCCATCATGTTCGTGTTGCTGTTCGCGTTCGTTTTCGGCGCGTCGATACCCAACCCGGGAGGCACCAACTACCGTGAGTTCCTGCTGCCGGGCATCCAGGCGCAAACCATCGTGTTCTCGGCATTCGTCGTGGCATCCGGTATCACCGCCGACATCGAGAAGGGCATCATCGACCGGTTCCGCTCGCTGCCCATTTCGCGATCGTCGGTGCTCATCGGTCGCAGCATCGCCAGCCTGATCCACTCGTCGCTGGGCGTGGTGGTGATGGCGCTGACGGGCCTGGCGATCGGCTGGCGCATCCGCGGCAGCGTCGCCGAGGCGGTGCTGGCCTTCGCTCTGGTCCTGGTCTTCGGTTTCGGAATGATCTGGTTCGGCATCCTGATCGGCTCACTGCTGCGCACCGTCGAGGCCGTCAACGGCGTGATGTTCACCGTCTTGTTCCCGATCACGTTCCTGGCCAACACATTTGTCCCGACCGAGCCGATGCCTCACTGGCTGCGGGTCATCGCGGAGTGGAACCCGGTGTCGTCGCTGGCTCAGGCGATGCGCGAACTGTGGGGCAACGGCGGACCCGCGCCCGACAGTGCGCAGCTGCCGCTGCACCATCCGGTGCTGGCCACCATCCTGTGGTCCCTGCTGCTGACGGCGGTCTTCGCGCCGTTCGCCCTACGCGCCTACGCCCGCCGCACCGGCAGCTAGGCGCGAATCGCGGCCACCGTCCATGCGGGCAGGATCGGCGCCCGGGTGAGGAAGTGCTCCGACTGCCCGGTCGCCCGCAACAGGACCTGCGTCCGCAGGATGCAACACCCCATGCGGACCATCGCGAATATCTCGTACCAGTCGAGATCTGCGAGCGGCCTTCCGAGCATCTCCTCGTAGCGTCCGACAACCGAAGCGCGGCTGTCGAAGCCTTCCAGTTCGGGGTCGAGGTCCAAGCCGTTGACCTCGAGCATCTGCTTGCGGGTGGCCAGCCACCACGCGACATCGGCTTCGGCGGGGCAGACGCAGGCCTGCTCCCAGTCCAGCGCGCCGACAAGTTCGCCGGAGTCGTCGAAGATCGCGTTGGACAACCGCGCATCGCCCCAGCAGATGCTCAAATGGGTTGTGGCGGAGGGTGTGCGGCGTGTCAGCCAGTCGAAAGCTTCGGTGATGACATCGGGGACCTGGTCATCGGTGCCCCATCTGACGTACTCCCGCCACCATTCGAGTTCGGCGCTGACGCCGACTCCCTCGGGTCGGGTCAGCCACGGGGCCTGTTCGGGCGGCACCCGATGCAGGCGCGCCATCGTTTCCAGGAATGAGTCGTGCACTCGGCGCTGCACGGTCATGCCGGCGTCGTGCAGCCAACCGCGCGTGGCATAGCTGGTGTCCGACGGTGTGTGGCCGACGATCCGTGGCATTACAAGGAATTTCGACCCGATCCACGACTCGTCGGGCTCGTAGACGATCGGTGACGGCGTCGCGACACCGTGTTCGTGGAGAAGTCGCTGCGTCGCGGACTGCGCGTCGAGGTCGTACTCGGGAAAGATGCCGCCGCCAGCAGGCGGTATCCGGATGACGTGCTCGCTGGTGCGTCCGCCGGTTTCGACGCTGAACACCAGCGTTTCGCTCGACCAGCCCGCGGCCCGGTTCGCCGGCCGTAGTTCGGATAAGACGACCTCGTCGGTGTGCCGGTTGGCGAACCAGTCCCGCAGCCTGGCACGGGTGGCCTCGAGGTCGCGTCTGACCAGAGCGATGCCCGCCATGGAGAAAGGCTTACACGCTGCCGGTGAGATGTAAAGAAGAACCCTGTTACATCCGATGGTCCATATGTAATACGCTCGCGAAGTGACCCGACCGCAGGCGCTCACCTTCGGCGACATCTCCGACCACGACCGGCCACTGGCTGTCCTGGTCCACGGCTTCCCCGACACCCCGTTCACGTGGCGCCACCTGGGACCGCATCTGGCCGGCCACGGCTATCGCGTCATCGCACCGTGGCTCCCCGGATACGACGCACCGATCGGGCACCCGGTCAGCGTGGGCACGTACGTGCGCCACGTACGCCGGGTCGCCCACGCGAGGGGAGCCGATGACCGCGCGGTGCTGATCGGTCACGACTGGGGTGCGCACGCGGGTTACGGCGTGGTCGCGGGCCCCGCCCCGGTGTTCGGGCGTTTCGTGGCGCTCGCCGTACCGCCGATCGGTGTGCTGGCGACCGGCCTGTTCACCTATCGGCAGCTCAAACGGTCGTTCTACATCTGGTTCATCCAGCAGGTCGGGTTGGCCGAGGCGGCGGTGCTCGCGCCGGGATTCTGGGAGTCCCTGTGGGCGGACTGGTCACCGGGATACGACTGCGCCGAAGACATCGCCGAACTGCGCAGGCACGTCACCGCCGAGAACGTCGCCGACGTCGTCGGGCCGTACCGCGCATCGTTCAATCCGGAGTTCGGCGATCCCGAAGTCGCCGACGAGACCGCGGCGACGGCCGTGCCGCCCCCGGTCCCGACGCTCTATCTGCATGGCCGCAACGACGGGGCGATAGGCGCCGAGCTGCTCGGGAAACTGGACGAGTACCTGCCGACCGCTGGGTCGTCGCACGAAGTCATCGACGGGGTCGGACACTTCCTGCACCTCGAACAGCCCGAGCTGATCGCGGCCAAGATCAGCGACTGGCTGGACGCGGGCTGAGCGATGCGGAACGGCCGTTGCGCGCGGCGTCGAGACCTGCGGCGTGGCGCAGTTCGGCGAGGAAGTTCTCGGGGCTGGCTCCTCCGAGCAGGTAGTGGCACACCGCGATGCGCACCACGGCCGCCGCGGCGACGTCCTTGTTGTCGCCGGGGATGATCCGTGCGATCCGCTCGTGCATGATCGGCAGCACCCGCCTCATTTGATGGAGCACGTGATCGGGTTCGGTATCGGCGAGCGATCCGAGGGAGTAGGTGCTCTGGAACTCGACGATGAAGCGCAACGCCGCATCGAGGCGGTCGCTGTCCACGAGGCCCGCCATCGCGTTCGCGATTCCCGCATCGAAATTGTCCTGTTCGTAGAGGCCGAACGCCTCGAGCAAACCCTCCTTGGAACCGAAGTGGCGGTACAGCGTCGGGCGGGAGACGCCCGCTTGGGCGGCGACATCGGACAGCTGCAGCTTCCGCCGACCGTCACGAGCCAGCACGACGAAAGTGGCCGCGAGGATGCGCCGCCGCGTCGACTGCTCGGAATCCTCGGTGTGGGCCACGATCAACCTTTACATCTGCAGGGTCAAATGTCACACTAGCGCTACATCAAGCCCGAGCACCCCATTGACGGGTGAGTTACCGGATGCGCAGTGCCACGTCCGGTGCGGAGGAGAGCAACGGTGACCGACCTCGTCGTCCGCAAGATCGGATGGGAGTTCGACGCCTCAGTGCCGTTCATGTGGCAGCCGGCCAACCCGAATTTCGGACTGTTCTGCAATGCGTTCACGTTCATCGCGGTGCCCTTCGAGCGCTACATCGTCAGCGCGGTGCGGATGGCCGCTGACCGGTTGGCCGAAAGTCCCGGCGTCGCGGAGGAAGCCGAGGGGTTCCTCAAGCAGGAAGCCCAGCATGCCGCCGCGCATCGCAAGCACATGCTCGCGCTGATCGACCGCTACCCCGACCTCGAGCAGTGCTACGCCGACGCCTGCGCGGCCTACGACGAGCTGCTGAGGAACGAGCCGGTCGCCTTCCACCTCGCCTACGTCGCCAACCTCGAAGCCACGTTCACCCCGCTGTTCAAAGTGATTCTGGACCACCGAGATTCGCTGTTCGGCGGGGGCGATGTCCGGGTCGCCTCGCTGATGATGTGGCACTTCGTCGAGGAGATCGAGCACCGCAGTTCGGGGCTGATCCTGTGCAATCACGTCAACCCCCACCCGTGGTCCCGCGTCAAGCACATCAAGAGGACGTTCAGCCATGTCGCCGCCATCGCCGACGCGATCGCGACGGTGTTCGACGAGGTCGTCCCGATGGAGGATCGCGGCGTCTCCACCCGCGAGTTGTTGTCGGGTGACTTTCTGACCGGTGAACTCAAACACCGCCTGCCCATCCTGCGCCGCCGACGCGACGGCCGGGGAGCACCCACGATCTTCCAACCGGTGCCGACCGCCGACCTGGCGAAAATGGTGTGGCGGCTGGCGCTTTCGCAGACGCCGTACCACGATCCGGCCGATCAGCCGCTGCCCGCGTGGGCGCAGACCTGGATGCGCGCCTACGACGACGGCGCAGATATGACGACGTTCGCCCGGTCGTCGTCCACCACGGGAAGGTGACATCGATTGTTGACGACGAACTACGGCGGTCTGGTGCCCGAAGACGAGTCGCTCACCCACCAGATCGTCGACACGTTCGCAACGGTCAGCCAATCGGATCCGTCGTGGACGGAGAAGATCTGGACGCTCGCGCATGCACGGGACAACTCGCTGCAGGTCGTGCTCGGCGTCGGTAAGTACACCAACCGCGGCGTGTTCGACGGTGCGGCCGGGGTGTGCCGCGGCACCGAGCAGTGGACCGTGCGCGGCGGGCGCCGCCTGTCGGCCGATCCCTCCTCGACCGCCGTCGGGCCGATCCGCTATCGCGTGCTCGAGCCGCTGCGGTCGATTCAGGTGAGCCTCGAGCCGTCCGAACACGCGCCGATCTCCTTCGACGTCGTCATGCAGGGCAGCTTCGATGCGGCGCTGGAGGATCCGTGGCCCGACCGCAGCCCGGACGGCTACCGCGTCTCCCATAATGTGTTGCGCTACCACCAGATCGGCGTGGCGTCCGGCTGGGTCGAGGTCGAAGGTCGTCGCACCGAGATTCGGCCCGACGAGTGGATATCGGTGCGCGACCATTCTTGGGGCCTGCGACCCGGGGTCGGTAAACCCATCCCCGGCCTGCCTCGTGGTGGGCGCAAGATCAAGCAGATGTTCATGACCTGGCTGCCGATGACGCTGACGCGCCCCGACGGATCGGCGTACTCGCTGTTCGTGATGTATCAGGAGGAGCGTGGCGACGGTTTTCTCGAAATACGTTGCCAGGCAGAGCAACAGAACGACGACGGCACATCGCACCGGTTTGTCTCGGTGGAACAGGATCTGCACTTCAACGACGAGAACCGGCGACTGACCCACGGCACCGTCACGTTGATCGACTCCGACGGATCGCGGCGACCGCTGACGATCACCGCGGCCGGACCGACGGGCTTTCACCTCGGCACGGCCGGCTACTACGGCTGGAACGACTGGGTCTACGGCCAGTGGGTGGGCGATCTGCGCGTGGAGGGCTACCACGTGACCGACTGCGACACCGCGGAGAACGCGCGCAAGCTGCATCAGCTGCGGGATCTGCTGGTCCGCGTGGAAGATCCGGTGGGTGGCGGTTCCGGGCTCGGCAACGCCGAGACGTTTGCGCTGGGGGAGTTCCCGGAGCGAGGGCTCACCGCCGAGAACTCGTTCCTCTGAACCAGAAACGAGCGTGACGCCTCTGGGCGCGCCCATCTGAGTATTGTGTACTATACTTAGCATGGTGCACAACGCCGGCCGACTGGACGACCACCCCACCGTGCGCAAGGTGCGCTCGCGAAAGGCGACGAACCCGGGCATCGTCGATGCCGACTGGCTCCGCCGGGTATGCCTGGACGCCGGGGTCGACGACGTCGCATTCGTCAGCGTCGACAACCCGGACCTGGCCGCTGAGCGTGAGCACGCCGACGCGGCCCTGCCCGGCGTGCGCAGCTACATCGCGCTCGTGGTGCGGATGAACCGCGACAACGTCCGCTCGGCGGCCCGCAGTGTGGCCAACCAGGAGTTCCACCGCAGTGGCGAGATCATGAACGAGGCCGCCCACCGCATCACGCGGGTGCTTCAGGACGCGGGATACCGGGCGGTCAATCCGTCGATGTCGTTCCCGATGGAGATGGACCGGTACCCCGGCCGCATCTGGGTGGTCGCGCACAAGCCCATCGCCGTGGCGGCGGGCTTGGGCGTGATGGGCATCCATCGCAACGTCATCCATCCGAAGTTCGGGAACTTCATCCTGCTCGGCACAATTCTTCTCGCTGCGCCTGTTTCGAGTTACGGTGAGCCGCTGGACTATTCACCGTGCCTGGAGTGCAAGCTGTGCGTCGCGGCATGCCCGGTCGGCGCGATCAAGAAAGACGGTGATTTCGACTTCCTCGCCTGCTCGGTACACAACTATCGCGAGTTCATGGGCGGTTTCACCGACTGGGTGCAGACCGTCGCCGACAGCGAGGACGGCGCCGATTTCCGCTCCCGCGTGAGCGATTCGGAGAACGCGTCGATGTGGCAGAGCCTGTCGTTCAAGGCCAACTACAAGGCCGCATACTGCCTGGCGGTGTGCCCGGCGGGCGAGGATGTCATCGAACCGTATCTCGATGACCGCAAGGGGTTCATGGACCTGGTGTTGCGGCCGCTGCAGGAGAAGAAGGAAACGCTCTACGTGCTGCCCGACTCCGCGGCCAAAGAGCACGCCGAACGCCGGTTCCCCCACAAACACGTGAAGGTCGTCGGCAGCGGCATCCGGGGGGTGTGACGCAGGCCGCCGACCGCGCGCGGAATACATCGTCGTCGACTGGGCGTTTGGCCATGCATGATGACGAGACTGCCGCTGCGTCGGCTGATGATCATGGTTGCGGCAGTATTCATCTCGGGTGCGGCACTGGGTGCTCCGCTCGTGATGTCGGCAGCACCGGCCGCTGCGGCGCCCACCGGGGAGTGTCCCGATGTGCAAGTGGTGTTCGCTCGCGGCACCGGGGAACCGGCGGGCGTCGGCCGCGTCGGCCAGGCATTCGTCGACACGTTGCGACCGCTCGTGAGCGACAAGTCCGTCGCCGTCTACGCGGTCAACTATCCCGCGACACGGGACTTCCTGCGCGCCGCCGAGGGCGCCAACGACGCCAGCCTGTTCGTCCAGAACATCGCCACCGCCTGCCCGGACACCAGGATCGTGCTTGGTGGGTACTCACAGGGTGCCGCCGTCATCGACGCCATCGCCCTGGCGAACACGCCGACACTCGGCTTCACCCAGCCCATGCCCGCCACGGTCGCCGACCGCGTCGCCGCGGTCGCGGTGTTCGGCAATCCCTCCGTCCGCCTGCTCGGCGGTCCGCTCACCGCGCTGAGCCCGGCGTACGGGGCCAAGACCATCGACCTGTGCAACGGCGCGGATCCGGTGTGCTCCAACGGAAACGACGTCGCGGCGCACAGCCGCTACGTCGAGTCGGGGCTCACTGCGCAGGCGGCGCAGTTCACCGCCGACCGCCTCGGTGCCGCCGCGCCGATCACCACGCTGTCCGGCCACACCGGAGGCTGACGTCAGCCCCAGGCGTGCACGATGTTCTGCGCCGGCTCCACGCCGTGTGCCACCAGGATCTCGGTGGCGTCAGCGGCCTGCTCACAGATCGTCGGGACGTCCTTCCACTCCGCGGAGGTGAAGGTGCTCAACACGAACTTCGCGCCTTCGGTGCGGCCGGGCGGCCTACCGATACCGATCCGGACGCGCTGAAAGTCGTTGCTACCCAACGACGAAGCGACCGACCGTAGCCCGTTGTGCCCGGCCACACCGCCACCGAACTTCAGCCGGATCCGGCCGAAGTCGATGTCGAGCTCGTCGTGGATCACCACGATGTCGGCCGGTGGCACCGAGTAGAACTTGGCCAGCGGTCCGACCTGCCGACCCGACTCGTTCATGTAGGTACGCGGTTTGGCCAGCACCACCGAGCGTCCGGCGAGGCGGCCGGTGACCACCTCGGCGCCGGACTTCTTGTGCACCTTGAATCCCGAGCCGATGCGATCGGCGAGGATGTCGGCGACGAGGAACCCGAGGTTGTGCCGCGTCGTGGCGTATTGCGGTCCCGGGTTGCCCAGGCCGACCACGAGTAGTGGTTCGGCCATGCCGGACTACTCGGATTCTTCGGCGGGAGCCGCCTCGGCGGAGTCGCCCTCGCCCTCGTCGGCGACCTCGGCGACGTCGGCTTCCGCCTCCTCCGGCGTCTCACCGCCGCCCTCGGCCTCGAGCTCCTCGGCCGTCGGCGCGACGACGACGTTGACCACGAGCGAGTCGGGGTCGGTCACCAGCGTGACACCCGACGGCAGCTCGAGTGAGCCGGCCGTGAACTGCGTCCCCGCCTCGACGCCTTCAACCGAGACGACGACGTTCTCCGGAATCGACTGCACGTCGGCTTCGACCTCGATCGTGTTGGTCTCCTGGGTGACCAGGGTCCCGGGCACCGCGTCACCCTCGATGACGACGTTGATCTCGACGACGACCTTCTCGCCACGGCGCACGACGAGCAGATCGGCGTGCGTGATGGTGCGGCGGATCGGGTGGATGTCGAGAGCCCTGGTCAGCGCGAGCTGCTCCTTGCCGTTGATATCGAGGGTGAGCACCGCGTTGGTGCCCGAGTTGCGAAGCACGGCCGCGAAGTCACGGCCGTCGAGTTCGAGGTGCTGCGGATCGGTGCCGTGACCGTAGAGGACCGCGGGCACCTTGCCGTTGCGGCGGGCGCGGCGCGATGCGCCCTTGCCGGTCTCGGTGCGGACCGCCGCGGTCAGGTTGTTGGGGGCGTTCTTCGCCATGATGTGGGTGCTCCTGTCGTGTGCTCAGCACGGCGGGGCTCAACCACAAGGTTCGCGTCGATAACGGTGGCCTCCGCTGGCGCGGCCACCCTCGCCGTGATCACCGGCCAGGGTAGCCGGAAACGGTGCTGCGCCCCAAATCAGAGCGGGAACGCGGTGTCGGTGAGCTGCTCGGAGAGCTCCCACAGTGCCGTCGCCATCCGGCCGTCGCGAGCCAGCGGGCTGCGGAAGCCCGTCGGCCCGGTGGGACCGCGGCTGCCGAAGCGCGGGCCGACGAACGTGTCGCCCGGCAGGTCCTCGGCCACCGCGTACAGGGTCTGGCGGGCACCGAAGTCGGGCTCGGTGGCGAAGATCCGGTTGGCGGCGAGCCAGAAGCGGGTCCCGATCGGGTTGCCCGTCTGGCCCTGCAGGTTGGTGGCGGAGTAGCCCGGGTGTGCGGCGATCGCCCGGATCGGCGAGCCCACCTCGTCGAGTCGACGCTGCAGGTCCTTCGTGAACAGCAGGTTCGCGAGCTTGGACTGCCCATACGCCGGCCACGCCAGGTACGGCCGGGCCTTCCAGTTGAGGTCTTTGAGGTTGATCCGGCCGAAGATGTGCATGATCGACGACACCGTCACGACCCGGTCGCTGATCTTGGGCAGCAGCAGGTTGGTCAGGGCGAAGTGGCCGAGATGGTTGGTGCCGATCTGGCTCTCGAAGCCGTCGACGGTCAACGCGTACGGGACGGCCATGATGCCGGCGTTGTTGACCAGCACGTCGACGGCGTCCACACCGTCGGCGAACGCGCGCACGGACGCCAGGTCCTGCAGGTCCAGCTTGCGGACCTCGACGTCCCCGGTGATCGTCGCCGCGGCCTCGTCACCCTTGGCGGTGTTGCGCACGGCGAGGATGACCTTGGCGCCTGCTCCGGCCAGTTCGCGCGCCGTGATCAAGCCGATGCCGCTGTTGGCGCCGGTGACGATGACGGTGCGTCCGGAGAAGGAGGGCAGATCCGCGGCGGTCCAGTCGCTCATGCCGACCACCCTAGTGACGTACCGCGAAATGGCATTCCAGCAGGTCTCCACTCGCACTTTCGCTGCTGGAATGCAATTTCGCGGCATTGTCGGGGCTGGTCAGCACAATCTGGCCATGGGGGAGATATTCATCGGGTCGGAAGCAGTCGCCAACGGCATCGTCACTCGACATGAACTGGCCCGGTGGTACCGGCCGGTGTATCCGGATGTCCATGCTCGGCGGGGGCGGCAACTAACGGTTGAAGATCGCACCTTCGCAGCATGGTTGTGGTCCAAACGCGGCGGAATCGTCACCGGCGTCGCGGCCTCAGCACTTCACGGCGCGGAGTGGGTCGACGACACCGCGATCGAATTGGTCTACGACTGTGCCAGGCCCCCGAAAGGCATCATCACCCGCAATGAACGCATAACGGGCGACGAGTTCGTCTGGCAAGGGCTATTCCTCGCGACTCCCGCGCGTACCGCCTTCGACCTCGGCCGGCACCTGCCTCGTGGACAGGCAATCGCGCGGCTCGACGCCCTCATGCGCGCGCAGCCATTCTCGATGGAGGACGTGTTGCTCCTGGCCAAGCGGTATCAGGGCGCCCGGGGTGTCAAACGGCTCAAGGAGTTGCTACCGCTGGTCGACGGCGGTGCCGCGTCACCCCGCGAGACCTGGCTTCGGCTGCTGTTCATCGACGCCGGACTTCCCAAGCCGAGCACCCAGATCCCCATCGTCGACGAGTTCGGGAACCTACTTCGGACAGTCGACATGGGCTGGGAGGATTTCGGGGTGGTCGCCGAGTACGACGGCGATCAGCACCGCACGTCGCGCGCTCAGTACGTCAAGGACCTGCGAGTGATACCGCAGATCGAACGGCTCGGCTGGATCGTGCTCAGAGCGATAAAGGAAGACCATCCGCAGTACTTGGTCAGAAGGGCGTGGGACGCGCTGGTGTCCCGCGGCTGGCGACCCTGATCCCAATCCCCGAAATTGCATTCCCGCAGGCCGCTACTCGCACTTTTCCTGCTGGAATGCCATTTCGCGCAAAAACTGGGGCTACTTCGGCGGCGGCTTGGGAACCGCGACGTTGAAGCCGCCGATGATCTTCTCGATGTCGGGGGCCTCTTCGGCGGCCTTCTGGGCGAAACTCGTCACCGTGAACTGGACGAGATAGCGCTGCTTGGCGGGCGGTGCGCCGGTCGCGATGACGATGCGGTTGTAGCTGTGCATCCGGGTGCCGTTGAGGTCGTAGCTGCCCTCGATCATCGCCGACGGGAAACCCTTGAAGTCGTCCATGGACGCGTTGAGGCGCTTGAAGTTCTGCGACATCTCGGCATCGACGTAGCCGTGCTTGATCGCCTCGCGCGGATCGAAATCGCCGGTCAACTTCATCACCACCAGCATCGCGATCGGGTAAGTCTCACCCTTGGCGATCACCCTGGTTCCCGGCGCGAAGTTGGTGTTGAAGTACGGCTCCCACCCGGCAGGCGTCGGAAACGAGACGGTCAGATCGGTGAGCTTCTCGGGGAACACGGGCTGGCCGGTCACCCCGGCCTGTTCCAGGAACGCCGCGACGGGCACCGGCTTGTCGTCGGGGTTGGCGGTGGTCGACGGCGGCGACGACGAGGTCGACCACACCGACTGATAGTTGGGCGGTTCGGTGCCGCAGCCGGACACCGCGGCGATCGCACCGACAACCGCCACCGCAGCGGCAAGAACTCGAAAGCCTCGACGGCTCACAGAATCTCGCGTACCGCGTCGATCGGCCGGGCCAACCGGGTGCCCTTCGGCGTGACAACGAACGGTCGCTCGATCAGGATCGGGTTGGCGGCCATCGCGTCGAGGAGCTCGTCGTCAGAGGCGTCCGCCAAACCCAGTTCGCCGTAGAGGGATTCGCGTTTACGCACGGCGGTGCGCACGTCGATGCCGGCGTCGGAGATCATCTTCTCCAGCTCGGCGCGGGTCGGCGGCGTCTTCAGGTACTGCACGATCTCAGGCTCGATCCCGTTCTCGCGCAACAAGTCCAACGTCTTGCGCGAGGTCGAGCACTTGGGATTGTGGTAGATCGTCGCGCTGCACATCGGAGCCGACATTTATGCCGACCCGTCGAAAAGGCTTGTCACCGAGCCGTTGTCGAACACCGCGCGGATCGTGTTCGCCAGCAACGGGGCGATCGAGAGCACGGTCAACTGCGCGAAGTGCTTGTCCTCGCCGATGGGCAGCGTGTTGGTGACGATCACCTCGCAGGCGCCCGAATCGGCCAGCCGCTCGCGGGCCGGATCCGACAGCACGCCGTGTGTCGCCGCGATGATCACGTCGCCGGCGCCGTCGGCCTTGAGCAGCTTGACCGCGCCGGCGATGGTGCCGCCGGTGTCGATCATGTCGTCGGTCAGCACACAGGTCTTGCCCCGCACGTCGCCGACGACGCGGTTGGACACCACCTCGTTGGGTTTGAGTGGGTCGCGCGTCTTGTGGATGAACGCCAGCGGGACGCCTCCGAGGGAGTCCGCCCACTTCTCGGCGACGCGAACCCGGCCGGAGTCGGGGGAGACGACCACCATGTCGTGGTGGGAGTAATGCTCGGCGATGTACCCGGTGAGCAGCTTCTGCGCCCGCATGTGGTCGACCGGTCCGTCGAAGAAGCCCTGGATCTGGTCAGTGTGCAGATCGACGGTGACGATCCGGTCGGCACCCGCGGTCTTGAGCAGGTCGGCGACCAACCGTGCCGAGATCGGTTCGCGCCCGCGGTGCTTCTTGTCCTGCCGTGCATACGGATAGAACGGAAGGATCGCGGTGATCCGCTTGGCGCTGCCGCGCTTGAGCGCGTCGATCATGATCAGCTGTTCCATCAGGTGCTGGTTCAGTGGCGCCGGATGGCTCTGCAGCACGAAGGCGTCGCAACCGCGAACGGATTCGTCGAACCGGACGAAGATCTCGCCGTTGGCGAAGTCCCGAGCGGTCTGCGCCGTCACGGGTACGTCGAGTTCCTTGGCGACCTGTTCAGCGAGTTCGGGGTGCGCCCGACCCGAGAACAGCATCAAGTTTTTGCGATTGTCGGTCCACTCGGTGCCCACACTGCGCCCTCAAGGTCGGGGATCGATACCGGCTAATCCTACGTAGCTTGACGCGCCGGCCGTGCCCGGGTGGCCAGATCGTGAACGGCCGGGGCCGCTCACCCGGATTCGACCTCGTCCGCAGCCTGCCCGCCCTCGCCGGCCGATGCCTGCTCCGCGGCCCGCGCCGCCGCCGACCCCGGCCGCTTGCGCGTCACCCAACCCTCGATGTTGCGCTGCGGGCCGGCGGACACGGCCAGCGCACCCGGCGGCACGTCGTCACGCACGACGGTGCCCGCCCCGGTGTAGGCGCCGTCGCCGACGGTGACCGGGGCGACGAACATCGTGTCCGACCCCGTGCGGACGTGCGAGCCGATCGTGGTGCGGCTCTTGGTCTCGCCGTCGTAGTTGACGAAGACGCTCGACGCCCCGATATTGCTGTGCTCGCCGATGTCGGCGTCGCCGACGTACGTCAGATGCGGCACCTTGGTGCCGGTGCCGATCGTCGTGTTCTTGGTCTCGACGAACGCGCCGAGCTTGCCGTCGGCGCCCAGCACGGTGCCCGGCCGCAGGTAGGTGAACGGCCCGACCGTCGCGCCGTCCCCGATGACCGACGAGGTGGCGTGCGTGCGGCATACGGTCGCGTCCTCACCGAGCGTGACGTCGGCCAACGTGGTGTCGGGCCCGACCTCACACCGCCCGCCGATGCGGGTGTCGCCGAGCAGCTGGGTGCCCGGCTTGACCACGGTGTCGCGGCCGATGGTCACGTCGACGTCGATCCACGTCGTGGCGGGATCGACCACCGTGACCCCGGCCCGCTGGTGGGTGGCGACGATGCGCCGGTTCAGCTCCGCGCCGAGTTCGGCCAGCTGCACGCGGTCGTTGACCCCCGCCACCAGCATCGAGTCGTCGACGTGCTTGGCCCGTACGACCAGACCGTCGGACCGCACGATCGAGACGACGTCGGTCAGGTATTGCTCCTGCTGGGCGTTGTCCGAGCTCAAGCGGCGCAGCGCCGACCGCAGCGCGGCGGCGTCGAACGCGTACACCCCGGCGTTGACCTCGGTGATGGCCCGCTGCTCGGGCGTGGCGTCGGCCTGTTCGACGATGCCCATCACTTCGCCGTCCTGGGTGCGCAGGATGCGGCCGTAACCCGTCGGGTCGGGCAGCGTGGTGGTCAACACGGTCGCCGCCGTCGCCCGGCTGTTGTGCGTGCCGATCAGGTCGGCCAGCGTGTCGGCGTCGAGTAGCGGCACGTCACCCGAGGTCACGACCAGCGTGCCTGCGAAGTCGGCCGCCAGTGCCGCCAAACCGCACTGCACGGCGTGTCCGGTGCCGAGTTGCTGCTCTTGGGTCGCGGTGTCGATCGGGCGGCCGAGCTCGGCGGCCAGCCGCTCGACCTCGGGCGTCACCCGGTCCCGGTCCTTGCCGACCACGACGACCAGGTGCCGCGGCGCCGCCTTGGCCACCGCGTGCAGTGCGTGGGCGAGCATGCTGCGACCCGCCAGGGTGTGCAGCACCTTCGGGGTGTCGGATCGCATCCGGGTTCCGGCGCCGGCCGCGAGCACGACCACCGCGGTTTCAGGGGCTGCCGTCATCCGGTCTCCTGCCTATCGGATGTGCGGTTTCATGCGCGACACGCCGGTCACGCCGCATGTGAGCGCACAATCGCGGCCAAATTGCTCCGTCGCCAGGACTCGAACCTGAACTATCTGAACCAAAATCAGAGGTGCTGCCGATTACACCACGACGGATCGGACAACTCGTGATGCTAGTCCAATCGCCGGACCCCTCTTCGTTTGTTCCCGACGGCAGGCGCCTCGCCGTCTGATCGCCGCCCGACCACTACATCTGCATCTACCCTGGTGACCGTGGCAGCACCCGACAAGGAGGTCAGGGCACCGCGGGCGCGGATGACGGGCGCCGAGCGGCGCCACCAGCTCATCGAGGTCGCGCGCAAGCTCTTCGCCGAGCGCGGCTACGAGGGCACCTCGATCGAGGAGATCGCCCAGCGCGCGAACGTCTCCAAGCCCGTCGTCTACGAGCACTTCGGCGGCAAAGAGGGCCTCTACGCGGTGGTCGTCGACCGCGAGATGTCGGCGTTGCTCGACGGGATCACCTCCTCGCTGACCCGGATGACCAACAACCGCTCGCGGCTGCGCATCGAACGCGTCGCGCTCGCCCTGCTGACCTACGTCGACGAACGCACCGACGGCTTCCGCATCCTGATCCGTGACTCCCCGGCGTCGATCACCTCAGGCAGCACCTATTCGACGCTGCTCAACGAGGCCGTCAACCAGGTGTCCTCGATCCTGGCCGGCGACTTCTCCCGCCGCGGACTGGACCCGGAGATGGCGCCGCTCTACGCCCAGGCGTTGGTCGGCTCGGTGTCGATGACCGCGCAGTGGTGGCTCGACGTACGCGAGCCCAAGAAAGAGGTCGTCGCAGCGCATCTGGTCAACCTGTGCTGGAACGGGCTGATGCATCTGGAGAACGATCCGCCGTTGCTCGACGAGTGACGTAGATCTCGTCAGCGGATCCGCGCAAACCCTCGTCGCGGCAAGCCTTTCGGCGCGTGCCTACGATGGAAGCATCATGACCGCATCGGGGACCCTGTCCGTCCCAACCCCGATCGCCGGGCTCGTCGAACTGGCCCTACGAGATCCCTCCCTCGCCGAGATCTCGCGCCGCGCCGCCGACAAGCCCGCCGATCTCGCCATCGTCGGCCCGGCCGCCGCCCGCGCTTTCGTCGCATCCGCGATCGCGCACGCCTCTGCGCTGGTCGTCGTGACCGCCACCGGGCGCGAGGCCGACGATCTGACCGCCGAACTGCGTGGCGTGTTCGGTGAAACCGTCGCGATGTTCCCCTCGTGGGAGACGCTGCCGCACGAGCGGCTGTCCCCGGGAGTCGACACCGTGGGCGCTCGGCTCATGTTGCTGCGCAGGCTGACCCATCCCGACGACGCGCGTCTAGGCCCGCCGCTGCAAGTGGTGGTCACCACCGTGCGCTCGCTGCTGCAGCCGATGGTGCCCGACGTGGCCGACGTGGAACCGGTGACCTTGAGCGTGGGCGTCGAGGCGGAGTTCGACGGTCTGATCGCCCGGTTGGTCGAACTCGCCTACACCCGCGTCGACATGGTCGGCAAGCGCGGCGAGTTCGCGGTGCGCGGCGGCATTCTCGACCTGTTCCCGCCAACCTACGAGCATCCGGTCCGCATCGAGTTCTGGGGCGACGAGGTGTCCGAGATGCGGATGTTCGCGGTCGCCGATCAGCGGTCGATCCCCGAGATCGACATCGAAACCGTCATCGCCGTTCCGTGCCGTGAGGTGCTGCTGACCGACGACGTCCGCGAGCGCGCCGTCGAACTGGCCCGCGAGCACCCCGTTCACGAGAACACGCTGCCCGGCACCGTGCCCGACCTGCTGGCCAAGCTGTCCGAGGGCATCCCGGTCGACGGGATGGAAGCCCTGCTCCCGCTGTTGCGTCCCGACGCGCTGTCGACGTTGTCGGATCTGCTGCCCGACGGCATGCCGCTGCTGATCTGCGATCCGGAGAAGGTCCGCACCCGGGCCGCCGATCTGATCAAGACGGGCGGCGAGTTCCTGGAGGCGTCCTGGTCGACGGCGGCGGTGGGCGGTGACACCCCGATCGACCTCGAGGCTTTGGGTGCGTCGGGTTTCGTCGAACTCGACGATGCGCGCGCCGCCGCCCGCGAGGGCGGACATCCGTGGTGGACGTTGAGCCAGCTGTCCGACGAAGCCGGATTCGAGGTGGATATCCGGCCCGCCCCGTCGGCGCGCGGTTCGCAAGCAAGTATCGGCGAGATCTTCGCCATGCTGCGCGCCCACGTTGCGACCGGCGGTTGCGCCGCGGTCGTCACGGCCGGCGCGGGCACCGCGCAGCGCGTTGTCGAGCAGCTTGCCGAATCCGATGTTCCGGCAGGACTTTTGGAGCCCGGTGGCTCGCTCAAGGACGGCGTCGTCGGCGTGCTCAAGGGCCCACTGCACGACGGTGTCGTGATGCCGGGCGCGAAGCTGGTGGTGATCACCGAGAGCGACCTCACCGGCAACCGCGCGACCGCCGCCGAAGGCAAGAGGCTTGCGGCCAAGCGGCGCAACGTCGTTGACCCGCTGGCGCTGACCGCAGGCGACCTGGTGGTGCACGACCAACATGGCATCGGCCGGTTCGTCGAGATGACCGAGCGTGTCGTCGGCGGCGCCCGTCGCGAGTACCTGGTGCTCGAATACGCCTCCTCGAAACGGGGTGGCGGCACCGACAAGCTCTACGTGCCGATGGACTCGCTTGATCAGTTGTCCCGCTACGTCGGCGGGGAGTCGCCGACGCTGTCGCGGCTGGGCGGCAGTGACTGGACCAACACAAAGACCAAGGCACGCCGCGCAGTTCGCGAGATCGCCGCCGAACTGGTGTCTTTGTACGCCAAGCGACAGGCCTCGCCCGGCCACGCGTTCGCCCCTGACAGCCCGTGGCAGGCCGAGATGGAGGACGCGTTCGGCTTCACCGAGACCGTCGATCAGCTGACCGCGATCACCGAGGTCAAGGCCGACATGGAAAAGCCGATCCCGATGGACCGGGTGATCTGCGGCGACGTCGGCTACGGCAAGACCGAGATCGCGGTGCGGGCGGCGTTCAAGGCGGTGCAGGACGGTAAGCAGGTCGCGGTGCTGGTGCCGACGACGCTGCTGGCCGACCAGCACCTGCAGACCTTCTCCGAGCGGATGGCGGGGTTCCCGGTCACCGTCAAGGGCTTGTCGCGGTTCACCGACCCGGCCGAATCGCGCGCGGTGCTCGAGGGCATGAAGGACGGCAGCGTCGATATCGTGATCGGTACACACCGCCTGCTGCAGACGGGCGTGACGTGGAAGGATCTCGGCCTGATCGTGGTCGACGAGGAACAGCGTTTCGGCGTCGAGCACAAAGAGCACATCAAGTCGTTGCGGACCCACGTCGACGTGCTGACCATGAGTGCCACCCCCATCCCGCGCACGCTGGAGATGAGCCTGGCAGGTATCCGGGAGATGTCGACGATCCTCACTCCGCCCGAGGAGCGTTATCCGGTGCTGACCTACGTCGGGCCCCACGACGACAAACAGATCGCCGCCGCGCTGCGCCGCGAACTGCTGCGCGACGGGCAGGCGTTCTACATCCACAACCGGGTCAGGACCATCGACCAAGCGGCCGCGCGTGTTTCGGCACTGGTGCCCGAGGCGCGCGTGGTCGTCGCGCACGGCCAGATGCCCGAGGAACAGCTCGAGCGCACAGTCGAAGGTTTCTGGAATCGCGAATACGACATTCTGGTCTGCACGACGATCGTCGAGACAGGCCTGGACATCTCCAACGCCAATACGTTGATCGTCGAACGCGCCGACACCTTCGGTCTGTCCCAGTTGCATCAGCTCAGGGGCCGGGTCGGTCGTAGCCGTGAACGCGGGTACGCGTATTTCCTGTATCCGCCGGAGGTTCCGCTCACCGAGACCGCTTACGACCGGCTGGCCACCATCGCGCAGAACAACGAGCTCGGCGCGGGCATGGCAGTGGCCATGAAGGACCTGGAGATTCGCGGCGCGGGCAACGTGCTCGGCGCCGAACAGTCCGGACACGTCGCCGGTGTCGGCTTCGACCTCTACGTGCGTCTGGTGGGCGAAGCTGTCGAGGCCTATCGTGCCGCCGCGGACGGTGAAACCGTTGCCGCACCGGAAGAACCGAAGGACGTACGAATCGATCTGCCCGTCGACGCGCACCTGCCACCGGACTACATCGGCAGCGACCGGCTCCGGTTGGAGGGCTATCGCAGGCTGGCGGCGGCCGCGGATCAGGAGGCGGTGGACGCCGTCGTCGAAGAACTCGTCGACCGCTACGGTCCGCTACCCGAACCCGCGCGGCGCCTCGTGGCCGTCGCGCGTCTGCGGTTGCTGTTGAAGGCCTACGGCGTCACCGAAGTCAGCTCGGTGTCGGAGTCGACGGTTCGGCTCTCCCCGCTGCAGCTGATGGATTCGCAACAACTCCGGCTCAAGCGGATGTACCCGAGCGCCGGTTACCGGGCGACCACGTCGACGGTGCAGGTGCCTATCCCGCGTGCCGGCAACGGCATCGGCGCACCGCGCATCCGCGACCTCGAGTTGGTGCAGATGGTCGCCGACCTGATCTTGGCGTTGGATGGGAAACCACAGGGCAGCGTCGACATAATTTCGAGCCCGATTTCGTCTGGTTGATTGCCTGGTCAGGAGGGTTTTCAAGAGTGCCGCGCCCGGCCCGAATCCAGAAGCGCTGTTAACGCACCGTCATGCCGGTCCGACATACCCGTCGGGGGGTCAAGGTGTTGCTTGCCTTCTAAACCGAGGGAAGTCGTCCAAACCGAGGGCGTCGATCACCTGAAACAGGTGGTTAAGCAATTTCCTAAACCGAACATCACACGATGCCACCGAGCAATCGGTGCGTGTCGCGATGACGCAAGGCGAAGGAGTTTTCGATGGACTTCAAGAAACTGGCAGTGACCACCACGATGACCGGTGCACTCGGACTCGGCGCGCTTGGCCTGGGCGCAGGTCTGGCACAGGCGCAACCGCACATCAACATCCCGCAGCCGCCTCCGGTGCCCGTTCCGAGCGTGAACGTTCCCGATGTGAACATTCCGGCTGTCAACGCGCCGGATGTCGACGTGCCGGCTGTGAACGTTCCTGATGTGAACGTGCCGGGTGTGAATGTTCCTGATGTGAACGTGCCGGGTGTGAACGTTCCTGATGTGAACGTGCCGGGTGTGAACGTTCCCGATGTGAATGTTCCGCGGGTGAACCTGCCCGATGTGGATGTTCCGAGCGTGAACGCTCCCGATGTGGAGCTGCCCGAGGTGCAGTTCCCTGAGGTGGACAACTACTTCAAGCTCCCGCACGGGCACATCCCGCCGGGGCAGCTGAAGAACTCGCCGTTCATCAACGGGGTTCCTAACCCGTTCTACGGAATTCCGCCCGGGCAGCTGAAGAAGCTTCCGGATGTGAATGGGGTCGTCAACCCGTTCTTCGATGAGAAGCCGGGCCACTGGGTCCTCCCGGACGAGCCGTTCGAGCCGGTGTCCTGAGCAACCAGATAGGGGCACGATGGCCGTCCTGCCGCCAGGCAGGGCGGCCATCGCCGGTCGGGGCGCACGAAAGCGGGGAGCCAGGTTCTGCGCGCTTCGGGGGCGGACGAGGTGTTGGTATAACCGAGGTCAGCGATTCGGACAAAACGCGTGAGGGGGTGTAACCCGATGACCGTCGTTTTGGTCGACCCCCGACGCCCGTCCCTGATCCCGATCGACGCGATCGCCCTGCTGGCCGGCGACGTCCAGTACACCGAGGAGATGCCGATCAAGGTGCCCTGGTCGTTGCCCTCGGCGCGGCCGGCATACGACGGCGAGGACGCGCCGGTGCTGCTGTCCTCGGATCCCGAGCACCCCGCGGTCAAGGCCCGGTTGGCGGCCGGAGACAGGGTGATCTCGGCGCCCGAGGCCGCGCCGGGTGAACGTTTGGTCGACGCCGTCGCGATGATGGACAAACTGCGCACCTCCGGGCCCTGGGAGAGCGAACAGACGCACGACTCGCTGCGCCGCTACCTGCTCGAGGAAACCTACGAGGTGTTCGACGCCGTGCACAGCGGCGACGCTCACGCGCTGCGCGACGAACTCGGAGACGTGTTGCTACAGGTCCTTTTTCACGCCCGCATCGCCGAAGACGCACCACAGAATTCGTTCGGCATCGACGACGTCGCCGACGCGCTGGTACGCAAGCTGGGCAACCGCGTACCCGCGGTGCTGGCCGGGGAGCCGATCTCGCTGGACGACCAGCTCGCCCAGTGGGAGGAGCGCAAGGCGCTGGAGAAGAAGGCGAAGCGGGCGCATTCCACGATGGACGACGTGCCGACGGCTCAGCCCGCTTTGGCGTTGGCGCAGAAGGTGATCGAGCGGGTGAGTGCCGCTGGGCTGCCTGCGGACCTGATCCCCCATGCGGTCACGTCGGTGACGGTAGCGGTGGGTAGCGATGCCGAAAACACCTTGCGTTCAGCTGTTTTGGAGTTCATGGATACGGTGCGACGCGCGGAGCGGGCGATCGCCGTCGACCGTCGAGGTGACGATGTGCCAGAGGAGCTCGACGCCAGCCCACTCGGCGTCGTGACCGAAGACGAGTGGCGCGCGCACTGGCCGTCCGATCGCGCGGACGAAACAGACGGCGAGGATGACGCGATTGAACCAGATGAGACCAATGACGACGCCGATGAGACCAAAGAAGCAGAGGTGGCCGATGAGGCTGCTGAGGCCGAAGTTGCCGATTCGGCGTCCTGACCCCGTGAAGAATTTGTGCACCCGAATCGCTCCCGACGCTGAGCCGCGACGTCCCGAACACGTGGGACCATGGGCAGCGACCGAAGTTGGTTGAGGGAGTTTGGTGTCGCCGGTGCGTTGGCTGCGTGCTGTCGCCGTTCTAGGAGCGACGGCGCTGCTCTTGGCTTCTAGCTGCTCGTGGCAGCTCGGGACGCCCATCCCTGAGGGCGTACCGCCGCCGCCGGGCGACCCGGTGCCTCAGATCGACACCTACGCCAAGGGCCGCCCGGCCGATCAGCTTCACGAATGGGCCGCCGAACGCGCCCCCAAGCTGGGCATACCGGTCGCCGCGCTCGAGGCGTACGCCTATGCGGCCCGGGTGGCCGAGGTGGAGAACCCGGACTGCAAGTTGGCCTGGACGACGCTGGCCGGGATCGGGCAGGTGGAAAGCCACCACGGCACGTACCGCGGCGCGGCGATCGGCGCTAACGGCGATGTTGAACCACCCATCCGAGGGGTGTGGCTCGACGGGACCAACGGCAACCTCGAGATCTTCGACGACTCCGCGATCAGCCATGACGGCGACTCGAAGCATGCCCGCGCGATGGGCCCGATGCAGTTCATCCCCGAGACGTGGGGCCACTACGGCGTCGACGCCAACAACGACGGGCAGATCAGCGCCGACAACATGGACGATGCGGCGCTGTCGGCAGCGGGCTACCTGTGCTGGACCGGCAAGGACCTGGCCACCCCGCGCGGATGGATGAACGCGCTGCGTGCCTACAACCATTCCGACCAGTACGCGCGGACCGTGCGGGACTGGGCGACCGCTTACGCCAACGGGCACCCCCTCTAGACACGCCTGCCGAACAGGAAGGCTCTAGGCTCGTCGGTTGACGCGAAAACTCTCGCCCCCACACCGAGGACACCAAGGAGACGCCAGTGCCCACTATCGATCAGGTCGGAGCCCGAGAGATCCTCGACTCCCGGGGAAACCCGACGGTCGAGGTTGAGGTTCTGCTGGGCGACGGGTCGTTCGCCCGCGCCGCCGTGCCGTCGGGCGCCTCGACGGGCGAGCACGAAGCCGTCGAACTCCGCGACGGCGGCTCACGGTACGGCGGGAAGGGCGTCGAGAAGGCGGTCGAGGCCGTCCTCGACGAGATCGCGCCGGCCATCATCGGGCTGCAGGCCGACGACCAGCGCCTCGTCGACCAGGCGCTGCTCGACCTCGACGGCACACCCGACAAATCACGCCTCGGGGCCAACGCGATCCTGGGCGCCTCGCTGGCCGTGGCCAAGGCCGCGGCTCAGGCGGCCGACCTCGACCTGTTCCGCTACCTCGGCGGCCCCAATGCCCACATCCTCCCGGTGCCGATGATGAACATCCTCAACGGCGGCGCACACGCCGACACCGGCGTCGACGTGCAGGAGTTCATGGTGGCCCCGATCGGCGCGGCGTCGTTCAAGGAGGCGCTGCGCTGGGGCACCGAGGTGTACCACTCGCTCAAGTCGGTGCTCAAGGCGCAGGGCCTGGCGACCGGTCTCGGCGACGAAGGCGGGTTCGCGCCCGACGTGGCCGGCACCACGGCCGCGCTCGACCTGATCCTGTCGGCCATCGAGTCAGCCGGGTTCAAGGCCGGCTCGGATGTAGCGCTCGCACTCGACGTCGCCGCGACCGAGTTCTACTCCGACGGACAGGGCTACAAGTTCGAGAATGAGGTGCGCACCGCCGAACAGATGGGCACCTTCTACGCGGGTCTGCTCGACACGTATCCGCTGGTGTCGATCGAGGACCCGCTGTCCGAAGACGACTGGGACGGCTGGGTCGCGCTGACGTCGGCCATCGGGGATCGCGTGCAGCTGGTCGGCGACGACCTGTTCGTCACCAACCCGGAGCGACTCGAGGACGGTATTCAAAAGGGCGCCGCCAACGCACTTTTGGTGAAGGTGAACCAGATCGGCACGCTCACCGAGACGCTCGATGCGGTGGCGCTCGCCCACAACAGCGGCTACCGCACGATGATGAGCCACCGCAGCGGCGAGACCGAGGACACCACGATCGCGGACCTCTCGGTTGCGGTGGGTAGCGGTCAGATCAAGACCGGCGCCCCGGCCCGCAGTGAGCGCGTCGCCAAGTACAACCAGCTGCTGCGCATCGAGGAGAACCTCGGCGACGCCGCCCGCTACGCCGGCGACCTCGCCTTCCCGCGGTTCGCGATGGAAGCCAGATAGTCCGGTAACGGCCCGTGCCCGAAGCGAAACGGCCCGACCCCAAGCGCCGGTCACCGACCTCCCGACCCGGGAAGTCGGGCAAGGCAGGCGGTGCGGGGAGGGGCCGTCCGCGGGTCGCCGCACGTCGCGAGCCGCGTACCACCGACTCGCGGCCCGCGACCGAGGCAGCGACCGATGCCCCGGCCAAATCCCAGGAAACCGGTGTCGTCATCCGCCGCGCCATCGCGGAATCGGCCGAGCAGCAGTCCGAGCAGCGGTTCGGGTCCGCGGCCCGGCGCGCGGCCATCCTCGCGGTGGTGGTGTGCGTGCTGACGCTGACGATCGCCGGGCCGGTCCGCACTTATTTCGCACAGCGCACGGAGATGAAGCAACTCAAAGCGACCGAACAGCAACTGCGGACCCAGATCGCCGAGCTCGAACAGCAGAAGGTGAAGCTGGCCGACCCGGTGTTCATCGCCGCGCAGGCCCGCGAACGGCTCGGTTTCGTGATGCCCGGCGAGATTCCGTATCAGGTGCAGCTGCCTCCCGGTGCGGTGGTGCCCGGCACACCCGATCAGGAACCAGAAGCCGTCAACCGCGGTCAGCCGTGGTACACCGCGCTGTGGCACACGATCGCCGATGAGCCACATGGGATCACACCCGGTCCACCACCGACCGCACCCGGTGCGCCCCCACCGCCGCCTCCGCCCCCACCCGCTCCCGGTGGTTGACCCCGCAGACCTCGGCGCCGTCGAGCGCCAGCTCGGACGCGCGCCGCGCGGCGTCCTTCAGATTGCCTACCGGTGTCCCAACGGTGAGCCCGGCGTCGTCAAGACCGCGCCGAAACTGCCTGACGGCACGCCGTTTCCGACGTTGTACTACCTCACCCACCCGGTGTTGACCGCCGCCGCGAGCAGGCTGGAATCGTCGGGCATGATGCGGGAGATGACCGAGCGGCTGCAAGGCGACGCCGAGCTGGCGCGGGCGTACCGCAAGGCGCACGAGTCCTATCTCGCCGAGCGCGACGCGATCGAACCTCTCGGGACGACGTTCTCCGGAGGCGGCATGCCGGACCGGGTCAAGTGCCTGCACGTGCTGATCGCCCACTCGCTGGCGAAGGGTCCGGGCGTCAATCCGTTCGGCGACGAAGCGCTGGCGGCGCTGGCCGACGATCCCGCGATGGAAGGCATCATCGATCCGGAAAGGTGGGCCCATGAGTAGGGTCGGCGCGATTGACTGCGGTACCAACTCCATCCGCCTGCTGATCGCCGACCAGGTCGACGGCAAGCTGGCCGACGTGCACCGCGAGATGCGCATCGTCCGATTGGGTCAAGGTGTCGATGCCACAGGGCAATTCGCGCCGGAGGCACTGTCGCGCACGGAGTCGGCGTTGGCCGACTACGCCGAGCTGATGCGCCACCACGGCGTCGACGACGTCCGGATGGTGGCGACCTCGGCGACCAGGGATGCCGCGAACCGCGACGTCTTCTTCGCGATGACGGCCGCGGTGCTGGGCGCCGTTGTGCCCGGTGCGGTAGCCGAGGTGATCACCGGCGCCGAGGAGGCCGCGCTCTCGTTCAACGGTGCGGTTGGCGAACTGGACTCGGCGGCAGCGCCGTTCGTGGTCGTCGACTTGGGCGGCGGGTCGACCGAAGTGGTGCTCGGTAGCGACGAGATGACCGCAGGCTATTCGGCCGACATCGGATGCGTCCGGCTCACCGAGCGCTGCCTGCACTCGGACCCGCCGACCGCAGAGGAGATCGCCGCGGCGCGTGATGTGGTGCGCGAAGGGCTGCACGAGGCGTTCCGGGCGGTGCCCGTCGAACAGGCCCGTACCTGGGTCGGAGTGGCCGGCACCATGACGACGCTGTCGGCGCTGGCGCAGAAGATGCCCGTCTACGACTCGGATGCGATTCACCTGTCCCGTGTTCGGTTCGGCGAACTGCTGAACGTGTGCGAGGGGCTGATCGCGATGCCGCGAGCCCAACGCGCGCAGCTGGGGCCGATGCATGAGGGCCGCGTCGACGTCATCGGCGGCGGGGCGATCATCGTCGAGGAGCTGGCTGCCGCACTGCAACAACGGGCGGGTATCGAGGAGCTGACGGTCAGCGAGCACGACATCCTCGACGGCATCGCGCTGTCGATCGCCGGCTGACTGTCGACCTCGTCCCCCCGCATCGGGGACCTTGGTCACTAGCTGCGGACCCTGTGTGGCGGCCACTGTGGATACAGGAACACTTACACAGGAGAGCAGGACCGCCATGAACGTTCACTTCCCCGACCGGGACACCGTGCGAACCGCGTTGTCGCTGGCCACCAGGGCGCCCTCCATTCACAACTCGCAGCCGTGGCAGTGGCGGGTGGGCGACGAAAGCCTGCACCTGTACGCCGATCTGGACCGTCGGCTACCGAGTGCCGATCCAGACAGCCGCGACCTGCACCTCAGTTGCGGGATCGCCCTGCACCACGCCGTCGTCGCGCTGGCGGCGCTCGGTTGGCACGCCAGGGTTCACCGGTTCCCCAACCCGGCAGAACCGCAGCACCTGGCCGCCATCGAGCTGAGCCGGCAAGCCGCAGGCGAACTCGACATCGTTCTGGCCGCGGCGATCCCGCGGCGCCGCACCGACCGTCGCCTCTACAACTCCTGGTCCGTCCCGGAGGCCGACATCGCCTTGATGGGTGCGAGGGCGGCGCGTTACGGCGTCATGCTCAGGGAAGTCGCACAGCTGCCCAAGTTGCAACATGTTGTGGCGCAAGCGGTTCGGGAGCACGCCGCCGACGACGCGTATTTGCGCGAGCTGACCGCATGGAGCGGACGGCACGCGTCGGTGGCCGGTGTGCCCGCCAGGAACACCCCGGTGTCGGATCCCCACGCAGCGATACCTGCCAGGCACTTCGCCGGCCCCGCCCTGGCCCAGCCGCCCGACGCCTCACCCGAGGACGACTCGGCGACGGTGCTGGCGCTGGGAACCAAGGAAGACACCCCGCTGGCGCGGCTGCGCGCGGGTGAGGCATGCAGCCTCGTCCTGCTCACGGCGACGGCACTGGGCCTGGCGAGCTGCCCGGTGACCGAACCGCTGGAGATCGCCGAGACGCGGGAAGCCGTGCGGGAAGACGTTTTCGGCGATTACGGCTACCCCCAGATGCTGTTGCGCGTGGGTTGGGCGCCGGTGAACGCCGACCCGCTGCCGTCCACGCCGCGGCGCGCGCTGGCCGATGTGGTTCGGTGGTTGGACTAGTCCTGCCGACGGTCCAGCTTGGACACGAACACCGCGGCCTGCGTCCGGCGCTCCATACCGAGTTTGGCGAGCAACCGTGACACATAGTTCTTGACGGTCTTCTCCGCCAGGAACATCCGTGCCGCGATCTGCCTGTTGGTCAGGCCTTCGCCGAGCAACCCGAGCAGCGTGCGCTCCTGGTCGGTCAACCCGGAGAGGGGATCCTTGCGGTCGGCCGAGCCGCGCAACTTGGCCATCAGCGCCGCCGCGGCGCGGTTGTCGAGAAGCGATCTGCCGGCGCCGACATCCTTGATTGCCTGCGCCAGCTCCATGCCCTTGATGTCCTTGATGACGAACCCGCTGGCGCCTGCCAGGATCGCATCGAGCATGGCCTCGTCGGAGGTGTACGAGGTCAACATCAGGCAGCGCAGGTCGGGCAGATCGGACAACAGGTCGCGGCACAGTTCGATTCCGTTGCCGTCGGGGAGCCGCACGTCGAGGACGGCGACATCGGGCCGGACCGCGGGGATCCTGACCATCGCCTCGGCGACCGATCCGGCCTCGCCGACCACCTCGAGTTCTGGGTCTGATCCGAGCAGGTCGACCAGTCCGCGTCGGACGACTTCATGGTCGTCGACCAGGAAGACCGTGACCATGTGAGCCCTTCCGATCAGCGCCTCAACGGCGAATCTCCAGCACTTCCCGCACCGCCCGTCTCGGCGTCGGTGCCGGCGTGTTTTCGATCGTCGGCACTTTACCCACTCGAATCAAGGCCTGGGGGACCGCGTCGCGTCCTGTCAGCCGGCGGATGGCGTCGCGCCCGGCCTCCACCTCGGTCAGATGGGTCATCGTGCAGGTTGCCAACCCGGCGGCCGTGAGGTCGAGCAACACCCGCGACAGCGCCTGACCGCTGATGAACGCGTCCTCGCGGGTGTCCGCCGGTGTCGACAACACCACGACGTCGGCCTCGTCGAGCGCGGTTCCGCTGCGGCGGTCGAGGTGGCCGCTGGGCCGGAAGCTTCGGTTGACGCCGACGCGCCGCCGTTCGGACTCCGACACCAGCGCGCTGGGCGGAATGCCTTCGGACAGCCGGAAAGGCGTGGTCCACCACTGCAATTCACCGTGGTAGCGATCGTCGTGCGAACGCAGCGACTCGGTGAGCCGGGAAGCCTCGGCCAGCTCGGCATGCGTTGCGGCCTGCAGTGTGTCGACGAAGGTTCCCTCGGGTCGATTCGACAGCACGACGTCGAGGCTGTCATCGGGCGCCCGGAACGGCAGACGGTCGGTGCGGCGGGTCAGGATGGCGTCGGCGCGCTCGCGTGCGCTCGGTGTGACGGGTGCCGGGGCGCAGACGCGCACCGACGCGAGATGCTCGGGCCTGTCGGGGTCGGGGAACGTCTCGACCGAGGTGTCCCAGCCGGCGGCGGCCATCGCTACGCGGAAGTGGTCGAGCGCTGCACCGCAGGCGATCAGGGCTTCACGCCCCGAGTTGTCGGTTGAGCGGATCACCCGGGAGCGGTCGGCATGAAGCTCGATCGTGGTCGTGCCGATCACCCATCGCCACGGTTGGCTGTTGTGCAACGACGGGGCCCGGCACGCCAACTCGACCGCGTTGACGACGACTTCGATGTCGATCGTCGTGGGCGTGGAAGCCTTTTCGGCCTCAAGACGTGACGGCGTCATGGTCGGTGCTCCGGTACTGCGGGAGGCCGCGTTCGCGAAACCTGCGGCCGGTCATTTTCTCGGTGCGGATCCGCACGAAGTGGTCCCGGCGACCGTCGACCCACGGCTGCAGGAATGTTCCTGACAACTCGACCAGTTCGTCGACGTCGGTGATCGGTTCGGCGTGCCCGACGACGGTGACGCTCCAACCGGTACGCAGGTCCGCGTCGAGCTCGTCGGCCTGGAAGGCCACGACCTGGTTGTCGGTCGCGGCGGCCAACTTCGGTCCGCCCGCGACCCGGATCACGACGTCGTCATGCCAGAGCCGGAAGTTCACCGGCTGCACCGCGGGCAGAGCGTCCTCGGTGAAGACCAGCCTGCCCACCCGCACGCCCTGTAGTAGGTCCAGGCATTGCCTGCGGTTGAGGGTCTCCAGTTCTTGACCTTTGGTCATCGTCTTTCAGCCTCCTTGGACCAGAGCGAGGGTGCCGACGGGCGTGCAACGCCAGTGTCCGTTGCTCAGGTCGGCCAGTCGGGTAACGGCGCGCTCGATGCCGTCGGCGAGTTCGTTGACGTCGGGCGCGGCGTCGTAGTCGCCGATGATGCCAAACGACAGGTGGTCGGCGTAGCTGAGGATCGCGATGCCGGTTCGCAGTCGAAGTGCCAGTGGCGGAATCGGCAGCAGCCGAATGACTTCGCGGCCCTTGAGCCGCATCCGCTTGCGGGGGCCGGGCACATTCGTGGCCAGTGTCACGATGCCCCGCTGGGGGAGCCGGGTCAGGGCCCGAACCGCCCACGCCGTCAGCGGGAACGGAATCGCGTTGGCCGCGGTGACGAAGAGGTTTCCGGCCTCGCGCTGTCCGCTCGCCTTGGACTTGCCCAGTCGTGCGTGCACGGTTTGCAGCTGCTGGATCGGGTCGTCCTTCTCGACGGGGAGGTAGGGCAGCATCACCGATACCCGGTTGTCGGGTTCGCCCGCCGCATCGGCGGACCGCACCGACACCGGCACCAGGGTGCGCAGCGACGTGCGCCCGGGGTTCTCGCCGCGGCGCAGCAGGATGGTGCGGAAGCTGTCGGTGATCGCTGCCAGCGCTACATCGTTGACCGTGACGTCGAACCGCTCACAGATGTGGTGCACGTCGGGCAGCGAAACCTCGACGGAGGCGTAGCGCCGCATATCGGTCACCGGACCGGTCAGCGACGACGGCGAGGCCGGCCGCAGCAGCCCGCCGGCGATCTCGACGGCCCCGTGTAGCGCCTGGGTCGCGGTGGTGGTCACGTCGCGAGACGTACGCCACGCAGATGCCATCCAATCGACTGGATTGAGCGAAAGAGCGGGCAGGCGCCAGGGTTTCGGCTTCGGTTGGGCGCCGCTGAGTGCCGTCGCGAACGTCTCGGTGCCGTGTCCGTCGCACAGATGGGCGAGCAGATGGGTCGCCGCGACCCCGTCGGCGATGCAGTGGTGGATCTTCATCAGGATCGCCCAGCGGTTGTGGGCCAGGCCGTCGACGACCCAGCACTCCCACAGGGGCCGGTCGCGGTCCAAGCGCCGCTCCATCACTTCGGCGGCCCAGCGGAACAGCGCCGTATCGTCGCCGGGCCGGGGCAGCGCCGCCCGGCGGATGTGGTGGGAGGCGTCGACTCCCGCGTCCTCCACCCACTCCGGTGCGCCGAGGTCGAGTGGATGGGTGCGCAGGATCTGCCGGAAGCGCGGAACGGCCATCACGCGTTCGGTGAGATCGGCGACGAGCGAATCGAATTCGGGCATCGGCCCGGCGAGCACGGCGATCGCCCCGATCGCGAGGCTCACGTGAGGGTCGGAGTCTTCGGCGTGTAGGAATCCCGCGTCCAGTGTGGTGAGCTGCTCCATACCCTTACTGTCGGCGACCGGCGGATGTGGCAGTAGGGCCTTAGGTCCCTACTTCGCCCGTGGTCAGCGCGGCGGCATGCCGGCGACGAGGGGTGCGTCGGCGCCGACCGGGCCGAGCTTGGCGGCGCCGCCCGGAGCGCCCAGGGGCGCATCGCGGCCCGGCAGGACGTCGGTGAAGAACGCGGCGTTGTCGGCGAGGTGGCCGTGCTCGTCGTCGGGCAGATCCGTCTCGAAATAGATCGCGCCCTCTTCGCACGCCAGCTTGCACGCGCCGCAGTCCACGCACTCTTCGGGATTGATGTAGAGCGACCTCGCGCCCTCGTAGATGCAATCGACCGGGCATTCCGGCACACAGGACTTGTGCATCACGTCCACACACGCACTGCTGATCACATAGGTCATGGCCCCAGCGTAAGAACAGCCGGACGCGGTCGTCGCGGGTCGAAAGCCTGTTGCTTCGAGGACCAAAGTCCCTGGCGCAGCGCCGAAGCCGGTGCGGTCGAGCGTGGGCACGAGCTCGACGGACATCCCAGCTCGTGCCACGCCCAACGTCGGCGGCGCCTGACTCAACGCGTAGCGGGGGTGTGCAGCGGCGCGTCGTACACCGAGGCCAGCCGGCCCAACGTCAACGCACCCAGCAGCAGGCCGAAGTCGCGCAACGCGACGTCGTAGAACCCGGGGTAGGTGAGCAGGTTGACGATGATGCCCGCGAGCCAGATGGCGACGACGTACGCGGCGTATCGCGGTTTGACCGCGACCACGATGCCGGCCACGATCTCGACCACGCCGACGACCAACATCGTCTGGTGCGCGGTGAACGGGCTGATGTCGACGATCCACGGCGCGAGGTAACCCTCCCAGTCGGTCAGCACGTTGGTGAACTTGTCGAGGCCCATCACGATCGGCAGCACCGAGAACCCGATCCGCAGGATCAGGTAGGCCGCGTAGACGGGATCGGTTCGGGCGCGCAGCAGCGGGCTCTTCGAGTGGTCGGTTGATGGCGCATTCGAGGTGGGCATGGCGCCGTTCCTTTCTATAAATAAATGTTATGTCTTTTAGAGCACACCTTCCGCCTCAGTTTGTCAAGAGTTTTTGGTGATAGAGTTTGGACGTGCCCCCGCAGTTCGCCGACCCTGCCTCGTTGGCGGCGTTGACCAGCCTGGACGACCCGATTCGCCGTCGGCTGTACGAGTTCGTCGTTGAGCGCGAAGAGCCGGTTTCCAGGGAGGCGGCCGCCGCGGCGGTCGGCATCGGCCGCACCCTGGCCGCCTATCACTTGGACAAACTCGCCGACGGTGGGTTGCTGGCGGTCAGCTATCAGCGCCCCGCCGGCCGTGGCGGTCCCGGCGCCGGACGGCCGGCCAAGCTCTACGCCAGGACCGCAGACGAGATCGTGGTCAGCGTTCCGCCGCGCGACTATCTGCTGCTCGCTCGGCTGTTGGTCTCGTCGATCGAGCAGGACGCCGGAGGGGCGGTGCGCTCGGCCCTGAGCGCGGCCGCCCGCGAAACCGGGCGCCAAGCCGCGGTCGACGCCGACGGTGACGTGGTGGTCGCGCTGCGCGCCTGCGGATACTTACCCCAGTCGGATGCCGAGGGCTGTATCACCCTGCGCAACTGCCCGTTTCACTCGGTGGCCAAGGACCACCTGGAGGTGGTCTGCGGGCTGAACCTTCAGCTCGTCGAGGGTGTGATCGATGGCAGTTCAGCGCCCGACGCGCGCGCGGAGCTCAGTCCTCGACAAGGCCGGTGCTGCGTGCTGGTGCACGGCGCCTCGGGTTGACATGGCCGCCCGCAGGTCACCAACCGCGGCGGTGCGGGCGCGAACCGACCAACTCACCCTTGTCGACGACATCGCGGCTGCGGTAGACGATGTAGGGCCGGAACAGGTAACCGATGGGTGCGCTGAACACATGGACCAGCCGCGTGAACGGCCACAGGCAGAACAGCACCAGCGCGATGATCACGTGGATGTGAAACCACAGCGGCGCCTGGGCCATCAGGTCGCCGCGCGGTTGCAGAATCCAGATGGACCGGAACCAGGGCGACACCGTCTGTCGGTAGTCGTGTTCGGCGCCGACGGGGGTCGCACCGATCAGGGTGCACGCCAGGCCTGCCACGATGGCCATCACCAGGACCAGGTACATCACCTTGTCGTTGGCGGTGGTGGCGAGGAAGACCGGTCCGGTGGTGCGGCGGCGGAACACCAGCAACGCGATACCCGTCAGCGTGGTGACGCCGGCGATCGCGCCGAGCACCATCGCCTGGATGTGGTAGGCGTGGTCGCTGAGCCCGATTGCGTCTGTCCATGATTCGGGGATCACCAGACCGATGATGTGTCCGACGATCACCACCAGGATGCCGAAGTGGAACATCGGGCTGCCGATGCGCAACAGCCGTGATTCGTACAGCTGCGACGAACGGGTGGTCCAGCCGAACTTGTCGTAGCGGTACCGCCACCAGATCCCGACCGCGACGATCGCGAGCGTCACGTACGGCACCACGTCCCAGAAGATCACCCAGCCCGACATGTCAAACTCCTTGTGCGCGTCGTGGCGGCACGGTCAATGTAAAGGGTTGTAGACCAACGGATTCGGCGGGCGGTCCCGAGGCGGCCAGTCGCTGAGCCCGTTGGATGTCCTGCTCGGTACGGGCCGGAAGCGTTTCGCAGATGGCGGCCACGGCGTATGCGTACGGCGATGCGGACTGCTGCAACGCATCACACAGCAAGTCGATCGGGGCACGGTGCTCGACGAGCAGGCGCCGCCCCGCCTCGGGGTCGACGGTGGCGGCGAACTCGAGTACCACGGGCAGGTAGTCGGGGGCCTCGCGTTCCGGCGGGCTGACGCCCGCCTCCCGGTAGGTGCGAGCGAACGCCAGCATGTGGTTGCCGCGGTTGCGGGTGTCGCCCGCCGTCCAGTACGTCAGGTACATCGTGGTGCGGCGCCGCATGTCGAAGGTGTCCACATAGTCGGCCTGCGCTTGCATCGGGTCCCTGTCGCGCAATGCCGCGACGGTGGTCGCGAGCAGGTCTGCCGGGGCGGCGGGAACGTGCGTCAGCAGTTCCTCGACGGTGGCCAGCCGTTCGGCCTGCTGGTCGTCCGGATAGGTCAACAGCAAGGCGGCCGCCTGCCACACGAGGCGGTGCTCGAGGGTCGATTCCCGTCTGCTCCTGAGCAATTTCATTGATCCGCGCTCCGCTCGGGGAAGATTCCGCTGGGTTCCCCCCGGCCGTCCCAGTTGAGCAGGTTGACCCGTGACGGGCGCGACTCGGTGACCGCGATGCCCTCACTGGTCTGTCGGTGGTGCAGTGCATGGAAGCTCTCCACCGCGACGGGCACCGGGGCGCCACTGGCCTCGCCGAACGGACCCGACTCGTACATGCCGGGTCCACCCTCGAACGACAGCGAGCAGCCCGGTTCTTCGAGCGCCTGCGCCTCGAGGGCGTGGGCATCGGCGACGTAGGCGGTCGGAATGACATAGCGCTCTTCGTATTTCGCCAGTGCCAGCAGGCGGTACATCTCGTAGATCTGCTCTTCGGTCATGCCGACCGCCTGCGGGATGTGGGGCTGGGTCTCCCGGCCCAGGTTGATGTCGCGCATATAGGACCGCATCGCGGCAAGCCGCCGCAGCACGTCTTCGACCACCGCGGTGTCCCCGGCCGTGAACAGCCCGGCGAGGTACTCGATCGGAATGCGCAGCGCCTCCAACGCGCCGAACAGGTTTCCGAGCGCCTCACCGTCATGGCCGTCGCGGGCGACCGCGTCGACCACGGGGGACAGCGGCGGGATGTACCAGACCATCGGCATCGTCCGATACTCGGGATGCAGTGGCAGCGCAACCTGATAGCGGTGAATCAGTGCGTACACCGGCGAACGTTGGGCGGCCTCGATCCACTCCTCGGAAATGCCCTCCGCGTGGGCGCCGGCGATGACCTCGGGGTCGTGCGGGTCCAGGATGATCGACTTCTGCGCTTCGTAGAGGTCGGTGTCCTTCTCGGTCGCCGCCGCCTCGAGCACACGGTCGACGTCGTAGAACACCAGGCCTAAATACCGCAACCGACCGACACAAGTCTCCGAGCACACCGTGGGCAGCCCGACCTCGATGCGCGGGTAACAGAACGTACACTTCTCGGCCTTGCCGGTCTTGTGGTTGAAATACACCTTCTTGTAGGGACATCCGGACACACACATCCGCCAGCCGCGGCAGCGGTCCTGGTCAACGAGCACGATGCCGTCCTCGGAACGCTTGTAGAGCGCCCCTGACGGGCACGACGCGACGCACGAGGGGTTCAGGCAGTGCTCGCAGATCCGCGGCAGGTAGAACATGTACGTCTGCTCGAGTTCGAGGCGGACCTGCTCGTTCACCTTCTGCAGCACCGGATCTCCGGCCACGATCTCCGGTGAGCCGCCCAGGTTGTCGTCCCAGTTCGCCGACCACTCCACCTTCATCGGTTCACCGCTGATCAAGCTGCGCGGCGGGGCCACCGGTATGTGCTCACCCAACGGCGCGTTCGTCAGATTCTCGTAGTCGTAGGTCCACGGCTCGTAGTAATCGTTGATGCTGGGCATCTTGGGGTTGGCGAAGATCCGCAACAGCTTGCTCAGCCGCCCGCCGTCGCGCAGCCTCAACCGACCCCTGCGGTCGCGTATCCATCCACCACGCCACCGCTCCTGATCCTCGTAAGTCCGCGGATAACCTTGTCCCGGACGGGTTTCGACGTTGTTGAACCAGACGTACTCGGTGCCGGGCCGGTTGGTCCACGCCTGTTTGCAGGTGACCGAGCAGGTGTGGCAGCCGATGCATTTGTCGAGGTTCATCACCATCGCCATCTGCGCCATGACTCTCATTCGTACGCCACCTCCTGGCTGCGACGCCGCACCACGGTCACCTCGTCGCGTTGGTTGCCGGTCGGACCGAGATAGTTGAATGCGAACGCCATTTGGGCGTACCCGCCCGCCAGATGGCTCGGCTTGATCAGCAGCCGGGTCAGCGAATTGTGGATACCGCCGCGCTTCCCGGTGGCCTCGCTGAGCGGCACATCGATGGTGCGCTCCTGCACGTGGTAGACGAACACGACGCCCTCGGGCATCCGATGCGACACGATCGCGCGGCACACCAGCACGCCGTTGCGGTTCACCGCCTCGACCCAGTCGTTGTCGCGCACCGAGATCTTCGCGGCATCGGCCGGGCTCATCCACATCGTCGGACCGCCGCGCGACAACGACAGCATGAACAGGTTGTCCTGATACTCCGAGTGGATCGACCACTTCGAATGCGGGGTCAGGTAGCGCACCGTCAGTCCCACACCGTCGTGGTCACCCACCGCCGACGCGCCGAACAACCGCGACATGTCCAGCGGCGGACGGTAGACCGGTAACTGCTCACCGAGTTCCTCCAGCCAGTCGTGGTCCAGGTAGAAGTGCATCCGGCCGGTCAGCGTGTGGAACGGTTTGAGCTCCTCGATGTTGATGGTGAACGGTGCGTAGCGACGCCCACCGGTCTCGCTGCCCGACCACTCCGGGCTGGTGATCACCGGAACCGGCCGCGCCTGGGTGTCGGCGAACGTGATGCGGCGCTCCTCGCTGCCACCGGCCAGATGCACCAGTCGACGCCCGGTCCGGCGCTCCAATTCGCGGAAGCCCTCGACGGCCAGCCGTCCGTTGCTGGTGCCGGACAGTGCCAGGATCGCCTCGGCCATCCGTTCCGCGGTGTTGATCGCCGGACGGCCTTCTGCGCGACCGGAACTCATGACACCGAACTTGGCCGCGAGTTCGCCGACCTCTTTGTCGGGTCGGACGGTGACGCCTTTGGTGGTCAACCCCAGTTTCTCGACCAGCGGCCCCAGCGCCGCCCACTTCTGGGCGATCGCCGGATAGTCACGCTCCACCACGGCGATCGGACCCATGGTCTTACCGGGTACCGGGATGCTCCCGTCGGTGCGCCAATTCTGCTCGACACCACCGGGATACGCCATCGCACCGGGTGTGTCGTGCTGCATCGCGCCGAGCACCACGTCGGTGCGCACCCCCAGATGCTTGGCCGCCAGCCCGCTGAACACCCGGGCGATCGCACCGAAGGCCTCGAAGTCGGAATGGGTCTCCCACGGCGGGTCGACGGCGGGGTTGAACGCGTGCACGTACGGGTGCATGTCCGTGGTGTTCAGGTCGTGTTTCTCGTACCAGGTGGCGGCGGGCAGCACCACGTCGGACAGCAACGTCGTCGACGTCATCCGGAAGTCGATCGACATCAACATGTCGAGCTTGCCCTCGGGGATGTCGTCGGTCCACGATATGTCGTTGGGCCGCACCGCCTCCGGCGTCGGCTCGGCCTGTAGGTTCGAGTCGGTGCCGAGCAGATGACGCAGGAAGTACTCGTTGCCCTTACTCGACGAGCCCAGCAGGTTGGCCCGCCAGACCGACAGCACCCGAGGCCAGTTCGACGGGTTGTCCGGGTCGGTGACGGCGAGCTTGAGTCCACCGTCGGCGAGCTTCTCGGTGACGTAGGTGGAGATGTCCTGACCGGCGGCGCGGGCCTCGTCGGCGACGTCGAGGCTCGAGCGGTCGAACTGCGGATAGAACGGGCTCCAGCCCATGGCCGTCGATGCGGCGAGCACATCCATGGTGTGGCGGTCCCGGAACCGGCCGCGGCTCAGCGGACTGGACAGCGCGTCGGCCCGGTAGCCGTCGTAGCGCCACTGATCGGTGTGGACGTACCAGTACGAGGTGCCCGGCATCTGTCGCGGCGGCCGCGACCAGTCGGTGCCCATCGCCAGCGCCGACCATCCCGTCACCGGGCGGCACTTCTCCTGTCCGACATAGTGGGCCCAGCCGCCGCCGTTGCGACCCATCGCGCCGGTCAGCAACACCAACGCCAGCACCGCCCGGTAGGTGGCGTCGCCGTGGAACCATTGGCATATTCCGGCGCCCATGATGATCATCGACCGCCCACCGGACTCCTCGGCGTTGCGGGCGAACTCGGTGGCGATCCGAATGGCCTGTGACGCAGCCACTCCGGTGATCGACTCCTGCCAGGCAGGAGTGTACGGCTTGGGATCGTCATAGCCGGTCGGCCAGTCACCGGGTAGATCGGGCCGGGCCACGCCGTATTGGGCCAGCATGAGATCGAACACCGTGCACACCAGGTGTTCACCGACCCGTCGCACCGGCACGCCCCGGGTCAGCGTTTCGCCGTGGCCGTCGAAGGTGTCGAATCGCGGCAACGCCACCTCGGCTGTCTCCCCGCCCTCGGTGAACAGCACCGTCAACGCCGGTACGAGATCACCCAGTTCGAGGTTCCACTTGGTGACCCCGTCGTCGCCGAAGCGGAATCCCAACGAGCCGTGCGGTACGGCCACGGAGTCGGTCGCCGCGTCCAGCAGCACCGGTTTGAAGGCCGCGTTCTCCTGTGCCGCGACTTCACCGCCGAGGTCGGCCGCGGTCAGGTTCTTACCCGGGACGAGCCTGCCGTCGCGGTCTTCGAGCTTGACCAAGAACGGCAGGTCGGTGAACTTGCGGACGTAGTCGACGAAGAACGGGACGCGCTGTTTGACAAAGAATTCCGAGAGCACGACGTGGCCCATCGCCATGGCCAACGCACCGTCGGTGCCCGCGGCGCACGGCATCCACTCGTCGGCGAACTTGGTGTTGTCTGCGTAGTCGGGGCTGACGCTGACGACCTTCGTGCCGCGGTAGCGCACCTCGGTCATCCAGTGCGCGTCCGGTGTGCGGGTGACCGGCACGTTGGAACCCCACATCATCAGATACGAGGCATCCCACCAGTCGCCGGATTCCGGTACGTCGGTCTGGTCGCCGAAGACCTGCGGGGAGGCCACGGGTAGGTCGGCATACCAGTCGTAGAAGGACGTCATCACGCCGCCGAGCAGTTCGATGAATCGCGATCCCGCGGCGAAGGAGACCATCGACATCGCGGGGATGGGGGAGAATCCCGCAATCCGGTCGGGCCCGTACTGCTTGATCGCGTGGATGTGGGCCGCGGCGATCATCTCGGTCGCCTCGGCCCAACTGACTCGCACCAGACCGCCTTTACCCCTTGCCCGTTGGTAGCGCCTGCGGCGTTCGGGGTCATTCTGGACGTCGGCCCATGCGAAGACCGGATCCGACAGACGCGACTTCGCCTCGCGGTACATCCGGACGAGTTCGCCACGCGCGTACGGGTAACGGACCCGCGTCGGCGAGTAGGTGTACCAGGAGAACGCCGCACCGCGCGGACATCCGCGCGGCTCGTACTCCGGTCGGTCCGGGCCCACCGACGGGTAATCGGTCTCCTGGGTTTCCCAGGTGATGATGCCGTCCTTGACATAGATCTTCCACGAGCACGAGCCGGTGCAGTTGACGCCGTGCGTGGAGCGGACCACCTTGTCGTGGCTCCAGCGGTCGCGGTAGAAAACGTCGCCTTCGCGACCGCCGCGGCGGTGGATGGTCCGCCCGTCGTCGGAAGCCTCACCGGGAGTGAAGAATCGGCCGCTGCGTTCGAGCAGTTCTTCGATCGGGCCGCCGATGTGGGGCGGGGTGATCGTCACTGTGTGGCCTCCTTCGGTTGCGGCTCATGAGCGTGCAGCCGCAGTGCGGTGTAAGCGAACGCGATCAACGCGGTCACCACGAGCAGGATCAGACCGATCGAGTAGTCGTTTTCGGCGGAGTCGTAGGTCGAGCCCATCACCAGCGGTGGGAAGTATCCGCCCAAACCACCGGCCGCCGAGACGATTCCGGTGATGGAGCCGACGGACTTGGCGGGCGACCGGCGGGCCACCCATGCGAACACGCCGCCGGTGCCGATACCGAGGAACACGGCCAGCGCGATGAAGGTGACGGCCGACCACACGTCCGGCGGCGGTTGCAGTATGGCGATCAATGCCATGAGCGCGGTGCCGGCGAAGGAACCCAGCACGACGTACTTCGGCGCGATCCGGTCGGCCAGCGCACCACCGACCGGACGGGCGAGGACCGCGGCCAGCGCGAACCCGGCCGTGCGCGCGCCGGCATCGACGGCCGAGAAGTGGTAGATCGTCTTGATGTAGGTGGGCAGATAGTTGCTGAACGCCACGAACCCGCCGAACACGATCGCGTACAGGAACGACATCTCCCAGGTGACGCGAAGTTTGGCCGCCGCCTTCAGCTTGGGCATCACCCGGTCGGTATTGGGGGTGAAGGTCGGGGAGTCGCGCATCAACAGCAGACACAGCCCCGCGGTGACCGCCAACGCGACCGCGATGATGACATGGGTGGAAAACAACCCGAACCAGCCGACGAACCGGGGCGTGAAGAACGCCGAGAGCGCGGTGCCCACCATCCCCATCCCGAAGACCCCGGTGGCGAACCCGCGCCGCGACGGCTCGTACCAGTTGTTCGCGAACGGGATCCCGACGGCGAAGATCGTGCCTGCGATGCCCAGGAAGAAGCCGCACACGAGCAGCATCGGATAGGAGCCTGCCGAGCCCGCAGCGCCGACCGCCAGCACCGGAACAATCGAGATCAACGTGATCGCGATGAACAATGCGCGCCCGCCGAACCGGTCGGTCAGCGAACCCACGACGATCCGGCCGAGTGCGCCCACCAGGATCGGTGTGGCCACCAGCATCGAGGCCTCGGAGCTGCTCAGCGACAGATCGCCCGCGTACGTCGTCGACAGCGGGCCGATCATGTTCCATGCCCAGAAGTTGATGGCCGAGACCCAGGTGGCCAGCGCTAGGTTGATGCCCCGCCGCGCGCCGGTGTGCGGCGTCGTAGTCGCCGTGCTCACTCACCCAGACAACCACGTGTGGAAGGCGCCCGCGTGGCTTTCGGGTAAAGCGCTGCTACACGATGTAGTACAGGCCCGCGCTAGGCGCGAATTCTCCTGCGGCGCTTGGTCGGGTCGTGCTGACCGGCGAGTGTCAGCCCGAGTATCGACATGACGACACCCAGGCCGAACCACATCCAGTCGAACGCGTTGGCCGCCGCGTATCCGTATGCGAACAACGCGAAGTAAGCCAGTCCGGCGCCGAGGAAGTACGCCCGAGCGGCCGCGTACGTGCGTGCCATCAGCAGCCCGAGCGCGCCGATCACCAGGTTGGCCACGTTGCCCAGCCCGGACACCGAGAGCATGCCGAGCAGGCTGGCTCCGGATCGGTGGTCGGCCCACGCCAGCCGGTCGTAGTCCTGGGTCACGCCCGGAATGAACCCGAGGACGCCGAGGAGGATCAGGGCGACGCCGGCGATCACCGCCGCCGCCTGCACGGCCATGTACTTCGGTGGTCTTGCCATCCCTCGCCTCCGTCCAAGCCGATATTGACGGACTCGCAGGTGATACCCGCCGGCGGCCGTCGCTAACCGGCGCGAGGCGTGGACCTCTACCGCGTGTTCCGGTTCAACGCGGTATTGGCGTCGCGGCGGCGTGACAGCAGCACGCCCAGCGCGATCATGCCGACCCCGAGGAACAGATGAAGCCAGTTGTCGGCGGTGTTCAACGGCACGAAGTTCGCCGCGCTGTCATGGTCGATGACCAAGCCGTACAGGAAGAGCAGCAGGTAGATGACGCCGCCGCCGATCAGGTAGATGCGGGCTGCATCGAACGTGCGCGCCATCAGGACGCCGGCCACACCGAACAGCAGATGCACGATGTTGTGCAAGATTGAAACGTTGAAGATCCCGAGCAGCATGGCCCCGGAGTGGTGGCCGGCGAACGTCATGGTGTCGTAGTTCGTCGTGATCCCCGGGATGAAGCCCAAAATGCCGACCAACAGGAACACTGCGCCGACGGCAAGGGCAGCCTTCTGAACATGTGAGCCGTACCGGGAGGCGGCCGTCGGGCCCGGTGGGTGGCTGCTGACCATGATGAGTTCCTTTCCTCGCGTGAGCGCAGGGCTACCCGCGGAAAGGCGGCGCAAACGTGGCCGCGCGTACCGAGATCGGCAGGGCGGAAGCCGCGGCTCAGGCGCTTCTGGTCTCGCCTGGACCGATCACGTCCGGTGCCGGGCTACTTCTTGATGTAACAGTTGGGTGGGTTCCCGCAGTGATGACCTTGATCGCACTTGTGGCAGTGGCAGGTACAGCCGCTCTTGGCCTTGACCGCAGATGTACGCATCGCGAATCAACTCCTTTGTTGTGAGCCGCGTGCATCGGGCAGGCACGCACTCACCAACGAATATAGGCCGATCCGAGCAGCGCCGGGGCGGCTCAGTTCTTCAGGATCGGCTTGAGCGCTTCGATCACCGCTGGGTCTTCGATCGTCGACGGCAACGGCTCCTCGCGGCCGTGGGCGATGCCCCGCATCGTCTTGCGCAGAATCTTTCCGGACCTCGTCTTGGGCAGCGCGGGCACGACGTCGACGAGTTTGAAACACGCTACGGCGCCGATGTTCTCGCGCACCGACTCGATGAGTTGCTCGGCCAGCCCGTCGTCTGAAGCACCCGACTTGAGCACCACGAAGCCGCGCGGCACCTGGCCCTTGATGTCGTCGCGGACGCCGATGACGGCGCATTCGGCGACCGCCGGATGAGTGGCCAGCACGGCTTCGATGGATCCCGTCGACAACCGGTGTCCGGCGACGTTGATGACGTCGTCGATGCGGCCCATCACGAAGAGGTAGCCGTCCTCGTCGAGATAGCCGCCGTCACCGGTGAGGTAGTAACCCGGATGCTCGGACAGGTAGGAGGCCTTGTATCGGTCGTCGTCGCCCCACAGGGTGGGCAGGGTGCCCGGCGGAAGTGGGAGCCGGATGCAGATGTCGCCTTCCTCGTTGGCAGCGCAGGGCGAGCCGTCGACGTGCAGAATCCTGACGTCGTAGCCGGGCATCGGAACCGTCGGGGATCCCGGTTTGATCGGCATGGGTTCCAGACCCATCGGGTTGGCGGCGATCGCCCACCCGGTTTCCGTCTGCCACCAGTGGTCGACGACCGGGATACCGAGTTTCTGCGCCGACCACGCGTAGGTGTCCGGGTCGAGTCGCTCGCCGGCCTGGAAGAAGTACTTCATCTTCGACAGGTCGTAGCGACCGATGTGCTCGCCGTCGGGGTCCTCCTTGCGGATCGCGCGCACGGCCGTCGGGGCCGTGAACAGTGCCTTGACCCCGTGCTCGGACGCGACCCGCCAGAACGCACCGGGATCCGGCGTGCCGATCGGCTTGCCCTCGTAGAGCACCGTCGTGGCACCCAGCAGCAGCGGTCCGTACACGATGTAGGAGTGGCCAACCACCCAGCCGACATCAGATGCGGCCCAGAAGACTTCGCCGGGTTCGATGTCGTAGACGTTGCGCATGCTCCAGAGCAGCGCCACCGCATGCCCGCCGTTGTCGCGGACGATGCCTTTGGGCTTACCCGTGGTCCCGGAGGTGTACAGCACGTAGAGCGGATCGGTCGCGGCCACCGGCACGGGGTCGACGGCCGCTGCGGCCGCGACGTCCTCCCAGTCGAGGTCGCGGTCCGGAGCCAACTCGCAGCGCTGCCGATCGCGCTGCACGATGACGCAGTTGCGCGGCGGGTGCTCGGACATCTCGAGTGCGGCGTCCAGCATCGGCTTGTAGGCGACGATGCGGGACGGTTCGATACCGCAGGACGCGGAGACGACGACTTTCGGTTGCGCGTCGTCGATGCGCGCCGCGAGTTCGTGCGCGGCGAACCCGCCGAACACGACCGAGTGGATCGCCCCCAGGCGCGCACACGCCAGCATGGCGATCACCGCCTCGGGGATCATGGGCATGTAGATCACCACGCGGTCGCCCTTTTCGACACCCAGACCGCGCAGGCCGCCGGCGAATTTCGCTGTCGCATCACGCAATTCGCTGAAGGTGTAGGTGCGTTGCGTCCCGGTGACCGGTGAGTCGTAGATCAGCGAGGGCTGATCGCCCCGGCCGTCGTCGACGTGCCTGTCGAGCGCATTCGCGCAGGTGTTCAGCTCACCGTCGGCGAACCAGCGGTAGAACGGCGGGTTGGAGTCGTCGAGGATCTGTTTCGGCTCACGTGTCCACGTCACCGCGCGTGCGGCATCGGCCCAGAATCCTTCTGGATCAGCGATGCTGGCGTCGAACAGCGCTCGGTATCCGGCCATACCGGCACGGTAGCGCGACGGCAGTTCCTATAGTCGCGTTATGGCTTCTGCTCCTCCGCCGATCGAAGGAGTGCGCCGTTCTCACCTCACCGCCCGCGGTGTGCGCTTCCACGTCACCGAGGCGGGCCCCGCCGACGGGCGCCCGGTCGTCGCGCTGCACGGGTGGCCGCAACACCATTGGGTGTACCGCGATCTCTTGGGTAACCCGCCCGCGGGACTGCGGATCATCGCGCCGGACCTGCCCGGCTACGGCTGGTCGGGTCCTGCGCCGCACCGGTGGGAGAAGGACGACGTCGCCGCCGACGTACTGGCACTGCTCGACGCGCTGGGTCTGGACCGGGTCTTGCTGGTGGGCCACGACTGGGGCGCGTACGTCGGGTACCGCATGGTTTTGACGGCGCCGGAGCGTTTCGACGGCTACCTGGCGACGAACATGGCCCACCCGTGGGTGGGCCCGCGCGTCGTCGCACCACAGCTGTGGCGGTTCTGGTACCAGGTGCCGCTGGCCACGTTCGGCGTTGCGGTGCTGCGGCACACGGGCTTCCTCGACCTGCTGTTCAAGGCCGGCTCGCGGTTGGACCCGGAGACCGCGCGGGTGTACGCCGATCGATTCCGAGATCCGGTGGTGGCCCGGGCCGCGCGCGACACGTACCGAAGCTTCCTGCTCCGCGAGTTACCGGCCGCCGGCCGCGGGCCGAAGCCGTCGCGCGCCACCGTGCCGATCCGGTGTCTGTTCGGGCGCGATGACGCGGCTGTCCATCCATCTCTGGCAGCGGAGGAGACCGCGGATGCCGACGACTACCGACTGGAGATGGTCGACGCCAGTCATTTCATCGTCGACGAGAGACCCGATCTGGTGCGCGCGGCGCTGATCGCCCTGGCCGAGGAGACCGCCCAGGCCTAGTTGCCATCACACCTGGTTCGGCGCGGCGGGCAGGTCGATCTCGACGGTCAGGCCCCCGCCGGGGGTGTCGGAAGCCGAGATCGTTCCGCCCATCGCCTCGACGAATCCCGAGGCAACCGACAGGCCGATTCCGATGCCGATCGAGTCGTCGTCGCTGAGCCGCTGGAACGGGGCGAACACCTGCTCTTCGCTGCCTCGCGGAATACCGGGACCCTCGTCGACGACGGCGATGAGCACCCGGTCACCCACCTGGCCCGCGGTAACCCGCACCAGGCTGCCGTCGGCGTAGCGCAGCGAGTTGTCGATCAGGTTGGCCAGGACGCGCTCCAGCAGTTCGTGGTCGGCCAGGGCCGCGTCGCAGTCGATCTCCACCTTCACCCGTTCACTGCCCGGTCGGGTGATTTCGTCTGTGTCCGCGCGAATTCCGAGCAGCGCGCGTTGGACGACGTGCTCCAGTTCGACGCGCGCCATCTGCGGTCGAACTGCGCCGGCGGCCAGGCGCGCCGAGTCCAGCAGGTTGGCCACCAGTGAGGTCAGCTGATCGACGGACTCCTCCACCGTGGCAAGGAGTTCGGCGGTGTTGTCGCCGGAGAAGTCGACGTCGCTGTTGCGGATCCGGGACGTCGCCGCCCTGGCGGCCGCCAGCGGAGTGCGCAGGTCGTGGCTGACCGCTGTGAGTAGCGCGTGCTGCAGTTTGTCCGCTTGGCCGACGACCTCGGCCTTGTTCGCCTCGGCCAACTCCCGTTGCCTGATCAGGTTGACGGCCTGCTTGCCGACGCCGCTGAGGACGCGGCGGTCGCGCGTCGTCAACGCCGGTCCGGACAACAGCATCCAGTACTCGTCGTCGTCGATCTCGACGGGTGTGTCGGCGTCGTCGACGTCGGTGCAGGGGTCGGTGCCGGTGTGGGCGAGCAGTTCGCCGGTCTTGCTTCTCACGATGCTCACGGCGCGCTGGGAGTACGTTTCGCGGACCCGCTCCAGCAGGCTGTCGAGGTCCGCTTCGTTCAGCACGCCGTCGGCGAACAGCGCCAGCAGCGTGGCTTCCTGACTGGCTCGCCGCGCTTCTCGCGCCCGTCTCGAGGCCCGGTCGACGAGGGCGGCGACCGCGACGGACAGGAGCAGCATGATCACCGTCGCGACAAAGCCGTCGCTGTCGTGGACGGAGAACGCGTTCGCCGGAGCCACCAGGAAGTAGGTGATCAGCGCTCCGGACAGGGCGGCGGCCGTGACGGCCGGGGCGAGCCCGCCGAGCATCGCCGTGCCCAGCACCCCGATGAAGAACAGCGCGCCCGGGCCGCCGATGTGCAGGAACCCCTCCGGCAGCAGCAATGTCAGCGCGCAGACCGCGACCGGGATTGCGATAGCGGCGAGCCATGACGTGAGCCGGCGCTGTCGTGGCGAGAGCCGGGACCACGAGATGCCGGTGCTGGCCTGGTCGTGGCTGACCATGTGCACGTCCAGACCGCCGGCCTGCTGGACGACGGCCTCGCTGATGCCCTCGTCGAACATGCGCGACAGCCGCGAACGTCGAGATGTTCCGACCACCAACTGTGTGGCGTTGATGTCGTGCGCATAGGCGATCAGAGTGGAAGCGACGTCGTCGCCGACCACCGTATGCATGGTCGCGCCCAAGCTGGCGGCGAGTTCCCGCACGGCCTTCTTCTGCTGATCCGAGATGGCCGTGAGGCCGCCGCCGTCGACGATGTGCACCACTCTGAGGTCGGCGCCCGATCGGGAGGCGATGCGGGACGCCCGTCGCACCAGGACCTCGGACTCGGGGCCGCCCGTTACCGCCACCACCACACGTTCGCGGGGTGCCCATCGATCGCTGATCTTCTTGTCGGAGCGGTACTTGGCCAGCGCGGCGTCGACCTGATCGGCGAGCCACAGCAGGGTCAATTGTCGCAGCGCCGTGAGGTTTTCGGGTCGGAAGTAGTTCGAAAGTGCGGCATCGACACGCTCGGGCGGGTACACATTGCCGTGAGCGAGCCTGCGCCGCAACGCTTCCGGCGTGATGTCGACCAACTCGATCTGATCGGCGGCGCGCACCACCTCGTCGGGTATGCGGTCGGGTTCCTCGACTCCGGTGATCTGGGCGGCGAGGTCGGAAACGCTCTCCAGGTTCTGGACATTGACGGTGGTGATCACCGTGATGCCGGCGTTGAGCAGTTCTTCGACGTCCTGCCAACGCTTCTTGTTCTTGCTGCCCGGGGCGTTGGTGTGGGCGAAGTCGTCGACGAGCACGACCTTGGGCCGCCGCTGCATGATCGCGGTGACATCGATCTCCTGGTACTGCGTGCCAGGCCTGCTGGAGTCCTCTACGACGCGCGCAGGTATCACCTCGATGCCCGCGAGCTGCTGGCCGACTTTGCGTCGGCCGTGGGTGTCGACTACGGCGGCAACCACGTCAGTTCCGCGCTCGAGACGGCGGTGCGCCTCGGCGAGCATGGAGTAGGTCTTGCCGACACCGGGCGCCGCGCCGAGGTAGACGCGCAGGTCCCCGGTCTTTCGTCCCAGTATTCCCATCGCTTCCCAATTTACGTTGTGTAATGCGTGGCTCAAACCTCCTTGTCGTCGCTGAGTGGTCGCGCCCCTGTGTTCGCCGGCCCTTTAGCTCCTAGGGGCGTGCGAAATCACTTGCGTCTCTTTGGTTTCAGTAGTCACAGATGGGGCTGGGTTGTCGGTGGGTCGAACTAGTGTTCGAGTATGTCGGTGGAACGGGTCAGCCAGCGGATCGCGGCGATGGACCGCGAGCTGTCCGGGTTGATCGCCGAGTCGTTCGACACGTTGAGCACCGCTGAGCAGTTGAGGGTCACCGCGCAGTGGGAGAGGTTCACCCGGCGCCAAGCCGCGGTGGGGCACAGCATGGTGGCCGGGCTCCAGCAGGCCCCGTTGGCGGAGTTGGGGGAGCCCAGCGTGGCCGGGGCGTTGACGGTGTTGTTGCGCATCTCTAAGGCTGAGGCGCATCGGCGGGTGGCCGAAGCGC
>NZ_NKCN01000058.1 GCF_002245535.1 Mycobacterium lehmannii | reverse complement strand
GGCTCGTCGTGCGCGAAGCGAACGCCCCCGGCGGTGTTTCCCACAGGAGGTTGTCGTCGTCGGCTGTCACATCCACCGGCACGTCATGCGACTCCCCATCCGAGGTACGTACGGTCGCGATGCCCTTGTATTCATTCCCCGACTTGTGAACCAACCTCACCTTTGTGACTTTCAAACTGGGCAGATCGGGGTCGTCGTCGAGATCCTCCTGCATCGAAGACTGAACTGCTTCGGCGACAGCCTCGGCGGGTTGCGGCGCTGACGTGGTGGGGGCTGGCGGTGGTGCTGGTGACCCCGTAATCGTCGGCGGGGCGGGCGCGGTCTCCTGTCGCGGCCACAACACCACACCCAACGTCACAGCCGAAGCGACACCAGCGGCACCGACGGCCAGGGCTGCGGGCACCACCCAATTTCGGTTGGCCTTGGCCGGTGCTGGTTCAGGCTCGACGGGGGACGTCGGGAAGTCCTCCGCGGGCCGCCAGTGCGCACCCTCAATTGGCGGATACCACCCCGGATCCGACATGTTGACCCCCTGGAAAGTACCTGTGAGGAAACGGTACGCCGCTTCCGGTGGGGCTGCGTTCCGAACAAAGCGGCGCGAGTACCGGCGGATTGAAAGCGGCTGTTGAACGCGATTGCCTTCACAAGTGATGTCAAAACGTGGGGGTTTGGCAACAGCGGCGAAGCCGTTGGCAGCGCTCTGGCCGCCTGCAGCTGGTGTTGGCTGTTCTTCTGGCTGATCTGCGCCGTAGTCGCGGGTTCGATCGCCGAAGTGCGCTGGCGCAGCGGCTTCGGTGTCGCTGCAGCGACGTTCATCTCCCACGTGGGGAGATGGACCGGCTGTAGTTGGAGATCCCATCGATGCGGTCAGCGGCTCTTTCAGTGTCGCTAGGCAGTCAGCTGCACCGACGGGGTTGCTTGCTCGACCCGGATGATGGCGTCCCCAGGGAAATGCTCGCGATGAGTCTCGGCTGCGTCGGCGGGATCTCCGGCGATTACGACGCGTAAAGTGTGGATTTCGCAGGCGTGGCTGATAACGGTGTAGTGATCGTGTACCGGATTGGCGTCTGTCATCTGATGTTTCCTTTCTAAGTGTGATGCAGTGACGACTACGTCATGAAGTTACTGATAATCCGAGCCTGGACGCGTCGGCTGATCGGCCCATCATGTGGAGGAGAGAAGTTCAACCGATTGGGGGGTATGGGCTCTAACATTCGCTGTCAGGTCCGAGGTCAGTAGAAAGACGCTGCCACGGTTTCGGTGACCGCCTTCAGAGGTCGTGATTTTTGGTTCCCCATGAGTCAGCGCCCGGACGATGAATGCTCTTGACGCCGTCAGGGGTCGAAAACGAATCCGCAGCTCGCGCGTGGACATAAGCTTTGCGCGTCCAACACCGAGGAACTGCCCTGATCGCGATCTCTCCCAGACGTTTCCATTTCGAGATCGCACGACCGCCAGGTCGAGCTTGGCACTTACCGCGTCGACAACTTCGGCGCACAAAGGAGGCTGGAGCGTTGTCGACCAAGCTGAGGGCCCAGCTGTGACCCCAGAACTAGGGCGTCTCCACGGAAAGTCCGCCGTGATCACTGGGGCGGCGTTCGGGATCGGCCGGGCGACGGCCGTGCGCTTCGCGCGCGAAGGAGCCCGGTTAGTCATTACCGACATACAAAGCGAGCCGCTGCTCGCGCTGGCCGACGAACTGCGGCAGTCCGGGGCGGAAGTCGAGATAGTTGTCGGCGACGTCTCGGTCGAAGGCGATGCGCAGCGGATGATCACAGCGGCGACCGACCGCTACGGACGGCTCGACGTGCTGGTAGCGAACGCCGGGATCATCCCGCTCGGCGATGCGCTTGAGGTCTCCGCCGCCAACTGGGACGAGGTGATGGCCATCGACGGCCGCGGAATGTTCCTGACTTGCAAGTTCGCGATCGAGGCGATGTTGCCCACCGGGGGCGGCGCCATCGTCTGCCTCTCCTCGATCTCCGGACTGGCAGGCCAGAAGCGACAGGCCGCCTACGGGCCCGCCAAGTTCATCGCTACCGGCATGACCAAGCACCTGGCCGTCGAGTGGGCCGACCGCGGCATCAGGGTCAATGCCGTTGCCCCAGGGACGATTCGAACCGAGCGAGTCAAGCAGCTTCCCGATGAGCCGGGTGGGTCGGAGTATCTGGCGGCGATCGAGCGCATGCACCCGATCGGCCGTCTCGGTGAACCGGCCGAAGTCGCCAGCGCCATCGCCTTTCTCGCGTCCGACGACGCCTCGTTCATCACCGGAGCAGTGTTGCCCGTCGATGGCGGATACCTAGCGCAATAGTGCTCGAACTCCAACAATGTCGTGAAATGCCGCTGGCTACAGGAGATTATCCCCGCTCGAGCGAAGGAGCTCCGAGGATGCGAGTGACACGAACCGGCTCTGGTGGCCCTCCGTTGGTCTTCGTGCACGGGCTTGCTTGCGACGGCACGGACTGGCAGGCCCAGGTCGACTGGTTCAAGACAAGGACCACCGTCGTCGTATGCGACTTGCCCGGGCACGGCTCCAGCACGGCCGCACTAGAGGACTGCACGGTCGAGGCATACGGCGCCGCGGTGGCCCGAGCCATGACGGAGTTGTCGCTGCCGCCGGCGATCGTGGTAGGCCACAGCATGGGATGTCGCGTCGCTCTCCAGGCGTGCCGGGTAGCGCCCGACGCCGTGTCCGGCCTCGTACTCGTCGACGGCAGCCGAATCGGCGATGGTGATCCCGCCATAGCCGAGCAGGCCATGGCCGACGAACTCGCGGGCGACGGCTATGGGCGATTCATACAGCGGTTCTTCGAATCGATGTTCTTCGCGTCGAGCGACCCCGATCTGGCGAAGCGGATCATTGACCGAGGCGTTGGTTTTCCCGCGCCAATTGGAAGAAAGCTGCTGACGAGTCTGGTCGGTTGGGATGCCGGCGAGGTCGAGAGCGCACTCGACTCTGTCCGCGTCCCGCTGCTGGCGATTCAATGCACGACCCTCGATGCGGCACGCGAACGTGTGTCGCTCGGATCGGGACAGAGTGCACCCTGGATCGACCTGGTGCTTGCTCAGGTGCCACAAGCCACCGCCGCGATGTTGCCCGGCTCTGGCCACTTCCCGCAGATCGAACAAGCCGCGGAGGTCACCGCGCTGATTGCCGACTTCTGCGACGCCATTCAGCGTCATCAATGACGCCGGGGGTTCGGGTATCTCGCCTGGAATGTCGTTGCTCCGGGCAGCACCACGCCGACCGTGGCGGAATTCGACGTCGCGCTCATCGCCGGGGACCGCATCACCGACCTGTTCACCGTGATCACCGGGGCACCGCAATGATCGATCGTCCCGCCGTGCAGCGATAGCCTTCTGACATGTCAAAGTCATTCGACTGCACCGTCGAATCCGCGGTCAGCGTCCAACAGATCCAGGCCGCGTTCTCCGAGCGCGGATACTGGCTGGCGCGGTTAGAGCCGCACAACGGCACCGCGGAGTTGCGCTCATTCGACGTCGACGCGCAGGGGGAAGTGCGGGTTACGGTTGCCCAAGACCTGCGAAACACCGTGCTGCCGGGGCTTTTTGGCAAGCTTTACCCCGGCGGTGTAGAACTGGTGCAAAGCGAGACGTGGACCGTCGACTGTGGGGACAAGGTGCGGGGGCTGATCCACGTCCAGGCCCACGGAGCGCCTGGCTCCGGCCGCGGCACCATCGAGATGACGCCGACGCGTGACGGTAAGCGCCTCGAGTGCAGCGGCATCGTCAAAGTCAAGATCCCGATCGTCGGCGGCAAGATCGAAAGCTACTTCGGTCGCCAGATGATGGATCAGATCCCCGAGATTCTTCGCTTCATCGCCCAGTGGACCCGTGAGCGCGCCTGACCCTACGCCGGGAGCCGACGAGCTACCGCCGCTGTCCGCAAAGAGAAGATTTCTCCGAAATCCCTGCTCGGCCGGGATCGATCGTGGTTCACTGACCTCCACGCAAATTCTTGACGGGCGTCAGGGGGTATCGGTGGCTGATCAAAGCGTCGACGATCGGGAGCAAGGCCACGACTCGGAGTTGGCCGTGGACGTCCGTGTCCGCGTGAACCCCGACACGGACGCCGAGGCACGTGGCGTCATCGTCGAAGACTTCGGTGAGATGACCGCCGTGGCCGTCGATATCGGCTCCAACCACATCGCGGATCCCGCCCGCCGCTGGGCAGTGATGCTCGACGAGGGCACGCTGCTGTTCGCTGACTCCGAACAACTCACACCCGAGTAGCTCCGGGAAGCCAATAGCCCGGCCCGTCCTCAAGCAGGGGGCGGAGGCGGTGGCCTGTCTCTTATACACGA
>NZ_NKCN01000057.1 GCF_002245535.1 Mycobacterium lehmannii | reverse complement strand
GGGATGGAAAGAGTTGGGGTGTGGGGGACGAAGTGGAGGTGAGTGGGCTTGTGAGAGGTGAAGGGCAGGCCGGCGGCGCCGCGCGAGCGGCGTGGGCGCCGTGGGCGCCGATCCCGGCGACCTGGCGGTCGATGCGGGCGTGGCAGCGGGTCGGGGCGGACCGCAGGGCGTGGCTGGCGCAGCTGTGTGAGCAGTCAGCAGCTACGGAGCAAAGGGGGTGAGGATGGGCAAGATTTGGGCGGCGCTGGCGGCGGTGGCTGCAGAAGGCGCGGTGTTGGCGTGGCTGGTGGGCGGCCAGCTGTGGGACTGGATGAGCGCGGGGCTCAGCGCCGGCATCAGCTATTGAGGCCGGCGCTGGACCGGAGGAAAAAGAGAGCCGGCACGCTGTCTGTCACGAGGACAGGGCGTGCCGGCTCTCTTGGTGTCTGGGGTCAGGGTGCGGTGTGGACGCTGACGCGGTGGTCGAGTTTGAGCAGTCGGGCCAGTGGCGGCACGTCGCCGCCGTGGCGGGCGGCATGAGTTTCGGCGGCGGCGAGCAGGGCCGCGGTGCGGCGGTAGTCGGCGGCCAGGAAGGCGCATTGGGCGGCGAGCACGTAGGCCGCTGCGGCGATCGGCCGCGGGCCCAGGTGCGTGGCGATGCGCTCGTAAAGCGCCGCGGCGCGGGCTTCGTGGCGGTCGGCGACGCCGGCGAGGTGGCGCGCGTGCGCGCCGGTGAGCACGACGGCGGTGCGCTCGGCGAGGTCGGCGGTTGGCTCGGTGCGCTCGATGAGCGCGGTGCGCAGTGCGCTCAAGGTGTTGAGGGTGTCGGTGTGCGTCATGGCAGTCCTTTCACGGAGCGCGGTGCGCGCTGAGGGTGATGTGCGGTCGGTGATGTGCGGTCGGTGATGTGCGGTGCACCCCGGGCCCGCGCAGTGCGGGTCCCGGGGTGCGGTCGGTGGCGCCCTAGTGGGTCGGGGCGGTGGCGGCGATGAAGGCTTCGGCGTCGGCCAGGTAGTACTCGGCGTGGCGGAGCTCGTCGGGGCTGGCGTCGCCGGCGAGCAGGACGGTGACGGCGTTGTCGCGGGCCGACAGGGCGTATTGGCGGCGGCGGTGTGGGTCGTCGGCTGCGGCCACGGCGGAGTGGATGTCGGCGCGGGCGTAGGCCAGCACCGCCGTGGTGCTGGGACCGGCGTTGAGGTTGCTGGTGGGGTCGTGGTCGGTGACGGACCAGGGGTTGGCGGCGAGGGTCATGGTTGTTCTCCGTTCGTCTGCGGTATTTGCTGCGCCGGTTAGCGCTGGGGTTGCGGGGGACCGGCGGGGTGGCGCGCGCAACCTCGAAGAGGCCGCGACGGGCGGAGCAGGGTTTTCGGCCCGCGCGAGCCGGCGCGCAGCGCCCTGGCGAGCTGGCATTGGGCCGAAAAGGTCACTCGGCCTGCGCAGTTCGGCGCGGGTGTGGGTTGCGCGTGACGGGGCCTCGTCGGTCACACTGGGCGACCCAGCTGAACGGTTAAAGGTGAGGGGCTACGGACCACGCCCGCCGCAGGCGGGCATCCGCCGGTCGCACCTAGTGCGCCGGCGCCCGCGCACGGCGAAGACACCACACCAGCCGATGCCCGCACCCTGCGCGGACACCGGCCGGTGGGTGCCGGTTAGGTGTCGGCCCGTCGTTCGGCGGCGGGGGTGTCGAGGCTGCTGATGGCCCAGGGCGCGTCGTCGTAGCCGGGCAGTTCGCCGATGAGGCGGCGTTCGAGGGCGCGGCAGAAGGAGTGGGCTTGGCTGGTGCGCCAGCCGGGGTGCTCGCAGGACTGGTATTCGTAGCAGTGCAGAGCTTTGATCAGCTCGACACCACTCCAGGTGGTGTGGCGGGGCTGCTGGTAGGCGTAGATATAGGCGTCGTCTTCGTCGTAGCGGTAGTTGACGGAGGCGGCGTTCTCGTCGACAAGCATCTGTCCGACGGTGTCGATTGCGTCGTCGGTGAGCCGGCCTTCTCGGCTGGGGTTGTCGTAGTACCAGACCAGGGGTCCGTAGGGGCTGGTGGGCCGGCTGGCGGCCCAGAGCAGGACGTGGATGTGTTCGGGGTCGACGATGAATGCGCTCATGGTGGGTTCCTTTCTGGGGGTGGGGTTAGACGAGCCCGGCGGCGGTGAGGCGGCGGCGGATAGCGGCGAGACTGACGGTGGAGTCGGTAATTCGGGCCCAGTTCTGCCAGCCGTCGATGGCCTGCTCGACGTCGTTGAAGTCGACGTCGGCTCGGCTGATGGGCAGGGTGTGTCCGTTGTCGGGGTGGTCGAACTTGGCGACGACGGCGATGAGTTGGCCGGTGTCGTCGAACCACCCGTTGCGGCGGAAGCGCAGTTGGTAGGGCCGGCTGTCGTGGTCGTCGAGGAAGTCCCAGGCCAGGCCGTAGTCGATCTCCATGGTTGTTCTCCGTTCGTGTACGGGTTGGGTGCGCCGGTTAGCGCTGGGGTTGCGGGGGACCGGCGGGGTGGCGCGCGCAACCTCGAAGAGGCCGTGACGAGCGGAGCAGGGTTTTCGGCCCGCGAGCGGCAGCGAGCTTGATAGGGCCGAAAAGGTCACTCGGCCTGCGCAGTTCGGTGCGGGTGTGGGTTGCGCGTGACGGGGCCTCGTCGGTCACACTGGGCGACCCAGCTGAACGGTTAAAGGTGAGGGGCTACGGACCACGCCCGCCGCAGGCGGGCATCCGCCGGTCGCACCTAGTGCGCCGGCGCCCGCGCACGGCGAAGACACCACACCAGCCGATGCCCGCACCCTGCGCGGACACCGGCCGGGGGCGGCGGGTTAGTCGGTCATGGTGTTGCCGCGGTAGACGTCGCCTTCGATGTAGGTGAGCAGGTCGCCGTTGGTGTCGGCCAGGCACCAGTAGTAGGGGGCGTCGTAGCGGACGACCCGCCAGGTGTTGTCGGCTCGGTCCCAGTAGAGCTTGTCGAGGAGCTGGGTGTCGCCCCCGGAGCCGCCGAAGAAGGCGGCGCCGCTGGAGGGGTTGAAGTGTTCGTTGAGGATGGTGATGACGTCTTCGACGGTGGTGGCCTCTGCGCAGCGGGTCAGGGCGGCGTCGACGTTGGCCCAGAAGTCGTCGAGGGGGTAGGTCATGGTTGTTCTCCGTTCGTCTGCGGTATTTGCTGCGCCGGTTAGCGCTGGGGTGCAGGGGACCGGCGGGGTGGCGCGCGCAACCTCGAAGAGGCCGTGACGAGCGGAGCAGGGTTTTCGGCCCGCGCGAGCCGGCGCGCAGCGCCCTGGTGAGCTGGCGTTGGGCCGAAAAGGTCACTCGGCCTGCGCAGTTCGGCGCGGGTGTGGGTTGCGCGTGACGGGGCCTCGTCGGTCACACTGGGCGACCCAGCTGAACGGTTAAAGGTGAGCAGCTACCCAAACCCACGCCCGCCGCAGGCGGGCCTCCGCGCCTCCGGGCGCGCCGGCCGACAGGGGGCGGCGGACCGGAAGACACCGCAGGCCCGCCGGTCCCGCGCGGCTGCGCGGACCCGGGCGGGCTGGTGGTTGGTCAGACCCAGAGCAGGGCGGGCACTTCGGTCCATCCGGGGCCTGGGTGCTGGGCTGCGAGGTAGATGCGGTCGCGGGCCCAGGTGGTGTGGCGTCTCTGTGTGGCGAGGCCGCCTTCGGCGGTGAGCCAGGGCAGGGGGGAGCGCCGGATGCCGTAGTCGTCGACACCGAAGTGGTCTTTGTCGAGGTACTGGCGCTTGTCGGGGTTGCAGATGTACCTGTGGGCCGGCAGTGCTGCGGGCGCTTCAGCGTTGGGGGTGACTGGCTCGTCGGGGTCGATGAGACCGGCGAAGCACACGAAATGCTGGGGTTCGACGAGCCAATACAGCGCATCCTGGTCGTCGTCGGGGTCCTCGTAGTCGCCGGCCCAGACCAGGCGGGCGCCGCCGTCGAGGGTGAGCAGTATTTCCACGGCGGTCATGAGCGGGGAGTCGGCGCGGGTGTGGGTGGACAGTTTGGGTCCGGCGCCGTAGGTGGCGGGGTTGAGGGCGGCCAGGGGTCGGCCCGTGGGGTCGACGATGACGGGGTTGAAGTATTGGCCCATGGTGGTGTCCTTTCAAGGATGGGTGATGGATGAGCTGGGGTGGTGATCGGGCCCCGCGCCGGGGCGGGGCCCGATCGGGTGGTCAGGACCGATCAATGGCTGCGGTGAGTTCGTCGGTGGACACGGGGTTCCAACCCACCGAGGCGACGGCCCAGGCGGTTTCGCCGATGACTACGACGTCGCCGACGGACAGGCTGCGGTGTCCGGCGTGGCGCCATCCGGTGGCCCAGGTGGTGGTGGGTTCGCAGTTGAGCTCGTCGAAGATGTGCTCGAGTGCGGCGCTGATGGCGGTCTGCTGTGGTCGGGTGTCGGTGGGGATGGGCAGGTTGAAAGTTGCGGCGGCGCGCAGCCGCGCGGGTGCGGCGCGGTTGAAACCGAGGAAACTTGCGGGGGCCTCGTTGAGGTACACGGTGGTGGGCACGGTGGGTGTGGCGGTGGTGGTGGTCATGATGTTCTCCCGTTTCTCGTGGTGAGTGGTGCGCCGGTCAGCGCTGGGGAGCGGTCAATCGGGTGAGGGTGGGCGGTCAACCCCGAAGAGCCGACGGCGCACGGAGCAGGGTTTTCGGCCCGCGAGCGGCAGCGAGCTTGATAAGGCCGAAAAGGTCAC
>NZ_NKCN01000056.1 GCF_002245535.1 Mycobacterium lehmannii | reverse complement strand
CTAATTTGTGTTCGGCGGTGTCCTACTTTTCCGCCCGGGTGGGGCAGTATCATTGGCGCTGGCAGGCTTAGCTTCCGGGTTCGGGATGGGTCCGGGCGTTTCCCTGTCGCTATTGACCGCCGTAACTTTATTCACTTATTCAGTGCCCCTCGTTGGTGGTGAGGGGAAGGGTGTTTTGGTGGTGGGGTGTGTTTGCGTGGTTGATACGCGTGGTGTGGTTGCGAGTGTGTGTAAGTTTTCGGCCGGTTAGTGCCAGTTCCCTGAACCCATTGCTGGGTGTGTAGGTCTGGTCTATCGATCCCGTGGTCTGCGGGGGGCCTTATCCCACTTGTATGGGTGAGAAGCCTGGTCTTGGAGGGGGTTTCCCGCTTAGATGCTTTCAGCGGTTATCCTGTCCGAACGTGGCTATCCAGCGGTGCCCCTGGTGGGACAACTGGTGTACCAGAGGTTCGTCCGTCCCGGTCCTCTCGTACTAGGGACAGGTTTCCTCAAGCTTCTGACGCGCGCGGCGGATAGAGACCGAACTGTCTCACGACGTTCTAAACCCAGCTCGCGTGCCGCTTTAATGGGCGAACAGCCCAACCCTTGGGACCTGCTCCAGCCCCAGGATGCGACGAGCCGACATCGAGGTGCCAAACCATCCCGTCGATATGGACTCTTGGGGAAGATCAGCCTGTTATCCCCGGGGTACCTTTTATCCGTTGAGCGACACCCCTTCCACTCGGGGGTGCCGGATCACTAGTCCCGACTTTCGTCCCTGCTTGACATGTTCGTCTCGCAGTCAAGCTCCCTTGTGCACTTACACTCAACACCTGATTGCCGTCCAGGTTGAGGGAACCTTTGGGCGCCTCCGTTACTTTTTAGGAGGCAACCGCCCCAGTTAAACTACCCGCCAGGCACTGTCCCTGAACCGGATAGACGGTTCGAGGTTAGAGGCCCAATACGATCAGAGTGGTATTTCAACAACGACTCCACCCACACTGGCGTGTGAGTTTCACAGTCTCCCACCTATCCTACACAAACCGAATCGAGCACCAATACCAAGTTGTAGTGAAGGTCCCGGGGTCTTTTCGTCCTGCCGCGCGTAACGAGCATCTTTACTCGTAATGCAATTTCGCCGAGTCTATGGTTGAGACAGCTGAGAAGTCGTTACGCCATTCGTGCAGGTCGGAACTTACCCGACAAGGAATTTCGCTACCTTAGGATGGTTATAGTTACCACCGCCGTTTACTGGGGCTTAAATTCTCCGCTTCACCCCTTACGGGGTTAACGGGTCCTCTTAACCTTCCAGCACCGGGCAGGCGTCAGTCCGTATACCTCGTCTTGCGACTTCGCACGGACCTGTGTTTTTAGTAAACAGTCGCTTCTCACTGGTTTGTGCCACCCCCTCCCGCTGCCCCCAGCAAGTGGGTTGACGGTATGGGGGTCCCCCTTCTCCCGAAGTTACGGGGGCATTTTGCCGAGTTCCTTAACCATAGTTCACTCGTACGCCTTGGTATTCTCTACCTGACCACCTGTGTTGGTTTGGGGTACGGGCCGTGTATGGACTCGCTAGAGGCTTTTCTCGACAGCATAGGATCACCGAATTCGCCTCACTCGGCTATGCATCACCTCTCAGGATATGTGAAACCCGGATTTGCCTAGGTTTCTCCCTACAGGTTTGCCCCAGTATTACCACTGACTGGTACGGCTACCTTCCTGCGTCACCCCATCGCTTGACTACTACCCACACGGGTCCCACGCAGCAGGTGACCCCCGCTCCCCGAAGGGATTGGTAGGCCACCGTTTGGGTGGTTAGCAGTATGGATTCGTCAGGGACGCTCATACACGGGTACGGGAATATCAACCCGTTGTCCATCGACTACGCCTGTCGGCCTCGCCTTAGGTCCCGACTCACCCTGGGCGGACTGGCCTGGCCCAGGAACCCTTGGTCTTCCGGCGGGCAAGGTTCTCACTTGCCTTATCGCTACTCATGCCTGCATTCTCACTCCCACACCCTCCACCACTAGATCACTCTGTGGCTTCACCGGATGCAGGACGCTCCCCTACCCAACAACACACAAGGTGTTGCTGCCGCGGCTTCGGCGGTGTGCTTGAGCCCCGCTACATTATCGGCGCACAATCACTTGACCAGTGAGCTATTACGCACTCTTTCAAGGGTGGCTGCTTCTAAGCCAACCTCCTGGTTGTCTTTGCGACTGCACATCCTTTTCCACTTAGCACACGCTTAGGGGCCTTAGCCGGCGATCTGGGCTGTTTCCCTCTCGACGCACGGAGCTTATCCCCCGCCGTCTCACTGCCACGCTTTGACTTGTCGGCATTCGGAGTTTGGCTGACGTCAGTAACCTAGTAGGGCCCATCGGCCATCCAGTAGCTCTACCTCCAACAAGAAACACGCAACGCTGCACCTAAATGCATTTCGGGGAGAACCAGCTATCACGGAGTTTGATTGGCCTTTCACCCCTACCCACAGCTCATCCCCTCAGTCTTCAACCTAAGTGGGTTCGGGCCTCCACGCGGTCTTACCCGCGCTTCACCCTGGCCATGGGTAGATCACTCCGCTTCGGGTCCAGAACACACCACTACACACGCCACTACTGACGTGATACGCCCTATTCAGACTCGCTTTCGCTGCGGCTACCCCACCCGGGTTAACCTCGCGACATGTCCCTGACTCGCAGGCTCATTCTTCAAAAGGCACGCCATCACCCCACGAAATAAATCGAAGGCTTTGACGGATTGTAGGCACACGGTTTCAGGTACTCTTTCACTCCCCTCCCGGGGTACTTTTCACCATTCCCTCACGGTACTGATCCGCTATCGGTCACTGAGAAGTATTCAGGCTTACCGGGTGGTCCCGGCAGATTCACAGCAGATTCCACGGGCCCGCTGCTACTCGGGGATCCTGCGACAACAGGCAACAAGTTTTCGGTTACGGGGCTCTCACCCACTACGGCAGACCATCCCAGGCCACTTCACCTAACCCACTGCTTTATCACTGCTGCTCCCCTCGGCGGAAAGGAGAACACAGGCCCCACAACACCGCACACACAACCCCCGCCGGGTATCACATGCACACGGTTTAGCCATCCTCCGCTTTCGCTCGCCACTACTCACGGAATCACAATTGTTTTCTCTTCCTACGGGTACTGAGATGTTTCACTTCCCCGCGTTCCCCCCCAACGCCTATATATTCAGCGTTGGGTGACACGACATCACTCGTGCCGGGTTTCCCCATTCGGACATCCTCGGATCCACGCTCGGTTGACAGCTCCCCGAGGCATAACGCAGCCTCCCACGTCCTTCATCGGCTCCCAGTGCCAAGGCATCCACCATGCGCCCTTAAACACTTACACACAAAACAGATCAAAAAATATTCTCGGAAGAATAAAAATTGCATTATCAGAACACAAAAACCCACACAGGTCTCTGCGTTCAGATGCTCGCAACCACTATCCACAAATCAAACACCACACCCCACCACCAAAGCAGGGCGACAACCACAACCAACCCCCAACACGGGGATCAACACCACCTCCGATATCCCACACTCGGGACAAAGAGGCGACGGGCTTGTTGTCTCAAAGCCCAATAGTGTGTCTGGCAATCTTTCACGCCCGGCTTTCCCCACCAGACGATCAACGTTTGCTGTGCACCGGCCGAAACACCCACTACAGGTGCTGGCACTAAATATCCCAACCGCAACTGATCCCACAGGCGTGGGGGCGGGGGAAAATAACTGGTGCTCCTTAGAAAGGAGGTGATCCAGCCGCACCTTCCGGTACGGCTACCTTGTTACGACTTCGTCCCAATCGCCGATCCCACCTTCGACGGCTCCCTCCCACAAGGGGTTAGGCCACCGGCTTCGGGTGTTACCGACTTTCATGACGTGACGGGCGGTGTGTACAAGGCCCGGGAACGTATTCACCGCAGCGTTGCTGATCTGCGATTACTAGCGACTCCGACTTCACGGGGTCGAGTTGCAGACCCCGATCCGAACTGAGACCGGCTTTGAAAGGATTCGCTCCACCTCACGGCATCGCAGCCCTTTGTACCGGCCATTGTAGCATGTGTGAAGCCCTGGACATAAGGGGCATGATGACTTGACGTCATCCCCACCTTCCTCCGAGTTGACCCCGGCAGTCTCTCACGAGTCCCCGCCATAACGCGCTGGCAACATGAGACAAGGGTTGCGCTCGTTGCGGGACTTAACCCAACATCTCACGACACGAGCTGACGACAGCCATGCACCACCTGCACACAGGCCACAAGGGAAACCACATCTCTGCAGTCGTCCTGTGCATGTCAAACCCAGGTAAGGTTCTTCGCGTTGCATCGAATTAATCCACATGCTCCGCCGCTTGTGCGGGCCCCCGTCAATTTCTTTGAGTTTTAGCCTTGCGGCCGTACTCCCCAGGCGGGGTACTTAATGCGTTAGCTACGGCACGGATCCCAAGGAAGGAAACCCACACCTAGTACCCACCGTTTACGGCGTGGACTACCAGGGTATCTAATCCTGTTCGCTCCCCACGCTTTCGCTCCTCAGCGTCAGTTACTGCCCAGAGACCCGCCTTCGCCACCGGTGTTCCTCCTGATATCTGCGCATTCCACCGCTACACCAGGAATTCCAGTCTCCCCTGCAGTACTCAAGTCTGCCCGTATCGCCCGCACGCCCACAGTTAAGCTGTGAGTTTTCACGGACAACGCGACAAACCACCTACGAGCTCTTTACGCCCAGTAATTCCGGACAACGCTCGGACCCTACGTATTACCGCGGCTGCTGGCACGTAGTTGGCCGGTCCTTCTTCTGTGCCTACCGTCACTTACGCTTCGTCGGCACTGAAAGAGGTTTACAACCCGAAGGCCGTCATCCCCCACGCGGCGTCGCTGCATCAGGCTTGCGCCCATTGTGCAATATTCCCCACTGCTGCCTCCCGTAGGAGTCTGGGCCGTATCTCAGTCCCAGTGTGGCCGGTCACCCTCTCAGGCCGGCTACCCGTCGTCGCCTTGGTAAGCCATAACCTCACCAACAAGCTGATAGGCCGCGGGCCCATCCCACACCGCAAAAGCTTTCCCCCACCAGGCCATGCGACCAGCAAGGTGTATTCGGTATTAGACCCAGTTTCCCAGGCTTATCCCAAAGTGCAGGGCAGATCACCCACGTGTTACTCACCCGTTCGCCACTCGAGCACCCCCAAAGGGGCCTTTCCGTTCGACTTGCATGTGTTAAGCACGCCGCCAGCGTTCGTCCTGAGCCAGAATCAAACTCTCCAAACAAAAACTGTTCGAAACAATCTGACCAAACAGACACCAAAAACTGGCATCAAAAAACACCACACCCACAAACGGGAAAACAGGGCATGGCAAAAAACAACAACAAACAAAAACCACCAAACACACTATTGAGTTCTCAAACAACACACCCGC
>NZ_NKCN01000055.1 GCF_002245535.1 Mycobacterium lehmannii | reverse complement strand
GGTGGGGGAGCCGGCGGCGGCGGCGGTGGCGGCCCGAAAATGAACGGCGGCAGACCAGGAATCGGCATCGCCATCGGATCGGGTGGCGGTGGCGGTGGCGGCGGCACACCCGGCGGAGGCGGCGGTTCCTCCCGACGCGGCGGCGGTGCCGGCGCGATCCCGGTGCTGGTGTTGATCGTGACGATGGACCCCGGGATGGTCCGCCCACTCGGCGTGGTCCCGACCACCGCACCGTAAGCGGCCCCGCTGTTGACCGGCGTCGTCTTCTCGGCCACCTGGAATCCGGCGTCCTTCAGCCGCTGCCGGGCCCGGTCGACATTCATGCCCGTCACGTTCGGCACCTCGCTTCCGGGACCGCCCTCGACGAAGCGGGGATCGGTCGGCGGCAGACGCACCTCACCGAAATCGGTCGCGATCGGCTTCATCGCCTCGAACCAAATGCGCGCCGGCTCGTTACCCCCGTACAGGTCCCCGCTGTAGCACTTGCGAAGCGGGAACGAGCAGATCCCCGATGGTGAGTTGGAGTCATCGAAGACGTAGACGGCGCCCGCGAGCTGGTTGGTGAATCCCAGGAAGCCAGAGGACCGGTGGGACTCGGTCGTGCCGGTCTTACCGGACATCGGCAGATCCCAGCCCACCGAACCTGCGGCTCCCGCGGCCGTGCCGGCGCCCTTGTCGTCTTTGCTCAGCGCGTTCGCGAGGGTGTTTGCCAACCCTTCCGGAACCGCTTGGTCACACTTTTCCGCGGTGAACGTCACCTCGTTGCCACGACGGTCGATGATCTTGTCGATCGGGTTGGGCGGACACCACGTGCCGCCGGAACTCAACGTCGCGGCCACGTTCGACAACTCGAGGGCGTTGAGCTGGAACGGCCCCAAGGTGAACGATCCGGCGTTCTGTCGCTTGATGTACTCGGCGAGGCTCTCATTGCTTCCCCGGTCGTACGGCCGCGCCGTCCCCGGAAGGGCGTAGGAGCGCAGCCCGAGCCGAACGGCCATGTCGACTGCGCGGGGCACACCCACCTGCTGGATGAGCTTGGCGAACGCGGTGTTGGGGGAGCTGGCCAGCGCGTCGGTGACGTTCATCGACCCGCGGTAGTTTCCCGCGTTCTTCACACACCACGTCTCTTTCGGGCAGCCGGGGGTGTCGCTGCTGCCGAGTCCACGGGCTTGGAAGGATCCGGGGACCGCGAGCTGGGCGTTGATGCCCATGCCCATCTCGAGCGCCGCGGCGGTGGTGAAGACCTTGAAGATCGAACCTGCGCCGTCGCCGACGAGCGAGAACGGTTGTGGTTGCACCGTCTGCCCGGCGTCCTTGTTCAGACCGTAGTTGCGGTTGCTGGCCATCGCGAGCACCCGGTGCGAGTCCTTGCCCGGCCTGATGACGCTCATCACGCTGGCGATTCCGTCCAGCGTGGGGCTCGCGACCTTGTCGATCGCCCGTTTCACCGACGACTGGACCGTCGGGTCGAGCGTGGTGCGGATCAGGTAGCCGCCGCGGGCGACCTGTTCCTTGTTGATTCCGGCATGCGCCAGATACGCCAGCACGTACTCGCAGAAAAACCCGCGGTCACCGGCGGCGATGCATCCGCCCGGAAGTTCCTTGGGGCGGGGCAGCACACCGAGCGGCGCGGACTTGGCGGCTCGCAGTTCGTCGGTGTGCTGGGGGAGGTGTTCGATCATGGTGTCCAACACCAGGTTCCGGCGCTGCAGGGCCCCCTGGGGGTTGACGTAGGGATCCAGCGAGGTGGGCGACTGGACCAAACCGGCCAACAGCGCCGCCTGCTGCCAGTTCAACCGCGAGGCGTTGATCCCGAAGTAGGTCTGCGCGGCGTCCTGAACACCGAACGCCCCGTTGCCGAACCCCACGAGGTTCAGGTAGCGCGTGAGGATCTCCGCCTTGGTGAACGTCTTGTCCAGCGTCAACGCCATCCGCATCTCGCGGAGCTTGCGCGCCGGAGTCAGTTCCACCGCGGCGCGCCTCTCGGCGTTGGTCTGCGCGGTCACCAGCAACTGGAAGTTCTTGACGTACTGCTGCTCGATCGTCGAACCGCCGCGGGTGTCGAGGTTGCCCGACAGATAACCCGACAGGCCGGTGAGTGTGCCTTGCCAGTCGACGCCCGCGTGTTCGGCGAACCGCTTGTCCTCGATCGAGACGATGGCCAGCTTCATGGTGTTGGCGATCTGCTCGCTCTTCACCTCGAACCGGCGCTGGCTGTACAGCCAGGCGATCGGTTTACCTGCGGCGTCGACCATCGTCGTCACCTGCGGGACGTCTTCCTCCACCAGCTGCGCCGACCCGTTGGCGACGACGTCGGAGGCGCGGTTGGACAACAGGCCGAATCCGCCCGCGAACGGGAACATCAGCGCCGCCACCAGTACCCCGGCCAGCGTGCAGCACAAAATCAGCTTGATGACCGTCCCCCCGGCCGGTTCGCGCTCCGGCATGTCAGCAGGGTATTAAATGCGGTCTCGCGACGAACACTCCCGCGCCGATTTCATCGCAACGACGGCGAAACGCTCTGGTAACGGGCACGGTCAGCCTCGGTCCAGGTCCCACTGGCCGAAGTCGGGCGCCAGAACTTCGTCGACGTCGACATGTGTGTCTCCGATGGGCACACCGGGTTCGGACGGGCCGATCACCACGGCCTGATAGAGCACGGCCCGGGGATCGCGCTCACCAGCCGACCAGGCCTTGGTCTGCCACACCCACCAATGTCCGTCGCTGGTCGAGCGGCCGACGACGCCGTCGCCGATCGCCCACGAGCACGCCCGCGCGTGGCCGTACAGACCTGTGCGATCCACCCCCAGCACCGAATTGATTCCGCGGTACCACTCGAGCGCGACGTTCTCCCACGTCTCAGCGTCGATGTCCTCGTCGACGCTGAAGAAGATGGGTGCCGAATCAGGACCGCCCGCGGCATTGTGCAACCGCTGCGCGGTCAGGGCGTCCGCGACACCGCCGTCGTATCCGCGGGTGTAATCAGACGGCGTCGGCCAGCCGGGCTTGCCGTACTGATAGCAGCTGACGACGTGCAACCCCTCAGCCCGCAGCGAGTCGGCATACTCGCGCGTCACCGGTTTGAAGTCGAAGTCAGCGCCCGGCCGCAGTTCGGATACGTAAACCAGCGCCCCGTCGAAGCCCGCCGCCTTGAGTTGATCGGCCGGAACCTTGCGGTGCGCGAAGTCGACGAGACGCAGCGGCGCCGCCGACGCGCTCGGGCCCGAAAGCGTCGCTGCCGCTGCCCCGAGGAAGAACAGCGGTGGCGCGGCGACGGCATACTTGAGGAGTTCGCGCCGTGAAGGACAGTGCCCTCCGCCACGACCGGGTGACCTCGGGGAGTCCTGCACGGCGCGATGCTAACAACATTGACGACGACGCACCCGCACCTTCGACCGGACGGGGTGGCCATGCCCGCAGACCGACTCGCCATGCACGGCAAGCGGTCCTGGTCGAGGTGTCTTTCCATCGTCACGGTCGTCCTCGCTCTGACCGCGTCTGCGGCGTGCGGTGGCGGAATCGATCATCCGCCGGGCGATTCCGGTGCGCGGGCGACACCGCCGCCCCCGTCGGCCGCAACGCCCACCCCGGCCATTGCGGCGCCCGGGCTGCCGCCGGTTGACGAGTTGATCAACACCGCGATCGCCGCCCACGAATTGCCCGGCGCGGTGGTCGCGGTCGGACACCGCGGCGAGCTCGTCGTCCACCACGCGTACGGCTCACGGAAGCTGGCGGGCGAACCTGGGCTCGACGGGACCCCGGCACCTGCCGAGCCGATGACCGAGGACACGATCTTCGACGTGGCGTCCCTGACCAAAAGCCTCGCAACGGCGACCGCCGTCATGCAGCTCTACGAACACAACAAGGTCGGCCTCGACGAACCGGTGCAGAACTATCTGCCTGCCTTCAACAGTGCGCGCGATCCGCAGCGGGCCCAGGTGACGCTGCGCATGTTGCTCACCCACACTTCGGGTATCGCAGGCGATATCGACCTGCGGGATCCGTGGGGCCTGGCCGCCCCCGACAGCGCGCAAGGAATCCGCCGCGCGCTCGCCACGCCGCTGCAATTCGTGCCAGGAGAAGTGTTCCGCTACTCCGATATCAACTTCATCCTGCTCGGGGCGCTGATCGAAGAGGTCACCGGCGAATCAGAAGACGTCTACGTCCAGCGGAACGTGTTCGCGCCCCTCGGTATGAAGGACACCCGCTACCTCCCTCCGGCCAAGGCGTGCGGCCCGCACAAGATCAGAGGGGCCGCGGTCGCGTGGGCACCCACGTCGGAGGCGCCTGCGCCGACCGCCTGTCCCGACGGTGCCTGGAACACCGACGTTTTGGCCCGCATCGCCCCGACCGCCCTCGACGAGGAAGGCAGAGCCCAACCGGGCGCCAACCCCGATCTCGACTTCCCGCTGCGAGGCACGGTCCACGATCCGACAGCACGGCGCATGGGCGGTGTTGCCGGGCATGCCGGGGTGTTCTCGACCGCACGTGACATCGGCATTTTCGCGCAGGCGCTGCTGGACCGATTGGCGGGCCGTCCCAGCGCGTTCCCGTTGACGCAGGAAACCCTTCGGCTGATGACCACGCCCCAGCAACCGGGGCACTCACCCGGACAGGTCGAAGCGGCCAACGAAGCCGTCCGAGAGGCCATCGCCGCGGCACCCAACCCGAATCCGCTTCTCGCCCCGAACTATCCGGCGATACCGGGTCAAAACCTGCGCGGGCTCGGATGGGACATCGACACGGGCCATTCCCGACCGCGCGGACTACTGTTTCCCGTCGGCAGCTTCGGGCATACCGGTTTCACCGGGACGTCGATGTGGATGGACCCGGCTTCTGACACGTATGTGATCCTGCTGACGAACGTCATCCACATCCGCGGCAGCAGACCGCTTTCGAACCTACAAGGAGAACTCGCCACGGTGACCGCCCGAGCGCTGGACCTTTACACCGACACGCAACCAGCCCCTAAACCCCGCTGACGCGCAAGAGATGACCGAGTTGTGCTACGCGCAAAGACAGTTCGAGGCGTACGGACCATCGCACTTGGTGGTCCTCGCGATCTTCGCGGTAGGCGCCGCACTGCTGATCTGGTTTGGCCGCCGACAAACCGAAGCGCAGGCGCGGGTGTTCTCGCGCGTATTCGCGTTGCTGATCGTCGCGGCGTTCGTGGTGGCGTTGGTCTACAAGGTGATCCGGCCCGACATCCAGACGTCCATACCGATCCAACTGTGCGACATCGCCGAACTCACGGCCGCCTACGCGCTGTGGTCGCAACGACGTTGGGCTTTCGCGCTGACCTACTACTGGTGTCTGCTGCTGAGTTCGCAGGCATTGCTCACGCCCGACGTGGGAACACCTCGAGAGGGCGCACCGGATTTCCCGCATCACCTGTTTCTCACGTTCTTCGTGCTTCACGTCTTCGCGGTCTGGGCGGCCATTTACCTCACATGGGGACGGGGGATGCGTCCACGATGACGCAGCTACCGCTTTACCATCGTCGTAACCCTGATCTGGGCAGCGGCGACCTTCACCTTCAACGCCATCGTCGGCACGAATTACGGCTATCTGAACAGGAAGCCCCCGACAGCGTCGCTGCTGGATGTGTTCGGGCCGTGGCCGATGTATCTGGCGGTCGAAGTGGCGATCATCGTCGCCGCCTGGGCCCTGATGACGTGGCCATGGGAGCGGAAGCGTCGACCCGCCGGAACGTCTTAGCGTCCTATCGGGAGCCGGCGTCGTCGAGGCGGCGGCGAAGCAAGGCCAAGCCGGGTCAACGACTGGGTCCCGGCACGCCGAAGGACGGCGCGGGTTCCGGCGATGACGCTGTGCCGCCCTACGACGGTCGCGCCGGCCAGGAATCCACACAAAGCGCCCAGAAGAAACATGAACCGCCCTGGTTCTGCCGGAGGCTCGATCTATTGGATTGCGACCAGGGGCTGGTCGCTCCGTTGGGCATCGTAGAACGTGGCCTCGAACTCGGTCGGAGGGACGTCGTCGAGGTAGCTGTGTAG
>NZ_NKCN01000054.1 GCF_002245535.1 Mycobacterium lehmannii | reverse complement strand
GAACAGGCCCTACCGGAGCACACAGGAAAAGCTGGACAGACCAGCAGATACTCCCTGCCCACCACCCGCAGCGCAGCAAAACTCAGCGCCGATACACCTCAACAGGGCCGATCCACGGATCGAGGCTTAGGCGTGCTGCATCCAGGTTCGGATGGTGTCGAGCAGGTCGGTGGTGGTGCTGGTGTCGACGACGGTGATGGGGGCCGTGGCTCCTGCGGGATTGCGGTAGGTGCCCTGGGCCCGCTCGGCGGCGATGTCGTCCCAGGTGATCTGTCCGACGCGGTTCTGGGCTTCGATCATGGCGTCGAGGAGGCAATCGACGGGCTGGTCGATGGTGGCGATGCAGTCGGTGGTGATGATGGCGGTGGTGATGGACATGACGTTTCCCCTTTCGGTGCGCTGCCGGTCAGCGCTGGGGAGCGGTCAATCGGGTGAGGGTGGGCGGTCAACCCCGAAGAGCCGACGGCGCACGGAGCAGGGTTTTCGGCCCGCGAGCGGCAGCGAGCTTGATAAGGCCGAAAAGGTCACTCGGCCTGCGGAGTTCGGCGTCGGTGTGGGTTGATCCGGTCGGGCCCCCGGCCGATTAGGCTGCGACCCCTGCTGACGGTTAAAGGTGAGTAGCTACCCAACCCACGCCCGCCGCAGGCGGGCATCCGTCGGTCGCACCTAGTGCGCCGGCGCATCGGGGCCGCAGCGCCGGGCTCGACGATGAACGAGGGCACCACGCCAGCGTCGCTCGCTGACGGGTGCCCTCGGGTGCGATTGGTTACTGCTCCGGTGGCGCTGCGTCGGCCAGGGTGGCGAGGTCGAATTCCAGGTCGCGGTCTCCGACGGTGACGACGATGCGTGCGTTGGCGCCGGCGGCGGCGACGTAGCTGGACAGGGTGGACAGCAGAAGGTCGTGTTGGCGTTCGACTTTGGACACCGCGGCTTGTCCGACTCCCAGGCGTCGGGCGAGTTCGACTTGGGTGAGGTCGGCGGCGCGGCGGATCAGCGCCAGGTTCATGGCGTAGGCGCGGTCGTCCTCGCGCATCTGCTGGCGGATGTGGGCGACGCGCTCGGCGCGGTCGGGGTCGGCGAGCAGCTTCTTGAGGCGGGCCCCGCCGCGATCTTCAACAGTCATGATTGGGTGTCCTTTCTGCGTTTCCAGGTCTCGATGGCGGCGTCGGCTCGGGTTCCGACGCTGTTGTAGAAGGCGTTTCCGATGCGGGCTTTGTCGCCGGCGAAGAGGGCGATGACGGCGTGTTCGTCGTCGGGGAACCACACGATGAGCCGCACGGCGATGTCGGGGTCGTAGGGGTGGGCCAGTCGCCAGACGGGATAGGTCTTGGATTGACGAACGCGGCGCAGGTGGGCGGTGTCTTCTTCGGGTGCGTCGGTGAGTTCTTGGAGGTGCTGCAGTTGTGCGGTGATGTAGTCGAGTCGGCGGGCGCTGATCGGGTCGTTGTGGGCGTGATCTTCAAGCCGATCGAGCCAGGTGTTGAACTCGTCGGACCAGTCGATCAACATACGTTGATACTACTCTGAGGGAATACGCCTTGCAACGCATATTGTGGGTGTGGAGCGGTTCGCATTGTCGGGCCTCCGTGGTCGAGATGTGTTGGTGCAGAGCTGTTGTCTGGACTGCGGAGCCGGGCCCACCAGGTGGCGGTGGGCCCGGCCCCTGACGTCTCAGGTGCGTTCGTCCTCGATGACGCGGTGAGCGATGTGGTAGGCGGCTCGGGTGTTGCGCAGGCTGTCGGACAGGAACGAAGCGATGTCGTCGCCTTGGGGGTTCTCGGCGAACTCGGTGTCGTAGACGTGTGTGCTGGTCAAGGTGGCCAGCGCCTGCTGTGCGCGGGTGAGGGCGTTGATGGCGTCGACCAGGCTGCCGTCGAGGGCCAGGCGGCCTCGGTCGATCTCGATTGCCCAGTCGGCCTGCCAGTCGGCGTCGTTGGTGTTGGTCATGGTGGGTCCTTTCAGTGGGTGGATGGGGCCGGGCCCGCCTGGTGGTGGCGGGCCCGGCCGCAGATCGGTTATGCGGCGACGGGTTCGGTGGTGAGCACGTCGTCGATGGCCTGGTGGAGGTCGTCGTAGGCCAGGGCCAGGGGTGCGTGGTCGATGGTGAGGGTCCACATCGGTTCGTCGCCGATTCCGGCGGTCAGGGTGTAGGTGTGGGCGCCAGTGGCACGGTAGGACCAGGTGCCGGGCACGGCGTGGAAGGTCAGGTCGCCGGCCCGGACTTTCTGGATGCGGGTGTCGGGGGTGGTGTCGAGGTCGGGTGAGGTGGCTTCGATGGCGGCCAGGAGTCCGTAGTCGTCGTTGGCGAGCAGGACGAGGTGGTGTCCCTGTTCGGGGCTGTACTCGTGGACGGTGGTCAGCTGGATCGGTCCGTGGTTGTGGTGCAGGTTCCGGGTGATGCCGTACTGCTGGTGCTGGATGCGGTCGGCGGCTTCGGCGAGAAGGTCGAAGGCGAGTTCGAATGCGTGGTCCATTGTTGTTCTCCGTTTCTCGTGGTGAGTGGTGCGCCGGTCAGCGCTGGGGAGCGGTCAATCGGGTGAGGGTGGGCGGTCAACCCCGAAGAGCCGACGCCGGACGGAGCAGGGTTTTCGGCCCGCGAGCGGCAGCGAGCTTGATAGGGCCGAAAAGGTCACTCGGCCTGCGTAGTTCGGCGTCGGTGTGGGTTGACCGGTCGGGCCCCCGGCCGATTAGGCTGCGACCCCTGCTGACGGTTAAAGGTGAGTAGCTACCCAACCCACGCCCGCCGCAGGCGGGCATCCGGCGCCCGCCAGGGCGGCCGCCAGCACGCGGTGGGTCGCTGTAGGGCGGCCGGCCACCGGTGGATGTCGCGGTGGCCGGCTCGCCGGGACAGTGTTTTTAGATGAGCCCGATGAATCCGGACCCGATGGTGTTGGCCTGGGCCGTCCGTGCTTCGACGTCCTGGTCGATCTCCTCGCGCGCCTCGGCGACCATGATGGCCAGGCCGGGGGGAGCGTCAGCGGTGATCGGCTCGTCGGGGTCGGCGTAAAAGTCCCAGCAGGAGGCGACGTATCGGCCGTCGGGGGCGACGACGGTGTAGCCGTAGACCTCGCCGTTGGCCCAGGCGTCGTAGGCGGCCACGGTGCCACGTGTGTAGTCCAGGGGTGCTGTCGCGTCGGCGGGCGCCCAGGCCAGACCGTCGATGCTGCGGTAGCGGTCGGCGCTGGGCTCGGCGGTGCCGTAGCGGTCGCCGCTGCGGGTGACTTCCAGGATGCCGGTGAGTCCGCGGGTCAGCCACAGGTAGCGGCAGAGGGCGGCCGCGGACCGGTACTCATGGTCGTTGAGGGAGTCATTGGCGGCGGTGTGCTGGCGCAGCAGGGCGGCGACGTCATGGGCGGCGTCGCCCAGTTGAGCGCTGATGGTGCGGGCGGTGCCGAGATAGACGAATCCGCCGTCGTCGCTGTAATCGGGTGCGGCGGCGTCGATGTCGTAGTACAGGGCGATGACGTAGGTGCCGGCGGTGGTGGGTACGGCGATCTTGTCGAACGGGTCAAACATGGTGGGTCCTCACTGTTGGTGACCGGCGGTGCGCCGGTCAGTGCGGCCGCGTCATGGACCGTGGGGTGGGGCGGGTCAACCCCGCAGAGGCCGCACCGGGACGGAGCAGGGTTTTCGGCGTGCGCGAGCCGGGCGCGACAGCGCCTTCGGCGAGTTGGCAGCGCCGAAAAGGTCACTCGGCCTGTGCAGTTCGGCGCGGGTGTGGGTTGAGCCGGCTCGGGGTCCTGCGGTCAGGCTGGGCGGCTGCTGACAGGTAGATAGGTGACGGGTTACGGATATCGGACGTTCGCCAAGCGCCCCGGAGGGGTGCTGCGGCGGGCGGCTAGGACCGGAGGAAAAGGGGGGCCCGGTCACCCTGCGGTGGGTGACCGGGCCCGCGGTGCTGAGTTTTAGTCCCAGCTGGCGGCGATGGTGTCGATGGCGTCGGGGATCGAGGAGTGCGGGATCGCTTCGGAGAGGCGGTCGAGCTCGTCGGCGGTGAGGGCGCGCCCGGCCCAGCTGCTGGCTTGTTCGGCGGTGATGAGCTCGGCGGGTGCGTCGAGGGCGTCGGCGAGCATCGTGAGCAGTTCGGCGCCGGTGGGGAGCGGCAGATTGTCGGCGTGGTCGCGGAGCCGGGCGCATTCCTTGGGCTGGCTGCAGGCGCATTCGGAGTTGGTGGCGCTTAGATCGCGGTAGGTGCTGTCGAGCGGGTGGCCGTCGACGCTGGGGCCGTCGACGATCCAGCGGGTGCCGTCGTCGGAGAGCCGTAGGTGCACTGCCACGGTCTGTTCGATGAAATGTGTTGCTGGCGGGTCAATCTGGTTGTAGTAGTGGGCGTTTCCGTCGCGTCGCAGGGGTGTCGTCTCGCCTGCGGGGGTGGTGGCGTGCTCGCTCATTGTCGGGTCCTTTCGGTGGTGCGGGAGGGGAGGTGCCGGCGGCCGCGGTGGGTTGGCGGCGGCCGGCGTGGTGTGGGTGTTAGGCGCTACGGGTGCCGCGGCGCCGCCGGGACGGTGCGGGTGCGGGTTCGAGGAACTCGGCGATGTGGGTGGTGGCGGAGTCGATGCCGGCGAAGCGGGGGTGCTCGGTGTCGAGGTCGTCGGTGCGGAGCTGCCATAGGGGTGCGCCGTCGAGGCGGTATTCGGGGCGCAGCTGGTAGAGGTGGCGGCCAACAGCGGCGTAGCTCCAGGGGTCCAGGGGGTTGATCGGTTCATCGGTGACGACGGGTGCGGTGTGGGTCCAGAGCAGGCCGCCGCCGCGGAAGTGGCGGGTGCGTGCGGAGATGGAACGGCCGAGGTCGGGGTGTGCGGCGCTGGATTCGGCGCTGGCCTGCAGGACTCCCTGGGGGTCTCGGGCCCAGACCTGGGCGGTGGAGCCCCAGGTGTGGTTGCGGCGGTGCGCGGTGATGGTCAGCCCGTCGGGGATGCCGTCGGGGTGCAGTTCCTCGTGGCCGGGTTCGACGAAGTAGAGCAGGTCGGTGGCGATGGCGGCGAGGCGTTCGCCCAGCCAGTAGGTGTGGCGGCCGCCGGCGAGGAGGTCGGTGTGGGTGGTCATGGTGTTCTCCGTTCGTGTACGGGTTGGGTGCGCCGGTTAGCGCTGGGGGTGCGGGGGACCGGCGGGGTGGCGCGCGCAACCTCGAAGAGGCCGTGACGAGCGGAGCAGGGTTTTCGGCCCGCGCGAGCCGGCGCGCAGCGCCCTGGCGAGCTGGCATTGGGCCGAAAAGGTCACTCGGCCTGCGGAGTTCGGCGCGGGTGTGGGTTGCGCGTGACGGGGCCTCGTCGGTCACACTGGGCGACCCAGCTGAACGGTTAAAGGTGAGGGGCTACGGACCACGCCCGCCGCAGGCGGGCATCCGCCGGTCGCACCTAGTGCCCCGGCGACCGCGCACGGCGAAGACACCACACCGCGCCGGTGTGGTGTGCGGGGGTTACGGCGTAAAGGGGTGGGGGCTGTCGTGGTGCAGGCAGGCGAGGAGCTCGGCGGTGCCGGTGTGGTCGGGGCTGCCGTCGACGGCATGGCCGGTCTGGATGATGGCGGCGATGTCGGCTCCGAGGTGCAGTGTGTAGCGCGGCCATTCGTCATCGCCGGCGCGGGCGATCAGGGCCGCGGTGGCGGCCGTGAGCCGGATGCGTGCGTGGGCGGGGTTGTCGCCGAGACCGATGATGGTCTGCTCGCTGCGGTGGCCGCTGCTGGTCACTGCCCAGGTGATGGTCATGTTCTGATGATCGCCGCCAGGAGGCGGTGGCGGGAGGGGCCGCACTCCCGGTTGTGGATAAGTGCGGCCCCTGTGGATCACCGGGTCGGGCGGTAGCTGGCGTCGGTGGGATCGAAGCGGTGTTGGTCTCCGTCGAGGCAGACGACGGCGGCTGTTTTGTGGGCGAGTTGGAGGACCTCGACAGCGCTGCGGTAGGCGGCGAGGTCGACGATCTGGAATGTCACGGGCCGCATGTAGACCTCGACCCAGCGGATGGTGCGTCGCTTGTCGGGGGTGAGGGCTTCGCGGCGGGTGACGGCGTAGGGCGGGCGTCGGGTCCAGTCGACGCCGATGGCGGGCCCGTCGTAGGGCTGTTGGTCGCGCGGGGCGAGGTTGTCGGGGAGTCCGGCCAGCGCCTGGCGGGCGGCTCCGAAGGCTTCCAGCACGCCCTGGGCTGCTTGGGTGTTGAAGAAGGTGAACAGGATGCGTCCCCAGGTGAGGGTGACGCGGGCGATGTCGGTGTGGGCGTGATGGACGCTGATGTCGGGCTGTTGGGCGCCGCGCAGTCGTACGTAGGCCTGGGAGATCGCTCCGGCGGGGATGCCGATGTGCGACTCGGGGATGGCGATCTTGGTCATGGTGTTCTCCGTTCGTGTACGGGTTGGGTGCGCCGGTTAGCGCTGGGGGTGCGGGGGACCGGCGGGGTGGCGCGCGCAACCTCGAAGAGGCCGTGACGAGCGGAGCAGGGTTTTCGGCCC
>NZ_NKCN01000053.1 GCF_002245535.1 Mycobacterium lehmannii | reverse complement strand
AGCACCGCCTGTCGACGCGCTGGCCGCCCCGGTCCCCGAAGCACCGCCCGTCGACGCGCTGGCCGCCCCGGTCCCCGAAGCGCCGCCCGTCGACGCGCTGGCCGCCCCGGTTCCGGAAGCCCCGCCCGCTCCGGCACCCGCACCCGAAGCTCCGCCCGCGCCCGAGTTCGACGCGTTGGCCGCCCCCGTTCCGGAGGCACCGCCGGCACCGTTCGACCCGCTGGCCCCGCCGGTGCCCGAGGCGCCTCCGGTCGACGCGCAGACCGTCGCCAACTGGGACGTCGCACCCGACGTGCCGGTCCCGGGTCAGCAGCCGGAACTGTGGTCGCTGCCCGTCGACGCGGCGCTCCAGCCCGCTCCGCAGGTGCCCCCTGCGCCCGCGCCTGCCGTCGAGCCGGTCGCGGCCGACGCCGGTGTTCCGCATCTCGCGAGCCCCGACAACCTGCCCGCCGGGACGACCGTTGACCGCGCCCAGGCCGGGGCCGACAGCCCGAACGTCTCCTACTTGAAGGAGATCTGGCACGCGATTCAGACGCAGGACATCACCGGCAAGGATGCGCTGCTCGCGCTGACCCAGCGGCCGCTCACCACGCCGGACGCCCCGGGCGGCCAGGCGCCGAACCTGCCGGCTGCGCCGGTCCCGAGCGCACCGCTGCCGCCTGCCTGATCACTCCCCGCGCGCTCGAGTGTGGAGTTGACGCACGCTTGCCACGCTACGCCGTGCCATAACCCCACACTCGGCGTGAGGACCGCTACGCGGAGTTCACCCATTCGTCGGAGCCGTCGGCGAAGAACTGGTGCTTCCAGACCGGGAGTCGCTCCTTGACGACGTCGACCAGCCGCGCGCACGTCTGGAACGCGGCCGCGCGGTGGTCGGCCGCGACGGCGGCAACCAGCGCGGCATCGCCGATCTCGAGGGCCCCGATGCGGTGGCTGACCGCGATGGCCCGGACGCCGTCGGCATCCGCGGCGATCTCAGCGGCCACCTCGGCAAGCGTCTGCGGCGCCGACGGATGCGCCGAATACTCGAGTCGCAGCACCGAACGCCCGCCGTCGTGATCGCGTACGACACCGGAGAAGCTCACCACCGCACCAGCCGAGGCATTGGCGACCAGGGCTTCATGGTCGGCTGACGCGATCGTCTCCTCGCAGAGGTCGGCACGCAGCACCACCGCCGTCATCGCGAGTGATCCTTTCCGCGGATCTGATCGAGCGCATGCTCGAGAACGCGGTCGAGCACGCCCAGTCCGTCTCTGACGCCGCCGGGCGATCCGGGCAGGTTCACGATCAGCGTGCGGTCCTTGACCCCAGATACCCCGCGCGACAGCACCGACGTCGGCACCTTGTCCTCGCCGGCCCGACGGATCGCGTCGGCAAGGCCGGGAATCTGATAGTCGACCAGCGCGGCGGTGGCCTCGGCGGTGCGGTCCGTCGGCGAGATGCCCGTCCCGCCGGAGGTGATCACCACATCGACGCCGTCGGCGACCGCGGCGGAGATGGCGTCGGCCACCGCATCGCCGTCGGGCACCACCACGGGACCCGGGGTGTCGATGTCACGGCCGGCGAGCCAGTCCACGACGATCGGCCCGCTGCGGTCCTCGTAGACGCCGGCGGCGGCACGCGTGGAGGCGACGACAACCCGACCCGACCGCGTCATCGGGTCCAGGTTCCGGTCTTGCCGCCCTCTTTGCGCAGCACCCGGATGTCGTCGATGCGGGCGGCGGGGTCGACGGCCTTGATCATGTCGTAGAGCGTCAGCGCGGCCACGCTCACCGCAGTCAGCGCCTCCATCTCGACGCCGGTGCGGTCCGTGCTGCGCACGGTGGCGGTGACGTCCACCCGCCCTTCGGCGTCGTCGCTCTCGAAGTCGACGTCGACCCCCGTCAGCGCCAACTGATGGCACAGCGGGATGAGGTCGCTGGTGCGCTTGGCGGCCAGGATGCCTGCGACGCGGGCGGTGGCCAGCGCGTCGCCTTTGGGCAGGCCGCCCGATGCGATCATCGCGACGACGTCGGGCGTCGTGCGGAGGGTTCCGGCCGCGACGGCGGTGCGCTTGGTGATGTCCTTTGCCGTGACGTCGACCATGTGCGCCGCGCCGGTCTCGTCGACGTGTGAGAGGCGGGCCGGCTCGGACACCTACTTGTTGACGACCGTCACCGCGTGCACGTACGGCAGGTCGTCCGCGGGCAGCGGGAACGTGATGTCGCCGAAGGGCGACAGCGCGCCGGTACGGTCGGCGGCCAGTTCGCTCACCGCGTGGTCGTCGTCACCGTCGATCTCGGGCCAGCCCGGATCGACGTACCGTTTCTTCCCCTTGTTGTCTGCCACGCCCATATTGTGGCAAATGCCTTCGCCGGTGGCGACACCGCCACACTCCTTTACGCTGGTCAGCAATGACCGAGAACGCATCAGGCCTCCCTCTGGGTGCCTGGTTGGCCGATCTCCCCGACGACCGGCTCGTCCGGCTGCTGGAGTTGCGGCCCGACCTGACCCAACCGCCGCCGGGGTCGATCGCTGCGCTGGCGGCCCGCGCTCAGGCCCGCCAGTCGGTCAAGGCCGCCACCGACGACCTGGACTTCCTGCGGCTCGCCGTGCTCGACGCGCTGCTTGTGCTGCACGCCGACACGACCGCCGTCCCGCTCACCAAACTGCTGGAGCTCATCGGCGACCGGGCACCCGAAGCAGCCGTCGCCGCGGCCGTGGACGATCTGCGCGACCGCGGGCTGGTGTGGGGTGACGCGGCGGTCCGGGTGGCGGCAGAAGCCGTCGCGGGCTTGCCGTGGTACCCCGGTCAGGCCACGGTCGAAGACACCGCCGCGAGCCCTCAGGACATCGCCGCCCGCCTGGAAACGCTCGACGGGGCACAGTCCGAGTTGCTGCAGAAGTTGCTCGAGGGTTCGCCGGTGGGCCGCACTCGCGACGCCGCACCCGGCACCCCGTCGGATCGCCCGGTGCAGCGGCTGCTGGCCGCCGGTCTGCTGCGCCAGGTCGACGCGGAAACCGTGATCCTGCCGCGACTCGTGGGCCAAGTGCTGCGCGGTGAACTGCCGGGACCCCTGCAGCTGACCGAACCCGACCCGGTGGTGTCGACGACGACAGCGGCCGACGCCGACGCGGTGGCCGCGGGCGCCGCACTCGACCTTCTCCGCGAGGTGGAGGTGGTGCTCGAAACCCTCGGCGCCACACCGGTTCCGGAGTTGCGCAGCGGTGGGCTCGGTGTGCGCGACGTCAAACGGCTCACCAAGGCCACCGGCATCGACGAACGCCGCCTGGGGCTGATCCTCGAAGTGACCGCGGGTGCTGGCCTCATCTCGGCGGGCATGCCAGAACCCGAACCCGAGGCCGGTGACGGGCCGTACTGGGCGCCGACGGTCTCATCCGACCGGTTCGTCGAATCCCCGACCGCGGTCAAATGGCACGTGCTGGCGACGACCTGGCTGGAGCTTCCAGGCCGGCCGAGCTTGATCGGCAGCCGCGGTCCTGACGGTAAACCCTATGCGGCACTGTCGGATTCGCTGTTCTCCACTGCTGCACCGCTGGACAGGCGACTGCTCCTCGAGGTGCTCGCGAGCCTGCCGGCCGGCGCGGGCGTCGACGCAGATGAGGCGTCGCGGGCAATGATCTGGCGCAGGCCGCGCTGGGGGGTCCGGTTGCAACCTGGGCCGGTCGCCGACCTGCTGACCGAGGCGCACGCGCTCGGACTTGTAGGGCGCGGTGCACTCGCCACCCCCGCTCGGACATTGCTCACCGACGCTCCTGCCGACGACGTCGTCAACGCGATGGACAAGGTGCTGCCCGCACCGATCGACCATTTCCTGCTGCAGGCCGACCTCACGGTCGTCGTCCCCGGCCCGCTGCAGCGAGAGCTGGCCGAACAACTTGCCGCGGTGGCGAGCGTGGAGTCGGCGGGCGCGGCGATGGTGTACCGGATCAGTGAGCCGTCGATCCGCCGCGCGCTCGACACCGGACGCACCGCGGGCGAACTGCACGCCTTCTTCGGTCGCCACTCGAAAACTCCTGTGCCGCAGGGTTTGACGTATCTCATCGACGATGTGGCCCGTCGGCACGGCCAGTTGCGTGTCGGCATGGCGGCGTCGTTCGTGCGGTGCGAGGACGCAGCGCTGCTCGCACAAGCGGTGGGCGCACCGGCGACCGAGGCGCTGGAGATGCGCCTGCTCGCGCCGACGGTCGCGGTGTCGCAGGCGCCGATCGCCGACGTGCTCGCGGCGCTGCGCCAGGCCGGCTTCGCGCCGGCGGCCGAAGACTCGACCGGAGCGATCGTCGACATCCGCGCCCGAGGCGCGCGGGTGCCCGCTCCGCCGGGACGACGGCGCACGTACCGACTCGCCCCGACCCCCACCAGCCAGACGCTCGGTGCGATCGTCGCCGTGCTGCGCAAGGTGGCCTCGGCCCCGACCGGCGGTATGCGGTTGGACCCGGCGGTGGCGATCAACCAGTTGCAGGAGGCCGCGCACATGCAGGCCTCGGTCGTGATCGGGTACGTCGATCCCGCGGGGGTGGCCACCCAACGTGTCGTCGCACCGATCAATGTGCGGGGCGGGCAGCTGACGGCATACGACCCCGCGTCGGGGCGGGTGCGCGATTTCGCCATCCACCGCATCACCTCGGTGGTCGCCGCCGACGAGCAGTAGAGCGAGCGACCGCGCAATGCCCAGCTCAGACGGCGTGGCGGCGGTCAGACACGGTCTCTCGCGGGTGGGGACGTCCGAGCGGTCTGGATAATGGATGGGATGACCGACGGCCCCCTGATCGTGCAGTCCGACAAGACGGTGCTGCTCGAGGTCGACCATGAACAAGCGGGCGCGGCGCGTGCCGCGATCGCCCCGTTCGCCGAACTCGAGCGCGCCCCCGAGCACATCCACACCTACCGGATCACCCCGCTGGCGCTGTGGAACGCGCGCGCCGCGGGGCACGACGCCGAACAGGTCGTCGACGCGCTGGTGTCGTTCTCCCGCTACGCGGTGCCCCAGCCCCTGCTGGTCGACATCGTCGACACCATGGCCCGCTACGGGCGGCTGCAACTGGTCAAGCATCCGGCTCACGGCCTGATGCTGGTGAGCCTGGACCGCGCCGTGCTCGAGGAGGTGCTCCGCAACAAGAAGATCGCGCCGATGCTTGGCGCGCGCATCGACGACGACACCGTCCTGGTGCACAACAGCGAGCGCGGCCGAGTCAAGCAGATGCTGCTCAAAATCGGCTGGCCCGCAGAGGATCTCGCGGGTTACGTCGACGGCGAGAAGCACCCGATCAGCTTGGCGGAGAACGGCTGGCACCTCCGCGACTACCAGCAGATGGCCACCGACTCGTTCTGGGAGGGCGGATCCGGGGTCGTCGTGCTGCCCTGCGGCGCGGGCAAGACCCTCGTCGGGGCGGCCGCGATGGCGAAGGCCTCGGCGACCACGCTAATCCTGGTGACCAACACCGTCGCCGGACGGCAGTGGAAACGCGAGCTGATCAACAGGACCTCGCTCACGGAGAACGAAATCGGCGAATACTCCGGGGAACGCAAGGAGATCCGGCCGGTGACCATCGCCACCTACCAGGTGATCACTCGGCGCACCAAGGGCGAGTACCGGCACCTCGAGTTGTTCGACAGCCGCGACTGGGGGCTGATCATCTACGACGAGGTGCATCTGTTGCCCGCACCGGTGTTCCGGATGACGGCCGATCTGCAGTCGCGTCGTCGACTCGGCCTGACCGCCACACTGATTCGTGAAGACGGCCGCGAGGGTGACGTGTTCTCGTTGATCGGACCGAAGCGCTACGACGCGCCGTGGAAGGACATCGAGGCCCAGGGATGGATCGCGCCCGCCGAATGCATCGAGGTGCGAGTGACGATGACCGACAACGAGCGCATGCTGTACGCGACCGCCGAACCCGACGAGCGGTACAAGCTGTGCTCGACGGCGCACACCAAGATCGCGGTGGTCAAGTCGATCCTCGACAAGCACAAGGGCGAGCAGACGTTGGTGATCGGCGCCTACCTCGACCAGCTCGAGGAACTCGGCCGAGAGCTCGACGCGCCGGTCATCCAGGGTTCAACGAAGACCGCGGAGCGCGAAGTGCTTTTCGATCAGTTCCGGCGCGGTGAGATCTCAACGCTGGTCGTGTCGAAGGTCGCCAACTTCTCCATCGACCTGCCGGAAGCCAGTGTCGCCGTGCAGGTTTCGGGCACCTTCGGATCCCGTCAGGAAGAGGCGCAACGCCTGGGGCGGCTGCTGCGGCCCAAGGCCGACGGCGGGGGCGCGATCTTCTACTCCGTCGTCTCGCGCGACAGCCTCGACGCCGAATACGCCGCGCACCGTCAAAGGTTCCTCGCCGAGCAGGGCTACGGCTACGTCATCAAGGACGCCGACGACCTGTTGGGACCCGCGATCTAGACGTGCGGGCCCACCGGGTTCGACACCGTCAGCAAGATCGCGGAGTCCTCGAGCGCCTGCAGTCCGTGCCGGTCCTTGGGCACCACGATGTGGTCGCCTTCGGACCCCTCCCAGTTGGCGGACGCATGGGTCAGCCGTACGCGGCCGTGCAGGACCTGCAAGGTGGCCTCCCCGTTCGTCTCGTGCTCGGTCAGTTCCGAGCCGCCGGTCAAGGCGATCAGCGTCTGACGCAGTGAATGCTCGTGGCCGCCGTAGACCGTGTGCGCGCTGCGACCGCTACTTGCGGCGCGGGCCGTCTCGAGTTGCTCACGTGCGAGCGCGGTCAGCGAGGTCTTGTTCATCGCGGGCTTCCTGTCGAGGGCTGGTCGATTTGGAAATTCAGCAGAGAAACCAATCTTAGTGACGGTCCATCCACCGCAAGCGGCCGCATCGAGACCGTCGTAAATGAGCGTCCGAGGCGGTGAGGCGCTAGCCTGCTTACCCATGACCAGTCGCCGTAGCGCCACGTCCGCTCAGGCGGTCAAAGTCGGACTCGTCGGCGTCGCCATCGGTCTGGGTGCGCTGACGTCGGCCGGGTTCGCGACGGCGGATCCCGAGGTCCCGCCCCTCCCCGC
>NZ_NKCN01000052.1 GCF_002245535.1 Mycobacterium lehmannii | reverse complement strand
CTACACAGCTACCTCGACGACGTCCCTCCGACCGAGTTCGAGGCCACGTTCTACGATGCCCAACGGAGCGACCAGCCCCTGGTCGCAATCCAATAGATCGAGCCTCCGGCAGAACCAGGGCGGTTCAGTCAGCACGGCAGCGCAGGTCTTGGCGGCAAAACCGGTAAGCGTCGGTCACGTCGCGGACTCAATCGACACCGGAACGTTGCAGGGTGATCTCCTGGCTTTGGGCGCACTGGAATGCGGGCCCGCCCCTGTCGAACGTTGCCACGGGATTTGCGATTTGTCTGCTACCGGTGACCTGATCCGTGTCACGGGTTGAAACCCAGCCGCTGGGCTACCTACTGCACCGCTTAGCTTCGGCGCTGCGTAGCGAGGTGACGGTCACAGTGCTCGCGCCACTGGGTTTGTCCTTTCCTCAGTATCTATGCATGCGGTTGTTGTCGCAATCGCCCAGCATGTCCAATGCGCAGTTGGCGCGCGGTATGAAGGTGTCCCCACAAGCGATGAATAGGGTGGTGCGGGGGTTGCAGAAACGCAGCTTAGTGGCGCGGGCCGCCGTAGTGCCGTCAGGGCGATCACAGCCCATCGAGTTGTCATTTAAGGGCGCCGAGCTGCTCAAGCGGACCGATTCCGGTGTGCGCGCGGCCGAGAGCCGTGTTCTTGCCGAGTTCGGCGAACAGGACCGGCGTGACCTGCTGAAGCTACTCGCCACGCTCGGCCGGGGGTAAACATCCTGAACTGTCTGCCGGCCTGTCCGAGGGTTCACCGTGGTGCCGGGCGGGCAACTGCAAAGAGCGACTAAATCGTCGACCACTGAGGGCTCGGCCATGGTGCCCTGTCGGTTACAGCGAGCGGCCGATGCCGCGCGCCGCGACTTGCAGGGCACCGAGCAGTCTCTGGCGATCGCGTTTGAGGCTTGGCACGACCACCCCGATCGCTGCGGCCACGGTGTCGTCGCACGACCGCACCACGGGCACCGCCAGCGAACACGCGCCGAGCGACATCTCCTCGCTCGTGGTCGCCACTCCGTCTCGCCGAACCCGATCGATCTGGGCGGCAAGCACCGGCCGGGCCACGATCGTGTACGGCGTGACGCGGATCAGGTTGGCAAACACACGCTCCTGAATCTCGTCCGGTGCGTAGGCAAGCAGGACCTTGCCGACTCCGGTGCAGTGCATGGGCAGTTTGCTCCCGACGCTGCTGACGATGGGGACCGAGGTGCTGCCCATCATCCGCTCGAGATAGAGCACCTCGGTGCCCTCGCGGATCGCAAGGTGTACCGTGGCCGTCGTCGCCGCGTAGATGTCATGCAGATATGGCTCGGCAACCTGGCGCAATCTGCCTTCGACGGGTGCGAGCAGTCCCGCATCCCACAACAGTCTGCCCACCTCGAAACGACCGTCGTTTCGTCGCTGCAGCGCGTGTCCGGCAACCAGTTCGCCGGCCAGTCGATGCGTGGTGGGAACCGGCAGGCCGGCGCGATGGGCAAGCTCGGACAGCGCCAGGCTGCGGTGCCGTTCGTCGAACGCGCCGACGATGGCCAGCAAACGACTTGTGACCGTCGCTCCGGGGGTCGACGTGTTACCTGCCATTGTCTGCATCCTTCCGCTGAGCGAAATTCTAGCCTTCACTGCACTTCCCAGGAGCCGATACCGTGCACCGCATGACAGCAACGCCCGCCATCAACTCGGACAGCGCTTCGGCAAGTCAGGCTGAGGTCAGCGGCGAGATCGGCGCGATCGAGTCGGCCTACCTGCGGTCGGGTGTGGAAGAGACGCAACCGCGGCTGGACTACGCGCCGTATCGGAGCAGCCTGTTGCGCCACCCGACCAAGGATCTGCACCACGCCGATCCCGAAGGCGTCGAGTTGTGGACGCCATGCTTCGGCGAGCGCGACGTCCATCCGCTCGAGTCCGACCTGACGATCCAACACACGGGCGCACCGATCGGGGAACGCATGGTCGTGACCGGGCGGATCGTCGACGGTGACGGTCGGGCGGTGCGTCGGCAGCTGGTGGAGATCTGGCAGGCCAACGCGGGCGGTCGCTACATCCACAAGCGTGACCAGCATCCGTCGCCGATCGACCCGAACTTCACCGGCGTCGGGCGCTGCCTCACCGACGACGACGGCTACTACCGGTTCACCACCATCAAACCCGGGCCCTACCCGTGGAAGAACCATCGCAACGCGTGGCGGCCCGCGCACATCCATTTCTCTTTGTTCGGAACCGAATTCACGCAACGCATGATCACTCAGATGTACTTCCCCGGTGATCCGCTGTTCGCTCTCGACCCGATCTACCAGTCCATCACCGACCAGAAGGCGCGAGACCGGCTGGTCGCCAGCTACGACCATGACGTTACCGCCCACGAATGGGCGACCGGGTACCGCTGGGACATCGTGCTGTCCGGTGCCAACCGAATCCCTGTCGACGAAGGAGCCGACCACTGATGTCCACGCTGCTGATCGCCACGCCCGGCCAGACCGTCGGGCCGTTCTTCGGGTACGCGCTGCCGTTCGACCGCGACAGTGATCTCGTGCCGCCCGGCTCACCCGGTGCGATCCAGTTTCACGGCGTCGTCACGGACGGGGCGGGCAAGCCGGTTCCGGATGCGCTGCTCGAGATCTGGCAGGCCGACGCCGACGGCGTGATACCCACCGCCACCGGCTCGCTGCGTCGCGACGGCTGGACTTTCACTGGATGGGGCCGTGCCGCCACCGACGACGCGGGTCACTACAGCTTCTCTACGGTGTCGCCAGGTCCCACGCGTTCTGGCGCCGCACCGTTCTTTCTCATCACTGTCTTCGCCCGCGGGCTGCTGAACCGGCTGTTCACCCGGGCCTACGTCCCGTGTGAGCAACTGGCCGACGATCTGCTGCTGAATTCGCTTCCCGCGCAGCGCCGTCAGACGCTGATCGCGACGCGCGAGGCGGCTGGCCTGCGGTTCGACATCAGGCTTCAAGCCGGAGACGACGAGACGGTTTTCCTCAGCTATCCGGGGCATCGGCCATGACGGACCTGTTCTGGCCGGGGGATCACCGTGCCGATGATCTGATGAGCGATCGTGCCTTCCTTGCGGCGATGGTCGCAGTCGAGCAGGCCTGGCTGGACGTGCTCGTCGGTGCCGGGATTGCGCCTGAGGAGGCGTTGGCCGATCTCGCAGAGTACTTGGCCGACAGTGACCTCGAGGCGATCGCCCGCGGCGCCGATGCCGATGGCAATCCGGTCATCGGATTGGTTGCCCTGCTGCGCATCCGAACGGCCCAGCCGACCGCGGAGTGGCTCCATCGCGGCTTGACGAGTCAGGATGTCGTCGACACCGCACTGATGGTGTGTGTCCGAGACGCCGTCGACTGCCTCCGCAAGGAACTCGCCCGCCAGGTGCGGGCGCTGTCGCGGCTTGCTGAAACGCATTCAGGCGCAACGATGCTCGCGAGGACGCTCACGCAGGCCGCGTTGCCGAGCACCGTTGGTGTGAAAGTGGCGCGGTGGTTGTCGGCGGTGCTGGACGCTGCTGAGCCGCTGACCGAATTACGATTGTCGGTTCAAGCCGGGGGTGCGGCGGGCACCCTCGCTGCGGCCGTCGAGCTGAGCGGCTCGGTGGAGGGTGCGATCAGCTTGAGTGACTCGTTGGCCGTCGCCCTCGGTCTTGCTCCCGCGCCTCCGTGGCACACTACGCGATCCAGCATCACGAGAATCGGCGATGCCCTGGTTTCCTGTTGTGACGCATGGGGGTACATCGCCGCCGATGTCGCCACGGGCAGCCGGCCCGAGATCGGCGAGTTCGCCGAGGCAGGCGGCGGGAGTTCGTCGACCATGCCGCACAAGAGCAATCCGGTGCGCTCGGTGCTGCTGCGCCGCACCGCGATCACCGCGGCGCCGCTCGCCGCCACACTGCACACCGCATCGGCGATGTCGGTTGACGAACGCTCCGACGGTGCATGGCATGCCGAATGGGCCGCCCTGCGGACGCTGGCGCGACACACCGTCGTCGCCGCGGCGCACGCGACGGAGCTGCTGGCCGGGTTGCAGATCGATGTGGAGCGCGCCCGCGCAAACCTGGAAGCCGCCGATGGCGTGCTATCCGAGCAGAAGACGATGACGGATCTGACCGGACACCCTGCGAGTGCTGAATACCTCGGAGCGGTCGAGCAACTCGTCGACGCCACACTGCAACGGGCCGGTCACTACCTCAAGGACGTGCCGTGAGTATTCCGCGCATCGTCGGCACAGAGTTCGGGGGAGCGGACACCGCCCCTCTGCTTCTCCTCGGGCCGTCACTGGGCACCAGTGCCGCCACCTTTTGGAGTGCCGCCGCCGCACATCTGAGTCAAACGTTGCGTGTGGTCGGTTGGGACCTGCCGGGACACGGTCGCGGCGACACCGCGGACGCGTTCACCATCGCCGAATTGGCGGCGGCAGTGGTGGCACTGGCGGACGAGTTCACCAGCGAGACATTCCATTACGCAGGCGATTCGGTAGGTGGCTGCGTCGGGCTGCAACTGTTGCTCGACGCTCCGCACCGGATTGCGTCGGCCACCCTGCTGTGTACCGGCGCGGCGATCGGTACGCCGGACGCATGGCGGGAACGGGCTGCGATCGTGCGGTCGGGCGGAACCGAAACCATGGTGGCCGCCGCAGCGCAGCGCTGGTTCCCCGAGGGCTTCGCCGACCGTGAGCCGGTCGTCAGCTCAGCACTTCTGGAAGCCCTGCGGTCCACCGACTCGGACTCGTATGCCCGGGTGTGTGAGGCGCTGGCCGAATTCGACGTCGTCGACCGGCTGCACGAGATCACCACACCGGTGCTCGCGGTCGCAGGGAGCCAGGACATCGCCACGCCGCCGGATCATTTGCAGCGCATCGCCACCGGCGTCAAGGACGGACGGCTGGTCGTGCTCGACGGCGTGGGGCACCTGGCGCCCGCCGAGGTCCCCGCTCGGGTCGCGGCGCTGATTGCCGAACACGCATCGACGGGTTCGCCGAAGACCATCGACGAGGTGTATGCCGGCGGCCTCGCGGTTCGCCGTGATGTCCTCGGTGACGCGCACGTGGAGCGGGCTATCGCGGCGACCACCGATTTCACCGCTGACTTTCAGCGGTTCATCACTGAATATGCCTGGGGCGCAATCTGGACGCGCCCGGGACTGGACCGTCGTAGCCGGTCGCTGATCACGCTCACCGCCCTGGTGGCGCGTGGGCACCACGAAGAACTCGAGATGCACCTGCTGGCCGCCCGTCGCAACGGGTTGTCGAACGACGAGATCAAGGAACTCTTGATGCAGACCGCCATCTATTGCGGAGTCCCGGATGCCAACACGGCATTCCGGATTGCCGCTGACGTCCTACCCGACTTCGACGACGACATGGGGGAGAGGCCGTGAGCCGCACGGAGATCTGCGACACCGCACGACAGGCAGTCGCCGGAATCGAGAATGGTTCAACGGTTCTCGTGGGCGGATTCGGGATGGCGGGCATGCCGACCGTGCTCATCGACGCGCTGATCGAGCAGGGCGCCACTGATCTCACCATCGTCAGCAACAACGCGGGCAATGGTGACACCGGCCTGGCCGCGTTGCTCGCGGCCGGTCGCGTCACCAAGGTCATCTGTTCGTTTCCGCGACAGGCCGATTCGTACGTGTTCGACGAGCTGTACCGCGCGGGCAAGATCGTGCTCGAGGTGGTGCCGCAGGGAAATCTGGCCGAACGGATCAGGGCGGCGGGTGCAGGTATCGGCGCGTTCTTCTGTCCGACAGCTGTCGGCACCCCCCTCGCGGAAGGCAAGGAGACGCGAACGATCGACGGTCGGACCTACGTGCTGGAGTATCCGATCCGGGGCGATGTCGCGCTCATCGGCGCCCATATCGGCGACCGGGCGGGGAACCTCTTATACCGCAAGACCGCCCGCAACTTCGGTCCGGTGATGGCGACCGCGGCGGTACTCACCATCGCCGAAGTGTCTCGCGTGGTCGACGCGGGTGGCATTGATCCCGAAATCGTGGTCACGCCTGGAATATTCGTTGACCGAATTCTCGATCTGTCGGCTGCCCAACACATGACGGAGGTGGCGTCGTGACGCTGCATGTCCCCACTCGCAGCACTGTCGAACACCTCGGCCGCGATCCACTGGACCGTCGAGAACTGGCAGCCATCATCGCTCGCGACATTCCGCCTGGTTCGTACGTCAATCTGGGAATCGGCCAACCGACGACCGTCGCGGACTACCTGTCTCCGGAAGCAGATGTGGTGCTACACACCGAGAACGGCATGCTCGGCATGGGTGGCGAAGCGGTGGGCGACGAGATCGACGGGGATCTGACGAATGCGGGGAAGGTGCCCGTCACCGAGACGCCCGGCGCATCGTACTTTCACCATGCGGACTCGTTCGCGATGATGCGCGGCGGTCATCTCGACGTCTGCGTCCTCGGTGCATTCCAGGTCAGTCAGCGTGGCGATCTGGCCAACTGGCACACCGGCGCCCCCGACTCGATTCCCGCGGTTGGCGGAGCCATGGATCTCGCCATCGGCGCGAAAAGCGTGTTCGTCATGATGAACCTGTTCGCCAAAGACGGCTCGGCCAAGCTGGTGCCGGAGTGCACGTATCCGCTCACCGGCGTCAGATGCGTCAGCCGCGTCTACACCGATCATGCGATCTTTGCGATCGACTCTGCGGATGACTGCGGGGTGCGCGTGCTGGAGACGTTCGGGCTGTCACTTCGTGAGCTCAGCGACAGAATGTCGGTGCCGCTGCACTAGCGAGACGGTAGGCGCACTGGCCAGCCCCGGATTGCGAGCACGTTGGTCGGTGCTCGCGACCGAGTAGCAGATCGCGGTTGCGACGACCGTCGGCAGCATGTACGTGAGGATCACGACGAAGACGGCGAAGCCGATGTTCGGCTCCGTCAACCACGTCTGCGGGAATCGGGCCAGGCTGACGGCCAACCAGGAGGCGATGATCGCCAGGCCAAGCGTCGTCACGGTGGCGACCGTTATCGAACGCAGCGCCAGGCGCGTCGGCTCGGACGTATCGGCCAACGATTTGCGCAGATTCTTGGTACGGATATAGACCAGCGCGAAGTTGGCGACGATGACGATCGCAGCGCTGACGATGATCAGGCCGGTCGCCCAGAGGTCGGGGCTACGACCGAACAGGAAATGCAGATTGTCAATGGTGGTCTCGGACAGGATCAGCGTCGTTGTCATCATCGCTGCGAAGGTCAGCCAGCCACCGAGGTCGGCGAGAAAGCCGTAGGCGGCTGAGCGGCGCATTGACCTATCGCGTTGAACCAAGCCGATCCGGCCGTCGAAGCAATACTGACGCCGGAGGTTGGGTTGTGCGTTCATCGGACGCCACAGGTGTAGATGGGACGAACGTCGTCACGGCCTATTCACTACTGAACGGCGGCCACGGAACGGGGACAGTTCGCAGGCGGTCCGCAACACATCTTGCGGGACGCCTCAAACGGGCAATGCTCGTGTTGATGCCATCAACACCTGCCCTGTTTTCCCAGGTGACTTCGCGCGCTTTCATGTCGTTTCGCGTACGCGAATTCGACATCCTCGCCGGTCAGAGCAATTTCTGGGGCGGGTTCGATTCCCGGCAGCTCCACCAGAAGGGCCCAGGTCAGAGCGTCGATCTCCGATCTGGGCCTTTTTTGCGTCAAGATTCTCGTCAAGATACGGGTGTAATCCTTGCTTCGTGGCAAGCATCCGCGTCCGTTAGCGGACGGATGGAACGTCCTAAAGGTTGATGGCATAACTCCTGGTGGACCGGCGGGTGCGATTCCCGAACGCTCAAAAAAAAGCCCCGGCGGTCAAGGAAGGCCGGCTTCTATGTTCGCGACGATCTGGGCGGCTTCAGATCCGCAGATCTCGGTGAGGTCCACAGGTCCTTCGGTCACCAAATCTTCGACGCGCTGTCTGAGGTCACCGTTGGCGACGTGCATGTAGAGGCTCGCGCCTGGGCATGCGGTGTCGTGCTCTGGTCGCGGTGGCCAGATAGTGTCTCGGGCGGGATTCCGAATTGTTGTGAGGCCCAGGTCAATACAAGAGCAGCCCCATTGAGTTGTTCCTCTGTGACATCCTCTTCGTCGAAATTGCCCTCGCAGACAACGAGGAAATGGCCAGTCGGGTCGTAGCTCGTTGCCGTGTTGCCCACTAGGTGAGGATCACGAAGCCGGTAGATGTTTCCCTTGCGATCGACGCTGGCGTGATAGGCGATGTCGATCCAGCCTTGTGTGTCCTGATGATATTGCTGGTGCTGACGAAGCCGGGCTGGCGCGTTTCGGTTGTCGCCAAGGAATGCAGCGGTGTGGTGAATCGTCATGCTGTTGAGCGTTGGCTGAGGCGTTCCGCCGGGGCGCGCGCGTTGTGCGCGCCACGCATCCCGGCACAACATGACGCCAGAAGCCGGGGAAGTTGTCGGGGCGGTGGAAGTCATCGGCGTCGCTGGCAGGTTCGTCGCTGAGCTGGTCGTTGGACTCGCCGCGGGTGTCGGCGCCGGAGGCAGGCTCTCGGTATTCGGCGGCGTCGGGTGGTCCCAGAGAGCACATGCGCTGGCGCTGGCGGCCAGTCCAGCAGTGCCAGCCAGTTTCAGCAGCCTGCGGCGGCTGACCTCAGTCAATGTAAACGACCAGCAGTGTTCCGTGGGCATTTGTGCCCACACAACGCTTGGCTTCTGCCCACACGTCCGTAGTCGCAGGAGCGCAGGTCATCAAGTACGACTGGTGGGTGACCGGGCTGTAGGCCAGCACTGTGGACCCTGGGGTCGAATACCAAGCCGTACGGACGTTGTCCGCGAAAGCGCAACTAGTGTCATCGGAAGCAGCCCCACTCAACCCCGATGGGCAGAGCTTGAAATTCTCGATAGGGGTTGACGGTGCGGGCGGCGGTGGTGGTGGCGGGGGCCTGAC
>NZ_NKCN01000051.1 GCF_002245535.1 Mycobacterium lehmannii | reverse complement strand
GTGGGCGTGGTCGGATGGGTATAAGAGACAGGGGTGACCGGGCCACGTTCGTGGCGGTGCCGGCGGATGGGGCCGAGGCGGCGGCCCGGGCGTGCTCACCCGGCACCACCGCGGGTGCCCGAGCCTCGGCGTCCGGCCCGACTGAGGGGTGCGTCGGTGTCGTCGTCGTAGTGCAGCGCGACCTCGAGCGGGTCGGGACGGTCGAGGTCGGCGGGATCGGGCTGACCGCGGAACCGGTGCCAGAGCCGACGCCCGGCCAGCAGCACCAGGACGGCGCCCGCCGAGAGCGTGATGAAGAACAGCACCTTGCCGTAGGCGTTCGAGTGCACCGACAGCCGCACCGGTTCCCCGAGCGGCAGACCGTTGACCGTGCGCAGCGCGACGTCGACGGCGACGCGCTGCGTGAAGTGCACCTCGATGGGGACCCGCAGCGGAAGGTAGCCCGGTGGCAGCACGATCTCGCCCATGTCGGTGACCGTCATCCCCGGTGGCGCGTCGACGTCGAGGCGGACCCGTATCGGAACCGGCAGGTCGTTGCGCAACGCCAGCGGCAGCGGGCTGCGTTCGGTCGCCAGCGTGTAGGCCCCACCCGGATTGACGATCGTGACCGCTCCGAAGATGTCGTCGACGGTGTGTCCGACCGTCGTGAGTCGTTGTTGCGCAAGGCCATTGCGGGTGTCGGGCGGCACCGACTGGCTCAGTGCGCGCAGCATGTCCTCGCGCAGCGGGGCGGTGTAGCCGTATCCGGTCAACCCCGTGCGTTCGTCGGTGGTCAGCGCCGCGGTCAGCCCCCACAGCCGCCCGGTGATCGCGGCGATGCCCGACACGACGGCGTCGTCGAACCGGGCGTCGGGGTCGCCCAGCTCGTCGCTGGGCAGCGGGGACATGTCGTCGGGCGGGAGAGCGCTGCCTTCGCCGATCACCGCGGTGAGCGGTCGCGGCTCGGCGAGCCCGGCGTTGATCGCCGTGGCGACCGCCCGGAACATCGCCCGGGCGTCGTCGGGGCCGATGGCCCACGCCAGCGGCGGCATCAGGATCTGGGTGCGCGGGGAGACGTCCGGACTGAGGGCGCGCCACAGCATGGCCCCCAGGGCGTCCTGGCGCCGGGCCACCGCCGAATCGTGTTGCAGCGGGATGTCCAGCGACGGGTCCAGATATCCCGGCGCCACGGGATCGGTGCCCGCGCCGGCGAGCGCCGCCCCGACGGCCGGGTCGAACGGCGCCGCGACGACCTGCGGTGTGTAGCGGACCGGCTCGGTGTCGGCGACGCCGGAGTCCGCGACGTCGGTGCCGTCGTTCGAGCCCGATTCGGCGGCCGCGACGGCCACCGTCTGGCCGCCCTGGTCCGACAGCAGACGCACCGCGGGGCCGGTCAGCGGACCGTCGCCGACCAGGCTGGCGCCGCGCACCGAGGTGACGCCCAGGATCTGGTCGACAATGTCGCCCGCAGCGATGGTCGCTATCCGGCTGAGCCCGGGGTCGCGGACGCGGCGGAGCGCGTCGAGGTCGGCCTGCGCGTAGATGGTGGAGGCGACGCACATGCCCGTCGCCAGGTTCTTGAGCCTGTTCAGCCACGCCACCGCCGCGTCTTGCCCGGCGCCGGGGCGGGTGGGGGTGCCGGGCCCCGCGTCGGGCCCGTTGTTGACGACGTAGCCGCCCGTCATCGCGTTGACGGTGACGAGCAGATCGGGGTCGACCGCCAGACATGTCGCGGCGCGCACCCGTCCGTCGGGATCGACCTGGGGGGTGGTGGCGAACTCGACGGCCGACAGCAGCGTGTCGAGGCGCCCACCCGGTGCCAGGGAGGACGCCAGCTCATCGTCGATGAGCCGTACCGGGGTGGCGCCGCCCGGTGCGCCCGCGGCCAGCCGCGGCCGGTCGGCGATCGGCCACAACAGCGTCAGCCGGACCGGCTTGGACGTGTCGGGCGCTGCGATCGCCGTGACCGCGTCACCTGACTCGGCGCCCGGGTCGGGTGGGACGCCGAGCACGGGCAGCAGGAAGCGGGCGTCGTCGAGGCGGGCGGGCGCGCCGTAATCGGGGGTGCCGTTGACGTTGACCATCACCGGGTACACCCCCGGCTCGTCGATGCTGAGCGACGGCCGGTCGGCCGACCGCAGGGGGTAGGACAGGGTGAACGGAACCTCTTGTCCGCGAGCGAGTTCGGGCGAGAGCGGGACGAACTCGCCGATCGGCTCGAACTGGTCGACGTCGCCGCTGAGGTTGGTGCGCAGGCCGGTCGACGTCCGCACCGCCGCGGCATCCTCCAACCGAACGACCACATCGCGCACCGGCCGGTCGCCGACGTTGAGGACGGCGCCGGCCACGGTGACCACCGGCTCGCTGGTGGTGGTCACCACGTCGGGGGTGACGCGGTCGACGCGGACCTGAAGGAACGGCGTCGAATCGGATTGGGCGGCGGCGGCCGGCGGTAGGACGAGCGGTAGGGCGCTCAGCGCCAGCACGATCAGCGCGGCCAGCGCGCGCGGCAGCGCTGCGGCGGTCACGAGCCCTGTCCGCAACCGTTCGTCCGGCGGCCGGGCTGCATCTTCCCCCACTCGCGTTCGTCGGGACGACGCTTGCGGGTGTGCGAGTGCGTCTGGGGGCGGCGCCGCGGCGACGAGCGGGGCAGCGGCGGTAGCGCGGAGGGGCCGTGGGCGTGCAGCTTGTCGATCAGCTCACCTGCGACCTCGGCGAGGCGGCGTTCGTCGGCGTAGGCCAGCCGCTTGGGCAACTCCTTGAGCGGCACCCACGCCACCTCGGTGACTTCGACGTCCTCGTCGGACAGTTCACCGCCGAGGAAACGCATCAGGTAGTGGTGCACGGTCTTGTGGACGCGGCGGCCCTCGGTGACGAACCAGTAGTCGATGCTGCCCAGCGCGGCGAGCACGCTGCCCTGCACGCCGGTCTCCTCGGCGACCTCGCGGACGGCGGTCTGCTCGGCGGTCTCACCCATCTCGATATGGCCCTTGGGCAGCGACCACAGCATGCGCCCGCGCCGGTCGATGCGGCCGATCAGCGCGGCGACCTGACTCTCCTTGGGGCCGTCGATACCGTCGATGACCAGGCCGCCCGCCGAGGTCTCGTGGACAGTGCGCAGCCGGTCGGGTGGCCGCCGCGGCCGCGACTTCTTCGACTGCCCGCCCTTGGTGTCCTTGTTTCCGTCGACGGCGGCACCGTTCTTGGGTGCGGAATTGGTCTGGCCGGCCGGGGGCTGCGGGATGGGGCGGCGGCGCTGCGTCGACGGGTCGGGTGCGGCTTCGGGCGGACCTGCCGCGCGTCGGCCGCGACGTCGCCCTCGGCGCCGTCGTGGTTTGGCCTGTTCGCCGTCCGACACCCAAGCGATAGTAGCTGCCACGCATATTCGCCCCCGCCGCACTCACCGGTCGTGATAGAGCCGTTGCACATTTGTGTGACTGGGCCGCTTGATCGTCGCCTGACTAGGCTGTCCGAACGTGCCCGCCTCCTCCACCGACGCCGAACTCCTTGCCACCGCGCAAGTGGAGCTGAACCGCCACGGCGAGGTGCTGCGCGAACTCGGCCGGCTGTTCGCCGACGCCGGTCACGAGTTGTATCTCGTCGGCGGCAGTGTCCGGGACGCGCTGCTGGGCCGTGCGCTGACCGACCTCGACTTCACCACCGACGCCCGTCCCGAGCAGATGCAGAAGTTGCTGCGGCCGTGGGCCGACTCGCTGTGGGACACGGGCATCGAATTCGGCACCCTCGGCGTCGGCAGGGGCGACAAGCGTCTCGAGATCACCACCTACCGCGCCGACACCTACGACCAGGTGTCCCGCAATCCGGAGGTGCGGTTCGGCGACAACCTCGACGACGACCTGGTGCGACGCGACTTCACCGCCAACGCGATGGCCGTGCGCATCACCGCCGACGGACCCGCCGACTTCCACGACCCGCTCAACGGCCTGGCGGCGCTGCGTGCCAGGGTGCTCGACACCCCCGCCGCACCCGAGGTGTCCTTCGGCGACGACCCGCTGCGCATGCTGCGCGCCGCGCGCTTCGTCTCGCAGTTGGAGTTCACCGTCGCGCCGCGTGTGGTCGCCGCGCTGGTTCAGATGGCACCGCAGCTGGGACGCATCACCGCCGAGCGGGTGGCCGCCGAACTGGACAAACTGCTGCTCGGCGCCGATCCGGTCGCGGGCGTCGACCTGATGGTGCAGACCGGGCTGGGCGATGTGGTGCTGCCCGAGGTCGGCGCGATGCGCATGGCGATCGACGAACACCACCAGCACAAGGACGTCTACTGGCATTCGTTGACCGTCCTGCGGCAGGCGATCGCGCTCGAGGACGACGGACCCGACCTGGTGTTGCGCTGGGCGGCGCTGCTGCACGACATCGGCAAGCCCGCCACCCGCAAGCACGAACCCGACGGCGGGGTGAGCTTTCACCATCACGAGGTGGTCGGCGCGAAGATGGCGCGCAAACGGCTGCGCGCGCTCAAGTACTCCAAGCAGATGGTCGACGACGTATCGCAGCTGGTGTACCTGCACCTGCGGTTCCACGGCTACGGCGGCGGCAAGTGGACGGATTCGGCGGTGCGCCGGTACGTGACCGACGCCGGTCCACTGCTGCCGCGGCTGCACAAGTTGGTACGCGCCGACTGCACCACGCGCAACAAGCGTCGCGCGGCCCGGCTCCAGGCCAACTACGACGACCTCGAGCAGCGGATCGCCGAACTCGCCGAGAAGGAGGACCTCGCGCGGGTGCGCCCCGATCTCGACGGAAACGAGATCATGGAGATCCTCGGCATCCCCGCCGGTCCCCAGGTCGGCCAGGCGTGGCAGTACCTCAAGGACCTGCGTCTGGACCGCGGACCGCTGCCGCGCGACGAGGCCGTCGAGGAACTGCTGGCGTGGTGGAACGCCCGCGGCGGGCAATAACGGGCCGCTTCTTCGCCGAGCCCGACGTATTGGTTGGTCAGCGCACGCGAATTCGACCATTGCGTCGGTCTCGAGCGAGGCGGGGCGCTCAGCGGTGGAACCCGCGGCCGGAGCGGTGCGTCTCATAAGGCATGGACTACTGCCTCGGTGACGGCGACGGCTCAGCGACGATCTGGTCCGCGACCCCCGACGTGGATGTCGACGGTGACGGTGCATTCGAAGCGGTCGGGCTCGACTTCGACGGTGACGGCATGCTCGACGATGCGATGGCCGACCTGGACGACGACGGTATCGCCGAGCGCCTCGTACGCGACCATGCCGACGCCGCAACTCATTTCACCGACGACGGCACCGGAACCTGGACCGTCAGCGTCGAGCGCGGGCTGCGCTGGTTCGGCCTCGACGGGGTCGAGCAATTCGGTGGGCCGATGGTCGACCTGGACGCCGACGGCCACGTCGACGACCGCCTGGTGGACCTCGACGCAGATGGGCTGGCCGATCGAGTTCTTGCCGGCGAGAACGCTTACGTCGACGCCGATGCCGACGGCAAGTGGGACATCAAGCTGACCGACAGTGACGGCGACGGTCGCGCCGATTCGGCCGTCGAACTCTGAAGGGGGCTAACCGCGGCCAGACCCCGGCGGGCCGGCGAACGCCTGCGCGATGTCCAGCCACTGTTCGGCGTCGTCGCCGACCGCGCGCACATCGAGTGCTGAGCGGGGACGTCGTTGGGTCACCAGCATGCAGAAGTCCTCCGCCGAGCCGGTGACCCGCTGGTCCGCGTCCTCCGGTCCCCACGACCATGTCGACCCGTCGGGGGCGCGCAACTCGACGCGGAACGGTTCGCCAGGCGGCTGTCGACCGTTGACCACGAACGCGAAGTCGCGGGTGCGCACACCGATGTGGGCGATCGAACGCAGCCGCTCCGTGGGCGGCCTGCGCACACCAAGGGCGTCGGCGACGTCGAGGCCGTGCGCCCACGTCTCCATCAGCCGGGCCGTCGCCATCGACGCGGCGCTCATCGGCGGGCCGAACCAGGGCAGCTTGCGGCCCTCGGCGACGGTCAGCAGCTCGTCGTGCAACCGGGACCGGGTCGTGCGCCACTCTTCGAGCAGGTCCCCTGGCGGCATCGCGGCCAGCTCCTCGGCGCCCGCGTCGACGAAGCCGGTCGGGTTCTTGCCCGCCTCTTCTAGCAGGCCGGCGAAGGCGGCCTCGTCGGTGACGGCGGTCAACGCGACGCGGTCGGTCCACAACAGATGCGCGATCTGGTGAGCGATCGTCCAGCCGTCCGCCGGAGTGGGTTCTGCCCATCGCACGGCGGGAAGATCGGCGACGAGGCCGTCGAGTTCGTCGCTCTCGGCGCGCAGGTCGGCCACCATCGGCGCGGCACCAGCCATGTCGGTCACCTTAGCCCGGGGTCGGAGCCGCCCGTCTCGCGATTGCCGCGTGCGCGGCCAGACCGGCGAGGTATACGCCGACGCCGGCCAACGCCAGCGCGGGTTGGCGTCCGTCCGGAGGAATCACGCTCGCCGTCAACGCGATCGCGCCGATGAACGTCATCCAGAACAGCGAGTCCTGCACGGTGAACACGTGGCCGCGCATGCCGTCGTCGACGTCGAGCTGCATGGCGTTGTCCGCGCACAGCTTGACCACCTGACCGGCCATGCCGAGCAGGAACCCGCACACCACCATCATCGCCAGCTGCAGTCCGGACCCGGCCAGCTGGACCAGCGCGGCGATCGCCAACGCACCGTTGGCCGTGGCGTACCGGCCCCAGCGGCGCACCGCCACCGGCATGACCGCGGCGGCGATGAAGGCCCCCGCGCCGGTCGCCGCGACGAACAGCACCGCGGTGCCCAACCCCGCGACCTGCTGAGTGTCGGTATGGCGCACCATCACCAGCACCAGCAGGCTGTTGATCCCGAACACCATCCGATGCGCGGCCAACCCGGTCAGTGTCGCGGCCACGGCAGGCACCGCGATCACGGTTTTCACGCCGTGCACCCAGCCGGTGGCGACCGCATAGAGCACCGAGCCGTGGACCGCACGCGCACTGTCGTCGGGTCCTAGCATCCGCGGCGGGAAACGCCACGCCAGCCACAGCGCCAGCGCCACCGGGGCGGCCACGATCAAGATGATGACCGCGGCGCCTGCGTCGTCGGCGCCGAACAGCCAACGGGGCAGCAACATGAAGTTGGCCCCGAGGAACGCCGCCGCGGCACCGGCCGCGATCGCAACCGAGTTCATCGCCACCACTTGATCTCTGGGCACCACGTGCGGCAGCGCCGCTGACAACCCCGACGACACGAAGCGGGTGAACCCGGTGACGATCAGCGCGCAACACAGGATCGCCAGGTCACCCGCGCCGGATTCGAGCAGCTGCGCGACGGCCAGCACCAAGACCAGGCGGCCGGCGTTCGCCGCGACCAGCACCAGCCGTCGATCCCAGCGGTCGAGCAGCGCTCCGGCGAACGGGCCGAGCAGCGAGTAGGGCAGGAACAGCACCGCGAACGCGCCGGCGATCGCCCACGGTTCGGCGGCGCGCTGCGGGTTGAACAAAATCGCGCCTGCCAGCCCCGCCGAGAACAGACCATCGCCGAACTGACTCACCAGCCGCAGTTCCAGCAGACGCCGGAACTCGGGCAGGCTGCGCACCGACCGCCAGACGGCTACGGGCGCGCGGAAATCGGGCACGGGAGATCACGTTCTCAGAAGCGGCGGATCGGACCGCATCCACAGTACAAATATCGCGGCGGCGTCGCGCTTGTCCGCCACGACAGGGGTTGCCGGTGCCATGATGGACGGGTGGCGCAGTCAGAGGACCCGGAGGATTTCATCGCCCCTGCCGCGCCTCGAGTGCGGGCGGGGACGTTGCTTCTCGCCAACACCGACCTGCTGGAGCCGACGTTCCGCCGCAGCGTCATCTACGTCGTCGAACACAACGACGGCGGCACGCTCGGCGTCGTCCTGAACCGGGCGAGCGAGACCGCCGTCTACAACGTGTTGCCCCAGTGGGCCAAGCTGGCCGCAAAACCGAAGACGATGTTCATCGGCGGACCGGTCAAACGCGATGCGGCGCTGTGCCTGGCGACGCTGCGCGCCGGGATGGAGCCCGCCGACGCCCCCGGTCTGCGCCATGTGCAGGGGCGGATGGTGATGGTCGACCTGGACGCCGATCCCGACTCGATCGCCCCGGTCGTGGAAGGGATACGAATCTTCGCCGGCTACTCGGGGTGGACGATCGGCCAACTCGAAGGCGAGATCGAGCGCGACGACTGGATCGTTTTGTCCGCCCTACCGTCCGACGTTCTGGTCGAGCCGAAGATCGACCTGTGGTCGCGGGTGCTGCGCAGACAGCCCCTTCCGCTGTCGTTGCTCGCCACCCATCCGATCGACGTCAGCCGCAACTAGACCTCAACTGCAGGACAGCGTGCAGGTGGCGCACGCGCCGCCGCAACCGCCCGCCTCGCTGCGCTCAGCGCTCGACAGCCGGACGGCCATCTTTGCGCTCTGCCAGCATCCGGCTCCGACGGTTCCCAGCGCTCCGACCACGCAGACGATCAACACGACGATGGCCGTGCCGGCATCGGCCGCCAGTGCGACCGCACCGCCGGCTGCCAGCATCGCGGCGGCCGCCAGATGGGTCGGCGCCACCGAGCGCAACACCGTGCGCACCGGGTCTTCGGATTGCGGTCGGCTCAGTAGCCATCCACCGACCGCGGCGATGGCGCCGGCAGCGCACAGGCAGACCACCGCGGCAATGAGCATGGGCCACAGAATATCGAGACCCGTCGCGATCGACGAGTTGGGACGTCCCCCGGGCGCCAGGCTTCGCCCGGGGGACGGGCCTAACCCGGCAGGCCCGGCTGGGTTCCCAGCGCAGTCGCGCTCGGGGACCGCGGGGCGGCCGGCGCCGTCGCAACTGACCTGTCTCTTCTACACCTCCGACGCTGCCGACGAAAGCCTACTGACGCAGCCGGCTGCTCGCCGTATCCATAACACAACAATACACGCACGCTGCAACAGTGTCCATACTACATGCTTGCCGCGTCTGACACATCACCACAAACACAGA
>NZ_NKCN01000050.1 GCF_002245535.1 Mycobacterium lehmannii | reverse complement strand
CGCCCTGGCGAGCTGGCATTGGGCCGAAAAGGTCACTCGGCCTGCGGAGTTCGGCGCGGGTGTGGGTTGCGCGTGACGGGGCCTCGTCGGTCACACTGGGCGACCCAGCTGAACGGTTAAAGGTGAGCAGCTACCCAAACCCACGCCCGCCGCAGGCGGGCATCGGCGCCTCCGGGCGCCGCTTGACAGGTGGGGCGCGGGCGTGGTGACGGGCCGTCAGTGGCTGGCACTATAAGTGCCTTCACCCCGAACGGGTTCTGCGAGGCGGTATTTCGCGCAATCTGCACCGTGGCGAGAATGGACCGGGGTTGTTTCTCAGCCCAGCGCGCGGGTTTGGTGGATAGATGTGGGCGGCGCTGCGCGCCGGCTTTTCTCAGTGCACGGGCACCGGCCCGCTCCCGGGGTCAGCGCTGCAGGCCGGCGACGACCAGATCGGTCAGCGATTCGGTCAGGCTGGTGAAGCGGCCGGTGCGGGTGCCGCTGTGGGTGTGGTGCTCGCCTAGCCAGATACCGACGATGGTGGCGGTGCCGTCGCTGGCGGGCTGCCACACGGGCGCTCCGGAGTCGCCGGGGATGCTTTCGGGCATCCCGGTCACGCTGTATTGGTAGCCGAGTAGCCGCCCGTCGAGCTGTCCACAGACGGTCTTGGTGCGGATTCCGCTGCGACACAAGGTGATTGCGGGATCTGGAACACCCATGCCGCTGACAGGCATGCCGTTGATCGTGGACACCGATCGGCTGGTGCCGAAGTTGATCAGCGCGAAGTCGTCGAAAAGCGGATCGGGGTCGTTGACTGCGACGGCGACGGCGCCGGTGGCCCCGCTGTCGTGGTCGGATACTGCGGAGCCGCCACCTCGAGTGCAGTGGCCGGCGGTGACCCCATACGTGGTGGCCCCGGCGGTGTAGGTGTAGCCCAGCGTGCAGGTGGTGGACCCGGTGTTCGAGTGCACGGCGATCTCGTCGCCGGCGGCCACGGTGTACGCGCCGGCATGACTGAGCGCGGGTGCGAACAGGCTGGTGATGGGGATGAGGGCCCCGGCGAGGGCGGTCAGTGTTGCTGCTCGGGTGGGCCGCATCGCGAGTCCCTTTCTTCCTGGTGGGGTGCTGCGAATCATTGTGGGCGCGACCGCTGACAACCCAGGTTCGGGCGCAGGCTCAGCGCTGCGACCGCGTGCGTTGCCGCTCGGCAGCGCGGCGGGCGCGGTTGTGCAGGGTGTCGATCCAGGCGTGCGCGGTGCGGGCGGATTGGCCGTGGTCCTGGGCGGCGCAGGATTGGACCGCTTGGCCAGCGCGGGCGGCGATGCGCAGATCGACGCTGACCGGGGTGGAGGTACGGCCGGGGCTCATCACGGCTGGTCCCATCCGGGCTGGGCGGCCGCTTCGGCGCGCCGCCACAGTTCGGCGAGGTCGTCGCGGGCGGTGCTGATGTGGGTGGTGAGGTCGGCACGGTCGGCGCCACTGTCGGCCATCTGCTGCATGCGGATTCCGTGTTCGCGCACCGCACGGCGGTACGCCTCGTCGAGCACGTCGCGCGCGTGGTTGGCTGCTGCGGCGGCGCTGACGGTGTGGGTGTAGAGGTCGGCCAGATGCAGGGCCAGTCGGTGGTGTTGGCCGGCGGTCGGGGGGCGAGTGGGGTCCAGCGACTGGGTGGCGGCGTGTTGGCGACCGTAGGCCAATACGGTGACCGGATCGGGGTCGCGGCGGGCGTCGGTGACGCGGCGGATGATCTCGTAGACCCAGCGGTTCATGGGCCGCCAGATGGCGGTGTCGGGGATGAGGTCGCAGAACGTGCGCGCTCGGGTGTATGGCATCCACAGCAGGGCTCCGAGGAGCTGATTTTCCGGCTCCCAGCGTGCGGCGATGGTTTCGCCGCTCGGCTCAGCGCTGAGCTCGAAGTCTTCGGTGGCCGCCCGGTCGGTGTCGTTGTCGGGGACGACGTGCAGTGGGGCGCGGTGCGCGGCGGTCATGATGCGGTGGCCCCCCAGACCAGCAGGGCATACCACCAGGTCAGGGCGCTGGCTTGGTCGGTGGTGGTGGCGGTGGGCAAAGCGGCGTGCACGGCGGCGGCCAGCTCGGCGGGGCTGGGGTGGGTACCGGCCTGGCTCAGGGCGTGATGGCGCAGTGTCTCCAGAACATGCTGATCGGGTGCGGTGGGCAGCTCGACTCCGGCCAGCTGTGCGGCTTCGCGCCAGAGTGTGCCAGCGGTGAACCAGCAGTGCCCTTCGGCGCGGGCGGCGGTGAGGACCGCCAGCGGGTAGCGCGCTCCGGGGTCGGTGTCGGACCCGTGGTGCCAGGTGTCGTGGTGGTCGGTGATCCATCGCTGCGCGGCGACGGCGGCGTGGTAGGTGGCGGTCTCGCTGGCTTCGTGACCGGCAGGGGCGATGGTGGCGTGTCCCGTGTGATGCGGCCTGGTGGCGCGGCTGTCGGGTTCGGCCAGGGCGAGCAGCTCGTAGCGGGTGGTGTCGGGGTGCGTGGGCAGCGGCCGCAGGTAGTAGTCGGCGCCGATGACGTAGTTGATGAGGCTGCGGTGAGCGTCGTCGCGGTCGGGGTGGTCGGTGGTGGTGACCGACCGGCCATGGTGGTCGATGGATAGCTGGTACATCGTGGGTCTCCTGTCGTGGTCAATGGTGATCAGGCGCTCAGCGGGTGGGCTTTGCTGACCTCAGCTATGCGGTCGGGCCGGAAACCGGACCAGTGCTGTCCGCCGGCCACCACGACGGGGGCCTGCAGGTAGCCCAGTCCCATCACGTAGTCGCGGGCGTCGCTGTCGACGGTGATGTCGACTTTCGCGTAATCCACACCTGCCTTGTCCAGTGCCCGGAAGGTCGCGTTGCATTGCACACAGGCGGGCTTTGTGTAGACGGTGATGGCGGTCATTTCTCACTCCTTAAGGGTTGTCACGAATTGCTGTTATCTATTTCGATTATATCGGCATTTCGGCGTGTCAGGCAACATTTATCGGGCTATTTGTGGGTAAGCTGTGACCTTTTTTGACCGGGCGCAAACCAGCGCGTAATTACGCTGAAGGCAACCCGTTCCGCCGGTATGGCTCTGGCCGGTATCGAACCCTCGAATCGGTCGTAACATGCTTTCGCACACTCCTGTTCAGCCTTGGTGCTGCCTGTTCTTTGGCGCTTTCTCGCATCAATGTCATGGCCGGGCGTAGGGCCCAGCGCAGTGCACAGGTCCGGACGGAAAGTTTTCCCCGTGAGCGTCTTTTGCGAGCGGATTCGCGGAAAAGTTTCCGGGCCGTTAGGCCGTATCCGTGGCCTTGCGCGGAGCGGGCCGCCGGCCACAATTGATAAAAGAGAAAGCGGTCAGAAAAATAATTCAGTAGCGCCGTCAGGCGCTTCCGCTGCACTGGTCGCGGCGATGTCGATTTCGTGGATGAAATGCGCGACCATGGTCCTGCTGATGGCGGTCCCGAGCGGGAGGTGGGACCGGCGCTGACCGGCCCCACCTCCCGACGCGGGGGCTAGTCGTCCTCGGCGGGCTCGGACTGCTCGGTCAACGAGTCATAGAGTGCATCGGCGGTTTGCTCGCCGAGGATGACGCGCTCAATGTCGGCCAGCGGGTAGCCGTTGTCGGCCAGGAAGCGCAGCAGCTCGGCGGCTCCGACGTAGTGGCCCCAGCCGCTGCCTCGCCAGGCGTCCTTGCCGGTACGGGCTTCCAGTGCACCGAGCACCAGCGCCAGCGTGATCACCTGGGCGCGTCCGTCGCCGGTGGCGGGCAGCTCGGCCACCATCTTCGTCACTGCTGTCGAGTCGCTGCCCCCGAGCAGCTCGGCGCTGATCTGCCCGCCGTGGTGTTCCTCGATCAGGCGCACGTCGCGGGTGAGGCAGCTCGCCACGAACATCGCCGCACCCTTGGGGGCGGTCTTGCGGGCGAGGATCTTGTCGGTGATGAACTGGCGACGCACCTGCTGGGCGGCTTCGCCGAGCTTGTTGAGCGCGATGACCTTGCGCCGCTCGCGGCGCGCCGCTTCGGCTGCTGCGGCCTCCCGCGCTTCGGCGTCCTGGTCGCTGGAGTCATCGGCGTGGTGGTCGCTGTCCTCGCGGGCGAGGGCTTCCACGCGCTTAGCCAGTGATTCGCACAAGACCAGTCCGGCGGCGGCGTAGTCGGTGCACAACCAATCTGCCTCCCACACAACCACTTCGGTGACCGAGCTGGGGTCGCGCTTGCCCTCGGCAACCGTGGCACTGAATCGAGCGTGCCAGTCGATGTCGTGGGCGTCGACCGGTTCGCCGGTCTCGGTGTCGACGTAGCCTTCGACTTCGGTCAGGCAGACCGCCCAGTGTGCAGGGTCGGTGACATGCTCGTCGGTGGCAGCCTCGCCCTCGGGGGTGCGCAGGTAGCGCAGTTCCACGCAGGTCGTGTCCCCGTAGGCGGGGAAGTCCTCGACCACGGTGTATCCCTGCTCGGTGTAGCTGGCGGCAGCTTCCTGGTAGGCCTGTTGGGCGGCGCGGTCCTGGCGGATTTCGGCGACCCGATGCTCGAATCGGTTGGTTCCGGCCACTTCGAGCAGACGCATGATGGCGTCGGGGTCGTCATCGAACTCGCTGAGCACTGCGGCCTCTGACAGCGACAGTTGCCCCGCGTCGAGTGCCTCCATCGCGGCCTGCGATCCGGCGGCGGTTGCCACGGATTTGACCGTGTCGCGCCCGATGGACAGCTTCTTGGCGACCTTGGTCACGGAGGCTCCGGCGTCGAGCATCTGCTGGATGCCGCGTGCCCGCTGGGCCTCGGTGAGTTCGCGGCGTCGGTCGTTCTCCACGATCTGCTCGGAGACCCGTTCGACCACCTGGGCCTTGTCGTCGGTCGCACCGGCTGGGCGCACGTAGACCGGGACGCTGGTCAGACCAGCCTCGCGTGCGGCCAGGGTGCGTCGCTGTCCGGCGCGCACCCGCACCACGCCGTCGTGTCCGCGCACCGCTGCGATGGGGTTGAGCACGCCGTGCTCTTTGATGCTGGCGACGAAATCACCGTCGAGTGCGGCGTCGTCGCGGACGTTGGTTTCCAGCTCCAACGTGTGCGGGTCGAGGTGTTCGAGGGTGCCTGCCGCCGCGACCTGTGCGTTGGTGTCGTTGTCGGTGACGGTGGTGGTGTTCTCGCTCATGGTGATGGTGACCTTTCATCGATGGGGTGAGTGGGCGGTGGCCGCCCGTTCTTTTTGCCTTCTGGCACTGAAGATTTGGGCCGGCATCAGGGCCGTGGAGTGCAAAGGTCCGGGCGCAAAATTCTTCGCGCGAGCGCAGCGAGCCTCGAAAGAAATTTGCGAGCCCTTGGGCCCGGAGCGCAGCGGAGGCCGTGGCCTTGCACGCAGCGGGCCGCCGGCCATAATCGAAAGCCAGAAGGCAAATAAACTAGCGCCGGGGCCCGCAGGGACCCGGTGTCAGCAGCGCCGCAGGCGCTTCCGCCTGTGCAGTTCCCCGATGGCATCGGTGCGGGTCGGTCAAGCCGTGGCCGTCTTGCCCGATGTTCCTGCATGGCAGTGCCTTTCGGGATCTTGGGTGATGGGGTGGTCTGGCCCGCGGGACGGGCCAGACCACCCCAGGGGTTAGAGGGTTTGCAGCATCCGGAAGGCGTTGGTCTTCAGGTTCTGAGCGGTGCTGCCGCCGGTGACTGCGCGCAGGGCCCGCACCGACTTCGGATCTCCTGCGGCGCGGACCTTGCTGTAGTGGTCGACGTACTCGGTGACCGCGTTGTAGGCCGCCCACCGGGTGCCGGCGATCGGGGCGACGGTGGGGCTGGACACCCACAGTTTGACGATTGCGTTGGCGGTGTCGCGGCGGTTGCGGGCCGTGGTCTTGGACTCGGCGCCGTCGACGTCGACGAGGTCGCCGGCGAAACGGCGCATCTGGTCGAGGTCCATGGGGGCGGCGTAGAGGGCGGCTGCTTCCTGCTCGAACGCTTCTACGTAGCGCCAGCTCAACTTGAGTGCTCGTCGGGCCTCCTGCAAGGCGACGGCGGCCCCGCCGGTGTGGCTGATGCCGAAGCTGGCCGCCGCGCGTGCGATGGCCGCGCTTTGGGTGTTGGCGCATACGATGCGCACCGGCGTCACCAGGAAGCGGAACTTGCTGGACCCGTCGTGAGAGTTCAGCGCGGCCAGGTAGAAGTCGGTGCGGTCCTTGGTGCCGTCAATCCCGTCGAACACCATGGATTCGGGCAGCTTCATCGTCACGAACGTTTCGCGCCCGCCGCGTAGCGCCCCGGCCGTCTCGTAGACCGCACCGCTTTCTCCGGTGAGCGCGTCGAGCAGGTCACACGATGCTTCGTTTTGCATCGGCTCGTACTTGTTGCCGACCACGCCGAGCACATCGAGGGCTCCGGTGATGGGGTTGGTGCGCACGGTGGCCCACTGGTCGGGCACTGCCAGCGGCGCGGGTGTGGTGACACCGGTTTCGCTGATCACCGGCTCCTGGGGGACAACCAGCGCCATTTTGCGGACGTTCCAGTTGGCCAGGTGGGCGGCGTGCAGAGCCTCGCGAGCGGTCATAGCGTGGCCAACCTGCTGGCCGAGTTGGTGCCAGGCGTCGGTACGCGAGTCGGCGAAGCTGACTTTGCCTGCGGTCTGATCGAGTTCGTGAGCCATGGTGGGTTCCTTTCGGGAGGTGAGTGGGCGGTGGCCGCCCGTTCTTTTTGCCTTCTGGCACTGGAGATTTGGGCCGGTAGAGGGCCGTGGAGTGCAAAGGTCCGGGCGGGGCAGGTCCCGGGTGAGCGCAGCGAACGTTTGTGGGGGAGCTGCCCCCGAGCCTGTGGGCCCGCAGCGCAGCGGAGGCCGTGGCCTTGCGCGGAGCGGATCGCCGGCCACAATCGGAGGGCCAGAAAGGCAAACTTCGGTGGGTCGGCGGCCCCGCAGGGGCCGGCGAATCAACTGCAGCGCCGCCAGGCGCTTCCGCTGTGGATATGCACCGCCCCGGTAGCCTGGGTTGATGTCGTCGTGTGAGAGTGCGCTGGTCGATGCGTTGACGCGGCCGGTCCAGGGGCCGGTGTCGGCGCCCGGTGCTGACCTGGGTGGTCACCGGCGTGTGGCCGCGCCCGGTGATGCCGTTCGACACCGCCTTTGCGCAGCCGGCCTGGTCGGACCCGCTGGGGCTGTAGCTGGCGTGCCCGACGGCGGGTGTCAGAACAGCGCGACATCGCCGGCCACCTCGGCGAACCAGCGCTCGAAGTGGGGTCTGGCCTTGTCCGCAACGACGGCCGGGCAGGCGACATAGAACCGCTCTGCCCATGGCGGCGTCTCACCGCGGCGCACCGCGATGCTGCGTGCGATGCCGTCGTTGCCGGTGTGCAGCTGCCCGGGCATGCCCAGTAGTGCGGCTGCCATCTCGGCGCGAGATCCACGATCAAGCCGGCGCACTGACCGGGCGATGACCGGCCTGGTTCCGGTCCCGCGAACCTTGGCCACCCGGCGCACTTCGTAGATCGCGTGCTCGGTGTCGTCGAGGCGGCGGTGGAACAGGTCAAGGACATCGGTCAGACCAGCAGCAGCAACATCGTCGTAGAGGCGGCCAGTCGGGCGCAGGGTTTGCTTGTCGTTGATACAGACCGCGACGTGTTCGATGAACAGGGCCAGCGCTCCGGCTGCGGGATCAGCGGCGTAACGCTGCAGCGTCGACTGCACGCCTCGTGCCGAACTCAGCGCGAAAGGACAATAGCTGCAGGCACTTTTGAGCCATCTGCGGCCCGTGAGGTTGTAGACAAAAGTGTCGCAGTCAGCTCTCGTCCAACCCCATTGGATCAGGGGGTAGCGGCCGGTTCGGGCTGCTGTGTTGTAGGCGGCGTCGCGCTCGGCGCGGCCCGTCTCGTCGACCTCGAAGCCGACGTAATGCTGATAGGGCTGACCGCCGGTCAGTCGGGCGATCACCGGGTCGAGGACCGCGCCCTTGGCTCGGGCGCTGCATTTGCGGGCACCGCCGCGCTGCGGCAGGGTGCCGGCGGTGAGCATCTCCGTCGACAGCGCGTAGGCCCCCTCGACGAAGAGTCGGTCCGGTTCGGTGGTGTCGCTGAAGGTGGTGATGCCCTCGCCGGCGGCGGTGGTGAGCAGCTGGTGGCGGCCGACCTGGACGAACCGGACCCGGTGGCGACGCAGCTCGGGGAGCACGTAGCGCTCGACGTCGGCCCCGGTGGCACTGAACTCGTCTCCGGTCATGGCGGTGATGACCACCAGGTCGGATAGGTCGAAGTCGCGGCTGGACGGGTCGGTGAGCCAGCGCAGTAGGACCGCCGTGCTGTCCAATCCGAGGCCATACGACAGCACATGCCGGGGGTGGCGGCGTGTGCTGGTGTCGTCGCTGAAGAGGCTGGCCTGTTCATGGTGTGCCTGGGTGCTCATCGTGGGGTCTCCCGCCCGTTCTTTTTGCCTTCTGACACTGGAGATTTGGGCCGGTAGAGGGCCGTGGAGTGCAAAGGTCCGGGCGGGGCAGGTCCCGGGTGAGCGCAGCGAACGTTTGTGGGGGAGCTGCCCCGAGCCTGTGGGCCCGCAGCGCAGCGGAGGCCGTGGCCTTGCGCGGAGCGGATCGCCGGCCACAATCGGAGGGCCAGAAAGGCAGAACCACAGGCAAGGCCCGGGGCGTGTGTCGGGTACGGGCCAGCCCCGGGCACGGCAGTGCCATCTCCCCGACTGGAGTGCAGCTGGTGTGAGTGGGGGAAATCTTTGCAGATCAGCGGTGTGCCGCGCCCTTAGGATCGCTGGTATGCCCGACTTCGATGTGCAAGTTGATATCAATTACCTGGCCAAGGTGGTCACCGAGGTTCGCGACCTCGCCGAGACCGTCCGCACGTACGGCCGCGCCGGGGCATCCACCATCGCCGCCGCCACACCGACGGCACTGCACGTGATAGCCGCCTACCTCGAATCGGAGATGCGCAGCTGGGCTCACACCGATGGCACGCATGCGCGGCTGTTCAACGAGAAGCTCGGCGGGGAGGCCATCCGGTTTCCCGAATTGCGGGCGGTGTTGACCTATGTGACGCCGTCTCCGGTGAGCCGCGAGGTGCAACAGGCCGAACTACGGGCCGCCGGCGCCCGCCTCAGGGCGGTGGCGCAGGAGTTGCCCTCACGCATGACGACGCAGTCGGTCCCGAAGTTCGTCTCTCTCATTGAGGAGCAGGCGGCAACCGTCATGGAGTTCGCCGATGGTCTCGGCTAGAACGGCGGGTCGGCGATGAGCCGCCGCAAAGCTACTCCGTGGGCGGCACCGGGCCTGCCCGACATTCGCCGGCAGTGGTGCAACGCTTTGGACAGCCTTGTCGACCACCAATCCAGCGCCCTCGCAGAACCGTCCGAGGCCCTGGGAGCTGCGGGGGAGAGCCTTCGAAGGTTGAAGCGGCTGCAGGCGAAGCTGGCCGAGACGCTGAGTCAGATGAGCGGCGAAGCCGACATCATCAAACATGCTGAGCTGTACTGGGTTTCACGCGACATGGTGGACGTCGCGCTCGACGCCGCCGACTCCCTTCCGGAGTGGACGCCCGCTGTCGCCGCGCCGGCTCCGACTGGGCTGTTGTGTTGGGCAAAGCCGGCCGGAAGTGTGCCATGGAATGCGTTGAGTCCCAACGATCCCACCGAGGTTTCGTGGGACGGGGTGTGGTGGTGGTCTCGCCCCGACGGGGTGCTGCAAATTCAGCCGTTGTCACGGTTGGCTAAGCCTCGATCCACCGATGGATTGGCTGGTGATCGGGTGTCGTAACGAGGAAAGTGCCTTCTGAGCTGTGATGATGAGTGTTCTCTACGCACTTATCGGCACAACTTCGAAAGGCACTTCCGGTGAAA
>NZ_NKCN01000005.1 GCF_002245535.1 Mycobacterium lehmannii | reverse complement strand
CAAACAGACACCAAAAACTGGCATCAAAAAACACCACACCCACAAACGGGAAAACAGGGCATGGCAAAAAACAACAACAAACAAAAACCACCAAACACACTATTGAGTTCTCAAACAACACACCCGCACGACCGCGCCACTAGTCCGCGGCTTTGAAGCCGCGTACTCGTAGTGCGGACGCTCAGGAACCCACCGAAGTGGGATTTCCCTCTGGGAGTCGCCGCGCTCTTCGGGCTTGGCCCGTGTCGCAGCGACGAGTCCATAAGTTACGTGAGGGAAAAGTAGGAGTCAAATGGCCTGATAGAACGGGTTTTTCAGATCGATACCCGTCGCGCGCACCGGAGTGCGTTGGCTCCTACCGATGGGGTTCAACGCTTCCCCCCGCGTTATTGTTCCCGCCTCGCTCGGGTCCTCAAGCCACCCGTTCGATGCCGGCGATGTTGCGCTTACCGCGACGCAGCACCAGCCATCGCTGATGCAGGAAGTCAGTGGGCTGTGGAACCCAGTCTTCGCTATCGACCCGGGCGTTGTTGACGTAGACGCCGCCTTCGGCGACGGTGCGCCTGGCCGCACCCTTGCTCGGCGAGAGCCCACTGGCCACGAGCAGGTCGACGATGGTGTCGGGCCCGCCGGGCTTCAGCTGAGCCACGGCGGCCTCGCGCAGCGCGGCACCCAGCGTCGGCTCGTCCAGCTCTGCCAGCTCGGCCCGGCCGAAAAGGGCCTGGCTGGCGTGCTCGACGGACTGCGTCGCGGCTTCTCCGTGCACCAAGGTGGTGAGCTCGCGCGCCAGGCGTCGCTGCGCGGCACGTTCGTGGGCCCGCTCCGCGGTCGCCTGTTCCAGCTCGGTCAACTCCTCGGGCGACAGGAACGTGAACCAACGCAAATAGCGGACGACGTCCGCGTCGGCGGTGTTGATGAAGTACTGGTACCAGGCGTACGGGCTAGTCATCTCGGGGTCCAGCCACAGGCTGCCGCCTCCGGTCGACTTACCGAACTTCTTGCCTTCGGAGTCGGTCACCAACGGGGTGGTCAGAGCGTGCACCGTGGCTCCGTCCTTCTGGCGGACCAGCCGGACGCCGGCAATGATGTTGCCCCACTGATCGGAACCGCCGATCTGCAGAGAACAGTCGTAGCGCCGATGCAGCTCCACATAGTCGTTGGCCTGCAGCAGCATGTAGCTGAACTCGGTGTAGGAGATGCCCTCGCCCTCGAGGCGGCGCCGGACCGTGTCGCGGTCGAGCATGACGTTGACAGAGAAGTACTTGCCGACGTCGCGCAGGAACTCGATCGCCGACAGCGGACCGGTCCACGACAGGTTGTTCTCGACGACCGCCCCGGTGTCGGTGTCGTCGAACTCGACGAAGCGCTCGAGCTGCCCGCGGATACGGTCCGCCCATTCCGCGACGGTGTCGGCGGTGTTCAGCGTGCGCTCCCCGGCATCGCGGGGGTCACCGATCATGCCGGTCGCACCGCCTGCTAGAACGATGGGTCGATGGCCCGCCTGCTGGAAGCGGCGCAGTGTCAGCAGTGGGATGAGATGGCCCGCATGCAGGCTCGGAGCGGTCGGGTCAAAGCCCGAGTAGACGGTGACCGGTCCGGCCCCAAGTGCTTCGGCCAGCGCGTCACGGTCGGTGGATTGCGCGATCAGCCCGCGCCACTCCAATTCGTCGAGGATCGACGTACCCATGCGTGCGATCTTTCCGTACTAGTCGCTTTCTCCGGGAGCCGGTGCCCGCGGGCTCCGCCGATACGCCGACACCTCGGGCCGACCTTCCAGCCAGAATCGCCAGGGACGGTCGGCGGCCTTGCTCACGCCGACGCGCGGCCCCTCGGCGGACACATGCCGCTCCCCCAGCGTCAACTGGATCGGGCTGTCGGGGTCAAAGATGTCGATCCCGTTGTCTTCCATCGTGATTCCCAGTGCCGAGCACAGGTTGCCCGGCCCTCGAGCCAGCGCGGCGGGGCGGACCGACTCTCCGCGGCGGGCGTATGCGGCACTCAAACCCGCCTCGATGGCGGCGGCCCTGAGCAGCACGGCACCTGCCACGCCGTCGGTCGCGCACACGACGTTCGCGCAGACGTGGACGCCGTGGCTGCGATAGGTGTACAGCCGCCCCGGCGGGCCGAACATCACGCGATTGCGCGCTCCGGGTCCGCGGTACGAATGGGCGGCGGCGTCGGGCCACGGTCCGTCCGGTGGCCCGCCGTAGGCCTCGACCTCGACGATCATTGCGCTGACCCCGCGGCAGGTGAGGTCGGCGCCGAGCAGACGATGGGCAGCGGTCAGCGGGTCGACCGACAAGAGTTCAGTGGTCACCGTCGACCGGGGCCTTTTCGATTCATCGATGGCGATCCTACGGAGGCTCTTGACACAACGACGCAGCGCGAGGATATTTCATCACATGATGATTTCATCGTCTGATGAATTATTCGAGCAGCGTGTTTCTCCGGCTGTTGAGATCAAGAATCTGCGGGTCATCCGCGGTAATCGCCTGGCGGTCGATGACGTCACGGTGTCCGTCGCCCCCGGCACGATCACGGGCCTGCTCGGACCATCCGGCTGCGGCAAGACGACGCTGATGCGAAGCGTTGTCGGCACCCAGATCGTCAGTTCCGGCACGGTGACGGTGCTCGGGAAACCGGCCGGCTCGGCTGGCCTCCGCCACCGGGTCGGCTATGTCACCCAGAACCCCACGATCTACGACGACCTACGGGTCATCGACAACGTTCGCTACTTCGCTTCGCTGTACGGCACCGGCGCCGACTCCGCCGACGACGCCGTAACCGCCGTAGGGCTCAACGACCACAGAACAGCGTTGGGGGCCAACCTTTCCGGCGGCCAACGCACGCGGGTCTCGCTGGCGTGTGCGTTGGTCTCGCATCCCGATCTGCTGGTGCTCGACGAACCCACCGTGGGACTCGATCCCGTCCTGCGCGTGGAGTTGTGGACCCATTTTCAGCAGCTGTCCCGCCAAGGGACCACTCTCCTGGTCTCCAGCCATGTGATGGACGAGGCCGATCACTGCGGCGACCTGCTGCTCATGCGTGAAGGCCGGGTGCTCGCCCACACCACGCCCGCGAAACTACGAGAGGACACGAGATGTCAGTCACTGGAGGAAGCGTTTCTCTCCGTCATCAAGCACAGCACCGCAGCCAGCGCAGCCGGAGCCGCCTGAGTCCGCAGGCGTACCTGGCCACCACCGGGCGCATCCTGCGCCAACTCGCCACCGATCACCGCAGTGTCGCGATGATCCTGATCGTGCCGAGCGCAGTCATCGCCCTGATGTACTTCATGTTTCAGAATTCCCCGCACCCGCCCGGCGCACCGAGTCCGTTTAACACCGCCTGCCTGATCATGCTCGGTCTGTTCCCGCTGGTGGTGATGTTTCTGATCACATCGATAACGATGCAGCGGGAACGGGTTTCGGGCACATTGGAGCGGATCCTGACCACTCCCCTGCGCAGGCTCGACCTGCTCGCGGCGTACGGCACCGCGTTCTCGCTTGCCGCCGCAGCTCAGGCGACGATCGCGTGCGTCGTCTCCTACGCGTTCTTCGGCCTGCACACCGAAGGAAGCTCGGTGTGGGTCTTCACGATCGCGATCATCAACGCCGTCCTCGGAGTCGGGTTGGGATTGTTGTGTAGCGCGTTCGCGCGCACCGAATTTCAGGCCGTGCAGTTCATGCCCGTGGTGATCGTCCCCCAACTTCTGCTGTGCGGGATCATCGTGCCGCGCGCCATGCTGCCGGAGTGGCTGCAGTGGATCAGCAACGTGATGCCGGCAAGTTACGCTCTGGAGGCGCTGCAACAGGTCGGGGCATACGCAGAGCCGACGTTCACCGTGGTGCGCGACGTCGCGGTCGTCATCGGCTTCGCGGTCGTCTCCCTCTGCCTGGCCGCGGCCACGCTACGACGAAGGACACCGTGACTACGTTGACCACCAACGCCGAACGTAAACGGCCGGGACGCCCACCCGGGCCGTCCGATACCCGCGAACGGATCCTGAACAGTGCGCGGGAGTTGTTCGCGCGCAACGGTATCGACAAGACCTCGATACGCGCGATCGCCGCGGCGGCGGGCGTCGACCCCGCGCTGGTACATCACTATTTCGGAACCAAGACCCAGCTGTTCGCCGCGGCGATTCACATTCCGATCGATCCCATGCAGGTCATTGGCCCGCTACAGCAGGTCCCCGTCGAGGAGATCGGCCGCACGCTGCCGTCCCTTCTGCTGCCGCTGTGGGATTCGGAACTGGGTAAGGGTTTCATCGCGGCGCTGCGGTCGATCATCGCCAGCAACGACACCTCGTTGGTGCGGTCGTTCCTGCAGGAGGTGATCGCAAGAGAAGTCGGTTCGCGCGTCGACGATCCCCCGGGCAGCGGACCGGTCCGCGTGCAGTTCGTCGCCTCGCAACTGGTGGGCGTGGTGATGGCCCGCTACATCCTCGAACTCGAGCCGTTCAAATCGCTGCCGGTGGACCAAGTCGTCGACACCATTGCCCCGAACCTGCAGCGCTACCTCACCGGAGAGCTACCCGGGTTCACCTGATGCGCGATCCAGCATCCGCTGATGCTCGGCGTCATCGGTGATGTCGACGGCCTCGTCGATCAACAGCACCGGGATGCCGTCGTCGATGCGATACGCCCGGCGCAGCCGCGGGTTGTAGAGGAATTCGTCGCCGATGAGCAGCAAGGAGCCCCGGTCCTGCGGGCATACCAGGATGTCGAGCAGTTTCTCGTCGAGGGCCACGGCGATCAGCCGGCCGGGACGGGGACGGCGGGCGTGACGGGAATCCCGGCAATCGATCCGCCGCCGGCAGTGGCCTGCTGCGCGGCGCGCGCCTGCATCTTGCGCTGGTGGGTGATCGTTTCCTTGAGCGCTTCGACGAGCGGCGTCTGATTCGGCCGGTCCTCGAGGGCTTCCTTGAGCGCGGTGGCGTTCGCGTTGGACGGTCGGAAGCCCAGCCTGCGCAGCTTCACGGCGTCGTCGATCAGCACAGAGACCTGACCGCCGCCGTCGCCCTGCCGGTACTCCTCGTGGATCATCTGCAGCACCTGGTCAGCGTTGACCTTCGGTGCGGTCTCCTCGGCCCTGTTGCAGTCATCGCCGGTGCACGGTGTCTTCGGGCCATCGGCTTGCGGCTCGGGCGCCTCGGTCTGAACGGTCGGCTCGGCGGGCTGCGCCACCGCGGTCGGACCCGCGACAGCGGTGAGCACACCGACTGTCAACACGCCTCCGGCCATACCGCCGATGACGAGGCGGCGCCAGATGTCGCGTGGGCTACCGGTTCGCGATGTCATCAATCCTCCAGCTCGGTGGCACGGTCGCCAGGCTGCCGACTTGCCGCCAGCGGGAGCCTAACAGCACTCGGCCCCGCCGGCAGGTCGTCATGACCGACCTTCGCTACTGGCCTTCGGCGATCTCGGAACGGACCGCCACGGTCAGCCGCTTGTACCGATTCGTATCGGGGTCGAGGTACCACGCGTTACGCGACGGCTTCGGAACGCCTTCCGCTTGCAGCGGTCTGACCAGCGGCCGGTATGACGCGCTGAGCGCCATCCCCGGCACCACGTGGACGATGTCGGGTGGTTCGCCGACCGCCAGGTCCGCGAGGGCCTCGGTCAGGTCCGCGGACGGAATGCTGCCGCCGGGCTGCAACTCCAACGCCGTGATGGCCAGCTGGCGTCCGTTGGCTTGCACGCCGTAGGTGACCGCGAGGTCGACCGCGCCGAGGCAGCCGACCGCATCGTTGACGGTCGATGAGTAGACGCAGCCACGGTCGGTCTGGATGACCAGTCCGCGGCTGTCGACAAGCCAGTAGTCGCCGTCGTCGTCGCGGCGGAACAGGTACTCCGTGGACACCCAGGTGTCGGCCGGGGCGAAAACGCCCCGCTTGATCGGGGCAGTCGGGTCGACCGGCCCGCGTGGTCGGGCGAGCAGCACACCAACCTCGTTGGTCTCGGCACGGCGGACGAAGCCCTGGTCGTCCTCCAGAATCAGGTCCTCGGCTGGGTCGTAGGCCGCCAGCGCCAGTTCGCGTGCACCCGGCAGCGGGCGACCCTTGCTGCCGATCTTCGCGCCGGACACGTTGGCCAGCACGGCTTGTCCGTCGGTGGTCGCGAAGAACTCGACGACGTGGGCGGGTTGGAAGATCTCGACCACCCGCTTCCACAGTCCGGTCGGCATGCCCGAACCGATGAACAGCCGAACCGGGTGGCTGCCGTGCAGCGCGAACGACGGGTCGTCGATGACGTCGCGCAGCATTGCCCACGTGTAGCTGACGACCGTGACGCCGTACTGGCGAAGCTCGTTGAGGAATCGGTCCGGCCGCAGGCTGCGCGACAGCGCGATCCGCGAGCCGCCGACGGTGGCGCCGCCGATCGCCACCAGCAGAGCGGACTGGTGGTGTAGCGGCGTCAGGCAGTAGACCGTGTCGCTGCGGCTGAGATTGGCCGCCGACGCGGTGCCGAACGCTGAGATCGCCCACCGAGCGTTGGTGATCTGGCGAGCGACCAGGTCGCCGCTGATCGAGCTGAAACCGATGAAGGCGAGGTCGCGGGCCAGACCGGGGTTCGGCCGGTACCACCCGGGCAGGTCGACCGCTTCCGGGTCGATCTTCTCCATGTCGATGACGTCGCTGTCCTCGGGAACGTCGAGGTCGCGTGCCTCACCGCCGCCGAGCACCAGCACACGCATATCGAGTCGCCGGGCGGCTTCGAGGTTGCTGGGGTCGGTGATGATGTCGGACACCGAGCCGAGCCGGGCAGCGGTGGGCAGATCGACGTCGGGCGGCATGAGCACCGCCACCGCGCCCAGTCGCGAGAGCGCGGCGATCGCCACCAGCGCGCTGGGCCTGGTCTCCATCAGGACGCCGACGCGCGTGCCTTGGCGTACCCCGACCTCGATGAGGCCTCGGACGACGTTGTTGATGCGCCGGTCCACGGCTTCGTAGGTGTGGACTCGGCCGTCGAACAGCAGGCAGTCACCGCGCGGGAAGTCGCGGGCCTGCTCGGACATGATGCGGCCGAACGAGATCCGCGTGTGCTCGTTGATCTGGCCGAGCCGGGCCAGGCGCGGCAGCGTGCGGGCCGTCTCGACGGCCAGGGCTCTGGCCGACTTGTTGGCGCTCACCACGGCATCGGCAGCCGAGCGGGCCAGGGTCCATGCCATCTCGGTCGCCGCGGCCGTGCCGTGCGCCAGGCGCGAGCTGATCGAGACGCCGGTCTCGTTGGGTTCGGCTTGCTGCAGCGCCATCGGGTTGACGCCTTCGGGCCGCTCGCCGGTGCCGTCGAGCCACTTGACCCACTGCGCCACCGCCGGCCACGTCTGGCTGGACGCCTTCGAACCGACGACAAGCCCGAAATGGCCTGCGCGAATGAGGAATTCGTACACGTCGGCCTTCGGGGCGGCGCGCTTGATACCGCGCACCGAAGCCGGCTGGCCGATATCGTCGACTTCGCCGACCACGGCCAGCACCGGGCACTCGATATCCGACAGCGTGACAAGGTCACCGTGAATCGAGAAGCCACCGCTCATCATCCGGTTGTGCGCGATGAACTGTTTCAGCAACTCGGCGATGGCGGGGCCCGACCACGCGATCCAGCCCTCGGAGGCCAGGAACCGGCGTTGTTGCTCGCGGGGCAACAGGGCCTCGCGATCGTGTAGTTGGCGCAGGAAGTCGAGGCGCGACTGGGCGGTCTTGATCGGATCGAGCATCTGGAAGCCGGTGCGGGCCAGCCAGCCCGGGATGTCGATCCGGCTGAACACGTGGTCGGCCATGAAATCGGCGGCCACGGGCGCGACGCTGGCGGGCAGGTTCATCGGTAGCGCGGCCAGGGTGTCGACCGGCGAGCCGAACGCGATGATGCTCGCCAGATCCTTCGACCGGCGGTAGGCCGCGACCTGGTAGGCGAACATCCCGCCCTGCGAGTAGCCGGCCAGGTGCACGTCGCGACCGGTGACCTCTTTGACGGTGTCGATAGCCTCACTCAGCGCCACGACGTGGTCGGCCAGTGTGCGCTCCATGCCGCCTTCAACCTTGTCGGGCGAGCCGAAGTCGATGACCCACGGGTCGATGCCCGCGTTGTGCAGGATGCCGACGGCCCCGTCGTCGCGGGTGACGTCCCACATGTCGGCGGACATCATCATCGGGTGCACCATCAGCACGGGTGGGCCGGGTTGCTTCGCTCCCGGCCTCGTGTCGGGCGGGAAATAGCGCCGCAACCGGTACATCGGGACGCTCTGGATGATCTGGAACGGCGAGGGTACGGCGCCGGTCTCCAGGCCGCCGTAGCGCAGCACTTCCAGCCCGTTCTGGGCGGTCGCCACCAGTCGTCCGACCGGCTTGGTTATCGCCGACAGATCCACGCCGCACGCTCCCCTTCTGGCCGCCATAGACCCCCGAATCGACCGACGTCATCATGGCACAGGGGCCCGGCCGGCAGGGCCGACCTATCATCGGCGGCTGATGGCGAACCTGATCAATGTCGAGCGCGTGACCGTCGGCTACGGCACCCGCACGCTCCTCGATGCGATCAGCCTGGGCATTGACGACGGTGACGCGATCGGCGTGGTCGGACGCAACGGCGACGGTAAGACCACGCTGCTGCAGATCTTGACGCTCACCCGCGAGCCGGATTCGGGCCGGGTGACCCACACCTCGGGGTTGTCGGTGGGCTATCTGCGGCAGAGTGACGACTTCGCCGCCGAGTCCACCGTGCGCGACGTGATCGTCGGTGGCCGTCCCGATCACGTCTGGGCGGCCGAACCCGAGACCCGCGACGTCGTCTCGCATTTGTTGGCCGACGTCTCCCTCGACAGTGCGGTCGGCCCGCTCTCGGGCGGCGAGCGGCGCCGGGTGGCGCTGGCTGCAGTGCTGATCGCCGGTCATGACGTCCTCGTGCTCGACGAGCCGACCAACCACCTCGACGTCGAGGTGATCGGATGGCTGGCCGCACACCTCAATCGGCGCCGGGCCAAGGCACTGGTGGTGGTCAGCCACGACCGCTGGTTCCTCGATGCGGTGTGCACCAGGACGTGGGAGGTGCATGCCGGTAGCGGAAAAGGGAAGGTAGAGGGCTACGAAGGCGGTTACGCGGCCTACGTGCTCGCGCGGGCCGAGCGGATGCGGCTGGCGGCCGGCGCCGAGGCGCGCAGGCAGAACCTCATGCGCAAGGAGCTGGCATGGCTGCGGCGCGGGCCGCCGGCGCGGACGTCGAAACCGAAGTTCCGCATCCAGGCCGCCAACGAGTTGATCGCCAACGAACCGCCGCCGCGGGACTCCCTGGTTCTACAGCGGTTCGCCACCAACCGGCTGGGCAAGGACGTGTTCGACCTGCACCGGGTGCGGCTCGAGGTGGGCGACACCGTCGTGTTGGACCAGGTCGACTGGTCGATCGGCCCCGGCGCGCGCATCGGGCTGGTCGGCGTCAACGGCACCGGCAAAACGTCGGTGCTGCGACTGCTGGCAGGTGAGCTGGCGCCGACGGCGGGCACGATCAAGCGGGGCGCGACGCTGCGGATCGGTTACCTCAGCCAGGCCCTGGCCGAACTCGACGGCGCCGACCGGGTGCTGGACGCGGTCGAGGATCGGCGAAGAATCACCCAACTGGCCGGCGGCGGCGAGATCAGCGCCGACACGTTGCTGCGGGACTTCGGGTTCACCGGCGACAAGCTGACGACGCGGGTGTCAGAGCTCTCAGGTGGTGAACGGCGCAGGTTGCAGTTTCTGCGGCTGTTGCTTGATGAACCGAACGTGCTCCTGCTCGACGAGCCGACAAACGACCTCGATATCGACACGTTGACCGTCATCGAGGATTACCTCGACGGCTGGCCGGGCACGCTGATCGCCGTCACCCACGATCGCTACTTCCTCGAACGGGTCTCCGATGTCACCTACGCGCTGACGGGTGGTGGCCGCTGCGAGCTGTTGCCGGGCGGAATCGAGCAGTACCTGGCGGACCGCGCGGCGGCCGCATCACCAGCACCTGCATCGACGGCGAGTGCAGCGGCGGCGGGTTCGCAAGGCGAAACGGCGTCGGCGCGGGAGCGCCGCACCGGCAAGGAGATGGCACGCATCGAGGGGCAGCTGGAAAAGCTGGAGTCGCGCATCGCCGCACTCCACGAGTTGATGGCGGAGGCCGCCGCGGACCATGTCCGGTTGGGCGAGCTCAACGCCGAGCTCCAGGAGCTGTTGAATCGCAAGGAATCTCTCGAAGAAGCGTGGCTGGCCGCCGCAGGCGGCTGACGCCGTAGCCTGGGAGCATGGCAACCAGATCGACCGGTGCCACCGCGCTCGCCGGGGTCGCTCTGCTCCTGCCGGGGTGCGGCTCGGGCGCCGAACCCCAGTCCACGGTGACCGTCACGGAGTCCGCCTCGCCCTCGAGCAGTCCGCAGGCCACGCCGACCCAGAACACACCGCCGCCCGCGGCGCCGCAGACGGGAGTCGCCGCCCCCGCCCGGCCGGCCGCAACCAATGCGTCCGCCTCGAACCCGCCCCGGATGGTCGCTACCAGGTGTACGACGCGGGGTCAGCAGTCGTCACGTTCGCTGACGGTCGCCTCACCCTCGAGTCGGTGACCCCGGCGGAGGGTTGGACGCATCAGGTCGACGATCAGGAACCCGAGGAGGTCGAGATCTCGTTCCGCAGAGGAGCTGAGGACCTCGACCTGGAAATCGAGGTCGACGACGGTCGTCTCGAGGTCAGCATCTGCAACGACGACGACTGATGCCGGGCGGCTAACCGAGGACCCGGCGCAGGAATGCGATCTGATCCGCAATCACGCGCTGGCGGACGTCGTCGCGGTAGAAGTCGAAATGGGCGAGGTCGTAGCTCTTTAGCTCACCTCGGGGCGCGAGTTCGGCCAGTCGTGCCGCATCGGCCTCCTGAGTTTCCTTGTCTCGCTTGCCGACGCACACCAGCACGGCCGCAGACACGTGCGGTGCGTGGTTGCCGGGTTTGTAGCGCATCATCGCGAACAGCGCTCGCGGTGCGACCTCGTTGCGCCACGTCGCGCTCTGCATGCCCTCGATGGTCTGGTGTGCCTCGGAACTGGCAATGACCGCGAGCTCACCCGGATCCCCGATCGCTTTGATGTAAGCGGGCGATGCACCCAGAGCGCCGCGCACGGTGTCGGTGGTCATCGCCCACAGCAGCCGCAGCGTGGCCGCCGTCGACCGGCCCTCGACCTCCTTGGGGAATCCGTTGAACGGGATCTGGGCGATCACGGCCGCGATCCGTGGATCCCGTGCCGCCGCCGTGACCACGTGGCCGCCACCGAGCGAGCTGCCCCACAACACGATGCGGTCGGGGTCGATACCGCTGCGGCCGCGGGCGAACGTGACCGCAGCGGCGATGTCGTCGAGTTGACCGCCGATGTCCACCAATTGCCTAGGCTCACCATGGCTTTCACCGAAGTTGCGGTAGTCGAACGTGAGGGCCGCGTAACCGGCGGCGGCGAAACTCCGCGCGTTCGCCGTCAACGCCGGGGTGTCCTGCGTGCCGCCGAAGCCCTGGCACAGCACCACACAGGGCCGGGGTTCGTCCTGGCCGCCGTCATAGAGGTGGCCCACCAGAGTCGTCGCACCGGAGCTGAACTCGACGCGTTCGGTCATCTCCTCAACCGTAGCCGCAGCCGCTCAGCGGTTTCGCGCACGGCACCGAGCTGCCGGGCGACCTGCGTCGGTGCGGTGCCGCCGCGGGCGTCGCGGGAGTCCACCGATCCCTCGATGGTCAGGACCTCACGCACCTGCGGGGTGAGTTCGGGATGGATTGCCGCGAGTTCGGCGTCCTCGAGTTCTTCCAGCCCGATGCCGCGCGCTTCGGCCGCGCGCACCGCGGCACCCGCGGCCTCATGCGCTACCCGGAACGGCACTCCCCTGCGCACAAGCCATTCGGCGACGTCGGTGGCCAGGGTGTAGCCGAGCGGCGCGAGCTCGGTCATCCGGTCGACGTCGAAGCGCAACGTCGCGACCAGCCCCGCCATGGCCGGCAGCAGGAGTTCGAGCTGGGCGACGGAGTCGAACACCGGTTCCTTGTCCTCCTGCAGGTCCCGGTTATAGGCCAACGGTTGAGCTTTGAGCGTCGCCAGCAGCCCGGTGAGGTTGCCGATCAACCGGCCGGACTTGCCGCGAGCGAGTTCGGCGATGTCGGGGTTCTTCTTCTGCGGCATGATGGAGCTACCGGTCGACCAGGCGTCGTGAAGGGTGACGTAGCCGAATTCGGTTGTGCTCCATAAGATGATGTCCTCGGCCAACCGGGACAGATCGACGCCGATCATCGAGAACACAAATGCCGCCTCCGCGGCGAAGTCCCGCGATGCGGTGGCATCGATCGAATTGTCGGCGGCGGTGTCGAAGCCGAGATCCTCGGCGATCGCGTCGGGATTCAAGCCCAGGGACGACCCGGCCAGCGCGCCGGACCCATAGGGCGACACCGCAGCCCGCTTGTCGAAGTCGGCCAGCCGGTCGACGTCGCGCAGCAACGGATGCGCATGCGCCAGTAGGTGATGCGCGAGAAGCACGGGTTGCGCGGACTGCAGATGCGTCTTGCCCGGCATGATCGCGGTCGGGTGGGCGGCCGCCTGGGCGGCCAACGCGTCGACGACCTGCAGAGCGCCGTCGGCGACGCGCCTGATCGCGTCGCGCAACCACATCCGGAACAGCGTGGCCACCTGATCGTTTCGCGACCGGCCCGCCCGCAACCGCCCACCGAGTTCCGCGCCGACCCGATCGATCAGGCCGCGCTCGAGGGCGCCGTGCACGTCTTCGTCCGTCACCAAGGGTCCGAAGCTGCCGTCGGTGACATCGGCAGCCAGGCTGTCGAGGCCCGCGAGCAGCCCGTCGCGCTGATCGTCGGTCAGCAACCCGGCGCCGTGCAGCACCTGCGCGTGCGCTTTGGATGCCCGGATGTCGTAGGGAGCGAGCACCCAGTCGAAGTGCGTCGACCTCGACAGGGCCGCGAGCGCGTCGGACGGTCCGTCGGCGAACCGTCCGCCCCACAGCGAACCTTCGTTCGTGCTCATCTCAGGACCCTCACTTCCCGCGAGTGACCGCGTTTGTACGCCCGAACCCGGTGTGTCGCCGTACAGACACGGTCGCTCGCGGTAGTGGATCGGAGGGCATCACGTATCGAGGTCCCGGCGGGCGGCGATGCTCGACGACAGACCGTGGATCTGCACGAAACCGCGGGCCGCCGACTGGTCGAACGTATCGCCCTCGTCGTAGGTGGCAAGGTTGAAGTCGTAGAGCGACTCGGCGCTGCGACGGCCGTTCACCGCGATGTGTCCGCCGTGCAGCACCAGCCGGATCTCTCCGGTCACGTGCTCCTGGGTCTTGGCGACGAAAGACTCCAGCGCCGTCTTCAGCGGGGAATACCAAAGCCCGTCGTAGACCAGCTCCCCCCACTTCTGGTCGGTGTGGCGCTTGAACCGGCCGAGTTCCCGCTCCAAGGTGACATGCTCGAGTTCGGTGTGCGCGGTGATCAACACCATCGCGCCCGGCGCCTCGTAGATCTCGCGGCTCTTGATGCCGACCAGCCGGTCCTCGACCACATCGAGCCTGCCGACACCCTGTTCACCGGCCCGGCGGTTCAACTCCTCGATCGCCTGCAGCACCGTCACCGGGCGGCCATCGATCGACACCGGCACGCCACGCTCGAAACCGATGATGACCTCGTCGGGTGTGCTCCAGTTGACCGTCGGATCCTCGGTGTAGTCGTAGACGTCCTTGGTCGGGGCGTTCCACAGATGCTCGAGGAAGCCGGTCTCCACCGCGCGACCCCAGACGTTCTGGTCGATCGAGAACGGCGAACGCTTGGTGACGTTGATCGGGATCGCGTTCTCCTCGGCGAACGCGATCGCCTTCTCCCGTGTCCACGCGTAGTCACGCACCGGCGCCAGCACCTTGAGATCCGGTGCCAGCGAAGCGAACCCGACCTCGAAGCGGACCTGGTCGTTGCCCTTGCCGGTGCAGCCGTGCGCGACGGTGCCGCCGCCGTGTTCGCGCGCCGCGGCCACGAGATGCTTGACGATCAGCGGTCGGCTCAGCGCCGAGACCAGCGGGTAGCGGTCCATGTACAGCGCGTTCGACTGGATCGCGGGCAGGCAGTACTCGTCGGCGAACTCGTCCTTGGCGTCGACGACGACGGCTTCCACGGCGCCGCAGTCGATGGCGCGCTTGCGCACAACCTCCATGTCCTCGCCGCCTTGGCCGAGATCGATTGCGACAGCGACGACCTCGCGCCCGGTCTCCTTGCCGATCCAGCTGATCGCCACCGAGGTGTCCAGGCCACCGGAATATGCCAGGATGACGCGTTCGGACATCAGCAGGTCTCCTTTTGTCTAATGCTCTCGAGTTTCGTTGCCAGTTCGGCGCCGGTCATCGGCTCACGCGCGACCACCAGGATGGTGTCGTCACCGGCGACGGTACCGACGACGAACGGAAGTGCCGCGCGGTCCATCGCGCTGGCAAGGTAGTGCGCCGCCCCGGGCGGGGTGCGCAGGATGGCCAGGTTGCCGCTGGAGTCGGTCGACACGAGCAGTTCGGCCAGCAGCCGCGACATCCGCTCGGTGCCACCGGAAACGCCGCGCACCGGGCTGCCGTCCTCGGGGACGATGTACACGCCGACGCCGCCGTCGGCACCGCGCAGTTTCACCGCGCCGAGTTCTTCCAGATCGCGCGACAGCGTGGCCTGCGTGACCTCGATGCCCTCCTCGGCCAGCAGGGCGGCCAGCTCGGTCTGGCTGTGCACCGACCGCGACGACAGGATCGCCACGATGCGGGCCTGCCGCCCGGCACGAGTCGCCGCCGACGTCACTGCCCGGCTCCCGCCCGCTCCAGCAGCCACACCAGCAGCGCCTTCTGCGCGTGCAGGCGGTTCTCGGCTTCATCCCACACCGCGCTCTGCGCGCCGTCGATCACCTCGTCGGTGATTTCTTCACCGCGGTGCGCCGGAAGGCAGTGCAGCACAACCGCATCGGCGTCGGCACGGCCTAGCAGGGCTTCGTTGACCTGGTACGGCCGGAACGGCCCTACCCGGTCCAGGCCGTCGTTCTCCTGACCCATCGACGTCCACGTGTCGGTGACCAGGACGTCGGCGCCGTCGGCGGCTGCGTTCGCATCATCGGTCGCGGTGACCGTCGCACCGGTCTCCGAAGCCCGTTTCTGCGCGGCGTCGACGAAGTCCGGATGCGGGTGGAAGCCGTCCGGTGCCGCGATCGTCACATTCACACCCGCGGTGACGCCGCCCAGCATCAGCGAGTGCGCCATGTTGTTGGCGCCGTCGCCGAGGTAGGTCATCCGCAAGCCCGACAGCCTGCCTTTGCGCTCGGCGAGCGTCTGCAGATCGGCCAGCACCTGGCACGGGTGGAACTCGTCGGACAGCGCGTTGACGATCGGCACACTCGCACCCGCCGCCATCGCGGTCAGCCGGTCCTGGGCAAAGGTGCGCCACACGATCGCCTTGACGTAGCGCGAGAGCACCCGGCCGGTGTCCTCCAGTGTCTCGTCTCGACCCAGCTGAGTGCTGCGGCCGTCGACCACGACGGCGTGGCCACCGAGTTGGGCAACGCCCAGCTCGAACGAGAACCGGGTCCGCGTGGAGTTCTTGTCGAAGATCACCGCCACGCCGCTCGGGCCCTCCAGAGGGCGACGGCTGAACGGCTGGGCCTTCAATTCGGCTGCCAGAGCGAGCACCTCGGCCTGTTCGGCGGGGCTCAGATCGTCGTCACGCAGGAAGTGCCGGATGGTTGCGGTCATGAGGTTGCGCCCTTTTCGAGGCCCATGTCGAGGACGGCGGGAAGCGCGGCGAGGAAGTCGTCGACCTGAGCCTCGCTGATCACCAGCGGCGGGGCCAGCCGGACCACGTCGGGAGCCGCGGCGTTGACGAGGAAGCCGGCGTCGCGGGCCGCGGCCTCGACGGCTTTGGCGGCTTCGGCGGTCAGCACGACACCGAGCAGCAGGCCACGGCCGCGGACGTGGTCGATCAACGGATGCCCAGTGGCCTCGATGCCCGCCGACAGCGTTTTGCCGAGCACGTCGGCGCGGCTGATCAGATCGTCGTCGGCCAGCACCCGCAGCACCGCCAGCGCGGCGGCGGTGCAGACAGGGTTGCCGCCGAACGTGCTGCCGTGCAATCCGGGCGTCAACAGCTCCGCGGTGGCGCCCGTCGCGATGCATGCGCCGATCGGCAACCCGCCGCCGAGGCCCTTGGCCAGGGTTACGACATCCGGAGTGATCCCGTCGTGCTGATGCGCGAAAAACGCTCCGGTGCGGCCCATTCCGGTCTGCACCTCGTCGAGCACCAGCAGTGCGTTGTGCTGCGCAGTGATCTCGCGGGCGGCGACGAGGTAGCCGGCGGGCGGAACCACGACCCCGCCCTCGCCCATGATCGGCTCGAGGAACACCGCGGCGGTTTCGTCGTCGACGGCGGCTCGCAGCGCATCGATGTCGCCGTAGGGCACATGGGTCACCTCACCCGGCAGCGGCGCGAACGGCGCCTGCTTGGACGGCTGACCGGTGAGGGCAAGAGAGCCCATGGTGCGACCGTGGAAAGCGCCTTGCGCCGCAACCAGTTTCGTGCGCCCAGTGAGTCGTGTGATCTTGAAAGCGACTTCGTTGGCTTCGGTGCCGGAGTTGCAGAAGAACACCTTGGCCGGCGCGGCCGGGCCCGCTCCGAGCAGCCCGACCAGCGCTTCGGCCAGCGCGACACCGGGTTCGGTCGCATACAGGTTCGACGTGTGGCCCAGCGTGTTGAGCTGAGCGGTGACGGCTTCGATGACCGCGGGATGTCGGTGGCCCAGGATGTTGACCGCGATGCCGCCGAGCAGATCGACATAGGTCTTGCCGTCGACGTCGGTGACCACCGCGCCGTCACCGCTGGACAACGCCAGCGGCGGGGTGCCGTAGTTGTTCATCATCACGGTCTGCCACCGCTCAAGCAGGGTCATGACCGCACCACTTTCGTCCCCGTCCCCTCGTCGGTGAGCAGTTCGACCAGCACGCAGTGCTCGACGCGGCCGTCGATGACATGTGCGCTCGGCACACCACCGGCCACCGCGCGCAGACACGCCTCGATCTTGGGCACCATCCCGGCCTCCAGTGTCGGCAGCATTTGCGTCAGTGCGGCGGAGTCGATCTCGCTGACCAGCGAGCCGCGGTCGGGCCAATTCGTGTACAGGCCCTCGACATCGGTGAGCATCAGCAGTTTCTCGGCGCCCAACGCCTCGGCCAGCGCGGCGGCCGCCGTGTCGGCGTTGATGTTGTGCACCACCCCGCCGATGTCGGGGGCGATGGTCGACACCACCGGAATCCGACCCGCGGCAATGAGATCCAGCAGCGATTCGGCGTTGACCCTCTCGACGTCGCCGACCAGGCCGATGTCGGTGGCCACACCGTCGACGGTCACGCTGCGCCGCACCGCGGTGAACAACTGGGCGTCCTCGCCGGTGACCCCGACCGCGTACGGGCCGTGGGCGTTGATCAGCCCGACCAGTTCCCGGCCGACCTGACCGAAAAGCACCATGCGCGCCACGTCCAGCACCTCGGGTGTGGTGACCCGGAACCCGCCCTTGAAATCGCCTTGAATGCCGAGGCGTTTGAGCATCGCGCTGATCTGTGGACCGCCGCCGTGCACGACGACGGGATGGACGCCGCAGTTGCGCAGGAAGACCATGTCGGCGGCGAACGCGGCCTTGAGCACGTCGTCGGTCATCGCGTTGCCGCCGTACTTGATCACGACGGTCTTGCCGTGCAGCTGTTTGAGCCACTCCAGCGCTTCGGCCAGAACCTTTGCCTTGATCGGGGTTTCGACGCTCATGAGCTGTACGCCGAGTTCTCTTCGACGTAACCGTGCGACAGGTCGGTGGTGCGGACGGAGGCCTGGGCCGCCCCGTCGCCGAGGTCGATGGTGACGGTGATGTCGGCACCGGAGAGATCCACGTCGCGTGAACCCGGTTGCGGCGCCCCGTCCCGCCAGACCGCAAACCCATTGAAGGACACGGTGACCCGCTCCGGATCCACCTTGAACGGCGCCATGCCGATGGCTGCCAGCACCCGGCCCCAGTTCGGGTCCGAGCCGAACAGCGCGGTCTTGACCAGGCTGTCCCGCGCGACGATGCGGGCGCCGAGCAGTGCGTCGTCCTCGGAAGCCGCACCGGCCACCGTGACGACGATCCGTTTCGTCACACCCTCGGCGTCGGCCTGCAACTGCTGGCACAGGTCGTCGCACACCCTCAGGATCGCCTCGTCGAGTTCGCTCTGGCTGGGCTTGACCGCGCTGGCGCCGGACGACAGAAGCAATACCGAGTCGTTGGTCGAACAGCTGCCGTCGACGTCGAGGCGGTCGAAGGTGAGCGAGGTGGCCTTGCGCAGCGCCTCGTCGAGTGCGGCGGAATCGGCGACCGCGTCGGTGGTGAGCACGCACAACATGGTGGCCAGCGACGGGGCGATCATGCCTGCGCCCTTGGCCATTCCGCCGACGGTCCAGTTGTCGGCGTGGTGCAGCGCGACCTGCTTGGGCACGGTGTCGGTGGTCATGATGGCCCGCGCGGCCTCTTCGCCGCCGTGGAGTCCACCCGACAGTTCGTGCACGATCTCGGTGACGCCGGGCAGCACTTTGTCCATCGGCAGCCGGTCGCCGATCAGCCCGGTCGAACAGACCGCGACCTCGATCGCGCCGGTTTCGGTGCCCCAGTCGCTCAACGCCGCCGCGACCGCCTCGGCGGTGGCGTGGGTGTCCTGGAAGCCCTGCGGCCCGGTGCAGGCGTTGGCGCCGCCGGAGTTCAGGATCACCGCGCGCAGGCGGCCGGTGGTGAGCACTTGGCGGCTCCACAGCACCGGCGCGGCCTTGACCTGATTGCGGGTGAACACCCCCGCAGCGGCGTAGTCGGGGCCCTCGTTGAACACCAACGCCAGGTCCAGCGCGCCGGATGCTTTGATGCCTGCGGCGATTCCGGTCGCGCGGAAGCCTTCGGGGGCCGTGACGCCCTGGGTGCGAAGCAGCCGGGTGCCGGAAGTCACGGTGCCATGCCCACGATCGAAAGCCCCTCGGTCTCGGGCCAGCCCAGCGCCAGGTTCATCGACTGCACCGCGGCACCGCCGGTGCCTTTGACGAGGTTGTCGATCGCGGCGACGACGATCAACGTCTTCGCATCCTCGTCCAGGGCGACGGCCAGCTGGGCGGCGTTGCTGCCCAGCACCGAACCCGTCTTCGGCAGTTGCCCTTCCGGCAGCACGTGGACGAACGGTTCGGCGTCGTAGGCCTTTTCGTAGGCGGCGCGGATCTCCGGAAGCGAGGCGTCGGTGCGTGCGGTGCAGGTGGCCAGGATGCCGCGAGAGGTCGGTATGAGCACCGGCGTGAACGACACGGTCACGTCCTTGTTGCCGACCGCGCGCAGCCCCTGGGCGATCTCCGGTGTGTGCCGGTGCTTACCGCCGATGTTGTACGCGCGTGCCGAGCCGATCACCTCGGCGCCCAGCAGATCGGGTTTGGCGGCCCGGCCCGCCCCCGACGCGCCGCTGACCGACACCACGGTCACGGCCGGCTCGATGAGGTCTTCTGCCACCGCGGGCCACAGCGCCAGCAGGGCCGCGGTCGGATAGCACCCGGGCACCGCGATCCGCTTCGCACCGCGCAGCCGGTCGCGCGCACCCGGTAGCTCCGGCAGCCCGTAGGGCCAGGTACCGGCGTGCTCGGAGCCGTAGAACCGCTGCCAGGCCGCGGCGTCGGCGAGCCGGAAATCGGCGCCGCAGTCCACGATCAGCGTGTCACCGCCGAGCTGTTCGGCCAGCTGAGCGGAATGCCCGTGCGGTAACCCCAGAAACACCACATCGTGTCCCCGCAGCACCTCTTTGTCGGTGGCCTCCAGCACGCGGTTGGCCAGCGGCAACAGGTGCGGATGGTGCTCGGCCAGCGCGGTGCCCGCACTCGCCGCTGCGGTCAGCGCGCCGATCGTCAGCCGGCCGTCGGCATAAGCGGGATGTCCGAGAAGCAGGCGTAGGATCTCACCGCCGGCGTATCCGCTGGCGCCCGCTACCGCAACTGAAACCATGCAGGCAATTCTGCATGTTTATGCATACCTATGCAAATTCATTAATATCAGCGGCGTTGCTCGGCGCCGATGCGCTCCGTCGCGGCCTGCACGGCCGCTTCGCGTGCCGCGCTGGCCTCGTCCTCGGTGAGCGTGCGATCGGCGGCACGGAACCGCAGCGCGAACGCCAGCGATTTGCGGCCCTCGCCGACCTGCGGGCCGGTGTAGACGTCGAACAGCCGCACGTCCTCCAGCAGCGGCCCCGCGCCCGCCCGCACCGCCTCGACCACGGCGGCCGCGGCGACGTCCTCGTCGACGACCAGGCTGATGTCCTGAAACACGGCGGGAAACGGCGACACCCTCGGAGCCGGAAGTCGCTCGACGATGGGTATGGCGTCCAGATCCAGTTCGAGGGCACAGGTGCGCTTGGGCAGACCCGACCGCTCGACGACCGCCGGGTGCAGTTCACCGGCGTGGCCGACGACGGTTCCGCCCTGCCGGTCGCCCAGCACCACTTCGGCGCAGCGCCCCGGATGCCACGGCAGGCGCTGAGCGGCGCGCAGGCTCAGCTCGACACCGGCGGCGCGAGCGATCACCTGCACCGCCTCGAACACGTCGCCGGGCTGCACCGCGCGACCCGGACCCCATGGGCCTGCGGGTTCGCGCAACCCGGCCACCACCAGGGCGACGTGCTGGGGCTGTCGCGGCAGCGACGCGTTCAGCGCGGCGATCTCGTCGTCGCTGGGCCGCCGGTCGGTCGGTATCCGTTCGAGGGAACGGGTGTCCGGCGTCGGTTGGACGACCTGCTGGATCGCGAACAAACCGACGTCCACGGTTCCGCGAGACACGTTGCGGCTCAGTGCCTCCAATAGTCCCGGCAGCAGGGTGGTGGCCAACCGCGGGCGGTCGGAATCCAGCGGGTTGAGCACGTTGGTCGTGGTACGGCGGGGGTCGTCGGCGGGCAGGCCCCACTGGTCGAACACGCCCGCCGGCAGAAACGGCGTGGGCAGGATCTCCACATACCCGTTGAGTCCCAACGACTTACCGATCGCACGCCGTCGCCTCTGCACCGGAGTCAGCCCGCGGCCGGCCGGGGCCAGCGGCAACACCGACGGAATGGTCTCCAGATCCTCGAGACGCAGCACCTCTTCGACGAGGTCGGCGGGTTGACGCAGATCGGGCCGCCAACTCGGCGGCGTGACGGTGAGCGTGCCCTCGGCGGCGACGACCCGTGCGCCGATCTGGGTGAGCCGCCGTTCTGCGGTGCCCGGTGCGTAGTCGACACCGGCGGTGCGGTCGGGCAGGTCGGCCGCCATCGTGACGGGCGGGTGCGACCAGTCGTCTCTGGGCGGTTCGCCGCGCCAGTCGGTCAGCGTGGGTTCGACCGTGCCGTTGGCGATCTCGGCGAGCAGCGCGGCGCAGCGGTCCAGCGCGGCGACCGAGATGGCCGGATCGACGCTGCGTTCGTAGCGCCGACCCGCCTCGCTGTACAGGCGCAGCCGCCGCTGTGTGCGCGAGACGGCGGCCGGGTCCCACACGGCGGCCTCCAGCAGTACGTCGGTGGTCGTCTCGCGCACCTCGGTGGTGCCCGCGCCCATAACGCCGCCGATCGCGGCGGTCGCTTCGTCGTCGACGATCAGCACATCGGCCGTGTCGAGGCGGCGTTCGACATCGTCGAGGGTGACCACGGTCTCCCCCGGTTCGGCGAAGCGCACGCGGAATCCGCCGGTGATCAGGCTGCGGTCGTGGGCGTGCATCGGGTGGCCGAGCTCGAGCATCACGTAGTTGGTGACGTCCACCGCGGGAGAGATGGCCCGGATGCCGGACAACAGAAGCCGTCGCTGCAGCCACCACGGTGAGACGGCGCCGGCATCGATGCCGGTCACCGGGCGTAGTCCGAACCGCTGGACGCCGGTGCCCGGGTCGATCGACACGGGCAGCGCCTCGCCGTCGGCCGGTAACGGGGCAACGTCGGCGGGGTCGACGTAATCGAGGTCGTAGGCGGTGGCGACCTCGCGGGCCAGCCCGCGCACCGACAGGCAGTAGCCCCGGTCCGGTGTGATGGCCAGGTGGAAGACGACGTCGTCGAGGCCGAGGAGATCGGCGGCGGGGTGACCCGGTTCGGCGGTGTCGGCAGGTAGCACGAGGATGCCCGAATGGTCGGTGCCCAGATTCATTTCGGCCGTCGAGCAGATCATCCCGTCGGAGATCCGGCCATAGGTCTTGCGGCTGGCGATGGTGAAGTCGCCGGGCAGCACCGTACCGGGCAGTGCCACCACGACCAGATCGCCGACGACGAAGTTCGTTGCACCGCAGACGATGTCCCGTGGCTCGGCTTCTCCGACGTCGACCTTGACGGCGCGGATGGGCTTCTTGAACTCGGTGAGCTCCTCGATGGCGGCCACCCGTCCCACCGTCAGCGGGCCCGTGACGGGGCCGACCGGAATGACCTCCTCGACCTCATGGCCGATGCGGATCAACGTCTCTTCGAGGTCGGCGGGGCTCACGTCCCAACCCGGCGCGCCGGCCCGCACGACGTCGCGCAGCCAGCTGTACGGCAGCCGCATCAGGCCCCGACCCCGAACGGCAGGGAGAACCGCACGTCACCTTCGACCATGTCGCGCATGTCCGGAATTCCGTTGCGGAACTGCAGGGTTCGTTCCAGGCCCATGCCAAACGCGAAGCCGGAGTAGGCATCAGGATCGATCCCGCAGGCGCGCAGCACGTTCGGATTGACCATGCCGCAACCGCCCCATTCGACCCAGCCGGCTCCGCCCTTCTTGTTCTCGAACCAGATATCGACCTCGGCCGACGGTTCCGTGAACGGAAAGAAATGCGGACGGAACCGTGTGCGCGCCTGAGGACCGAACTCGGAGCGGGCGAAAGCATCCAGCGTGCCGCGCAGATGGGCCATCGTCAGTCCTTTGTCCACCGCGAGGCCTTCGACCTGATGGAAGACCGGAGTGTGGGTGGCGTCGAGTTCGTCGGTGCGAAACGTGCGCCCGATCGAAACGATGTAGACCGGCGGCTCGCGTTCTAGCAGCGTGCGGATCTGCACCGGTGAGGTGTGGGTGCGCAACACCTGCCGCGATCCCTCGGGGCCGATGTGGAAGGTGTCCTGCTCGCTGCGCGCCGGATGGTCGGGAGCGAAGTTCAGCGCATCGAAGTTGAACTGCTCGGTTTCGACCTCGGGTCCCTCGGCGAGTTCCCAGCCCATCGCGACGAACGTGTCGGCGATGCGCTCGCCCAGAATCGTGATCGGGTGGCGGGCGCCGACCGGTTGTCGGGTCGAGGGCAGCGTCACATCGATACGCTCGGCCACCAGCACCGCGGCGTCGCGCTCTGCCCGCAGCGCCGCCAGCCGCTCGTCGTACGCGCTCTGCGCCTGTGTGCTGGCGACGTTGACCCGTTTACCCGCGTCAGCCCGCTCGGCCTTGGCCAGCGACCCAAGCGACTGGCGCGCCAACGCGATCGGAGACCGGTCGCCGAGATGCTCGGTTTTCGCCCGCGCGAGCGCATCGAGGTCGGCGGCCGCGTCGAACGCACGCCGAGCAGCGCTGACAGCCTCGGTCAGCGCTTCTTCGGACAGGTCTGCGGGCCGATCAGCCACCCGGCGATCATAGGCGATGTGCCGATGGCCCTCGAACGCGTGCCGAGGCCGGCGCACGCACCGCAGCCCGCTATTCCGTCGCGGGCCGCTCCTCGTCGTCGCCAGCGTCCGGCGGGTGACTGAGAGTCTTCAGTCGATACATGACGAGATCGGCCGGGACACCGTCGTGTTTCGCAGCGAAGAGTTGCCGACGGAGTCGTTTGGCCTCGACTTCGAGCGAATCGAACTCCTCGGCGGAGATGCGGTCCAGTGTGGTCTGCGACACCACCAGCTCTCCGCGCGTCGCGCGGCCCATCACCCGGGCCGCGATGTTGACATCGACTCCGACCCAGTCCGACCCGATGCGCTGGGGATGGCCGGTGTGCACACCGACCCGCATTCGCGGCGTGAACCCGTCGACGTCAATGCTTTTCACCCCGTCGCGCGCGGCGATCGCGGCCCGCACCGCCGTCGTCGGATCGCGGAAAACCGCCATGAGGCCGTCGCCCATGCGCTTGACGATCTGCCCGCCGGCCTCCAACAGGGGCGGCTCGGCCACCTGGGACACGCGGCGCAGCAGCCGCAGTGTGGCCTCGTCGCCCGCATCGAGCGACCACGTCGAGAAGCCGACGAGATCGGTGAAGACCAGTGTCGCCTCGCGGTTGGCCGGTTTTCCGGACACGCGCTCAGTAAGGGCCTGCCAGACTTGCAGCGCGCCGAGGCTCACCTCGCGGGTGGCGACGTTGTGCTGGAGCAGCCGATCGGCGGCGCGGGCGGCGGCGCGCGGCCCACCCACCCCGTCTGCCGACAGGGGATCCCCGAACTCCGGATCACCGGGCAGCGCGCGCCGCGTACGTCGCAGGAACGCGATGATGTTCTCGTTGCGATTCGTGTTCTTCAGCCAGCCCAGGGGCCCGGTCGACCGCCCGAACGGCTCGACATCCACGCCCGCCAGCCTAAGCGGGCCGCTCGACGCCGAGCAATCTCCTAAAGCGAAGCGGTCGTCCGAATGACGAAAACGGAGCCCCTGAAGCGGCTGGTCACGGGTTTGTGGCGAGCCAGTAGCCGCTGAATAACGTTGTCCGACGACGCGCCCCGCAAATCGTAGACAACGTTGGTTGTCAACATTATCGTGGAGTTCGACGCCGATTCAGCGAGGAATCACATGACCGTGAGCAGCACCGCTAACCCCTTAGGTCCCGACTCGTTGACGTGGAAGTACTTCGGCGACCTCCGCACGGGATTGCTGGGTGTGTGGATCGGCGCCGTCCAGAACATGTATCCGGAACTGGGCGCAGGCGTCGAGGACCATTCGATCCTGCTGCGCGAACCGCTACAGCGCGTCGCGCGCTCGGTGTATCCGATCATGGGTGTGGTCTACGACGGTGAACGCGCTTCCCAGACCGGCGAGCAGATCAAGAGCTACCACACCACGATCAAGGGTGTGGACACCGAGGGCCGCCGCTACCACGCGCTGAACCCCGAGACCTTCTACTGGGCGCACGCCACCTTCTTCATGCTGATCATCAAGACGGCCGAGTACTTCTGCGGCGGCCTGACCGAGGCCGAGAAGCGACAGCTGTTCGACGAGCACGTGCAGTGGTACCGGATGTACGGCATGAGCATGCGGCCGGTGCCGGACAGCTGGGAGGAGTTCTGCGAGTACTGGGACCGCAAGTGCCGCGAGGAGCTCGAGATCAATCGCGCCACCCTCGACATCTTCTCGATCCGGATTCCCAAGCCCTGGTTCGTGTTGATGCCCACCGGGCTGTGGGACCAGCTCTTCAAGCCGATGGTCGGCGCGCAGCGCTGGATCGCGGCGGGCGTGTTCGACGACGCCCTTCGCGAGAAGGCCAACATGCGCTGGACGCCCGGGGATGAGGTGCTTCTTCGCCTGTTCGGCAAACTGGTGGAATTCGCTTTCGTGGCGGTGCCCGACGAAATCCGTTTGCACCCAAGGGCTTTGACTGCCTACCGGCGGGCCCAGGGCCGCCTTCCCTCCGACGCTCCACTGGTCGAGGCGCCTGCGTTCATGGCACCGCCGAGCGATCGGCGCGGGTTGCCGATGCACTACGTCCCGCCGCGCAAGTCGCTGCTCGATCGAGCCGGGTCGCTGGTGCACACCACGTTCTCTTTGGCGGGGCTGCGTCCGGCCCGCGGACGCCATAAGGCAGCCTAGGGGGCATGCTCGAATGGTCTGATGTCGATCTCGCCGTGCGCGATGCCGTCCGCGAGTTCGTCGATAAGGAAATCCGCCCGCACGTCGATGCGCTGGAAAGCGGCGAGATGGAGCCCTACCCCATCGTCCGCAAGCTGTTCGCGACGTTCGGCATCGCCGACATGGCGCGTGAGTCGCTGAACAAGCGCCTGGCCCGGCTGCGCGAAGTCGGCGGTTCGTCGGAGAAGTCCTCGGGCGGCGGCATGTTCGGCGAGGGTTCCGGCGGTATGGGGTTCGTCGTGGTCAGCGAGCTGTGCCGGGTGTCGATGGGCGTCGTCACGGGCATGGGGGTCAGCCTCGGCCTGACGGTGCCGACGATCATGAGCCGCGGCACGCTGGCCCAGCAGGAACGCTGGCTACCCGATCTGGTCACCTACGACAAGGTCGGCGCATGGGCGATCACCGAGCCCGACTCGGGCTCTGATGCGTTCGGCGGTATGAAGTCCTACGTCGTACGTGACGGCGACGACTACATCCTCAACGGCCAGAAGACCTTCATCACCAACGGCCCCGACGCCGACGTCGTCGTGGTGTACGCGAAGCTCAATGAAGACGAAGCGGGCGGCTCGGTTTCGGACAAGCGCGACCGCAAGGTGCTGACCTTTGTGCTCGACCGCGGCATGGAAGGTTTCGTACAGTCGAAGCCGTTCCGCAAGATGGGTATTCACAGCTCGCGCACCGGCGAGCTGTTCTTCAACAACGTGCGGTTGGGCCGGGACCGGTTGCTCGGCGAAACCGAGGACAATTCCGCGGGTGACGGCCGCGAAAGCGCGCGGTCGAGCTTCAGCGCCGAACGCATCGGCGTCGCGGCGATGTCGCTGGGCGTGATCGAGGAATGCCTGCGGTTGTGCGTCGACTACGCCAAGAGTCGCACTCTGTGGGGTCAGGAGATCGGCCAGTTTCAGCTGATCCAACTCAAGCTCGCGAACATGGAAGTGGCGCGGATGAACGTGCGCAACATCCTGTTTCGCGTGATCGAAGCGGCGCAGGCCGGTGTGTCGATCTCACTGCCGGAGGCGTCGGCGATCAAGTGGTACTGCTCGCAGGCCGCCACCGACGTCGCGATGGAGGCGGTGCAGCTGTTCGGCGGCAACGGTTACATGACCGAGTACCGCGTCGAACAGCTTGCGCGCGACGCCAAGTCGTTGATGATCTACGCCGGCAGTAACGAGGTGCAGATCACCCACGTGGCGCGGGGCTTGTTGAGCTAGGAGCGGCGGTGCGCGCGTGCGCTCTGGTATAGGCAGATCGCCGCGGCCGCGGCCACATTGAGGCTCTCGGCGGCCCCCGGCATCGGGATGTGAACGCGATGCGTGGCCGACGCGGTCAGTTCTGCGGGCAGACCGTGGGCCTCCGGCCCGAACAACCACGCCGTCGGTTCGGCCAGCGCGGCCTGCAGAGCGGGGCTGTCCAATGACATCTCGCCGTCGATGGTCGTCGCCAACACCTGCAGGCCGGTGCCCGCGAGCTCCGACACCGCCGAACCGGGATCGTCCTCGGTGACAACGGGAATCGAAAAGATACTGCCCGCGGACGCGCGCAAACACTTGCCATTGTAGGGGTCCACGCTGTGCCCGGCGAACACGACGGCGTCCGCCCCCATCGCGTCGGCGATCCGAATCAGCGTGCCCGCGTTGCCCGGTTCGGAGATCTCGACCGCGACGGCGACCAGCCGCGGCGAGGCGGCCAAGACCTCGCCCAGCGACGTCTCCGGTGTCGCGCACACGGCGACCAGGCCGACCGGAGTCACCGTCTCCGACAACGCTTTGGCGGCGCGTTCTGTCACCAGGTGCACCGGGACATCGGCCAGCATCGCAGCGAACCGGTGCGCGACGTCCTCGGTGGCGAACACCTCGGATACGAGTCCGCGCCGCAACGCCGCCTCGACCAGGTTGGGACCCTCGGCGAGGAAGCGTGCGGCGCGGCGTCGCCCGACGTGGCGGTGCAGCTTGACCGCTGCGACCACCCGGGCGGAGCGTTCGGTGAGCGTCAGGCAGCCTCGCCCGACGGCGCGTTCACGTCCGCGGGCAGTGCGCCCTTGGCGACCTCGACCAGCGCGGTGAACGCCGCGGGATCGCTGACGGCGATCTCGGCGAGGTTCTTGCGGTCCACCTCGACGCCAGCGGCCTTCAGCCCCTGGATCAGCCGGTTGTAGGTGATGTCGTTGGCGCGGGCCGCGGCATTGATACGCGAGATCCACAGCTTGCGGAACTCGCCCTTGCGGGCGCGCCGGTCACGATAGGCGTAGTTGAGCGAATGCAGCTGCTGCTCTTTGGCCTTGCGGTACAGCCGCGACCGCTGCCCCCGGTAACCCTTGGAGGCCTTGAGGATTGTCCGCCGCTTCTTCTGGGCGTTGACTGCGCGCTTGACGCGTGCCATGGGAATGTCCTTCGTTCAGGTCGTACGTGTTCGTCGGTCAGCCGTTGAGCATCTTCTTGATGCGGGCGTTGTCGGCGGCCGACACCTCGGTGCGGCCGGCGAGTCGCCGGGTGCGCTTGCTCGGCTTGTGCTCGAGCAAGTGGCGGCGGTTGGCCTTCTGGCGCACGATCTTGCCGGTCCCGGTGCGACGGAACCGCTTGGAAGCGCCGCTGTGGGTCTTCGCCTTGGGCATAGGTCCTCTGCTCTGTTGTTCTAACTGTTTCGGTCGGGTGCTGCGGCCGGCTCTGCGGAGCCTTCGGCCTGTTGCGCCGCCTTGGCGCGAGTCTTCGCGCCGCGGTGCGGGGCCAGCACCATCGTCATGTTGCGGCCGTCCTGCTTGGCCGAGGTCTCGACGAAGCCGTAGTCGGCGACGTCGGCGCCCAGCCGCTGCAGGAGACGGAAGCCCAACTCGGGTCGCGACTGTTCGCGGCCGCGGAACATGATCGTCACCTTGACCTTGGACCCGGCCTCCAGGAAGCGGATCACGTGACCCTTTTTGGTCTCGTAGTCGTGCGGGTCGATCTTGGGACGGAGCTTCTGTTCCTTGACGACGGTCTGCTGCTGGTTCTTGCGAGACTCGCGCGCCTTCTGAGCCGTCTCGTATTTGAACTTCCCGTAGTCCATGATCTTGCAGACCGGGGGTTTGGCATCCGGTGCTACTTCGACGAGATCGAGATCGGCATCCGCGGCGACGCGGAGGGCATCTTCGATGCGCACGATGCCTACCTGTTCACCGCCCGGTCCGATCAGGCGGACTTCAGGTACGCGGATACGCTCGTTGACGCGGGTCTCAGTGCTGATGGGGCCTCCTATGTTGTCCTCTAGGAGCCCACTCCGTCAGCTCTGCTCAATGAACAGAAAAGCCCTGCTCAAAGCAGGGCCCGCAGCCGACCAGGACAGGCAATCTGTTGCCTGTGACCGGACCGCTGAGCCGGTATGGCCAGCGGTGGGAGGGGGACTCCACTTGCTGTCCCTGGCGTTTGCCGGGACGGTCGCGCATGCCAGTCTAGCAGGCATGACCGATGACCCGAACTCAGCTGACCTCGAGAACGCCGGCGTTCGTGAACTCGCGGAGATCCCCGCCGTCGAGGTGATCACCCGGTCGGCCGTGATGCTGATGAGCGCCGCCGCTGAGAAGCTCGGGCTGTCGTCCGACTGTCCCGACGAGAGCCCGTACCGCGATCTCGACGAGGCCCGCAGGTTGATCACCGCCCTGGCCGGGTTGGTCACCGCGTCCGCGGAGTATCTCGGACCCCACGCCGGACCGGTGCGTGACGGCCTGAAGACGCTGCAGCTGGCCTTCCGTGAGGCCAGCGCATCACCCGACGAACCAGGGCAAGGCCCCGGCGAGAAATTCACCGGACCCGTCTGGTCGTGAGTCGCCACCCATTTGGGGTCCCAACCGAATAATGTCGCGGCCTATGACCGTCGCTAGCCTGCCCGTTACCCGCCGCAGGTTGAGGTACTGGTGGGTGCCCGCGGCGGCGGGCTGGACGGTCGGCATCATCGCCACGCTCTCGTTGTTGGCGAGCGTCTCGCCGTTCGTGCGGTCGGTCATCCGGGTTCCCCGCGAGTTCGTCAATGACTACATCTTCAACTTCCCTGACACCAGCTTCGCGTGGGCGTTCGTGCTGGCGCTGCTGGCCGCCGCGCTGGCGGCGCGCAAGCGGATCGCCTGGTGGATCCTCGTCGCCTACATGGTGGGCGCGATCGTCTTCAACATCGCGGACCTGGTGTCCGGCGACGAGTCGGTGGTCGAGGAGATCGGCGAAGTCATCGGCCTGGTCTTCCACATTGCCGCGATCCTGTTCCTGCTGTTGGCTCGCGGCGAGTTCTGGGCGAAGGTGCGCCGCGGCGCCCTGTTGAAGGCAGCGGTCGTGCTGGTCGTGGGAATGGCGATCGGCACCCTGATCGGATGGGGCCTGCTCGAACTGTTCCCGGGCACGCTGACCAGTGACGACCGGTTCTGGTACGCGCTGAACCGGGTCAGCGCGTTCGCGGGCGCCGACTCCTCGAACTTCACCGGTCATCCGCACGTCCTGATCAACGCTGTGCTCGGCCTTTTCGGCGCACTGGCCCTGATGGTCGCGGCGATCGTGTTGTTCCAGTCCCAGCGCGCCGAAAACGCGCTGACCGGTGAGGACGAATCCGCGCTGCGCGGGCTGCTGGAGTTGTTCGGCAAGAACGACTCGCTCGGGTACTTCGCGACGCGCCGCGACAAGGCGGTGGTGTTCGCGCCCAACGGGCGGGCCGCCATCACCTACCGCGTGGAAGTTGGCGTGTGCCTGGCGAGCGGGGACCCGGTCGGCGATCCCAAGGCGTGGCAGGCGGCGATCGAGGCGTGGCTTACGTTGTGTCAGACCTACGGCTGGGCCCCCGGGGTGATGGGCGCGAGTTCGGCGGGCGCCGAGGCGTTCCGCGAGGCCGGGCTCAACGCCCTGCAGCTCGGCGACGAGGCCATTCTGTATCCCGACAGTTTCCGGCTGTCCGGGCCGGATATGCGCGCGGTCCGGCAGGCCGTGACCCGGGCGCGGCGTGCGGGCGTGAGCGTGCGCATTCGGAGGCACCGCGACCTGATCGCCGAAGAGATGGCCGACGTCATCGCCCGCGCCGAGGCCTGGCGCGACACCGAGGACGAACGCGGCTTCTCGATGGCACTCGGCCGGCTCGGCGACCCGGCCGACGGCGACTGCCTGCTTGTGGAGGCGGTCCAGAACGCGGGCGGGACAGACGAAGTCGTCGCCATGCTGTCACTGGTGCCCTGGGGCACCAACGGCGTCTCGCTGGACTTGATGCGGCGCGCACCCCACTCCCCCAACGGCACCATCGAACTGATGGTCAGCGAACTGTGCATGCAGGCCGAAGACATCGGCATCACACGGATCTCGTTGAACTTCGCCATGTTCCGCTCGGCGTTCGAACAGGGCGCCCAGCTAGGGGCGGGCCCGGTCGCTCGGCTGTGGCGCAGCCTGCTCGTGTTCTTCTCCCGGTGGTGGCAGCTCGAGACGCTGTACCGCTCGAACATGAAATACCAACCGGAATGGGTGCCGCGTTACGCCTGTTACGACGACGCCCGGCTGGTGCCCCGGGTCGGGGTGGCGTCGGTGATCGCTGAAGGGTTTCTGGTGCTGCCCTTTTCGCGGCGTCACGAACAGCCGCACACCGGACACCATACGGGGGTGCCGCAGGATCTGATGGCGACCGGACTGCTGCACCACGACGGCACGGCCCCCGACGTCGGCGGCTTGGCTGCGGATCTGCCCGACGCCGAAGAAACGCGGCTGCCAGAACAGGTGCGGGTGCGCATGGCCAAGCTGAAGGCTTTGCAGGACAACGGAGTCGATGCCTATCCCGTAGGTACGCCGCCGTCACACACCATCGCCGAGGCGATCGAGGCCGACGACGACGTTCCGGTGACGGTGGCGGGCCGGGTGCTGCGCAGCCGCGACTACGGCGGCGTGCTGTTCGCCCAGCTGCGCGACTGGTCCGGCGAAGTCCAGCTGCTGCTGGATAATTCGCTGCTCGAATCGGCGACGACGGCTGACTTCACGCACGCCATCGATCTCGGCGACCTCATCGAGGTGTCGGGCACGATGGGCTACAGCAAGAAGGGCACCCGCTCACTTCTGGTCCGTGACTGGCGGATGATCGGCAAATGTCTGCGTCCACTGCCGGACAAGTGGAAGGGGTTGACCGACCAGGAAGCCCGTGTGCGCGCCCGCTACGTCGACCTGGCGATCAACGCCGAGGCTCGCGACCTCATCCGCGCGCGTAGCGGCGTGCTGCATGCGATTCGGGAAACGTTGGTGGGCAAGGGATTCCTGGAGGTCGAGACGCCGATCCTCCAACAGATCCACGGCGGCGCGAACGCCCGGCCGTTCCTCACCCACATCAACGCCTACGATCTGGACCTCTACCTGCGGATCGCTCCCGAGCTGTACCTCAAGCGGCTCTGCGTGGGCGGTGTCGAGCGGGTTTTCGAGCTGGGCAGGGCGTTCCGCAACGAAGGCGTCGACTTCAGCCACAACCCCGAATTCACTCTGCTGGAGGCGTATCAGGCGCATGCCGACTACAACGTCTGGATCGACGGCTGCCGGCAGCTCATCCAGAACGCCGCCGAGGCCGCCAACGGTGCCCAGGTGTTCTACCGGCCGCAGGAAGGCGGTGGACTCGAACCCGTCGACATCTCCGGTCAGTGGACGGTCAAAACCGTGCACGATGCGGTGTCCGAAGCCCTCGGTGAACAGATCGGCCCCGACACCGAACTGCCACGGTTGCGCAAACTGTGTGACGCCGCGGCCATTCCGTACCTGACGCACTGGGATGCAGGCGCGGTGGTGCTGGAACTCTATGAGCGGCTGGTCGAGGACCGCACCGAAGCGCCGACGTTCTACAAGGACTTCCCGACGTCCGTGTCGCCGCTGACCCGTCCGCACCGGAGCATTCCCGGCGTCGCCGAGCGCTGGGATCTGGTGGCCTGGGGAGTCGAACTCGGCACCGCCTACAGCGAACTCACCGATCCGGTCGAGCAGCGACGCCGGTTACAGGAGCAGTCGCTGCTGGCCGCAGGCGGCGATCCGGAGGCGATGGAGCTCGACGAGGACTTCCTGCAGGCGATGGAGTATGCGATGCCGCCCACGGGCGGTCTGGGGATGGGTGTGGACCGCGTCGTCATGCTGATCACCGGACGCAGTATCCGCGAGACGCTGCCGTTCCCGTTGGCCAAGCCCCGTTGACAGCTTCTCCACAGCGCACCACAAGCATCACCCCGCATCCTGTTGTCCGTGACACTGGTGACACTGGCTCATTCGCTGCGTGGGCACCTGTCGTTGATGCATGGCTGGATTCCGACCACGGTTCAGATCGCCGCGGCGATAGTGCTGCTCGCCGCCGTCGGATGGCGCACACGTCGATGGCGGCTGGTGTGGGTGCCGTGGGCCGCGCTGTGCGGTATAGCGCTGGCAATGGCAACGTACGCGTACATCGCATCGGAAGGGCTTGCCGCCAACCCCGCTCCGCTCTCGTTGTGGGTGTGGGTGGCACTGACGGGTGCGGCGTGCGCCGTGCTGGTTGCGGGTTGGCGTGGCGTCCGGTGGTGGCGGCGCGGCGTCTCGCTGATGTCGACGCCGCTGTGCCTGCTGTGTGTCGCACTGTCCGTGAACCTCTGGGTGGGCTATGTCCCGACCGTGGGGGCCGCGTGGAATCAACTGACCGCGGGCAGCAGGGACTCCCGGCAAACCTGCAGGACTACGACGGACAGTACGACTGGGTGGCGGCACCGACGAAGAACCCGCTCTGGTCCAGGCTCCAGTGGGCCGGTTCGCTGATCTCGACCGCGACCTGTTCGGGCTTCTGCCCGGCGGCCACGTAGTCACATACCGCGTGGGCGAGGGTGATTGCGTCCTTGGGTGTCGAGAACGGGATTCCCTCTTCTTCGAGCACCGCGACGAAGATGTCGTCGGTCTCGTCGGCTAGGGCCGGCGCCGCCGTGCCCAGCGCCATGGCGACGCCGACAACCCCTGAGAAGATGATGGTGCCGCGCATGGTGGTTCCTTTCGCAGTGATAACGGCAAGACGCTACGCGCAGCGTTCGCGCAGCGCCGGACTTTCGTCAAAATTGTCACAACAGTCTTGACCTGTGAGCGGGTAGCGTGGACGGCATGTCGGTCGACGCCACTCCGGAACAGGACCAGCAACCCGCCGTCGAGGCGGAGGTCGTGGATCCGAAACCCGAGTCCACCACGCCGGTCGAGCCCGTCGACAGCGGCTACACACCGGGTGGTGTGCCGACGTTCGACGCCGTGCGGGAGAAGGTCGAGACGCGCTACGGCACGGCGATCGGGGCCTCCGAGCTCGCGGCTGAAACCCCCGAGGGTCGAAGCGTCGCCGAGCAATACGACGAGCGCCAGCGAGCAGCGGCCGAGCGTCTCGAACAGATCCGCGAGCAGATGCGCAAACAGTCCGACGAATCTCAGTAATCCGATTCGGCGGCAAGGATCTCGGCCAGGAACGCATCGGGGCCGGGTCGATCCATCCGCGACCGGGCGAACGCGCGGACCCGGTCGCGGGTGTGCGCCGACTCGTCGACATCGGCGCCCACCACCACCCTCGTGCCGCGCCAGTCATGGTTCCAGGCAACCGCTTCGGTGATCGGTGTCGCGTCGGTGTCGGCAACGGGAAACGACGCACGCCCGTCCGCGCCGAGTACGCCCGCCCCGCCGACGGGCCCGGACTCCAACCGCACCGCGATGCCGTGGGGTGAGCCCAGCCCCGTCAACTCCACCCCGACGACCGCATCCACACCGTCGTCGACCGCTTCCACCGACCATTCGACGGTGTCCTCGGCGGCGTCGAAGACACCCGGTGGTAGGGCCGCCCAATTGAGCGAGGCGGTGCCGCCGGCGATGACCGCGGGACCTCGGACTCGCGAGTCCGCCCCTGCCGCAAGCGCATAGTCGGCGCGCCGACCGCTCACCTCGTCTGCATCGAGTGCGACTCCGACATCGGCGGCCACATCGCGACACAGCTCGATGAGCGCGGTGACCCGTGGATCACCTTCGTGCGCAGCAGTATTCAGTGCCGCGGCATGCGGAGCAAGCAGATGGGCGATTTCCGAGTCGAAGGTGTCGTCGCCGAAGTAGTCCTGCGCCGCGGCCGTCAGCAGCGCGACTTCGGCATCCAGGAGCGCCCCGTCGAGCGTCGCGATCGCATCGCGCTGACTTGCCGGCCACCAGCGCCGCAGCCAGTGGCCGAGCGCGAGGCGGCGCAGCGGTTCGACCGCTTCGGGTACCAGGGCCACACCGCTCACCTCGATGCTGTCGACTGCGGCGCGGTCACCCAGCGCGGAGATCACGGCGTGGTGGCCCGCCTCACCGATCACCCGCCACAACCAGTCCGCCCGCGCCGGATCGGTGAACGTGATCTGGGCATCCGTCGGCTCGTCGACCGTCCACGACAGCACCGCACCGCTGACTTCGAGAACGGCGATCACCGGAGCCGGGGCCATCAGCGGTCCCGTCGTCCACAGGCCCGAATCGGCCATCAGCCTCATCCCGCCACCTGCATCTCGAGCATCGTCTTGATCCGCTGGCGGTGGTCCAGGCTGACCGACCTCGCCACGCCTTCGAGCACCGCTCGAACCTCATCGACGTCGCCACACGGCTCCTGCCACACGTCACGGCCGTGCAGCCTGGCCCACAACCGGCTCAGGTACGGGCGCGCGAACATCGCCAACTCGTCGATCACCTGTTGCTGGCGCGGATGGATCGGTCCGTCGGCGGCCAGATAGCGGCGCGCGTGCAGCACGTATGCCTCTTTGCGGAGCCGCGCCTGAATCTGGCGGGCCAACTCGTAGCGGGGCTCGCCGCCATCGGCCACCGGGGCGAGATGCACCGCGACCTCGATTCCCGCGACCAGCGTGGCCTGCTTGTCCTCTCCTATCAGCCCCCAGGGAGCGCACGCCCGGTCGACCTCTTCGGCGCACAATGTCGGCACATCGGGAAGTCCGTCGCGGTCCATCGCCCTTCGCAGCGTTGCGCGCACCCTGTCGATCACGCTGCGGTTCAGGGGCCGGTCGTGGTCCGGCCCACCGATGATGCTCGGCTGCTGTTGTGGTTCAACAGAACTCAGGCCGAGGTTGACGATCGACCATGGCAGCTCGGCCAGTCCGCTGCGTGCCTTGGCTCCGAGGTTGTACGGCGCGGCGTCGGCGATCAACGCCTGCCACACACGCTGTCGCGCGGCGGCGGCAGAGTGGCCGTCGGCGGGGCCGAGCACCGTGGTCAGTCCGGCCATGAACGGACCGGTGATATCGGTACCCGCGCGAACATCTCGCCAACTGCGGCTCAGCTGCCTCTCCAGTTCTGCGATGACCTTCTCGTCGGACACGAACCGGTTCAGTACTTCGATCGCGGTGCGGTCGCGTTCATCGTGGATCTCGCGCAGCACCTCCTCGGCACCGGAACCATGTTGTGCAGGCGGTCCTTTCGTCACGGCCAGCTCGAAACACACCGGGAAGTACAGCTCTTGGGCATTGCCCGAGGTGATGCGCAACCGACGCCGCTCCCGTTTGAGGACGTCGAACCAGGTCGCCGTGTCCCGCAGTTGCGTACTGTGCCCGAGGATCGCGTCGTACATCGCGTCGGCCACATCGGGCGCCACGAACGGCGCCGAGAATCGGGTGTTCGATCGCAGCCGCAGGACCAGCGGATCGATGATCCGTTTCACCGTTCGCCGCAGCGGCCCGCCGTCCTCGCTGCTGAGCACCTCGACACCGGGCCCGATGGCGCGCCAGGCGCGGTCGATGACCGCCCGGCGCGGATGGGCGACGGCGACGGCCGTCCCGGTGCTCATCAGGACAGGATAGAAGTAGGTTCCGGTTGTGGACAGCAGGAAAGTTGGGTTCGGTAGCGGCGCGGCCGCCCGACCCTTGAGGTCATGTTCACTGCGCTGTTCGCGTTCGTCTGCATCGTTTACATCGGCACGACGGCCGCTTCGTTACGACCCGCTTGGAGGCTCTCCCGAGTGGATTGCGGTGAGGCCGACGAGCGCCTGGCCACGGCGGAGGACATCCTCGCCGCGCGAGCGGAGTTCGACCGGACGATGGTGCGCAAAGGCCTGCTCACCCGCGACCGACTCGAGTTGATCCGCAACGGTATCCGCTCACCGGCGGTCGTCACCGCAATGCGGCCCACCGGGCAGGGGCTCGAGGACTGCCGGGAAGTCGAACTCGATGTGATGGTCAGAAAGCCTGGAGGCGGGCAGTTTCCCGCCCGGGAGACCGCGTTGGTGCCGGCGTCCGCACTGATCAAGGTCTCCCCCGGCAGCGTTATCGACACCTACTACCGTCCCGGTGACGAGACCGCCGTGGCGATTTGCGTGGCGCCGGTCTGATCAGCGCGCGCCGTCAACGGCGAAGCTGGCCAGCGCCGCCCAATACAGCGGGCTGGCGGTCAGATCGCCACCGCGCCAGTCGCGCATCCGGTCCCGCTGCCAGCGGTTCACCGCCCGGCCGGCCTCGTCGGCCTCATGGGCGCGGTCGACGGCGACGATCGCCTCGCTCATCGGGTCGGCCTCGCATGCGGCGAACTGCCGGTAGCCCGCCGTCGTCGGCAGCGACCACAACGTGGCAGTGACCAACTGGGCGCCACCCAGGACCATCGCCGCCACCAGCCCACTGGCCTCGTCGAACTGATAGTCCCCGCCGGATGCGCACGCCAGCAGCGCAACCCGTGGAGGAAAGGGCAATCTCGCCGCCATGAGCTCACCCGCGGTGAGCGGCCGCTCTTCGGCGAGGTGCAGCGCCGCGCGGTCTGCGTGGCCGGCGTCGCCGTCGGCGGCGGTGGCATGCCCGACGTACACCAGGCGGCCGGGCCGGCGCGCGAGTTGACCGGCGAGCCAACTGCGGTCGGCGTCGGTACGCCGGAACAGTTCGGTGACGGCCGCCACGTCCGGCAGCACCGCGCGGCGATCGGCGAGATCGGCGAAATGACGAGCCAGGACGGTATCGGGCGACGGTTTACCGAGCACGGAGCCCAACGCCGCGTCCGGGCGCTGGCCGGGCACGCGCGGGTCGAGCACCAACAGTACGGGGTTGTTGCTTCCATCGATCCAATTCGTCGGCGCCCGCGGCGAATTGACGATATTGGGTGGCACGGCCATCATGACGTCGGCCAGCTCCATCAGCCGGATGCCGTCTTGCTTCGGCGCCGCCAGCAGACCCCAGGGGATCCTGGCCAGCCGCGCGCTCGGCGACACGAACAGCGTCGCGCGCGGTGACGCCGCATGCTCGACGAGCAGCTGCCAGGCGGCGGGGGCGATCAGTTGTGTGCCCAGTGCGCGGGCGAGTTCGAATTCGGTTGTGGGCGCGGCGAAGGCGCCTCGGGCGATCGCGCGGTCGAGTGCGTCGCGGCGGTTCTCAGTGCCGATGGGGTCGGGCAGCGCCTCGGCGAGCCGCTGTTCGGCTGCGACGAGGTCCGGCTGTTCGACCACCCAGGTGACGGTTCGCGACGGGTCTCCCACGACCCGCAGCCCGGCGTACGTCGCCACCCCGACGTCGGCGAACCGCAGGACGAGAGTTTTGCTCAGGGCCACGTGCACCACGCGGGCTCGTCCGCGGTCACGTCGCGGCCGTACCGCTCGGCCGCCAGGGCGCGGTAACGACCGATGATCGGCGCGGTGGCCGGGTCCATCACCAGCGGCGGCAACGGTCCGAGTCTGGTCAGCGACGCGCTCGCGGTGACCATCGGCCCGGCGGCGACCAGCGCGTACTCGTCGGCGGACTCCACGGGTACGGCCGCCGTCGCGGTGCCCGCCCAATCCATGGTGTCGGCGGAGGCGGGTTCGGCGGTGAAGGTTCCGCGCGCGCTGTGGTATTCGATGAGCTCGCTGAGCAGTTTGGTGTTACCCCACTCCCATGCGACAGCGAATGCGCCAGCGAGGATCGGAGCGGAAACGTAGGTGGCCCAACGCATCCGGGCGTCGGCATTGGGGATCGCGTACCGCACCGAGTCGACGGCCATCGCGGCGGGGAGTTTGAGTTCAGCGGCCTTCTGGAGCTTCTCCGCCGCGTGAACGGGATCGGCCAGTGCGTCGGCCCGCCAGATGTTGCCGAGCTGGTCGTCGAGGCGGGCGTACTGCAGCCAGCTGTGGCGGGGCCACGCGTCCAGCAGTTCACGCGCCTGTCCGACGCGCTCGAGTGCTGCGGCGAAGTCCTTCCGGAAGATGTCGACCCAGCTGCGCTGCAACAGGATCCGGTGGATGTGCAGCGGCTTCTCGATCTCACGCCAGTGCCGTTCGGCATGACCGAGTCGTTCGTCGGCGTCGTCGAGCGCGTTCACGGAGATGCTGATCAGCCCGAAGTACAACCAGCACCGCGAGACATCGTGTGCGCGAAGATGTTCGGCGATAGCGGGATATGCCTCGTGGACCAATGTCTGCGCCTGCGGCCGGTCCCCCGCCGACCACGCCGCCGTCGCACGTTCGAGTTGGGTGCGCGCCACTGCGAGCCTCCACCCACGCGCCTCCGCGCGCGCCCCCGCCCGCCGCAGCCAGGGCTCGGCCGCAACGAGCCGGCCGGTCTCGACGCAGAACCTGCCATAGCCGGTGGCTCCCAGGACGAGGAGGTGATCGTGGTGTTCGCCACCGTCACCCGGACGGTCGATCACGTCGATCACGCGCTCCCACAACGGGATCGACTTCACGTGCAGGTCGTCGTCGCACAGCGCGACCGCACACAGGATCTCGGCGTAGGTGACCAGAAATCGGTGTTCGGCGGCGAGTTCGGCGACCGGCTCGTCGTCGGTCAGGGCGATCAATGCGGCCTCGGCGGTCTCATGGTCGCCGTGCGCCGCGGCCAACCCGGTCTGCAGGAACTGCGCGCGCCGCGAGTACCGGCGCACCATCAGCTCGATCTCGGCCGTCGACATCGTCACCTGTGCCGCGGCCTCGGGCTTGTTACCCGCGAGAATCGCCGAATAGACGGCCAGGCATTCGCGCATCCGGTTCAGGCATTCCTCGGTGCCGTTGTATGCGGTGCGGACGAGATAGATCTCGCCGAGCAGCGCATACACCTCGAGCATCCAGTCGTCGCGGCCGGCCTGCTCGATCTGCGGCACCAGAGACAGCAGGAGATCCTTGGCCGCCTCCTCGTTGGCGGCGAACGCGAGGTGACGGGCACGCTCGAGGTCCGTGGGGATCGCCACCGCGCAATCATAGAAAGCGGCGGGCATGCCTGGCACGCCCGCCGCTTCAGGAGGTGGATCGCTCAACTGCAGTTGACCTTGACGGTGAACGGCTTGGTGATCGACCCTGCCATCGGGTTCGAGATGTCGGCTCCCGCCGCTTCGCCGGTGATGGTGTAGGTGTCCCCGTCGACCTTCACCTCGGCCGAACCGACCTTGGCTCCCATGGTGTTGCTGACCGCGAGGGCGTTTCCGTCGACCACCATGCCCAGCGACTCCACCCTCGGATTCGCCTCATCGCTCATCACGATGCCCAGGCCCTGCTGGCCGCCGATCGCGCCGCTGGCGACGTTGATCCGACCGCCCTGCTTCACGCAGGTGACGGTGTTGAGGTCCAGGCCCTCGAGATCCTTGCCGTCGACCTTCACCTCCGTGCTGCCGCCGCTGCTCACGCCCGCCGCGCTGGCCGCGGGGGCACTTCCCTTGTCGTCCGAACAGCCCACCAGCACTGTGGCGCCGGCGACCAGTCCGATCAGACCCACAACAACGCGATTCATCGATCTACCCTTCGTTGGGACGTCGCCCCGATGGCGCCCGTCATGGCGGTAAGTCAAAACCGCACCGGTCGCTACCGATCCCAAACTTCTGTCGGCGCGCACCGGTACGGTTCGCAGGCGATGCGCAGATTCACGGCCGACGAACGGCGGGCGCGGCTGGCCCGTCGGCACTTCCTCTGTGCGCCTGCGGACTCCGTCGGCGGCGTCGTCGACGGTGTGCTCGGGCTGCATGCGACCGATCCGGCGACCCCCTACCTGTCGCTGTGGGCACGGCTGGCGGAGTTCGGCGTCGCCGATCTGGACGCCGAACTCTACGAGCGGCGCTCGCTGGTCAAACATCTCGCGATGCGCAGGACGCTGTGGACCGTCCACGCCGGCGACATGCCGCTGATCCAGTCCGCGGCAAGCGATCGGGTCGCCGACACCGAGCGTCGCCGGCTCATCGCCGACGCGCAGAAGGCCGGTGTCTGCACCGATGGCGACGCGTGGCTCGACGCGGCCCGCACGGCGGTCCTCACGCATCTGAGTGAGCATGGGGCGATGAGTGCGAAGGATCTGCGCGAGGCGCTGCCGGAGTTGGCAGGGTCGTGGGATCCGGCCCCTGGTAAGCGGTGGGGCGGCAAGACCCCGTTGGCACCGCGCGTCCTGACCGTGCTGGCGGTGCGCGGCGACATCATGCGCGGCCCCAACGACGGGAAGTGGACGACGTCGCGACCCCGTTGGGTCGCCACCGCCGAGTGGATCGGCACCGCCGGTGTCGCCGACCCGCAGGCGGCCCGCTCCGAGGTCGTGCGCCGCTGGCTTTCCGCATTCGGCCCCGCCACCGTGACCGACATCAAGTGGTGGTTCGGCAACACGTTGACCTGGGCGCGAGAGGCGTTGCGCGACATCGGCGCCGTGGAGGTCGACCTCGACGGCACACCGGGCTTCGTCCTACCCGACGATGTCGACGCCGAACCCGAACCCGAACCGTGGTGTGCACTTCTGCCCGGACTGGACGTCACGACGATGGGCTGGTTCGACCGCGACTGGTACCTCGGACCGCACCGGGCGCAGGTGTTCGACCGGAACGGCAACGGCGGTCCCACGGCATGGTGCGACGGCAGGATCGTCGGGGCCTGGGGTCAGGACGATGCCGGTCGGGTCGAGCTGCGGCTGCTCGAGGACGTGGGTCGCTCGGCACAGACCCGACTGCGCGAGCGCGCCGACCAGCTGACCGAGTGGCTCGACGGTGTACGGATCAGCCCGCGGTTTCCGTCGCCGCTGTCGAAGGCTTAGCCCCGAAGCTGAAGATCTGCACGAGATGGCCGCGGAAATCTCGAACACAAGCTCAGTTTCGACGGGCTGTCAGGCGCTGACCTTGGTACGTTTGGCGTTGCGCGCCTTGGGTTTCGGCCGTGCAACGCCCAGACACTCGGCGAGGAAGTGGCCCGTGTAGCTGTCGGTGTTGGCGGCGACGTCCTCCGGCGTTCCGGACGCGACCAGGGTGCCGCCTCCTGCGCCGCCTTCCGGGCCCATGTCGACGATCCAGTCCGATGTCTTGATGACGTCGAGGTTGTGCTCGATGACGATGACCGTATTGCCCTTGTCGACAAGCCCGTTGATGACCTTGAGCAACTTGCGGATGTCCTCGAAGTGCAGGCCGGTGGTCGGCTCGTCGAGGATGTACACCGTGCGTCCGGTCGACCGCTTCTGCAGCTCGGAGGCCAGCTTCACGCGCTGGGCCTCACCACCGGACAGCGTCGGGGCCGGCTGGCCCAGCCGCACGTAGCCCAGACCGACATCGACGAGCGTCTTCAGGTACCGGTGTATCGAGGTGATCGGGGCGAAGAACTCCGACGCCTCCTCGATCGACATGTCGAGGACCTCGGCGATGGTCTTGCCCTTGTAGTGCACCTCGAGCGTCTCGCGGTTGTACCGGGCGCCGTGGCACACCTCGCACGGCACGTACACGTCGGGAAGGAAGTTCATCTCGATCTTGATGGTGCCGTCGCCGGAACACGCCTCGCAGCGACCGCCCTTGACGTTGAACGAGAAACGCCCCGGTTGATACCCGCGCACCTTGGCCTCGGTGGTGGCCGCGAACAGCGTGCGGATCTTGTCGAAGACGCCGGTGTAGGTGGCGGGGTTGGAGCGCGGTGTGCGGCCGATCGGGGATTGGTCGACCCGGACGAGTTTGTCCAGCTTGTCGAGCCCCGTCACCCGGGTGTGGCGGCCCGGCACCTGCCGGGCACCGTTGAGCTTGTTCGCCAGCACCGATGCCAGGATGTCGTTGACCAACGTGGACTTACCCGAGCCCGAAACACCGGTGACCGCGGTCAGCACGCCGAGGGGAAAGGACACGTCGATCTCGCGCAGGTTGTGCTCGCGGGCCCCGACGACCGTCAGCAGCCGCTTCTTGTCGACCGGCCGCCGGATCGCCGGCACCTCGATCTCTTCCTTACCCGAAAGATAAGCTCCGGTAAGCGATTCCGGGTTCTTCAACAACTCCTCGTAAGGTCCGCTGTGCACGATCTGGCCGCCGTGCTCGCCCGCCGCGGGGCCGATGTCGACGACCCAGTCGGCATGGGCGATGGTGTCGAGGTCGTGCTCGACGACGATCAGCGTGTTACCCAGATCCCGCAGCCGGACGAGCGTGTCGATCAGCCGGCGATTGTCGCGCTGGTGCAGCCCGATCGACGGTTCGTCGAGCACGTAGAGCACCCCGACGAGGCCCGACCCGATCTGGGTGGCGAGCCGGATACGTTGCGCCTCACCGCCGGACAGCGTGGCGGCGGCCCGCGACAGCGACAGGTAGTCCAGTCCGACGTCGAGCAGGAAGCCCAGTCGCGACTGGATCTCCTTGAGCACCTGACCCGCGATGGCCTGCTCGCGTGCGCCCAGCGTCAACGCATTGAGAAACTCCGAGCATTCGGCGATCGACAGCTCGGCGACCTCGGCGATGGACTTCGGCCCGAACTCCCCCGCGGTCAGGGTCACCGCGAGGATTTCGGGCTTGAGCCGCGTGCCCTCGCACTCCGGGCAGGGCACATCGCGCATGAAGCCCTCGTAACGCTCCTTCATCTGCTCGGAGTCAGTCTGCTCCATCCTGCGCTGCAGGAACGCCATCACGCCCTCGAAATCTGCGTAGTACGAGCGGGTTCGGCCGTAACGGTTCTTGTACCGCACGTGCACCTGCTCGTCGCAGCCCTCGAGGATCGCCCGGCGCGCCTTGGCGGGCAGCTTCTTCCACGGCGTGTTGACATCGAACCCGAGCGCGTCACCGAGGCCCGCCAGCATCCGGGTGAAGTACTCCGCGGTCTGCCCCATCGACCAGGGCGCGATCGCCCCCTCGGCCAGGGTCAGGTCCGGGTCCGGCACCACCAGTTCCGGATCGACCTCCTTGCGGATGCCCAGGCCCAGACATTCGGGGCAGGCGCCGTAGGGCGAGTTGAACGAGAACGAGCGCGGCTCGAGATCGTCGACGGCCAGCGGATGTCCGTTGGGGCAGGCCAGCTTCTCGGAGAACCGCTGTTCGCGGTGCGGATGGTCGTCCTCGCGGTCGACGAACTCCAGCACGACGATGCCGTCGGCCAGATTCAGCGCCGTCTCGATCGAGTCCGTCAGCCGCTGCTTGGCGCTGGCCTTCACCGTCAGGCGGTCGACGACCACCTCGATGTCGTGTTTCTCCTGCTTCTTGAGCTTCGGCGGATCGGTGAGCGGATACACCACGCCGTCGACGCGCACGCGGCTGTAGCCCTGCGTGTTCAGCTTGTCGAACAGGTCGACGAACTCGCCTTTGCGGGTGCGCACCACCGGTGCGAGCACCTGGAAACGCAGCCCCTCGTCCATGGCCAGCACCTGATCGACGATCTGCTGGGGCGTCTGCCGGGCGATGCGCTCACCGCAGATGGGGCAGTGCGGGGTGCCCGCGCGCGCATACAGCAGCCGCAGGTAGTCGTACACCTCGGTGATGGTGCCGACCGTCGACCGCGGGTTGCGGTTGGTCGACTTCTGGTCGATGGACACCGCGGGCGACAACCCCTCGATGAAGTCGACGTCGGGTTTGTCCATCTGACCGAGGAACTGGCGGGCATAGGCCGACAGCGACTCGACGTAGCGGCGCTGGCCCTCCGCGAAAATCGTGTCGAAGGCCAGCGACGACTTCCCCGAACCCGAGAGGCCGGTGAAGACGATCAGCGCGTCGCGTGGTAAATCAAGATCGACACTTCGCAGGTTGTGCTCGCGCGCACCCTTGACGACAAGGCGGTCAGCCACCCGGTTCCTCCCGAAGACATAGTTCAAAACCACTCTATGTGGACCCACCGACAAGCCCCAGACAAGGCGGATACGGTGAAGAACATGACCGTCGTCGACGACAACTACACCGGCCACGTCGAGCCAGGAACCGCGGCCCGGCGCACGCTCCCAGGCGCCTCGATCGTCAAGGTCTCGGTCGGCCCGATGGACAACAACGCCTACCTGGTCACGTGTTCCCGAACCGGCGAAACGCTGCTGATCGACGCCGCCAACGACGCGCCGATCCTGCTCGAACTGATCGAGAAGCACGCGCCGAGACTGGCGCTGATCGTGACGAGCCACCAGCACTTCGACCACTGGCAGGCGCTGGAGGAAGTGGCCAAGGTCACCGGGGCGACCACGGCCGCGCACCAACTCGACGCTGAACCGCTGCCGGTCCGACCCGATCGGATCCTCGCCCACGGCGACACAGTCGACATCGGCGAGCTGTCCTTCGACGTCATCCATCTGCAGGGCCACACCCCCGGTTCGGTGGCGCTCGCGCTCGACGGCGCCGACGAGGCCACCCACCTGTTCACCGGCGACTGCCTGTTCCCGGGCGGTGTCGGCAAGACGTGGGAGGACGGGGCTTTCGACCAGTTGCTGGGCGATGTGACCCGCCGCGTGTTCGACGTCTACGACGACTCGACAGTGGTCTACCCGGGCCACGGCGACGACACCACGCTCGGCACGGAACGGCCGCATCTGGCCCAGTGGAAAGAACGCGGTTGGTAGACGCGCCGATCGCGGTCGTCACAGGTGCCAGCCGCGGTGCCGGACGCGGGATCGCGCACGCGCTGGGCAACCACGGCTGCACGGTGTATGTCACCGGGCGCACCGAGCGCGCAGGCCAGTCCGTGCTCGACGGCACGATCCACGAGACCGCCGAACTCGTCACGGCCGCAGGCGGCACCGGAATCGCCGTCCGCGTCGACCATGCCGACGACGAGCAGACGAAGGCCTTGTTCGAGCGGATCAGACGGGAACAGGGCCGGCTGGACATCCTGGTGAACAACGCGGTGATCATCCGCGAGGAGATGATGGGCCGAACCCGGTTCTGGGAAGAGCCCGTCAACGTCATCGACACCCTCGAGGTCGGCCTGCGCAGCAGTTACGTCACGACCGTGTACGCGGCCCCGCTGATGCTCGCGCGGCGGCGCGGGCTGGTGGTGTTCACCTCCGCGCCCGGTGCGGCCCACTACGTGTTCGGCCCCGCCTACGGCGTTCACAAAGCGGGCACCGACAAGATGGCTGCCGACATGGCGGTCGACTTCAAGGACTTCGGCATCGCGACGGCGTCGATCTGGATGGGCGTGCTGCTGACCGAACGCTTCAAGAAGCTGATCGGCAACGCGCCCGACAAGCTCGCTCACCTGCTCGACAACACCGAGACGCCGGAGTTCACGGGACACCTGATCTGGGCACTGTTCAACGACCCACACCTGATGGACAAGAGCGGCCAGACCTTCATCGGTGCGGAGCTGGCGACGGAGTACGGCATCAAAGACGCAGCAGACCGCGAGCCGCCGTCGTACCGCGACCTGCACGGAATTCATCCGATCAGGCAATTCGACCGCATCTTGCGGTGACACTGAGGGCCGCAGCGTCATCCGCACCACCACCCGCGCCGAGCGTCGGAAAGATGACGTGGATCCCGGCGAAAACCGTCAACTTCGCGACTCTCAACGCTTTTTGGGATAGTGACCGGACGTTGAGCGGCCATCTGACGCTCGGCCGTGCGAACTTCGATAGATTGCCTGGTGACGAAGAAAGGGCAGACATGAACACCGATCAGTTGAAGAAGGCGCAGAGCGGCGCCGGGTTCATCGCGGCACTCGACCAGAGCGGCGGCAGCACCCCCAAGGCGCTGAAGCTCTACGGGATCGCCGAGGACGCCTACTCCGGCGACGACCAGATGTTCGACCTCGTGCACGAGATGCGCACCCGGATCATCACCAGCCCCGCCTTCGACGGCGACCGCATCATGGGCACCATCCTGTTCGAGCAGACGATGGACCGCGAGATCGAGGGCCGTCCGACCGCCGACTACCTGTGGAACGTCAAGAACATCGTTCCGTTCCTCAAGATCGACAAGGGTCTCAACGACGAGCAGGACGGCGCGCAGACGATGAAGCCGATGCCCGGCCTCGACGACCTGCTCGACCGCGCCGCGGCGAACGGGGTCTTCGGCACCAAGGAGCGTTCGGTCATCAAGCTGCCCGGCGCCGGTCTGGACGCGGTCGTCGCCCAGCAGTTCGAGGTCGCCGAGCAGGTCCTCGCCAAGGGCCTGGTGCCGATCATCGAACCCGAGGTCGACATCAAGAGCCCGAAGAAGGCCGAGGCCGAGGAGCAGCTCAAGGCCGCGCTGCTCGACGGTGTCGGCAAGCTCGGCGACAAGAAGGTCATGCTCAAGCTCACGCTGCCCGACACCGACAACCTGTACAAGGATCTGGTCGAGCATCCGAACGTGCTGCGGGTCGTGGCGCTGTCCGGCGGCTACAGCCGCGACGAGGCGAACGAGAAGCTGTCGCGCAACATCGGTGTCATCGCGAGCTTCTCGCGCGCGTTGACCGAGGGTCTGACCGCCCAGCAGAGCGACGAAGAGTTCAACTCCACGCTCGACCAGGCGATCGCGAGCATCGCTAAAGCGTCGAGCACCTGATCTCGCTGCGGGGCTACGCGTCGGCGGTCCTCGCCGGCGCGTTCCCCGCGCTTGCGTTCCCGGCGCCTGCCCTGTGGTGGCTGGCCTGGATCGGGCTGGTCCCGCTGCTGCTCGTGCTCCGAGCGGCGCCGACGGCTGGACAGTCCGCCGCGCGAGCCTGGTTGGCGATGGCGGCGTTCGTCGGCGTCACCCAATACTGGCTGTGGCCGAGTACCGGTCCCCCGCTGCTCGTGCTCGCCGCCGGACTCGGCGCGCTGTGGCTGCCCTTCGGGTGGGCGGCGCACCGCCTGCTCTCCGGCGACGTCACCGCCGCACGAGGCGTCAGCGCCGTTGCGGTACTGCCCAGCCTGTGGGTGCTCGCGGAAGCGGTCCGATCGTGGGACCGGCTCGGCGGGCCGTGGGCCGTCCTCGGCGCATCGCAGTGGAATCAACCCGCCACGCTGGCGCCCGCCGCGGTGGGCGGCGTGTGGCTCGTCAGCTTCCTGCTGGTGGCGGTCAACACCGCGGTTGTCGCGGCCCTGGTGCGGCGTTCGGCGGCACCGGCGGTGCTCGCGGTGGTTCTTCTGGCGGTGGGTCCGGCCTGGTTTTGGTGGGGGCCGACCCCTACGTCCGGCCCGACGGTCCGCATCGCGCTCGTCCAACCGGGTGACATCGCCGAATCCACGGCGCGACAGGCCGCGAGCGAGGCCCTGACCTCGGAACTGCCCGGGCAGCCACTCGCCCTGGTCGTATGGGGCGAGAGCAGTGTGGGCGTAGACCTGGCGGCCCGCCCGGACGTCACCGCGCGGCTCGCCGCCCTTTCGCGGCGCGTCGGCGCGGACCTGCTGGTCAATGTCGACGCCCGGGGAGCATCGGGCGGCATCTACAAGTCGTCGGTGCTGGTCGGACCGGACGGTGTGCAGGGCTCATACGCGAAGACGCGCCTGGTCCCCTTCGGGGAATACGTGCCGCTGCGGCCCCTGATCGGCTGGGCCACATCCAACACCCAGGCCGCGGGCGAGGATCGCCGCCGCGGGCAAGGGCCCGTCGTCCTGCGCACCGACGTCGTCGCGATCGGACCGCTGATCAGCTTCGAGACGATGTTCTCCGACCTCGCGCGGGCAGCGGTCCGACGGGGAGCGGAGTTGCTCGTCTACCAGAGTTCGACGTCGTCATACCAAGGCAGTTGGGCGCAACCGCAGCTGGCGGCGATGCCCGCCGTACACGCGGTCGAAACAGGCCGTCCCGCGGTTCACGCCGCGTTGTCGGGGGTCAGTTCGGCGTTCGACGCCCGGGGCCGCCAGCTGGCATGGATGCCGGCCGCCGAGTGGGGAGTCACTGTCGTTGACGTCCCGCTGGACGCGCGGACGACCCTCTATCAGCGGTGGGGCGGCTGGACGATCGTGGCGGCGCTGGTGGTGGTTACGGCGTGGTGTGCACAATCAATACGTCGCTCTTGGAGCGGCGTGCGACGTTGGCGGGAACGGAACCGAGCAACCGGCCGGCGATTGTGGAGAGGCCGACGTTACCGACGACCAGCAGATCCGCCTTGACCTCCTCGGCGAGTTCGACCAGCGCGTCGACGGGGGCGCCGACGATGGCCTTCTCCTCGACGTTCGTGGCACCCGCCTGGTGGGCGCGTTCCTTCGCCTCGCGCAGGATCGCGTAGATCGGCGCGTTGCCGGACATCTTGTAGCCCTCGTCCTTGAGCACGTCGGCCGCGCGCTGATCTTCGTTCTGGGGGAAGTACGCCGTGGCGATGACCAGCTTGGCGTCACCGGCGATCTGACCCGCTTTCTCGACCGCGCGCAACGACGAGTCCGATCCGTCCGTGCCAACCAAGACGGTCTGATAGGCGCTCATCCATATCCTCCCAGTTTCAGTTCGTTGCCACCCGGAACAGTAGCCGCTCAGGTGGCATTTGCCTGCGATTTCGTCCTACTTCGCACCCAACGTCACGCTGGACCGGCCCAGGTGACGCCGCCTACACCCGGCCGCGCGAAGCGATCGTCAGCGGCGTCGGCACCTCGGTCGTCGTGACTTTCATACCGCTTCGGCAAGCGCTGCGCGAGGGTGCACGCTAGCGTTTTGCCGTTCGCGGGAAGGGTGGGTAACAGGGCGTGGATCTGTCGCTGGGACCGCAACGCCTCGCGCGCCTCAACCCGTCGGGATCCCTTCGCGCCGGCCGGTTCGACGCCGCGCTGACGGCACTGTTCGCGGTCGCGGTGTCGGCGGCGGGTGCGGCTCGGCCGTCGCTGTGGTTCGACGAGGCGGCCACGATCTCGGCCTCGACGCGGTCGATTCCCCAACTCTGGGGCCTGCTGCACAACATCGACGCGGTGCACGGCCTGTACTACCTGCTGATGCACGGGTGGTTCGCGGTGTTTCCGGTCACCGAGTTCTACTCCCGGCTGTCGAGCAGCCTCGCGGTCGGGCTGGCGAGCGGCGCCGTCGTCGTCCTGGCGCGCCGCTTCGCCTCGCGGACGACGGCCGTATGTGCGGGCATCGTGTTGGCGATCCTGCCCCGCGTCACGTGGGCGGGTATCGAGGCGAGGTCCTATGCGCTGACCGTGGCCGCGGCGGTCTGGCTGACGGTGTTGTTGCTGCTCGCGGTCCGCCGCAACGCCAGATGGCTGTGGGTCTGCTACGGGCTGGCGCTGGTCGGGTCGTCGCTGCTGAACATCTTCGTCGTGCTGATGGTGCTCGTGCACGCCGTGACGCTGACCACGGTGGCGGCACCGCGAGCGGTCGTGCGCCGGTGGATCGTGACGGCCGCGGTGGCGATCGCGGTCCTGGTCCCGTTTCTGGCGTTCAGCAGGACGCAGGTCGCCCAGGTGCGGTGGATCTCCCCGCCGGGCTGGCACACGGTCGCAGAAGTGGTGCAGGAGCAGTACTTCGACCACAGCGTGGCGTTCGCGGTCACGGCGGGGCTGGTGCTGGCGCTGCTCGCGATGCGACGGTTCCGGCCGACGGATCGCGGCGTCCGGTCGCTGGTGGCGATCAGCGCTGCGTGGATCGTGCTTCCGACGGCAGTGCTGTTGCTGTACTCCGTGTGGTGGGAGCCCGTGTACTACCCGCGCTACCTGAGCTACACCTCGCCGGCGCTGGCGCTGCTGTTGGCGGTCGGCATCACCGCGGTCGCCAGAGCGCGCGAGGCCGTCGCGGTGGTGCTGACGGTGCTGGCGATGGCGGCGACGCCGAACTATCTGCTCGAACAGCGAGGCCCTTACGCCAAGGAGGGCATGGACTTCAGCCAGGTGGCCGACGTCCTGACGGCGAACGCCTCCCCCGGCGATTGCCTGGTCCTCGACAACACCACCAACTGGGCGCCCGGCCCGATTCGCCCGTTGACGGCAGCGCGCCCCGAGGCGTACGCGGCCCTGGTCGACCCCGGCCGCGGTCGCCGCGCAGCGGACCGAAACCGCTTGTGGGACTTCCATCTTGGGATTTGGGGTGTGGCCGACCGGCTTCGGCCCTGCACCGTGTTGTGGACGGTCTCACAACGCGACGCCACCGTCCCGGATCGGGAGAGCGGGCGCGCGCTCGACCCGGGACCGCGTCTGCGCCGAGCACCTGCGTACCGGGTGCCGCAGGCAATGGGCTTCCGGGTCGTCGAGCGCTGGCAGTTCAGCTTCGCGCAGGTGGTCAAGTCGACCCGGTAGCGCGAGTGGCGGCTGCATAAGCGGGTAACCGTTTCCCATGCCCGCAAGGCCAGCCCACACCGCGGCGGAGTTCGTACCCGAGACCCGCGAGCTCGATGCGCTCGCCGACGCCGCGCACGGTTGCAAGGGATGCGATCTGTACCTCGACGCAACGCAGGTCGTGTTCGGCGGCGGTTCCTCCAGCGCGGACATGATGCTGGTCGGCGAGCAGCCCGGCGATCAGGAGGACAAGGCCGGACGGCCGTTCGTCGGCCCCGCGGGCAAGCTGCTGGACAAGGCGCTGGTGCAGGCCGGTATCGACCGTGAACGGGTGTACGTGACCAATGCGGTCAAGCACTTCAAGTTCACCCTGCCCGAACGCGGCAAGCGGCGGATCCACAAGACTCCGGGCCGCACGGAAGTCGTGGCATGTCGACCGTGGCTGCTGGCCGAGCTGGATGCCGTCAGACCCGAGGTGCTGGTGCTGATGGGTGCGACCGCCGCACAGTCGCTGCTGGGCAGCAAGTTTCGGCTGACCGCACACCGCGGCGAGGAGCTGGAACTCCCGGCGATCGAGGAACTCGACGTCGCGCCCGACGTCGCCGTGACCGTGCATCCGTCGTCGGTGCTGCGCGGGCCACCGGAGGATCGGGAGAAAGCCTTCGACGCGCTGGTGTCCGATCTGCGGTTCGCCGACGGCCTGCGTGCACGCCGCTGAACCGTTGTCGTGGAGCGACGGAGCCAGGGGCCCCTAGCAGGCGGCCGGCGGCACCCACATCGAGACGGCGGGAGGCACCCATGCGCAGGGCCCACCGTAATGCGGACCGTAGTAGGCCGGGCCGTCCCAGCGCGGACCACGACGCTTGTCCCAGTCGTCCCAGTCATCCCACTTGTCGAGCTTCCAGGTCACGCTTGGTGTGCTGGGCGCCGCTTCCTCGGCGTTGGCGACACCCGCTCCGACGCCCAAGGCAGAGAACGCCAGTGCACCGACCAGTCCCGCTTGCACTCCGACCTTCTTTACGCTCACGACCAATCCCTCACTACTGCAATGAATTATCGGTTCCGACTCGCGTCGATCCTATACGCGCGACGATCCTGTCGACGATCCCGCCTGCGCCCGGCGTGGCTCACTTCGCAGCAGCAAACCCGGCGCAGAGCCGTGGAGAGTGCGCTGAACAAAGCTGTCGCACAGTTCGGTTGGGAAACGTCAATTTGCCTGCCGGAGGCCGTCAGGTGCGCTTTGGCGTCCTCGGCTAAAGCGGGTCCCACAGCGCGGCCGGCCGCTCCGTGTCGACGCGACCAGGCCCACCGCGGCGAGCCCGGCGAAGGCCGCCAGCAGCCACCGCGCCGGCGTGGCGTCGCCGCTGTCGGTCATGTTCACCAGCACTCCGGCCAGCCCCGCTCCGAAGGCGCCGGAAATCAGCTGAACGGTGTTGATCGCCGCAGCCGCAGTGGGTCCCTCGGACGGGTCATCTACCCGGCTCATCGCCCATGCCGACAAATGCGGCCAGGCGATCCCGATCCCGGTGCCCGCCGCGATCAGCGCGACCGCCCAGACCGCTACCGCGGCGGCCGATGCGTCGTCGCGCATGGCCACCGCCGTGAGGGCGAGACCGGTGGCCATCACCGCCGGCGCGATGGCGACCGTGCGCTTGATCGCGCGCGGGTCGCTCATCGAAGCACTGCCGATCTCACCGACCGTCCAACCGAGCGCCAGGCCCGCCCCGAGAAAACCCGCCGCGACCGGCGTGAGATCGGCCAGTCGCTGACCGAACAGCGGGATGTACATGTCCGCCATCGTTGCGGCCATCAACACAGCGAGGGTCAGATAAATCCACTTCAGCGGTCCGCGCCCGAAAGTGCTGGGCGGCAACACCGCTGCGGGTTGGCGCCGATCGACGAACAAGAACACCGCCACCATGACGGCGCCCAAGCCCAGCAACGCGACCGTGAGCCACACATCGCGCGGGATACCGGCCGCGCTGACGGCCAATGCCGCACCACCCAACAACATCAACGACCACACGGGAATCGGTGTCCGCGGCGCATCGACGTCGGCGCCCGTGCGTCTGGGCAACGCCAGCGGGACCAATACACCGATGGCCACGGTCAGAATCGCCAGCGCACCGAAAGCCCAACGCCACGAACCATACTGGGAGAACAGACCCCCGGCGGCGGGACCCAGCAACGTCCCGACGCCCCACATCGCCGATACCAACGCCGACGCCTTGGTCCACAACCACTCGGGCAACGCCGTATTGATCACCGCATAGCCCAACCCTGCCAGCAGCCCGCCCGCCAGCCCCTGCACGGTGCGCCCCACAAGCAGGGCTTCCATCGTGGGCGCCGCGGCGCAGGCCAGGCTGCCCACACCGAATACGCTGAGCGCCCCCAGATACGACACCCGCGGCCCGAAACGCATCAACGTCGAGTGCACGGTGGTCGCCGCGACCACCGAAGCGACCAGGTACACCGTCGTCACCCATGCGTACAGCCGGTAACCGCCGATGTCGGCCACCGCGCTGGGCATCAGGCTGATGGTGAGGAACTCGTTGGTGGCATACAGCGCGACGCCGCCGGCCAGGACGGCGCTGGCGCCGAGATACTTCGGCCCCAACAGGTCGCGCCAGCGTCCCGCAGGGGTCGTCGGCGCGGTGTCGGTCACGCCGGACACGCTACGAGCTCAACCATCGTTCAGGTCAAGCGGCGACCTCAGCCGGCAGGAGTGATGAGCCCGTAGTGGCCGTCGTAGCGGTGGTAGAGCACGGCTGCACGACCTTGCGCCGCGTCGATGAAGAACATGAACGGCAGCCCGAGCATTCCCATCCGCTCGGCGGCCTGCTCGACGGTGTGAAATGGCGGCGGGTGGGGGCTGATCGCCAGCGGCAGTTCAAACGGTGCCAGTTCGTCTTCCGAAGCCGGTTGCACCTGCGCCAGCCGGTATTCGGACGGACCGCTCTTATAGAGGACGCTCGCCATCTGAGTGCGCTCCTCGGTGAACAAGTGGAAGTCGTAGTCGAGCAGGTTCATCTCCATCGCCGCCTCGTCCACCGTGCACGGCGCCAGGGTGAACGACTTGCGCCGCACGATCTGGCGCTCCTCGGGCGGAAGGGCAAGGCGGTTGGGTTGCTGCGCGGAATCGTCGGTGTCCTGCGGAGCTCGTACCGTTCGGCCGTCGCGGCGCGCCTGCCAGTGCTCGGCGGCCCGCCGGAGCTGGCTTCGAAGGCGCTCCCCGAGGCGGTCGATCGCATCGCGCGCGGTGTCGCCCGAAGCCTGCGCGCGGATCAGTCGGCCGTCGACGTCGAGATTGGCTTGCGCGATGACCGGACGTTCCAGTTCCGGGTCGCCGTGGCGCGTCAGCTTCACGTGAGCATGTGTCAACGGTCGGTGCGCGAACCGGCTGACGTCGTCGATCTTGCTCCGCGCGTAGTCGGCCGCGCCGGGAAGATCACCGCGCGTCGTCACGTCGACGTGGACTGGCGATTCGATATCCGCTCTGTCACTCATACTTTCGTTTGTACGCGAGGCGACCGGTCGGGACTAGGGCCGAAGGTCCCGACGGTGTCCGTACTACTTCAGACCCGCGGCATCCATGCCGCGCAGTTCCTTCTTCAGATCGTGGATCTCGTCGCGGATGCGCGCGGCCAACTCGAACTGCAGATCCCGCGCTGCGGCCATCATCTGTTCAGTCAGGTCCCTGATCAGATCGGCCAACTCGGCTCGCGGCATATTCGAGGTGTCACGGCCCTCGATGATGCCTGCGCTGACCGCCCGCCCGGGCTCGCCCTGCGCCCGGCGCCCCCGCGAGGCGTTCCGTCCCGAACCACCGACCTCGACGGCTTCATCGTCGCTGGCCTCCCTATATACCTGGTCGAGAATGTCGGCGATCTTCTTGCGCAACGGTTTCGGATCGATGCCGTGGGCCTCGTTGTAGGCGATCTGCTTGGCACGCCGGCGCTCGGTCTCGTCGATGGCTTCCCGCATCGATTCGGTGATGTTGTCGGCGTACATGTGCACCTCGCCCGACACGTTGCGGGCGGCGCGGCCGATGGTCTGGATCAGGCTGCGGGTCGACCGCAGGAACCCCTCCTTGTCCGCGTCGAGGATCGCGACCAGCGACACCTCCGGCAGGTCGAGACCCTCGCGGAGCAGGTTGATGCCGACCAGCACGTCGTAGTCGCCGAGGCGCAGTTGACGCAGCAATTCGACGCGACGCAGCGTGTCCACCTCGGAGTGCAGGTAGCGAACCCTGATCCCCATCTCGAGCAGGTAGTCGGTCAGGTCCTCGGCCATCTTCTTGGTCAACGTGGTCACGAGCACCCGCTCGTCACGCTCGGTGCGCGTGCGGATCTCCCCGATCAAGTCGTCGATCTGCCCCTTCGTCGGCTTCACGACCACCTTGGGATCCACCAAACCCGTTGGGCGGATGACCTGTTCGACAAACTCACCGCCGGACTGGCTGAGCTCGTACGGTCCCGGCGTCGCCGACAGGTACACGGTCTGCCCGATGCGGTCGGCGAACTCCTCCCAGGTGAGCGGCCGGTTGTCGACGGCCGAGGGCAATCGGAAGCCGAAGTCGACCAGGTTGCGCTTACGCGACATGTCGCCTTCGTACATGCCGCCGATCTGCGGCACCGTCACGTGCGACTCGTCGATGACGAGCATGAAGTCCTCGGGGAAGTAGTCGAGCAGCGTGGCGGGCGCGGAACCAGCGGGCCTGGCGTCGATGTGACGCGAATAGTTCTCGATACCCGAGCAGAAGCCGACCTGGCGCATCATCTCGATGTCGTAGTTGGTGCGCATCCGCAGCCGCTGCGCCTCCAGCAGCTTGCCCTGGCCCTCGAGCTCGGCCAGCCGCTCCTCGAGTTCCTGTTCGATGGTCGAGATCGCGTGTGCCATGCGCTCCGGGCCTGCGACGTAGTGGGTGGCCGGGAAGATCCGCAGCGAGTCGACCTTGCGGACGACGTCTCCTGTCAACGGGTGCAGGTAGTACAGCTCCTCGATCTCGTCGCCGAAGAACTCGATGCGGACCGCCAACTCCTCGTAGGACGGGATGATCTCGACGGTGTCCCCGCGCACGCGGAACGAGCCGCGGGTGAACGCCATGTCGTTGCGGGTGTACTGCACGTCGACGAGCAGCCGCAGCAGCGCGTCGCGCGGCACCTCGTCACCGATCTTGAGCTCGACGCTGCGGTCCAGGTAGGACTGCGGTGTGCCCAGACCATAGATGCAGGACACCGAGGCGACCACGACCACGTCGCGGCGGGACAGCAGGCTCGAGGTCGCCGAGTGGCGCAGCCGCTCGACGTCGTCATTGATCGAGCTGTCCTTCTCGATGTAGGTGTCGGTCTGGGCGATGTACGCCTCGGGCTGGTAGTAGTCGTAGTACGAGACGAAGTACTCGACGGCGTTGTGCGGCAACATCTCCCGCAGTTCGTTCGCCATCTGCGCGGCGAGCGTCTTGTTCGGTTCCATCACCAGCGTCGGCCGTTGGACCCGCTCGATGAGCCACGCCGTCGTCGCCGACTTACCGGTGCCGGTGGCACCCAGCAGCACCACATCGTGCTCCCCCGCCTTGATCCGGCGCTCCAGCTCGTCGATGGCGGCCGGCTGGTCGCCCGCCGGTGAGTAGGGGCTGACCACCTCGAAGCGGTTGCCCGTGCGCACGATCGCATCGACCGGGCGGTACTCCGAGTGCGCGAGCACGGGGTGTTCAGTAGCGAAAGCCATAATCTACTCAGGGTAAGCGCGTACTCCGACAAGTTCATTCCCGCTGCGCCCTATCCTGTTCTCATCCACGCTCCCAAACACGAGACGTTCGACCTCGTCGCCCGCACCAACACCGACCCGAAGGGCATCGTGCGGGCGGTCGACGTCTACACGGTCCAGCCCTGGGGCCTCTACATGGCCCGTCCGACCCCGGGCCGGGCGCAGTTCCACTATCTGGAGTCCTGGCTGCTGCCCTCGCTGCGGCTGCGCGCGACGGTGTTCCACTTCAACGCAGGTCACGAGCTCGACCAGGACTACTACCTGGACGTGGGCCACTACGCACCGGGCCCCAAGATCTGGCACGCCGAAGACCACTACCTCGACCTGGCGGTCCGCACCGGCCGGGGCGTCGAGCTCCACGACGTCGACGAACTGCTCACTGCGGTCCGGCACAACCTGCTGGCGCCCGAGACCGGAGAACAGGCGGTCCAGACCGCGGCGGCCGCGATCGACGGGCTGGCCAGGCACGACTACGACCTCAACCGGTGGCTCGGCGGTCTGGGCATGCCGCTTACCTGGCGCGATGAGTAGTCATGCCCGAACTACCCGACGTCGAGGGCTTTCGCAGGGAGCTGGCGCGTGAGCTGCCGGGGCGTCGCATCCGCCGCGTCGACGTGCGCGATGCGGGAGTGCTGCGCAACACCACCGCACGCTCGCTGGCCCGAAATCTGGCCGGCCGCACCTTCGAACAGCCTCGCCGGCACGGTAAATGGCTGATCCTGCCGACCGACGGCCCCGCGTTGCTGGTGCACAGCGGTATGACCGGCAGGCCGTTCTACACGCCCGGCGACGACGACACCAAGCACGTCCGGCTGGTCATCGAGCTCGACCGCGGCGAGTTCCGGTACGCGGACCTGCGCAAGCTCCGTGGCCTGTGGCTACTGGCCTCCGACGAGGAGATCGACGAGGTGACCGGCGAGCAGGGGCCCGACGCCCTGTCCCTCGACCTGCGCTCGTTTCGCGAGGTCCTGCGGGGTCGGCGCGGACGGCTGAAACCGACGCTGATGGATCAGGCGGTGATCGCGGGGCTGGGAAACCTGCTCGTCGACGAGATTCTCTGGCGCACACGCCTGTCGCCGTCACTGCCGGTGCCGAGCCTGACCGACGACGATGTCAAACGCCTCCATGTGGCGATGCGACGTGTACTGGACACCGCGGTGCGCCACGGACGGGTGCCCGACCTGCCGCGGTGGCTGACCGGCAACCGGGACGGACCCGACCCGACGTGCCCCCGCTGCGGCACCCGGCTCGCGCGCGGCCGCATCGCGGGAAGGACATCGGTGTGGTGCCCGCGTTGCCAGCCGACCCCCGGGTAACGAACCACCTGCACTTACCGATCTTGATTTCGATGGCTACCGCTACGAATTTGTCTGCCCAGGTACGGCCGGTATCCTCTCGTCGCATGTCCCCCACAACCCGCATCCGGACCGCTGGCGCGACGGTCGCGGCGATGGTCGTGGGCTCGGTTCTGTTCCCAGGTGGCGCCGCGGCCCAACCGAGCGCCGAGACCGAGGCGCAGCCGACGCCCGAAGTTCTGCACAACGTGATCTACCGAGCGCGTGCGGACGGCACCTCCCGCGGCGCGGTCGTCGCGTACAAGATGGACGACCAGAACGTCAACAGCGCGCAGCCCACGCTGCTACCCGGTCAGACGTTCGAGGTGAATACGGTGCTGGCCGACCCCCAACTGGCCGGCATGGAGATCTCCATCGAATGGCCCTACGGCTCCAACCTGCACTGCGAGATCCTCGTCGACGACCAGATCGTGGCCAAGGCCGACCAGTTCATCGCGCCGCGCCTGCTGCGGCCCAAGGACGACCCGATGTACGGGGTGCTGCAATGCGGTGCCCCGCTGAACCTGCCGATCGACGGGGCCCCCACCGCACCGACACCCGACGTCAGCGCACCGTTGCCTCCCGAGGCTTAACGCCTCACGTAACGCCTCACGGCCGCCACCCGGTGGCATCGGCCCACTCCCACGCACGCCGGTAGGCGTCGAGGAACCAGGGCTCCTTCGCGTCGGCATAGGCGCCCGTGTGTACGTGCCCCTCCTCGGCGACGCGCCGCTTCAACGCGAGGTAGTCGGCCTGGACGCCGGGATTGGCACGCATCCAGTCCACGAACAGCAATGCGAACTGCTGGCCCGGCCATCCGTCGACGCTGATGTGAACGTTGGTCGGCCGCCCCGGATCGGCCGAGCAGTAAATACGCTTGTGCCACAACGCATCATCGTTCGAATGATCGAACTCGGCAACCGTGCTGCGGGCATCCGGCCTGGCGACGCCCGCAGTGGCCTGCCCGCGCACGTAACCCGCGCCGGTCAGCGCGTCGTCCAGTTCATCGGCATCCGCGAGCGAGGCGACCGTCACCTGGACGTCGATCACGTCCTTGGCGTCCATCCCCGGCACCGCCGTGGAGCCGACGTGGTCGACGCGGACGGCGCGGTGCCCGCATGCGGTGTTGAGCCGAGCCACGATGCGCCGCGCCTGCTCGGGCCAATTCGGGTCGAAGGGCACCAGGACCGGCTTGGAGTGTGCCTGCTGCTTTTCGTGCAGGTTGTGCGCGAACGGCAGGATCCGCTCGTGCCACAGCGCGCGGGCCTTCTCGACCAGTTCACCCGCGGTGCCCGAGTTGTCGAGCCAGACGTCGGCAACGGCACGACGCTGCTCCTCGGTGGCCTGCGCGGCGATCCGCGCCCGGGCGTCCTCTTCGGTGAAGCCGCGGTGCTCGAGAAGGCGTCTCACCCGCACCTCCTCGTCGGCGTGGACGATGACCACCAACGGAAACATCGGAGCCATACCGGATTCGACGAGTAGCGGGATGTCCTCGATGATCACGGCGTCCTCGGCCGCGGCCGCGATGAGCTCGGACCGGCGGTGGGCCACCAGCGGATGCACGATCCCGTTGAGGGTTTGACGCTTCTGTTCGTCGCTGAACGCGATCGCTGCCAGCGCGGGACGGTTCAAGGCGCCGTCGTCGTGCAGGATCTCCCTGCCGAACGCGTCGACGAGCTTGGCCAACCCTTCGGTCCCCGGTTCGACGACCTCGCGGGCGATCACGTCACCGTCGACGACGATTCCGCCCAGATCACTGAACGTCGAAGACACGGTCGATTTTCCGGCGCCGATACCGCCGGACAGCCCAATGCGCAGCACCGCACCAGTCTGTCAGGGCCGCTCGACGGCGAAGGCCCCGGCTCGGTGAGCCGGGGCCTTCGGTCGTTACGAGTTAGGCGTTGCCTGCGAGCTTCTCACGCAGCGCCGCGAGCTGGGCGTCGCTGGCCAGCGAGCCGCCTGCGGACTCCTCGCCGCGCGAAGCGCCGTTGGACCTGGAACCCGACGCCTCAACAGCTTCTGCTTCAGCAGCGGCGAACTTCTCCATCTGCGCGGTGTGCATCTTGTGTCGGCGCTCGGCCTCGGCGTAGCGGGACTCCCACTCCTCACGCTGCTTCTCGAAACCCTCGAGCCATTCGTTGGTCTCGGAGTCGAAGCCCTCCGGGAAGATGTAGTTGCCCTGCTCGTCGTAGCTGTCGGCCATGCCGTACTTGCTGGGGTCGAACTCCTCGGTGTAGTCCTCGTTGGCCTGCTTCAGGCTCAGCGAGATACGGCGACGCTCCAGGTCGATGTCGATCACCTTGACCATCGCGTCGTCGCCGACCTGGACCACCTGATCCGGGACCTCGACGTGGCGCTCGGACAGCTCGGAGATGTGCACCAGGCCCTCGATGCCCTCCTCGACGCGGACGAACGCACCGAACGGGACCAGCTTGGTGACCTTGCCCGGCACGATCTGGCCGATCGCGTGGGTGCGGGCGAAGTGCCGCCACGGGTCTTCCTGAGTCGCCTTGAGCGACAACGAAACCCGCTCGCGGTCCATGTCCACGTCGAGCACCTCGACGGTGACCTCGTCGCCGACGTTGACAACCTCGGACGGGTGGTCGATGTGCTTCCACGACAGCTCCGAGACGTGCACCAGGCCATCGACGCCGCCGAGGTCGACGAAGGCGCCGAAGTTGACGATGGAAGACACGACACCCTTGCGGATGGCGCCCTTGGTGAGCTGGTTGAGGAACTCGCTGCGGACCTCGGACTGGGTCTGCTCCAGCCATGCGCGGCGGCTCAGCACGACGTTATTGCGGTTCTTGTCGAGCTCGATGATCTTGGCCTCGATCTCCTTGCCGATATACGGCTGCAGATCGCGGACGCGACGCATCTCGACCAGCGACGCGGGCAGGAAGCCGCGCAGGCCGATGTCGAGGATCAGGCCGCCCTTGACGACCTCGATGACGGTGCCCTTGACGGCCTCGTCCTTCTCCTTGAGCTCTTCGATGGTGCCCCAGGCCCGCTCGTACTGAGCGCGCTTCTTGGACAGGATCAGACGGCCTTCTTTGTCCTCCTTGGTGAGGACCAGGGCTTCGACCTCATCGCCCACGGAAACGACCTCGTTGGGGTCGACGTCGTGCTTGATGGAAAGTTCTCGGGACGGGATGACGCCTTCGGTCTTGTAACCGATGTCGAGCAGGACTTCGTCCCGGTCGACCTTGACGATGGTTCCCTCGACGATGTCGCCATCGTTGAAGTACTTGATGGTCTTGTCGATGGCGGCGAGAAAGTCCTCGCTCGAGCCGATGTCGTTGACGGCTACTTGCGGCGAGGTGACGGAGGGACTTGGCATGTGGTGGGTTGCTCCGGACAGGTTTGATCGTAGGGACTTAGGACATTCGAGTTATTGGCTCGGCGCGGGCGCCGACATCGTGCTCTGTACCCGCCGCAGAAGATGACGAAAACCACAGACAGGTACCCGTAGAGGCTACTCGACTGGGCACATGCTGGACAAACTCGGTCCCCACCGGCCGCTAGTCTGCTCAGGTGTCACATCCCGGCGCCCCACATCACCCCTGGCTGCCTGCTCCGCCGTTTCAACGCAAGGTCCGCAGGGTCGGGGCGCCGTTGGCGGTGCTCATTCTGCTTGCCACCGTGGTCGGGCTCATCATCATCGGGCTGACCGCTCTCAATCCCATCGGGGCGGGGATCGGGCTGGTGCTGTCGAGCCTGGCCATGGTGGTCGTGGTTCTGGCCTACGTGTGGCTCGACCGCTTCGAGCCCGAACCGCCGCGGTTGTTGGCCTTCGCGTTCCTGTGGGGCGCCTCGGTCGCGGTGGTGCTGTCGGTGATCCTCGGCCTCTACCTCGAGTCGTTGATTGTGAGGGGTGACGCCGAGGGGGTCAGCGCGGTCTCGGTGGTGGTCATCGCCCCGGTCATCGAGGAAGCGGCCAAGGGCGCGTTCCTGTTGGTCATGATGACCGGCCGGCGCCGCCGCGAGCTGAATTCCCTGACGGACTGCCTGGTCTACGCGGGGTTGGTCGGTGCGGGATTCGCCTGGCTTGAGGACATCCTCTACATCGCCAGCGGTGAATCGCTCGGCGACTCGCTGCTGACAGCCGCGCTACGACTGGTCATGGCGCCGTTCGCGCATTCACTGTTCACCACGTTCTTCGGGATCGGCGTCTACTTCGCCCTGCACCGCCGCGACGCATCCGCCAAGGCCGGCGCCGTTCTGCTGGGCTACCTGGCTGCGGTGTTCACCCACGCACTCTGGAACGGTTCGTCGCTGCTGGGCGTCGAGTGGTATCTCGGGGTTTACCTGTACTGGATGATGCCGCTGTTCGCGCTGGCGATCGTCCTGGGCGTGCAGAGTCGCCGTCGTGAGCAGGCGATTGTCGCCAGCAAGCTGCCCGGCATGGTGCAGGCCGGCCTCGTCACACCCGCCGAGGCCACCTGGCTGGGCTCGCTGCGGCACCGCAAGCTGGCGCTCGCCCAGGCCGCCCGCCAGGGAGGGCGCCCCGCCCGCAACGCGGTCAAACGGTTCGCCGGCCAGGTCGTCGAGTTGGCGTTTGTGCGCGACCGCATCGACCGCGGGTTCGGCGATCCGCGGGTGCAGGCGATGCTGGTCGAGGAGACCCACGCGCTCTACGCCGCCCGCGCGGCTGCGCCGGTACTGCAGGCGATGGCCGGTTATCGCGGCGGGCGCTGACCAGGTCGCCGCCTACGCCGCCGCCAGCCCCCGGGGCGCCGGAACGCTTGCCACAACACCAGGCCGGCCTGCAGACCGAGCGCGACCGAGATCATCGAGATGAATGTCACCCCCAGCGCGGAGTCGCCGTCAGCGCCGAACAACTCGGCGATTCCGATCAACCCCATCGAGCCTGGGACCAGGAGCCAGAAGCCGGGCAGAATCATCGTGAGCGCCGGCGGCGCGCTGCGGTACCGGCTCATCAGCAGTGCAGCCACGGTCAGCACCACGCCGCCACAGAAGCCGCTCGCGTAGCTGCCCAGCACCAAGTCGCCGAGGTACTGGGCGATGAAGGCGGCGTAAGCGACCAGCAGCAGCCACGGCAGAAACGACGTCGGCGGCCCGAGAAACAGCATGACGCCGACGGCGTAGACCGCGACCCCCAGCCACGGGGCCCACGGCCCCAGTTTGTTCAACGGCTCGGCGCTCAGATGCGATACGTCCTCGCCGAGCAGCTGGGCGGCGATGAGGATTCCGAACACCAACTGGGCCAATTGCGCGAACCCGGCCACCAGCCGACTGGAACCCGACACCGCATCTCGGGCGGTGACCTCGATGACCGCCAGAGTGATCGCGGCACCGGGCAGGAACATCGCCAGCGGGGGGATCAGCGCGCGCAGCCCGATGTGGTCGAGCCCGAGGTACTCGGCGACGGCGATACTCACCGCGGCCACGGAGAAAGCGCTGACAACCGGCAGCAGCTGGGCGAGCACACCGAAGCGCTGCCCCACCATGGCGAAAATCCCGACCATCACACCGAGCACGGTGGCGCCGAGCAGGTTCAGCGGTGTGGGCTCGAGCACCAGCCCCAGACCGGCGCTCCACACTCCGTAGCCGAGTACGGTCATCCACGGCCGGAACCGGGGCCGCGAGGCCAGGATGCGGTCGAGTTCGGTGTCTCCCTCTGCGGGATCGATCGCGCCGCGCATGGCGTTGGAAACCAAGCGCGCCAACGGGAAAGCTTGGTCGAAACGCACATCGCGGTCCAGATGGGCCGACTTGACGATCGTTCCCGAGCCGGTCGCCGGGCCCACGACCTGCACGGTGTTGGGTAGCACGATCACTTCGGTGGGGACGCCGTACGCGGCGGAGGCGCGGCCCAGCATCTGCCGGATCAAGGTCACCGGGTAATTCGCCGCGGCCATGGCCGCGCCCAGTCGGGCCAGGAACCGGATCTCGTCGTCTGTGGTCTTGTTGTCCATCACACGCGCCCGTGTCGGACCGTACCCGACGACCGGCTCGCTAGTGGGCTGCGGCGTCCCAGCTGCGGCCGTAACCGACGCTGACCTCGAGCGGCACGTCAAGCGGGTAAGCGTTGCCCATCTGCTCGCGGACCAGCGCCTCGACCGCGTCGCGCTCACCGTCGGCGACCTCGAACAGCAGCTCGTCGTGCACCTGCAGCAGCATCCGCGACTTCAGCCCCGCTTCCTTGAGCGCCGTGTCGACGTTGATCATCGCGACCTTGATGATGTCGGCCGCGCTGCCCTGGATCGGCGCGTTGAGCGCTGCACGCTCGGCGGCCTCGCGGACGTTGCGGTTGCTGCTGTCCAATTCCGGCAGATAGCGCCGCCTGCCGAACACCGTCGATGTGTAGCCGTCCTTGCGCGCCTGGTCCACCACGTTGCGCAGGTAGTCGCGCACCCCGCCGAAGCGGTCGAAGTACTGCTCCATCTGGACCTTGGCTTCTTCGGTGGAGATCTTGAGCTGAGCGGCCAGCCCGTAGGCGCTCAGCCCGTAGGCCAGCCCGTACGACATCGCCTTGACGCGGCGCCGCAGTTCGGCGTTGACCTCGTCGATCGGCACCGAGAACGCCCGCGATGCGACGAACGAGTGGAGGTCCTCGCCCGTGTTGAAAGCTTCGATGAGGCCCTCGTCCTTGGACAGGTGCGCCATGATGCGCATCTCGATCTGGCTGTAGTCCGCGGTCATCAACTCCGCGTAACCCTTGCCCACCACGAACGCGTCGCGGATCCGGCGGCCGGCGTCGGTGCGGATCGGGATGTTCTGCAGATTCGGCTCGGTCGACGACAACCGCCCGGTGGCCGCGATCGTCTGGTTGAAGGTGGTGTGAATGCGGCCGTCGGACGCCACCGAATTGAGCAGCCCGTCGACGGTGACCTTCAACCGCGTCGCATCGCGGTGGGTCAGCAGATGTTGCAGGAACGGGTGGCCGGTCTTGTCGAACAGGGATTGCAGCGCGTCCGCGTCGGTGGTGTACCCGGTCTTCGTGCGCTTGGTCTTGGGCATCTCCAGCTCGTCGAACAGCACCACCTGCAGCTGCTTCGGCGAGCCGAGGTTGATCTGCTTACCGATCACCGCGTACGCCGCCTCGGCCGCGTCGCGGATGTGGTCGGCGAACTCGCTCTGCAGCTGCCCCAGTTGCTCGAGGTCCACCGCGATGCCCGCGGTCTCCATCTCGGCCAGCACCCGCTGCACCGGCAACTCCATGTTGTTGAGCAGAGCGAGCGAGTCGATGCGGGCGAGTTCCTCGTCGAGCGCGTCGGCCAGGTCCATCACCGCGCTGGCTCGCAGTATCACGGTCTGCACGGCCTGGTCGTCGACGCCGTCATTGTCGTCGAGCAGCGAAAGTTGTTGTTGCTCCGGGTTTTCAGCGCGCAGTTCACGCTTGAGATAACGCAGCGAGAGGTCGTCGAGCGCGAAACTGCGCTGCCCTGGCCGCACGAGGTACGCCGCCAGCGCGGTGTCCGACGTGACGCCGGCGAGCTTCCAGCCGCGGCCTTCGAGGTCGTGCATCGCCAGCTTGGCTTCGTGCAGCGCTTTGGGCGGGCCGGGGTCGGCGAGCCACGAGGCGAGGGCGGCCTCGTCGTCCTCGGTCAACGTGGCGGTGTCGATGTAGCGCCCTTCGCCGTCGGCGGCGACGATACCCAGCGCCGTCGCGTCCGCGTCGAACGCCAGGTGCGTGCCGACGACGGCCAGCCCGAACCGCTTGCCCGAACTGTGCTCGGCCAGCCACGCGGCCAGCTCCCCCGCTTCCAGCGCCCCGCCGCGGACGTCGAAGCCCTGGTCGACCTCGGGATCCGCCGAGGCCAGCGTGTCGAACAGCCGATCGCGCAGAACGCGGAACTCCAGGTCGTCGAACAGCCGGTGGATCTGGTCGCGGTCCCACGGCTGCATGCGCAGGGTGTCGGGGGTTTGCGGCAGCGGGACGTCCCTGACCAGATCGGTCAGTTCCCGATTGAGCACGACGCTGGACAGGTTGGCCCGCAACGCGTCACCGACCTTTCCCTTGACGGTGTCTACGTTGTCGACCAACGCCTGCAGCGAGCCGAACTCCGCGATCCACTTGGTCGCCGTCTTCTCACCGACGCCGGGGATGCCGGGCAGGTTGTCGCTGGGGTCGCCGCGCAGCGCCGCGAAGTCCGGGTACTGCTGCGGAGTCAAGCCGTACTTCTCCAGTACCGCCTCCGGGGTGAACCGCGTCAGCTCGCTGACGCCCTTGCGCGGGTACAGCACTGTGACGTCATCGCTGACCAACTGCAGCGAGTCACGGTCGCCGGAGACCACCAGGACCCGGTAGCCGCCCTGCTCGGCCTGCGTGGCCAGGGTGGCGATGATGTCGTCGGCCTCGAAGCCCGGTTCGGCGAGCACGGTGATGCCCAGCGCGCCGAGCACCTCCTTGGTGATGTCGATCTGGCCGCGGAACTCATCGGGCGTCGACGAGCGGCCGGCCTTGTACTCGGGGTACTTGTCCACGCGAAACGTTTGGCGTGACACGTCGAAAGCGGCGGCGATGTGGCTGGGCTGCTCGTCGCGCAGGAGGTTGATCAGCATGGCGGTGAAGCCGTACACCGCGTTGGTGGTGAGCCCGCCCTGGGTCTTGAAGTTCTCGGCGGGCAGTGCGTAGAACGCCCGGTATGCCAGGGAATTGCCGTCGAGCAACATCAATGTCGGCTTCTGGTCCGTCGGCTGGGACGCCGCCTTCTTGGCGGTGGCGGTGGTGGCAGGGCTCACGGACCTAACTCTAGGCACCGCCGCCGACATCAAGGCCACCGCCGCGACCGGCAAGGTGGCCCGTGAATGTGCGGTTTCATCCGCGACTCGCCGGCGCGGTCGGATGAATTCGCACGCTCACGACGGTCAGACCCCACGTCCCACTGAACTGGAACACGTTTCAGTTCTGCCAGACGACTCGGTACTCTGAGCGGGTGTCAGCTTCCACTCAGCCCGCGATCGACGGTTGGTTCGCCACCGACGGATCCGGAGCGCCCTACCTGATCGGGGGCAAGTGCCACCAGTGCGGCACCTATGTGTTCCCGCCCCGCGCCAACAACTGCCCCAACCCGGCGTGCGACGGTGACGAACTGGCGCAGGTGCCGCTGTCGCGGCGCGGAACCCTGTGGAGCTATACCGAGAACCGTTACGCTCCCCCGCCCCCGTATCCGGCGCCGGATCCCTTCGAGCCCTTCGCCGTTGCCGCGGTGCAGCTCGCCGACGAGGGCCTGATCGTGCTCGGCAAGGTCGTCGAAGGAACACTGGCCGCCGACCTGAAGGTCGGGATGGAGATGGAACTGACCACGATGCCGCTGTTCGTCGACGACGACGGCGTCGAACGCGTCGTTTACGCATGGAGGCCTGCGTCATGAGTCCTGAACCGCTGTACATCCTCGGCGCCGGTATGCACCCGTGGGGGAAATGGGGCCGCGACTTCACCGAGTACGGCGTCGTGGCCGCGCGGGCCGCGCTGGCCGAGGCGGGTCTGGACTGGCGTCAGATTCAGCTCGTCGCGGGAGCGGACACGATCCGTAACGGCTACCCCGGATTCGTGGCCGGCTCGACGTTCGCGCAGAAGCTGGGCTGGAACGGTGTGCCCGTGTCGTCGAGCTACGCCGCCTGCGCCAGCGGCTCGCAGGCGCTGCAGAGCGCCCGGGCCCATATCCTCGCCGGATTCTGCGATGTGGCGCTGGTGATCGGCGCTGACACCACCCCGAAGGGCTTCTTCGCCCCGGTCGGCGGCGAGCGCAAGAACGACCCCGACTGGCAACGCTTCCACCTGATCGGCGCCACCAACACCGTCTACTTCGCACTGCTGGCGCGCCGGCGCATGGACCTCTACGGGGCCACGCTGGAGGATTTCGCCGCGGTGAAGGTCAAGAATGCCAAGCACGGGTTGGACAACCCGAACGCGCGCTACCGCAAGGAAGCCACGATCGACGACGTGCTCGCCAGCCCGGTGGTCTCCGATCCCCTTCGGCTGCTTGATATCTGCGCGACGTCGGATGGCGCGGCCGCGTTAGTGGTGGCGAGCAAGTCGTTCGCCGAGAAGCATCTGGGCTCCGTCGACGGGATTCCGTCGGTGCGTGCGATCAGCACGGTGACACCGCAGTACCCGCAGCACCTGCCCGAATTACCGGACATCGCAACGGATTCCACGGCGGTCGTGGATGCACCCGAGCGGGTGTTCAAGGACCAGATTCTCGACGCCGCCTACACCGAGGCCGGTATCGGGCCGGAGGACCTGAGCCTCGCCGAGGTGTACGACCTGTCCACCGCGCTCGAACTCGACTGGTACGAGCATCTGGGCCTGTGCCCGAGGGGCGAGGCCGAGCAACTGCTGCGCAGCGGTGCGACGGCGATCGGCGGGAAGATCCCGGTCAATCCGTCCGGCGGCCTGGCCTGCTTCGGCGAAGCCATTCCAGCGCAGGCCATCGCGCAGGTGTGCGAGCTGACCTGGCAGCTGAAGGGACAGGCGACCGGCCGCCAGGTCGAGGGCGCCACCGTGGGCGTCACCGCCAACCAGGGCCTGTTCGGGCACGGCTCGTCCGTGATTGTTGCTCGCTAGGCAGTTCGAACCGTACGGCCCCTCCTACTGGGGCGCCATCGGCGTGTTCGTCATCGGCACTGTAGTGCTGGTGTGGGTGGGTCGCCGACAGACCGACCCCCAGGCGCAGCGACTCGGCCGCGCACTCGGCGGGCTGACCGCGCTGATCTACGGCGCGATTTTGGCCTACAACCTGGTGCCGCCGACCCTGGCGGGTTCGGTGCCGCTTCAGCTCACCGACGTGGCGACCGTCGTCGCGGCCTACGCGCTGTGGTCCCAGCGGCAGTGGGCGTATGCGCTCACGTACTACTGGGGTCTGGTGCTGAGCGTGCAGGCGTTGATCTCACCGGTGTTGCGGGGCCCCGACTTTCCGCACTACCGCTTCCTGGCGTTCTATGCGATCCACCTGCTCGTGGTCTGGGCGGCGATCTATCTGACGTGGGGCCGCGGCATGCGGCCCCACTGGCGCGACTACCGACTGGCGGTGGCGGTCACCAGCGCGTGGGCGGTGGTGACCGTCGTGTTCAACAGGATCGCCGACACCAACTACGGCTTCACGAACTACAAACCGGAGACCGCGTCGGCGTTGGACATCCTCGGGCCGTGGCCGGTCTACATCGTGAGCACTGCGGCCCTGGTCTTTGCCGTGTGGGCGTTGATGACATGGCCCTGGGTGCGCCGGCGATGATCGTCGTCGTCCGGGTCAAGCCAGGCAGCGCGAAAGGCCCGCTGGTGGAGGTCGACGACGCCGGCGAGCTGACGGTCTACGTTCGGGAGCGAGCCGTCGAGGGCAAGGCCACCAGGGCCGTCACCAAACTGCTCGCCGCGCACCTGGGCGTAGGGCCAAGCCGGCTCAAGCTGGTATCGGGCGCCGCGTCGCGGATCAAGCGCTTCGAGGTCAGTTGATCAAGCGACACCGAGGTAGGCGGCGCGAATACTGTCGTCGTTCAACAACTCCCGGGCATCCCCGGTGCGTGTGACCTCACCGGTCTCGAGGATGTAGGCGCGGTCCGAACGGCTCAGCGCCTGCTGCGCGTTCTGCTCCACCAGCAGCACCGTGGTGCCCTGCGCGTTGATCTCCGCGATGATCCTGAAGATCTGCGAGATCACCATCGGCGCCAGGCCCATGGACGGCTCGTCGAGCAGCAGCACCCGCGGCCTGGCCATCAGCGCGCGGCCGATCGCGAGCATCTGCTGCTCGCCACCCGACAGCGTGCCGCCGACCTGGCTGCGGCGTTCGGCCAACCGAGGGAACGTCTCGAGGATCCAGTCCAGTCGTTGCCTGTGCTCGGAGCGGGAGGGGAATTTGCGGCCGTAACAACCCATTTCAAGGTTTTCCACGACCGTCATCCCCGGGAAAACCCCACGTCCCTCTGGTGCCTGCACCAGCCCCTGGATCACGCGTTGGTGAGCCTTGACCTTGCTGATGTCCTGACCCTCGAACCATATCGAGCCCGACGTCAGGGGCAGCAGCCCTGAGATCGCACGCATGGTGGTCGTCTTACCGGCACCGTTGGAGCCGAGCAGCGTGACGAGCTCACCCTCGTGGACCTTCAGCGAGATACCGTGCAGTGCACGGATTCTCCCGTACTGCACGACGATGTCACGCAGCTCGAGGATGACGGGTCGTTCGGGGGCCTGGTCACTCGGCCTTTCATTCAAGGCTGTCATCGGGCACCCCCAGATAGGCTGCGATGACCTTCGGGTCCTCGCGGATGTCGGAAGGCAGGCCGTCGGCGATCTTGCGCCCGAACTCCAGCACCACGATGCGATCGGTCACGCCCATCACCAGCCTCATATCGTGTTCGATCAGCAGCACCGTGTAGCCGTCGTCGCGGATCTTCTGGATCAGTTCGATCAAGGCGGCCTTCTCGCGCGGGTTGAACCCTGCGGCCGGTTCGTCCAGACACAGCAGTTTGGGTTCGGTGGCCAGCGCCCGGGCGATCTCCAACCGGCGCTGATCACCGTACGACAGGTTCTTGGCCTTCTCCTCGCCGCGGTTGGCGATCCCGACGAAATGCAGGAGCGCCGCGGACCTCTCGATCGCCGATTGTTCCTCGCGCCGATGGCGCGGGGAGCGGACCAGCGCGCCCGGCACCGAGGTGAAGTGCCTGGCGTCGGTGCCGACCATGACGTTCTCCAGAGCCGTCATCTCGCCCCACAACCGGATGTTCTGGAAGGTGCGGGCGATGCCGCGGCGGGTGATCTGGTGGCGTTTGATCCGGCCCAGCGGCGCGCCGTCGAACGTGACGGTGCCCGACGTGGGTCGGTACACGCCGGTGATCGCGTTGAAGCACGTGGTCTTGCCCGCCCCGTTCGGCCCGATCATGCCGAGAATCTCACCGCGGCGGATGTCGATGGACACCGAGTCCAGCGCCGTCAGCCCGCCGAACTTCATTGTGAGATCGGTTGTCCGCAACAGGATCTCCCCCTCTGCGGCCTGGATCTCGCGGTGCACACCCGCCAGCTCTTCGATAGTCATCGCGCCGACTCCTTCTCCGGCGAGCGAAGCAGGTCGCGGGCGGCCTTACCGTAGGCCAGCAACTGCGCTCGCGCCGGGAACAGGCCCTGCGGCCGGAAGATCATCAACACCACGAGCGCCAGGCCGAAGAACAGGTACTTCAGGTCACCGAGGTTGATGCCCAGGAACTCCACCCCCAGCAACCGGTTCGGCAGGTAAACGATGATGAACGCACCGACCACCACGCCGAGCTTGTTGCCTTGCCCGCCGAGCACCACCGCGCATAGGAACAGCATCGAGTTGATGATGTTGAACGTCGGTGGGGCCACGAACTGCACCTGACCGGCGTACAGCGCGCCCGACAGCCCGCCGATCGCCGCGCCGATGACGAAGGCCCACAGCTTGAACCGGAACGTGTTGACGCCCATCACTTCCGCGGCGTCCTCGTCCTCGCGGACCGCGATCCAGGCGCGTCCCACGCGGCTGCGTTCGAGGTTGCCCACCAGTACCAGGATCCCGATCATCAGCACGATGCCCAACCAGAACCACCACGTCCCGTAGTTGGCGTCGCCCGCGGAGTTGCCGCTCGAGAAGACGCCGTCGGGCACGCGTTCGCTCGCACCGACTCGCGGGTAGGCGACCTCGTTGAGGCCGCGCGGCCCGTTGGTCACCTCCGAGAGGTTGTCGGCCATCAGGCGAATGATCTCGCCGAACCCCAGCGTGACGATCGCCAGGTAGTCGCCGCGCAACCTCAGCGTCGGCGTCCCCAGGATCAGACCCGTCAGCGCGGTGATCGCCATCGCCAGCGGCACACACGCCAGCCACGCCCAGTCCTCGTTGAACCACCCCGTGGCGCCCATCTTGTTCCACGGACTGTTCGGACTGGTCAGCAGCGCAACGGTGTACGCGCCCACGGCGTAGAACCCGACGTAGCCGAGGTCGAGCAGACCGGCCTGGCCGACCACGACGTTGAGGCCGATCGCGATGATCGCGACCATCGCGAACTGCGCCATGGTGCCGCCGAAGCTGATGTTCGGCGTGTTCAGGAACGGCGGCGGAAACAGCGGCAGCAGCGCGAGCAGGCCGAAGGCGATCAGCCCGAACCCCCACTTCTGTACGCGGGAAAGCCCGTCCCACCAACGACGCAGTGCGTCGCCGGGTGCCAAGACCTTCTCGCTGGCCCTCATGCTCGCGCCTTCCCGAGGCTTTCGCCGAGTATCCCCGTCGGCCTGAAGAACAGAACGAGAACCAGCAGCACGAAGGCGACGACGTCACGCCACTGGGTCCCGAACACGGCCTGCCCGTAGTTCTCCATGATGCCGAGCAGCAGGCCGCCCAGCAGGGCGCCGCGCAGGTTGCCGATGCCGCCGACGACCGCGGCCGAGAACGCTTTGATGCCGAGCAGGAAGCCACCGGAGTAGATGATGCCCTGCGGCACCTTCAGCGTGTAGAGCAGCGCGGCCGCCCCGGCCAGCAGGCCGCCGATCAAAAACGTCGTCATGATGATGCGTTCGCGCGAGACGCCCATCAGGGTCGCGGTGTCCGGGTCCTGGGCCACCGCCCGGATCCCGCGCCCGAACCTGGTCCGGTTGATGGTCAGATCGGTCATCAGGGCGAGAACCAGCGCCGCGCCGACGATGATCAGCGTGATGTTGGAGACCGCGGAACCGAACACCGTGAATTGGGTTTCGGGCGCGACGAGCCGGATCGGTTGTTGCGCATTGGATCCGCCGTACCCGTCGATGATCTCGGGCAGGATGAAGTGCACGAATTCCTGCAGCACGAACGACATGCCGATCGCGGTGATGAGAAAGGACAGTCGGTCGGCCTTGCGTCGTCGCAGCGGTCGGTAGGCCACCGCCTCCAGGCCGACCGCGGTGGCACCGGACACCGCCATCGCGAACAGCATGGCGATACCGAGATACAGCACCGTCAGGGCGATGCCCCTGTTGTAGGTGTTACCGCTCGGTGTGAAACCCAGGATCATGTCGAGGCAGAAGTACGCGCCGAACATGCCGAACATGAACACTTCCGAATGCGCGAAGTTGATCAGCTTCAGCACGCCGTAGACCAACGTGTAGCCGACGGCCACCAGCGCGTAGATGGCGCCCCACGACAGGCCGTCGATCGTCAACTGCCAGAAGCCGTCTCGCAACCCGTCGAGGTTGAAGCTGATGTTGGCTGCCAAGCAGGTGTACTGGTCGACGCACTCGGGTGGGATCCCGGTCATCCGGTGGCGGCTCCTCGCGGGAACGGGCCTCTAGCGAAAACGCGTCCGAGCCTTTCGGTCTCGGACGCGTTCGCCTCAGCGGCTATTGAACTTTGTAGATCCAGATCAAGCTGGTGGTCAGCTCGCCGTTCGGGGTCCACTGGTACTGGCGAGCCACGCCGCGACCGTCGTAATTGCGGACGAAGTCGAGCAGCGCGGGCCGGGTGACGGCGCCCGAGTCGATGCCCTTCAGCAGGATGGTGCCCAGGTCGTAGCCCTCGCTGCTGTAGGTGCCCGGTTCTTGGTTGAACTTCTTGGTGTACTCGTCGGCGAAACCGCCGGTGGCCGGACCGCACGGGCAGGACAGCACGGCGTCCTTGGACGCGTCGCCGGCCTGCTTGACGAACTCGGGGTCCTTGGTGCCGTCGGCGCTGGCGAACGTTCCCTCGTACCCGCCGTCGCGCAGCTGCTGCACGAACGGCGCCGCCTCGGCGTAGTAACCGCTGAAGAACACCGAGTCCGGACTGGCGCCCTTGATCTCGGTCACCGCTGCCGAGAAGTCCTTGTCGCCCTTCTTGACCGAGATGTTGCAGGACGAGTCGGCCACCGGACCGAGCGTCTGACGAACGGTCTGCGCCAGGCCCAGGCCGTAGTCCGTGCTGTCGTCGACGACGCAGACCTTCTGGTGGCCGAGGGTGTTCTTCAGGTAGTTGGCGACCGAGGGGCCCTGCACGCCGTCGTTGCCCAGACCGCGGAAGAAGGTCCGCCAGCCCTTGTCGGACAGCGTCACGTTGGTGGCCGAGGCCGTGGCGGCGACGAGACCGGCCTGGTTGAAGACGTCGCCGGTGGCCATGGTCTCACCGGAGAAGGCGGGACCGATCAGGCCGATGGTGGAGGCGTCATTGATGATCTGCGGTGCGATCTGGGTGGCCTTCTGCGGATCGCCCTCCGTGTCGAAGGTCTTCAGCTGGACCTGGCAGCCCGGGTTCGCGGCGTTGTGCTTGTCCACGGCCAGCTGGATGCCGTTCTTGATGTTGATGCCCAATGCCGCATCGGGCCCGTTGAGCGCTCCGGCCATCGCCAGCGACACCGGCGGGCACTGCGCGTTGCCGTCACCGGCGGGGTCGGCAGGCGCGGCGCCCTCGTCGGCCTTGACCTCGGCGCCGTTCTCGTCGATCTGCACCTGTTCGACGATCTTCAGATCGGTCTGTGCCTCACCGCCCTCGGTCGGCTCGGCCTGCTGGCAGCCGGCTATGCCGAGCACAACCAGACCAGCGCTGCTGATAGCAAATGCTTTCCGTGCCATGCGACCGCGCACGCTTCACCTCCGGGTCGTTGTGTTAGTCGGCTCCGGCGCCTGGGCCCGGCGGGCGGGGGCGGCGACGTTCCGGGAAGACCATAGCCAACGCTCGGCGCTGGTGCGCGGTGTTGAACGACGCGTCGCGGCCGTCGCGGTCAATCCGCGCCATCGGAAACGCACTTTTTACGCGGTGGCGAAGTCAGGGGTTAGCTCGACTCCGACGCGTCGCTCGGCGTGTCGAGGGTTTCGAGGACCACTTCGGCGACGCGTTTCATAGTGGTGCGCCGGTCCATCGCGGCGCGTTGAATCCACTTGAACGCCTCGGGCTCGGTCATCCCCTGATTGGCCTGCAGCAAACCCTTGGCCCGTTCGACGAGCTTGCGCGTCTCCAGTCGGTCGGCCAATGTGGCCACTTCCTGCTCCAGCGCGGCGATCTCGCCGAAGCGGCTCACCGCGACCTCGATGGCGGGAATGAGGTCGGTGACGGTGAAGGGTTTGACGAGGTAGGCCATGGCGCCGGCGTCCCTGGCGCGTTCGACCAGTTCTCGTTGGCTGAACGCGGTCAGGATGACGATCGGCGCGATGCGCTTGCTGGCGATCTCGGCCGCGGCGTCGATGCCGTCGCGCCGGGGCATCTTGACGTCCATGATCACGAGGTCGGGCTTGAGGCTCTCGGCGAGATCGACGGCCTCCTGTCCGTCGCCGGCCTCGCCGACGATCTCGTAGCCCTCTTCGCGGAGCATCTCGGCCAAGTCCATCCGGATCAGCGCTTCGTCCTCGGCGACGAGAACACGGCGGGCCTTCCCGGCCTCAGGTGGTGCCCCAGCAGCGGTTGCCATGGAAGCCATTGTGGCGGTAGCGGTGCCGTTCAGCGAGTTCGGGGCATCATCTAAGGTGGTAAGCCGCGCAGCAGAGCCGTCCGACTACTAGAGCCCTCGTAGCCCAATTGGCAGAGGCACACGACTCAAAATCGTGACAGTGTGAGTTCGAGTCTCACCGAGGGCACCGAGAATCAGCAGGTCGAGCCCGTTCGGCGTTACGCTCTAGTCGTGGAGATGAGGCTGCGGCCGGTCTGCGTGCCCGACGTGGCGCTGGAGAACCGGACGCCCGCCCGGGTTCGGCACCACGCGGAAAGGTCCGTGCGACGCCGCCGGGTGCTCGACGTCACCGCACTGATCAGCGCGGCGATCAGCGCCTTCTTCGGTTTTCAGGGTCTGCTCGTCGGTGTCGAGGTGTGGTGGATCCCGGTCCTCAGCCTCGTCAGCGCCGTGGCGTTCGCCACGATTCCACTGCTGTGCCGGTTCGGCGAACTCGTCGCACCGCTGGTGTTCTTCGCCGTCGCGTACGTGACCATCGCGATCCAGTGCATACAGTTGGGCACCGGGTCGGGGCTGCAGTTCTACTTCGTCGCCGCGGCCGCGATCGTGGTGGTCATTCTCGGCATCGACCACATCGTGCTGGCTTGCGTGCTGGCGGCGTTGGGCGCGGCGACGGTGGTGGCGCTGGCGTACCTCGTCCCCGAAGACACCGGCATTCAACCGGATTGGGCCCGCACCACCTCGTTCATCCTCACCGTGGCCACCGCGTGGATCCTCGTCGTCGCCACGCTGTGGTTCGCGCTCCGGGAGCTGCGCCGGGCGCGGTTGGCGATGGAAGCCGAATACGAACGCTCCGAACGTCTGCTGGCGAACATCCTGCCCTCGACCATCGCCGAGCGGCTCAAGGACCCGACCCGCACGGTCATCGCCGACAGGTACGACGACGCATCGATCCTGTTCGCCGACATCGCCGGGTACACCGAGCGGGCCAGCGACACCAATCCCTGCGATCTGGTGCGCTTCCTCGACCGGCTATACACGGATCTGGACGCGCTCGTCGACCGTCACGGGTTGGAGAAGGTCAAGACCAGCGGCGACTCGTACATGGTCGTCAGCGGTGTGCCGCATCCCCGGCCGGATCACCTCGAAGCGCTGGCGTGCCTGGCGCTCGACATGGCCGACGCCGTCGCCGACCTGCGTGACCCGCGCGGACGCAAGGTGCCGTTGCGGATCGGTCTGGCCACGGGACCGGTCGTAGCCGGGGTCGTCGGGGCCCGCAAGTTCTTCTACGACGTATGGGGCGATGCGGTCAACGTGGCATCCCGAATGGAGACCACCGACGTCGAGGGACGCATTCAGGTGCCCCAGGACGTGTACGAACGCCTGCGCAGCACCTTCGTGCTGGAGCCTCGTGGCGAAGTCGAAGTCAAAGGCAAGGGCGTCATGACGACGTGGTACCTCGTCGGACGCCGCGACGACGCAGCCGTGCGCGACGCGGTGGAACTCGAACCGCTCAGTCGTCGACCTCAGTCGGTTTGAGCCGCTCGGCCAGCGAGGCCAGCCGCCACAAGGTCTCCCGGTTGCGGGGGTAGACGGCGATGTCGGACAGCTTGCTGGGCATAACCGCCGCCGGACCGCTCACCGGGACTTCCGTCATCTCCACCCGGCATCCGTCGGGAATGTCGTACAGCCGCAGAGTGATTCGCGCGCCCCCGAAAGGCCGCCCCTTGGCGTGCAGGACCAACTCCTCGGGCGGCACGCTCTTCTCCACTACGGTGACGTCATTGAGCAACAACGGCCAGACGCCTATCGAATGGCGGATCTCGGACCCGGGCGCCGGCCAGTTCGGGTCGACTGCACGCATCCGGCTGTTGCCGACCACCCATTGTGAGTACGTCCACCCGTCGGCCATGACGTCCCAGACCTGTTGACGGGAAGCGTGAATATCGCGTGTCACAGTCACGGCGGAAGATATACCCCGATCGCGGAAAACGACTCACCTTCGCGACTGTGCCGTTGCATACGCAAAACGCCGCGACCGGCGTCGTGAAACGCACAGTCGCGGCGTCGGCAGTCCCTTAGACCTTGCGGTTCTCGGACTTGATCAGCCAGGCCAGCTTCTCGAGACCCTCGATCAGCTGGTGGAGGATGTCGGCGGTGGTCGGGTCCTCGGCGTCCACCGCGTCGTGAACCTGACGCATGGTGTCGACCGCGGCGTATACCCGACCCGTGATCAGGTCGACCGCATCCTGCGTGCTCACCGCGTAGGCGGGGAACTGCGGCAGTGTGGTGCCGGCGGTGACCGTATCCGACCGGCCATCGGGCCAGGCCTCCATCGCACGCATCCGCTCGGCGACGGTGTCGCTGCCCTCACGGGCGAAGTCGACGAGTTCGTCGAGTTGTAGATGAAGGTCGCGGAAGTTGGTGCCGACGATGTTCCAGTGCGCCTGCTTACCCTGAAGCTGCAGCTCGATCAGATCGACCAGAACCCGCTGCAGGCTGTCGCTGAGTTCCGGCGAGGCCTCGAAGGCCTGGATGTCTGCTTCCGAACGACGTGTTGTTGTGGTCATGATCGCTACAACGCCTCCTTTTCTGGACTGATTCCAGTTTAGCACATTTCCTGGTCAGAGGCCATTTTGTTGGTCTTGCCTGTCCAGGAGGCGGGCATATCCGGCGCCCATGCCCAACAGCACCAGGCCGACGACGATAAACACCACTACCCGGAAGATGCCGTCGAGCGTGCCCAGGTCGAACAGGAACAGCTTCGCCACCGCCGCGGCCACCAGCGCCAGGCCCCCGGCGATCGGAACCGAGCGGTCGGCTCGGGGCAACCGCGCCGCGTAGCCGAACAACGCCGCGGCCAGACCGATCCAGCAGATGGTCGCAGCCATGTGACCGGCGTAGAAGCCGCTGTCGGTACCGCCGACCAGCACGCCGGTCGTGACGGCGAACGTGGTGACCGCGTATCCGGCCACCGCGGCCGCGACCGCCCACCAGGCCGAGTTCCTGCGGTCGAACGCCCACACGACCGTCACCGACCACGCGATCAGCAGGACACTGGCTATCAGCGTCGACGCCGCGACCCCGCCGCTGGTCGCCGTCCCCCACATCAGCGTGTCCGGCGGCGCCCAGTTCAGGTAGTAGACGGCACCTACGACCGCGAAGCCGATCGAGATCGCCTTGGCCATGACGAGCTGCCGTCCTGCCGTCGCGACCACCAGCGCCATCGCCAACAGGACCGGCCCCGCGATAGGGCCGTCGAACGCCACCACCACCGCGATCATCGCCGACAGTGCGGAGAGCACCGTCCAGATGCGCCGCACCGCGCCGTCCACACCCGGCAATCGGTCGCTGATGAGCACGATGGCAAGCAGTGCTGCCGCCAGTGCGGCCGCCATCAGCGCCGCGACGATGCGGTCGACGGCCAGCGCGACCGACAGCACCGGCAGCAGACCTGCCCCCGTCAGCACGGCCATCGCCGACTTGTTGGCCGTCCCCGGCAGCAGGATCAGCGCGCCGGCGATCGCGAGCAGCGCCGCGATGGCGCACGCGCCGACCAGCCGCGGATCGCGGCCGTCGTCGAAATACACGCCGATGAGCGCCACCAGCAGCGGCAGCGTGCCGGCCGCGATGCGGGCGGCGTGCAGCCAGAGCCAGTCCTTGCCGATCTGCACGGGCAGCGAGGCCGCGGACAGCGCGAGCATGAACGCCACGAGCAGCAACGTCACACCACCGACCACGATCGGCGCCAGCACCAACAACGGCACCAGGACGAGCAGCCCCAGCTGCTCGGAGTTCCAGCGCCGGGCGAGCGTGAGCCCGCCACCGCCGATCAACGCGGCGAGTACCAGCCCGGCGGGCGCGGCCACCCAGTCGTAGATCGTGGTCAACGCGATGACGTCCATGTACGCCGCGGCGATTCCGGTCGCCGCCAAGGCGACGGCCCCGGTGCGGCCGCCGGGCCTGCGATGCAGCCACCAGCCTGCGCCCACAAGTCCACCGGCCAGTACCGCCCCGGCCGCGACGCGGATCTCGGGCCTCAACAGGCCCGCCTGCGCGGCCAGCACGAGGAGGAACACCACCCCGATCAACGTCACCGCGACACCGGCGACCGCCAGCAGCTTGCCGATCCAGCCTTCGTCCCGGGACGGAGGCGGAGCCGGTGGAGGTGAAGCCGCAACGGGTGCACCGTGATGCGGCGGATGCTGCGGCGGCGCTGGGTAGGCATGCGGCTGGTATATCGGCTCGTGTTGCGGTGATGACGTCAGCTGCCGGTCGAGTTCGGTCAGGTCCGACGACACCCGCGCCAGGTACGCGGAGATCGCGGCGACATCAGCGGACAGGCGGGCGACGACGGCACGCTGCGGTTCGGTCATGCAGCCATCGTCACAGCGCGACGGGCCTCACGGGATGAGTAGGACTACTCGTCCAACCCGTGTTCGATCGCATATCGCGCCAGCTCGACGCGATTAGCGACCTGCAGCTTGCGGAACGTGGCCTGCACGTGGTTCTCGACGGTGCGGTGGCTCAGCGACAACCGCGCCGCGATCTGTTTGGCGGTCAGCCCTTTGGCGACGTGGCGAAGGATCTCGGTTTCCCGCTCGGTCAGGCTCGGCGTCTCGGGCCCGCCGCGATTCTGGGCGATCCGCCGGTACTCGCCGAGCACCAGGCCCGCCAGGCCGGGGGTGAACACGGCCCTGCCCTCGGCGGTGGCGCGCACCGCATCGCCGAGTTCCTGCTTCGACGCGCTCTTCACCAGGTATCCGGTCGCCCCGGCCTTCACCGCCTCGAGCACGTCCTCCCGTTCGTCAGATGCCGACAGCACAAGGATTTTCGAGGACGGCGACACGGCGAGCACTTCCGCGGTCGCCTGCGCGCCGTCGCCGTCGGCGAGCCGCATGTCCATCACCACCACATCGGGCTGAACCGCCGCGGCGCGGCGGCGCGCAGCGCCGACGCCGTCGGCCGTGGCGACCACGGTGAAACCGTCCTCTTCGAGGTCGCGGGCCACCGCGTCGCGCCAGATGGGATGGTCGTCAACGACCATCACCGTCGGGGTAGCGTCAGTTCCCATTCCGTCCCGCTCTCCGGCGCGGTGGTCAGCTTGGCGCTGCCACCGAGCCAGTCCATCCGTCCGACAATCGATTTCGAGACACCGATGCGGCCCTCGCGCACCGCCTCCTCGAGCCGCCCTTCGGGAATCCCGGTGCCGTCGTCACGGATGCTCACCGTGATCGTGTCGCCGAGGTCTTCGAGCAGCACATAGGCATGGGCGTCCGGCCCGGCGTGCGCGACCACATTGTCGAGCGCGTTGACGACCGCGGCGGACAACTCGGTGGCCACGACGGCGTCGAGCAGTACGGGTTCGGCGGGCAGGCTGACCGATACGCGGTCGGACGCTCGCTGCCGCAACAATGCGCCGACGTCTCTCATCGCTCCTACGCGAGGTTCGGCGTCACCGGAGCTGACCAACCGCCTCAGCGCACGCTCCTGCTCGCCCGCGAGTTCAGCGAGTTCGGCTGTGGCTCCCCCGATTTCGCGGCCGCGACGCGAGACCAGCGCGAGCACCTGGATGGCGCCGTCGTGCACCTCCCGAGACAACCTCTGCCGCTCCTGGTGCGCCGCGGCCAGCCGGGTCGCCTGCTCCAGCTCGGAATGGGCCCGTCGGGCAGTCTGCGCGGCCATGCCCACCGCCAGGCCGACCGCGAGCTCGATGACAATCGTCGCGTTGCGGCCGAGGTCGTAGTTGATGAAGCCCTTGACGACGGTGCTGGCCACCATCACGAGCACGCCGGTGAACATGCCCGCGATCGGCCCAGCCACGATCGCCGCCGAGATGGTCGCGTTGGTCGCCCACAACGTCGTCGGCCACGACTGGTTGTCGAACGCCCACTGTGACGAGGCGACCACCTCGGTCGACAGGATCAACGCCACGACCACCGCGATCTCGACCAGCACGAACGCCGGACGTCTGCCGAACCCCTGCAGATAGGCGACGGCGCACAGCGCACTGGACCCCAGCAACACCGCGAACAGCGCCCACGCCATACCCGGGCGGTCCAGGTCCGGATTCACCGACACCTGGAATCCGAGCGCGTAGAGACAACTCAGCAATCGGAACACCTGGGCCGCCCGCCACAGCGGGGTGGCCGGATCCGGGGCGTTGGCCGACATCTGTCTACAACACCTTGGACAGAAACGCCTTCGTGCGTTCGTGCTTCGGGTTGGCCAGCACGTCGCGCGGCGGTCCGCTCTCCACGACCACGCCGCCGTCCATGAAGACCAGATGGTTGGCCACCTCGCGGGCGAACCCCATTTCGTGTGTCACCACCACCATCGTCATCCCCTCGGCGGCAAGCTTTTTCATCACTTCGAGCACCTCACCCACGAGCTCGGGGTCCAGCGCCGACGTGGGCTCGTCGAACAGCATCAGTTTGGGGCTCATCGCCAGAGCGCGGGCGATCGCGACGCGCTGCTGCTGCCCTCCGGACAGCTGGGCGGGATAGGCGTCGGCCTTGGCGGTCAGCCCCACCTGGTCGAGCAGGTCTCGCGCACGCGCCACCGCCTCGTCCTTCTTGACGCGCTTGACGTGAATGGGCGCCTCGATGATGTTCTCTAACACGGTGCGGTGCGGAAACAGGTTGAAGTGCTGGAACACCATGCCGATGTCGCGGCGCTGCCGGGCCGCTTCGCGCGGAGGCATCTCGTGAATCTTGTTGCCCCGCTGCCGGTATCCGATCAGCTCTCCGTCCACGTACAGGCGCCCGGCGTTGACCTGTTCGAGGTGGTTGATGCACCGCAGGAATGTGGACTTGCCCGAACCGGACGGCCCCACCATGCACAGCACTTCGCCGCGCCCGATCTCGAGTGTGACCCCTTTGAGAACCTGCAACGCACCGAAGTTCTTACAAACGGCCTCGGCTTTGACCATCGGTGTCACGGGTGCGCCTCCCCCAAGGTCTGCGCCTTGGCCAGCGCCTCGAGTTGTTTGGTGGTCAGCTTGCGCGACGCACCACGCGAGTAGTAGCGCTCCAGGTAGTACTGGCCGACCATCAGCACGCTGGTGATCGCCAGGTACCACGTCGCGGCGACCAGCAGAAGCGGAACGGGTTCGAAGATGCGCGCGGCGATCTCCCGCGACGTGATGCCGTACAGGTCCAGCGTGAACGGCACCGCGGTCACCAGCGACGTGGTCTTCAGCATGCTGATCACCTCGTTGCCGGTCGGTGGGATGATCACCCGCATCGCCTGCGGAAGCACGGTGCGCCGCATCGTCATCCCCCACGACATGCCCAGCGCCGTCGAGGCTTCGGTCTGCCCTTCGGGCACGGAACTGATTCCGGCGCGGATGATCTCGGCCATGTACGCGGCCTCATTCAGTGCCAGCCCGAGGATCGCCAGCAGGAAGGGGATCGACAGCGACTGCAGGTCGACCTCAAGCAGCGAAGGCCCGAACGGCACCCCGAGCCGAAGGTTCTGGTAGATCGTGGGTAGCAACCCCCAGAACACCAGCTGCACATACACCGGGGTGCCGCGGAAGATCCACAGATACACCCAGGCAACGGCTTTCAGCACCGGGTTGGGCGACAGCCGCATCACCGCGAGCAGCACACCCAACACGATCGCGAGCACCATCGAATAGACAGTGAGCTGCAACGTGTTGAGCACCCCGACCGTCAGCACCCGTTCGTTGAACAGGTACTTCCAGTACGTCGACCAGCGGTAGGAATCGTTGGTCGCCGCGCCGTAGAGGAACAGGGCGACGAGTATGACGATGACGACCGCCGCCACCCAGCGCCACGGATGGCGCAGCGGCACCGCATCGATGGCGGCCGGGGCCTCGGGTGACGACGTGTCGACATCGCTCATGGAAACGTCCTTTACGAGACGGCGCCGTTGATGACCGGCTTGTCGATCATCCCGTTCTCGACGCCCCAATTGGCGGCGATCTCTTTGTAGGTGCCGGTTTCGATCAGATGCTCGAGCGCCTTCTGCAGCGACTGCGCGAGGGCCGATCCCTTCTGCACGGGCCAGCCGTACGGCGCCGAATCGAAGATCTCACCGGCCGCTTCGAGCTTGCCGTTGGTCTCCTTGATCGCGTACGAGGTCACCGGTGAGTCGGCCGACATCGCGTCGGTCTGGCCGAGCACCACCGCGTTGGTGGCGGCGTCCTGCCCGTCGAATCTGACGATCTCGATCGGTGGCTTGCCCGCATCGATGCACGCCCTGCTCTTCGCTGGCAGCTCGTCGGTGTCTTGATAGGTGGTGGCCTGAACCGCCACCTTCTTGCCGCACGCATTGTTGGGGTCGATCGGCGCCTCCGGTCGCTGAGCCCACAGAGTCCCGGCGTTGAAGTAGGTCACGAAGTCGACTGACTTCTCGCGTTCCTTGGTGTCGGTGAACGACGACATCCCCACATCGAAGGTGCCTCCCTGGATCGACGGGATGATCCTGGCGAAGTCCGCCTCGCGGTATTCGGGCGTCAATCCGAGCGTGGCCGCGATCGCGTTCATCAGGTCGACGTCGAAGCCCACGATCTTGCCGCTGGGATCCTTGAACTCGTTGGGTTTGTAGGGGATGTTGACCCCGACGATCAGCTCTCCGCTCGACTTGATGTCCTCTGGAACGGTATTGGCGATCTCGTCGACCTTCGCCGCCGGCGCCGTCGGGGATGCACTGGTGGCATCCCCACCGCCGCCTCCCCCGCCGCTGGCGCAGCCGGACATCGCCAGGGCGCCGGCCGCGGCGAATACGACTGCGAAACGCCAGAATCCACTTCGACGGTTGTGACACTCACCTAACACGGATGCCTACTTTCTGCGTCGTGGGATCGGTGCGCAGCACCGGTAACGGAACAGTAGTGGAGACACCACGCTGCGGCAGGGGAACCCAACGGCACATACGCCGCGACCTCACCACTGATAGTCGAACCGATATCGAAATGCGATGATCATTGACGTTTCGCTATGCCACACTGCGGCCATGACTAGCACCGCGCCGCCCGACCTGCTGCGGCACCTGTGGAAAACGACCCTGGTCTCCGGACTTCTCGCGCTGATCCTCGGCGTGCTCATCTGGGTGTGGCCGGGCAAGACGATCGTGGTCGCTGCGATCTTCTTCGGGGCATACCTGCTGATCGCCGGCGTCGCCCAAGTGATCTTCGCTTTCAGCCTGCACGTTTCCGCCGGCAGCAGGGTGTTGCTGTTCATCTCCGGCGCCGCGGCGCTGATCCTTGCGGTTTTGTGCTTCCGTAGCCTGCAGGAGTCGATTCTGCTGCTGGCGATCTGGATCGGCATCGGCTTCATTTTCCGCGGCGTAGCGACCGCGGTCTCGGCGATCAGCGACCCGACGCTTCCCGGGCGGGCGTGGGAGATCTTCGTCGGCGTGATCAGCCTGATCGCGGGCGTGGTGATGCTCGCTCTGCCGTTCGAGTCGCTCGCGATTCTGACGGTTGTGGCCGGCATCTCGCTGGTCGTGATCGGCATCTTCGAGATCGTGGCCGCGTTCGGTATCCGCAAGGCGTTCAAGAACCGTGACAACGCCGGATCGGCCGCCCCACCTGCGTCGGAAGAGCCGGTGAGCTAACCCACACTGACGTCTACTACGCCCTGTCGTAGGCTGGTGCCACAGCCACGGAAGAGGGTGAGATGGACGCGCTCGATGTGTCGCGGTGGCAGTTCGGTATCACGACCGTCTACCACTTCATCTTCGTCCCGCTGACCATCGGGCTGGCGCCGTTGATCGCCGCCATGCAGACCGCGTGGCTGATCACCGGGAACTCGTCGTGGTACCGCCTCACCCGCTTCTTCGGCAAGCTGTTCCTGATCAACTTCGCCCTGGGCGTGGCCACCGGCATCGTTCAGGAATTCCAGTTCGGCATGAACTGGAGCGAGTATTCGCGGTTCGTCGGCGACGTTTTCGGCGCACCGCTGGCGATGGAGGGGCTGGCCGCCTTCTTCTTCGAGTCGACGTTCCTGGGCCTGTGGATCTTCGGGTGGACCCGGCTTCCCCGCCTCGTGCACCTGGCCTGCATCTGGGTGGTGGCCATCGCGGTGAACCTGTCGGCGTTCTTCATCATCGCCGCAAACTCATGGATGCAACATCCCGTCGGCGCTCGACTGAACCCGGACACCGGTCGCGCGGAGTTGACCAGCATCGTCGCGCTGTTCACCAACAACACCGCGATCGCCGCGTTCGCGCATGCGGTGTTCGGGGCGTTCCTGACCGCGGGGATGTTCGTCGCAGGCGTGTGCGTGTGGTGGATGATCCGCGCGCGAGACGACAAGTGTTCCGAGGCGCAGACGATGTACCGGCCGGCGGCGCTCATGGGCTGCCTGGTCGTCCTCGCGTCGACGCTCGGCCTCGTCGTCACCGGCGATGTCCAGGGCAAGTTGATGTTCGAACAACAGCCGATGAAGATGGCGTCGGCAGAATCGTTGTGCCACACCGCAACCGATCCCGACTTCTCCATTCTGACCGTCGGCACCCACAACAACTGTGACAGCGTCACGCACCTCATCGAGGTGCCGTACGTGCTGTCGTTTCTGGCCAAAGGCGAATTCGAGGGCGTCCACCTCGAAGGCGTCAAGGACCTTCAGAACCAGTACGTCGAGAAGTTCGGACCGGGCGACTACCGGCCCAACCTGTTCGTCACGTACTGGTCGTTCCGCGCCATGATCGGATTCCTCGCCGTCCCAGTGCTGTTCGCTTTGACCGTGCTGTGGCTGACACGTCGTCGCCGGATTCCGCAGTCGCGCCGGCTGTCCCGCTTCGCCCTGGTGGCGCTACCCGCGCCGTTTCTGGCCAACAGCGCCGGATGGATTTTCACCGAGATGGGCCGTCAACCGTGGGTGGTCGTGCCCAATCCGACCGGGGATCCGATGATTCGGCTGACCGTCGCCGACGGGGTCTCCGGGCATCCGGTCGGCATGGTGGTGCTCTCGCTCGTGGCCTTCACGCTGGTGTACGCGGCGCTGGCGGTCATCTGGTTCTGGCTCATCCGCCGCTACGCGATCGAAGGTCCGCAGGAACACGACTCCGAGCCCGCCGCGCCACTGCCACCCGGTAGCGACGAGGTCGCGCCGTTGTCGTTTGCGTACTAGGAGGAGTGGTGGCAATGGCGCTTGGCGAACTGTGGTTCGTGGTGATGGGCGGTCTGTTCCTCGGTTTCTTCGTCCTGGAGGGCTTCGATTTCGGCGTCGGCATGCTGATGGGCATGTTCGGCCGCAAGGGCGACGATGACCCCGAACGGTCACGTCGCGCGGTGCTCAACACCATCGGACCCGTCTGGGACGGCAACGAGGTCTGGCTGATCACCGCCGGCGGCGCAATGTTCGCCGCCTTCCCCGACTGGTACGCGACGATGTTCTCAGGTCTGTACCTACCGCTGCTGGCGATCCTGCTGTCGATGATCCTGCGCGTCGTGGCGATCGAATGGCGCGGCAAGATCGACGATCCCGGCTGGCGGCGGTGGGCCGACATCGGGATCGCCGTCGGATCGTGGGTGCCCGCCGTGCTGTGGGGTGTCGCGTTCGCGGCACTGGTGCGCGGGCTTCCCGTCGACGCCGACAAGCAGCTGCGCACCTCGATCGGCGACCTCGTGAACGGCTACACGCTGCTTGGCGGCCTGACCACCGCCGGACTGTTCCTGTTCCACGGCGCGGTGTTCGTGGCGTTGAAAACCGATGGCGCCGTGCGCGAGAACGCACTGCGATTCGCCGGCCGGCTGGCACTGCCGGTGACGGTGGTACTGGCGTCGTTCGGGCTGTGGACGCAGCTGGAGTACGGCAAGGCCTGGACATGGCTCGTGCTTGTCCTCGCAGGTATGGCACAGCTGGCGGCGACCCTTCGGGTGTGGCGCGGTACCGAAGAAGGCTGGGCTTTCGCGTACACCACTCTGACTGTCGCAGCGGTTGTGGTCTTGCTGTTCGGCGTGCTCTACCCGAACCTGATGCCGTCGACGATCGATCCCGCCTACAGCCTGACGATCGACAACGCGGCCTCCAGCCCGTACACGTTGACGATCATGAGCTGGGCGGCGCTGATCTTCGCACCGCTTGTCCTGGTGTATCAGGGATGGACGTATTGGGTTTTCCGGCAACGTATCTCGGCCGAGCGGATTCCCGATCCCGCGGGTTTGACGCGGCGGCGGACATGAACCTGTGGCGGACCTCGCCTGCGATGCGTCGCTACCTGGTCGCATCGGTGCTGTGCGGGGTGCTCATCACCGGCGCGACCATTGGTGCGGCCGTCGTGCTCGCCGATGTCGTCGCAGGCGTGATCACCGACCCCACCACGCGCCACCTCCGCCACTGGGCCGGCCCCCTCGCACTTCTGGTGGCGCTGTGGGTGATCCGCACCGTCGCACACTGGCTGCAGAGCAGGCTGGCGTCGACGGGCGCGACGCAGGTGATCGCCGATCTGTCCGCTCAGGTGCTCCGCGCGGTCACCGCGCTGCCACCGCGACTTCTCGCCGCCGAACGCGACACCGCGGCCGCATTGATCACTCGCGGCCTCGACGGTCTACGACCGTTCCTCACGGCGTACCTGCCGGCGGTGTTCCTCGCTGGGATCCTCACCCCGGCCACGGTGCTGGTGATCGCCGTGGTCGACTGGCGCTCGGCACTCATCGTCCTGATTGCGCTGCCGCTCATTCCGATATTCATGGTGTTGATCGGGCTGCTGACCAAGGAACGCTCGGTGGCCGCATTGTCGGCGATGAGCACCCTGCAGTCGCGGATGCTCGACCTGGTGGCGGGCATACCGACGTTGCGGGCGTTGGGGCGACTCGAAGGCTCTGTCGGGCGCATCACCGAACTGGCTGCAGCGCATCGCCGTTCGACGATGTCCACCCTGCGGATGGCGTTTCTGTCGGCGTTGGTCCTCGAACTGCTGGCCACTTTGGGCGTCGCGCTCATCGCCGTCGGCATCGGGTTGCGGCTGGTGTTCGGCGAGATGACACTGACCGCGGGCCTCACCGCGCTGCTGCTGGCACCGGAGGTGTTCTGGCCGCTTCGCCGCGTCGGGGTGGAGTTTCACGCCGCCCAGGACGGCAAGACGGCGGCCGACGCCGCACTCCGGCTCCTCGACAAGCTGCCGCGCCGACCGGCGGGAACCCGCACCGTCTCGGCGGCCGGGGCCACCATCCACCTCGGAGCCCTCGACGAGGATGTGGAGCCGGGCCGGGTGACGGTGCTGACCGGTCCCAACGGTGTCGGTAAGTCGACGCTGCTTCACACGATCCTCGGCCTGCATCCTGGCGAGGTTTCGATCAGCGGTATCGATGTCGGCGACCTCGACCTGCCGTCATGGTGGCACCAGGTCTCCTGGTTACCGCATCGTCCGGTGCTGGTACCGGGCAGCGTCCGCGACAACCTCGAGCTGTTCGGGCCCATCGCGAGACTCGAAGAAGCCTGCCGCTCAGCGGGTTTCGACGAAGTTCTCGCAACGCTCCCCCAGGACCTGGAGACCGTGCTCGGTCGCGATGGTGCGGGCCTGTCACTCGGTCAGCGCCAGCGGCTGGGGCTGGCCCGGGCGCTGGGCTCGACCGCGCCGGTGCTGTTGCTCGACGAGCCGACGTCGCATCTCGATGCGGCGATGGAGGCCCGTGCGCTCGACGCGATCGTCGCGCGGGCCCGCGCCGGCGCCACGGTGCTGGTCGTCGGTCACCGGGATGCGGTGCGCGCGATCGGCGACCGGGTGCTCGTCATGAGGGAGTTCGTCGATGCGTGAACTGTTGAGGGCTCGGCTGGGGCGACTGTCGCTCGCGGTGGTGCTCGGTGTCCTGTCGCTGGGCAGCGCGCTGGCGCTGGCCGCGATTTCGGCCTGGTTGATCACGAGGGCGTGGCAGATGCCGCCGGTGCTGCACCTGACGGTCGCCGTCGTCGCGGTGCGCGCGCTCGGCATCTCCCGCGGTGTGCTGGGGTACTGCCAGCGGCTGGCGTCGCACGACACCGCGCTGCGCTGTGCGGCGGACACCCGCGAGGCCCTGTACCGCCGCCTGGCCGAAGCGCCTGCCGACACCGCGATGCGAATGCCCAGCGGTGAACTGGTGGCCCGGATCGGCGCGTCGGTCGACGACCTCGCCGACGTCGTGGTGCGGGCGGTGCTGCCGATCGCGGTGGCCGCCGTACTCGGGCTGGCCGCCGTCGTCGGTATCGGCCTCATCTCCCTCGAGGCGGCCGTCCTCCTGGCGCTGTGTCTCCTGATCGCGGGCGTCGTCGCACCCGCGATGGCCGCCCGCGCCGCCGAGGCGACGGAAGATGCGGCCACGCAACATCATTCGGGACGTGATGTGGCGGTGATGCACGCCCTCGACCATGCTCCGGAGCTTCGGGTCTGCGGACGCCTCGAGGCGGTCCTCGCCGAAGCCGAGCGTCGCCACCGTGACTGGGGACGAGCCACGGACATGGCGGCGGCACCCGCCGCGGTGGCGGCCGCGGCCTCGACCGCGGCGATCGGCGCCAGCGTATTCGGCGCCGTGATCGCCGCGATCGCGATCGCCGACTCGGTCGCACCGACGACGCTCGCGATCCTGATGCTGTTACCGCTGTCGGCGTTCGAGGCGAGCGCCGCATTGCCCGCCGCCGCCGTGCAGTTGACCAGATCGCGTATCGCGGCGCGCCGCCTCGCCGAGATCACCGAACCGATCGACTCGGCGCGCGAGCGGCCGACCGTTCCCGAGGTCTCGGTGGGGCCCGGCGACCGCCTCGCGATCGTGGGCCCGAGCGGATCGGGCAAGACCACGCTGTTGCTGTCCATGGCCGAGCGCGACCCGGCCGCAGTCTTTCTCGCCGAAGACGCCCACCTGTTCGCCACCACAGTGCGGGACAACATGTTGGTGGCGCGCGGTGATGCCAACGACGACGAGATTCGAGCCGCGTTGCAGCGGGTGGGTCTGCGCGACTGGCTCGACGCGTTGCCGGACGGGCTGTCCACGGTGCTGATCGGCGGGGCGGCCGCCGTATCCGCCGGGCAGCGTCGGCGGCTGTTGTTGGCGCGCGCTCTTCTCACCACGGCCCCGACGGTGTTGCTCGACGAACCCACCGAGCATCTCGACGCCGCCGCCGCCCACCGGATTCTGGTCGACCTGCTGACTCCGGGTGCGCTGTTTGCTGCCGACCGCGCGGTCGTCGTGGCCACACATCATCTACCCGAGCACCTCGAGTGTCCTACCGTCATCCTCGCTGGTCGCGGAGTAACCTCCTCGGCATGAGCGAGCCGGAAAACCCCGAGACGCCACCGCAAACGCCGCCCCAAACACCACCGCCGCCGTCGCAGTCGCCGCCACCGCCGCCGCCGTCGCAGCCACCTCCGTCACAGCCGCAGTACGGCGCCTATCCGGGCGGTTATCCCCCGCCTCCGCCGCAGGGTTACGGCTATCCACCACCGGCGAGCGCCCCCAAGAACGGCATCGGCATCGCGGCCCTGGTTGTCGCGATCATCGCGCTGCTGTCGGTCTTCGGCGGGATCGTCCTCGGCGTCGTCGCCGTGATTCTCGGCTTCATCGGCTGGGGCCGGGCCAAGCGCGGTGAAGCCACCAACGGCGGTATCGCCATCGCCGGCATCGTGCTCGGGTTCTTGAGCATCATCGAAGCCATCGTCGTCATCTGGCTGGCCGTCTGGGGTTTCAACGAGGTGGGCGGCAGCGACTACATCGACTGCATATCGCGCGCGGGCAACGACCAGGATGCGGTGCAGCAGTGTGCCGAGGAGTTCCAACACCGGGTTGAGGACCAGTTCGACGTGACGATCACGCCGACGCCGTAGTCAGCGGGGCGGGAAATACTTGACGATCCCCTCCTGCACCACGGTGGCGACCGGCTGACCGGACCGATCGAAGAAGTGGCCGGTTCCCAGGCCTCGGGAATCGGCGGCCACGGGTGAGGCCGTCGAGTACAGCAACCATTGGTCGAAATGCACGGGCCGGTGAAACCACACCGAGTGGTTGGTGGTGACCGCGAAGATCCGGTCGTAACCCCATGACAAGCCGTGCGTGGTGATGATCGAGTCCAGCACGGTGGTGTCCGACGAGTAGACGAGCGCGGCGGCGTGCAGCACCGGATCGTCGGGCATCTGGCCGAGAGCCCTCATCCACACCCGGTTGTGCGCCAGCTTCTCGCCCTTGTCGCGCATCACCCAACTCGGATCGTTGGTGTAGCGCCAGTCGATGGGCCGCAACGCGTTGACGAAATGCGGGACGACCTCCTCGTAGCCGCGCAGCAGGTCGTCCACCGGCGGCACCGACTCCGGGTCGGGCAGGTCAGGAGGCGTGATCGCGTGCTCCAGGCTGCGACCGCCGGCAAGGAAGGACACCATCGCCGTCGTCAGTAGTTGGCCGTCCTGCATGACGTCGACGCGGCGGTTGGCGAAGCGGCGCTCGTCACGGAGCCGCACGACGTGGAACTCGAGATCCTTCTCCGGGTCCCCGCCCGCGATGAAGTGGGCCGACAACGCGCTGGGCGGCGTCGGCTGCTTCAAGCTGCGGCCGGCCGCCACGAACGACTGGGCCATCATCTGCCCGCCGAAGGTCCGCACTGGGTTCTTGCTGGGATGCGAGCCGATGTAGATGTCGTCGGCGATCTGGCGGAGGTTGAGTACCTCGAGCAGTTCGTCGAAATCCGCTGTCACACGTCATCCTCGCCGATTCTGTGCACATGGATCAGGTTGGTGGAGCCTACTGTGCCGGGTGGGATGCCGGCGATGACGACCACCAGGTCCCCTCGCTTGTAGCGACCGAGTTCGAGCAGCGACTTGTCGACCTGGCGGATCATTCCATCGGTGGTCTGGATGTGCGGCACGATGAACGTCTCGGTGCCCCAACTCAGCGCGAGCTGGCTGCGCACCTCCGGCAGCGACGTGAATGCCAGCAGCGGCAACGGCGTGTGCAGCCGTGCGAGCCTGCGCACCGTGTCACCCGACTGCGTGTAGGCGACCAGCGCCTTCGCGTCGAGGCGCTCGCCGATATCGCGAGCGGCATACGAGATGACGCCGCGCTTTGTCCGGGGCACGTGCGTAAGCGGCGGTGCGGCCACGGAGTTCTCCTCGACCGCCTTGATGATGCGCGCCATCGTCTTGACCGTTTCGAGCGGGTACTTACCCACGGAGGTCTCACCGGAAAGCATCACCGCGTCGGTGCCGTCGAGGATCGCGTTCGCGACATCGGACGCCTCGGCTCGGGTGGGCCGCGAGTTCTCGATCATCGACTCCAGCATCTGAGTCGCGACGATGACGGGTTTCGCGTTCTCCCTTGCCATTTGGATTGCGCGCTTCTGCACCAGCGGCACTTCCTCGAGCGGCAACTCCACGCCGAGGTCACCGCGGGCGACCATGATCGCGTCGAATGCCAGTACCACGGCCTCGAGATTGTCGATGGCTTCTGGCTTCTCGAGCTTGGCGATGACGGGCACTCGGCGACCGACCCGGTCCATCACCTCGTGCACGAGTTCGATGTCGGCAGGCGAACGGACGAATGACAGCGCGACGAAGTCGACGCCGAGGCGCAGGGCGAACTCGAGGTCGTCGATGTCCTTTTCCGACAGCGCCGGCGCCGAGACGTTCATCCCGGGTAGCGACATGCCCTTGTTGTTGCTGACCGGACCGCCCTCGGTGACGGTGCAGACGAGGTCGTTGCCCTCGATGCTCTCGACGACGAGGCCGACGTTGCCGTCGTCGACCAGGACCCGGTCACCCGGTGTGGCGTCCTCCGCCAGGCGCTTGTAGGTGGTCGACACGCGGTCGGACGTTCCCTCGACGTCGTCGACGGTGATGCGCACCGTCTCGCCGGCGGCCCAGAAGGTGGGGCCGTCCTTGAATCGGCCGAGCCGGATCTTGGGGCCCTGCAGGTCGGCGAGAATGCCGACCGCGCGGCCGGTGGCGTCGGATGCGGATCGGACCCGCTTGTAGTTGGCTTCGTGGTCGGGATAGTCGCCGTGGCTGAAGTTGAGCCGCGCGACGTCCATTCCCGCTGTGACCAGGGCACGGACGGCGTCATCGGTCGCGGTGGCCGGACCGAGGGTGCAGACGATCTTTCCGCGTCTATTCACGACACTCGAGCATAGTCGTTATCGATTCAGACGACGGCCAGCGGAAGAGCGCCTGGGATCACCGGGGCAGGCAGATCCGACTCCCCCATCAGGAACATGTCGACCGCGTGCGCAGCGCTGCGGCCCTCGGCGATCGCCCAGACGATCAGCGACGCGCCGCGGTGGGCGTCGCCGCAGACGAACACGCCGGGTGCGTCGGTCTGCCAGTCCGATCCGCACGGCAGCGCGCCGCGCCGGTTCGGTGTCAGGCCCAGTTCGTCGAGGAGCGGCATGTGTTCGACGCCGTCGAAACCGATCGCCAACAACGCCAGCTCGCAGGGGATTTCCATCGGTTCGCCGACCGGGGTGATGACGCGACGGCCGTCTGGGTCACGCTCGACCTTGACCTCGGCGATCTCCAGTGCGCGGAGGTTCCCGCTGTCGTCGCCGACGAATCGCTGGACGGCGACCTCGTAGCGCCGGTGGCCACCCTCGGCGTGGGCCGGTGAGAGCCGGGTCCGCAATACGAGCGGCCAGGTAGGCCATGGTGTGCGCGAGTCGTCGCGGGTTTCGGGCGGTTCGGGGTTGTAGTCGAGCTGGGTCACCGACAGCGCGCCCTGCCGATGCGCGGTGCCGAGGCAGTCGGCGCCGGTGTCACCGCCTCCGATGATCACGACGTGCTTGCCGTTGGCGCTGATCGTGCTGGGCCCGTCGCCCTCGCATTCTTTGTTCGCGGGCACGAGGTGCTCCATCGCCAGGTGGACACCTTTGAGATCGCGCCCCTCGACCACGTAGTCACGCGCACGCAGTGCACCGACGGCGAGCACGACGGCGTCGTACTGCGCGCGGAGCTGCTCGACGGAGACGTCCACGCCGACCTCGGTCTCGGTGACGAATCGCGTTCCCTCCGCCCGCATCTGAGCCAGTCGCTGATCCAGCGTCGCCTTTTGGAGCTTGTATTCGGGGATGCCGTAGCGCATCAGCCCACCGATGCGGTCATCCCGTTCGTAGACCGTCACCTCGTGGCCGGCACGGGTGAGCTGTTGTGCCGCAGCCAGTCCCGCCGGACCGGAGCCGACGATCGCGACGCGCTTACCGGAGGCGATCGCGGCCGGTTGCGGTTGCACCGCGCCCGAGTGCCATGCGCGGTCGGCGATGGTCTGCTCGATGCGCTTGATCGTGACGCTGCCGCCGGTCTGCTCCTCAGAGATCGACAGCACGCACGCCGCCTCGCACGGTGCCGGGCACAACCGGCCGGTGAACTCAGGGAAGTTGTTGGTGGCGTGCAGGCGGTCACTGGCCGCGTCCCATCTGCCGCGGCGCACAAGATCGTTCCACTCCGGGATCAGGTTGCCCAGTGGACATCCCGCGGTTCCGGAGTGGCAGAACGGAATTCCGCAGTCCATGCACCGTCGGGCCTGCTGGGACACCTCGGCGGCGCGCCGGTTCGGGTCCTGCTGCTCGTAGACCTCGCGCCAGTCCCCAACGCGTTCATCGACAGGGCGTTTGGCCGCCTCGACCTTCGGAATCTTGAGAAATCCGGTGGGATCAGCCACGGCTGGCCTCCATGATCGCGGTGTCGACGTCGCGCCCCTCGCGTTTGGCGGTGAGAGTGGCCTGCAGGACGCGCTGGTAGTCGCGGGGCATGATTTTGGTGAACTGGCTACTGCGCCTTGGCCAGTCCGACAGCAGCGAGGCCGCCAGGCTGCTGCCCGTGTACTGGGCGTGCCGGGAGATCACCTCCCGCAGCCAGGCGAGATCTTCCGGGTCGAGGCACTGCAGCTCCACCATCTCCGTGTTGACCCGCCTCGGGTCCAGGCCGAGGACGAAGGCGATACCACCGGACATGCCCGCGGCCATGTTCCGGCCGGTCTTGCCGAGCACCACGACCCGGCCGCCGGTCATGTACTCGCACGCGTGGTCGCCGACGCCTTCGACGACCGTCAGCGCACCCGAGTTTCGGGCCGCGAAGCGTTCGCCGGCGCGGCCGCGCAAGTACACCTCTCCCGACGTCGCGCCGAACAGCAGCGTGTTGCCCGCGATCACGTTGTCCTCGGCCAGGAAGAGCACGTCCTCGGGCGGCCGCACCACGATCCGGCCGCCGGACAGGCCTTTTCCGACGTAGTCGTTGGCGTCGCCGACGAGTTCCAGGGTGATGCCGGGCGGCAGGAACGCACCGAGCGACTGGCCCGCCGAGCCGGTCAGGGTGATGTGGATGGTGCCGTCGGGCAGGCCCTGCGCGCCGTAGCGCCGGGTCACCTCGGAGCCCAGCAGCGTGCCGACGGTGCGGTTGACGTTGCGGATGGGCAGTTCGAGCCGGACGGTATGGGCGTCCTCGAGCGCGCCCTCGGCGAGCTGGATCAGCGTCTGGTCGAGCGCCTGGTCCAGTGCGTGGTATTGGTCGCGGACCTTGCGGCGAGGCGCGGGTTGGCCCGTATGCCCGTCGGCGGGCACGGCGAAGATCGGTGACAGGTCCAGGCCCTGGGTCTTCCAATACTGGACGCCCTTGTCGGTGTCGAGCAGCTCCGCCTGTCCGATGGCCTCGTCGAGGGTCCGGAAACCCAGCTCCGCCAGATACTTACGGATATCTTCGGCGATGAAGCGGAAGAAGTTCTCGACGAACTCGGGCTTGCCGGTGAACCGGGCGCGCAGTTCGGGATTCTGTGTGGCGACGCCGACCGGGCAGGTGTCGAGGTGGCAGACCCGCATCATGATGCAACCCGACACGATGAGCGGGGCGGTGGCGAAGCCGTACTCCTCGGCGCCGAGCAGCGCGGCGACGATGACATCGCGCGCAGTGCGCATTCCCCCGTCGCACTGAACGGTGATCCGGTCGCGTAACCCGTTGAGCATCAACGTCTGCTGAGTCTCGGCGAGCCCGATCTCCCACGGCACGCCGGCGTGCTTGAGGCTCGTCAGGGGCGCGGCTCCGGTGCCGCCGTCGTAACCCGAGATCAGCACGACGTCGGCGTGGGCCTTGGACACGCCTGCGGCGACGGTACCGACGCCGACGCTGCTGACGAGCTTGACGTGGATACGCGCCTGGTCGTTGGCGTTTTTGAGGTCGTGGATCAGCTGCGCGAGATCCTCGATGGAGTAGATGTCGTGATGCGGCGGCGGCGAGATGAGGCCGACCCCTGGGGTGGAATGTCGCGTCTTGGCGATGTTGGGATAGACCTTGAAGCCCGGGAGTTGACCCCCTTCACCGGGTTTCGCCCCTTGGGCCATCTTGATCTGGATGTCCGTCGCGTTTACCAGATAGTCGCTGGTGACGCCGAAGCGGCCGGAGGCGACCTGCTTGACGGCGCTGCGACGCTGGGGGTCGTAGAGACGATCGGTGTCCTCGCCGCCCTCACCGGAGTTCGAACGGCCGCCGAGGTTGTTCATCGCGATCGCCATCGTCTCGTGGGCCTCGGCCGAGATGGACCCGTAACTCATGGCGCCGGTGTTGAACCGCTTGACGATCTCCTCGACGGGTTCCACCTCGTCGAGCGGCACCGGCGGCCTGACCCTCTTGAACTCGAAAAGGCCCCGCAGTGTACCGCCTTCGCGGCTGAGGCGGTTCACCTCGTCGGAATACTGCTGGAAGATGTCGTGGCGCCCGGTGCGCGTCGAATGCTGCAGCAGGAAAACGACTTCGGGGGTGAACAGGTGCAGTTCGCCTTCTCGGCGGAACGCGTAGTCGCCGCCGACCTCGAGGCGTCGGTGGACACGCTCGGTCGGGTTCTCCGGGTAGGCCCGGCGGTGGCGTTGTTTGACTTCTTCGGCGATCACGTCGAGGCCGACACCGCCGAGCTGGCTTGGGGTGCCGGTGAAGTACTCGTCGATGACGTCTTTGTCGATGCCGACCGCCTCGAAGGCCTGCGCGGCCGTGTAGGAGGCGACGGTCGAGATGCCCATCTTGCTCATCACCTTCATGACACCTTTGCCGAGGGCCTTGCAGTAGTTGCGTACTGCGGCGGCGGGTTCGATGCCGGTCAGTTCCCCTTCGCGGACGAGGTCTTCGATCGACTCGAAGGCAAGGTACGGGTTGACCGCTGCGGCGCCGAAGCCGATGAGTATCGCGATGTGGTGCACCTCGCGGGCGTCACCGCTCTCGACCACCAGCGCGACGGTGGTGCGCTCCTTGGTACGCACGAGGTGGTGGTGCACGGCCGAGACGGCCAGCAGCGACGGAATCGGCGCGCGGGTGTGGTCGGAGTCCCGATCGGAGATAACAAGCGTCCGTGCACCTTTGGCGATCGCCTCGCAGGCCTTCGCGCGGAGGTCCTCGAGAGCGTCGGCAAGCCCTTCCCCGCCGCGCTCGACGTCGTAGAGGGCCTTCAGCACGGTGGTGCGCAGGCCGGGGTGTTCACCGTCGTCGTTGATGTGCACGATCTTGTTGAGCTCGTCGTTGTCGAGAACCGGCCAGCGCAGCACGATCTGGCGACATGAGGCGGCGGACGGTTCGAGCAGGTTCTGCTCGGGACCCATGATGCGGGCCATTGATGTGACGATCTCTTCGCGGATGGCGTCCAGCGGCGGGTTGGTGACCTGTGCGAAGAGTTCGACGAAATAGTCGTAGAGCAGTCGGGATCGTTGTGAGAGCACTGCGGTTGGAGTGTCGGTGCCCATGGAGCCGAGCGGCTCCGCCCCGGAGGCGGCCATGGGTGTGAGCAGGACGCGCAGGTCCTCTTCCGTGTAGCCGAAGGCGATCTGGCGCTTGACGACGTTGTCGTGGTTGGGCTGAACGCGGGTGCGGTCGGGCAGGGTGGCGATGTCGAGAAGGCCGGCGTGCAACCACTCGCCGTAAGACTCCTGCGCCGACAGGTCCGCCTTGATCTCGTCGTCGGTGACGATGCGCCCAGCGGCGGTGTCGATCAGGAACATCTTGCCCGGTTGCAGGCGACCCTTGGCGACGATCTGCGCTGACGGCACGTCGAGCACGCCGCTCTCGCTGGCGAGGATGACGCGGTCATCGATCGTGCGCCACCACCGGCCGGGGCGTAATCCGTTGCGGTCCAGCACCGCACCGACGAGTGTGCCGTCGGTGAAGGTGACACAGGCGGGACCGTCCCAGGGCTCCATCAAGGATGCGTGGAACTGCCAGAAGGCGCGTTCGGCGTCGTCCATGGTGGTGCTGTTCTCCCAGGCCTCCGGGATCATCATCAGCACGGCGTGGTGCAGGTTGCGGCCACCGAGGTGTAGCAGTTCGAGCACTTCGTCGAAGGAAGCCGAGTCGGAAGCCTCCGGCGTGCAGATCGGGAACAGGCGGGACAGATCGCCGGGGATGTTGGCGCTGGCGAGCATCGCTTCCCGTGCGCGCATGCGGTTGCGGTTGCCGCGGACGGTGTTGATCTCACCGTTGTGGGCGACGTAGCGGAAGGGGTGAGCCAAGGGCCACGACGGGAACGTGTTCGTCGAGAACCGGCTGTGCACGATCGCGATGGCACTGCGGCAACGCTCGTCGTGCAGATCCGAGAAATATTGTGGCAGCTGCTTTGTGGTGAGCATACCCTTGTACGCCATGGTGCGGCTGGACAGCGACGGGAAGTAAACGCCTTCGCGCTCGGCCCGTTTGCGGAGCGGATAGACGCGTCGGTCGAGTTCGACGCCGCCGACCTCGGTGGTCGAGGCGACGAACAGTTGCTCCATGTGCGGCATGCAACCTAGCGCGGTGGCGCCGAGGTTCGCACCGAGGGGGTCAATCGGCAAGAGGCGCCAGCCGAGCACCTTCAGCCCTTCGTCGTCGGCGATGGCTTCGACGCTTTCGCGGGCGGCGGCGCGGGCCGCGGGTTCTTGTGGCATGAAACAGATGCCTGCGGCGAAGGTGTTGCTCCCGTCGAGCGCGGGGGCCGGAAGGTCGAAGTCGACGACCTCGCGCAGCAGCTCGACGGGCAGTTGGATCAGGATGCCCGCACCGTCACCGCTGTTGGACTCGGCGCCGGCGGCGCCGCGGTGGTCGAGATGCTCTAGGGCGGTCAGCCCGTCGGCGACGATGGAGTGCGAGCGTCGGCCCTGGATGTCGACGACCATGGCGACACCGCAGGAATCCGCTTCATTGGCCGGGTCGTAGAGACCTTGAGGTTCGGGAAATGCCGAAAAGAGCATCGAGGGGGCACCTTCGCAGTCCGGAAGTATTCATGTCCGGGACTGCACCGGCCCGCAGCCAATTGTAACAGCGCGGCTATGAGCTCACCCGTCGAGAACCGTGGGGACCAGCGGGAATCCGGAAAGATTGCGTACCACTGTCCAGGTCAGGGCTGAGACGACAATCACGACGATCATCGGGGTGTTCATCAACGGTTTGCTCTGACGCCATCGGACCAGCAGCCACGTCAGCAAAAGGGGAAGGCCAACGAGCAGATAGAGGTTGTCCACCACGGCCGCAGCGAGATCGCCGTGCAGCAGATCGTGCGTCATGCGCAGACCACCACAGGCGGGACAGTCCAGACCGGTGAGTGTCTTGAACGGGCAGGCCGGAAAGATGAAACCCGGGCGATGCGGATCGGCGATGCCGATGTAGGCCAGGGCGCCGGTCAGGACGGCGCCTGCACCGAGTGCGCCGTACAGCCGCTTGCGGCTCGTGCCGACGCTAGGTGCCATCGCGCAGCGGGCGCCCCTGAGGATCGCGGACTTTGTCGGTGAGCAGCATGATGGCGTCGATGATGCCCCAGATAATGGCGCCGATACCGCATGTGATCAGGCCGACGACCAACTGCGCTACACCCAGCCCGGTGTAGCCGAGGTAGATGCGGCCGATGCCGACCAGGCCGAAGAGGCCAAGCAGCTGAAGCAGACCCGCGATGAGTTTGGACTTGTCGGAATAGGGTTCGCCCGTAATAGGGTGACGGCCGTAGGGCGCCAATGGATCGCCGTATGCCGCTGGGTAACCCCCCGGCGGCGGCCCGTACTCGCTGCCTGGCGGGGGCGGATATTGCGGCTGGTAATTCGGCTCTTGCGGGGGCGTGCTGCCATGCTCACTACCACCGAACTGCGGCTCCGTCATGGCACCCAGCATGCCAGACAGGGGTGGTGCCAGTCAGCAAGAATTCCGTGCGCACTGGCCTCACGGCATTGCCCCGACGTTTGCGGACGCTCGACGAAGCCCGCGGTCGTAGCTGACAAGGGTCAAGAGATTGTCGCTCAATCTGATTCGCTGGAGCGACCGCGTAAGGACTTCGCGGGTGCCGATGCCGCGCGTGTCAGAACGGTGGCGGTTGGTAGTTGGCGGCCAGCCAGGCTTGCCGCTGCCGTTCTTCTTCGGCAATCAGCTCGGCGCGCTGGCGACGTTCGGCTTTTATGCGATCGCGACGGTCGTCTTCGCGTGCCTGTTTGCGTCGGGGCATCATCAAGGTTCGAACGGCCGTGTCGGGCGCGGCATCGGCGGGAATCTCAAGCTCGCCCGTCGACTGCCCGAGCGCCGGAAACATGCTTGCGCCATGGGGTTCGCTGCGCCACACGTGTCCCGTGGGCCCGATCAATTCGATTGTGCCGTCGGGGAGTTGTCGATCGGTCCAGCCACCTGGCCCACAGAAGAACGTCTTGATCAGATGGTGAGTTCGGCAGTAGTGCTTGGTGTTCGACGGATGCGTCGGACCCTGGGGCCAAGGAGTGGTGTGGTCGACGTCGGACTGGTGCACCGGTTTGTCGCAGCCCGGCCATCGGCAGGTCAGATCTCGCCACTGCAGGAAGTCGCGCAGCGCCACGTTGGGCCGGTACCCGCTATCGGCATTGGTGGGCACGGTCAACGGCTTCAATTGCGCGGTCTTGGCCGTCTTACGAATCGACTCGGCGGGCAGCACCCCGAAGCCCTTCAGGTAACCGGGCTTGTCACTGCCTCCCTCGAGGGTGGCCTGCTCGGCAAGCAAGTGGATGATGGCCGTCGTTGCGGCCGCGCGTTCTGTGGCTGCGGGGCAGTCGTCGAGCCCACATTCACAGGGCAGTGTGGATTCCCCGCGAGCCAGCGGTCCACATGCATCGGCGCGGCGCTGCTGCTGGGTTCGGGGATCGTTTTCGCACACCGTGGCGGCCAGGGCATTCAGTCGGTTGTCCAGTGCCGCACCATCGGTCGCCCGCAGATTGCCCCCGATCCAAGCCATCCCCGGACATCCCGGCTCGACGTTGATGTGGCGATTGTCCTCGGCTCGGCGCGGGACCCGCACTGCTTCCGGATCGAAGCGTGCTACGAACATATCCACGCGGTCAATCAGTTTGGGACCAGACAGTTTCATCCACTTCTCGGCCCTGGCAGCCAACGCCTCATCGAGTGCGGGCATGATGTCGGGCTCGACGTTCTCGGTGCGAGACATGATGGTGGCCACCACCCGGTAATCGATCCACCCGCGTCGAAACACTTCTGCTACCCGGGGAAGCCGTTCGCGCAACGTGTTCACCGCATGTACTTGGCTGAGCGCGCGGGCATGACTGATGTTCTGAACCGGCGATATCTCTGCCGCTACGACGACAGCGACATCGGTTAAGAACATCTTGGCTTCGATATGTTCGGTTACGCGCCGCGCGTAGAGTTCGGCGACGAGTGCCAGTCGGCGGCCCATCGCCGCAGCCTCCTCGCGAGCCTCCTCACCCATAAGGGTGATTAGATCGCCGCTGGAAGCGTCCTCGAACATGAGTGCGGCTCCTCACGTTCTCGTGGGTAGCTGAGGGTGTAATCCGCCGAGGCAGAGGTAGATCATTGAGCTCAGTGTTTGGGCGGAGTGGTGGCCGTAGCCGCGAGCGTTGATGAGTCGGATTTTGGCGTTGATGCCTTCGATGAGGGCGTTGGAGATGCCCAGTTCGATCGCGGCGATGACTTCTTCGAAGTAGACCTCGAGCCGCTTAGCCAGATGAACGAAGCCGTTGATGCGGCTGCGTTTGGCAGCAGTGATCCACCGGCGCAAGCGCTGGCGAGCGCCGCCGGGTGGGTGGTTGATGCGGTAGACGTCGCGCAGTTGTTCTTTGAGTGTCCAGGCCCGGCCGATGTGTCGGTTGGTTCGCGCGATCTGGTTGACCAGGGCGCGTTTTTGCTCGGTGAGTTTGTTTTCTCCGGTGCGCAATGCCCAGCGAGTGGCCTTCCAGTCTGGGGTGCTCATCGAAGCCCGGCCGGGTCCGGTGGCTGCTTGGGCATAGACCCGGTCTAGTGCGCGGTTGACCCATTGCATGATGTGGAACGGGTCATAACAGATGGTGGCCTGCGGGGCATGGGTGCGGGTGGCGCCGGTGTAGGCCTTGGAGACGTCCATGCTGACCACCTCGATGGATGAAGTGATCGAATCCGGTTGGGATTGATAGAAATTCGCCAGCGATGCCTCGCTGCGGCCGGGCTGAATGTCGATGACGGTGCCGGTGTCGTGATCACCGACGATGGTCAGATAGCGGTGCGGGTGGCGGTAGCACACTTCGTCAACCCCGATCCGATAGAGGGTGTCGAGCCGGCGGGCGTCGAGCAGTTCAGCCACCCCGCGGTTGATGATCGCGGTCACCGTTTCCCAGGCGCAGCGCATCAGGGTGGCCACTGAAGTGCGGTCGGTGCGTTGAGCCAGCCACAGCACGGTGTCCTCGAAGTCGCGGGTATGCCGGGCACCCGGGCGCGCCCAGGGCAGCACCTCGGTACGGATCCCGCACTCCGGGCAGTCCAGCCTGCGGATCTCATAAACCAGCCATAGCCGACATCGGCCCAGGTCGAGGTGTCGCCAGCGGCGCCGTCGCCGGTCATAGACCGCGGTGGCCAACATCCCGCACGGGCAAGTCAGCAGCCGGGCCCGCGGCCGCAGCGTGACTTCGACGTCGCGGTCGTCAATGACGACATCGGTCACCCACGCCCCGGGGATCTGCAGCAGACGGTTAAATGCAGTACTGACGCGCACGTGGTGCCTCCGGGATCGGTTGGTGTGGTAACCCCGAAACTAGAGCCACACCACGTGCGCGTCCCGCATTTCACTCCCGCAGCACCGACAACCCTGCACCGCAACAAAAATCAGCTCTGATCAGCACGAAAGCGCCCACGAAAACACGTGGAGCGCCACATGAGTTCGACACTACTCGGACCCACCGACAGGACAACACATTCGACGGTCGGGCTGGGAAAACCCTGGGAAAGGTCTAACTTCTCCGGCGGCGGCGCAGCCACTTACGCACTCGTCCGCCGTCCGAGTCCTCGGATTTGCTTGCGAGCTCTTCGGCTGCGGTTTTACCCTCGACGGCGGCCTCGTGCGCCTCAGGAGCGTCTACGAGCGCGTCGCTGGCCTCCTCGCCTTCGACCGCGCCCACACTACTGACGTCATCAGCATTGTTGTCGGGTGATTCTTCGTTTACCGCAACATCTTCCGTCGCTTCCGTGTCGGCCGACTCTTTGGCGTCGGCCTCGCCGGTTGCGTCGGTCTCGTCAGCTTCAGCCTCGGCCGCGTCTGCCAACTCGCCCGAAACAGTCTCGGCCTCGACGGCCGACTCGTGTGCCTCAGGTGCGTCTGCGAGTGCGTCGCCGGCTTCCTCACCTTCGACCGCACCGACGCCACTGGTGTCAGCGGGTTCACCGGCATCAGTCGCAGACTCGGCTTCGGCCTCGTCCGCCCCTTCGTCGGCTTCGTCGGCGTCAGCCCGGTTTGATGCGTCGTCTTCGGTCTCGTCGGCCTCAGCTGCGTCCTCGTCGGCTTCAGCCTCAGCCTCAGCCTCAGCCTCGTCCGCCAGCTCTTCGGCGACTGCCTCACCCTCGACCGCCGACTCGTGCGCCTCGGCGGCGTCTGCGAGCGCGTCGCTTGCCTCCTCGCCCTCAACCGCACCGACACCACCGGCATCGGCGGGTTCACCAGCAACGACGGCTGCGTCGGCGTCAGCCTCGTCGGTCTCGGTCTCGGCTTCGGCCTCGTCCGCCCCTTCGTCGACTTCGTCGGCGTCAGCCCGGTTTGACGCCTGGTCTTCGGTCTCGTCGACCTCAGCTGCGTCCTCGTCAGCTTCAGCCTTAACCTCAGCCTCGTCCGCCAGCTCTTCGGCGACTGCCTCACCCTCGACCGCCGACTCGTGCGCCTCGGCGGCGTCTGCGAGCGTGTCGCTTGCCTCCTCGCCCTCAACCGCACCGACACCATCGGCATCGGCGGGTTCACCAGCAACGACGGCTGCGTCGGCGTCAGCCTCGTCGGTCTCGGTCTCGTCCGTCCCTTCGTCGGCTTCGTCAGCTTCAACCTTGTCAGCCGCTTCAGCCTCGGCCTCGTCCGCCAACTTTTCGGCGACTACCTCACCCTCGACCGCCGACTCGTGGGCCTCCGCGGCGTCGACCAGCGCGTCGCTGGCCTCCTCACCCTCGACCGCGCCCACGCCACCGGCGTCACCGGCTTCACCGGCCTCGGCGAACTCCTCCGCCTCGAGAATCTCCTCCGCCGGCGCCTGGTCCACATCCTCAGCCAACGCCTCGGCCTCAGCGACGGATTCCGCATCGGCGGGCGCATCCGCTACCGCCGCACTGCTTACGTCGGCAGGTCGACTGGGCTCCTCCGCGACGTCCTTCCGCCCGCGCTTCGACCAGAACCGCAGCCTGCGCCGCGTTTTCGCCGGTGGCACCACAGTCGTCTGTGACGCCTCGTCTGCCAGTTCGTCAGCCGCTGCCTGGCCCTCGACCGCGGATTCGTGGACCTCGGCGGCGTCGACCAGCGCGTCGCTGGCCTCCTCACCCTCGACCGCACCGACACCGCCGGTGTCGGTCGCTTCACCGGCCTCGGCGAACTCCTCCGCCTCCAGAATTTCCTCCGCAGGCGTCTCGTCCACTTCTTCAGCGAGAGCTTCGGCTTCTGCGACCGCCTCGATCTCAGTCTCGGGCTCTTCTGCCGATTCCTCGTCGCCCTCTGCTGCGAACTCCTCGGCCTCTTCCACGTCGTCCGCCGGCACACCTGCCACGTCCGCGCCGAGCTCCTCGGCCGACACGTCCTCGGCCGGGATCTCCTCGCCCTCCGGAACATCTGCCGTGAGCGATTCGGCCTTCACCGCTTCCGAGGTTGCTTTCGATGTCTCGTCTTCGTCGGCGGCCGCAGCCTTGGCAGCTGCCACCACCCCTGTTCGCGAGGCCACAGCGGCCAGTTCCTCGGTCAGCTCCTCGACGGTCGTGCGTTCCGGCTGTGGCTCGCCCCGCAGGCTTGCGGGATCTTCGCGGCCCTTCGGCGCGGCCATGATGTAGACGACTGCGCCGATGAACACGAAAGTCGCCGTGAAGGAGTTGATCCGGACGCCCTCGATCAGCGTCGCATCGTCGACCCTCAACAGCTCGATCCAGAAGCGGCCCACGCAATAGCAAGCGACATACAACGCGAACAGGCGGCCGTGCCCGAACTTGAAACGGCGGTCGACGTAGATGAGAACCGCGAAAACCAGCAGATTCCAGAGCAGTTCGTAGAGAAAAGTGGGGTGGACGAGGTGGACCACTTCACCGGTCGACACGCCGTTGAGATTGTCGATCATGCCGGATGAATCCCGGCGCTCGTAGATCTTCAGCGCCCAGGGCAGCGTCGTTTCGGCGCCCCACAGCTCCTGGTTGAAGTAGTTGCCGAGGCGGCCGATCCCTTGCGCCAGGATGACTCCCGGCGCAACCGCATCGGCGAACGCCGGCAGCGGAATGCCTCTGCGCCGGCAGGCGATCCACGCGCCGACGGCGCCGAACGCGACAGCTCCCCAGATTCCGAGACCGCCGTCCCAGATTCGGAATACGCCGGCCAGCCCGGCACCGTTGTCCCCGAAGTAGCGCCACCAGTCGGTCGCCACGTGGTAGAGCCGACCGCCGATCAGCCCGAACGGTACGGCCCACAATGCGATGTCGTAGATGACACCACGCTCCCCGCCGCGTGCTTCCCAGCGCCGGTCACCGATGATCAGCGCCGCCACGATGCCGACGATGATGCAGACCGCATACGCCCGGATCGGCACGGGGCCGAGCTGCCAGACGCCCTGAGCCGGGCTGGGGATGGCGGCCAAGACAGTCGTCGTCACGCAGTAACCCTTCGCCTGACGCCGTCGGCGAGTTCGGCTGTCAGCGTTCCCACCGCCTCGACGCCGTTCTGCAACGCCGACACCAACGCCGATCCCACGATCACTCCGTCGGCGTAGGCGCCGATCTCGGCTGCCTGGGTCCCCGACCGGACCCCGAGGCCCACGCCCACAGGGATATCCGAGACGGCCTTCACTCGGCGAACCAGTTCGGGCGCGGCCGTCGACACTGCGTCACGCGCACCGGTCACTCCCATCGTCGATGCGGCGTAGACGAATCCGCGTGATGCCTGCACCGTCATCGTCAGCCGTTCTGGTGTGGACGACGGCGCCACCAAGAAGATCCGGTCCAAATCGTAGGTCTCCGAGGCCGCGAGCCATTCGTCGGCTTCGTCGGGAATCAGATCGGGGGTGATCATTCCGAGTCCGCCTGCCGACGCGAGATCTCGAGCGAATGCATCGATGCCCCACCGCAGCACGAGGTTCCAGTACGTCATCACCACGGCCCTGCCGCCGGCATTGGTGATCGCCTCGACCGCGGCCAGCGAGTCTCGCACCCGCACTCCCCCGCGCAGCGCTGCCTCGGTAGCGGCCGCGATCGTCGGGCCATCCATACCGGGATCGGAGTACGCGATGCCGACCTCCACGAGGTCGCACCCGTTTTCGACCAGTGCCGTCATCGCCGAGATCGAGCCGGGCACATCGGGAAATCCGGTCGGCAGGTAACCGATCAGCGCGCTGCGCGCCTCATTTCGGCACGTGTCGAACAACGGTGCCAGCCGACTCACGGCGCACCGTCCAGCAAGCCGAACCACTTCGCCGCAGTCTCGACGTCCTTGTCGCCACGTCCGGACAGATTCACCAGCACGATTGTTCCGGGCCCGAGCTCTTGCCCCAACTGCAAAGCACCCGCGAGTCCGTGCGCCGACTCGATCGCAGGAATGATCCCCTCCGTGCGGCACAGCAACGAGAACGCGTCCATTGCCTCGGTGTCGGTGATCGGCCGATACTCTGCGCGGCCGATGTCCTTGAGGAACGCGTGCTCCGGCCCAACCCCTGGATAATCCAAACCCGCTGAAATGGAATGTGATTCGATGGTCTGACCGTCTTCGTCCTGCAGCAGGTACGAGAACGAGCCTTGGAACGCGCCCGGTGACCCCCCGGTGAAAGTCGCTGCGTGCCGTCCGGTTTCGACGCCGTCACCGGCGGCTTCATAACCCACCAGCCGCACGTTGGGGTCGTCGATGAACGCGTGGAAGATCCCGATCGCGTTGGATCCGCCGCCGACACAGGCCGTCACCGCATCGGGCAGCCGGCCTGCCTGAGCCTGGATCTGGGCGCGCGCCTCGAGCCCGATCACCCGCTGAAAGTCGCGCACCATCGTAGGGAACGGATGCGGTCCGGCGGCTGTGCCGAAGCAGTAATAGGTGTTGTCGGCGTTGGTCACCCAGTCGCGGAACGCTTCGTTGATCGCGTCCTTCAGCGTCTTCGAGCCCGCCTCGACCGACACCACCGTCGCACCCAGAAGACGCATCCGCGCGACGTTCAACGCCTGGCGCGCAGTGTCGACGGCACCCATGTAGATGACGCACTCCAGGCCGAGCAGCGCGCACGCCGTCGCCGTCGCCACGCCGTGCTGCCCAGCGCCGGTTTCGGCGATCACCCGGTTCTTGCCCATCTGCCTGGCCAACAGGGCCTGGCCGAGGACGTTGTTGATTTTGTGGGATCCGGTGTGGTTGAGGTCTTCTCGCTTCAGAAAGATCCGCGCACCGCCGGCGTGCTCGGACAACCGTTCGGCTTCGTACAACGGCGAGGGACGTCCGCTGTAGTGCCGCTGCAGCCGATCCAACTCGTCGAGGAAGGTCTGGTCTCCACGCGCCTTCTCGTAAGCCGTGGTGACCTCTTCGATGACGGCCATCAGCGCCTCGGCGACGAATCTTCCGCCGTAGACGCCGAAGTGGCCACGCTCGTCGGGGTCGTGAGCGGTTGGCTCGGCTACGGCCGCGCTGGAACGGGGCAGCTCAGGCCCGGCGAGATCGGCCACTTCTCAACGCGCTGGTTTCGGGCACGACGGATGGGTGCCTGCGGTGACCAGATCGGCGACGGCGCTGCGGGGGTCACCACTGGTGACCAGGCCCTCGCCGACGAGCACAGCGTCAGCGCCCGCACCGGCGTACGCCAGCAGATCAGCGGTGCCGCGGACCCCGGACTCTGCGACGCGGATGACGTCGGTCGGCAATCCCGGAGCGATCCGCGCGAAGCAATCCCGGTCGACCTTCAACGTCTTGAGATCGCGTGCGTTGACGCCGATTACCGCGGCGCCGGCCGACAGCGCGCGGTCGGCCTCCTCCTCGGTGTGCACCTCGACCAGAGCGGTCATGCCCAGCGATTCCGTGCGCTCCAACAACGACTCCAGCACCGGCTGCTCCAACGCCGCGACGATGAGCAACAGCATGTCCGCGCCGTGGGCGCGCGCCTCGTGGATCTGGTAGGGCCGAACGATGAAATCCTTGCGCAGCACCGGAATTGATACCGCGGCGCGCACCGCGTCCAGGTCCTCGAGCGATCCGTTGAAGCGACGCTGTTCGGTGAGCACGCTGATGATGCGCGCACCACCGCTTTCGTAGGCACTCGCGAGTTCGGCCGGATCCCCGATGGGGGCCAGCTCGCCGCGCGAGGGGCTCGCGCGCTTCACCTCGGCGATCACCGCGATCCCCGGGGCGCGCAGCGCGGCCATCACGTCCAGCGGGGGCGGCGCGTCCTTGGCCTTGGCTTTGATGTCGGCGAGCGGGATGAGGGCCTCGCGGGCGGCGACGTCGGCTCGGACTCCCTCGATGATCGAGTCGAGTACCGTCGCCGAACTCATGAGTGCCGCTTCCCTTCCCCCGGAAACACCGAACGATCTTCAACCACGAAGGGTAGCCGCCAACACAACACCGCCGATCACCGGCCCTTGTTGTCCGGATTCGTCGCATCCTGCGTTGGATCGGAACCCGCGTCGAGGGCGTCCCAGATCGCGCGTTCGGACATCTCGCCTGCGGGTTCGTCGGGTTGCGGGGCGCGTCGCGAGTAGCGGGCCGCGCCGGAGCACTCACGGGCCGCAGACCGCATCAACAACACCGCGCAGGCCAGCGCAACCACCGCGGCGACCACAGTGATCACTGCTCCCGTGTAGTGCCGCTGGGTACCGACCAGATCCGCAACCGGCGCCTCCGCGATGTGCGAGGCGCGTACCGCTACATCCCGAATGACCCACAGGCTGATGGCCAGATACGCGGTCCCGGCGCTGGCCGCGGCAACGAGCAGAGCCAGCAGCCGCAGCGGCCATCCCCGCACCGCCAAGGCGGCGACCGCGGCGGCCAGCAGGAGCACCGCCAGCGGGATCAGGGCGGTCGACCAGGTGCTGCCGGACAGGGCGACCGTCTTCGGCTCGCCGAGGCCGTCGAACGAGGTCACCTCGACCCAGGTCATCCGCGACGCCACCCACAGCCCTGCCGCCGCGAGCACGAGACCGAGTTGGGCGACCCTGATCATGGCTCGGTCAGCGTCTCAGCGGCGGCGATGGCATTGAGCACAGCGCGGGCCTTGTTCGCCGCCTCGGTGTACTCGTAGGGACCGTTGGAATCCGCGACGACTCCACCGCCCGCCTGCACGTACGCGGTGCCGTCGCGCATCAGGGCGGTGCGGATGGCGATCGCGAAGTCGGCGTTGCCCGCGAAGTCGAGATATCCCAGCACCCCGCCGTACAGGCCACGACGCGTCTTCTCGACCTCCTCGATCAGCTCCATCGCCCGGACCTTCGGAGCGCCCGAAAGCGTGCCTGCCGGGAAACAGGCGGTCACCGCGTCCAGTGCGGTCTTGCCGTCGGCCAGCAAGCCCGTCACCGTCGACACCAGGTGCATGACGTGGCTGTAGCGCTCGATGTGGCTGTAGTCCTCGACGCGTACGGTGCCGGGCCGGCAGACCCGGCCCAGATCGTTGCGGCCCAGATCGACGAGCATCAGATGCTCGGCGCGTTCCTTCTCGTCGGCCTGCAGCTCTTTCTCGAGCAACAGGTCCTCCTCTTCGGTCGCGCCGCGCCAGCGCGTACCAGCGATCGGATGTGTGGTCGCCCGCCCGTCCTTGACCGTCACCAACGCCTCCGGGCTGGAGCCGACGACCGAGAAGTCCGGTCCACCAGCGGCATTCGGCACGTTGAGCAGATACATGTACGGGCTGGGGTTGGTCACCCGCAGCATCCGGTACACGTCAAGCGGATCGGCCTCGGTTTCCATCTCGAACCGTTGCGACGGCACGACCTGAAACGCCTCGCCGGCCTCGATGTCGCGCACCAGCTTCTCGACGATGGCCTCGTACTCCTCGAGCGTGCGCTGAGCGCGGTGCAACGGCTCGGGGCGGCTGAACGTCGCGACCGCCGACGGCAGGTGCTCACCGAGCGCGGCGGTCATCACGTCGAGGCGGGCCACCGCGTCGTCGTAGGCCCAGTCCACCCGCTCGTCGGTGCCGTTCCAGTTGACCGCGTTGGCGATCAGCGTGATCGTGCCCTCGTGGTGGTCGACCGCCGCGATGTCGGTGGCCAACAGCAGCAGCATGTCCGGAAGGCCGAGATCGTCGACGGCCAGCGAGGGAAGCTTCTCCAGGCGCCGGACCATGTCGTAGGCGAAGAAGCCGACGAGCCCGCTCGACAGCGGCGGCAAGCCCGGCACCGGTTCGGTCTTGAGGAGCTCCAGCGTCGCGCGCAGCGCCTGCAGCGGGTCACCGCCCTGCGGCGCGTCCTGTGGCGTCGCGCCCAACCACACGGCCTCACCGTTACGAACGGTGAGCGCCGATGGCGCACCGGCCCCGATGAACGACCAGCGCGACCACGAACGGCCGTTCTCCGCCGATTCCAGCAGGAACGTTCCCGGCCGGTTGGCGGCCAGTTTGCGGTACGCCGACAGCGGGGTCTCGCTGTCGGCGAGGACCTTGCGGGTCACCGGCACCACGCGATGCTCAGCGGCCAGCGCGCGGAAGTCCTCCCGCGAGGTGGTGATCGCGAGGTCGGCCGTGGTCTGCACGGGTCAAGTGTCCCAGACGCACCCCAGTGCCGACGACGACGCGGGCGTGAGCGGGCGGGTCAGCAGGATCGGCGACTGCGCCATGAACCGCGGCGTCTTGCCGCGATGCTCGTCGGCGGCGTGCACGGTGAACGGGTGCAGCACGTACATGTCGCCGGGCTAACCTGTGGCGTCCACCACGGGACGAGCCGCGCTCGCTTCGTCGACGAGCCGGCCCATCTCGGCGAGTGCGACGGGTTCGGGACCGAGCACCTGGGCCACGTCGCGGTGCGAGCCCGCCCTGATCCGCGTCGGTGCGTCATCCGGGCCCACATCGGACAGCACGGCGAGCAACAGCACGGTCTGCGGTCGTCCGGTGACCACCCATGCCCCGTCGGCTTGGGGCGTGTTCGCGTCGATGTGCCATCCGCGGTCGTCGTCGGCCCGAGATACCGGGAAACGCACGGGGATGTTGCCCAGCGCGCCGCGCGGCGACCAACCGCCGGGACCGCAGATGCGATCCAACGCCGCAGCCAGTTTCGGGCTCGCCATCAGTTCGCCGAACGGTCCCGCGCCCGTCATGTCGCTGGCCCAGTAGACGGGCTTGAGCCATTTCTCGGGCTCGTCCGGCGACAAACCGAGTTGCTGCCACAGCGCCGTTCGCGCCGCATCGGCGACGCCGCGCGGAGCGGCCCCGTCGATCTTCAGATAGCCGTCGGTACAGAAGGCGTCGAGATCCACCATCGAGGCGAGGTTCTCACGGTAACCGCGTCCCGCACCAACGATTTTCGGTGGCCGAAACCGACGCAATGGTCGATCCGACTGCCCGAAACCAGCCAAAATGTCGGTCTGGTGGTCGCGCGGCGCGGTCGCGCGATCACTCGCGGCGTAGCGTGACCACCATGAAAAAGGGTGACCGAGTTGCCGAGTTCGAATTGCCGGACCAGACGGGCACAGTGCGAAGCCTCAGCGAGTTGCTCGCCGACGGCCCGATTGTGTTGTTCTTCTATCCCGCCGCGATGACTCCGGGATGCACCAAGGAGGCCTGTCACTTCCGCGATCTGGCCGCGGAGTTCGCCGCCGTCGGTGCCAAGCGCGTCGGAATCAGCACCGACGCGGTCGACAAGCAGGCGAGGTTCGCCGACAAGGAGCGGTTCGACTACCCGCTGCTGTCGGATGCCGACGGCGCCGTCGCAACGCGATTCGGCGTGAAGCGGGGTCTGCTCGGCAAGTTCATGCCTGTCAAGCGGACCACCTTCGTGATCGACACCGACCGCACGATCCTGGCCGTGATCGCATCGGAGATCAGCATGGACAGCCACGCCGACAAGGCTCTCGAGGTGCTGCGCCAGCGCCAGTCGGCATGACACCGGTGGTCGAACTCGTCAGCCGTTCTCCGGTGTGAGCAACACATCCGCGTCGAAGCAGGTGTGATCGCCCGTGTGACAGGCGCCGCCGACCTGATCGACCTCCAGCAGCACGGTGTCGCCGTCGCAGTCGAGCCGCACCGAGTGGACGTATTGGGTGTGGCCCGACGTCTCGCCCTTGACCCAGTGCTGTTGCCGAGAGCGCGAATAGTAAGTCCCGCGGCGGGTTTTCAGTGTGCGGGCCAGCGCGAGATCGTCCATCCAGGCCACCATCAGCACCTGCCCGGTACCGCGCTCCTGGACGACGGCGGTGATCAATCCGTTGGCGTCGCGCTTGAGTCGCGACGCGATGTCTGCATCGAGCGTCATCGCACGGTTATCCCTTCGGCCGCCATCGCCGCTTTCACCTCTGCGATGGTGAGCTCTCGGAAATGGAACACGCTGGCGGCCAGCACCGCATCCGCCCCCGAGGCGATGGCGGGTGCGAAATGCTCGGGTGCCCCCGCGCCGCCGCTGGCGATCACCGGCACGTTGACGGCTCCGCGAACCGCCTCGATCATCGGCAGATCGAAACCGGCCTTGGTGCCGTCGAAGTCCATCGAGTTCAGCAGGATCTCGCCGACGCCGAGTTCGGCCCCCCGCGTTGCCCATTCGACAGCGTCGAAGCCGGTCCCCCGGCGCCCGCCGTGGGTGGTGACCTCCCACCCCGACGGCGTCGGCTCTTGATCCTGCGGCACCGTGCGGGCGTCGACCGACAGCACGATGCACTGTGACCCGAACTGCCGCGACAATTCGGCGAGGAGTTCCGGGCGAGCGATGGCCGCGGTGTTGACCGCGACCTTGTCCGCCCCCGCGCGCAGCAGCACGTCCACGTCGGCCACCGACCGCACCCCGCCGCCGACCGTCAACGGGATGAACACCTGCTCGGCGGTGCGTTTGACCACCTCGAGCATGGTCGCCCGCCCCGAGGACGACGCCGTCACGTCGAGGAAGGTCAGTTCGTCGGCGCCCTCGGCGTCGTAGGCCGCCGCCAACTCGACGGGATCGCCTGCGTCACGCAGGTTTGCGAAGTTGACACCTTTGACCACACGGCCGTCGTCGACATCCAGGCACGGGATGACCCGCACGGCCAGCTCCTTGCCGTCCATCAGAAGTCCTTGGGATCGCCGACCGAACGAAGCAGATCGAGCAGTTCTTCGTGCACACCGGGGCCGCCGGCGAGGGCAGATGGGCAGTCCACGGTCCAGTCGTTGCCTGCGAGGTCGGTCACGACACCACCCACCGCGCGGATCAACGCCACTCCCGCGGCGTGGTCCCACACGTGGCCACCGAAACTGATTGCACCGCCGAGGATTGCGGCTGCCGTGTAGGCCAGGTCGATGCCGGTGGCCCCGTGCATGCGCATGCGTGAGCACTTGCGGCTGAGGCTCTCGATGACGGCGAGTCGGTAGCGTCCCGGCACCCTGCCGCGGGAGTCGACGCTGAACGTGCTGACTCCGACCATCGAGTCGGACAGCGCTGCCCGGTTCAGCATCGGCAACTCGACGCCGTTGCTGCGCAAAGGCCCTCCGACCACGGCGGTGAACCGCTCCTGGGTGAAGGGCACCCAGGTGAGTCCGGCCACCGGCTCCCCATCCCGCACCAGGCCCAACAGGATCGCCGCCATCGGCGAACCGGCGGCGTAGTTGAAGGTGCCGTCGATCGGATCGAGCACCCACACCAGCGGCGACTTGAGATCCGCGCCGCCGAATTCCTCGCCGTGCACCTCGATCCCGGTTCTGGCGGTCAACGCCTCGACGACCTGTCGTTCGATGGCCAGGTCCACCTCGGTGGCGAAGTCGTCGCCCTTCTTCTGCACCGCGGAATCTGCGCGGTGGCCGTCGATGAACGGGACGGCTGCATCGTCGAGGATCTGCGCGGCCTCGGCGACCAGAGCGTCGAGGTCGGCCGCATCCAGGGCCATTACCGCTCCACCGCGGCCAGGGCCTCAGGCAGGGTGAATCGACGGGCGTACAACGCTTTTCCGACGATCGCCCCCTCGACTCCTCGGTCGGTCAGCGTGGCGATCGCCTGCAGGTCGTCGAGGCTCGACACGCCCCCGGACGCGATCACCGGCGCGTCGGTGCGGTCGGTAACCTGCGACAGCAGTTCGAGGTTGGGCCCCTTGAGCGTGCCGTCCTTGGTGACGTCGGTGACGACGAAGCGCGAACAGCCTTCTCGGTCAAGGCGTTCCAGGACCTCCCAGAGGTCTCCGCCGTCGGTCTCCCATCCGCGCCCGCGGAGGCGGTGGTCTCCATCGACGATCTTCACGTCCAGACCGACCGCGACCTTCTCGCCGTGTTCGGCGACGACCTTCGCGCACCACTGCGGGTTCTCCAGCGCCGCGGTGCCGAGGTTCACCCGCGCACAGCCGGTGGCGAGCGCCGCCGACAGTGACTCGTCGTCGCGGATGCCGCCGGACAACTCGACCGCCACGTCGAGCTTGCCGACCACCTCGGCCAACAGTTCTCGGTTGCTGCCCCGGCCGAACGCGGCGTCGAGATCGACGAGGTGAATCCACTCCGCGCCGTCACGCTGCCACGTCAGCGCGGCCTCCAGCGCGGAGCCGTATTCGGTCTCACTGCCGGCCTGGCCCTGCACCAGACGCACAGCGCGGCCCGCGACCACATCGACGGCGGGCAGAAGAATCAAACGTTTCGGCACCGTGGTGGTCTCCTCTTCGCGCGAGCGCTCATCGGTGGTCAACCTAATGCCTTCACCCAGTTGGCGAGTAACGCGGCACCGGCGTCGCCGCTCTTCTCCGGGTGGAACTGCGTGGCCGACAGTGGCCCGTCCTCGACGGCGGCCAGGAACGGCACGTGGTGCGTGGCCCATGTCAGTTTCGCGGCCGGGTCGCCCTCCCACTGCTGGGCGGCGTACGAGTGCACGAAATAGAAGCGGGTGTCCGCCTCCATTCCGGCGAACAATGTGCTGGCTGCGGGCGCGTCGACCACGTTCCAGCCCATGTGCGGGATCACCGGCGCGTCGAGTCGCACCACCGCACCGGGCCATTGGCCGCAGCCGGTGGTCTCGACCCCGAACTCCACGCCGCGGGAGAACAAAATCTGCATACCGACACAGACGCCGAGCACGGGGCGCCCGGCCGCCACCCGGTCGGCGATCAGCTTCGGGCCGTCGATCTTGCGCAGGCCGGCCATGCACGCCTCGAAGGCGCCGACGCCGGGCACCACGAGGCCGTCGGCGTTCATCGCGGCGTCGGCGTCGGATGTCACCGTGACGTCGGCACCGACGCGCTCCAAAGCGCGTTGAGCGGACCGAAGGTTGCCCGAACCGTAGTCCAGTATCACGACTTTGGTTGTCACAGAGTGCCTTTCGTCGACGGCACACCGGTCACCCGCGGGTCGTACTCGACAGCTTGGCGCAGCGCGCGTGCGACGGCCTTGTACTGCGCCTCGGTGATGTGGTGGGGGTCGCGTCCGTAGATCGTGCGCACGTGCAGCGCAATGCGCGCATTCATCGCCACCGACTCGAACACGTGCCGGTTGACCACGGTGTGGTACGGCGCCGAGGAACCGGCGATCGTGAAGTGCAGCATGTGATCCGGTTCGCCGGTGTGCACGCAGTACGCCCGGCCCGATACATCGACGGCGGCGTGCGCGAGGGTCTCGTCCATCGGGATCCACGCGTCGCCGAACCGGCGGATACCCTTCTTGTCGCCCAGCGCCTGCCCGAGGGCCTGCCCCAGCACGATCGCGGTGTCCTCGATGGTGTGGTGGCCTTCGATCTCGACGTCACCCTTGGCCCGCACGGTCAGGTCGAAACTCGCGTGACTGCCAAGGGCGGTCAGCATGTGGTCGAAGAACGGCACACCGGTGTCGACGTGCACCTGCCCGGTGCCGTCCAGGTTCAGTTCGACGACGATGTCGGACTCTTTGGTCTTACGCTCGATCGTCGCGCGGCGGGGTTCGTTCACGGTGCTCCTACTGGGGATAGTTCGGTCTCGGCCAGGCGCGCGCTGGCGGCCAGCAGCGCGTCGTTCTCCTCGGCCAGACCGGTGGTGGCGCGCAGATAGCCGGGGATGCCGACGTCGCGGACGAGGATGCCCGCGTCCAGGTAGCGCTGCCAGGTGGCGGGGGCGTCGGCGAACTCGCCGAACAGCACGAAGTTGGCATCGCTGTCGATCACTCGGAAACCCATCTCCGACAGGGCTTCTGTGACGCGGTTGCGTTCGGCGATGAGAGTGGCGACGCTGCCGAGGGTGTCGTCGGCGTGGCGCAGCGCGGCGCGGGCGGCGGCCTGCGTCACCGACGACAGGTGATACGGCAGGCGGACGAGCAGCATCGCGTCGATCACCGCGGGTGCGGCGATCAGATACCCGAGTCGACCGCCGGCGAACGCGAACGCCTTGCTCATCGTGCGGGTGACCACGAGCCGGGTTGGATACTCGTCGATCAGACGCACCGCGCTGGGCTGTGACGAGAACTCGCCGTACGCTTCGTCGACGATCATCATGCCGGTGCTCATCGCGTCGAGCAGCCGGCGGAGATCGTCAAGCGGAACGCTTTGTCCCGAAGGATTATTCGGACTCGCAATGAACACGATGTCGGGGGTGTGCCGCTTGACCGCGTGCACCGCCACGTCGATGTCGAGGCTGAAGTCATCGGCCCGGTTGGCCACCAGCCACTGGGTCTGCGTGCCGTCGGAGATGATCGGGTGCATCGAGTAGGAGGGCACGAATCCGATCGCGCTGCGGCCCGGCCCGCCGAAGGCCTGCAGGAGTTGCTGCAGGATTTCGTTGGAACCGTTTGCCGCCCAGAGGTTTTCAACGGTCAGCGGAGTTCGGGTCTGCGCCGAGAGGTAAGCAGCCAGATCGGTGCGCAGCGCCACCGCATCGCGGTCCGGGTACCGATGCAGCTCCCCCGCGACCGCGGCGACGGACGCCGTCACATCGTCGATCAGGGCCTGGGTCGGCGGATGCGGGTTCTCATTGGTGTTCAACCGCACCGGGACGTCCAATTGGGGTGCGCCGTACGGCGATTTACCGCGCAGATCGGCCCGCAGCGGTAGATCGTCGAGCGTCGCCTTCTCTCCGAGCGTCACCTTTCAAACCTCCGCCGCACCGCTTCGCCGTGCGCGGGCAGGTTCTCGGCCTGGGCGAGCGTGATCACGTAGCCGGAAACGTCTTTCAGCGCGGCCTCGTCGTAATCGACGACGTGGATGCCGCGCAGGAACGTCTGCACGGACAGCCCGCTGGAGTGACGGGCACACCCCGCGGTGGGCAGCACGTGGTTGGATCCCGCGCAGTAGTCACCGAGGCTGACCGGTGCATACGGGCCGACGAAAATGGCGCCAGCGGAACGGATTCGACCGGCCACCTCGCGCGCGTCGAGGGTCTGAATCTCGAGGTGTTCGGCGGCGTAGGCGTTCACGGTTCGGATGCCGGCCTCGAGATCGTCGACGAGCACGGTGGCGGACTGCCTGCCGCCCAGCGCGGCGGTCACCCGCTCGCGGTGCACCGTCGTCTGGAGCTGGTTGGCCAACTCGCGGTCGGTCGCGTCGGCCAACTCGATGCTGGGGGTGACCAGCACGCTGGCCGCCATCTCGTCGTGTTCGGCCTGGCTGATCAAGTCGGCGGCGACGTGGACCGGGTCGGCGGTGTGGTCGGCCAGGATCGCGATCTCGGTGGGTCCGGCTTCGGCGTCGATACCGACCTGCGAGCGGCAGATGCGCTTGGCGGCGGTGACGTAGATGTTGCCCGGGCCGGTGATCATGTCGACGGGCGCGAGTTCGGCGCCGTCGGTGTCGGTGCCGCCGTAAGCCAGCAGCGCGATGGACTGCGCTCCGCCGACCGCCCACACTTCGTCGACGCCGAGTAGCGCGGCGGCGGCCAGGATGGTCGGGTGCGGCAGGCCGCCGAACTGCGCCTGCGGCGGGCTGGCGATCACCAGGGAGTCGACTCCGGCGGTCTGCGCGGGCACGACATTCATCACGACGCTGGAGGGGTATACCGCGTTGCCGCCCGGGACGTACAGGCCGACACGCTCGACCGGTACCCAGCGCTCGGTGACCGTGGCGCCCGGCGCAAGCGTCGTCGTCGTATCGGTACGGCGCTGGTCGGCGTGGACCGCACGGGCACGTTCGATGGCGATCTCGAGCGCGGCGCGGACATCTGAGGGCAGCTCAGCCAGGGCGGCCTTCACCTGAGCCGTAGGCACTCGAACCTGCGCGGGTCGCACACCGTCGAACGATTCGCCGTATTCCAGTGCCGCATCGGCGCCGCGTGCCGCGACCGCGTCGACGATCGGGCGGACCTTCGGCACCACCGTGTCGACGTCCACGCCGCCGCGCGGCAGAGCGGACCGCAGCTGAGCGGCGGACAGCTGCGCGCCCCGCAGATCAATGCGGGCGATCGGGGATGACGGTGGGCTCACACAGCCATTGTCCCAGAACAGGCCAAATCGATATCACCGCGGCGAACCGCAGCGCCTCGGGTTAGGTGAGGTGGCCGCTCATTTGCACAGACCGGCGATTTTGCCGCTGGTGGCGTCGGCATTTTTCAGCCGGGCGGCTTGGTCAGGGTCGGCGTTCGGGATGCCGGCAATCGAGCGCGCCCCGATGTCCATGAGCTGGTTGCCGAACGAGCGGATCGCATCAGCTAGCTCCGATGGCGTATCCGGCTGCAGTCGGGCCAGCAGATACGCCCCGCCCTCGTATAACGACAAGCGAGCATTTGCACCCACCGCCAAAGTTCCCGTCGCGTCCTGCGGGCCACCAGGGGGTTGCAGGTTGGTGTTGAGCTGAACACCTCGCCGAACGAGGTCGAACGCCTGGCAGGAGGCGGCCTTCGGGTCATCGGTTGTTGTACCGGTAAAGACCGACGCGGGTTCGGCTGAACCGCTGTCCTGGGTCGTCGACGCCGGCTCCTTGACCAACACCCAGACCGCGACGCCTAACGCGACAAGAGCCACGACCAGCGCCAGAACGGAAACGATGGACCCCCGTGAAGACTGCGATGCCTCAGACATGCGGCCGATCGTATCGACGAGTTCCACTCTCCGTGCAGCAAAGTTCGAAATCAGTCGTCAATCGGCGTGTCCAGAACAAGATCAATTCGCAGAACGTTGCCCACAAGACTTTTGCTAACTCAAACAGCCAAAGGCCAAAGTTAGCTGCGGGACCCGGAAACCCGATCTTGAATTCCTCTGTCCGATGCGTCTTCGCAAAATGGATAAACGCGCAGCGCCACCCGCCAACTGACGCTCGCAGCGCCCGCGGGGGACTGTCTTTACATTAACTCACTAAGGCATACAGCCCAGCGTATACAGGGTATTTAGTGCTTGTATGCAGCAACCGAATCAACGTCGGCATCAATATCATGATTGCTGCCGTTGCCCGCCGATTACGAAGGATCGTTGCGGCCGCAAATGCTTCCGCTCGGAGATTGTGCAAGGTCCACAGAATTGACCGGGCAGTTGATTTGACCTTTTTTACGCGATTTTCAAAAGTTGCTAGGCAAACTGAGAACTAGGTGCCAATATGTCTGTGATCGATATCATCGATTAGCTGACGACGCGAGTGAACACGAGGTCCAGCCACTCGGCCACTTGCTTCGCGAACGGACGTCAGAGGCGTTGGGGTAACTGGATCGGCCGATCCAGGTTCGACAGAAGGGGTACGTATGTCCAGGAAATTAGCTGCCGGTAAGCACCGCGCAGCAACAACAGAGCGAGGTACGGTCGCGCGACGCGCTGTCGGCGGCGCAATGCTGGGCGGGGCGATGACAGTGGCGTTCATCGGCTACGGCTCGATCGGTACGGCGCAAGCGCAGGACGAAGCCGACGCCTGCTCACTAATACCGTGCAATTTCTTACCGACGGACTTCCTCGGCCTGGGCATTGGCGAGGGTGCCGATTTCAGTAGGAACGGTGCGTTCGATCCAGCGCCCTTCATCAACGCATTCGATCCCTTCCTCGACAACCCGCTGGTCATGGCGTTCACGTTTGGGGCGATCGGCAATGGTGCGGACGGCACGGCCCTGTCCCCTGATGGCAAAGACGGCGGCTGGCTGTTCGGTAGCGGCGGTGACGGTTACAGCCCGACCGATTTGGACCTTCTTCCCGTCACCAGACCCGGCAACGGCGGGAACGCTGGCTTCTTCGGTAACGGTGGTAAGGGCGGCAATGGGCGCGACGCGGCTTACGTCACGGACCCGGTTACAGGGACATCGATTCAGACCAGGGCCGCGGAGGACGGCGGTGACGGTGGCAACGGCGGCGCGTTCGGCAGCGGCGGCGGCGGCGGTAACGGCGGCAACGACGACAATCCCGGGGGGGTCGTCCTTGACCTCGACGGCGGCATCCTTGACGCCGACAACAACGCCGAGGGCGGCCAGGGCGGCCAGGGTGGCACGGGCGGCTACGTCGGCGTCGGCGGTGACGGTGGCGACGGCGGCGACGCAACGGCTGTCGGAGGCAACGATGCCACCGGCGGCGACGCAGGCGACGGCGGCACCGGCGGTACGGGGGGCGGCGACGGCGGCGAGGGCGGCGACGCCGACAGCCCGACCGGCGTTGCCGAATCGGGTACGGGCGGCGACGGCGGCGACGCGGACTACATCGGTAGTGGCGGTGCGGGCGGCGACGCCGGTGACGCCGATACCGACACGGGCAGGGCTGACGGCGCCGACGGCGGGAACGCTGGCAACAGTGGTGTCATTTTCGGCAACGGCCGTAATGGTGGCGTCGGTGGCGATGCAACGGCCACCGAGGGCGGCACTGGCACCACTTCCGCCGGAAACGGCGGCAGCGGAGGCGACGGGGGGACCGTGCTGTCCAACGGTGGTGACGGCGGTGCTGGCGGAAACGCCGACGGCGGCGTAGCCGACCCCGATAGCGGTGGCACCGGCGGGAACCCCGGCTCCGGCGGAAGTTTGGGTGGCAGCGACGGCAGCCCCGGTGCTGACGGCGACGACAGCCCCTAGTCACCGAATCGGCTGAAGCCGCATTACCAAAGGCGATGCCCGTCCCCTATCTGGGGGCGGGCATCGTCACGTAATGTCCGAAAACATGTCCGCCAAGGATCATCCCAACAACGCGCCGGGCGTGCCCATGGTGTATCCGCCCGCGGTCGAGCGCCTGCAGATCAAGTACATGAACCCGATGGTCAAGCGGGTCTCGCGGTTCATTCCCGGTCTCGCGAAGATCCGGCATCGCGGCCGGAAATCCGGCAAGACCTACGAAACCGTCATCACTCCCTTCCGCAAGGACAACACGATCGCGGTCGCGCTGGGCCACGGAAAGACCGACTGGGTGAAGAACGTGCTCGCCGCCGACGAGGCCGACGTCCTCTTCGGCTCGCGCACCGTCCACATCGTCAATCCGCGGATCGTGCCTGCCGGCGGTGACGCGGACGGGCTTCCGTTCATGGCCCGCCTCCAAGCCAAGAAGATGGGCATCTTCGTCGCCGATATCGCCTGAGCTACAACCGGCTGAACACCGTCTTGCCCGTCATCTTCGGCCACGCCTCCGGAGCCTCCTCCCACGACACCACACGTTCGACGGCAGGCGAAAGATCCTGTCCGGCAAGCAGTTCCAATACTTCAGGTAGTACGGCGCGAGAGTTGACCCGCCCGGTGACGAAGCGCACGCCGCGCGTGTACATCGACAGCAGCGGCATCTCCACCGCGCCCTGGTAGTAGATGCCGGTATCCGTGCACACTCCGTCCGGCCAGGTCGCCCGCAGAGACGCGGCCAACAGCGCCGGGTCCGCCGACGTATGCACCGTCACCGGATACGGTTCGGCGCTCTTGTCCGGCTTCTCGCGGTCGTGCACGGTCGCGCCCAGTTTCTCGGCCATAGCGAGCCGGTGCGGGTCGGTGTCGACGTAGTCGACGTGCACACCCGCCGCGGCTGCCGTCGCCGCCGCGTACAAGCCGATCGACAGCTGCCCGACGACCAGCACCCTGCGGTCGGCCGGTGTAAGCAGAGCAAGCTCCTCGCGATACGGCCCCACGCCGCGCCAACCATCGGGGATGTTGTCCGACATCGAAGCGACGGCCACGGGATCGGCGCCATCGGGCAACGGCACCAGCATCGCGTCGGCATAGGGCACCAGCACCAGGTCCGCCATGAAACCGCCGCCGTCGAGACCCGAAAGCGGCGCCATTCCGTACGTCGCCATCAGCGGCAAGGACGCACACGATCCGGTCGCGCCGCGCAGACACGCACTGCACTCACCGCAGCTGATCTGGAACGGCACGACGACACGGTCACCGACCGCGACGCTGCGGACGTCGTCCCCGATCGCGACCACCTCGGCTACTCCCTCATGTCCCACGGCATGACCGGGCGGCATTGGGAGCCGACCCTGCACCACCGCCACGTCGAGGTCACAACACGCCACGGCGATCGGCCTGACGAGTGCCTGTCGCGGACCGGCGAGTCGTGGATCGAATCCTTCACGCCACGCGTACTTGCCGGCGTCTTCGAGCATCAGCTGTTGCATGGTCGGCCCTTTCTTTAGTGATCGCTCAATTATTCTTGAGCGATCTTTCTAGTAAAGTCAAGGCATGCCTCGTCCGGACCGCAGCCGCACCGCCCTGATCGACACCGCGGCACTTCTGTTCCGCAGGCAGGGCTACGCAGCGACCGGCGTCAACCAGATCCTCGAGCTCGCCGACGTCAAAGCGGGCTCCCTGTACCACCACTTCCCCGAGGGCAAGCAGCAGTTGGCGGCCGCCGTGGTGGAGCGCGTCGGCGCCGACATCGAGCAGCGACTACGGGATCTGCTGGCCGCCGGCTCCCCCGTACCCGACCTCATCGACGGCTGGATCGACCTGATGGCCTTGGGACTGACCTCCGATCCACGCGACGGCTGCCCGATCGAACCGATCGCCACCGAGTCGGTCGACGCCAGCGCACTGGTTCGGCAGGCATCGGCAACAACATTCGCCGGCTGGCGCCGGGTCATCGCGGACCGGCTGCACGGCGACGGGTGGGCACAGGACGACGCCGAGCAGACCGCGCTGGCGTTGATAGCACTCATCGAGGGTGCCCTGATACTCGCCCGGATCGCGGGTGACACCGCCGCCCTCGACTCCGCAAAAGTCGCCGCCAGGACGCTGTTGAGCCGGTGAACTACTTGCAGAGCTCGGTGATGCTCTTGTTCTGCGCGTCGGCGTCGGACAGCCGCTTCGCTTGCGCTGGATCATCATTGGGCACTCCGGCCGTAGCATTGGCACCGATGTCCATCAGACTGTTCGCGAACTGTTCGACCTTCTCCGCGAGCACCACCGGGGTCGCCGGATCGAGCCGGTCCATCAGGTACTGACCCCCGTCGTACAACGAGATCCGCGCATTGGCAGCCACCGCCTGCGCCCCGGTGACGTCCTGTGGGCCGCCTTCGGGCTGCATGTTCGTGTTGAGCGTGATCCCTTTGCGCACGACGTCGGCGGCGCTGCAGATCTTGGTCTTGGCGTCGGCGACCTGAGTCGAATCATATTCAGGCTCAGACGGGCTGGTCTTGTAAAGTGTCCATCCGGCGAGCGCCAAAGCGACGACGGCTACAACCAAGCTGACGACGACCAACAACGTGAGGCGCCGCGACGAATCCTCTTCCACGCGACCGATGCTATCGGCCGGATCAGATATCGAGTCCGATATCGAGCACCCGCACCGAGTGCGTCAGCGCGCCGACCGCGAGATAGTCGACGCCGGTGCCCGCATATTCCGCGGCGGTCTCCAGGGACAGCCCGCCGGACGACTCCAGTTTCGTTGCAGGCGAGCGAGAGTCGCGGCGCTGCACCGCGATCTGCGTCTGCCACACCGGGAAGTTGTCCAACAGCACGAGTTCGACGTTTTCGACCAGCACCTCGTCGAGCTGCTCGAGCGAGTCGACCTCGACCTCGCACTCGACGTCCGGCGCGGCCTCGCGCACGGCCCGCAGCGCCGCCACCACCGTCCCCGCCGCCGCAACGTGGTTGTCCTTGATCAGCGCCGCATCCCCGAGCCCCATGCGGTGGTTGACCCCTCCGCCGACGCGCACCGCGTACTTCTGCAGTGCGCGCAAGCCCGGCAACGTCTTACGGGTGTCGCGGATCTTCGCCGCACTCCCAGAGACGGCCTCGACCCACGCCGCGGTCGCGGTTGCGATGCCCGACAGGTGACAAACCAGGTTCAGCGTGGTGCGCTCAGTGGTCAACAGCCCCCGGGTGGGGGCTTCGACGGTGACCACGACGCCGCCCGGTTCGAGCCGGGCACCGTCTGCGACGCGATGTTTGACCAGGTAGTTGTCAGGACCGATCACCTCGTCGAACGCGAGAAGTGCGATGTCCACACCCGCGATCACACCGGCCTCGCGGACCACCATGGACGCTGTGGTCCTGGCGTCGGCGGGCACCGTTGCCAACGTGGTGACATCGGGCCCGTACCGCAGATCCTCTTCGAGCGCACGAGCGATGACGCTGCGAGCCTCGGTGAGCTCGTCGGCGGTCAGCTCCATCAGCAGCACGCTCCTGCTGGAACCAGCGCGCGTGCCTCGACGGGGTCGGTGCCGGGGTGGTCGCGGCGATGATGGCAGCCCCGAGATTCAGTCCGGGCCAACGCACCCGCGGCGACCGCCACCGCAGCAGTAGTCAGCGCGGCGTCCTCGAAGTCGGCGCGCGAGCCGATCACCCGGGGTGGCGCGGTATCGAGTTCCTTGGCCAGGATGCGCAGGCCATCGGCGTCGCGGACCACCCCGGCATTCTTGGTCATCGCCCGCTGCAGATCGGCACGGGGCAGCGCACGCCGCACGACCGCCTCCGGAGGCCTCGCCGTCACAGGCCCGGCAGCCAAAGCATATGCGACGGCGGCCTTTCCGGCCCGACCACCGATGACCAGCCCCTCGAGCAGGCTGTTCGACGCCAGCCTGTTGGCACCGTGCATCCCCGTGCGCGCCACCTCGCCGGCTGCGAACAACCCCGCAAGCTCGGTGCGTCCGTGCACATCGGTGGCTACACCACCACAGCTGTAGTGGGCGCCGGGCAGCACGGGAATCGCCTCGAGCGTCGGATCGATGCCCGCCGCGCGGCACGCCGCGGTCACCGTCGGGAATCGTTTCTCGAAGTTGTCGATCCGTCGGGCATCCAGGAATACGCACGGTGCGCCCGTCTGTTCCATGCGGGCGTTGATCGCCGCGGCCACCACGTCTCGTGGCGCCAGGTCGCCCATCGGGTGCACCCCTTCGGTCACCGAACAACCTTGTGAGTCAACGAGTATCGCGCCCTCACCGCGAACCGCCTCGGTGATCAGCGGACGCCTGCCCGCGTTGTGGCCATCGAACAGCATGGTCGGGTGGAACTGGATGAACTCGATGTCGCTGACCGGAACTCCGGCCCATATGGCCAGCGCGACACCGTCTGCCGTCGACCCATCGGGATTGGTTGTCGCCGAGTACAGGTGGCCCAGTCCCCCGGTCGCGAGGATCACCGACGGTGCGTGCACCACGCCAAACCCGTCGTCGTTGAGCACCAGCACACCGGTGACGGCGCCGGCGTCGTGCAGGATTTCCACCGCGACGTGGTTGGGTCGGACGTCCAGTGTCGCCGCGGCAACGTTGAGGGTTCGCTGCACCTCGGCGCCGGTCGCGTCGCCGCCGGCGTGGATGATCCGGCGTCGGGAATGCCCACCCTCACGGGTCAGTGACCATGTCCCCGGCGTCGACTCATCGAATTGTGCACCGTGTTCGACCAATTCGGCGACCGCGCGGTACCCGTCGGCCACGATCGAGCGCACGGCGTCGGGATCACACAGTCCCGCGCCCGCAGCAAGCGTGTCGGCGATGTGCGCCTCGATCGAGTCGCCGTCCTCGCGCAGAGCGTCGGGCAGCACAACGGCGATCCCGCCCTGGGCGTAGAACGTCGCGGTGTCCCCGGTCTTGCTGAGCACCACGACCTTTCGGCCAGCGCGCTGTGCGGCGAGGGCAGCCACCAGGCCGGCCACACCGGTCCCAATGACCACGACGTCGGCGCGCTGCTGCCAATGGCCGGCCCACCTGCCGGCGCCGCAAGCCGCCGGGCGCGTCATTCTCCGCCGCCGGGCTGGCCGATCGCGATCATGCGTTGCACGCTGGCCCGGGCCAGCCGCGCGGTCTCGGGATCGACGTGCACCTCGTCCTTGCCCTCCACCAGGCAGCGCAGCAGCGCCGCGGGGGTGATCATCTTCATGAACCGGCAGGACGCTCGGTCGTTGACAGCCATGAAGTCCACACCCGGTGCGGCGCGGCGCAACTGGTGCAGCATCCCCACCTCCGTGGCGACCAGCACCTGCTGTGCGCCAGTCTCGCGCGCGGCGTCCAGCATGCCGCCCGTCGACAGGATCTTGACGCGGTCCTCCGGAAAGGCGCCCTCGCCGGCGAGGTACAGAGCCGATGTCGCGCAACCGCATTCGGGATGCACGAACAGCTCGGCGTCCGGGTGAGAGCGGGCCTGGTCGGCGAGCTCGTCGCCGTTGATCCCGGCGTGCACATGACACTCGCCCGCCCACACGTGCAGGTTCTTACGCCCCGTGACGCGACGGACATGCGCACCGAGGAACTGGTCCGGGCAGAACAGCACCTCGCGGTCTTCGGGAATCGACGCCACCACCTCGACGGCATTCGACGACGTGCAGCAGATGTCGGTCTCGGCCTTCACCGCCGCGGTGGTGTTGACGTAGGACACCACGACCGCGCCGGGATGCTCGGCCTTCCACGCGCGCAGTTCGTCGGCGGTGATGGAATCGGCGAGCGAACAGCCGGCTCGCTGGTCCGGGATGAGCACCGTTTTGTCCGGCGACAGGATCTTGGCCGTCTCGGCCATGAAGTGCACGCCGCAGAACACGATGGTGTCCTCGGGCACCTCGGAGGCGATCCGAGACAGCGCCAGCGAGTCACCGACGTGATCGGCGACGTCCTGGATGGCGGGCAACTGATAGTTGTGCGCCAACAACGTCGCGCCCCGCAGATCGGCAAGGCGACGAACCTCGGCGGCCCATTCCTCGTCGCCGTCGACCCCGGAGAAACCGGTGGGACCGTCGACGATGCGGCTCGAGAGGTTGTCTGCGGGCATCCGGTCCAGCACCGTCATGGCCGCCTCCTTCGTCCAAATCGAGTTTTCGACTTATAATCGAAAACATGGCACATAGTAGCACCGCCCACGAGGTGCTCGCCGCCGTGTTCCAGGTTCGGGAACTCACTCACGGGGACACCGACCGGAAACCAGCACTTCACGTGCTGTTATGGCAGCGCGCACTCGATCCGCAACGCGGAAAATGGTCCCTTCCCGGCGGGCGTCTCGGCGACGACGAGGACCTGACCAGCTCGGTGCGCCGTCAATTGGCCGAGAAAGTTGACCTACGTGAGCTTGCCCACCTCGAGCAGCTCGCGGTGTTCTCCGACCCCCGTCGAGTCCCCGGCGATCGGACGATCGCGTCGACCTTCCTCGGGCTGGTGCCCTCCCCCGCCGTTCCGGAATTGCCGCCGGACACGCGCTGGCATCCGGTCAACGATCTGCCGCCGATGGCGTTCGACCACGGCACCATGGTCGAACACGCGCGCACCAGGCTCGTCGCCAAACTCTCCTACACCAACATCGGATTCGCCCTGGCACCAACGGAATTCGCGATATCGGCATTGAGGGATATCTACAGCGCCGCTCTCGGCCACCACGTCGACGCCACCAATCTGCAACGCGTGCTCGAACGCCGCAAAGTCATCACCCGCACAGGCACGACGGCGCGGTCCGGTCGCAGCGGTGGCCGCCCGGCGGCGCTGTACCGCTTCACTGAGTCGCGCTACCGCGTGACCGACGAGTTCGCCGCACTGCGCCCGCCCGGGTGAGTCGACTGGATTCTTAACGGTTCCTTAAGTAAGAATGGCCGAATGTCTCTGGGCAATGCCGCGCCAGCATCAGGTGCCGAGTGGATCGGGCACATACCCCACGAGGACCTGGCGCGCGGCTCCCGGCCGCTGCGTCCCGACGAGGACCCGTTCTATGAACCGCCGAGCGGCTTTCAGCACGCCGAACCGGGCACGGTGCTGCGCAGCCGTGATGTCGAGCTGGCCTTTTTCGGCCTGATTCCGCAGAAGTTCACCGCGACGCAGCTGCTGTACCGCACCACCGACATGAATGGTGCGGCGGAAGCCACCGTGACCACGGTGATCGTGCCCGCCGAGCGGACGAACCGCGACGTCATACCCGTGATCTCCTACCAGTGCGCGATCGACGCGGTGTCCTCGCGCTGCTTCCCGTCCTACGCGCTGCGCCGCAAGGCGCTGGCTCCCGGGGCGCTCGCGCAGCTGGAGTTCCTGCTGATCGCCGCCGCGCTCGCCGAAGGGTGGGCCGTTTCGGTGCCCGACCACGAGGGCGCGCACGGACTGTGGGGAACGCCGTACGAGCCGGGATACCGCATTCTCGACGGCCTACGTGCGGCTGTGAGCTGCGAACGGCTCGGGCTCGACGAATCGGCGCCGATCGGGCTGTGGGGTTACTCAGGCGGCGGGCTGGCGTCGGCATGGGCGGCCGAAATGCACAGCCAGTACGCCCCTGAGCTCAATATCGTCGGCGCCGTGCTCGGCTCGCCCGTCGGGGACCTCGGACACGCCTACCGGCGGCTCAACGGCAGCCTGTACTCGGGGCTGCCCGCGATGGTGGTGGCCGCGCTGAGCCACGTCTATCCGGACTTGGACCGGGTCATCCAGGAGCACGCCACCGACGCCGGCAAGGCGATGTTGATGCGCATCCAGGACATGACCACCGCCCAGGCTGTGCTGCGGTTCGCGGGCATGGACATGGGCAAGCTGGTCGACCGGCCGCTGAACGAGATCCTCGATATGCCCGAGGTCAAGCACGTCTTCGACAGCATCAAGCTGGGCACCGCGGTGCCCACCCCGCCCGTGCTGATCGTGCAGGCCGTCCACGACAAGATCGTCTCGGTCGACGACATCGACGAGCTCACCGAGATCTACCGCAGTGGCGGTGCATCGGTGACCTATCACCGCGACATGTTCAGCGAACACATGTTGCTGCACCCGATGTCGTCGCCGATGGCGCTGCGCTGGCTGATCGACCGGTTCGACGGTAAGCCGTTGTCGGAGCATCTGGTCCGCACGACGTGGCCGACGCTGCTGAACCCGATGACCTATGTCGGAATGACGCGGCTGGTCCGCATCGCGGTCAAGGTGATGACGGGCCGGAAGGTGGAGCGCTCTCCGCTGTGACGTCCGCCGCGGTCGGCGGAGGCACGAACGCAGGCACCTCGACAGGCGGCCAGGCACCCAGATCGTCGCGCGCGGTGGACACCGCGGCCAGCGAGTAGACGAGCGCGGCCACCGCGGCGGGAAAAAGTATGGTTAGCACCGCCTGTATCGGGGAGGGCCCGAAGAAGACCGGCGGCGCCTCCACGACGTAGTGCACGCGGTTCTCGGGTGTCACCGGTGCGGCGGCCATGTCGATAGTCCCGTAGCGCAGGCGCACCAGGAGCGCCCCCACACCGGCGGCCACAACCGCGGCCAGCATGCATCCCGCCGCCAGTGCCGCGGTCATCACCGGTCCCCGGTGCGCGCGCCACTGCCACACGGCCGCCGCGGCGACGGCCCCCACGACGCAGAGCAAGCCGACCAGCAGGAAGGCCGCGACGAAGAAGTGGTCGCTTTCGTTGCCCAGGTGTGCGCGGACGCGATCACCGTCGCGTGTCAGCGCTACGACACCGTGGACAGGCGGCGCCAGAAACGCCCACAGCGCGCCGACCAGGGCACCGGCCGCCGCCAGTGCCACGACGACCATCAGCGCCGCACGGGTACGTGAGAACCGCGGCGGGGCAACGTCGTTCATCGCTGCTCCAGATCTTTGGAATCGGTCAGCCCGTGTCGTGAGCACTTAGCCGACCAGCCGTCGGGGCGCACCTGGACGATCATCCGCCTGCCGCATTCGGCGCAGAACCGGGGCGGCTCCAGACCCAACTGGGCCGCGGTCGGCACAGCGGTGCCGTCGGGCTCGCCGGTATAGACGTTGAACGCCATACTTCTACGTTCTACCGGCCGGCCTCAGAGGCTGGCATTTAGCGCCTTGATCGGCATCTGCAGATCGTCGAGCAGTTCGAGGTCGGACTCGGCGGGCCGGCCCAGCGTGGTCAGGTAGTTGCCCACGATGACGGCGTTGATCCCGCCGAGGATGCCCTTCTTGGCGCCGAGGTCGCCGAGGGTGATCTCCCGGCCGCCTGCGAAGCGCAGCATGGTGCGGGGCAGCGCAAGGCGGAAAGCCGCCACGGCCCGCAGCGCATCGGCGGCAGGTAGCACGTCGAGGTCGCCGAACGGGGTGCCCGGCCGGGGGTTGAGGAAGTTCAGCGGCACCTCGTGCGGATCGAGTTCAGCCAGGTTGGCGGCGAATTCGGCGCGCTGTTCGAGGGTTTCGCCCATGCCGAGAATGCCGCCACAGCACACCTCCATGCCGGCCTCGCGAACCATCTGCAGCGTGTCCCAGCGCTCTTCCCAGGTGTGCGTGGTGACGACGTTGGTGAAGAACGACCGCGCGGTCTCCAGGTTGTGGTTGTAGCGGTGCACGCCCATCTCGGAGAGCCGCTCGACCTGCTCCTTGGTCAACATGCCCAGCGAGCAGGCGATCTGGATGTCGACCTCGTTGCGGATCGCCTCGATACCCGCGGCGACCTGTGCCAGCAGCCGCTCGTCGGGCCCGCGCACCGCGGCTACGATGCAGAACTCCGTCGCCCCGGTCTTCGCGGTCTGCTTGGCCGCCTCCACGAGGCTCGGCACATCCAGCCATGCGCTGCGGACCGGTGAGGCGAAAAGCCCTGACTGCGAACAGAAGTGGCAGTCCTCGGGGCAGCCGCCAGTCTTGAGGCTGATGATGCCCTCGACCTCCACATCGGGGCCGCACCAGGCCATGCGCACCTCGTGTGCCAACGCGAGCAGGTCGTCGAGGCGATCATCGGGCAATTGCAGCACTTGCAGCGTCTGGTCCTGGTTCAGGCCTTCACCGCGCTCGAGCACCTGCTCACGGGCCACTGCCAGAATGTCGCTCACCAATCCACCTCTCGCCACTTGAACGGTGTTCAGGTTAGGGTACGGCCGTGCAGCTTCACAAACGCGACGTGGTGGCCGCGGCGGCGGCGCTGTTGGACAGCTACGGTCTGGCCGACCTGACCATGCGGCGGCTCGCGCGCGAGCTCGAGGTCTCCCCCGGCGCGCTGTACTGGCACTTCACCAGCAAGCAGGAGCTGCTGGGTGCGGTTGCCGACCGAATCCTCGAGCCCGTCAACGACGCCGCGGGAGGCTGGCGCGACCGGGTGTCGAGTATCTGCGTGGCGCTGCGCGATGCCCTGTTGTCGCATACCGACGGCGCCGAGTTGGTGTCGGCCAGCTTCTCGGCCGGGCAGTCGACCGCGATGGCGCGGATCGTCGACCGGCTCACCGAGGCCGCCTGCGACGCCGGGGTGCCTGTCGGCCATGCGGAGTTGGCCGCCCGCACCGTCGTGTACTACGTGCTGGGTTTCACCGTCGACGAGCAGTCGCGGCTGCAGTGGGACGCCGCCGGCGCCGACCTGCCCGGCGACCAGTCGGTGCTCACCGAGGATGCGTCCGCCCGGTTCCGCTTCGGGGTGGGTCTGCTCATCAGCGGTATCCGCGGCAGACAAGAGCAACCGGCCTAGAAGCCGCGGTAATTCTCGACGTCGTTCATCCACCGAGGATCTCCGGCGTCGATGGATGCGGTGAGGGCCCACATTTGCACCCCCTGGTCGTGCCCACTGACCATCGCGAAGCCGAGCTGGCGGTGTGTTTCGCTGGGCCCGGGCCGAATGATCACCTCGACGATCTTGTTCGGGCGACCCTCGGCCGTCACACCGGCGAATTCACCTTGTTCGTAGAGCGGGCTCTCATGTACGACGACGTTGTCGGCTTTGGGTGCTTCATTACCGCTTCCGACAAGGGATTCCACATCCGGATAAGTGTTGGCCGGATCCATTTTGAGAACCGGGGCGTACACGCACGAGAGCAGATTTTCGCCTTCGTCGGTCGGCGCCGACTTCTCGGCGTAGTCGACCACGGTCAGATAGGTGTTGACGATCGCCTGACCCGTGGCGTTCGCGTCGTCGAGAACCGCAAACGGTACGGGCGCTTTCTGACGGGAGGTGCCGGAGTCGTCGAGCGCGGCGCGCCACTTGTCGCGCCAGGCGTCGGCATGCTCGGAGATGTAGGGCACGCACCGATCGATCCGGTCGGAGTAACTCAACTTCATGAACTCCGAATGGGCCGACTCGATCGTGGTCGGAGGCGGACTGGGCTGGTAGAAGAAATTCATGATCAGCGAGGTGCCACCGACGATGGCGCCGATGATCGCGATCGCCGTCGTCGTCCACCAATGCTGCCGTCCCGGACTCCAGCCCGACATCCCGGCATCCTGCTCCGATTGCTTGGCCACCGAGGCGTAAGTTACCGGACCGATCGTCGCGAAATGGCAGATCAGCAGCGATCTCATAGCGCTCGACTAGCGTTGCGTACGTGATCACCGTCGACGATGTGCGACGTATCACCGCGACCTTGCCGCGGTCGTACGAGGCCGTGGTCCGCGACAGCATCAGGTTCCGGGTGGGGCGCCTCGTCTACGTCGCGTTTTCGCGCGACGAGACGGTGATGGGCGTCGCCTTTCCCAAGGAGGAGCGGGCCGCGATGGTGGCCGCCGAGCCCGAGAAGTTCGCGCTGCCGCGCAAGTCGGAGATGCGGTTCAACTGGATACTGGTCAAGCTCGACGCGATCGACCACGGTGAACTACGCGAACTGGTGATCGACGGTTGGCGGATGTGTGTGCCGAAAAGCGTTGGCGCAACGGTCAGTTGATCGGATACTCGATCCGCTTGTCACCGTCCCAGTGACGCAGCCCGGTCAGCGTGCCCCGCAGGTCGCGCCCCACCGACTTGATCGTCAGCGCGGCGGGCAGCTTGTCGGGTGCGACGCGACGCGCCAACGTCACATGCGGTGTCCACTGCCCCGGATCCGCATGGCCCAGTACGCCGTTGGGCATGTGCGGCAGGCACAGCGCATGCACTCGGCGATGCAACGCCAGCAGTTCTTCGGAGGGCACCACCAGCCGCACCAGCGTGAAGACACGACCGCCGAACAGCATCGGCGCCCCGATGGTGCAGTCCAGCGGCAGTCGCTTCAGCACCGGACGTAGCGCGGTGTTGGCCACCTCGTCGAGGCTCTCGGCGACGGTCACCGTGACATGTGGCCGATTGCTCGGCGACGTGTTGTTCGCCTGACTGCGGATCCCGGCGCGTGTCAGGTCATCCCAGACACCGCGGATCTTCGCGTCCGTGTCCGGGTCGAAGACCAGCTCGACCGAATGCACCATGTCTAGACCAAACTCTTGACCCACGCGGAATCGAAGGTATCGGCGCTCATGCGCTCGAACTGCGACGCGGTCAGCGCGCCGGAACCCGCAGGCAGGATCCCCCGCACGGGAGCCAGTTCTGTCAGCGCGGCGCGGTTGCCCTGCTCGGCGACCCCCGGCGACGTCGGCCACGCGCCGATCACCAGGCCGGCACACGGAACACCCTCGTGTGCAAGCGCTTCCAGTGTCAGCGCGGTGTGGTTGAGCGTGCCGAGCCCGGCCCCGACGACCACCAATACCGGTGCACCCAGGTCGGCCGCGAGGTCGCGCAGCGTGGTCCCCGCTCCGATCTCGACAAGCAGCCCGCCGGCCCCCTCCACCAGCGTCAGCGACGCGGCCGCGGCCCGCACCGACTCGACCAGTTCGGGGCGGGTCGGCAGCGTCATACCCGCTCGGCGCGCGGCAGCGGCGGGCGCGAGCGGTTCCGGGTATCGCCATCCGCCATGCAGCCGGGTCACACCCGAGAGCCGCCCGACGTCGGCGAGGTCGTCGTCGTGGGGGCTGCCGGTCTGTACGGGTTTGCACACCGCGACGTCGATGCCCGCGAACCGAGCCTGGCATGCCAGAGCTGCGGTGGCGATCGTCTTTCCGACGCCGGTGTCGGTGCCCGTGACGAGGAGCGTGCTCACCGGCGCGCGGTCGCCAGCACATCGGCGAGCACCTCGGCCGCCAACCGCATCTCGTCGTCGGTCAGCGACGCCCGCGCGGTCAGTCGCAGCCGCGACGTGCCTGCCGGCACCGTCGGCGGCCGGAAGCACCCCACGCGCACACCGTGGTCCAGGCATGCCACCGCGGCGCCGAAGGCTACGTCTGCGTCGCCGAGAACCACTGATACGACAGCCGATTCGGGAAGGTCCGACACCGAGCAGATCGACGCGAGCTCCGCGGCGCGGTCGATCACGGCCCGTGCGCGCCACGGCTCGGCGACCAGGATGTCGAGCGCAGCCCACGCCGCACCGACGGCGGCCGGCGCCAGCCCGGTGTCGAAGATGAACGGCCGCGCCGCGTCGATCAGGTGGTCACGCACAGCCGTCGGACCCAGCACCACACCGCCTTGGCTGCCCAGCGCCTTGGACAGCGTCGTCGTCATCACGATGTCGGGCGCACCGGCCAGGCCGACTTCGTGCAACAGGCCGCGTCCGCCCGTGCCGCGGACGCCGAGACCGTGCGCCTCGTCAACGATCAACAGTGCGCCGTGGCGACGGCAGACGTCGTGCAGGGCGCGCAACGGTGCGAGGTCCCCGTCCGCGGAGAAGACGGAATCCGTCAGTACCACCGCGCGCTCCTCGCGGCGCGCCGCCACCGCCGCCTCCACCGCGGCGACGTCGCGGTGTGGCGTGACGACGACCCGCGCCCGCGACAACCGGCACGCGTCGACCAACGAGGCGTGTGTCAACGCGTCGGACACCAGCAGCGACCCCGCACCCGACAATGCGACGACCGCGCCGAGGTTGGCGGTGTAGCCCGACGAGAACACCAGCGCAGCCTCGGCACCGACGAATCCGGCCAGCGCCTTTTCGAAACCTTCGTGCAGTTCGGTGTTTCCGGTGACAAGGCGCGATCCGGTGGAACCCGCGCCCCAGGTCCGCAATGCGGCCACCCCGCCGTCGATCACCGCGGGATGCTGCGACAGGCCCAGATAGTCGTTGGAGGCCAGGTCGAGCTCGGTGCTGACGGGTGGCCGCGCACGCAGGGATCGCCGCAGCCCCGCGGCGCGCCGCTGCCTTTCGACATCGTCGAGCCACGCCAGCGGTGAGAGACCTGCGCGCGTCACCGTGCTCCTCGCATAGGACTTGAACAGCGTTCAGGTTAGGGCACCCGCGTGTGGCTCCACAAATGCGGGTCCTGCGCTGATGCCTTTAACGGGTTACCTGCACTCACCGGGTGCGTGCGATCAACCGCTTAGCGCCCGGGCAACCGCAACCATCCCCGCGGTGATCTGCCCGATCTCCTCGGACGTGCAGATGTAGGGCGGCATCGCATAGATGAGGTTGCGGAACGGGCGCAGCCACAAGCCGTGCTCCAGCGCCGCGGGCGTCGCCACCGTCAGGTCGACGGGACAGTCCATCTCGATGACGCCGATCGCGCCGAGCACCCGCACATCGGCCACAGCGGGCAGCGATGACGCGGGCGCCAGCCCCGAGCGCAGTCCCGCCTCGATCTCGCTGACCCGTGTGCGCCAGTCCTGGTCGAGTAGCAGCTCGACCGCGGCGACCGCGACCGCGCATGCCAGCGCGTTGGCCATGAACGTGGGCCCGTGCATTAGGGCGCCCGGCTCGTTGGAGCTGATCGTGTGGGCGACCTCCCGTGTGCAGAGCGTCGCCGCCAGTGTGATGTAGCCGCCGGTGAGGGCCTTGCCGACGCACATGATGTCGGGGCTCACGCCCGCATGGTCGGCCGCGAACAGTTCACCGGTGCGGCCGAAGCCGGTCGCGATCTCGTCGAAGATCAGCAGCACCTCGTGCCGGGAGCAGATGTCGCGCAGCTCGGCGAGGTAGCGGGGGTCGTGGAATCGCATCCCGCCCGCGCCCTGCACGACGGGTTCGACGATCACCGCGGCCAATTCGTCGGCGTGTTCGACCAACTGCTTCTCGAACGCCTGGACGTAGCCGGCGTCGTAATCGCGCGGCACCGCCGGTGCGAACTCCTGGGCGACCAACACGTCCGTCCACAGCTGGTGCATCCCGCCGTCCGGGTCGCACACGCTCATCGGGGTGAAGGTGTCGCCGTGGTACCCGCCGCGCCACGTCATCAGGCGATGCTTGGAACCTCTACCCCGGCTGCGCCAGTACTGCAGCGCCATCTTCACGGCCACCTCGACCGACACCGACCCCGAGTCGCTGAAGAACACGGTGTCCAGGCCGTCGGGAGTGATTTCCACCAGTAACTGCGCGAGCCGTGCGGCCGGTTCGTGCGTGAGCCCGCCGAACATGACGTGATTCATGGTGGCGAGTTGCTCGGTGATCGCCGCATCGAGCACCGGATGACCATGGCCGTGGATCGCGGTCCACCACGACGCCATCGCGTCGAGAACCCGCACCTCGCGCCCGTCGTGATGGAGGCTGAGCCAAGCGCCGCGCGCACCGACCGCGACAACGGGAGCCAAGGCTTCCGCGCCGATCGTGCTGTAGGGATGCCAGACGTGGGCGGCGTCGATCGCACCGATCTCGGCGGGCGTCATGGCTGGCACCTTCGGTAGATTATCGGTCGACCATGATGACCCTCGCCCCTCCCCGGTCGGCGCCCGTCAGCTATCCGGGACGTCCGTTGCGCGCCGCGAAAGCCTCGACCGGCAGCCGCTCCTCAGCGGCCTACCGGCATGACCTCGACGGTTTGCGCGGTATCGCGATCGCGCTCGTCGCGGTGTTCCACGTGTGGTTCGGCCGGGTGTCCGGCGGTGTGGACGTGTTTCTGGCGCTGTCCGGCTTCTTCTTCGGCGGCCGGTTGCTGCGCTCGGCGATGACCCCGGGCGTGTCGCTGCGGCCGCGTGCGGAGGTGACACGGCTGATCCGGCGGCTGCTGCCCGCCCTGGTCGTCGTGCTCGCGGCGTCGGCCGTGCTGACCGTCCTGATCCAGCCGCAGACGCGCTGGGAGACCTTCGCCGACCAGAGCCTGGCGAGCCTCGGCTACTTCCAGAACTGGGAACTGGCCAACTCCGCGTCGAACTACCTGCGCGCGGGTGAGGCGGTCAGCCCGCTGCAGCACATCTGGTCGATGTCGGTGCAGGGCCAGTTCTATATCGCATTCCTGGCCATAATCTTCCTGTCCGCCTTGCTGTTTCGCCGGGTCTTCGGCCGATACACCCGGGTGGCGTTCGTCGTGCTGCTCAGCGCGCTGACCATCGCGTCGTTCGTCTACGCCGTCCACGCCCACAACGCCGACCAAGCCACCGCGTACTACAACAGCTTCGCCAGGGCGTGGGAGCTGCTGCTCGGTGCGCTGGTCGGTGCGCTCGTGACACATCTGCGGATGCCGATGTGGCTGCGGACGACGGCCGCGGTGGTGGCGCTGGCGGCGATCCTGTCGTGCGGCGCACTGATCGACGGCGTCAAGGAGTTCCCCGGGCCGTGGGCGCTGGTCCCCGTCGGCGCCACCGTCCTGTTCATCCTGTCCGCGGCGAACCGGGTCGCCGACCCGCACACCGCAGGACGGATGCCGCTGCCCAACCGGCTGCTGGCCACGGCGCCCTTCGTATCGCTGGGCGCGATGGCGTACTCGCTGTATCTCTGGCACTGGCCGCTGCTGATCTTCTGGCTGTCCTACACCGGGCACAGTCGCGCCACCTTCCTCGAAGGGGCGGTGGTTCTGCTGTTGTCCGGGGTGCTGGCGTGGCTGACCACCAAGTACGTCGAGAACCCGCTGCGCTACCGAAGTTCCTCGGCCCAGCGCACCGCCGTGCCAAAGAAGGCCCGCCGGCGCAGGCCCCCGGTGGTGCTGGGGTCCGTGGTCGCCGTGCTCGGTGTGGCGTTGACCGTCACCTCGTTCACCTGGCGTGAGCATGTGCTCGTCCAACGCACCAACGGCGCTGAGCTCGTGTCGCTTTCGACACAGGACTACCCCGGCGCCGCTGCTCTGCTGAGCAATGCCAGGGTGCCGAAGCTGCCGATGCGCCCGAGCGTGCTGGAGGCCAAGAACGACTTGCCGGAGACCACTGAGGACGGGTGCATCAGCGACTTCGAGACCGTCGACGTGATCAATTGCGCCTACGGTGACAAGAACGCCAAGCGCACCATCGCGCTTGCCGGCGGATCCCATGCCGAACACTGGATCACCGCGCTCGACCTGCTCGGCAAACGGCACCACTTCAAGGTGGTCACCTACCTGAAGATGGGCTGCCCGCTGACCACCGAGCAGGTGCCGCTGGTGATGGGCGACAACCGCCCGTACCCGAAGTGCCACGAGTGGAACAAGCGGGTGATGGCCCAGATCGTGGCCGACCGGCCCGACTACGTCTTCACCACCTCCACGCGGCCATGGAACATCAGGGCCGGCGATGTGATGCCCTCGACGTATGTCGGCATCTGGCAAGAATTGTCCGCCAACAAGATCCCGATCTTGGCCATGCGGGACACGCCGTGGTTGGTCCGGAACGGTGAACCGTTCTTCGCCGCTGACTGCCTCGCCGACGGCGGTGACGCTATCTCCTGTGGAACACGGCGATCCGACGTACTCTCGGAGCGCAACCCGACACTCGATTTCGTCAAGCGGTTCCCGCTGATGAAGCCGCTCGACATGAGTGATGCGGTGTGCCGCAAGGACATTTGCCGAGCTGTGGAGGGGAACGTGTTGCTCTACCACGACGCTCATCACATCTCGAAGACGTATATGCGCACGATGGCGCCCGAACTCGGGCGTCAGATCGCCGCCGCCACCGGTTGGTGGGTTGGCTGATGCCTTCCGGCGAACCGGCGGCGGTACCCACCGTCTGGCCGGGGGTGGCCTATCCCCTCGGGGCAACCTACGACGGCGCGGGCACCAACTTCTCGGTGTTCTCCGAGGTGGCCGATCGAGTCGAACTCTGCCTGATCGGCAAGGACGGCGGCGAGGAGCGCATCAACCTCGAGGAGGTCGACGGCTACGTCTGGCACTGCTACCTGCCGACGGTCACCCCGGGACAGCGCTACGGCTTTCGCGTGCACGGCCCGTGGGACCCCGCGGCCGGCCACCGGTGCGACCCGAGCAAGCTGCTGCTCGACCCGTACGGCAAGTCGTTCCACGGTGACTTCGAGTTCTCCCAGGCGCTGTTCTCCTACGACTTGAACGCCGAGGATCTCGCCTCGGGCGGTACCCCACCCCGCATCGACTCCCTCGGGCACACCATGACCAGCGTCGTGATCAACCCGTACTTCGACTGGGTTTCCGACCGCGCACCGCGCACGCCCTACCACGAGACGGTGATCTACGAGGCCCACGTCAAGGGCATGACGCAGCGACATCCTGGCATCCCCGACGGGCTCCGGGGCACCTACGCCGGCCTGCACCACCCGGTGATCATCGACCACCTCAAGTCGCTGAACGTGACCGCCATCGAGTTGATGCCGGTGCACCAGTTCCTCCACGACCACCGGCTCATCGACCTCGGGCTGCGAAACTACTGGGGCTACAACACTTTCGGGTTCTTCGCACCACATCACGAGTACGCGGCCAACAAACACGCCGGCGGCGCGGTCGCCGAGTTCAAGACCATGGTGCGCGCGTTCCACGAGGCCGGGATCGAGGTCATCCTCGACGTGGTCTACAACCACACCGCCGAGGGCAACCACCTCGGTCCGACACTGAACTTCCGGGGCATCGACAACGCCGCCTACTACCGGCTACTCGACGGCGATCTGCGCCTGTACAAGGACTTCACCGGCACCGGCAACAGCCTCAACGCCCGCCATCCCCACACCCTCCAGCTGATCATGGACTCGCTGCGCTACTGGGTGATGGAGATGCACGTCGACGGGTTCCGCTTCGACCTGGCCGCCACCCTGGCCCGAGAGTTCTACGACGTCGACCGGTTGAGCGCGTTTTTCGACCTGGTGCAACAGGATCCGGTGGTCAGTCAGGTCAAGCTGATCGCCGAACCGTGGGACGTCGGCGAAGGCGGCTATCAGGTCGGCAACTTCCCAGGTTTGTGGACCGAGTGGAACGGGAAGTATCGCGACACTGTGCGTGATTACTGGCGGGGCGAGTCCGCAACCCTCGGCGAGTTCGCATCGCGGCTGACCGGTTCGTCCGACCTCTACGAGGCGACCGGCCGGCGCCCTAGTGCGAGCATCAACTTCGTCACCTGCCACGACGGCTTCACCTTGAACGACCTGGTGTCCTACAACGAGAAACACAACGAGGCCAACGGCGAGGACAACCGCGACGGCGAGAGCCACAACCGGTCGTGGAACTGCGGTGTCGAGGGTCCGACCGACGATCCGGACATTCTGGCGCTACGCGGTAAGCAGATGCGCAACATCATGGGCACGTTGATGGTTTCGCAGGGCACGCCGATGATCTCGCACGGCGACGAGATCGGCCGCACCCAGCGGGGGAACAACAACGTCTACTGCCAGGATTCCGAGCTCTCCTGGATGGACTGGTCGTTGTGCGAGAAGAACGCCGACCTGCTCGAGTTCACCCGTAAGGTCACCCAGCTGCGCAAGGACCACCCGGTGTTCCGCAGGCGCAGGTTCTTTGAGGGCAAGCCGATTCGCAGCGGCGATCAGGTGCGCGACATCGCGTGGTTGACCCCCGCCGGTGAGGAGATGACCCTCGAGGACTGGGGCACCGGGTTGGGCAAATGTGTTGCGGTGTTCCTCAACGGTGACGCCATCTCGGCGCCGAACGAACGCGGAGAGCGAGTCGTCGACGACTCGTTCCTGTTGTGTTTCAACGCCCATGACCGTCCACAGCACTTCGTCACCCCCTCGGGTTACTACGCGAAGGAGTGGACCGCGGCGCTCGACACCGCAGACGCCACCGGGTCCACCGAGCTGGTGGCCAAGGCCGGGGAGAAGATCTTGCTGCCTGCGCGCTCCCTGCTGGTGATGCGTAAGACGGCCTGATGGCGCGACACATGCCCGTCCGATCCACGTACCGTCTCCAAATGCGCGGCGACACTTTCACTTTCGCCGATGCCGAGAACCTGCTCGACTATTACGCGGCGCTCGGCGTTTCCCACCTGTACCTGTCGCCCATCCTGACCGCGGCCGAAGGCTCCACCCACGGTTACGACGTCACCGATCCCACCACGGTGTCCGCCGAACTCGGTGGACCCGAGGGGTTCGCGCGCCTGTCGCGCGCGGCCCGCGACAAGGGCATCGGCTTGATCGTTGATATCGTGCCCAATCACGTCGGTGTGGAGAAACCGCGGCATAACGCGTGGTGGTGGGATGTGCTCAAGCACGGGCGCGAGTCGGCCTACGCGTCCTATTTCGACATCGACTGGGACCTCGACGGCGGGCGCGTCGTAGTGCCGGTGCTCGGATCCAACGACGACGCCGACAATCTCGAGGTCGACGCCAGCGGCGCTGAGCCCGTGCTACGCCTCGGCGACCTCGTGTACCCGATCGCACCCGGCACCGAGGACGGGACCGGTCCGCAGGTGCACGATCGGCAGCACTATCACCTGATCGGCTGGAAGGCCGGGGCGAGCGAAGCGACGGGCGAAATGTCCGGTATCTGCGGCTATCGCCGGTTCTTCTCGATCACCTCGCTGGCCGGATTGCGCCAAGAGGACCGCGCCGTTTTCGATGCCACCCACGCCGAGGTGAAACGGTGGTTCGACGAGGAATTGGTCGACGGCATCCGCATCGACCACCCGGACGGGCTGTCGGATCCGGCCGGCTATTTGACCTGGCTGCGCGAACTCACCGGACCCGATGCCTGGATCGTGATCGAGAAGATCCTGGCCGCCGACGAGCCGCTGGAACCGACGCTGCCGGTCGCCGGCACCACCGGTTATGACGCGATGCGAGAAATCGGCGGCGTCTTCATCGACCCGTCGGGCGAGGACCCGCTGACCGACCTGTTCGACTCCACCGGGTTGGCCTACAGCTCGATGCCGGATCTGGCGCGCACGCTCAAGGCGAATGCCGTCACGGTCACCCTGGGCAGCGAGCTGGCCCGGTTGCGCCGCACCATCGTCGGCGCCATCGGTACCGACCATGACGACCTGCCCGCGGCGATCGCGGCTCTGCTCAGCCGCATCGACGTCTACCGCTGCGACTACCGCTCGCTGTCGGGTGTCCTGCCCAGCGCGCTGGCCGAAACAGCCAGTGCAGAGCCTGAATTGGCCGAGCCCCTGGCCTTGATAACGACCGCGCTGGCGGTCAACAACGAGGCCGAGGTCCGGTTGCAGCAACTGTGCGGTGCGGCGACGGCGAAGTCAATGGAGGACTGCCTGTTCTATCGCGACGCGCGGCTGGTCTCCCTCAACGAGGTCGGTTCCGAACCGCACCATTTCGGGGTCAGCGTCGCCGAATTCCACCAGCGGGCTGCGGTGCGCGCGCGGATGTGGCCTGATGCGATGGTCGCGACGACCACCCACGACACCAAACGCGGTGAGGACGTGCGCGCGCGCATCGGGGTGCTGTCGCAGGTTCCGTCGCTGTGGGCGCAGTATGTCACCGCGTGGGAGCAACGCACTCCATCCCCCGACCGCGCCACCGGATTCTTTCTGTTGCAGAACGTGTTCGGGGTCTGGCCTGCGGACGGAACGGTCACCGAGGAGCTGCGCGAGCGACTGCACGCCTACGCGGAGAAGGCCATCCGCGAAGCCGCGGTGCACACCACCTGGAACGATCCGGACGAAGGTTTCGAAACCCGGCTTCACACCTGGATCGACGCCGTGATCGACGGCCCGGTGGCCACCGAGTTGACCGGTTTGGTCGCGCGGCTCGACCTGCATGCCCGCAGCGACGCGCTGGGCCAGAAACTGTTGGCGCTCACCGTGCCCGGGGTCCCCGACGTCTACCAGGGCACCGAACTGTGGGAGGACAGCCTGGTCGACCCGGACAACCGCAGACCCGTCGACTACGCGGCTCGCCGCAAGGCGTTGGAGGCGATGCGCCATCCGAAGCTGCGGGTGGTCACCTCCGCGCTGGCGGTCCGGCGGGAGCGGCCCACGACGTTTTCGACGGGCGGTTACACCCCCGTGCTGGCCGACGGGCCGGCGGCGCAACACCTCGTGGCGTTCCAGCGCGGTGACGACGTGCTGACCGCCGTCACCCGGCACTCCGTGCGGCTCTCCGAAACCGGCTGGGGAGAAACAGGTCTCACCCTGCCCGCAGGCACCTGGGCGGACCGCATCGGCGGGCGCCGGCACACCGGGCGGGTGCTGGCCGCCGAACTCTTCACCGAACTGCCGGTCGTACTGTTGGAGCGGGTCGATGGCTGAATTCAGCGTGTGGGCGCCGCGACCGCACCGGGTCAAGCTCGACGTCGACGGTGAACTGTACGACATGACCCGCTCCGACGACGGGTGGTGGCGCGCCGACGTCGAGGCCCGTCCCGACGCGCGCTACGGTTTCGTCCTCGACGACGACCCCAAGGTGCTCCCCGACCCCCGCTCCCCCCGTCAGCCCGACGGTGTGCACGAGAGGTCGCAGCTGTGGCAACCGGATCCGTCGGCATGGACGGACGGCGACTGGTCCGGGCGCTCGATCGAGGGTGCGGTGATCTACGAATTGCACGTCGGAACCTTCACTTTCGAAGGCACTTTCGACGCGGTGATCGAGAAGCTGGACTACCTCGTCGACCTCGGCGTCGACCTCATTGAGCTGATGCCGGTCAACGCCTTCGGTGGCACCCACGGGTGGGGTTACGACGGTGTGCTGTGGTACGCCGTCCACGAACCCTACGGCGGGCCCGACGCGCTGGTACGCCTGATCAACGCCTGCCACGAACGCGGACTCGGGGTGCTGATCGACGCCGTGTTCAACCACCTGGGCCCCTCGGGTAACTACCTGCCCATGTTCGGTCCGTACCTGTCGACGGGCAGCAATCCGTGGGGCGAGTCGATCAACATCGCCGACGCCGACGCCGACGAGGTGCGGCGCTACATCATCGACTGTGCCCTGCGTTGGATGCGCGACTTCCACGCCGACGGGCTGCGTCTGGACGCCGTGCACGCCCTCGTCGACACGACGGCGATCCACATCCTCGAGGAGCTATCCGCCGAAACCGATGCGCTGGCAGCAGAGTTGGGCCGGCCACTGTCGTTGATCGCCGAGAGCGACCTCAACGATCCGCGGCTCATCACCGCACGCGAGCAGGGCGGCTTGGGGATGACCGCGCAGTGGGACGACGACATCCACCACGCGATCCACTCCGCAGTGTCCGGCGAACAGCAGGGCTACTACAACGATTTCGGAACCGTCGAGGCGCTGGCCACCACGTTGAAGAACGGTTACTACCACGCCGGCACGTACTCGTCGTTTCGGCACCGCAGGCACGGGCGCCCGTTGGACACCGCCACGATTCCGGGCACCCGCCTACTGGCGTATACATTGACCCACGATCAGGTGGGCAACCGCGCCGTCGGAGACCGGCCGTCGCAGAACCTGACGTTCGGTCAACTCGCCGTCAAAGCCGCCTTAGCGCTCGGAAGCCCGTATACGGCCATGCTTTTCATGGGCGAGGAATGGGGGTCGTCGTCGCCGTTCCAGTTCTTCAGCTCGCATCCGGAGCCCGAACTGGCGCGGGCCACGGCCGAGGGCCGCAAGCGCGAGTTCGCCGAACATGGCTGGGACGCCGACGAGATCCCCGATCCGCAAGACCCCGAGACATTCGAGCGCTCGAAGCTGAACTGGGATGAGATCGACGAGGGCGACCACGGCCGACTGCGGCGGGTATACCGCGAGCTGATCGCGTTGCGGCACAACGAGCCCGATATGGCCGACCCGTGGCTGGACAACCTCGGGATCGACTACGACGAAGACCGGGGCTGGATCGTGATGCACCGCGGGTCGCTGTCGATCGCATGCAATCTGGGCACCGACGCGGTCGACGTCCCGGTCACCGGCGAGGTGGTGCTGGCTTGGGGCGAGCCGGAGGTCGCCGAGGACACCACCCGCATCGAGGGGCATTCCTTTGCCGTTATCCGCCGAACGTGAAGTCGTGCGCCGATTGCCTCAGAGCAGGTAGCGGTACGCCGGTGAGTCCGGTTCGAGCGCCTCGACGTGGATGTCCGAGGCGCGCATGCGCTTGAGCAGGCCCTCGAAGTCGGTCGCCGAACCCAACTCGATCCCGACCAGCGCCTCACCGGTCTCGCGGTTGTTGCGCTTGACGTACTCGAACAAGGTGATGTCGTCGTTGGGGCCGAGGATCTGGTCGAGGAACCGGCGCAGCGCGCCCGGTTCCTGCGGGAAGTCGACCAGGAAGTAGTGCTTGAGGCCGAGATGCACCAGCGAACGCTCCAGCACCTCGCCGTAGCGCGACACGTCGTTGTTGCCGCCCGAGATCACGCACACCACAGTCGATCCCGGCTCAATGTCGGCCTCCATCAACGCGGCCACCGACAGCGCTCCCGCCGGCTCGGCGATGATGCCCTCGTTCTGGTACAGGTCGAGCATCGCGGTGCACACGGCGCCCTCGTCGACGGTCGTCATCGATACCATGTCGCCGGCCGCCGCCAGCACCTCGTACGGCAGCGTTCCCGCACGCTTCACCGCCGCACCGTCGACGAACTGGTCCACGTCGTCGATCGTCACCGGCTCACCGGCCGCCAGCGCCGCGATCATCGCGGGCGCCCCCGCCGGCTCGACGCCCAACACGGAGGTGCCGCTGGTTCGTTCGACCAGATAGGTGGTGATGCCGGCGATGCATCCGCCGCCCCCGACCGGGACGACGACGAGGTCGGGTTCGGTGTCGAGCTGATCGATGACCTCGGCGGCGATCGTGCCCTGTCCGGCCATCGTGCGCAGATCGTCGTAAGGCGGCACCAACGTCGCACCCGTGCGGGCGATGTCTTCGGCCGCGGCGGCCGCGGCGTCGTCGTAGGTCCGGCCGCCGACGATCAACTCGATGAACTCGCGGCCGTGGTATCGGATCCGGTCGCGCTTCTGCTTCGGCGTCTTGCCCGGCACGTAGACCCGGCCGCGCACGCCCATCGAGCGGCATGCCATCGCGAAGCCCTGCGCGTGATTGCCCGCCGACGAGCACACCACGCCTGCGGCCAACTCGTCGGGGGACAACTGCATCAGCAGGTTGTGCGCGCCGCGCAACTTGTAGGACCGCACCGGCTGCAGATCCTCGCGCTTCAGATACACCGCAGCGCCGGTGGCATCCGAGAGCCTCTCGCTGAGTTCCAGCGGGCTGCGCAGGACGACGTCCGCAATTCGCTGAGCGGCCTCATCGATATCCGCCGCACGAAGTGGCGACGTCCTCGGGCTTTGCCTCAGTTCAGCGGACACCGGTCAATGGTGCCACCAACCAGCGGTTTTCAAGAAATCGGGGTCAGCACGAACACCGGGATCTGGCGGTCGGTCTTCTTCTGATACTCGGCGTAGTCGGGCCACGCGGACACGGCGCGCTCCCACCAGACGGCCTTCTCCTCGCCGGTGACCTCCCGAGCGTCATATTCCCTGGTCACCGCGCCGTCCTGCAGTTCCACCCGCGGATGGGCCTTGATGTTGTGGTACCAGACCGGATGCTTGGGGGCGCCGCCCAACGAGGCCACCACCGCATACTGGCCGTCGTGTTCCACCCGCATCAGCGGGGTCTTGCGGATCTTGCCCGTCTTCGCGCCGACGGTCGTCAGCAGGATGAGCGGCTTGCCCTTCATGTCCACACCCGCGGTGGTGCCGGATTCGGTGATTCGGTCGGCGTGTTCCCTCACCCAGTCCCACGGGCTGGGCTCATACTCTCCGGAAAGTGGCATCCCATCAGCGTAGACGCACTGAAGATCCGCCGGCCTGATCCGGTGTTTCGGGTGGCCGAAAAATAGGTTACGAGCTATCGTGGGTGTCATGACCACCGCAGGTAACTTCCGCACCGCAGCCGCACGCGTGACGTGCGACGTGTCGGTGGCGGGGGTGCCGTGGCCGGCATACAAGCTGATCGCTCTGGTGCTCGGCGCGCTGGTGGCGCTGGTCGTCGGGATCGCCACCGCGACGACGGCCACCGCGGTGCTGACCGGTGCCGCGGTCGGAACCGTCACATGGCTGGCGTTCAGCGCGCTCTGCTCGCCGCGCGTTTAGTCCTCGATCAGCCTCTTGAGAGTCGCCAGGTCGGCGGCCACCGCTTCGGTGTCGGCATCGAACTCCTCGTCGGTCATCGCCGGCCGTCGGCGCACGCTGAACACCACCTCGCACCGCGGCTCGCCAGCGTCGGTCGGCACACTCCAGGGCTGCACCCGCATCGGGTTGTAGACCGCTTCCCCGGTAGGCAGACGCACGACGTGGTCGAGCACGCCGAGATCGTTGCGCGGCGAGAACTCGACGGTCACCTCGCCCATCGGTGAATCGGCCACCCAACCGCTCGGAGTCTGGCGGAGGCCGCCCTGTGCGAGGCCCGCCGCCCACCGCGGCCACGTCTGCGGGTCCGCGGCGAACTCGTAGACGGCCTCGGGCGGCGCGGCGATCCAGGTGCTGACGTGTCGTGACTCCATCCAACCATCCTGGCGCATCACAATGACGGAATGGAGTCACCGCCGGAACAGCACCGCGCGCCGGCCTGGTTGCGGCGCGGCGATCCGGAGAGCACGATGCCCGTGCTGATCGCGGTGGTGGCGGTCATGGCGTTGCAGCTGGCGATCCCGAAGGACTACACGCTGGTCCCCCGTTGGCCGCTGGTGGTGTTGGAGGGGCTTCTGCTGCTGGCGCTGCTGGCCATCAACCCGCGTGTCATGACCCGGCGCACGCGGTTCGGCCGGTACACCACATGGGTTCTGCTGGCGGCGATCACCCTCGACAACACGCTTTCGGCGGTCGTGCTGGCCGTCGGCATCCTCAGCGGCGACGAAAGCAACGACGCGGCGGTGCTGCTCGGCAGCGGCGCCTCGATCATCGTCACGAACGTGATCGTGTTCGGTATCTGGTACTGGGAGCTGGACCGGGGCGGGCCGTTCGCGCGGCGTGCAGGAGAGCGACCCTATCCCGATTTCCTGTTCCCGCAGATGACGACTCCGCATGTGGCCGAACCGGATTGGCGGCCCACGTTCGTCGACTACCTCTACGTCAGCGTGACCAACGTGATGGCGTTCTCTCCGACCGACACCATGCCCCTCGCCCGGTGGGCCAAGATGATGATGACGGTGCAGGCGATCGTCGCGCTGGGCACCGCCGGGCTCGTCATCGCGCGGGCGGTCAATGTTCTGAACTGACCGTCAGCCGCCCAGGCAGCCCGGCCCGAGCAGAGCCTTGAGGTCGCCCATCAGGGCCGACGACGGTGTGACGCGCAGCGACGTGTCCAGTTCCAGCGTGGTGATCCGCTCCCCGCTGATCAACCGCAGATGCACCTGCGACGTACCGGGGTGGCGGGCCAGCACCTGCTTGAGTGCGGTCACCTTGTCGACGGTGCACTGCCGCGTCGGCAGACTCACCGCAAGCGGGCGATCCAGCTGCGCATTCGAGAAATCCGGCACCACAAGGTCATTGGCGATCAACGAGATCCGATCGTCGCGGATGGCCACCTTCGCGCCGACCAGCACGACGGCGTCGTCGGCGATCTCGGCACCGAACGTCGAGTAGGTCTGTGGGAAGAACAGCACCTCGATGCCGCCGGTCAGATCCTCCAATTGCGCCGAGGCCCACGGCAACCCGTTCTTGTTGACCCTGCGGTTGACCGAGGCAAGAATGCCGCCCACGCGCACCTGGGTGTCGTTGGGGAGGTCGCCGTCGAGGATGGCCGGGATCGCGGTGTCGACCTGGGCGGCCAGCAGGTGGGCGATGCCGTTGAGCGGATGACCCGACACGTAGAGGCCGAGCATCTCGCGTTCCAACGCGAGTTTGTGCTTGTCCTCCCACTCCTCGTCGGGCACCTTGATGGTGAACACCGCGTCGGTGGCCGTGTCGGCGCCGCCGAACAGGTCGAACTGACCCATCGCCTCGGCCTTTTTCGTGCCGAGCACGGAATCGACGGCGTCGGTGTGGATCAGGAACAACCCCTTGCGCGGATGCCCCAGCGAGTCGAACGCGCCGGCCTTGATCAGCGACTCGGTGACCTTCTTGTTGCAGGCATTGATCTCGATCTTGTTCAGGTAATCGGAGAAGTCGATGTACTTCCCCTTTTCGGTGCGCGTGTTGATCAGCGAGGCAACGACATTGGCGCCGACGTTGCGTACCGCCCCCAGGCCGTAGCGGATGTCCTCGCCCACTGAGGCGAAGTTCAGCCCCGACTCGTTGACATCGGGCGGGAGCACCGTGATGCCCAGTTTCCGGCAGTCGGCCAGGTACACCGCGGCCTTGTCCTTGTCGTCGCCGACCGACGTGAGCAGCCCGGCCATGTATTCGGCCGGATAGTTGGCCTTCAGGTAGGCCGTCCAGTACGAGACGAGGCCATAACCGGCGGCGTGCGACTTGTTGAACGCGTAGTCGGCGAACGGCAGCACGGTGTCCCACAGCGCCTTGATGGCGGCCGCGGAGAAGCCGTTGGACTTCATACCCTCGGAGAAGCCCTCGAACTCCTTTTCCAGGACCTCGCGCTTCTTCTTGCCCATGGCCTTTCGGAGAATGTCGGCTCGGGCCAGCGAGTACCCGGCCACCTTCTGCGCGATCCGCATGATCTGCTCTTGGTAGACGATCAGGCCGTAGGTCTCGGCAAGAATCTCGCGCAGCGGCTCTTCGAGTTCGGGGTGGATCGGCTTGATCGCCTGGCGGCCGTTCTTGCGGTCGGCGTAGTCGTTGTGGGCGTTCATGCCCATCGGGCCGGGGCGGTACAGCGCGATCACCGCGACAACGTCCTCGAAGCCGGTCGGCTGCATGCGCCGCAGCAGGTCGCGCATCGGCCCGCCGTCGAGCTGGAACACGCCGAGCGTGTCGCCGCGGCCCAACAGCTCGTAGGTCGCCTTGTCGTCGAGCGAGACGGCTTCGAGGTCGAGCTCGATCCCTCGGTTGGCCCGGATGTTGTCCAGCGCGTCACCGATGATCGTCAGGTTGCGCAGCCCGAGGAAGTCCATCTTCAGCAGGCCGATGGCCTCGCACGACGGGTAGTCCCAGCCCGTGATCACAGCACCGTCTTGCGGGCGTCTCCACAGCGGGATCGCATCGATCAGCGGCTCGGAGCTCATGATCACCGCGCAGGCGTGCACACCGGCATTGCGCACCAGACCCTCGAGTCCGCGCGCGGTCTCGTAGATGGTGCGGACGTCGGGGTCGGTGTCGATCAGGCCTCGGACCTCGGCGGCCTCCTTGTACCGCTCATGGTTGGGGTCGATGATCCCCGACAGCGGGATGTCTTTGGCCATGATCGGCGGAGGCAGCGCCTTGGTGATCCGGTCGGCGATCGCGAAGCCGGGCTGGCCGTAGTGCACACGCGCCGAATCCTTCAGCGCAGCTTTGGTTTTGATGGTGCCGAAGGTGATTACCTGGGCCACGCGGTCGCTGCCCCACTTGTTGGCGGCGTAGCGCAGCATCTCGCCGCGTCGGCGGTCGTCGAAGTCGATGTCGATGTCGGGCATCGACACCCGCTCGGGGTTGAGGAACCGCTCGAACAGCAGCCCGTACGGGATCGGGTCGATGTTGGTGATGCCCAGCGCGTAGGCGACCAGCGACCCGGCGGCCGACCCGCGGCCGGGCCCGACCCGGATATCGACCGACCGCGCGTAGTTGATGAGGTCGGCCACGATCAGGAAGTAGGACGGGTAACCCTTGTCGCAGATGACCTTGATCTCGTAGTCGGCGCGATCGGTGTACTCCTGCGGTACCTCACTGGAGGGGAAGCGACGTTCGAGCCCCGCGCGGACCTCGTGGCGCAGCCACGACTCCTGGGTGTGGCCCTCGGGCACGGGAAAGACCGGCATCCGGTCCCGCACGGTCCACACGTCCTCGTAGGAGGACACCCGCTCGGCGATCAGCAGCGTGGAGTCGCACGCCCCGGGCACCTGGTCGTCCCACAGCGCGCGCATCTCGGCGGCCGTCTTGAGGAAGTAGCCGTCACCGTCGAACTTGAACCGGTTCGGATCCGACAGCGTCTTGCCGGTCTGGATGCAGAGCAGCGCCTCGTGATTCTGGGCGGCGTCGCGGGTGACGTAGTGGCAGTCGTTGGTGGCCAACGGCGGGATGTCGAGCTTGCGCCCGATGTCGAGCAACCCCTCGCGCACCCGGCGTTCGATGTCGAGGCCGTGGTCCATCAACTCGAGGAAGAAGTTGTCGGGTCCGAAGATGTCCCGCCACTTGGCCGCCGCTGCCACGGCCTCGTCATAGTGGCCGAGCCGCAGCCGGGTCTGCACCTCGCCCGACGGACAGCCGGTGGTGGCGATGATGCCCTCGGCGTGTTCGGCGATCAGCTCGGCGTCCATGCGTGACCACTTGCCGAGTTGACCCTCGAACGAGGCGAGCGAGGACAATTTGAACAGGTTGCGCAACCCGGTGGCGTTCTCGGCCACCATCGTCATGTGGGTGTAGGACCCGCTGCCGGATACGTCGTCACCCTTCTGGCCGGGATCGCCCCACAGGATGCGCTTGGTTTCGAAGCGCGAACCCGGGGCGATGTAGGCCTCGACACCGATGATCGGCTTGATCCCGGCGTCGGTGGCGGCGTTGTAGAACTCGCTGGCGCCGAACATGTTTCCGTGATCGGTCATCCCGATCGCGGGCATCTCCAGGCGCTGAGCCTCGGCGAGCATCGGCTTGACCTTCGCGGCACCGTCCAGCATCGAGTACTCGGTGTGGTTATGCAGGTGCACGAACGACCGCGAATCCGAAGGGCTCATAGGAGGGCCAGTCTATGACCGCCTTCCGACAGTTCTCGGCGTGTCGGAAATGCGTGTCTTCGCGCCGCGCGCAGAATTCCGGCTTCTCGCTAAACCGCGAGGCTCGTCGGCGACGGGAGCAATCCCCGGCGTAACATCCGGTTCAGTTGCTTGGCAACTGCAATCGCCGGTTCGGATCCGTGGACGAACCGTCCGAAGAAGCCCATTCCCCAGAACATCGCCGAGAGCATGTTGACCACCGCTCCGGTGTCCACGTCCTCGGGGATCTCGCCGCGGCGGATCGCCTCGTCGACCATCCAGATGTAGAAGTCCGCCACCGCCTCGGCAACTGGTGTGACGCTGCCGCGCAGCCCGGGATGGCGGTGCTGCTCGAGTCGAGACGCGATCACGAACCGCATCATCGAACCATCCGAGAGATCTCGCTCACCGGCCGCGCTGATGAATGCGGTCAGCTGTTCCAACAGCGTATTCTTCTGTTTCGCGGCCGCGATGGATGCCGAGACCGCCGCGTACGCCTCCCGCTGGAGACAGTCGTAGAGGTCTTCCTTGGTGGCGAAGTAATAGTGCATGGTGGGCCGGCTGATCCCCGCGCGCACCGCGATGGCTTTGAACGTCGCCGCCTCGTATCCGCGTTCGTTGATCACCGCCCGCGCGGCCCGCAGAATGTTGGCCCGTGTCTCGGCCGAGTCGGAGCCCACGGGACGCCCCCGCGCCCGCGGGCCGAGAGCCGGCGCAGTCTCGTCAGCCACGAGCAAACGCTATGACATTGCTAGTGTTAGGTCAACCGGCAGTTTCGCAAAGTTCCCGATCGGCCCGCGACCGTCCCATGGCGTCGGCACTGAAGACCAGCAGCGCCAACCAGATCAACGCGAAACCCAACCAGCGGGCCGGCGGCATCGGCTCCTGGCCGACGAACACGCCCCACGTCAGCTGCATCACCGGCGTCAGGTAGAACAGCAGGCCCATCGTCACCAGCGGCAACCGCTGCGCGGCCGCGGCGAACAGCAGCAGCGGCACCGCCGTCAGGACGCCGGACAGCACCATCAGCGCGATATGGTCACCGCCGTACTCGGTGAACGTTGCGTGCCCGGTGCTCTGCAGCACGACGATGTACGCGGCCGCGAACGGCGTGGCGATGCCGGCCTCCACCCCGACGCTCACCCGCGGGTCGGTCGTCACGACCTTCTTCACCGCGCCGTAAAGGCCGAACGACAGCGCCAGGCCCAGACCGATGTAGGGCGGCGCGCCGACTTCGACCGTCAACACCAGCACGCCGGCCACCGCGACCGCCAACGCCACGAACTGCGCGCGGTTGAGCCGCTCCCGGAAGACGATCAGCCCCAGCGCCACAACCACCAGCGGGTTGATGAAGTAGCCGAGAGCCGCGTCCACCACGTGCCCGTTGTTGACGGCGTAGACGTAGATCCCCCAGTTGATCGAGATCAACGCCGACGCGGCGGCCAGCAGCAGCCAGGTGCGGCCGCTGATCCGCTTCAGGTCGCCGAGCCTGCGCACGACCGCGACCACGACAACCATCAGCAGGAAGTTCCACACGATGCGGTGCGCGAGCACCTCGAGGGCTGAGGCGGGTTTCAACAGCGGAAAGAACGCGGGAAACGTTCCCCAGCACACGTAGGCGCCGACGCCGAACAGCAAGCCGGGTCTTCGGGTCTCGCTCACAGTTCGTGATTGCGCAGTGCGTCGAGGGCGTCCTGCAGGTCGGCCGGATACGGGCTGGTGATCTCGACGCGGCGCCCGTCGGCGGGATGCGCGAAAGCCAGCGATCGAGCGTGCAGCCACTGCCGGTCCAGCTTGAGCCGCTTGGCCAGGGTGGGATCGGCGCCGTAGGTGAGATCACCCACGCATGGATGGTGCAGCGCGGCGAAATGCACCCGGATCTGGTGTGTGCGACCGGTTTCCAGTTCGATGTCGAGCAGGCTCGCGGCGCGGTGCGCCTCGAGGGTGTCGTAGTGGGTGACGCTGTGCCTGCCGTTCTCGGTGACCGCGAACTTCCAGTCGTGTCCGCGGTGACGGCCGATCGGCGCGTCGATCGTGCCGCTCGACGGGTCGGGATGCCCCTGCACCAGCGCGTGATAGCGCTTTTCGACGGTGCGCTGTTTGAATGCCCGCTTGAGCACCGTGTACGCGCGTTCGGAAAGCGCGACGACCATGACCCCCGAGGTCCCGACGTCGAGGCGGTGCACGATGCCTTGGCGCTCGTGGATCCCCGATGTGCTGATCCGGAAGCCCGCCGCGGCCAGGCCGCCCAGCACGGTCGGACCCGACCAGCCCACGGTCGCGTGCGCGGCGACCCCCGGCGGCTTGTCCACCGCAACGATGTCCTCGTCGGAGTACAGGATCGCCATCCCGTCGATCTCGACCGGCGTGTTCTCCACCGGCGCAGGTGCTTCGGGCAACCGCACGTCCAGCCAGGCGCCGGCGGTCAGCTTGTCCGATTTGCCCGCAGGCGCGCCGTCGATCTCGACACCGCCGCCTTCGGCCAGCGCCGCGGCGGCCGTGCGTGACAGGCCGAGCAGCCGGGCGAGGCCCGCGTCGACCCGCATGCCCGCCAGGCCCTCCGGGACTGGAAGCGACCGATCGGCCATCTATTCGTCCTCGGCGGCTTTCCGCCGCCCGACGGTATCGAAGTCGAACCCGAACAGCGACAGCCCCACCAGCAGGATCGCCCCGCCGACCACGCACGGGTCGGCCACGTTGAAGACCGGCCACCACCCGATGGACAGGAAGTCCACGACGTGTCCCTGCAGCGGGCCGGGTGAACGGAAGAACCGGTCGATGAGGTTGCCGAGGGCCCCGCCGAGAATCATGCCCAGCCCGACCGCCCACCACGGATTGACCAGCCGTCGGCCCATCCAGATGATCCCGATCACCACGCCGGTGGCGATCAGCGTGAGCACCCACGTGTAGCCGGTGGCCATCGAGAACGCCGCACCCGAATTGCGCACCAGCGTCCAGGTCACCGTGTCGCCGATGATCGACACGGGCTGGCCCGGGGTGAGGAGCTTGACCGCGAGCACCTTGGTGACGACGTCGGTGACCAGCACCACGCCGGCGATGCCGAGCAGCAGGCCCAGCCGTCGCTTCGGCGGCGCCGCCTCTTGGGACGTCTCGTCGGCCACTTCTGGGTCGTCAGTCACGACAACCATCATCCCAAAACGTCGATGCGGAAGAATCCCGCACCATGGGTCGCGTCGTCGTCATCACCACCGGCGGCACAATCGCCAGCGCCACGGGTGAGGACGGCGTCAAGCGTCCGGCTCGAACCGGGGCCGAACTGACGTCGGGACTCGGCGGCGTTCTCGACGTCGAGGTGGTCGACGTGATGGCGGTCGACAGCTCGCAGCTGACTCCTGCCGATTGGGATCGCATCGGGACGGCGGTCGCCGCGGCGGCGGACGCCGACGGCATCGTCGTCACCCATGGCACCGACACCATCGAGGAGACGGCGCTGTGGCTCGAACTGACCTATCGCGGCACCGCGCCGGTGGTGCTGACCGGGGCGCAACGCAGCGCCGACGCCCCCGACGCCGACGGCCCGGCCAATCTTCGTGACGCGCTGACCATTACCGGCAGCCCGCACGCGCGAGACCTCGGTGTCGTCGTCACCTTCTCCGGTTCGGTGTGGCAGCCGTTGGGGTTGCACAAGGCGGCGACGGGCGACCTGCGTGGTTTCCTCGGCGCGGTGGTAGGCGTTGTGTCGCGGAGCGGCTTCGAGCGGCATACGAACAAGGAGCGACCGTATCTCGGTGCGCTGTCGGCGGCCGGGGCGCCGAGGGTGGACATCGTCGCCGCCTATCCGGGTGCGGATGCCGTGGCGATGGACGCCTGCGCGGCCGCGGGTGCGCGCGGGATCGTCCTGGAGACGCTGGGGGCAGGCAATGCCGGCGCGGCGGTGATCGACGGGGTGCGGCGACTCCGCGACGGGGGCGTCGCGGTCGCGGTCACCACGCGTGTGCCGGGAGCGCGGGTGAGGCCCGCATATGGACCGGGGCACGACCTGCTCGCCGCAGGCGCGGTGCCGGCGCGTCGGCTGCGCTCCCCGCAGGCGCGGGTGCTGCTGATGGCGGCGCTGGCGAGCGGTGTTCCCGTCGACGAAGCCGTCGGTCGTTGGGGTTGACGCGCATGACACCGTGGATGCGTGCCCTTCGAGAACATGATTCGCCGAGGCGCCACGCTGATTGCCGTCCTGGCGCTGGCCCTGGCCGCGGGCGCGGTGGCGCGTGCCGAAGCGCCCCCGGGGGCCGACGCGATCGACGACTACCCCGTCGCGCAAGGCTTCTACCGACCCGGTCCGCCGCCCAACTACCACGTGTTCTTCAAGACACCCGACGGCCTGTCGTGTGGCATCGGCCCCAACGGCGGCCCCATCGGCTGTGACGGGGTCCCGCTGGGCGCCCCGCCCGGAACCAACCAGACGTTCTTGATCAGCGGCGGCCCCGCGGAGTACCGGCACTCCCCCACGCCGACGTTCACCCGCGAGGGTGTCGACGTCCTGCCGGCGGGGTACCGACTCGAAAACTGGGGCGCCAGTTGCGGTGTCGGATATCAGGGCACCGTGACCTGTAAGACGTACGGCGATCACGGCTTCACGATCTCGAGCGTTTACGGGGTGCTCTGGTAGCGCGCCAGTTCGGCGAGATAATCGGGCCAGTCGAGGGAATCGACGGGGTTGGCGCGCTCGATTCCGGGCGTGTCGATCGGAAACGTGCGGGCCTGGCCCGGTCCGCTGGTCCTGGTCTCGAACCGGACCGTCATCACGCCGTGCCCGGCCCCCTGGATCCAACCGTGCCCGAAGTCGGGATGAGTGACGTCGTCGCCGATGCGCCAGGCGGGTGCGGTCGCGGCGAGGTCTGAGACGGTGGGTGGCACCCCGGTGTGCGTGACGTCGTCGTCGGAGGCCATCAGCTCCAAGTCCGGGAACAACGATTCCTGGCGAACGTCGGTAAGACCCGAAAAGCCAACGCCCAGAAGGCGAATCGGCCCGACGTCGACGGGGTCGAGCAGCAGCCGGCGCGCGGTGGCGATCAACGTGGCCGCGTCGGTGGTGGCGTACGGAAGGGTCGCCGAGCGGGTGAGCGTGCTCATATCGGACTTCTTCAGCTTCACGGTGACCGTGCGCGCGCCGCGGCCGTCCTTTTCCAGGCGGCGGTGGGCGTGCTCACCGATCGGGCCCATCGCTTCACGGAGCTGATCGAGGGTGGTCAGGTCTTCGGGAAACGTGGACTCCGCGCTGATCTGCTTGGCGGGCGCGTTTTCGGCGACCGGCCGGTCGTCGATGCCGCGGGCGAGCCGGTGCAGCGCCGGGCCCACGGTGCCGCCGAGGATGTCTGCGGCCTCGGCCTCGCTGAGCGCGGCGAACGCGCCGATCGTCTCGATGCCGAGCCGGTGCAGCTTCTCCCCGGCGACGGGTCCGATCCCCCACAACCGTCGCACCGGCAGGCCGTCGAGCAGCGCACGCTCCTCATCGCGGCGGACCACCCGCATACCGTCGGGTTTGGCCAGCCCGGATGCGATCTTCGCGAGTTGTTTGCCCGAGCCCGCCCCGATGGACGCGACGAGCCCGGTGACCTCGAGCACCCCCGCGCGCAGGGTCCGGCAGAAGTCCTCGACCTCATGTGCCGACGCGCCCGCGAGCTCGACGGGCTCACCGAAAGCCTCGTCGTACGACAGCTGTTCGAGAACCGGCACCGTTGTGCGAACGGTCTCGAACACCCGGCGGCTGGCCACGCCGTAGACGACGCCGCGCGGCGGAAGGACGACCGCAGCGGCGCCGACCAGCCGCCGCGCCTGGTGCATCGGCATCGCCGACTTGGCGCCGTACACCCGGGACTCGTAGCTCGCCCCGGCGACCACACCACGCCCACCGAGCCCGCCGACCAGCACCGGACGCCCCCGCAGCGTGGGACGGGTCAGCTGCTCGACGGACGCGAAGAACGCGTCCATGTCGAGGTGCAGCACCCAGCGACCGTCCACACCTGCAGATGCTAAGGCGCTAGCCTGACGGCATGACGCAGCCGCTCGACGTCGCGATCCGCGACGGCGCGATCCGGTTGGGTCAGTTCCTCAAGCTCGCCGGGCTCATCGACTCGGGCGCCGACGCCAAGACCGTGATCGCCGACGGGCAGGTCAGCGTCAACGGCGCTGTCGAACACCGGCGTGGCAGACAACTGCACAACGGCGACGTCGTCGACTTCGCCGGGCGCAGCGCCCGCGTCGTCGTCGACTAGCGGTTGGGCGTTGCCGAGTGTGGGGTTGTGTCACGCTGACTCGCGAAATGCGTTCATCGACCACACACTCGCGGGCGGGCGCGATCGCTAGATTCTTATTCTCTTGAGCCTGAACGGGTACCCGCCACCGACAGTCCCCGTCTTCCATTCGCCATCCTCGAGATTCAGGGCACCGCCCACCATGTCGAGTCCCGAATCGTCGCGCGCAGAAAGCTTCAGGTTCGGGTCAGGCCTAATCGTGAAGCTGGGCGCCAACAACTCCTTGGCGATGAGATCGGCCAGCTCATCGCGCCAACCGGCGGGGAACTCTCGGATGGTCAACTCCAGTTCGATTCGGTCGCCGATGTCGAGACCGAAGCGCCGTCGGGCTTCCTGGAACTCACGCACCATGTCGCGGGCCCACCCCTCGGCCTCCAGTTCCTCGGTGACCGTGCCGTCGAGCACCACCAACCCGGCCCCGTCGGAGAGCGCCGCGGTGTACTCCGGATCGGCGGCCACCAGCCGCGAGCTGTACTCGTCGGGGTGCAACACCGCCGGTCCGGCGGTCAGCGTGCCGTCGGCATTGACCACAGCATCGCCCGCCTTAACGGCCTTGATCGCGGCCTGCACGTCCTTGCCAAGGCGCGGACCAGCGACGCGCGCGTTGACCGTCAGTTCGAAGCGGCCGTAGGTGTCGATGTCGTCGGTGAGCTCGACGGCCTTGACGTTGAGCTCGTCGGCGATCAGGTCGGCAAACGGCTCGAGCCGCTGCGGGTTATCCACGGCGACAGTGAGTTTCGGCAGCGGTAGGCGCACCCGCAGCTTCTTGGCCTTGCGCAGCGACGACGCCGCCGATGCCACCTCGCGCACCAGGTCCATGGTCTCGACCAACTCGGGGTCGGCGGGCAGCAGATTCTCCTCGGGCCAGTCGGTCAGGTGCACCGACCGCTCGCCGGTCAGGTCGCGCCAGATGCGCTCGGTGATCAACGGCAGCAACGGGGCGGCCAGCCGGGCGGTCACCTCCAGCACGGTGTGCAGGGTGTCGATCGCGTCGGGATCCTCCTCCCAGAACCGCGAACGAGACCGTCGTACATACCAATTCGTCAGCGCCTCGGTGAACTGCCGCAACTCGTCGCATGCTCCGGAGATGTCACAGACATCCAGCGACGCGGTGAGGTCGTCGCGCAGCACCGCGAGCTTGGCCAGGATGTAGCGGTCAAGCACGTGCTTCGAGTCGGTGCGCCAAGAGCCCTTCTTCGGTGCGTACAACGCGAGGAAGGTGTAGGCGTTCCACAGCGGCAGCAGAACCTGCCGGACGCCTTCGCGGATGCCCTGTTCGGTGACGATCAGGTTGCCGCCGCGCAGGATCGGCGAGGCCATCAGGAACCACCGCATGGCGTCGGAGCCGTCGCGGTCGAACACCTCCGTCACATCTGGATAGTTGCGTAGCGACTTGCTCATCTTCTGGCCGTCGTTGCCGAGCACGATCCCGTGCGCCACACAGGTTTTGAATGCCGGCTTGTCGAAGAGCGCGGTGGCCAGGATGTGCAGCGTGTAGAACCACCCCCGGGTCTGCCCGATGTACTCGACGATGAAGTCGCCCGGGAAGTGCCCGTCGACCTGCTTGTCAGGGTCGGCGGAATCAACCCCAGCGAACCAGTCCTGGTTCTCGAACGGGTAATGGACCTGCGCATACGGCATGGAGCCCGAGTCGAACCAGACGTCGAAGACGTCCTCGATGCGCCGCATCGTCGAGCGGCCCGTCGGATCGTCGGGATTGGGCCGGGTGAGCTCGTCGATGTAGGGCCGGTGCAGATCGGTGGGCCGCACCCCGAAGTCACGTTCGAGCTCGTCGAGGCTGCCGTAGACGTCGATGCGCGGATACGCCGGATCGTCGGACCTCCACACCGGGATCGGGGTGCCCCAGTAGCGATTTCGCGAAATCGACCAGTCGCGGGCACCGGCCAGCCACTTGCCGAACTGCCCGTCCTTGACATGTTCGGGATACCAGGTGATCTCCTGGTTGAGCTCCACCATGCGGTCGCGGAACTCGGTGACCTTGATGAACCAGGACGACACCGCCCGGTAGATCAGCGGATTGCGGCACCGCCAGCAGTGTGGATAGGAGTGCTCGTAGGTCTCGTGACGCAACAGCACCGCACCGTGCGCAGCCGCGGGCCCGCTCTGGTTCTTCAGGTCGCGGATGATCTGCGGGTTGGCGTCGAAGACGTGCTGTCCGGCGTAGTCGGGGACGGTGGCGTCGAACCGTCCCTTGGAATCGACCGGTGTGACGGCCTCGATGCCCGCGGCCTGCGCGGTGAGCATGTCGTCTTCGCCATAGGCGGGCGACATGTGCACGATGCCGGTGCCGTCCTCGGTGCTGACGAAGTCCGCGGGCAGCACGCGGAACGAGCGGGGCGCATCGGCGAAGTACGCAAACGGCGGCAGGTAGCGGGTCTCGAGCAGCTCGCGACCCGAGTACGCGCCGAGAATCTCCGGCTCTTCGCCCAACTCGCGCGCATAGGCGCCGACCCGCGCCTCGGCCAACACGAGACGCCGCCCGTCGGGCCCCTGCACCTGCACGTAGGTGACGTCGGGGTGAACCGCGACCGCCTGGTTGGACGGCAGCGTCCACGGCGTCGTGGTCCAGACCAACAGGTAGGCGCCGGCCAGATCCCCCTCGGCGATCCGGAAGCCCACGGTGATCGCGGGGTCCTGGCGACTCTGGTAGACGTCGTCGTCCATGCGCAGTTCGTGGCTGGACAACGGTGTCTCGTCGTTCCAGCAATACGGCAGCACACGGTTGCCCTCATAGGCAAGGCCCTTGTCCCACAACTGTTTGAAGGCCCAGATCACCGACTCCATGAACTCGGGTTCGAGGGTCTTGTAGTCGTTGTCGAAGTCCACCCAGCGGGCCTGCCGGGTGACGTAGGCGCGCCATTCGTTGGTGTACTTGAGGACCGAGGCTCGGCAGGCGTCGTTGAACTTCTCGATGCCCATCTCTTCGATCTGCGTCTTGTCGGTGATGCCGAGTTGGCGCTGCACCTCGAGTTCGGCGGGCAGGCCGTGGGTGTCCCAGCCGAAGCGACGCTCCACCTTGTAGCCGCGCATGGTGCGGTACCGCGGCACGATGTCCTTGACGTACCCGGTGAGCAGGTGCCCGTAGTGCGGCAACCCGTTGGCGAACGGCGGGCCGTCGTAGAAGACGTACTCGGGGGCGTCGTCGCGGCGAGCGATGCTGGCGCGGAAGGTGTCGTCGCGGTCCCAGTACTCGAGGACCTCGGTCTCCAGCGCGGGGAATTTCGGCGCCCCAGCCGCCGGCTTCGGGTAGGCGGTCATAGCTCCTGTGCCTCGTTCGGCTTCCGGAGGAAACCTCACATGTTCGTTCAAGGCACGGGGACGACGTCGCGCCGGTGCGCGAGCGCCGCGGTACCACCCCGCTTGCGCACACTAAGAGGTGCGCGCCGCTCAGTTAGGGCGTTGACGGGCCCACCCGTTCGGTTCTACTGGGCTCGAACGCCCCAGAGGGTGGTGACGCCGAACTGTTCTTCCGAAGGCTCCCCGGTGATGGCCGGATCCAAGCCGATGGCGTCGATCTTACCGCCGAACCGCGTGTGCTCAGTTCGGGGGCAACGCGTCCGACGTGATCTCGACGAGCGCGAGCGGGAACTGTTCGGACAGTTCCTCGACCGTGTACTGCTCGAAGCGGCTGGTGTCGTACCACCAGTCGACACGCACGTCGCCACCGGCGCGATAGACACGCACCTCCAGTGCGTGGCCGAGGCCAGGCGGAGTCTCCTGCACCGGCACAGTGTCCGATGGCGTTTCGCCGATGTAGTTGAAGTACACCTCCGGTGAAGCGGCCACCTCGCGCTCCGAAGCGGCGGCCAGGGTCTGGTGCACGGAGGCCAGCACCTCGGTCGGGCTCGCGTGCTGCCCCGCCACACACACCAGGGGAACGGCGTCGAGCAGAGAACCGCGCTCGCTGGCGATGTCGACTCGGACCAGGCCTTCACCGAGTGTGCGGGCGATGGTTCTGCTCAGTGCGGCGACCAGGATCTCGTCGGCCGGCAGACCGAGCCATTCGGTGGCCCCGTCGAGTTCAGCCGTCAGCTCGTCGCTTGCGGGGGTCGAAACTTTGACCATGCTGGCGGAAACACCGGCGTCCGCAGCGTCGTAGTCCGTGGCGCGGACCGTTGCCGTAGCAAACTCGCCGAGCGGGCGCAGAACCTCTGTCGGCGAAGCCAGGTAGGGAGCAACCATGCGACCAAAGATAGCTCACGTGTCCCAAAAATGGGAGACACCTCCCAAAACTGTGACGCCAGTGTCAATATAGGCAAACTCCTCCAGTTTGCGGACCGCACTGCCCAAACGCGGGACGTTGGTTTAGAGTGGACAAGTGCCTCGGACAGACGAGAACGGCCGACAACTCAAAGCGCTGCTCGACTACCTGCTCGACGGTGACATCGAGGCCAAAGACATCTACGACGCACTGGGCACATCCAGCAGCACGTACTACCGCCGAATCAAAGAGCCGGACTATCCAGACGCCGAGGAGCTGCGGCGGGTCGCGGACCGGTTCGGCCTGAACTATCCCGACCTGCAGATCAGGTTCGGCCTGATGACCAGGCAAGAAGTGCTCAGTTACGTCGAATACCTCGAACGCACAGGCGGTTCCGGCCAGACGGCCGTGCGGGAGACAACGAAGTCGCGAACCCGTATTCCTCGACTCTCCGAGCTGCGACCGCGGAGTGACGCCCCGCCCCTTTAGCCGTACACTTTGCTGAGTACTACGGCAGCTCCGAAGGCAACCCTATGGCTTTGGCGACACTGATCGCGATCACGCTTTGCTGTATCGCGTGGAGCCTGTGGATTCGCCGGGTCACCTGGTCCTCCCGTTGGGAGGTGGCCGCCACCCTCAACATCGCCCTGCAGGGCATGGCGGTGTTGTTGATGTCCCCGTGGGCCTCGGAAACGCTGGGGGTCGCGCTGCACGCGCTGACCGGCAAATGGAACCTCGAAGACTTCATCGGCCACGACTGCTACATCGTCGCCGCGTCGGCCGTCGTCTACAACGCCCTCGGTCGCCTGCAGGACGACCACCTGCTGCAGAGGTCGTTCAAGCAGTACGTCGAAATCCCGGCCACGCTGTGCATCCCGCTGCTGCTGGTCACCTTCTCCCTCGGCAACGGTGCGCGCATCTACAAGCCGGACTTCTTCCAGGTGCCCACCGACTTCTGGCTGAACACCTACTGGCTGATCCTGTGCGGCATCCTGATCTACCTGCTGGGGTACGGCAGCCGGGCCCTGCTGGTGTTGCGGAGGGATCCGCGGTCGCGCAAGATCGCCAACGTCTATCTGATCTCGTCCGCCGCGGGCATCGCCGCGTGCATCGTGCGCCTGCTGACGGCCTACATCCCCGCGCTGCAACAGCACGACGGCGGCACGACCCTGGTGTGGGTCTTCGCCTGTATGTGCGGTGCCGGCTTCGCGTTGACCTCGGCTGAGTCTTGGCGGCAGAAGACGAAGTGGTTCAGCAGCGCTTCTCAATGACTGCGCGCTATCCCGCAACCTCGCGCGACACGCTGTAGAACGGCGCACCCAGATCGGGCACCGTCTGATAGCCACGCCGGCGCGCCCGCGCCGCGTCGCGCCGGATCAACACGCCCAGCCCGGCGAACGTCGCCTGGTCGAGCACCATCCGCGTGAGCAGCCGGTTGTGCACGAAGCCGAACGCCAGCCCGGTGCTCGGATCGGCCCACCCGACCGAGCCGGCCAGCCCGGCATGACCGAACCCGGGCATCACACCCGGGGGCACCGGAAGCGAGTGGTAGCCCAGGTTGAAGCTCAACGGGACGAAGATGTTGCGGTCAGGCCAGTAGCTCGCTCGGCCGGTCAGCGCCGCGACCCGCTCCGCGGACAGGAACTGTTTGCCCTCGATGCGGCCACCGTTGGCGATCGCGCCGTACATCTTGGCCAGGCTCCTGGCGGTGGCTACACCGTTGGCGGCCGGGATTTCGGCGTCCAGGAACGGCGTGTCGCCCTGGACCACCGACTTCATGCCGGGGAAGTACATCGAACCGAACATCCCGGACACCCCGAGGGCCGCGACGCGCGGGGCGACGAAGTTGAAGACCGGGTTGGCGAGGGCGCCCTGCGGGGCGAGGATCTGCGCGGCGCGGGTCGGCGCGCCGGCAGGCGGGCGTCCCAGGTGCAACCCGTCTGTGTCCAGCGGCTCGGCCAGCTCCTCGCGGATCAGATCGCGCATGCCCTTGCCGGTAACGGCTCGGCCCAGGCCGGACATCAGCCAGCCGTAGGTCAGCGCGTGATAGGCCTGATGGCCGAACAGCAGCTTGTTGACCGGCGCGGCCGCCACCCGCTCTTCCATCACCTGATGGTCGAGCAGCTGGGCCTTGGTGCACCCGTTGAGGTGCGACAGCCCGGCCCGGTGCTGCATCAGCTCGCGTACCGTGATCGCGGCCTTGCCCTTGACGCCGAACTCGGGCCAGTACTCGGCCACCGGGGTGTCGTAGTCGATCAGGCCGCGGTCCGCGAGTCGGTGGATGACCGTGGACGCCATGCCCTTGGTGACTGAGAAGACCATCGCGCCGGTGTCAGCGCTCCAGTACTGCGTACCGCTGCGGTCCGAGTAACCGGTCCACACGTCGACGACGGGCTCACCGTGCAAGTAGATCGACAGGGCGCCGCCGCCGTAGCGACGACCAGGGAACAGTCGCGAGAAACCACGCAGGGTGCAGGCGAAGTTGGAATCCGCAGCGCCCTGGACACCGTGCGGAAGCGCGACGCTGCGCTCCCGTTTGTTGACACCCGTCACAATTTATTTAATTTACTCGCAGCCCCGGCAAATAAACCTACCGTTACCTATTTGTTAGGTTCGCGCATGTCAGAGGCGTCGAGCAGGTGCTGCGCAGCAAGCGCGGGGGTCAGCTCCCCGTCGCGGACCTGACGTTCGATCTCGGCGCGCATCCGCTTCACGTTCGGGTTCGACAGCACCCGGTCAAGGACCGAATCCCGCACCATCGACCAGGTCCACTCGACTTGCTGAGCGCGCCTGCGGCTTTCGAACTCCCCCGCCTGGGTGAGCACGTCGCGGTGCTTGAGCACCGTCGCCCACAGCTCCTCGAGGCCCGTCCCCTCTAGTGCGCTCATCGTCAGAACCGGTGGGCGCCACAGTGTTTCGCGGGGATAAATGAGCCGAATGGCACCGGTGAGCTCACGGGCGGCCCGTTTGGCCTCGACCGCGTGCTCGCCGTCGGCCTTGTTCACCACGACGATGTCGGCGAGTTCGAGCACGCCCTTCTTGATGCCCTGCAGCTGATCGCCGGTGCGCGCGAGCGTGAGGAACACGAAGGTGTCGACCATGTTGGCGACGGTCACCTCGGACTGCCCAACGCCGACGGTCTCGACCAGGACCACGTCGAAACCGGCCGCCTCCAACAGCACGATCGTCTCGCGGGTCGCCTTGGCGACGCCGCCGAGTGTGCCCGAGGTGGGCGATGGGCGGATGTAGGCGTCGGGATGCACGGCCAACTGCGCCATGCGGGTCTTGTCGCCGAGGATCGAGCCCCTGGTCCTGGTCGACGAGGGATCGACGGCCAGCACGGCGACGCGGTGCCCCTGGTTGATCAGGTACATGCCGAGCGCCTCGATCGTCGTCGACTTGCCGACGCCGGGCACCCCGGTGATCCCGACGTGCAGCGAGCTGCCCGCGTGCTCGGTCAGCTTCAGCAGCAGTTCCTGAGCCTGCTCACGGTGGTCGACGCGCGTCGATTCCACCAGCGTGATGGCTCTTGCCAGGGCGGCACGGTCGCCGTCCGCCACGGCGGCCGCAAGGTCGTCGGTCGGATCGGCCATCTAGTCGAGGCGGTAGCCCAGCCGATCGGCCAGCTTGTGCAGGAGGCCGACCGCCGCGTCTGCGATCACGGTGCCGGGCGGGAAGATCGCGGTGGCTCCGGCGGCGTAGAGCTCATCGAAGTCGCCGGGCGGGATGACGCCGCCGACCACGATCATGATGTCGGGCCGACCCACCTCGGCCAGCGCTTCGCGCAGCGCGGGCACCAGGGTCAGGTGCCCGGCCGCGAGCGACGAGACGCCGACGACGTGCACGTCGTTGTCGGCGGCCTGCCGTGCGACCTCCTCGGGGGTGGAGAACAGCGAGCCGACGTCGACGTCGAAGCCGATGTCGGCGAACGCGGTCGCGATCACCTTCTGCCCGCGATCGTGCCCGTCCTGGCCCATCTTCGCGATCAGGATGCGCGGCTGGCGACCGTCGGCCTCGGCGAACTTCTGCACGAGGTCGGTGGCTTTAGTGATGTTGCTGACCCCTGCACCCCCCATCTCATCGCGGTAGACGCCGGCGATCGTACGGATCTCGGCGACATGGCGCCCGTAGACCCGCTCGAGCGCATCGGAGATCTCGCCGACGGTGGCCTTGGCCCGCGCGGCGTTGATGGCCAGGGCGAGCAGGTTGTTGCCCAGCCCGTCCTCACCCGCCGGTCCGCGGGCACCGGCCGCCCGGCTCAGCTCGGCCAGCGCGGCGTCCACCTCGGCCTGATCGCGTTCGGCGCGCAGCCGCTCGAGTTTGGCGAGCTGCTCGGCCCGCACCCGGCTGTTCTCGACCTTGAGGACCTCGACCTCGTGGTCCTCGTCGACCTGGTACTTGTTGACGCCGATCACCGTCTGCTGGCCGGAGTCGATGCGCGCCTGGGTGCGCGCGGCGGCCTCCTCGATGCGCAGTTTCGGGATGCCGTCGGAGATCGCCTGCGCCATTCCGCCGTGCTCGACGACCTCGCCGATGTGCATCCGCGCCGCGGTGGCCAGCTGGTGGGTCAGCCACTCGACGTAGTACGAGCCGCCCCACGGATCGATCGGCCGCGTGGTGCCCGACTCCTGCTGCAGCACCAACTGGGTGTTGCGCGCGATGCGGGCCGAGAAGTCAGTCGGCAATGCCAGCGCCTCGTCGAGCGCGTTGGTGTGCAACGACTGGGTGTGCCCCTGCGTCGCCGCCATCGCCTCGATGCAGGTGCGCGCAACGTTGTTGAACGGGTCCTGAGCGGTCAACGACCATCCCGAGGTCTGCGAATGGGTGCGCAATGACCTGGATTTGGGGCTTTCGGGTCCAAATTCCGCGACCAGCTCGCTCCAGAGCAGCCGGCCGGCCCGCAGCTTGGCGACCTCCATGAAGAAGTTCATCCCGATGCCCCAGAAGAACGAAAGGCGCGGCGCGAACTTGTCCACGTCGAGGCCGGCATCGAGGCCGGCCTTGATGTACTCGACACCGTCGGCCAGCGTGTAGGCCAGCTCGAGATCGGCTGTGGCACCGGCTTCCTGGATGTGGTAGCCCGAGATCGAGATCGAGTTGAACTTCGGCATCTTCGTGCTGGTGTAGCCGAAGATGTCGGAGATGATCCGCATCGACTCCTTCGGCGGATAGATGTAGGTGTTGCGGACCATGAACTCTTTGAGGATGTCGTTCTGGATGGTCCCGGCCAACTTCTCCGGCGGTACGCCCTGCTCCTCCGCGGCCACGACGTACAGCGCGAGGATCGGCAGCACCGCGCCGTTCATCGTCATCGACACCGACACGGTCGACAGGTCGATGCCGTCGAACAGCTGGCGCATGTCGAGGATGGAATCGATTGCCACGCCTGCCATTCCGACGTCGCCCTGCACGCGCGGATGGTCCGAGTCGTAACCGCGATGGGTGGCCAGGTCGAACGCCACCGAGAGGCCCTTCTGCCCCGCGGCCAGGTTGCGCCGGTAGAACGCGTTGGACTCCGCGGCGGTGGAGAAACCCGCGTACTGCCGGATGGTCCACGGCTGGTTGACGTACATGGTGGGGTACGGGCCCCGCACGAAGGGCGGTTGGCCCGGGAAGGTGTCGAGCGGATATCCGGCGGCGACGGCGGCGTCGCGGTCGGCCCCGATGTAGACGGGCTTGACGTCGATACCCTCCGGCGTCACCCAGTCCACTTGGTCGGCGCTGTATCCGTGCGTCGTGGCGGCCGCCTCGACATGGGCGGTGACGGCGGCCTCGGTCGGCGCTTCGGCACGCTTGTCGCCGCGCAGCGGGACGCCGGCGAAACTCCCGATGGTCTTTCCGATCCCGGCTGTGGCAGTCACCTCAGGCCCCCAATCTGGTGAGCAGGTCCGACAGGGTGGCGACCGCGTCGATCTTCGCGGTCAGGTAGCCGTCCGGTTTGGAATCGGCATCCGCGACGGCCTTTTCCGGCCCGGCGAGCAGCACATGAGATACGCCCGTCTTGCGTGCCGAGTCGACCGCGGCCGAGGCTTCCTCGCCGTAGCGGGCGTCGGTGCCGCAGATCACGGCGATCGGCGGTGTCTGCTCCGCCTCGGTCACCGCTTCGATACCGCCCGACGCGAGCAGGTTCGTGGCGAAGGTGGTGCGCACGTTGTGCTCGGCGAGCGGGCCGAGCGGCAGCAGCAACACCTTCGGTCTGGCCCCGGTCTTCTCGAGGAAAGCGTCGGAGCGGTCCCGCAGCTCCTCGAAGCCCGCCGCATAACGGGCCACCCCGGGCAGCGAATCACCTTGCGGCAGAGCCGGATCGACGATATTGGGGAACTCGTTGACACCGGTCAGCGCGGTTCGCCGGTGTGCGATGTCCTCGGCGCGCCGCTGGGCGACCTCGGCGATCTGGGCCGCGATGTGATCACGAGCCTGTTCGAAGCCGCCGCGGGATTCGATGTCCTGGAAGTGCTTCCACGCCTGCTCGGCGAGCTCCTCGGTGAGGTCCTCCACATGCCAGGAACCCGCCGCCGGGTCGAGCACACGGCCCAGATGTGACTCCTCGAGCAACAGGAGCTGGGTGTTGCGGGCCATCCGGCGCGCGAAGCTCGGCGCCGTGCCAGGGAAGCCGCCGGGGATCGCGACGTCGAACGGGTGGACCTGGATGGTGTCGGCCCCGCCGACACCCGCCGAGAAGGCGGCCACCGTGGTGCGCAACATATTCACCCACGGATCGCGCTTGGACATCATCGGCAGTGACGTCATGGCGTGCAGGGTGACCGCTCCGTGCTCCGGCGCTCCGACGACCTCGGCGACCCTGGCCCACAACAGGCGCGCGGCCCGCAGTTTGGCGATCGTCATGAACTGGTCGTCGTCGGCGGCGATGCGGAAACTGATCTGCCGCAACCCATCCGGGACACCGATACCGCCCTCTTCCAGCTGCCGCAGGTAGCTCACGCCCGCCGACACCAGGCCGGCCAGCTCCCACGATGCGTTGGCGCCGAGGTTGTGGAACGCGGGTCCGTCGACGGCAACGGCGCGAACGCAGCCGCTGTAGTCGCCGAGCTTGGCCGCGGTGGCCACGACGTCGGCGATCTCGGGCGCCGCGCGCCCGCTCAACGGTGCGGTCAACGGGTCCGCGCCGAGGTCCACCGACAGCCGGGAGCGTTGGTCGGCGTCGAGGTCGCTCAGCAGTCCGAGCATCGCGTCGGCGGCCGAAACGTAATCGGGCCCGGCGATCTCGAAGAGCACCGGGACGAGGTCGAGGAAAACGCCGTCGAACAGCCGGTCCAACTCCGAAGCCGCGACGCCTGCAGGCGCGCCGACGCGGATGACGAGCGCGCTGACCCCCTCGGTGAGGCTGACCAAAACGGCGCCGTTGGATTCGGCCACGTTGCTGGACCCGTTCGTCGGGAACGCCTCGGCGACTTTCCAGCCGGCCTTGACGTCACGGAGCGCGTCACCGCCGCGCACGAACGGCCACTGCCCGGGCAGCGGAGGTTCGGGAAGCGCATCGGCGCTGGTGTACAGCGGGCGGATCGCGAAGCCGTCGTAGGTGGGCGAATCCAGCAGTCGCTCGGGCTCGGCGGGCAGATCGGCGGGATCGCGCCGGGTGCTCTTTGCCAGTACCGCGGCAACCGCTGAGCGCCAGCGCTCGCGATCGGCCTCGACCACAGTGGGTTTCTGCACGATCATCAGGCTAAATGATCGCAGTCACAGCGGTGTCTGCCGGTCGGTCGACTCGCGGGCCCGCGAACAGGTGACTTCGGCCGCGGTTCCGTAGTCTTGGTAGGCGTGAACTCCGTCGTCAGCACCCTGCGCGCGGTCCGAGGGGCGGTGATCGCGACGTCTTCGAGCGTCTCGCGGGTGCGTCTGGTCGGGTCGCTGGCGGCGATTGTGATTCTCGTCGCAGTTGCGTTGCTGGTCCCGGTGCCGACCGCGGTGCAGTTGCGCGATTGGGCCACCTCGGTCGGGCCGTGGTTTCCGCTGGCGTTTCTGGCCGCCCACATCGTGGTGACAGTGTTCCCGTTCCCCCGCACGGCATTCACGCTCGGCGCAGGCTTGCTCTTCGGCCCGGTGCTGGGGATCCCCCTGGCGGTGACGGCGGCGACGATCAGCGCGGTCATCGCGGTGCTGCTCGTGCGCGCCGTGGGCCTTCGACTGGACCGAACGGTGCGCCATCCGCGGATCGAGTCCCTCAACGCGCGGTTGCGCGAACGCGGTTGGCCGACGGTGCTGTCGATGCGGCTCATTCCCGCCGTGCCGTTCGCGGTGCTCAACTACGCCGCGGGCGTGTCGTCGGTGCGCGTGCTCCCCTACGCGCTGGCCACCTTGGCGGGACTGGTGCCGGGCACTGCGGCGGTGGTGATCCTCGGCGACGCGCTGACCGGCAATGTCAGCCCCCTGCTCGTGTTGATCTCGTTCTGCACCGCCAGCCTGGGCGTGGCGGGCCTGGTCTACGAGGTCCGCGTGCACCGGCGCCACCATCGCGAGCGCGCGGTCGAAGCCGAGATCGATGAACCGCTGCGCCTGACGCGATGAAGTCGGCCGTCGTCTGCCCTTGATGGAAAGGGTTGGAGCTTTCTACGCTGGTTCGCACACATGAGTGTCGACGTACGGACGAGGGTCGACGGCGACCCCGCAGTTGTTGAGCCCGCCGAGTTCTTCGAGGCCGCGCTCCCGCACTTGTTCGCCGACTCGAACGAGCGGCTCACGCCATCGCTTCAGCAGCGCCCGCCGCGACCGCTGACCGTTTCGGTGGACGATCAGCGCTGGACCCTCGGCGTCGACGGCGACCGCATGACATGCGGGAGAGGGCCGGCGACCGGCACCGTACTGCGAATCGACGCAGAGCAGCTGGCGGCGCTGATCGCCGACCAGGTCACCCCGATGGGGTGGCTGGCCACCGGCGCGCTGGAGGTGCACGGGGAACTGTCTGACGTTTTGGACTGGTGGCTCCTCCTGCGAGCCGCGATCGACGGCACGACCCCTCATGTCAACGGGGCTGTCGTCTTCCTGGATCGCCACGGCGAGCCACTGAACCTGCAAAGCTCTTTCGCCCCAGACGATCCAGCCGAGGAGATGGCCTGGTTCCTCGAACAAGCCGGCTACCTGCACATCAAGGGCGTGTTCAGCCAAGCGGAGATGTCGGCCGTCTCGACGGAAATGGACCTCGCCGCGCCGCGCTACTTCGAGGGCGACGGGCGCTCATGGTGGGCCACCCTGAAAGACGGGACCCACGCGCTGGTGCGGATGCAGGAATTCGATGCAGAGTCTCGGACAGCCGCTGAGCTCGTCGCTGACGAACGTCTTGCCAGAATCGGCAGGTTGACGGGCGACGCACACGTCCCAAGCGGATGGGATGGGAAACGCGTTGAGGCTCTTTTCAAGCCGCTCGGCGTCACAAGGGGCATCTCAGACGTCCCCTGGCACAAAGACTGTGCCCTCGGTCGACACAGTTACGACTGCTGTGGCCTCACGGTCGGCATCTCAGTAACCGCCGGCGGTGCCACGTCGGGTCAGCTGCGAGTGGTCGCCGGTTCGCATCGAGCCCTCGTGTGGCCCGCACCAAGCCTGCAACCCGGTCTCGACCTTCCAGTCGTCGATCTCGCCACCGAGACCGGTGACGTCACCGTCCACCTCTCGTGCACGTTGCACATGGCTCAGCCGCCGGTGGATCGCGACCGACGGGTGATGTACACCAGTTTCAGCCTTCCGACGATCGACGACTGCGCCCAGACCGGCCGTCAGCAGTTGAGGCGCATGGCCGACGCGGCGCCGCTGAACACGAGCCAGTGACCGCCCGCCTGCCACGTCTCAACGGGAGTGCGCCCCGCCGCCGGGCTCGCGTTCCTGCCCCGCAGGGTTGGTCTGCTGGCCGATCCCCGGGAACGACGGCGGCGCGTTGATGGGCGCGGGGCCGTCCACCGACGTGCGCGCCTCGGCTTCGGCCTTGGCCACGGCGCGGGCGATCTCCGGATCGGTCTCGGTGTTGAACCAGTCGGCGACCTCGTCGTCGTCGTCAGTCTTGACCGGCGTGTCGTCCACCGGCGACGGGGTGTAGCGGAACACGCCGTCCTCCCCCGGCGCGCCGAGCAGCTTGGTGAAACCCTGTAGCGCCGAACCGAAGTCGCTGGGCACCAGCCACACCTTGTTCGCCTCGCCCTTGGCCATCTGGGGCAGGGTCTGCAGGTACTGGTACGCCAGCATCTCCGGCGTTGGCCGGCCCGCCTTGATGGCCGCGAACGTCTTCTCGATGGCCTTCGCCTGGCCCTGGGCCTGCAGGTAGGCCGCCGCGCGCTCGCCTTGGGCGCGCAACATGCGCGACTGGCGATCTGCCTCCGCGGCCAGGATCGCGGCCTGTTTGGCACCCTCGGCGGCCAGGATCTGTGCCTGCTTCTGGCCCTCGGCCTGTTTGATCGCCGATTCCCGGTTGCCTTCCGCGGTCAGGATCATCGCGCGCTTCTCGCGGTCGGCGCGCATCTGCTTTTCCATCGAATCCTGGATCGACGGTGGCGGGTCGATGCTGCGCAACTCGACACGGGCGACCCGCAGCCCCCAGCGGTTGGTGGCCTCGTCGAGCACGCCGCGCAACGCCGTGTTGATCTGGTCGCGTGAGGTCAGCGTCTGCTCCAGCGTCATACCGCCGACGAGGTTGCGCAGCGTGGTCGTGGTCAGCTGCTCGACACCAACGATGTAGTTGCTGATCTGGTAGACCGCGGCCTGCGGGTTGGTCACCTGGAAGTAGACCACCGTGTCGATCTGCACGGTCAGGTTGTCCTCGGTGATCACCGGCTGCGGCGGGAAGGACACCACCCGCTCGCGCAGGTCGACGCGGGCACGGATCCGGTCGACGAACGGCAGCAGCAGTGTCAGCTGACCGGACACGGTCTTGCTGTAGCGGCCGAGCCGTTCGATGACCGCGGCCTCGGCCTGCGGTATCAGCGCGATCGACTTCGCGACGATGATGGCGGCGAACACCACCAGCACGCCGACGAGCACCAGGCCGGCGACGGCTCCATCCATGACGATTCCTTCCCTCGTACCCAGTGTGTTCTAGGCGAGCTTCTGGACGACGGCGGTGGCACCGTCGATCTGCACGACGGTCACCTGGTCCCCCGGTTCGTACACGTCGTTCTCATTGAGCGGCCGCGCCGTCCAGACTTCACCGTCGAGCTTCACCTGTCCCTCGTGCTGGGCCACCCGGTCGAGCACCAGCGCGCTTTTGCCTTCGAGCGCCTTGGCCGGGTCGGGCAGACCGGTACCGGCCTGGAAGTGCCTTCGCAGCGCGGGCCGCGCCAGCACAAGCAACAGGATCGACGCGACGGCGAACACCGCGCCGTGCACCCACAGGTCGTCGAAGATCAGGCTCGAGCCTGCCGCGGCCAGCGCCCCGCCACCGAGCATGAGGAGGAACAGGTCGCCGGTCAGTGCTTCGGCACCGGCGAGCGCCAGCGCGGCAATTAACCAGATCAGCGCAGCGGGCATGACACCACCCTATCGTCGCGCCCGACCACCTGCGGGCGTAACAACTACACTTCGAACATCATGTGGTGTCCCAGTGTTTCGCTGTCGGTATGGGCCAATGCCTGGTTAGCGGGCGTTGCCGCGCCCGACGATGTCCTCGACGCGCTATCACATTGGGCGCCAAAGCATTCCGTAACCGCCTACGATTCCGTGGCGGCCGGCGCGACCGGTTTACCCTGGCCCGATCTGGTGGATACGGGTGCGGTGTCTCTGCTGCAGACGCTGCGCACGGCCGCCGGCCCCGGCGTGACGGAACCGCCGATCGGCCTGGCCCTTCCGGTGCCCGGCGACGTCCGGGGGCTGCCAGCAGGCACCCAGTTCCAGCGCGACGCGGTGACCGCGGGCGAGGCCCTGGTCGTCTCCGGTGCGGGATCGATCGGCCTGGTGCCGGATTTCGAGTACGACGAATTCGAGGATTCCGACGAGTTCGACCGTGACCCGTGCGGGCTGTCGTGGACGGTGTACTCGATACCCGAAGGATCCCCGCCCGTGGGATACGTAAATCTCGCCGAGGCCGAGTACGCGCTGCGGTCGGCGGTCCGCTCGGCGGCGGACGCGCTCGGGGCACTGCGCGCAGGCGCGGCCGAGATCGACGTGGAGGATCCCCGCGGGCTCGTCGAGCAGGTGCTGGAATCCACCCGCATGCATCGCCTTCCCGGCCACGCGCCAGACCGGGCGGCGCGCGTGCTGGAGAACGCCGCGCACGTCGACGCGATCATCTCGGTCAGCGCCGGGCTGATACCGATAGGGCTGCACAGCTCCGCTGAGGTGCAGATCGCCAACGACGCGCTGCGTCCGCTGTCGACCGTGGTGCGCTCGGCGCGACTGGCCGCGGTCGACGCGGTCCTGCACTCAGCCTGGCGAGGCTAGCCGCAGGCCGGCGTGCACAGCAGGCCGTCGACCGAATACCCCTGCAGCGGCGGCGGATTCGGTCCTGGCACCCGTTCAGGGTCCCGGCCGTCGCGCAACTCGGCGAGCAGGTCGGCGGCGACACGTGCGAGATCGGCGTTCGGCGTCGCCGCCCTGGTGAAGGCCATTCCGGCTTCTTCGGCCTGTACGCGCAGTTCGGTGTCGAGGTCCCACACCACCTCGATGTGGTCGGCGACGAAACCGATCGGACACACGATCACGGCCGTGGTGCCGTTCTCGACGAGCGACGAAAGATGGTCGCCCACATCGGGTTCCAGCCACGGAACCTGCGGCGGGCCGGATCGGGACTGCCACACCTGGTCGTAGTCGTCATACCCGGCCGCGGCCGCCACCAGCCCGGAGGTATACGCCACCTGGCGCTCGTAAAGCTCTGCGCCACAGCGCGACCGCGCAGCCAGCGGAATCGAGTGAGCGGTGAACACCAGGCGCGCGTCGTGCGGCACCGCCCTCGCTGCGTCGGTGATCGCGTCGGCGAACATCTGCACGAACAGCGGATGGTCGAAGTACTGGCGCAGTTTGATCAGTTGCGGGGCCGCGTCGCCCGCCGCCTGCCGCCCCCTGGCGATGTCCTCGACGTACTGCGTGCAGCTCGAGTAGCCGCCCCACGCGGACGTGGTGAACACCGCCGCACGGCGCACCCCGTCGTCGCGCATGGCGGTCACGGCCTCCTCGACGTAGGGCTCCCAGTTGCGGTTGCCGAAATACACCGGAACGTCGACGTAGGTGCGCAGCCGCTCGATCACCGCCCGGTTGATGCCGTTGATCGGCGAGACGCCGCCGAAATGCAGGTAGTGCTCGGCGACCGACGCCAACCGCTCCCGCGGAATGCCCCGCCCGCGAGTCACGTTCTCCAGGAACGGCATCACGTCTTCGGGGCGCTCCGGCCCGCCGAACGAGAGCAGCAGGACGGCGTCGAAGTCAATGCTCTTCGCGCAAGCGCTCATCGATGTCCATTTACCTGCGGTCCGTCACAGCAACTGCGTACTTGCGCCGCCGTCGGCGTAGATCACGGTGCCGGTGGTGGCAGGCAGCCAGTCCGACAGCAGTGCGCACACCGTCTTGGCCACCGGGGTCGGGTCCTTCATGTCCCAGCCGACCGGCGCGCGCTGATCCCAGCCCTCCTCGAGCAACCGCATCTGCTCACCGGCCTCGGCGCCCAGTGCGCCGCCGACGATCGCGCTCATCGCGAGCGTGCGGATCGGGCCCGCCGCGACGAGGTTGGAACGCACACCGTACGGCCCGGCCTCGCGGGCGACGAAGCGGTTCACCGACTCGAGCGCACTCTTGGCCACGGTCATCCAGTTGTAGGCGGGCATCGCGCGGGTCGGATCGAAGTCCATGCCGACGATGCTGCCGCCGCGGTTCATGATCGGCAGCGTCGCCTTCGCCAACGAGGCATACGAAAAGGCCGAGATGTGAATGCCTTTGGAGACGTCCTCGTAGGGCGCGTCGAAGAACGGGTTGATGCCCATGCCGGACTGCGGCATGAACCCGATCGAGTGCACCACGCCGTCGATCTTGTTGCCTTCGCCGATCACCTCGGTGATGCGCTCGGACAGCGTGTCGAGGTGCTTCTCGTTCTGCACGTCGAGCTCCAACAGCGGCGCCGGATTGGGCAGCCGGTCGGCGATCCGCTGGATCAGCTTCAGCCGGTCGAACCCGGTCAACACCAACTCCGCACCCGACTCCTGGGCGACCTTGGCGATGTGGAACGCGATCGACGAGTCGGTGATGATCCCCGTGACGAGGATGCGCTTGCCGTCGAGCAAACCGGTCATGTGAAAGTCCCTCTCTCTTGCGAAAAGATCTAGTGGCCCATACCCATGCCGCCGTCGACGGGGATCACCGCGCCGGCGATATAGCTGGCATCCTCGGACGCCAGGAAGCTGACCGCGCCGGCCACCTCCTCTGCGGTGCCCACCCGCTTGGCGGGTATGAAATCCAGTGCGCCGGCCTGGATCCGCTCGTCGAGGGCCCGGGTCATCTCGGTGTCGATGTAGCCGGGCGCGACGACGTTGGCGGTGACGTTGGCCTTGGACAGCTCACGTGAGATCGAGCGGGCCATGCCGATCAGCCCCGCCTTGGCGGCCGCGTAGTTGGCCTGGTTGCCGATGCCCCACATGCCCGACACCGAGCCGATGAAGATGATCCGGCCGAACCGCTTGCGCTGCATCGTGCGTGAGGCCCGCTGCGCCACCCGGAACGCGCCGGTGAGGTTGGCGTTGATGACCTCTTCGAAGCGCTCCTCGGTCATCCGCATCAGGAACGCGTCCTTGGAGATGCCGGCGTTGGACACCAGGACCTCCACCGGTCCCTGATGCTCCTCGACCTCTTTGAACGCGCGGTCGACGGCGGCGTTGTCGGTGACGTCGCAGACCACGCCGAACAGCCCCTCGGGGGCCCCCGAACCGCGGTGGGTGACGGCGACCTTGTGACCGTCGGCGGCGAGGCGCTTCGCGATGGCAAGGCCGATGCCACGGTTACCGCCGGTCACCAGCACCGAGCGGGAGACGAAAGGCGGACGACCACCGGCCGATTCGGATTCGGCGGTCGCTCCGGTGTCATTGCTCGTCGCGTGCGCAGTCATGCCCGCCAACCTATCGCCTGCCCGCCATTCTTAAGAAATCGCCTTAGTGAAGTGCCGCGCTCACAGCGGTAGCCGTCGGTTGATCAGCAGGCTGGCCACCGCCGCCACGGCCGCGAACAGGGCGCCGAGCCGGAGCCAGCCGGTGGTCGCCTCACCGCGCACGGTCTCGTACCCGATCTGGTCCTGCAGGGTGTCGTAGACCTTGTTGAGTTCGTCGAGGTTGGACGCGGTGTAGGCCTCGCCGCCGGCGAGCTCTGCGATCTTCTCCATGCCCTCGTCGTCGACGGGCACCGGGACCCGCTCGTTGTTCACCTCGACCGACCCGTTCGGCGTGCCGAACGAGATCGTCGAGATCGGCACGCCCTGATCCTTGGCGGCCCGTGCCGCGGTGAACGCACCCTTGGGGTTGTCGGGGTTGTTCGGCACCGTCTCCTTGCCGTCGGAGAACAGCACGATGTGCGCGGGCGGTGGCGTATCGCCGCCACCGATGACGGCGCCGACGGTGGAGATCGACGACAGTGCGGTGAAGATGGCCTCGCCGGTCGCGGTCTTGTCGGCCACCTGAAGATTCTCGATCGCGCGCCGGCTCGCGTCGCGGTTGGTGGTCGGCGAGACCAGGACGTTGGCGGTCCCGGCATAGGCGATGACGCCGAGGTTGATGCCCGGCGTGAGCTCGTCGACGAACTTCTTCGAGGCCTCCTGGGCCGCGGCCAGGCGGCTCGGGTCGACGTCGGTGGCGCGCATCGACTGGGAGACGTCGATGGCCAGCACCACCACCGCGCGGTTGCGGGGAAGGCGTTGATCATGGGTGGGCCCGGCCAGCGCGATGGTGCACAACAGCAGCGAAATCGCCAGCAGCGCCGCGGGAACGTGACGCATCGGGCTGGGCCGCTTTGGCGCCACGCTGTCGAGCAGCTCGGTGTTGGCGAAGCGCTGCAACCGCCGTCGCCGGGCGATCTGGGCCGCGGCGTACAACCCGGCCAGTGCCACCAGAACCCCCACGAACAGGAGGAACCACCAGATGTGCTGAAATCCCGTGAGCGATAGCGGTCCCAGCAGTGGAACTGTCATCTCAGATCGTCATCCCTTGCAAATCAATTCGGCAGACGACGGTTGATGAAAAGGGCCGCAAGCGTCGCCATCGCCAGGGCCAGCGTTCCCAGCCGCAGCCACCCCACGCTCGCATCGCCGCGGATCGTCTCGTAGCCGATCTGCTGCTGCAGGTTGGCGTAGACCTCTCGCAGCTGTTGAAGGCTCGACGCGGTGAACGCCTCGCCGCCGGACAGATCGGCGATCTTCTTGAGCATCTCGTCGTCGACCGGTACGGGTTGGCGCTGGTCGTTGATCTCGACGTAGCCGTACGGCGTGCCGAACGAGATCGTCGAGATCGGCACCCCCTGGTCCTTTGCGGTGCGGGCCGCGGTGTAGGCGCCCTTGGGGTTGTCCGGGTTAGACGGCACCGTCTCCTTGCCGTCGGAGAACAACACGATGCGCGCAGGCGGGGGTTCGTCGCCGCCGCCGATCACCGCCCCCACGGTGGCGATCGCCTGCAGAGCCGTGAAGATGCCCTCACCGGTCGCCGTGCGGTCTGCAAACTCCAGTTTGTCGATTGCGGCCTTGGTGGCCTCCCGTCCCGTGGTCGGCGACACCAGCACCGTCGCCGTGCCGGCGTAGGAGATCAAGCCCAGGTTGATTCCCGGGGTGAGTTCGTCGGCGAACTGTTTGGACGCCTCCTGGGCGGCGGCCATCCGGTTGGGGGCGACGTCGGTGGCGCGCATGGACTGCGAGACGTCCATCACGAGCATCACCACCGCGCGGTTGCGCGGAATGCGGACGTCGTGCGTGGGCGCGGCCATCGCGACCGTCAGAAACACCAGACCGATGACGAGCAGGATCGCGGGAAGATGCCGCCAGCGCGAAGGTCGTTTGGGTGCAACGCTTTCCAACAACTCCATGTTGGCGAACCGCAGCATCCGCCGATGCCGGGCCAGCTGGACGGCCATGTAGAGCCCGACGATTCCGAGCACCGCGAGCAGAAACAGGAAGAACCAGGCGTTTTCGAAACCCGACAGCGTCATGGGTCCGAGCAACGGCAATGTCATGTGCGCCTAATCATCTCGATATCAGGCGTGGCCCGCCAGCGCGCCACGCCTGCGGTTGGCGACGAACCGGACGACGTCGGCGATCCAGTCGCGATCGGTGCGCAGCGTCAGCAGCGGCGCATCACATCGCCGCAACGTCCTGGCCACCTCCGCGCGGTGTGCCGCGGCCGCCCGCTCGAAGTCGTCGCGCAACTGCTCGTCGATGGTGAACTCACGGGTCACTCCGGTCTCGGCGTCCTGCAGCACCACCTCGCCGACCGCGGGCAGTTCGACGTCGCGCGGGTCGAGCACTTCGATTCCGAGCACCTCGTGGCGCCCCGCGATCGCCCGCAGCGGGCGCATCCAGTTGATCGGGCCGAGGAAGTCGCTGATGATCACCGCCATGCCGCGGCGCCGCTCGGGCCTGCGCAGCGCGTCGATCGCGGCGGCCAGATCCCCGCGGACGCCGGCAGGCGCCTTGGGCATCGTCGCGATCGCGCGCAGCATCTCCTGCTCGTGCATCCGGCCCGACAGCGCGGGCACCCGCCGCACGGTGTCGCCGTTGGCGATGATCGCGCCGATCCGGTTGCCGCCCCCGCTGTTGAGGAATGTGATCGCCGCCGCGGCGGCCACCGCGAGATCGCGCTTCTCGCAACCGGTTGTGCCGAAGTCGAGGCTGGCCGACATGTCGATCACGAGCCAGGTCTCGAGTTCGCGGTCGGCGATCATCTGCCGCACGTGCGGATGCGTGGTGCGCGCCGTGACCGACCAGTCCATCCGGCGCACGTCGTCGCCGGGCTGGTAGAGCCGTGACTCCCCCGGTTCCGAACCCGGGCCGGGCAGCAGGCCGAGGTGGTCGCCGTGCAGCACGCCGTCGAGCTTGCGCCGCACCGTCAACTCGAGCTTGCGCAGCGCCGCGCTCAGCGCGGGGTCACGGATCTCGCCGCGCTTCAGCGACGGCAGATCGACGGAGCGTCGGGAGCTGGTCACCGATTGCTGGCCGCACCAGCGGCGGCGGGCACGACGGGCGGCACCGAATGACCTTGCTGCGGAATGGCGTTCACCTGCGGCAGGGCCACGGTCTGCAAGATGCGGTTGATCACCGTCTCGGCCGAGATCTCGTCGGCCAACGCGTCGTAGGTCAACACCAACCGATGCCGCAGCACATCGGGGATGACCTCGACGACATCCTGCGGGATCACGTAGTCGCGTCCGCGCACGAGCGCCAGCGCGCGCGACGCCGCGATGATGCCCAGCGATGCGCGCGGTGAGGCGCCGTAGGCGATCCACGCCTTCGCGTCGGGCATCCCGAACTTCTCGGGCTGACGCGTCGCGGTCACCACCCGGACGACGTAGTCGACCAGCGCGTGGTGCACGAAGTTGTTGGCCGCCACGTCCTGCAGACGCAGCAGATCGCCGGGCGCCAGGATCTGCTTGGGCTCCGGTGGCTTGACGCCCATCCGGTAGATGATCTCCCGCTCTTCCTCGGGCGACGGGTAGTCGATGTTCAGCTTGAACAGGAAGCGGTCCCGCTGAGCCTCGGGCAGGGCATACACGCCCTCCTGCTCGATCGGGTTCTGCGTGGCCATCACCAGGAACGGCTGGGGCAACGGGAACGTCTTACCGCCGATGGAGATCTTGCGCTCGGCCATGACCTCGAGCAGCGCGGACTGCACCTTGGCAGGGGCGCGGTTGATCTCGTCGGCGAGCAGAAAGTTGACCACGACGGGCCCGAGCTCGATATCGAACTCCTCCTTGCCCACCCGGTAGATACGGGTACCGACGATGTCGGTCGGCACCAGGTCGGGAGTGAACTGGATGCGGGCGAAGGTGCCGCCCACCACCTTGGCGAACGTCTCGACGGCCAGCGTCTTGGCCACGCCGGGCACACCCTCGAGTAGTACGTGACCCTTGGCGAGCAGACCGACCAGCATGCGCTCGACCAGCTGGTCCTGTCCGACGATGATGCGCTTCACCTCGAAGACGGCCCGCTCGAGCGTGTGGACCTCCTGCTGCAGACCGCCGTTCTGGGAAACCGGGCTCGACGGTGCGGCGTGTGAGCCCTGGTATCCCTGTGCCGGCGCCTGGCCGGGGTAGCCTCCAGGCCCCTGCGACGGCCCACTCGGTGAGGTCATCAACGTTCCTTCCACATAACTCGCTGGTCAAAGCGGCGCAGGCCGGTCGCGGCCGCACGCTCGACGTCAACTATTCCAGGCACGGCAGAATCCGTCGACGCCGCCCGAAACGTTCAGCTTCGGCTCAGGCTCCGCTCAGGATTCGATGATGCGCGCCACATACGGCTGAAGTCCGGAGTGACGCACCGGGCCCACCGTCACCTTGCCCGCGCTGCCCGAGGACTCGAGCATCTGTCCGCCGCCCAGGTAGATGGCGACGTGCTGGCTGCCGCCGGGACCCCAGAACAGCAGGTCGCCGCGCTTGGCCTGCGACGTCGGCACCTTGCGGCCGGTGTCGTACTGGTCGCCGGAGTACTTCGGGATCAACACCCCGACCCCGGCGAACGAGAACTGGGTGAAACCCGAGCAGTCAAACCCGACGGTGTTGGCCCCCGAGTCGATGCCCCGGCTCGGGCCGTTCGGCTTGCCGCCGCCCCATGAGTACGGCACGCCCATCTGCGAGGCGCCGCGACGGATGACGTACTCGATCGCCTGCGGTCCGCGCACCCGGCCCGGCGCGACGCTGGCCGCCGCGGCCTCCGGTGGCGCGAGGCCCAGGGTGGACAGGAACTTGCGGCCCAGGCTCATCGTGACTTCGGTGGCCTGGGCGGTCGCCGCGAGCGAGGCGTTGGCGATCGCGAGAGGATCGCCAGGGGCGCCGGCGCTGATCAGTTTGGGCAGCGTCGGATCCCACTGGCCGTCCTCGGGTGCGGACGTCGCCGGCGTCGCCAGCCCGACGGTGAGCGCGACGGTCGCCACCAGCAGCGCACAACCGCCCAAGAACCGAATCAGCTTGAAACGCAAAGTCTTCCTAACGTCTTTCGCTTCTGACCGCTCACCATTCGATGAGACGCGTCGCGTACGGGGTCATGCCGCTGGTACGCACGGGCGAGATCTTCACCACCGAACCCGTATAGGGCGCTTCGATCATTTGTCCGTCGCCGAGGTACAGCGCCACGTGCTGGCTGGCGTTGGGGCCCCAGAACAACATGTCGCCACGGCGCATCTGCGACGTCGGGACCTTGCGCCCGGCGTTGTACTGGGAACCCGAATAGTGGTCGAGCTTGATGCCGACGCCTGCGAACGCGTAGAGCATCAGGCCCGAGCAGTCGAAACCGACTGTGCCGGCGCCGGAGTCGATGCCGCGGCTCGGTCCGGCAGCGTTGCCGCCGCCCCACGAGTACGGCACGCCCATCTGCGACATGGCGCGCTTGATCACGAACTCGGTCGCCTGCCTGCCGTAGACGCGCGGGATCGCGCCGTTGTTGAAGGCCGGCGCGGCGGCCGGTTGCGGAAGGATTCCCAGCGACTGCAGGAACTTGCGACCGAGGTCCTGGGTCACCTGCGCCGAGGTCGACGCGATGCCGAGAACCGCGTTGATGATCGCGATCGGATCGCCGCTGACGAAGGCGCTGGGGATCGCTGGCAACGTCGGGTCCCAGGGCGTGGCCCAGTTACCGGTGCCGGGGTCGACACCCTCCGGGGCGCGGTCCCAGTCGGGGCTTTTCGGCGTCGCGGCGGCCGCCGGTTGCGCCGGAGCGGCCTGGGTACGCGCCTCGGCGAGCTTGGTCTGCGCGGCCTTGCGCTCGGCGGCCAGCTTGTCGAGCTGGGCCTGCTGGGACTTGAACGTCTCCTGCGCGTTGGTCAGGGCCGAAACCGCGGACTGCTGGCTGGCTTCGGCGTCGGCGACCGCCTTGTCCGCGTTCTGCTTGGCCAGCCGCGCCGCGGACTCGCGGTTGACCTGCTCGGTGCGGGCCCGCTGTAGATCGGCGATCACCTGCTGCGAGCTGATCGCCAGCGTCTGGCCCGCCGCGGCCGTCTTGATGACCTCGGCGGGATCGCCCGCGGTCAGGTACGAATCCGAGGGGCCGTTGACGTACGTCGCGGCGGCGAAGGAATTGAACCGCTTCTGCGCCTGCTCGATCGCGATGTTGGCGTGCTCGACGCGCTGCCGGCTCGCGTCGACCTCACGCTGCGCGGCGTCGGCGTTGTCCCGGGCGGTCTGCACGTCGAGGATCGCCTTGTTGACGCTTTCCTGCTGCTGCTGAATCTCGGCGCCGAGATCCTGCAGCTTCTGATCGGCATCGGCGACGGCGGCGACCAGCGCGGCAAGGCTGTCGGGGCTGTCGGGTTGCGCGAGGGCCAGGCCGGGGGTGGTGGACAACATGGCTGCCACGATCAGGGCCGCGCAGAACCGTCCACACGGCCGCGTAGCGGATGCGCCAGGTGTGCGTCTCATCCGACTCAGTTCTCCTATGGCTTCAGGCGAACGTGCGGACACATTCGTCACGGTGACTGTGCTCATTTGTCACAGGATGCACATCTACAACACAGTTACCGATTGCACCGTACGTCACATCTGACGCCAAAGAAACTTAAGTCGCGAATTACAAGTTTGTAATTGAAAGAAGTGTTATCGGGTCGTGACTTCGCGAATACCGGGGCGTTCTGCAGTCACTCCAAAACCGTTGGCGCAGTGGGGATTCAGGCGTTTCTATGCGACGCGAGACGCCTGGCGCGAACCTGCAAAAGTCGCGTACCGATAACGGCGGCAACCACTCCCAGAACCACCACAATCGTCAATGCAGTCCACGGAAAGTGTGTTGCCGTCAGCTCACTGAGGAAATTCTTCGAACCCTGCACCGGACCGCGCCCTTCGGCCACGTCCTGACCCGCCTCAAGCGTCATGCGGTCGAACGTCGTACTGAAGGTGCCCGAATCCGTCGGGCTGAGCACCAGCACCGTCGACCCCGGAAACGCCTCGCCCACCTCGGTCGCGATATCGCGCAGCGGCGTGTCGATCGGCGGGTTCTGGTCCACGACGACGATCTTCAGGTCGACGCCCTTCTGCTGGGCCTCGGTGATCACCTCGGGCAGGCCCTCGTTCTCGGGTGTGGGCGACGCGCTCACCCCGTCGTCACGGACGTCCTCGATGACCAGGTTCAAGCACGTGTCGACCGGCGTGGTCGCGGGGTCCATGCCCACGGGCCCGCAGACGTCGGGCGGGATGTAGGCCGGCAGAAACGGAATCACATGCGGTCCGAACACAGAAGAACCGTACGTGATGGGTACTCAGCAGAGTGACAGCACGCGCTGTGGGTACGAGACTGAGAACCGACCCTGACCGTCTTGCAGGACAAGCGTACTGTTAGGGTTGTAACGCGGCCGTCACAGCCCGTCGGCTGCGAGAACTAGCCGGGAGTTGATGTGAGCAAAGGTAATACGGAAAATTCTTCCCCCAATTCTTTTGACGCCCGCGACACCCTGAAGGTCGGAGACAAGAGCTACGAGATCTACCGCCTCGACGCGGTGCCGGGTACCGACAAGCTGCCCTACAGCCTGAAGGTCCTTGCCGAGAACCTTCTGCGCAACGAGGACGGCGCCAACATCACCAAGGACCACATCGAGGCCATCGCCAACTGGGATCCCGACGCCGATCCCAGCGTGGAGATCCAGTTCACCCCCGCGCGCGTGGTGATGCAGGACTTCACCGGTGTGCCGTGCATCGTCGACCTGGCCACCATGCGCGAAGCGATCGCCGACCTCGGCGGTGACCCCGAGAAGGTCAACCCGCTGGCCCCCGCCGACCTGGTGATCGACCACTCGGTGATCGCCGACCTGTTCGGCCGCGAAGACGCGTTCGAACGCAACGTCGAGATCGAGTACGAACGCAACGGCGAGCGTTATCAGTTCCTGCGTTGGGGCCAGGGCGCCTTCGACGACTTCAAGGTGGTTCCGCCGGGCACCGGCATCGTCCACCAGGTCAACATCGAATACCTGGCCAGCGTCGTGATGGACCGCGACGGGGTGGCGTACCCGGACACCTGTGTGGGCACCGACAGCCACACCACCATGGTCAACGGTCTCGGCGTGCTGGGCTGGGGCGTCGGCGGTATCGAGGCTGAGGCCGCGATGTTGGGCCAGCCCGTGTCGATGCTCATCCCCCGGGTCGTCGGGTTCAAGCTGACCGGTGAGCGGCAGCCGGGCGTGACGGCCACCGACGTCGTGCTCACGGTCACCGAGATGCTGCGCGAGCACGGCGTGGTCGGCAAGTTCGTCGAGTTCTACGGCGACGGTGTGGCCGAGGTGCCGCTGGCCAACCGGGCCACGCTGGGCAACATGAGCCCCGAGTTCGGTTCCACCGCGGCGATCTTCCCCATCGACGAGGAGACCATCAGCTATCTGCGCTTCACCGGGCGCAGCGAGGAGCAGTTGGCGCTCGTCGAGGCGTACGCCAAGGAACAGGGCATCTGGCACGACCCCAAGCGGGAGCCCAAGTTCTCCGAATACATCGAGTTGGACCTGTCTGACGTGGTGCCGTCGATCGCCGGACCGAAGCGTCCACAGGACCGCATCGCGCTCAACGAGGCCAAGGGGGCCTTCCGTCAGGACATCACCGACTACGTCGAAGACGGCGAATTCAACGGCGAGTACTCCCAACTCGACGAGGCGATCGACGAGACGTTCCCGGCCAGCGATCCGGTGCGCAACACGTCGTTCCTCAACAACAAGAAGCCGCCCGCCCATGTCGAGAGCGCGGCGGTCGAACCCAATGGCCGGCCGAGTAAGCCGGTGACCGTGAAATCGGACGAGCTGGGTGAGTTCGTGCTCGACCACGGCGCGGTCGTCATCGCAGCGATCACGTCGTGCACCAACACCTCCAATCCCGAGGTGATGCTCGGCGCGGCGCTGCTGGCCAAGAACGCGGTCGAGAAGGGTCTGGCCACCAAGCCGTGGGTGAAGACGACGATGGCTCCGGGCTCGCAGGTGGTCACCGACTACTACGAGAAGGCCGGGCTGTGGCCGTATCTGGAGAAGTTGGGCTTCTTCCTCGTCGGCTACGGCTGCACGACCTGCATCGGCAACAGCGGGCCGCTGCCCGAGGAGATCAGCGAGGCCGTCAACGACAACGATCTCGCCGTGGCGGCGGTGCTGTCGGGCAACCGCAACTTCGAGGGCCGGATCAACCCCGACACCAAGATGAACTACCTGGCGTCCCCTCCGCTGGTGATCGCCTATGCACTCGCCGGCACGATGGACTTCGACTTCGACAAGATGCCGTTAGGCCAGGACAAGGACGGTAACGACGTCTACCTGCGCGACATCTGGCCGTCGCAGTCCGACATCAACGACACGATCGCCGAGGCGATCAGCCAGGAGATGTTCACCAAGAACTACGCCGACGTCTTCAAGGGTGACGAGCGCTGGCGCAACCTGCCCACGCCGGAGGGCAACACCTTCGAATGGGCCGAGGATTCGACCTACGTGCGCAAACCCCCGTACTTCGACGGGATGTCGGCCGAGCCGGAACCGGTGACCGACATCAAGGGTGCGAGAGTGCTGGCGCTGCTGGGTGATTCGGTGACCACCGACCACATCTCCCCGGCCGGTGCCATCAAGCCGGGCACGCCCGCTGCGCAGTATCTCGACGAGCACGGCGTCGAGCGTGCGGACTACAACTCGTTCGGTTCCCGGCGAGGCAACCACGAGGTGATGATCCGTGGCACGTTCGCCAACATCCGGCTGCGCAACCAGTTGCTCGACGACGTCTCGGGTGGCTACACCCGCGACTTCACCAAGGACGGCGAGCAGGCGTTCATCTACGATGCCGCGCAAAACTATGCGGCGCAGGATATCCCGCTCGTCGTGCTCGGCGGCAAGGAGTACGGCTCGGGTTCGTCGCGTGACTGGGCGGCCAAGGGCACGCGGCTGCTTGGTGTGCGCGCGGTGATCACCGAGTCGTTTGAGCGGATCCACCGGTCGAACCTGATCGGCATGGGCGTGATTCCACTGCAGTTCCCCGAGGGTGAGACGGCGGAGTCGCTGGGCCTCGACGGCACAGAGACATTCGACATCACCGGCATCGAGGAGCTCAACGAGGGCAAGACGCCGAAGACGGTGCACGTCACCGCCGCGAAAAACGATGGAGCGGACGGCTCCAACGTCGAGTTCGATGCGGTGGTGCGTATCGACACCCCGGGTGAGGCGGACTACTACCGCAACGGCGGCATCCTGCAGTACGTGCTGCGCAACATGCTCGAGTCGCAGTAACGCGGAAGGGATAACCGCGTTGCCCCGGGTCACCGACGACCACCTGGCGGCGCGTCGTCGGCAGATTCTCGACGGCGCCCGCCGGTGTTTCGCGGAGTATGGCTACGACAAGGCGACCGTGCGACGGCTCGAGCAGACGATCGGGCTGTCGCGCGGCGCCATCTTCCACCACTTCCGGGACAAGGACACGCTGTTCTTCGAACTGGCCCGCGAGGACGCCGAGCGCATGGCCGATGTCGCTGCGCGCGAGGGACTGGTCCAGGTCATGCGCGACATGCTGGCCGCGCCCGATCAGTTTGACTGGCTGGCCACCAGGCTCGAGATCGCGCGAAAGCTGCGCAACGATCCGGAGTTCCACCGCGGTTGGGCAGAACGGTCCGCCGAACTGTCGGTGGCCACGACCCAGCGGCTGCGCATGCAGAAGCAGGCAGGCCGGCTGCGCGACGACGTTCCCAGCGCCGTGCTGCAGACCTATCTCGATCTCGTCCTCGACGGCCTGGTCGCACGTTTGGCGTCTGGGGACGATCCCGAAAAGCTCAGTGCCGTACTGGACCTGGTCGAGGCGTCACTGCGGCAGCGACGCGACCAAGAGACCGTGCGGCAGGCCGACTAGCGGCGCCTGCTGCGGTGGTTCGGACCCCCACGGCTGCGCATCGTCGTACCCGACTCACGCAGCATGCTGTGGATCGAACCATACGAGCGTCCCGTGGACGCGACCAGAGTACGGATACTTGCCCCACCCTCGTAAGCACTCCGTAGCTCGTTCAGCAACTGGTCTCTCGACTTGTCCAGCTTTTTCATCAGCACCTCCCCGCTTCGATGCCCCGACGGATACCCAGCGTAGGAAGCGGTTACACACAGCGTTTGAAAATGACCAAACGCTTCGCGTAATGGCCAGAGCTGTTCAAGCCAACTCGATCAGGTCGCGATAATCCTCGGACCAGTAGTCCTCGGTGCCATCAGGGAGCAGAACCACGCGTTGCGGTTCGAGCGCCTCGGCGGCGCCGGGATCGTGGGTCACCAACACCACCGCGCCGAGGTAGCTGCGCAGCGCATCGAGCACCTGCTCGCGCGACGCGGGATCGAGGTTGTTCGTCGGCTCGTCGAGTAGCAGCACGTTCGCGGTCGATGCGACAAGACCGGCCAACGCCAGCCTGGTCTTCTCGCCGCCGGACAGTGTGCCCGCCGGCTGATCCAGCTGCGGTCCGCTGAACATGAAGGCGCCCAACAGCCCGCGCAGGTCCTGCTCGCCGGTGTCGGGTGCCGCGTGGCGGATGTTCTCCCACACCGTCGCGTTGTTGTCGAGGGTGTCGTGTTCCTGGGCGAAGTAGCCGAGCTTGAGGCCGTGACCGGGTTCGAGTCGACCGGCGTCGGGCGTCTCGGCCCCCGCCAGCAGGCGCAACAGGGTGGTCTTGCCTGCGCCGTTGAGCCCCAGCACCACCACCCGTGAACCCCGGTCGATCGCCAGGTCGACGCCGGTGAAGACCTCGAGTGAGCCGTAGTTCTTGGTCAGCCCCTTGGCGACGAGCGGGGTCCGCCCACACGGCGCGGGGGTCGGGAACTTGATGCGCGCCACCTTGTCCGCGACGCGTTCCTCGTCGAGTGCGGCCATCATCCGGTCGGCGCGACGCAGCATATTCTGCGCGGCAACGGCTTTGGTGGCCTTGGCCCCCATCTTGGCCGCCTGGGTGCGTAGCGCGGACGCCTTGCGTTCGGCGTTGGCGCGTTCGCGGCGGCGCCGGGCTTCGTCGGTTGCGCGGGCGTCGAGGTATTTCTGCCAGCCCATGTTGTAGACGTCGACCTCGCTGCGGACGGCGTCGAGGAACCACACCCGGTTCACCACATCGGCGAGCAGATCGACGTTGTGGCTGATGACCACCAGGCCACCGGGATGGTTCTGCAGAAAGTCGCGCAGCCAGCCGATGGAGTCGGCGTCGAGGTGGTTGGTCGGTTCGTCGAGCAGCAGCGTCGTGCTCGAGCCCGCGCCGCTGTCGGAGGCGGCGAACAGGATCCGGGCCAGCTCGACGCGTCGGCGCTGCCCGCCGGAGAGTGTGCGCAGCGGTTGGGTGAGGACCCGCTCCGGTAGCCCGAGGCTCGCGCAGATCCGGCCCGCCTCGCTCTCGGCGGCGTAACCACCCAGCGCCGCGAACCGTTCCTCGAGCTGGCCGTACTTTCGCACGGCCTTGTCGCGGGCGGCATCGTCGGCGACTTCGGCCATCAGCAGCTGCTGCTTCTCGAGGTCGGCAAGCAGGGTGTCCAGGCCGCGCGCCGACAGAACCCGGTCCCTGGCGAGCACGTCCAGGTCGCCTTCCCTGGGATCCTGTGGCAGATAACCGATCTCGCCGTTGCGGATGATGTCGCCCGCATACGGCTCGCCCTCGCCGGCGAGGATGCGCATCGTGGTGGTCTTACCCGCGCCGTTGCGGCCGACCAGTCCGATCCGGTCGCCGGGCTGTACGCGAAGCGCGGTCCCGTCGGTGGACAGCAATGTGCGCGCCCCAGCGCGGACCTCGAGGTCCGTTGCGGTGATCACGCTGTGCCGTCCTTACTTGTCGTCGGTGAATGCGGGGGCCCGCTTTTCGGCGCGCGCCGCCACCGCTTCTTCGAAGTTGGCGGTGAGCAAACGGACGAACAGTTGTCCGAGACCCTCGGCTTGCATATGCCCTTCCAGGCTACCGGCGTCCAGTCCACTCCAAAGTGTGCGCTTGGTCAACTCGATTCCGGGCCGGGAGAACGCCGCGATGCGCTCCCCCATCTGGTAGCAAACCTCGAGCAGGTCCTCGCCGGGCACCGCGCGCGACACCAGGCCGATGCGTTCGGCCTCCGCGGCGTCGACGTCACGTCCGGTCAGCATCAGCTCGAACGCCCGCGACGTACCGATGGCGCGCGGAAGTAGATAGGACAGCCCAAGCTCGCTGGCGGTCAGGCCGTTGTTGATCCCGGCCGCGCGGAAGTAGGCGCCGTCGGCCGCCACGCGGATGTCGCAGGCCAGCGCCAGGCACAAGCCCCCGCCGATCGCGGCGCCGTTGACGGCCGCGATGACCGGTTGGTGCATCTTGCGCAAGGACAGGATGACGTCGTCGAGCACCTCCATCGAGCGCAGCGCGAACGTCGGCCGGGTCAGCCCGTCGATGTGTGGCACGGAACCGGCCGACTTGTGATCCGCCCCCGAGGAAAACCCGCGGCCGGCGCCGGTGAGCACGACCGCCCGCACGGAGTTGTCGTAGGTCAGCTCGTCGAGCACCTTCTTGAGCGGAACCATGACGTCGAACGCCATGGAGTTCATCCGCTCGGGACGGTTCAGCGTGACCAGCGCGACGCCGGGGCGCGGTCTGTCGACCAGGACGAAGTCGCCGTCGTGATCGTCGGTGTTGTTGTCTGCGTGCTCGCTCACGCATGCACGCTATCGCGTGCAGACGTTCACTCCGGCTGACCGTTGTCCTGCGCGGCGATCGCCGCGTCGATGTCGAACTCCTTGACGCGCTGAACCAGTTCCTCGAGCGCGGCCGGCGGCAACGCGCCTGCCTGGTTGAACACCAGCTTGCCCTTCTTGAACGCCATCAGCGTGGGGATGGACCGGATGTCGGCCGCGGCGGCCAGCTCCTGCTCGGCCTCGGTGTCGACTTTGGCGTACACCACGTCGGGGTGTTGTTCGGAGGACGCCGCGAACGTGGGCGCGAACGCCTTGCACGGGCCACACCACGACGCCCAGAAGTCCACCAGCACGATCTCGTTGTCGTTGATGGTGTTGTTGAATTGTTCGGCAGTGATGTCTTGGGTAGCCACGTTGATTCCTAACGCTGATGGTCAGCTGTCTGTTCCCAGCCTACGGACGGATACCCGTCCGCTGTTGCCACGGGCCGACGTATGCGTACGGCGTCGGATGGGTTTCGTCACCGGCCGAGACCCCGTAGTTCACCTCGTCTTCGACGGCGGCGACGTCGAAGTGTTCCGGCCACAGCGTCGGATGTTGCTCGGGCAGAACATGTTTCAACGCATATCCGCCGGCGTAGTGCGAACGCTGAAGCCACGCCGCGGCATCGGGATCGAGCTCGAGATCGGCGTCGGTGGGCAACGGGTCGACGATCTGGTAGACGCCGTCGGGAGGACCGGGCATCACACCGGCCGCCTCCGCGATGGCTTGGACGCGGCCGGCCAGCGGAACACTGCCGTCCGGAAACACCAGGTCGGTGCCGTGCACCGACAGGGGTAGGGCGACCGCGGCAAACCCGTCGGGTCGCACAGCGAGCCTGATCGTGCCCGCGGACCGGTACTGCGGGCCGGCGATCAGGCTTTCGGCCACCCCGCGCAGTTGACGGCGAGTGGCGACGTAAGGCTGGCTCATGTCGCATCGAGCGTACGGACGCAGCGCGCCGAACCCGACGCCGCCTGTGCTAGACCGTGAAACCGAGCGCGCGCAGCTGCTCGCGGCCGTCCTCGGTGATCTTGTCCGGGCCCCACGGCGGGTTCCAGACCCAGTTGATCTTCAACTCGTTGACCAGCCCCGCCCCGACCAGCGCAGTGCGCGACTGGTCCTCGATCACATCGGTGAGCGGACAGGCGGCCGAGGTCAGCGTCATGTCGATCAACGCGACCTTGCCCTGCTCCCCCTGCTCGACGTTGATTCCGTAGACCAGGCCCAGATCGACGACGTTGATACCGAGCTCGGGGTCGACGACGTCGCGCATCGCCTCCTCGAGGTCGAACAACAGTTCCTCGTTGGGTACTGCGGTGTCACTCATCCTGCCTCCTGAAATCCTTCCGATGCCTGTGACAGTGCATCTTTGAAAGCCATCCACCCCAGCAACGCGCACTTGACCCGCGCCGGATACTTCGCGACACCGGCGAACGCGATGCCGTCCCCGATGACGTCCTCGTCGCCCTCGACGGTCCCGCGCGAGGAGATCATCTCGCTGAACGCGGCGACGGTCTTGAGTGCGTCGCCGACGCTCTGGCCGATCACCTGATCGGTCAGCACCGACGTCGAGGCCTGGCTGATCGAACAGCCCTGTCCGTCATAGGAGATGTCGACCACCTGCTCACCGTCGTCGGACAACGCCACCCGCAGGGTCACCTCGTCACCACACGTCGGGTTGACGTGGTGAACCTGCGCGCCGTAGGGCTCGCGCAATCCGCGGTTGTGCGGGTGTTTGTAGTGATCGAGGATCACTTCCTGATAGATCTGATCCAGCCGCACGTCAGTCCCTGCTGAAGAATTCGACGGCGCGGCGCACACCGGCTACCAACCGATCGACCTCGTCGAAGGTGTTGTACACCGCGAACGACGCCCGTGCGGTCGCGGCGATCCCGAACCGCCGATGCAGCGGCCACGCGCAATGATGACCGACACGCACCGCCACGCCCTCGTCGTCGAGCACCTGCCCCACGTCGTGCGCATGCACTCCGTCGACGACGAAACTGACCGGCGAGCCCCGATTCTCCAGCGACGTCGGCCCGATGATGCGCACGCCGTCGATCGCGGTCAGTCCCTCCAACGCGGCCGCCACGAGCTCGGATTCGTGCGCCTCGACGGCGCCCATCCCGATCTCGCGCAAGTAGCGCGCGGCGGCAGCCAACCCGACCACTTGCGACGTCACCGGCGTTCCGGCCTCGAAGCGCTGCGGCGCAGGCGCGTACGTCGTCTCTTCCATCGTCACGGTCTCGATCATCGAACCGCCCGTCAGAAACGGTGGCATCGCGTTCATCAGCGCAGACCGCCCGTACAGCACGCCGATCCCGGTCGGTCCCAGCATCTTGTGCCCGGAGAAAGCCGCGTAGTCCACGTCGAGCGCATGCAGGTCGACGGGCTGGTGCGGCACCGACTGGCAGGCGTCGAGCAGGGTCAGCGCGCCGACGGCCTTGGCGCGCGCAACCAGCTCGCCGACCGGCGCCAGGGCGCCGGTGACATTCGAATGATGGCTGAATGCAACGAGTTTCACGCGCTCATCGAGCCGCAGCGAATCCAGGTCGATGCGTCCGTCATCGGTGACTCCGTACCACTTGAGCGTGGCGCCCGTCCGGCGCGCCAACTCCTGCCACGGAACCAGGTTGGCGTGGTGTTCGAGTTCGGTCGTCACGATCACATCGCCGGGCCCGACGGCGTGATCGAACCGCGAGTCCCCCACCGCATACGAGACCAGGTTGATCGCCTCGGTCGCGTTCTTGGTGAACACCAACTCGTCGGGATCGGCACCGACGAACGCCGCGATGTCGGCGCGGCCGTCCTCGTAGGCGTCGGTCGCCTCCTCCATCAACTGGTGCGCGCCGCGGTGCACCGCGCCGTTGGAGGTCACCAAGAACTCGCGTTCGGCGTCGAGGACCTGCACCGGCCGTTGCGAAGTAGCTCCGGAATCCAGATACGCCAACGTGTTTCCGCCGCGCATCTGCTTCTTCAGGATCGGGAAGTCCGCGCGGATGGCGGTCAGATCCAGCGGGCGAACGGTGGCGGTCATGGCTAGGCCTCCGCGGCCGCCGTCTGCGTGAAGCGGACGTAGCCCTTCTCCTCGAGCTCGTCGGCGAGCTCGGGACCACCGGAGGTCACGATGCGTCCGTCGACGAACACGTGTACGAACTGCGGCTGGATGTAGCGCAGGATGCGGGTGTAGTGGGTGATCAACAGCACGCCACCGTTCTCGGTCTCGGCGTAGCGGTTGACGCCCTCGCTGACCACCCGCAGCGCGTCGACGTCCAAGCCGGAGTCGGTCTCGTCGAGGATCGCGATCTTCGGCTTGAGCAGGGCCAGCTGCAGGATCTCGTGGCGCTTCTTCTCACCACCGGAGAACCCCTCGTTGACACTGCGTTCGGAGAACGACTGGTCGATGTCGAGGTCGCTCATCGCCGACTTGACCTCTTTGACCCAGTGCCGCAACTTCGGCGCCTCACCGCGTACGGCTGTGGCGGCCGTGCGCAGGAAGTTCGACATCGACACCCCCGGCACCTCGACCGGGTACTGCATCGCCAGGAACAGGCCGGCGCGGGCGCGCTCGTCGATGCTCATCTCCAACACGTCCTGGCCGTCCAGCGTGATCGAACCGGACGTCACCGTGTACTTGGGATGACCGGCGATCGCGTAGGAGAGCGTAGACTTGCCTGAGCCGTTCGGCCCCATCACGGCGTGGGTCTCCCCCGACTTCACGGTCAGGTCGACGCCCTTGAGGATCGGGATCTCGGTCTGCTCAGGGGTGTGCACCGAGACGTGCAGGTCTTTGATTTCGAGTGTGGTCATTGGGCTGTTCTCGATTCCGTGATCGCTAGTTCTCGTTCGATTGCTTCGGTGAGGCGTTCGCGCACCGCGGGCACGGCGATCTTCGCGATGATCTCGTTGAAGAAGCCGCGCACCACCAAACGTCGCGCCTGATCCTCCGGGATGCCGCGGGCCCGCAGATAGAACAACTGCTCGTCGTCGAAACGTCCGGTGGCACTGGCGTGGCCGGCGCCGATGATCTCGCCCGTCTCGATCTCGAGGTTGGGCACCGAGTCGGCGCGAGCGCCGTCGGTGAGCAGCAGGTTGCGGTTCACCTCGAAGGTGTCGGTGCCGGTGGCCTCCGCGCGGATCAACACGTCACCGACCCACACGGTGTGCGCATCGGGCAGGTTGGATGTCGGATCACCCTGCAGCGCACCCTTGTACAGCACATCGGACTTGCAGTTCGGGTAGGCATGGTCGACAAGCAGCCGCGACTCGAAGTGCTGGCCGTCGTCGGCGAAGTACGTGCCGAGCATCTTGGCGTCGCCGCCGGGCGCGGTGAAACCCACGTTCGCCGTCGTCCGCACCACGTCCCCGCCGAGCGTCACGTTGACGTGGCCGAGCACGGCGTCCTTGCCGAGGCGCGCGTGATGTGCGCTGACGTGGACGGTGTCGTCGGCCCAGTCGGCGATCCAGATCACCCCGAGGCGTGCCGAATCGCCGACGATGATCTCGACGTTGTCGGCGTAGGTCCCGCTGCCGCGCAGGTCCACCACGACGATCGCGCGGGAGAGTTCTTCGACGCGGATCTGCAGATGCCCGTAGGCGACCGCACCCTCGCCGGGCCCGTGGATGTCGATCTCGATCGGTTCGGCGACCTCGGTGTCACGGCCCACCGTGACGATCGTCGCGCTGTCGAACGACGAGTACGCCTGTGCCGCAACGCGGTCGGCGGGCACGCCGCCCTGGCCGAGCCGCTCGTCGTCGCGACCGACCGTCTCGATGGCGACGCCGGGGCGCTCGCTCACGGTGATGCCGGCGCTACCGGAAGCGACCGCGGATCCGTCGTGCAGACCGCGCAGGCGCTTCAACGGCGTGAACCGCCAGATCTCGTCGCGGCCGCCGGGCACTTCGAAGGCGTTCACGTCGAACGACGTGAAGATCTCGCCCTTGTTGAGTGCCGAGCCCGCCGATGTCCCCTCCGCCACCGCAGTCAGATTCTGTGCCGTCACTATCCGACCGCGCCTTCCATCTGCAGCTCGATCAGCCGGTTGAGCTCCAACGCGTACTCCATCGGAAGCTCCTTGGCGATCGGCTCGACGAAGCCGCGCACCACCATCGCCATCGCCTCGTCCTCGGTCAGGCCGCGGCTCATCAGGTAGAACAGCTGATCCTCGCTGACCTTCGACACCGTGGCCTCGTGGCCCATCGTGACATCGTCCTCGCGGATGTCGACGTACGGGTAGGTGTCGGAGCGGCTGATCGTGTCGACAAGCAGCGCATCGCATTTCACGCTCGACCGCGATCCGTGGGCGCCCTTGTTGACTTGGACCAGGCCGCGGTAAGAGGCCCGGCCACCGGCGCGCGCGACGGACTTGGACACGATGTTGCTCGACGTGTTGGGCGCCAGGTGCAGCATCTTGGCACCGGTGTCCTGGTGCTGCCCCTCGCCGGCGAACGCCACCGAGAGCACCTCACCGCGGGCGTGCTCACCGGTCATCCACACCGCGGGGTACTTCATGGTGACCTTCGAGCCGATGTTGCCGTCGACCCACTCCATCGTCGCGCCCGCCTCCGCCCTGGCCCGCTTGGTGACCAGGTTGTAGACGTTGTTCGACCAGTTCTGGATGGTCGTGTAGCGGCAGCGGCCGCCGGACTTGACGATGATCTCGACGACCGCGGAATGCAACGAGTCGCTCTTGTAGATGGGCGCGGTGCACCCCTCGACGTAATGCACGTAGGCACCCTCGTCGACGATGATCAGCGTGCGCTCGAACTGGCCCATGTTCTCGGTGTTGATCCGGAAGTAGGCCTGCAGCGGGATGTCGACGTGCACACCGGGCGGGACGTAGATGAACGAACCACCCGACCACACCGCGGTGTTCAGCGCGGAGAACTTGTTGTCGCCGGCCGGGATCACCGTGCCGAAGTACTGCTTGAAGATCTCCGGGTGTTCACGCAGCGCGGTGTCCGTGTCGAGGAAGATGACGCCCTGCGCCTCCAGGTCCTCGCGGATCTGGTGGTAGACCACCTCGGACTCGTACTGGGCCGCGACACCGGAGACCAGGCGCTGCTTCTCCGCCTCCGGGATGCCGAGCTTGTCGTAGGTGTTGCGGATGTCCTCGGGCAGGTCATCCCACGTGGCGGCCTGCTTCTCCGTGGACCGCACGAAGTACTTGATGTTGTCGAAGTCGATGCCCTCGAGATTGGAACCCCAGGTCGGCATCGGCTTCTTCTCGAAGGTGCGCAGCGCCTTCAGCCGGATGTCGAGCATCCACTGCGGCTCGTCCTTCTTGCCGGAGATGTCGCGAACCACCGCCTCGGACAACCCGCGCTGCGCGCTGGCGCCCGCGACGTCGGAGTCCACCCAGCCGTAGCCGTACCGGCTCAGCGAGGCGATCGCCTCGTCCTGGCTGAGCGGTTCGCCTACCTTGTGGACCTCAGGTGTCGTCGTCATCTCGACGCTCCTTGCTTGTTAGTGGGGGCTGTTGGGGCTGAAGCACTGATCTTTTCGACCAGGGGTACGTGCGTGGTGCACGCAAAGTCGCCGTTGACGATGGTGGCGAGCCTCTGCACGTGGGTTCCCAGAATCTCCGCGAACGCCTCGCGCTCGGTTTCGCACAGCTCGGGGAACTCCTCTGCGACGTGTGAGACCGGACAGTGATGCTGACACAGCTGGATTCCGTGGATCGATCCAGGCGCCGGTGTCACCGAAGTCACACTGGTCGCGTAGCCGGCCTTGGTCAGCGCGTCGGCCACCCGGTCGGCTTTGGATACAAAGTCATCGGGCCCCTCGGTTACTCCCGCGAGGATCCCGTCGATACGGCGCCGCGCGAAGGTCCGCACGGCGTCGTCGCCGCCGATCTCGCGCAGCTGACGAATGGCCGCTGCGGCCAGGTCGTCGTAGGCGTGGCCGAGCTTGGCGCGACCCGCCGCAGTGAGCCGATACCGCTTCGCGGGCCTGCCGCGTCCGGAGTGCTGCCAGGTCGCTGCGGCGCTGGCCTGCGCGTCGCCGGCCTCGATCAAGGCGTCGAGGTGGCGACGCACACCTGCGGCCGAGATTCCGAGCTGTTCGCCCATCTCACCGGCGGTGATCGGCCCGGATTCAAGCAGCAATTGCACGATCGCCCCACGCGTGTGGCGATCGGCTCCTGCCTCCGGACCGAATTTCACAACACTATTGTGACGGAATTCGGAAACCCCTGTAAAGCAAGGGCACCCTTAGCGTGACTTGAGCCGTAACGCCGACGGTTACGCTGCTGAGGTGGCAGCCCGCCTCCCGTCGTTCAGCTCGTCGATCGCCCGTTGGCACGCCGACGAACCCCCGGTGGGATCGCCCCTCAACGACGCCGAGGTCATCGCGCTGCGCCGGACCCGGCTGTTCGGAGCGGCCGGCACCGTCCTGATGGCGATCGGCGCGCTGGGCGTCGGGGCCAGACCGGTGGTGCAGGACCCGACGTTCGGCGTGCGACTGCTCAACCTACCCTCGCGCCTCCAGACCGTGAGCTTGACCATGACCACCACCGGGGCGGTCATGATGGCGCTGGGCTGGCTGATGCTCGGGCGTTTCACCCTGGGTGACCGGCGGATGTCGCGCAGCCAGCTCGACCGGCTGTTGTGGCTGTGGGTGCTGCCTCTGCTGATCGCGCCGCCGATGTACAGCCGCGACGTCTACTCCTATCTGGCGCAGAGCGAGATCGGCGTCAAAGGCCTCGACCCATACCGGGTCGGCCCGGCCACCGGCCTGGGTTTGGACCACGTGTTCACGCTCTCGGTGCCGAACATGTGGCGCGAGACACCCGCGCCGTACGGGCCGCTGTTCCTGTGGATCGGTCAGGGTATCTCGGCGTTGACCGGCGAGAACATCGTCGCCGCGGTGCTGTGCCACCGGTTGGTCGTGCTGTTCGGCGTGGGCCTGATCGTCTGGGCGACCCCGCGCCTCGCGCGGCGCTGCGGCGTCGCCGAGGTGAGCGCGCTGTGGCTCGGCGCCGCCAATCCGCTGCTGATCATGCATCTGGTCGGGGGCATCCACAACGAAGCGCTGATGCTCGGCCTGATGCTCGCAGGTACCGAGTTCGCGCTGCGCGGGGTCGACGCCGCCGCGCCGCTGCTTCCCAGGCCGTGGTCCTGGCCGGACCGCCGCGAGCAGTGGGCACGATGGTGGCCGCTGACGATGCTGTTGGTCGGCGTGGTGCTGATCACGCTGTCGTCACAGGTCAAACTGCCGTCGCTGCTGGCGCTCGGCTTCGTGGCGATGGCGCTGGCCTGCCGCTGGGGCGGGACGGTCAAGGCGTTCTTCCTGGCCGGCGGGTCGTTGACGGCGGTGTCGGTGGTGGTGATGGCGCTGATCGGGTGGGCGAGTGGCCTCGGGTTCGGCTGGCTCAACACGCTGGGCACGGCGAACGTCGTGCGTAGTTGGATGTCGCTGCCCACCCTGTTGGCCCTGGGCACCGGTCAGGTCGGCATCCTGCTGGGCCTCGGCGATCACACCACGGCGGTGCTGGGCCTCACCCGTGCGATCGGCGTGTTCATCATCGCGATCCTGGTGACCTGGCTGTTGCTGCTGGTGCTGCGGGGACGCCTGCATCCGGTGGGCGGGCTCGGCGTCGCGTTGGGTGTGACGGTGCTGCTGTTCCCGGTCGTCCAGCCCTGGTACGTGCTGTGGGCGGTCCTGCCCCTCGCGGCCTGGGCGACCCGGCCGGCGTTCCGCAGCACGACGATCGTGGTGACGCTGGCCGTAGGCATCTTCGGCCCGACCGCCAACGGCGACCGCTTCACGGTGTTCCAGATCCTGCTCGCGACCGCGGCGAGCACGGTGATCGTCGTCGCGCTGTTTCTGCTCACCTACAATCGGTTGCCCTGGCGCAGCGTGGCGAGCCCGCCGCATGAACGACCGCCGCCACCGCAGCCACAGCCCGCGCGGCCCGACGCATACGCTGAGTCCCCGTGACCCACTCTGGATCCGGGGCGTCGTCCCCCGCCCCCGTACGCCTGCGCGGGGTCACCAAGCGCTACGGGTCGACGGTCGCGGTGTCCGAACTCGACCTGGAGGTGGGGGCCGCCGAGGTGTTCGCGCTGCTCGGGCCGAACGGCGCAGGGAAGACCACGACCGTGGAGATGTGCGAGGGCTTCATCAGGCCCGACTCCGGCACGATCGAGATCCTCGGCCTGGATCCGTTCGGCGACAACGCCCGGTTGCGCGAGCGCATCGGCGTGATGCTGCAGGGCGGCGGCGGATACCCGGCGGCCCGCGCAGGCGAGATGCTCAACCTGGTGGCGTCCTACGCGGCCAACCCGCTCGATCCGGCATGGCTGATGAATACCCTCGGTCTGACCGAGGCGGCACGCACGACCTACCGGCGGCTGTCCGGTGGTCAGCAGCAGCGGTTGGCGCTCGCCTGTGCGGTGGTCGGCCGCCCGGAGCTGGTGTTCCTCGACGAGCCGACCGCAGGTATGGACGCGCATGCCCGAATCGTGGTGTGGGACTTGATCGATGCGCTGCGTCGCGACGGCGTGACCGTGGTGCTGACGACCCATCAGCTCACCGAGGCCGAGGAGCTGGCCGATCGCATCATGATCATCGACCACGGCGTTCCGGTGGCCACCGGTTCGCCCGAGGAGCTGATGCGCAGCGGCGCCGAGAACCAGTTGCGATTCCGCGCGCCGCGGATGCTCGACCTGTCCCTGCTGGTTTCCGCACTGCCCGAGACTTACAAGGCAACCGAGACCGCCCCTGGCGAATACCTGGTGGAGGGCGCGATCAACCCGCAGGTGCTGGCGACGGTGACGGCGTGGTGCGCACGTCTTGACGTACTGGCCACCGATATGCGCGTCGAACAGCGAAGCCTCGAGGATGTGTTCCTCGACCTGACCGGCCGGGAGTTGCGGCCGTGATGACGAATCGCTTTGCGCCGGGCACCTTCACACCCGATCCGGGACCGGCGACCGTGCAGAAGATGCTCGCCGCGCAGTTCGGCCTGGAGCTGCGGCTGCTGCTGCGCAACGGCGAACAGCTGCTGTTGACGATGTTCATCCCCATCACCTTGTTGGTGGGCTTGACGCTGCTGCCGCTGGGGTCGTTCGGGCCGAACCGGGCGGCGACGTTCGTGCCCGCGATCATGGCGCTGGCCGTGATCTCCACCGCGTTCACCGGGCAGGCGATCGCCGTGGCATTCGATCGCCGCTACGGGGCCCTCAAACGCCTTGGCGCCACGGCGCTTCCGGTGTGGGGCATCATCGCGGGCAAGTCGCTGGCGGTGGTGGCGGTCGTGTTCCTGCAGGCGATCGTGTTGGGCACCATCGGGGTGGCGCTCGGCTGGCGACCGCACCTGGCGGGGCTTGCGCTCGGCGCAGCGGTGATCGCTTTGGGCACAGCGGTTTTCGCAGCGCTGGGCCTGTTGCTCGGCGGCACTCTGCGCGCCGAGATCGTGCTGGCCTTGGCGAACCTGCTGTGGTTCGTCTTCGCTGGGCTCGGCGCGCTGACGCTCGAGGGCGGCATGGTGCCGTCCGCCGCGCAGTGGGTGGCCCGGTTGACGCCGTCCGGCGCCCTCACCGAAGCGCTGACCCAGGCGATGACGTTGTCAGTGGACTGGTTCGGCCTTCTGGTGCTCGCGGTCTGGGGCGCCGTCGCCGCGCTGTGCGCGCTGCGCTGGTTCCGCTTCACCTGAAGCCAACAGCGGCAGCAGGTATTCGAGCTGTCCGACCTCTTCGATGTTGTGCTTCACCCACGCGTGCATCTTGTCCGCCGGGAACCGTCGGCGTACGACCCTGTTGACGACAGAGAGCAGCGGCGAGCGCGCGCCGAGATCCATCACCGTCACGTAATGGGCACCGTCGGCGCCCGCGGACCAGGTGTGCTCGAGCTGGAAGATCGCAATCCCCGCGAGGCGTTTGACCAGTCGGATACCGGTCTCGTCGAGCTTCTCGACCCGCGCGATTTCGTCGATCCTGTACTCGGGCCGTCCGCCGAACGCCTCGACCATGCGGAAACGCGCACCGTCGGCCGCTCCCCCTCCCGGCGCCGGACGCGCCAGCGCCCAGTGGATGTGATCGATCGGATGCCAGGCGAGATAGCGGTCGATGACCTGTCCCCCGTACACCATCGTTTCGCCCAGTTGCGTGAACCAGTCCAGCAGCATCGCCGGGGTCACGCCCGCCAGCGGCCGGTGGTCGATCGTGATACGGCGCCTGCCGTGGCGATGGTCGAGATACTGCACCGTCGCGGTGTCGACGGAGCGCAATGGATAGAGCAGGGGACGCGCCATGCGATCCTCCTAAGATACGGAAGCGTTTCTTAAGACATGACGCTAAGCTCTCGCGATAAGATACGCAAGCGTTTCTTCTAAGGAGTGTCGGATGCCGCGTCGCCGCGGACAAGAACTCGACGCCGCGATCCGTGACGCCGTGCTCGATCTGATCGCCCGGCACGGTCCGGTCGGCGTCACGATGGAGGCCGTCGCCGCGGCAGCCGCGACGAGCAAACCCGTGCTGTACCGGCGCTGGCCGGACGCCACCGTACTGCTCCGCGACACCCTGCTCGGCATCGCCACCGACGCGATTCCGCACGAGGACACGGGCAGTTACCGCGGCGACATGCTCGCCGTGTTGCGTGGGTGGGCCGCGTTGTTCACCGGTCCTCGGGCACCGGTGATTCGGGCCGCGATTGCGGCCGGCGCCCGCGACCCGGACCTCACCGAGGCCTTCCGCAACGGCGTTATCGGCTGGCGAAAGCAAGAAATGGCCGCACTGCTGGCGCGCGGTATCACCCGCGGCGACGTTCGCGCCGATGTTCCCGTCGAGCTCGCCCGCGAATTGGGGCAAAGCGTGCTGTGGCATCGGCTGCTGATCACCGGCGACCGCATCGACGACGATCTGGTCGTGCAACTGGTCGATGAGGTGCTGGTGCCGTTCGTGGCGCCGCGGTAGCCGCTCACCCGCTACTACGGCTTGTAGTTGCGCTGCTCTACCATCGAATCGTGCGACGCGCCTTTTTGCGGCTGGTCGATCTGCTGCCGCTGCCCAGCCTGCGGGCCCAGCGCGTCATCGCCTTCCTCGTCATCCTGACCCAGGGTGGGATCTCGGTGACGGGTGCCATCGTCCGCGTCACCGCGTCGGGGCTGGGCTGCCCTACCTGGCCGCAGTGCTTCCCGGGCAGTTTCACACCGGTGCCGGTCGCCGAGGTGCCGGTGGTGCATCAGGCGGTCGAGTTCGGCAATCGGATGGTCACCTTCCTCGTCGTGCTCACCGCGGCGGCGGCCGTGCTGGCCGTGACGCGGGCCCGTCGCCGCCGCGAGGTGCTCGTCTACGCGTGGCTGATGCCGGTGTCGACCGTGGTCCAGGCGGTGATCGGCGGCATCACGGTGTTGACCGGACTGCTGTGGTGGACGGTCGCGATTCACCTGCTGGCGTCGATGACCATGGTCTGGTTGTCGGTGCTGCTGTTCGTCAAGATCGGCGAGCCCGACGACGGTGTCCTCGTCCGGCGGGCGCCCAAGGCGTTGCGACAGCTGGCTCTGCTCAGCGCCGCGGCCCTGGCCGCCGTGCTGGTGACGGGCACCCTGGTGACCGGCGCGGGGCCCCACGCCGGAGACAAGAGTGTTGACCGCACGATTCCCCGGCTGGAGGTCGAGATCACCACGCTGGTGCACGCGCACTCAGCGCTGATGGTGGCCTACCTGTCGCTGCTGATCGGCCTCGGCTTCGGCCTGTTGGCGGTGCGCGCACCCCGTCCGGTCCTGCTGCGGCTGGTTGTCCTTCTCGTGCTGGTGGTGTGTCAGGGTCTGGTCGGCACGGTGCAGTTCTTCACCGGCGTACCCGCCGCGTTGGTGGCGGTGCACGTCGCGGGTGCCGCGCTCTGCACCGCGGCGACCGCCGCGCTATGGGCGTCGATGCGAGAGCGGGCCAAGCCCGAACCGGTCGAGCGCTGATTCGACGGCGACGACGAACTCGCGGTGCTGCCGGCCCCTTGTCGTTTCGTCCAGCTGCATCCAGCCCAGCGACGGTTCGATGAGTTCGACTTCCAGCACGCGCGGGTCCGCGTGCCCGCCGATGACGTCGACGCGCGCGTAGAGCAACTCCTCCGGGGACAGGTCCAGGTGTGCGGCCGCCGCCGCAAGTGCCTGGTGCCCGACGTCCCAGACCTCGAAATCGGGATCGGTGGGGCCCTTCGCGAAGGCATGCGACTGCGCACCGCCGATGAACACCAGAGCGGTCTCGCCGTCTTCGATGCGCTCATCGTAGGGCTGGATCAATACGGTCCGGCCGGCGGCCAGCAGCCGATCGGCGTGTCGTCGCGCCTCGTCGCGATCCGAAAAGCGAAGGCCCTCAACCGATCCCACGCCGACCGCAGGCTTGACCACGACTTCGTCGCTGTTCGGCAGCCGTACTGCGTCGCCGGGGGCGACGAATCGGGTGGGGACCGTCGGCACACCTGCTGCCGCCAGGTCGGCCAGGTAGCGCTTGTCGGTGTTCCAGGGCACCACCCTGGCGGGGTTGAGCAGATGGCGAACCCGTCGCGTCCAGGACAGGAACTCGTCGAGCCGGTCGATGTAGTCCCACGTCGCCCGCAGGATCACCAGATCCGCCTCCAAGGTCGCCGGGTCATCCCAGGACATCCAGCGCGCGTGGAGTCCGTGCTTTCCCAGGGCCGCGACCAGGCCGGCGTCGTCGCCGTCCCCCTCCGGCAGGGCGGGGCATCCGGCCAACACGATCCGCGGATGGAACACGTCAGGCCGCGCGAGCTTCATAGTTGGCACGATAGAACCATGCATGCCATCGAAGTCGCCCAGACCGGCGGACCCGAAGTCCTCACCTACGTCGAGAAGCCACAGCCCACGCCGGGCCCCGGGGAGGTGCTCATCAAGGCCGAGTCCATCGGCGTGAACTTCCTCGACACCTACTTCCGGTCCGGCCAGTACCCGCGGGAGACGCCGTTCATCGTCGGCAACGAGGTGTGCGGCACCGTGGCGGCGATCGGCGAAGACGTCGCCGCGCTGAAGGTCGGCGATCGCGTCGTCACCGCTCAAGCCAACGGGGCCTATGCCGAATACAGTGTCGCCCCAGCCGATTTCGTGGCCTATGTGCCCGAAGGCGTGGCTCCCGACGCGGCCTCCGCATCCCTGCTCAAGGGTATGACGGCGCACTACTTGATCAAGTCGCTGTATCCGGTACAGCAGGGCGACTCGGTTCTGGTGCACGCGGGCGCCGGCGGCGTCGGGCTCATCCTCACCCAGTGGGCGACCAGCATGGCGGTACGCGTGATCACCACCGTCTCGACGTCGGAGAAGGCGGAGCTGTCGCGTCAGGCGGGTGCGGTGCAAGTGCTCGACTATCCCGACGATCCGGCCGCGTTCGGCGCCGAGATCAAGGACATGACCGACGGTGGCGTCGCGGCCGTGTACGACGGGGTGGGGGCGGCCACGTTCGAAGCCAGCCTGGCCAGTCTCAGGGTGCGGGGCACGTTGGCGTTGTTCGGCGCTTCGAGCGGGCCGGTGCCGCCGTTCGACCCGCAGCTGCTCAACGCCGCGGGCTCGCTGTTCCTGACCCGTCCGACACTCGTGCACTACACCCGCACGGCCGACGAATTCGCCTGGCGTGCGGGCGAACTTCTCGATGCGATCGCCTCGGGCACGCTGACGATCACGGTCAGCGAGCGCTACCGGCTAGCCGATGCCGAGCAAGCGCACCGCGACCTGCAGGGTCGCAAGACGGTCGGTTCGGTGGTGCTGGTGCCGTAGGGGCTAGAACACGGTGGGCAGCGCCAGGACGGAGTCGACAGCGAGCGCCAGGAACACCACGGCGAGGTAGTTGTTCGACTGCAGGAACAGCCGCAGCGGCTTGACCGCCTCGCCGCGACGCACGCCGTTGTAGAGCTGGTGCGCCATCACCAGGAACCACCCGCCCGCCAGCAGCGCCACCGCCCCGTACAGCCAGCCGGTGACGGGCGTCAGCGCGAGCGTCGCGGCCACCGTCAAATACGTGTAGATCAGGATCTGCTTGGTGACCTGACGTTCGGTGGCGACCGCGGGAAGCATCGGGACGCCCGCGGCGCGGTAGTCCTCCTTATAGCGCATCGCCAGCGCCCAGGTGTGCGGCGGAGTCCAGAAGAAGATGATCGCGAACATGACCAGCGCGGGCCAGGCGATCGTCCCGGTGACCGCAGACCAGCCGATCATCACCGGCATGCAGCCGGCCGCGCCGCCCCACACCACGTTCTGCGAGGTGCGGCGCTTGAGCAACAGCGTGTAGACGAGCACGTAGAACGCGATCGTCGCGCCGGCGAGATGGGCCGACAGCATGTTCGTCGTCCACCACAGCCAGAAGAAGGACGCGACGGACAGGGCCAGCCCGAAGATCAGCGCGTGACTGCGCGGAACCGTGGCACGCGCCAGCGGCCTGCGCTCGGTGCGCTTCATGACCTTGTCGATGTCGGCGTCGGCAACGCAGTTCAATGCGTTGGCGCCCGCCGCGGCCAGCAGCCCGCCGAACAGGGTGTTCAGGATCAGCAGCGGATCGACCGTGCCCCGGCTCGCCAGCAGCATGGCCGGGATCGTGGTGACCAGAAGCAGTTCGATGACCCGCGGCTTGGTCAGCGAGACGTAGCCGAGGAATTTGTCGCGAATCCGAATCTGCGCCCCGTCGACGAGGTGAACGTCGCGAACTCTCACGCAGTTACTCCTGTCGAAATGGTCCCAGCGCGCGGGCATCTACTACAGACGATGGTAGACCGCACGACAACACCGTCCTAATCCTGCCCGGCGTCTCGCCCCAGCAGCCTGCATTGGACGACCATCCCGCACTAGGGTGGTTGGACGTGCAGCTGAGAAATGCTCTATGCCGACCAGGAGTGCGCCTGTGACCACACTCGAAGAAATCTCCGCGCTGACCCGCCCGAATCACCCCGAGGACTGGAGCGAGGTGGACTCGGCGGCGGTTGACGCCGTCCGGGTGCTGGCGGCCGACGCGGTGCAGAAGGTCGGCAACGGCCACCCCGGAACCGCGATGAGCCTGGCGCCGCTGGCCTACACGCTCTTCCAGCGCCAGATGCGCCACGACCCCAGCGACGTGCACTGGCTCGGCCGCGACCGGTTCGTGCTGTCGGCAGGCCATTCCAGCCTGACCCTCTACATCCAGCTTTATCTCGGCGGATTCGGGCTCGAGCTGGACGACATCGAAGCCTTGCGGACGTTCAAGTCCAAGACCCCCGGCCATCCGGAGTTCCGCCACACCGACGGCGTGGAGATCACCACCGGCCCGCTCGGGCAGGGTCTGGCATCAGCGGTCGGCATGGCGATGGCTTCGCGCTACGAGCGCGGGCTGTTCGATCCCGACGTGCCGTGGGGTGAGAGCCCGTTCGACCACTACATCTATGTGATCGCCTCCGACGGCGACATCGAAGAGGGCATCACCAGCGAGGCGTCGTCGCTGGCGGGCACCCAGCAGCTCGGCAACCTGATCGTGTTCTACGACAAGAACCAGATCTCGATCGAACACGACACCAACATCGCGCTGTCCGAAGACGTCGCGGCCCGCTACCGCGCCTACGGCTGGCACGTCCAGGAGGTGGAGGGCGGCGAGAACGTCGTCGGCATCGAACAGGCCATCGCCGAGGCCAAGAAGGTCACCGACAAACCGTCGTTCATCGCGCTGCGCACGATCATCGGCTACCCGGCGCCCAACAAGATGAACACCGGCGACGCGCACGGTTCGGCGCTCGGCGAGGACGAGGTCGCGGCCACCAAGAAGATTCTCGGCTTCGACCCCGACAAGACCTTCGAGGTGCGGCCCGAGGTCATCGAGCACACCCGCAAGCTCGTGAATCGCGGCAAAGAGGCACACGCCAAGTGGGAGACCGACTTCGACGCATGGGCCGAGCGTGAGCCCGAGCGCAAGGACCTCCTGGACCGGCTGCTGGCTCAGAAACTGCCCGACGGCTGGGATTCGGACCTGACCTACTGGGAGCCGGGCTCCAAGCCGTTGGCCACCCGCGCCGCGTTCGGCCAGGTGCTCAACGACGTCGCGCCGAAGCTGCCCGAGTTGTGGGGCGGTTCGGCGGACCTCGCGGGCAGCAACAACACCACGATCAAGGGCGTGAACTCGTTTGGCCCGCCGTCCATCTCGACCGACGACTTCACGGCGGACTGGTACGGCCGCGTGCTGCACTTCGGCGTCCGCGAACACGCTATGGGCGCGATCCTGTCCGGCATCGTGCTGCACGGCCCCACTCGCGCGTTCGGTGGCACGTTCCTGCAGTTCTCCGACTACATGCGGCCCGCCGTGCGACTCGCATCGCTGATGGACATCGATACCATCTACATCTGGACCCACGACTCGATCGGTCTAGGCGAGGACGGCCCGACGCACCAGCCGATCGAACACCTGGCGGCGCTGCGCGCGATCCCGAACCTGTCCGTAGTCCGACCGGGTGACCCCAACGAAACGGCATACGCCTGGCGCAGCATCATCGCCCGCGGCAACGGCAGCGGTCCGGTCGGTTTCATCCTGACCCGTCAGGGCATCCCAGTGCTGGAGGGCACCGACGCCGACGGGGTGGCCCGCGGCGGCTACGTCCTCGGCGGCGGAAATCCCGCCGACGACGCGGACGTGATCATCATCGCGACGGGCTCGGAATTGCAGCTGGCGGTGGAGGCGCAAAAGCAGTTGGCGGAAAAGGACATCACGGCCTACGTGGTGTCGATGCCATGTGTGGAATGGTTCGAGTCGCAACCGCGGGAATACCGCGATTCGGTTCTGCCGCCCAGTGTTTCGGCGCGCGTGGCGGTCGAGGCGGCCGTCGCGCAGAGCTGGTACAAGCTCGTCGGCGACACCGGGGAGATCATCTCGATCGAGCACTACGGCGAGTCCGCCGACTACAAGACGTTGTTCCGCGAGTTCGGGTTCACTCCCGAGGCTGTGGTGGCCGCCGCGGAGCGATCGATAGACAACTGAGGTCTAGGAAAGGCACAGCTATGGCTCAGAATCCGAATCTTGCGGCATTATCCGAGGCAGGCGTGTCGGTGTGGCTCGACGATCTGTCGCGCGACCGACTGCAGACGGGAAACCTGCAGGAACTCATCGACACCAAGAGCGTTGTCGGAGTGACCACCAACCCGTCGATCTTCCAGGCTGCGCTGTCCAAAGGACACGCCTACGACGATCAGGTCAACGAACTGGCCGAGCGGGGCGCGGACGTGGACGCCACGATTCGCACCGTCACCACCGACGATGTCCGCAACGCCTGTGATGTATTGGCCAAGCAGTACGAGCTTTCCGACGGCGTCGACGGCCGGGTGTCGATCGAGGTGGACCCGCGGGTCGCGCACGACACCGACAAGACCATCCTGCAGGCGATCGATCTGTGGAAGACCGTCGACCGGCCGAATCTGCTGATCAAGATCCCCGCCACCATGGCGGGCCTTCCCGCGATCACCGCCGTGATCGCCGAAGGCATCTCGGTCAACGTCACGCTGATCTTCTCCGTGGAACGCCACCGGCTCGTGATGGACGCCTACCTCGAAGGCCTGGAGAAGGCCAAGGAGGCCGGCCACGACCTGTCCAAGATCCATTCGGTCGCTTCGTTCTTCGTGTCGCGGGTCGACACCGAAATCGACAAGCGCCTTGAGAAGATCGGATCGCAGGAGGCGCTGGATCTGCGGGGTAAGGCCGGCGTCGCCAACGCGCGCCTCGCCTACGCCGCATACGAAGAAGTGTTCGTCGGCGGCAAACGATACGAAGCGCTCAAGGGTGATGGTGCCCGTGTGCAGCGTCCGCTGTGGGCCTCCACGGGCGTGAAGAACCCCGAGTACTCGGACACCTTGTACGTCACGGAGTTGGTCGCCCCGAACACGGTCAACACGATGCCGGAGAAGACGATCGACGCGGTCGCCGAGCACGGCGTGATCACCGGCGACACCGTGACTGGCACGGCCGACGAATCACAGGCGCTGTTCGACAAGCTGGCCGCCGTCGGTATCGACCTGCCCGACGTCTTCCGACTCCTCGAGGACGAGGGTGTGGAGAAATTCGAGAAGTCGTGGCTCGAATTGCTCGAGGCGACGCAGGAACAGCTCAACATGAGCAAGCCCCCAGCCAAAAAATGACGGACTGGGTGAATCCGCTTCGCGACAAGCGCGACAAGCGGATGCCCCGGATCGCGGGGCCCTGCGGGATCGTCATCTTCGGCGTCACCGGTGACCTGTCGCGCAAGAAGTTGATGCCTGCGATCTACGACTTGGCCAACCGCGGCCTGCTGCCCCCGTCCTTTTCGCTGATCGGATTCGCCCGAAGAGACTGGGCCGACGAGGATTTCGGTCAAGTGGTCTACGAGGCGGTCAAAAAGCACGCCCGCACGCCGTTCCGTCAGGAGGTGTGGGACCGCCTGTCCGAAGGATTCCGGTTCGTCCAGGGCACCTTTGACGACGATGCGGCATTCGGCCGGCTTGCCGAGACGCTCGAAAAACTCGATGCGGAACGGGGAACGGGTGGCAATCACGTTTTCTACCTGTCCATTCCGCCGAATGCGTTCCAGCAGGTGTGTGAGCAGCTGCAGAAGTCCGGGCTGGCCAATCCGCAGGAGGGTCGCTGGAGCCGGGTGGTGATCGAGAAGCCGTTCGGTCACGACCTGCAGAGTGCGCAGGAACTCAACGAGGTCGTCAACAGCGTGTTCCCCGAGGAGTCGGTGTTCCGCATCGACCACTACCTCGGAAAGGAGACGGTGCAGAACATCCTCGCGCTGCGGTTCGCCAACGAACTGTACGAGCCGATCTGGAACAACAACTACGTCGACAGCGTGCAGATCACGATGGCCGAAGACATCGGGCTGGGCGGACGCGGAGGGTACTACGACGGGGTCGGCGCCGCGCGCGACGTCATCCAGAACCACCTTCTGCAACTGCTGGCCCTGACCGCGATGGAGGAGCCGGTCAGCTTCGGTCCGAAGGAACTGCAGATCGAGAAGATCAAGGTGTTCTCGGCCACGCGGCCGATGCAGCCGCTGAACGAGACCACCGCGCGCGGGCAGTACGCGTCGGGTTGGCAGGGTAGCGAGAAAGTGGTGGGCCTGCTCGAAGAGGAAGGCTTCTCGAAGGATTCGAAAACCGAGACCTACGCGGCCATCGCGCTCGAGGTCGACACCCGGCGGTGGGCCGGTGTGCCGTTCTTCCTGCGCACCGGAAAACGATTGGGGCGCAGGGTCACCGAGATCGCGCTGATCTTCAAGCGGGCGCCGCACCTGCCCTTCGACAAGACCATGACCGAGGAACTCGGCCAGAACGCCTTGGTGATCAGGGTGCAGCCCGACGAGGGCATCACGACCCGCTTCGGCTCCAAGGTGCCCGGCAGCGCCATGGAGGTCCGCGACGTCAATATGGACTTCTCCTACGGGTCGGCGTTCGCCGAGGACTCCCCCGAAGCCTATGAGCGGCTGATCCTCGACGTGCTGCTCGGTGAACCGTCGCTGTTCCCGGTGAACCGGGAGGTCGAATTGTCCTGGGAGATCCTCGATCCGGTGCTGGACTACTGGGCCGCGCACGGTAAGCCCGAGGCCTACGAATCGGGAACCTGGGGCCCAGCCTCCGCCGACGAGATGTTGCATCGCATGGGCCGGGAATGGAGGCGGCCGTGACGAGCTCTAGCGCGAGGAGCCGACAGCAATGATTGTCGACCTGCCGGACACGAACACCAACGACATCAACAAGAAGATCACCGATCTGCGCGAGGAGGGCGGCGCGATCACGTTGAGCCGAGTGCTCACCCTTGTGGTCTCGCTCGACTCCGACGAGCTGCTCGAAGAATCCATCGAAGCCGCCAACTTCGCCAGCCGCGAGCACCCCTGCCGGGTGATCATCGTGGTGCCCGGGGACCGCAACGCCGGCGACGCGCGGTTGGACGCGCAACTACGCGTCGGCGGGGACGCCGGCGCCGGGGAGATCGTCGGGTTGCGCCTGCACGGCGAACTCGCCGACCACGCGAGCGCCGTGGTGCTGCCCTTCCTGTTGCCGGATACGCCGGTGGTGGCGTGGTGGCCGGCTGGCGGGCCTGCGGTACCCGCCAAGGATCCGTTGGGGCGATTGGCGATTCGGCGGATCACCAACGCGACGCAGTGCTCCGATCCGTTGTCCGCGATCAAAGGCCGACTGGCCGGCTATACCGCCGGGGATACCGACCTCTGCTGGGCGCGGATCACGTACTGGCGGGCCCTGCTGGCCGCGGCCGTCGACCAGGAACCGCACGCGCCGATCGCTTCTGCGGTGGTGTCGGGTCTACGGGACGAGCCGTCGCTCGATGTGCTCGCGGGTTGGCTCGCCGCTCGAATCGACGGTCCGGTGCATCGCGAGGTGGGCGAGCTGAAAGTAGAGCTGCTGCGCGACGGTGAGACGATCACTCTGCGTCGGCCGCAGACCGGCGTCACCGCGACACTGAGCCGAACCAACCGGCCCGAGGCGCGAATCCCGTTAGCGCGCAGGGAAACCAGAGAGTGCCTGGCCGAGGATTTGCGCAGGCTCGACCCCGATGAGATCTACCACGAAGCCCTGCAGGGAATCGATAAGGTGCAATACGCATGACCGCGACCATCGAGCGTCATCCCGACACCGCGACACTGGTGGCGGCCGCAGGTGATCGGCTTGTCGCAGCCATCATCGCGGCCCTCGACAAGCGGGGCTCAGCGCACATTGTGCTGACGGGCGGGGGCACCGGTACCAAGCTGCTCAAGCGCGTGGCGGAGAAGGGCACCGAGATCGACTGGGCGAAGGTGCATCTCTACTGGGGTGACGATCGCTTCGTGCCGGCAGACGATGACGAGCGCAACTACAAGCAGGCCCGTGAGGCGCTGTTGGATCGTGTGAGCATCCCGGCCGGCAACGTGCACCCGATGGCCGCCAGCGGTGCGGAGTTCGGCGACGACCTCGACGCTGCCGCGGCCGCATACGAGCAGGTGCTGGCCGCCAACGCCCAGAGCGGCGAGCCCGCCCCGGACTTCGACGTACATCTTCTCGGAATGGGCGGCGAGGGCCATATCAACTCGCTGTTCCCCCGTACCCTCGCGGTGCGTGAGACCGAGCGCCTGGTGGTCGGTGTCGAGGACTCCCCCAAGCCGCCGCCGCGGCGAATCACGTTGACGCTGCCCGCGGTTCGCCGGTCGCGGGAGGTGTGGCTGGTGGTCTCCGGCGAGGGGAAGGCCGACGCGGTCGCGGCGGCGATCGGCGGCGCTGACGCCGACGACGTGCCCGCGGCGGGCGCGGTGGGCCGTGAGGCGACCGTGTGGCTGCTCGACGAGGCCGCGGCGAGCAAGCTTGGCTGATTGAGGCGATGGAGCTGTATCTACCTCCGCTGATCCTGTTGACCAACTGATCGAGGCGGTGTGCCGTCGGACGAAAGTTCTCACGGCCCGCCTTCGTTCCGGTAACGAGGTGCATTCCCCCCGATGGAACGGACGTGCGTCATCGAAGGAGCGGACGCGCGACCTGTCGGTGGTCGCGAGTAGTATCGCACACATGTTCGAAGCACTCGACGACGCGGCGGTGGTTGAGTCCATCACCGCGTCTTCGCGCGAGCAGAGCGCGGCCAGCGGCCGTGAACTCATGGCGATCGGTGAGCTCTACGCCCGCCGCGCCCCCGAGGACGACGACGAACGAGCGAATTGGGCGATCGACGGCCACGCCAATGTGGTCGCCGAGGTCGCGGCGGCGCTCAACATCAGCCGCGGGCGAGCCGCCAGTCGCCTGCACTACGCCATCGACCTGCACGAGCGCTTGCCCAAGGTCGCCGAGGTCTTCGCGCGTGGGCAGATCGACTTTCGGATGATGACCGCGCTGGTCAACCGCAGCTCCAACGTCAAGGACGACGATCGCCTCGCCCGGCTCGATGCGGCCTTCGCGAAATGGTCGCCGAAATGGATGAAGCTGTCCGGGCCGAAACTGCACGAACGCATCGATATGTGGGTGGAGAAGTTCGACCCGGACGGGGTTCGGGAACCGAAGCCGCCCAACGACGACCGCTACGTCGAGGTCGGTCCGATCGGTCCTGGCATGGTCGGGGTCTGGGCCAAACTCGCCTTCGCCGACGGCGTGGCTTTCGACACGCGACTCGATGAGATCGCTGCAACCGTATGCCGCGACGATCCGCGCACCGTTTCGCAGCGCCGTGCGGACGCGATGACGGCGATGAGCGCGGGGCAGATGCGGCTCGAGTGCGGCTGCGGGGCCGAGGATTGCCAGAACAGGTCCCCCGGCGGGCCTACGAGTCAGGTCGTCATCAATGTCATCGCCGAGCAGGCCACGATCGAGGGCCGGTCGGACAATCCGGGGTACCTGCCAGGCTTCGGCGCGGTGCCCGCCTCGATGTTGCGCGAGATGATCGCGACCGCGCAGGTGCGCCCGGTTCCGCTACCCGAACCCTGCGCCGAGGAGGGCTACCGGCCGTCTGCGGCGTTGGCTCGTTTCATCCGATGGCGCGACCTGACCTGCCGCTTTCCCGGCTGCGATGTGCCCGCATCCGCGTGCCAGATCGACCATACGGTCCCGTACCCAATGGGGCCCACTCATCCGTCGAACTTGAAGCTGCTCTGCGGCTTTCACCATCTGCTGAAGACTTTCTGGTGCGGCTCCGACGGGTGGTCAGACCGACAATTCGCGGACGGCACTGTCATATGGACGGCGCCCAACGGGCAGACGTACACCACCACCCCCGGCGGTGCCGAGTTCTTCGAACAGCTGGGTCGGCCCACGGGCGACATCACGGTGGCATCGCACCCGAGCGGACCAGACGACCTTCATCGCGGCGCGAAGATGCCAACCCGCAGGCGGACCCGCGCAGAGGACAAGGCGTATCGGATTGCGCTGGAACGTCAGCACAACGCCGCGCGCAACCGCCGCATTCAGTTCTTGCTAGCCGAACGGCTCGCCAGGGACGACGAACCACCGCCGTTCTGACCAGCGTTCAGCCCGAGAGGACCGAGAGATCATCGTCGTGACCGTCGCGAAAGCCTGCGTCGTAGTCGGCCCTTGCGGTCCTGGTATCCGATCCGGCCATGACCATTCGCGGATCCACGGGGCACTGCCGGGACGCGGTTTCGTCTTGGTTCACATCTGTTCAGACGACGGGTTACGCCCAGCGGTTCCCCTACTGCCGTCATAATGACGGTCATGGCAGACAAGGGCGGTAAGCCGGTGCGCACCGGACCCGAACGCATCAGGAAGCTCGCCCAGGCGGCGCTGAACGCCGACGTCACCGTCGAGCAGGTCGACACCATCCTGGAGGGGCTGAGCGAGACGCTCGAGGACCTCAACAGCTCCACCGCCAACCTCGACGCCACCTTGGAGCGGTTCAACGAGACGATCAACCAGATCAATCAGCTCGCGCCGCGTCTGAACGCCGTCGTGGACCGCATGGAGGGCATCGTCGGGCGGGTGGAACGCATCGTCGGCCTCGGTGAGTCGGTGATCTCGCCGCTCGCCGCGACGGAGCAGGTGGTGCGGGGCGCAGTCAACAAGGTGCGCCGCTCCGCAGGTCTCTAGTGGCGGCGAGGCTCAGACGAAATCGGAGCCGCCGTCCACATTGACGGTGGCTCCGGTGACGTAGCCGTTGCGCCTCGACGCCAGATAGACGGTGATCGACGCGATCTCCTCGGGCAGGCCGGCCCGGCCGAGATCGCACGGTTGATGGAAATTGTTGTCGATCCAGGTCATCACATCGGTCGGGTCGGTGGCGTCGAGCCCGTCGGCGGCCAGAATATCCTTGAGTGCCTCGGTGAAGCTTGCCGTCACGATCGTGCCGGGGCAGATGCAGTTGACCAGAATTCCGTCCTTGGCAAGGCTTTTCGACAGATTCTTGGTGACGCTGCTGAGCGCCGCCTTCGACGCGGTGTACGCGACGATCCGCGGGTTCTGGCGCTGTATCGAGTGCGCAGAGAGCGTCACGATCCTGCCCCACTCCGCGGCCCGCAGCATCGGCAACGCGGCCCGGATCGCCCGGACACCCGCCATCGTGCCCAGGGTGAAAGCCTGCTCCCACTGTGCATCGTCGAGATCTTCGAAGTATCCGTCTCCCGGCCCGACCGTGTGAATCAGGCTGTTGATCTCCCCCCATCGCTGGGCGACGGTGTCGAAGCCGGCGGTAATGGACTCAGGGTCGGCCATGTCGACGCTGATTCCGACGGCGTCGGGCGCACCCGCCTCGCGAAGCGTCGCCGTGGCCGCGTCGAGGGCTTCGACGCCCCGGGCCATCACCGCGACCCGGGCCCCCTCCTGCGCTAGCGTCGTCGCTATCGCCAGGCCCATACCCTTGCTGCCGCCCGTCACGACGGCAGCCGATCCTGCTAGACCCAAGTCCATCGATTCACCTTCGCGTGGGTTCTGCTACGCCGAGTCCGCGCATGCAGAAGCGGATGATGTGTTCGCGCACCGCGCGCTGATCGCCATCGCCGGTCGTCCATTGGCGTTCGACGCTCGCCCAGATCGCGCCGTGGATCGACAACGCGTCGGCCACCGGATCGATACCCGGGAAAAGCCTGGCGGCCCTTCCCTTCTCGAGCTGCTCGACGAGGGGCTTGAGGATCTCACGGTAGGCATCGCCGACCAACTCGGGCGCCGAGGACATCTGCGTCTGCGCCTCGAGCGACATTCGCCGCAAGTCTGTTCGGATCTCCTGATTGAACGCCAGATCCAGGCGCCCGTCGATCCATGCCGCTACCGCTTCAACCGGGTCGGCCGCCGCGGCCATGTTCCGCGTCAGCCTGCGCATCTCGGTGCGCGCCAATTGCAGGAAGACCGCAGACACCAGTTCGTCTTTGGAACCGAAATGGCGGTAGAAGGCACGTGTGCTCAACGCGGCTCGCTCGAGTACCCGGGCCACGTTGACCGATGCGATGCCCTCCTCGCGAAGAATCTCGGTGGCCGCGCGGACCAGAGCGTCGCGTACGCCCGGATCGGGGTCCATCTTCTTGCGTCTCCGCCGGGCTACCGTTTCCATCACGCGGTGGCGTCGTAACTCGTGAGGTAGTCGGCGAAGGCTTCGTGCACCTGCTCGGGAGTCAAACCGTAGTCGGCGAGCTCGTATGTGTGCTCGCCGCGCGCGCCGGGACGGTGGCCGTCCGCCCACTCCTGCACCTGCCTGCGCGCTTCGTCGGTGAATGTCAGATCCAGCCGCTCGTAACTGTTCTCGAGGGCGCCGATCGGGTCGGCGTTCAAGTCGGCGAACGACACGTCGGTGAACCGGTCATCTCCGAAGCGCTTCCGGAAGTTCATTGCGCGCCTTACGGCTTCGACCCAGCACTGGAGTTGCTCGGCGCCCAGTTCATGCGGGTCGTCGCGATCGCTGCTCCAACTGCGGACGTACCGGATCAAGCTGCACACCGAGCCGAGTACCTTCGCCGGATCGCGGTGGCACCACAAGAACTTCGCCTCCGGATACGCCTCGACAAGAGCGCCGAGCGAGAACATGTGCACCGGCGTCTTCAGGTGCCATAACGTCGGCGGGCAATGCCACTGCAGGAGTTTGAGCACCTGGCGGTGGAAAGCGTATGTCTCGCGCATATCGCACTGCATCAGCCAGGCGAGGTACCCGGGCACCCGCACCACCCCGTCGAAGTGGAACGTGCGAAAGCTCATGCCCATCAGGTCCTGGCATTCGGTGGGAGCCTCCGGCTCCGAATTCATCATGGTCCGCATGCGCGGAAACATGCTGTCCATCATGGCGATCGACTCGGCCGCCTCGGCGATCCGCGGATCGTCGTGCTGAGACGACGCTTCCGGTGGCGGAGTGCACGCCTGAGACTCCCACATCCGCAGCGAGCGAAACTGCGGATCACTGGCGACCAGTTGGCTCAGCGCCGTCGTTCCGGTTCGCGGTAACCCGATGACGAACACCGGGCCACCGACGACCTCGTCGTCGATCTCGGGATGCTGCCGATAGGTTTCGACGATCCGCAACCGTTGTATGAGTGCGTTGCTGATGGTCGCATGCTGAATGACGTTTCCCATCTCGTTGAGGTCTGCTTCATTGTTCAGTGCGTCGACGGTGCGCTCCAAACCCTCGCGGTAGTAGGGCGAACCGAAGTCGTCGAGGCCGGTGGCCAGCCGGGCGCCTTCCTCGAGTTCGTCCACGATGAAGGTCATGCGGAAAATCTTTCGTGGACCGCACGCCGCCGCGCCGCGATGACGGCCGCACGTTGCTCGGGACTGACGGTCGCGGTGTCGGCAGGCAGTTCGGAGCGGACATCGGCGAACTTGACCACTCGTACATCCGGGGTCGGCGCGGTCTCCGTGCGCACACACCGCAGGATCATCGCCCCGTTGCTGTGCCCCGCCGTGTCAAGCCAATTGGCGACGCCGGGATCGCGCGGGCTGACGACCACTCGCAGAATCCCGTCGGCGTCGATCGTCGCTTGGTGGGCGTTGAGGCTGGACTGATGCCGACCGTAATGGATGGTCTCCCACCACGGGTTGCCCAGCGAGTAACTCCAGTACACGCCGCGCGGTGGTTCGACCTCCATGATCAATGCCTCGCCGGGATCGAGTTCGTAGCGACCGATGACGGGGCGGTTCTCCGCTGCCGCACCGATATCGGAGCGGTCGATGGGAGGCATGAACCCGTTGGCCGGCGGGCCCGCGTTGAAGTCGAGAAAGAATTTGAGGTTGTCGTGGACGAAGTCCCCCAGCGCGTGGATCTGGCGTGCGACGGCCACGCCGGTCGCTGCGTGCCGGTCCCCCGCTTCGACCTCATCGCCGATGCGCTCGATCTTTAGCGAGGAGGGCTTCTCCGTTTCCCAGTCGTAGAAGAAGTGCCTCACCACCAGAGTGGGATGGTCGCCGTCCAGTCGCATCCAATTGCCCGGTTGTTCATCGGCCGAGAGCACCACTTCGAAATTCCCGTCGGCGTCCGGTTCGAGCTCATCGACCAGGCAATTGGAAGTGGACGCGATCCCGTCCATGGTCTGCAGACCGACATACCGTGCCGTGCCCCGATTTCCGAACAGTCGGTATGTCTCGCCGTTGCGCAGCGTGGCTCGCAGGTAGAGACAGTCCGGGCACTCCATGCCCCACGTCAGCACGTCATCGGTGCTTGTGCGGGTCACCGCCAACACCGGATCACGTTCGGCCCGCAGCGCCTCGTCGATGCCGACGGCCAACAGCACCAACAAGTGGCGCATTCCGGATGCGTAGTCGACGTTGTTTCGGTTGACGTCGGTGGACGAGACGATCGAGCCGGCGGTCCTCAAGCGATCCAACAGATGCCCCCATGCCGGGGCCAGCTCACCCCCGTCGCTACCCGGGCCGGTCAGCCCCGCCTGGGCAACGGAGAACGGCAGCCACGCCATCGGGTTCGCGTCGCCCACGAGTCTCTCCAACCGTCGCGCAAGCTTAAATGAAAACCATGTTTTCACTTAAGACGCTTCGACTGTGACACCTCACGGCAGCAGTGTCAACGCTTGACCCGTGTCAGCCGCTGTTGCGCAGGGCGCTTGCCAACCCGCTCATCGTCAGCAGGATCCCGCGCTGGACGAGTTCGTCGTCGTCCCCGGACCGGTAGCGCCGCAGCAACTCGACCTGGAGATGGTTCAGCGGTTCCAGGTACGGAAAGCGGTTGAACACCGAACGGGCCAGCGCCGGATTGTCCGCCAACAGATCGTCCTGATCGGTGATGAGCTTGTGCATCCGGATGGTGCGCTCGTGCTCGGCGGCGATCTTGTCGAACACCCGCCGCCGCAACTCCTCGTCGTCGACCAGCTCGGAATAGCGGGCCGCCAACCCCAGGTCCGATTTGGCCATGACCTGCGCCATGTTCGACAGCACGGTACGGAAGAACGGCCACCGCCGGTACAGGTCCCGCAACACCTCTACGCGGTCCTCCTCCGACTGCGGACCCTCGGCGATCCACTCCTCAAAAGCCGTGCCCGTGCCGTACCAGCCGGGCAGCATCACCCGCGACTGGCTCCACGCCAGCACCCACGGGATCGCCCGCAAGTCCGCTATCGACGTCGTCGGCTTGCGCGACGACGGCCGGCTACCGATGTTGAGCGCGCCGATCTCGCTCACCGGCGTCGACGCCTTGAAGTAGTCCACGAATCCCGGTGTCTCGTGCACCAATTCGGCGTAAGCGCGCTGAGCGCGTGCGGCCAGATCGTCGAGCACTTCGTAGGCTGGGCCGGCCTCATCACCGAGACCTTCCACATCGAGCAGCGTGGCCTCCAACGTGGCGGCCAGAAGGGTCTCGAGATTGCGGTACGCGGCCTGCGGTTCGGCATACTTCGCCGCGATCACCTCACCCTGCTCCGTGAGGCGCAGCGATCCGTTCACCGCGCCAGGAGGCTGGGCCAAGATGGCGTCATAGCTCGGCCCACCGCCTCGACCCACGGTGCCACCGCGACCGTGAAAGAGGCGCAACCGAATTCCGGTCTTGCGCGCCGACTCCACCAGGTCCAGTTCCGCCCGGTACAGCGCCCAGTTCGCCGCGAGATAACCGCCGTCCTTGTTGGAGTCCGAGTAGCCGAGCATCACCTCCTGGCTCGCGTTGCGCGCCGACACGATCGACCGATACACCGGAAGATCCAGCGCCGCTTCGAGAATCGACGAGCCACGCTGCAGGTCGTCGATGGTCTCGAACAACGGCACCACGCCGACGGGGGCATACGGCCTCTCCCCCGAGACATCGAGCAGCCCGACCTCTTTGAGCAGGATCGCCGCCTCCAACATGTCCGACACGGACTCGCACATCGAGATGATGTAGTTCGGAATCGCCCGAGACCCGAAGACCCGCACCCCCCGCGCGGCCGCCGCGACGATGTCGAGTTCTTTGCGGGCCAGTTCGGACAGTTCCGCGCCGGCTTTGACCAGCGGCCGACGGGTCGACAGCTCACCCGCGAGCAGCTCTACCCGGTCCTCCTCACTCAGCGAGCCGTAGTCCTGGTGCACACCCGCCCACGCCAACAGCTCGGCGACGACCTCCTCGTGCACATCGGAGTTCTGCCGCATGTCGAGGCCGCAGAGGTGAAACCCGAACGTGCGCACCGCCTCCCGCAATCTGGCCAGTCGGTCGTCGGCCAAGACCGCGCTACCGTTGCTCCGCAGCGAGCTATCGACCACATCCAAGTCCGCGAGCAACTCGGCGGGCGACTCGTAGCGCTCGAGCCCCAGATCGAGTTCGTGCTCGGGCTGCTCGTCGAGAATCTCCTTCGCCGTCGACGTCAGCCGGGAGTGGATCACGCGCAACGCTCGCCGGTAAGGCTCGTCGGCCCGCGCGGGTTCCTCGCATCGGGCGGCCAGCGCTTCGAGCCCGTCGCTGATTCGCACCAGCCGCGCGGACATCGACAGCTCCTCTTCCAGCGCGGTGATCTCGGTGAAGTAGTGGTCCAGTGCCGTGTAGGCGGCTCTGCCGGTCGCGCGCCGGACGACGTCAGCGGTGACGTTCGGGTTGCCGTCCCGGTCCCCGCCGATCCACGACCCGGGCCGCACGATCGGCTCGTCGAGCAGCCCGGTATCGGGCCAACGGGCCTGCAGTTCATTGCGGACGTCGGCGTTCACCTGCGGTATGACATCGAAGAACGCGGCCGGGTAGTACCGCAGACCTGTCTCGATCTCGTCCTGAATCTTCAAGCGCGACAACCGAACCAGCGCGGTCTGCCACAGAGTCAGGATGTGGCGACGCAGTTCGACCTCGATGTCGCGACCGTCGGCATCGCTGCGCCCGTGCAGGCGTGAGCGCATCAGTTCGGTGATGCGATGTTGGGTGTCGAAGATCGTGCGGCGCCTCGTCTCGGTCGGATGCGCAGTGATCACTGGCGACACCATCGCCCCGGCAAGGGCTTCGGCGACGGTGCCGGAATCGAGGTCGACGGCGTCGAGTTTGGCGTAGGTGGCGGCAAGGCTGCTGTTCTGCGGCGGCTCGCCCGCTTCGACGTGGATCGCCCGACGACGTTCTCGGTGAATGTCCTCGGCGACGTTGGCCAATAGGGCGAAGTGGGTGAAAGCACGGATCACCGGGATCGCATGACGGATGTCGATGCCGTCGAACATCCCCGCCAGTTCCGCGCGGTCGATCTCGGAGCGGCGCACCCGGAACGACTCGACGCGGGCGCGCTCGACGAGGTCGAAAACCTCGTCGCCGTTCTGCTCGCGCACGGTGTCGCCGAGTATCGCGCCGAGAAGACGGATGTCCTCGCGCATCGGCTCGGTGGCGTCACGCCCCACCTTGGTCCGCCTGACCGCGCCTATCGGTTCGAGCCCGGCGATCTCAGACATGACTCAAGTATCGACGGGCCACAGTCGGCCCGCACGGCGAGGTGCTGGGAATCAGCTGTACTTGATGAGCAGCCCGACGCCGACGATCGAGACAAGCCAGATGCCGGTGACGAACAACGTCAGCCGGTCCAGGTTTTTCTCGACCACCGTCGACCCCGACAGGCTGGACTGGACGCCGCCGCCGAAGAGCGTGGACAGACCGCCGCCTTTGGCGCGATGCAGCAGCACCAGGAGCACGACCAGGAGGCTGGTCACGACCAGGGTGATCTGCAGGGCCAATTCCATGGGCGCAAGACTACCTAATCGACGGCGATGCTCACCAATCGGACGGTCAGGGCAGGGGGCCGCCGGCCGCGATGGCCGACAGGGTGGCGAACTGCTCGCCGTCGAGCGAGGCGCCCCCGACGAGAGCGCCGTCGATGTCCTCCTGCGCGACGATGTCGCCGACGTTCTTGGCGTTGACCGACCCGCCGTAGAGCACGCGAACACCGGCGGCCACCTGCGGCGTCGCCAGCTTGCCCAGCTCGTCGCGGATCGCCTTGCAGACCTCCTGGGCATCGGCGGCGCTGGCCACCCGGCCGGTGCCGATGGCCCACACCGGCTCGTAGGCGATCACGGCCTGGCCGATCTGTTCGTTCGAAAGGCCCGCCAGCGACCCGCGCAGCGACTCGACGTTGTGCTCGACGTGGTTGCCCACCTCGCGCACTTCGAGTTGCTCGCCGATGCAGATGATGGGCACCAGCCCGTGCCGGAAGGCGGCCGCCGCCTTGGCCGCCACCACGGCGTCGTCCTCGTGGTGGTAGGTGCGCCGCTCGGAGTGTCCGACGACGACGAAGGTGCATCCCAGCTTGGCCAGGAACGCGCCGCTGATGTCGCCGGTGTAGGCGCCGGAATCGTGCTCGGAGAGATCCTGCGCGCCGTAGGTGAGCAGTAGCTTGTCGCCGTCGACCAGGGTCTGCACGCTGCGCAGGTCGGTGAACGGCGGGATCACCGTCACGTCGACCTTGTCGAAGTACTTCGCAGGCAATGCGAACGCGATCTTCTGCACCAGCGCGATCGCCTCGAAGTGGTTGAGGTTCATCTTCCAGTTGCCGGCGATCAGCGGCTTGCGGCTCACGATTCCAGGACCTCTCACTCTTCTTCTAAAACAGCGATGCCGGGCAGTTTCTTGCCTTCAAGGTATTCCAGCGAGGCCCCGCCCCCGGTGGAAATGTGCGAGAAGCCCTCTTCGTCCAGGCCGAGCTGACGGACCGCGGCAGCCGAATCGCCGCCGCCGACCACGCTGAAGCCACCCTTCCCGGTCGCCGCGATGATCGCTTCGGCGACGCCTTTGGTGCCCGCCGCGAAGGCCGGGAACTCGAAGACGCCCATCGGGCCGTTCCAGAAGACGGTCTTGGCGTTGGACAGCAGCGTGGTGAACCGCTCGACCGAGCCGGGCCCGATGTCCAGACCCATCTTGTCGTCCGGAATCTTGTCCGCGGCGACGACCTCAGCCGTCGCATCGGCGGCGAACTTGTCTGCCACCACGATGTCGACCGGAACGTGGATCACGTCGGCGTAGGTGTCAAGCAACTTCCGGCACGTCTCGATCATGCCTTCTTCGAGCAGCGAGCTGCCCACCGAAACACCTTGTGAGGCAAGGAAGGTGAAACACATGCCGCCACCGATGATCAGGCTGTCGGCCTTCTTTGCGAGTGACTCGATGACCGCCAGCTTGTCCGACACCTTGGACCCGCCGAGCACGACGGCGTAAGGCCGATCGGTGGAGGTGGTCAGCTGCTCGAGCACTTTGACCTCGGCGGCCACCAGGGTGCCCGCATAGTGCGGGAGCAAGGTCGCGACGTCGTACACCGACGCCTGCTTGCGGTGCACCACCCCGAAGCCATCGGAGACGAATGCACCGTCTTCACCCACGAGTTCGACGAGTTGTCGGGCCAACGCCATCCGTTCGGCATCGTCCTTGCTGGTCTCGCGGGCGTCGAAACGGACGTTCTCCAGCAGCAGGATATCGCCGTCGGTCAATCCTTCGGCGCGGGCCAGCGCATCGGTACCCACGACGTCGCCGGCCAGTTGCACGTGGCGACCGAGCTGCTCCCCTAATGCCTTTGCGACCGGAGCGAGCGACAGTTTCGGGTCGGGTCCGCCCTTGGGCCGACCGAGATGCGCGGTGACGATCACCTTGGCGCCGGCGTCGGAGAGCGCCTTGAGCGTGGGCACCGACGCGGTGATGCGACCCGGGTCGGTGATGTTGCCGTCATCGTCGAGCGGGACGTTGAGGTCCGACCGAACGAGTACTCCCCGATCCGAAACACCTTCACCGAGAAGGTCTTCCAGAGTCTTGATGGAAGACGAAGCCACGGCGTTACAGCGACTTGCCGACAAGGGCGACCAGGTCGACCAGCCGGTTGGAGTAACCCCACTCATTGTCGTACCAGGACACGGTCTTGGCCTGGTTGTCGATCACCTTGGTCAGCCCCGCATCAAAAATCGAGCTGTGCGGGTCGGTGACGATGTCGCTGGACACGATCGGCGCGTCGTAGTACTTGAGGATGCCCTTGAGCGGACCGTCCGCGGCGGCCTTGAACGCCGCGTTGATCTCATCGGCGGTGGCCGACTTGGACAGCTCGGCGGTCAGGTCGGTGCACGAACCCGTGGGGATCGGCACGCGCAGTGCGTAGCCGTCGAGCTTGCCCTTCAGTTCGGGCAGGACCAGCCCGATCGCCTTGGCGGCGCCGGTGGAGGTCGGAACGATGTTCAGCGCGGCGGCACGGGCGCGGCGCAGGTCCTTGTGGGGGCCGTCCTGCAGATTCTGGTCCTGCGTGTAGGCGTGGACAGTCGTCATAAGGCCCTTGACGATGCCGAACTCGTCGTTGAGCACCTTGGCCAGCGGGCCGAGGCAGTTCGTGGTGCACGAGGCGTTGGAAATGATGTTCTGGCTGCCGTCGTACTTGTCGTCGTTGACGCCCAGAACGATCGTGATGTCCTCGTCGGTGGCAGGTGCGGAGATGACGACCTTCTTGGCGCCGGCATCGAGGTGGCCCTGCGCCTTGTCGCGCTTGGTGAAGATGCCGGTGGACTCGACGACCACGTCGACCCCTAGGTCGCCCCACGGCAGGGCCGACGGGCCCTCTTTGACCTCGAGCGCCTTGATCTTCTGATCGCCGATGACGATGGTGTCGTCGCCCTCGAGGCTGATCTCCGCCGGGAAGCGGCCGAGGATCGAGTCGAACTTCAGCAGATGCGCCAAGGTGGCGTTGTCGGTGAGATCGTTGACAGCGACGATCTCGATGTCGGTGCTCTTGCCCTCGGCTTTCTGCGTGGCGAGCGCCCGGTAGAAGTTGCGCCCGATGCGGCCGAAGCCGTTAACGCCTACCCGGATGGTCACTGGTCTCTCCCTTAGTCGCCTCAACGTGTAGTGCTCGACCGCCAGCCTAGTGGTGTGATAGCGGCCACGTGCCACCTGGTCAGCACTGATCGGACAGGCGCCCGGATCTCAGGACATCTGCCGGGTGAATGCAGTCGCGATTCACGAAGCCGCACGCGACGCCGACTACGAAGGCGCCGAGGTGGCATGGCGAATGGCGGGCGCCGGGTAGCCGGACGCCGGCCGTCAGAGCGCTCCGAGCTTCTGGTCGGCGTACGGGTTGCCGAGCCATTTGCGACGGATCGCCTGCAGAGTGCCGTCGGCTTCCAACTCGGCCTGCGCGACGGTCAGTCTCCCCAGCAGCGCCTGATCTCCGCGCCCCACGGCGACCGCGATGTCTTCGACGGTGATGCCGCGCTGCACCACTTCGACCCCAGGAAGGGGCCTCACCAGTTCTGTCAGCACCGGTGCGAGTTTCATGATGGCGTCGCAGCCACCGGTTGAGAGATCGGCCAACGCGTCGTGTATCGCGCCGTACCCGTAAAGACGGACCCCGCCTGCCTTTCCATCGGCGACAAGTCGCTCGGCAATCGGCTGGCTGGTATTCCCCTGCTGCACGCCGATGGTCAGGCCTTCGAGGTCTTCGACGGACGTTACGCGCGGCAACCGGCGGGTGTCGACGGCCAGCGCCTGACCGGATATGAGGTACGGAGGCAGGAACGCCGCCTTCTTCTCGCGTTCCGGTGTGACGGTGGTTCCCGCCGCGACACAGTCGTACTTCGATCCGATACCGTCGAAGATGCCGTCGAAGTCGGCACCGCTGTACAGTATGAATTCGACTGTCGCGCCGACCTTCTCGCCGAGTGCGTGCATCAGGTCGATGTCGAGGCCACCGTCGTCGTGCGTCCCCTCCCTCGTGGAATTGAAGGGAGGGTCGGGCTCTGCCACTCCGACTCTCAGTGTCTCCATGAAATTACCGTAATTGTTGCAGCTGCGCCCTGGCCTGGTCGATTTGCGTATACGCGTAGGTCGCGATGGCCGATGTCGTCATCGACTTCCCGCGTCGGGCGAGCGCTTCGTACCTTTCGTCACCCAGCACCTGCCGCAGGTGCGTAACGGTGGCCTCGATCTCCGGAACCGTCACCACCGTCATGGGGCTGTGTGCAAAGCCCAGGAGCGTCGCGGCTTCGTCATGCCTCCCACGCCGGTCAAGAAGGACGGCGAGGTTGGCGAACGGCACACCGATCACGGCGACGTTGCCCGAGTCGCGGTAATTGCGGATGGCAAGAGCAATGCAGTCCAGTGCTGCGAGCGGATCGCCGTGCTCGGCTTCCACGCGGCCGAGCGTCATCGCCAGAATGGACTCGTTCGCCCGAACTTTGTGGTCCTGCGCGATTTTCAGACCGCGGCGCAGCGCCGCGAGCGCGGCTGCGGGGTCGGTGTCCCGCCACACGTATCCATACGCCAGAAGCGCGTATGACCACGCGTACGGATTTTGCTCTGTCTCGGGATCGTCGAACAGTTGGGCCGTGAGGGCCATGGCATCCGCCGAACGGTTCGCGACGGAGAGCGCCATCGCGAGGCTTGACCTGACGAATGAGCGCCTATCGTGCCCCAGCTCGAGCTCCGCTCGGCACACGTCGACCCACAGGTCCGGGCGGCCGATCGAGAGATAGGCACCACCGAGATTGCACTGGATGCTGATGAAGGGCGCCTGCCAGCCACCACCGTCATCGCGCAGGGTCGCATTGCCGGCATCGCCATAACGCAGGCCGTCCTCGATCCGTCCCACGAAGTAGCACAGCGACGCGATGACATACAGGTATCCGAGGCACCGATTGCGGGCCACCTCGGCCGATTCGAGAATCTCTTCGGCCCACGACGTCGGCTCGTAGTTTTCGACGCACATGCCGAGGAAACCGGCGAACGTGGTGATAACCGCGGCGGTGTCGATGTCGTCGTGATCGGCCGCCCAGCGGAAGGCGATGCGGAGATTGGGCAGTTCCGTCATGAACCAGTCATAGGCCTCGCTTTGGCGGGGGCTGTCCCACAGATCGATCACGCTTGCCGATCGCGCCGCGAAATGGCGTGCATGCCGGTCTCGCGCCTGCTCTGCTTGCGAGGCGGCGGCGAGCCGCTCTTCGGCGAACTCGCGGATCGTCTCCAACATGGAGAACCGTGTCGGAACCACCGCTCTGTCGGCAGCCAGCAGAGACTTGCGGACCAACGAATCCAACAGATCAAGGGTCGTATACTCGTCCGCATCATCGGAACCTGCCACGGCACAGGCACTTTTCAGATCAAAGCCGCCCCCGAAGACCGAACAACGTTCAAGCAGTCGCTTTTCCACGTCGTTCAGCAGGTCGTACGACCATGCCACCGCGTTGCGCAGTGTCTGGTGGCGGCCCAGCGCTCGACGAGACCCGACCAGCAGTTTGAACCGGTGGTCGAGGTGATCTCGGATTTCTTCGACCCCCATGGATGAAATCCGTGACGCCGCCAATTCGATCGCGAGCGGCAGGCCGTCGAGACGCCGGCATACGTCCCGAACGACCGGTCCGTCATCGAGCGCCAAGGTTGGGGCGACATTGTGGGCGCGTTGAGTGAACAGATCGACGGCGGCATCGATGTCCAGCGACCGCACCGGCCACATCTGCTCGTCCCTCAGCACGAGGCCTTCGCGACTCGTGGCAAGCACTCTCACAGTGGTCGAGGACGCAAGGATCGCTTCGATGAGGCTCGCGGCCGAGTCGAGCACATGCTCACAGTTGTCGAAGACGAGAAGGCGCAGGCGGCCCTCGAGCGTGGTCGCAATCGAATCGCTCATCGACTTGCCGGGCTGCTGGGTCACCCCGAGCACCGCCGCCACGGCATCGGGCACGGCGGCGGCATCGTTGACGGCGGCGAGCTCGAAAACCCATACGCCATCCGGGAAATCACTGGACATCTGCTCTGCAACCTCAAGCGCCAACCGTGTCTTGCCGACCCCGCCCACACCGGTCAAAGTGACCAATCGCCGAGTTCGGATCATGCTCGCGAGCTCTACGACGTCGGTGTGCCGTCCGATCAGTTCGGAGGGCACGCTGCGTAGGTTTCCGCCGCCCGTGTCAGGTGTCCGAAGTGGCGGGAATTCCGTGCGCAATCCGGGCGCCCTCAGCTGAAACAACGTGACCGGCACCGATACGTCGCGCAACCGACGCGGACCCAGATCGAGGAGGTCGACACCGCCGAGAAGCCCTGCAGTGGAATCGGCTATGAGGACTTGCCCCCCATGGCCGGCCGCCATCACTCGTGCGGCGCGATTGAGCACGCTTCCGAAGTAGTCGCCGCCACGAAGCTCCGCTTCTCCTGTTGCGATGCCCATGCGAACCGGTAGGTCGAGTTCTCGCTGCGCGGCTAGCGCTGTCTCCACAGCCGATTTCGGAGATGAGAAGGCGGCACAAACTCCGTCGCCGGTGTGCTTGAACACGAACCCGTTGTGCGCCTCGATCGCCGACCGCAACACCTTGTCGTGGCAAGCGAGCGCTACGCGCATGGAGTCCGCGTCGAACTCCCACAGACGAGTGGACCCCTCGATGTCGGTGAACAGGAATGTCACGACTCCCGATGGCGCATTCATGTCGACCGGAGTTCTTCTCGGGCTTGGTCGATTTCGCGGTAGGCGAACGCGACGATGACGGCCATCGTCATCGACTCGCCTCTGGCTGCCAGTGATTCGTAGGTATTGTCACCGAGCACTGCGCGAAGGTGGGCGATGGACGTCATGAACTCGGGAAGCACCACCTGAGCCAGAGGGCTCAACGAGAACCCGCTGATGATGGCCGCCGGTTCATGACGGCCTAGGCGGTCGAGGAATGTACTCAGTACGGCAAGTGGGCTGCGGATACTTTCGACGTTGCCCGAATCGTGGTAATTGCGGATGACCAATGTCAGATGCTCGAGCGCCTCTTCGGTGACAGCATCCAACGCCTCGAACCTGGCCATGGCGAGTGCGAGAATCGATGCGTTGAAACGATTGTCGCTGTCGAGGGCAAGAGCCAGACCCTCGCGGCAAGCCTGCACGCCGGCACTGGAGCGTTTGGCATGGAGGGGATATGAGCTGGCGGCGATAGCGAATGTGTGCATGTAAGGATTACCGGTTGCGGCCCCTGCTTCGATCAGCCCTACCGTGGCTTCCATCGCATCGTCGATCAGTCCTCCGAAGGCCAGAGCGAACACGCGGCAACCACGTATGTACACATGGTCATCGCCGCGCCGTTCGAGTTGGGCTCGACATATTTCAGCCCACCGCAAGGGCTCTCCCGCGGGGAGGTAGGCCGCTCCAAGCCAGCCCTCCATTCCATACGGTGGCGCGTTGCGGTTTTGCGCCAACTCGGCTCCACCGGCCTCGGCATACCGAAGCGCGTTCTCCAACCTACCGGCCATCCAGCACACCGCGGCGATCACATACAGACTCGGCACTCGAGGGTGCTCCGCAGCGACGGCAGGCTTGAGCATCTCCTCGGCCCACCCGACCGGCTCGTAGTTCTCGACACCCATGCCGAGCAGCCCCACATAGGTTGCGATCGTCGTGGCGATGTCGATGTCGCCGTTGTCGGCCGCCCAGCGGAAAGCGTTGCGCAGGTTGGCCAATTCGCTGGACAGCCAACGGTACGCGTCTCGCTGCCCAGGACTGTCCCACAAGGACAAGATCGTGCTTTCGAGCTGCGCGAAGTGGCGAGCATGGGCGAATCGTGCATCGTCGGCCGCCCCGCGCGCGGCGAGTTGTTCCTCGGCGAACTGGCGGACGGTCTCGAGCATGGAGAACCGAGTCCGGTCCGCCGATCGGTCGACCGTAAGCAGCGACTTGCGCACCAGGGAATCGAGAAGATCCACAACAGAGAACTCGTCAACAGACTCGCGTCCCGCTGCCGCGCCGGCGCCTCGGATGTCGAATCCTCCGGCGAACACCGAGCACCGTTCTAGTAGTTCCTTCTCGTCGTCATCGAGAAGGTCGTAAGACCATTGGACTGCGTGCCGAAGTGTCTGATGCCTTTCCAGGCTTCGCCGCGACCCCACGAGGAGCCTGAATCTCTTGTCGAGGCGGTCTCGGAGGTCGGTCAATGTCATCGCGGAAACACGGGAGGCAGCGAGTTCGATCGCCAGCGGGATGCCGTCGAGGCGGCGACAGATCTCCCGTACCACTTCCGTATCGCCCACGACGGCACCGGGAGCCAGGCTTCCGGCGCGTTCCACGAACAAGTCCGCCGCCGCATCGTCAGGCAGTGAGTGGACGGGCCATATCTTCTCCTCGGCGACGCCCAAACCTTCCCTGCTCGTGGCGAGGATGCTCACGGTCGCGGAGTGCGCGAGAATGGCTTCCACGAGTTCGGCAGCTGCATCGAGGACATGCTCGCAATTGTCGAAGATCAGCAGCCGGTTCCGGTTCTCCAAGACAGCCGCGACCGATTCGCCCACGCTCTTGCCGGGTTGCTGCGCGATACCGAGAACCGCTGCGACCGAATCAGGAACGGCGCTTGCGTCGGTCACGGATGCAAGCTCGAAAACCCATACACCGTCACTGAAGTCGTTGGCCAACCGCCCGGCGACCTCGAGTGCCAGCCGTGTCTTGCCAACTCCTCCGACGCCGGTCAATGTGACGAAACGATTGGTGCGCAACGCCACCGCGATGCCGGCCGCTTCGTCATCGCGACCGACCAAAGGTGCTCCAACAGGTCGGAGATTTCCTCGGTCGGCATCCAAAGTACGCAACGGCGGAAATTCAGACGGAAGGCCTTGCGCCTGCAGCTGAAAAATGGTGATGGGATGCGTGACATCGCGCAAGCGCTTGGGCCCTAGATTCAGCAGATCGAACGAACCGAGCAACCCTGCCGTCGACTCGGCCACGAGTATCTGGCCGCCGTGCCCGGCCGCCATCACCCGCGCCGCGCGGTTGAGTACCGTGCCGAAGTAGTCGCCGTCGCGAGCCTCGGCCTCACCGGTTGCGACACCCATGCGCACCGGCAATTCCAATTCACGCTGGGCATCGACGGCGGCCTCGACCGCGGCGCTCGGCGACGCGAACGCGGCCGCGACACCGTCCCCGCTGTGGCTGAACACATACCCGCCGTGCGCCTCGATCACCGAGCGCAACACCTTGTCATGGCAAGCAAGCGCGACCCGCATGGCATCCGCGTCGGACTCCCACCGACGGGTCGAGCCCTCGATATCGGTGAACAGGAACGTCACGACGCCGGTGGGCGGGACACCCGCGGACACAAGTGAATTGTCGGCCGAGAGAGCGCTTGTCATACGCCTTTCACCGAAATGCGCCTGACAAGTGGCCGGTCGGCGCTAGGCGTCCTCGAGCAGGTCCGGCGTGACGGCCGACTCGGTGTCCGGAATCCCGTCCTGCTTGGCCTTGCGATCGGCCATGGACAGCAACCGCCGAATGCGGCCCGCCACAGCGTCCTTCGTCATCGGCGGATCGGCGAGCCGGCCCAACTCCTCCAGCGACGCCTGCCGGTGCTCGACGCGCAGCTTGCCCGCGGCGGCGAGGTGGTCGGGCACCGTATCGCCGAGGATCTCCAGCGCCCGTTCCACGCGCGCTGCCGCGGCGACCGCCGCCCGTGCCGAGCGCCGCAGGTTCGCGTCGTCGAAGTTGGCCAGCCGGTTGGCGGTGGCCCGCACCTCGCGCCGCATCCTGCGCTCTTCCCATGTCAGCCGGGTGTCCTGCGCACCCATGCGCGTCAACAGCGCACCGATCGCCTCGCCGTCGCGCACCACCACCCGGTCGGTACCGCGCACCTCACGCGCTTTCGCACTCACCCCCAACCTGCGGGCGGCGCCGACGAGAGCCAGCGCCGCCTCAGGACCCGGGCAGCTGACTTCCAACGCCGACGAGCGTCCCGGTTCAGTGAGTGATCCATGCGCCAGAAATGCTCCGCGCCAGGCGGCTTCGGCGTCGGCCACACTGCCGCCGACAACTTGAGCCGGCAGCCCGCGCACGGGTCGGCCCCGCAGATCGAGAAGACCGGTCTGCCTGGCCAACGCCTCGCCGTCCTTGGCCACCCGGACCACGTATCGGGTGCTCTTGCGGATTCCGCTGGCCGACACGACGTGCACTGTGGCGTTGTAGCCGTACAGGTCGTAAATGTCCTTGCGCAGCCGCCGCGCGATGATGCCGAGATCGACCTCCGCCTCGACGACGACGCGGCCCGAAACGATGTGCAGTCCGCCGGCGAATCGCAGCAGGGAGGCCACCTCGGCGCGCCGAGCACTGACCGAATTGACGATCAGCCGACTCAACTCATCCTTGACCTCGGCTGTCATCGCCACGGGTCGTCACCTCTCGGTCCATTCGCTGTCGACGTGGGCACTGCCGGCGCCGGAGCGGCGGCGCCGCGAAGACGCACACTCTCCAATGCCGCGGCCAAGCGCGCCGGGTCATGTAAAGGTGTACCAGGTCTGGACACCTCAGCAAACTGAACTTGAGCACGAAGGATGTTCGCGGTCCGACGCAGTTGCTCGCGCTCGCGTTCACTGGGCACCCGACTGGCGTCGACGATGATCTCGTGCACGGTGAAGTCGGGCGCATGCTGCGCGAGCACGTGAATGTGTCGCTCGACAGAAAAGCCCGCCGTCTCCCCCGGTTCGGCCACCAGGTTGAGCACCAACGCCCGGCGCGCCGCAGTCGCCTGCAGCGCTGCCGCGAGCTCGGGAACCAGTACATGCGGGATCACGCTCGTGAACCACGAGCCGGGGCCCAGCACCACCAGGTCCGCGGCCATGATCGCGTCGACGGCCTGTCGGGTGGCGGGCGGATCCCCCGGCAGCAGCCGCACGCGACGGACTTTGCCCACGGTGGTGGCGATCGCCACCTGGCCGCGAATCACCCGACTCATGCGAGGGTCAGATTCCAGACCCGCCACGTCGGCCTCGATGCCGAGCCCCATCGGGCACATCGGAAGCACGCGACCCTTCACGCCGAGGATGCGGCCCAGTTCGTCGAGTGCGGCGATCGGGTCGGCCAACACCTCGCTGAGGCCGGCGAGCAGCAGGTTGCCGATCGGATGCCCGGCCAGCGCCCCGCTGCCACCGAACCGGTGCTGAATGATCGTCGCCCACAGTCGGCCGTGCGGGCTGTCAGATGCCAAAGCGGCCAACGCCATTCGAAGATCACCCGGTGGCACGACATCCAGCTCGTTGCGCAGTCGCCCTGACGAGCCGCCGTCGTCGGCGACCGTGACGATGGCCGTCACGTGCGGCGTCAGCCTGCGCGCCGCCGACAGGGTCGCATAGAGCCCGTGCCCACCACCGAGCGCAACGATCCGCGCCGCGGCGAGCCGCGAATCAGATGAAGTCATTCGCGCCCCAGATCCCGGTGCAACACCCGCACCGTCAGGTCATCACCGCCCTGCAGCCGCGCCGCCAGTGCCTCGGCGATCGCCACGCTTCGATGTTTGCCGCCGGTGCATCCGATGGCGACGGTCATATATCGCTTCCCCTCGCGACGGTATCCGTCGATGACTACGTCGAGCAGCCGATGATAGGTCTCCAGGAAGTCGCCTGCACCCGGTTGCCCGAGAACATAGTCGCGGACCGCGGGATGCTGGCCGCTGTGCGGGCGCAGGTCGTCCACCCAGTGCGGGTTCGGCAGGAACCGGACGTCCATCACGGTGTCGGCATCCATCGGCAACCCGTACTTGTAGCCGAAGGACTCGACCGTGACGTTCGTGTGGGCGATGGTTTCGCCTCCGAAGGCGCGCTCGATGCTCTCGCGCAGCGCGGGCACCGAAAGCGTCGAGGTGTCGATCACCAGATCGGCCGACGCGCGGACGGGGGCCAACAGCGCGCGCTCGGCCGCAATGCCTTCTGCCAGAGTCTGATTGCCCTGCAATGGGTGACTTCGGCGGTTCTGTTCGTAGCGGCGCACCAGGCTCTCGTCCGAAGCGTCCAGGAACAACACCCGCGGCGCGATGTTGCGGGTCGCGAGCTCGTTGCGCACCCAGTCCAGGTCTCCGGTGAACCCGCGTGAGCGCACGTCCATCACCACCGCCAGCTGGGTGATCCGTGAGCCGGCCGCCAGCCCCAGCTCGACCATCTGCGCGATCAGCTCCGGCGGAAGGTTGTCGGCGACGTACCACCCCAGGTCCTCGAGCACCTTGGCCGCGGTACCCCTACCCGCACCCGAGAGGCCGGTGACCAGAACCACGTCGATGCCGGAGTCGGCGCTGGCCTCGTCGCGAAGATCCTCGTGCATTCCCTGGTCCGTCATCCCGATACCTTGCTCTGATCATCGTCGACCGCCGACTCGGGCGCGTCGCTTTCGGGCGGTACGCCAAGCGCGTCGAGCACGGCACGGGCGGTGGCGACGCCGATGCCGGGTACCGCGGTGATCTCCTCGATCGACGCCTCCTTCAGTCGGGCCACCGATCCGAAGTGGGTGACCAGTGCTTTCCGGCGATGCTCACCGAGTCCTCGAACCGAGTCAAGCGCCGACGCGGTCATCCGCTTGGAACGCTTGCTGCGGTGATAGGCGATCGCGAACCGGTGCGCCTCGTCGCGTACACGCTGCAGCAGGTACAGCCCTTCACTGTTGCGCGGCATGATCAGCGGATCGGGCTCCGACGGAACCCACACCTCCTCCAGACGCTTGGCCAAGCCGATCACCGCGACGTCGGTGATACCCAGCTCGTCGAGCACCGCTTGTGCGGCGTTGACCTGTGGCGCACCGCCATCGACGACGAACAGGTTGGGTGGGTAGGCGAACCTGCGTGACTTTCCTTCCGGCGCAAGCTCTGTCGGATGCTGGGTGTCGTGCAGGTGACGGTAGAACCGGCGCCTTGTCACCTCGGCGATGGAGGCGACATCGTCGGCACGGCCGTCGCCCGCGGCCTCTCGGATTGCATAGTGCCGGTAATCGGACTTGCGCGGTAAGCCGTCCTCGAAGACCACCAGCGAGGCCACCACATCGGTGCCCTGCACGTGGCTGATGTCGACGCACTCGATGCGCAACGGCGCCTCGGCCAGCCCCAACGCGTCCTGAATACTCTGCAGCGCAGCGGTTCTCGCGGTGAAGTCACCGGCACGCCTGAGCTTGTGCTGGGCGAGCGCATCCTGCGCATTGCGGCGGACCGTCTCGGCGAGGGCGCGCTTGTCGCCCCGCTGCGGCACGCGCAACGACACCCGAGAGCCCCGCAACTGGCTGAGCCAAGCGGCCAATTCGTCGGAGTTGCTCGGCAGGCACGGAACCAGCACCTGACGCGGCACGGGATTGGTCGCCTCGTCCCCGCCGCTGTCACTGGCGCCGCCCAATTCGGCCTGATCGCCGTAGAACTGGGTCAGGAACTGCTCCACCAAACGTTCCTGGCTCGATTCTCCCGGCTCACCGGACTTTTCCACGATCCAACCGCGCTGGCCGCGCACGCGGCCCCCACGGACGTGGAAAACCTGCACGGCCGCTTCGAGTTCGTCGTCGGCGAATGCCACCACGTCGGCATCGGTGCCGTCGCCGAACACCACCGCCTGTTTCTCCAGCGCCCGTTTCAAAGCGCCGATGTCGTCGCGCAGGCGTGCGGCCCTCTCGAAATCCAGTTCCTCGGCGGCCTCGTTCATCTGGTGTTCGAGGTCGCGGACCAACCGATCGGTCTTACCGGCGAGGAAGTCGCAGAAATCGAGAACGATCTGGCGGTGCTCTTCGGCGCTCACCCGACCGATGCAGGGGGCCGAACACTTGTCGATATAGCCGAGCAGGCAGGGCCGATCGATTTGCCTGTGGCGCTTGAACACTCCGTTAGAGCATGTGCGCGCCGGAAACACCCGCGTCAGCAGGTCGAGGGTTTCGCGGATCGCCCACGCATGCGAATAGGGTCCGAAGTACCGGACGCCCTTGCGCCGGGCCCCGCGGTACACCATCAGCCGCGGATACTCCTCGTTGAGTGTGACCGCGAGCACCGGGTACGACTTGTCGTCTCGATACCTGATGTTGAACCGCGGATCGAACTCCTTGATCCAGTTGTATTCGAGCTGCAGCGCCTCGACTTCGGTGTTGACCACCGTCCACTCGACGCTGCCCGCAGCCATCACCATCTGACGTGTGCGTGGCGCCAGGCTCGCGACGTCGGCGAAGTAGGAGTTCAGTCGGCTGCGCAGGCTCTTCGCCTTGCCGACGTAGATCACCCTGCCGTGTGGGTCGCGGAATCGGTAGACGCCCGGTTCGACGGGAATCGACCCTGGGGCGGGTCGGTACGTCGAAGGATCAGGCACGCAATCCAGGTTACTGCCGCGTTCCGACCGGCCCGATCCACTACCGTCGGGTGATGCGGATCTCCTCGCTGACCAAGGTGATGGCCCCGCTGACCGGGTTGGTGCTGGTGCTCGCCGGCTGCTCGAGCGACGACAGCAGCACCGAGTCTGAGGCCGCCGGACCGTGCGCGATCGTCGAGAACGGCACCCCGGTGGTCAAGACCACCGCCGGACCCTCTCCCGGGCCGCCGACGTCCCGCGACATCTCCACCAATCCCGAGGTGGCCACGGGTTACCGCACCGACATGACGCCGGTGCGAACCAGCAGCTTCTCGGTGGTCACCGCTAATCCGCTGGCCACGCAGGCCGCGTGCGAGGTGCTCCGCGACGGCGGCACCGCGGCGGACGCACTCGTCACCGCGCAGGCCGTGCTCGGCCTCGTCGAGCCGCAGGCGTCGGGCCTCGGCGGCGGCGGCTTCCTGCTCTATTTCGATGCGGCCGCCGGTGAGGTCCAGGCCTACGACGGCCGCGAAACCGCGCCCGCTGCGGCCACGGAGAACTATCTGCGCTGGGTTTCCGAAACCGACCGGACGGAGCCCAAACCGGACGCCAGGGCCTCGGGGCGTTCGATCGGTGTGCCCGGCATCGTGCGGATGCTCACCGAGGTGCACGCCGATCACGGCAAGACGGGCTGGCGCGACCTGTTCGCTCCCGCAGTCCGGATGGCCGACGACGGCTTCGACATCAGCCCGAGGCTGGCCGCGGCCATCGATGACGCGGCCCCCGAGCTCAAGCTCGACCGCCAAGCGGCCGAATACTTCCTCAACGGCGACGGCAGCCCCAAGACGGAGGGCACCCGGCTGACCAACCCGGCGTACTCGAAGACGTTGGGCGTCATCGCCACCGACCCTCAGGCGTTCTACACCGGCGCCATCGCCCGCGACATCGTCGCCGCAGCGGCCGACGCCTCCGGGGGCCGGACGCCGAGCCTGATGACCGTCGAAGACCTCGCCAACTACTCGGTCAAGGAACGCGAACCGCTGTGCAGGCCGTACCGCGGACGGGAGATCTGCGGGATGCCACCGCCGTCGTCAGGCGGCATCGCCGTGCTGGCGACTCTCGGCATTCTCGAACACTTCCCGATGGCCGATCACAAGCCCAGCGACGTCGACCTCAACGGCGGCCGACCGTCGGTCATGGGCGTACACCTGATATCCGAGGCGGAACGACTGGCGTACGCCGACCGCGACAAGTACGTCGCCGACACCGATTTCGTGCCGCTGCCGGGCGGCTCACCCGACACGCTGCTCGGCAGTGACTACCTCGCCGGTCGGGCCGCGCTGATCTCCGAGCAGCACAGCATGGGCACCGCGAAACCCGGTGAGTTCGGACCGCCGACCAGCCCCGGACCGCCCGTCCCCGAGCACGGCACCAGCCAGGTCAGCATCGTCGACTCGCAGGGCAACGCCGCGTCGTTGACCACCACGGTCGAGTCGGCGTTCGGCTCGTTCCACATGGTCGACGGGTTCCTCCTCAACAACCAGCTCACGGACTTCTCGGCCGAGCCGGCCGGCCCCGACGGGGCGCCCGTGGCGAACCGGGTCCAGCCCGGCAAGCGACCGCGCAGCACGATGGCGCCGACTCTGATCTTCGACCAGGCACAGGGCCGGGCCGGCGAGCGCGGACGCCTCTATGCGGTCCTGGGTTCGCCCGGCGGTGCGGTGATCATCCAGTTTGTGGCGAAAACCATTGTGGGAATGTTGGATTGGGGGCTCGACCCGCAGCAGGCGGTGTCGATGGTCGACTTCGGCGCGGCGAACACCCCGAAGACCAATGTCGGCGGTGAGCATCCGATCATCGACACCTCCGATAACGGCGGTCACGACCCGCTCGTGCAGGGGTTGCGGGCACTCGGCCATCAGGTGGATCTGGCCGACCAGTCGAGCGGCCTGTCGGCGATCACCCGAGACAGCACAGGCCTCATCGGCGGGGCGGATCCGCGCCGGGAAGGGTTGGTCATGGGCGACACCCGATGACCGAATGTGTGGCCCGGATCGGCGAAATCGACTGGCAGACATTCGCTGCCATCCGGTTGAGGGCGCTGGCCGACTCGCTGGGTGAGAATGATCCAAGCTACCGGGACGAGGCGGCCTTCACCGCAGCGCAGTGGCGGCGGCGGTTGCGCGACCATGCGCAGTTCGTCGCGCTCGACGGTGACCGTCCCGTCGGAATGATCGGGGCGCAGCAGGAGAACAACGAGACCGTGTATCTGTACTCGCTGTGGCTGGAACCCGCGGCACGGGGTCGGGGCCTGGCGCGGCAACTGGTCGCCGCGGCTCTCGACTGGGCGCGCACCAGCAACGTGCACACGGTCCGCTTACGGGTGGCGATCGACAACGCGGCCGCGCGTCAGGTGTACGAGAGCATCGGGTTCACCGTCGCCGACGACCAAACCACCTCCGAGCGCGACGAACTCGCGATGTCACTCAGCGTGAGTTGAGGCCCTTGTAACGTTCGAGGACGTCGCGGACGCGGTCCATCGCGTCGATGGCTCGTCCCTTGTCGACGGCCTGGATCGCCATGATCGGAATGTACTCGTCGTCGGGCAGGTCCACGCGCGCCCACCGCGCGCCCCTTGGGAAAGAGATGTCGACCACGTCGGACCACGGAATCGTCTTGTCGTTGACGAGGTTCCGCACGCTCACACCGGCTGCGCCGACTCGAAGCCGGGGCCGGGCGAACATCGAGACCACCCCGGCAATGACGACGCCGAGCAGCGCGATCGCCACCTGGTCGGCGGTCCGAAAGATCACCCCGGTCGAGCTGATCTTCAACAATGCGCCGACCGTCACATGCGCGGCGAGGATCAGCGCTGCGGCTCCGTAAGCGAAATACGGTGCCAGGTGCGGGCGTATCTCGACATCCCAGCCGGTCATGAGCGCGAATGAATGTCGCGCAACGTCAGCGCGGTCGACAACGCGGCCGCCGCCGCCTGCGCGCCTTTGTCCTCAGACGACGACGGGAGCCCGGCCCGGTCGAGGGCCTGCTGCTCGCTGTTGGTCGTCAGCACGCCGTTGGCAACCGGTGTCGACGCATCCAGCGACACCCGGGTCAGGCCCTGCGTCACCGCGTCACACACATAGTCGAAATGCGGTGTCTCCCCGCGGATCACCACGCCCAGCGCCACGACCGCGTCATGGTCGGCCGCCAGCGCCTGTGCCACAACGGGAATCTCAATGGCGCCCAGCACCCGCACCACCGTGGGATTGTCGATCCCCGCGCCGGCAGCCACTTTGAGTGCCCCGTCGAGCAGTGCGTCGCAGATGGTCTCGTGCCAGGTGCTCGCCACGACGGCTAGCTTGAGACCCGATCCGTCGATGTCTGGAAGATCGGGTACGCCTGTACCACTCACAGGGCTCCACCGAGATCGGTCGGCCGGCGGTCACCGAGCAGGTATACGCCCTCGTCGTAGTCGGCCATGGTGGTGGCCTCGTGATAGGCGTCCAGACCGCTCAGGTCGTGGCCCATCCGGTCCCGCTTGGTCATCAGGTAGCGGATGTTCTCCTTGTTCGCCCGCACCGGCAGCGGCACGCGTTCGATGATGTGCAGCCCGTAACCGTCGAGCCCGACCCGCTTGGCCGGGTTGTTGGTGAGCAGCCGCATCGATCGCACGCCCAGGTCGACGAGGATCTGCGCTCCGATGCCGTAGTCGCGGGCGTCGGCGGGCAGGCCGAGCTTGAGATTGGCGTCGACCGTGTCGTCACCGGCGTCTTGCAGTTGGTAGGCCTGCAACTTGTGCATCAGGCCGATACCGCGGCCTTCGTGGCCGCGCATGTACAGCACGATGCCGCGGCCTTCGCGGGCGACCATCGCCATGGCCGCGTCGAGTTGGGGTCCGCAGTCGCAGCGTCGAGAGCCGAACACGTCACCGGTGAGGCATTCGGAGTGCACCCGCACCAACACGTCGTGGCCGTCGCTGGTCGGGCCTGCGATATCACCCTTGACCAGCGCGACATGCTCGACGTCGTCGTAGATGCTGGTGTAGCCGACGGCGCGGAATTCGCCGTGGCGGGTTGGTATCCGGGCCTCGGCGATGCGCTCGATGTGCTTCTCGTGCTTGCGCCGCCACTCGATCAGGTCGGCGATCGAGATCAGCGCGAGGTCATGTTCGTCGGCGAAGATGCGCAGCTCGTCGGTCTGCGCCATCGAGCCTTCGTCCTTCTGGCTGACGATCTCGCAGATCGCGCCGGCCGGCTGCAACCCGGCGAGGCGGGCCAGGTCGACGGCGGCCTCGGTGTGGCCGGGGCGGCGCAGCACGCCTCCGTCCTTCGCCCGCAGTGGCACGACGTGGCCCGGCTTCGTGAAATCGTCTGCGATGCTTGACGGATCCGCGAGCAACCGCATCGTCGTTGCCCGGTCGGCAGCCGAGATACCCGTCCCCACACCGTTCTTCGCATCCACCGTGACGGTGTAGGCGGTGCCGTGCTTGTCCTGGTTCACCGCATACATCGGCAGCAGACCCAGCTTGTCGCAGATCGCGCCGTCCAGCGGAACGCAGAGGTAGCCCGAGGTGTAGCGAACCATGAACGCAACAAGCTCCGGCGTCGCCTTTTCGGCGGCGAAGATGAGATCGCCCTCGTTCTCGCGATCCTCATCGTCGATCACGACGACGGCCTTGCCCGCGGCGATATCTGCCACCGCGCGCTCAACAGTGTCAAGCCTCGTCACCACATCAGTATGAACCACCGGGGTTCAAAACTTATTGCCAGGCCGCTGAGCTGGGCATTTACTCCTGCTTTCGCCGTCGGCGGCGCTCTGTGGAACCTCTGTGTATTTTCGGGATTGCTCCTTGGCCGAGTCGCCGGATGTCTACGCTACGTTTCCTGGTCACGCTCAAAGGGACTCATATGAATGCGTCACGTTTCACCGCTGGAAGGCTGCTCTTCGCCGCGTGCGCTGTGGCCGCCTCCGGTGTGTTCCTTGCCGTCGCACCGTCGGCGGCCGCCCAGCCGAGCGACATTGCTCCTCCGGGACCCGGCCCCACCGCGTCCGACGTCATCCCGGCAGTGGGAGTGCTCGAAGGAATGTGGCAGCAGTACGTGCCCCGAAACGTGGCCCCGCCCGACCAGATGGGCGCGGTCGACCGGTTCTTCAACGATTTCGTTCCGACCGCGACTCAGGTCAGCGACTTCTTCACCATCATTCAGCAGTTCCGTGGGCCACTCGGCTACTAGACGTTGACCACCGCTGCTCCAAAGTGGCGGCGGCTCAATCGCTTTGGGGAGCGAGTAGCCGCTCGACATACTTGGCGATCACGTCCACCTCGAGATTGACCAGCGTACCGACCTCGGCGCGGCCGAGCGTCGTGAGATCGAGCGTCGTGGGAATCAGCGACACCTCGAACCAGTCGTGTCCGAGCCCGGACACCGTCAGCGAGACACCGTCGACGGTGATGGAGCCCTTCTCCACCACATACCGCGACAGCGCGGTCGGAAGTGCGATGCGCACCACGACCCAGCGTTCCGACGGGGTGCGCGCGATCACGTGGCCGGTGCCGTCGACGTGGCCCTGCACGATGTGCCCGCCGAGGCGGCTGTTCACCGCCGCCGCACGCTCGAGGTTGACCCGGCCGCCCAACGCGAGCCGGCCCAGGCTCGACCGGTTCAGCGTCTCCCCGATCACGTCGGTGGTGAACGTCGCATCCGGGCGCACCTCGACCACGGTGAGGCAGACGCCGTTCACCGCGATCGAGTCCCCGTGGCGGGCGTCCGATGTGACGAGGGGCCCGCGGATGGCGAGCCGCGCGAAATCGCCGAGATCCTCCTTGGCGACGACCTCGCCGACCTCTTCGACGATTCCGGTGAACACCTCGCCAGACTATCGATATCGCCGCCTCCTCCGGCGTGGACCTGTTCGCCCTGGCAGCGCCCGCGCGCCGAGTCGGTGCGCTCGGACCCTTTACGATGCACTCATGCCCACGCGCCTCCTGACGATCTTCGCCGCCCTCGTTGCCGTCATCGCCCTTCTGGCCGGTTGCTCCTCCACATCGGAGGAGTCCACGAAAGACCTCCCCGACGGCGCGACCCTGCTGCAGCAGTCCAGCGAAACGACCGAGAAGCAGACCAGCGTGCACCTGAAGCTGCAGGTGCAGGGCACGATCGAGAAGTTGCCGATCGAGCAGCTCGAGGCCGACCTCACCAACGCCCCCGCGGTCGCCGCGCAGGGCAAGGCCAACCTCATGTTCATGGGCCAGCGCCTCGAGGGTGTGGAGTTCGTGGTCGCCGACGGCAACCTGTATGCCGCGATGAGCGCAGGCAGCGGGTTCCAGGACTTCGGCCCGGCCGCTGAAATCTTCGACGCCTCGGCCGTGCTCAACCCCGAAACCGGCCTGGCCAACGCGTTGCGCAATTACGCCGACCCCAAGGCCGAGAGCCGCGAGACGATCAACGGAGTCGAGTCGGTCCGCGTCAACGGAAACGTCAGCGCCGACGCGGTGAACAAGATCGCGCCGCAGATCGAGGCCACCGGCCCGGTGCCCGGTTCGGCTTGGATCGAGGAGGGCGGCGATCACAAGCTCCAGCAGGTCAGCCTGCAGATCGACGCCGACACCAGCCTCACGATGACCCTGTCGGAATGGGGTAAGCCGGTGACGGTCACCAAGCCGGCGGCCTGATGGCGGTTCCAGCGCAGGCCACCAGCCACGAAGCGGCTCTGGCGGCGACGACGCCGAACCGCCGCCGGATCGCGATCAGCGCGGGCAGCCTCGCGGTACTGCTCGGTGCGCTCGACACCTATGTCGTGGTCGCGATCATCACCGACATCATCATCGATCTCGGCATCCCGATAAACCAGCTGCAGCGGGTGACCCCGATCATCACCTGCTACCTGCTCGGTTACATCGCCGCGATGCCGCTGCTGGGCCGCGCCTCGGACCGGTTCGGCCGCAAATTCATCCTTCAGGTGAGCCTGGCCGGCTTCGCGGTCGGGTCAGTCGTCACCGCGATGTCGAACGACCTGGTCCCCATGGTGATCGGTCGCACGATCCAGGGTGTCGCCAGCGGTGCGCTTTTGCCGGTCACGCTGGCGCTGGCCGCCGACCTGTGGGCCAGCCGCAACCGCGCCACGGTGCTCGGCGGGATCGGCGCCGCGCAGGAGTTGGGCAGTGTGCTGGGGCCGCTGTACGGCATCGCCGTGGTGGCGGTGCTGAACACCTGGCGCGACGTCTTCTGGATCAACCTGCCGTTGGCGGCCGTCGCCATGGTGCTGATTCACTTCAGCCTGCCCTCGCGCCTCAAACCCGAGAACCCTGAACGGGTGGACGTCGTCGGCGGAGTCCTGCTGGCCGCCGCGCTCGGCCTGGCGGTGATCGGGCTCTACAACCCGGCACCGGACGGCCGCAAGATCCTGCCCAGTTACGGGCTTCCGGTGCTTTTGGCCGCACTGGTGGCCGTCGTGGCCTTCTTCGTCTGGGAGAGGTACTCCCGCACACGCCTGATCGAACCCGCCGGCGTGCATTTCCGACCGTTCCTCGCTGCGCTGGGCGCGTCCCTGTGCGCGGGCGCGGCGCTGATGGTGACGCTGGTCAACGTGGAACTGTTCGGGCAGGGCGTGCTCGGCAAGAACCAGACCGACGCCGTCCTTCTACTGCTGCGCTTCCTGATTGCGCTACCCATCGGCGCCGTGATCGGCGGGTGGGTCGCGACCCGCATCGGTGACCGACTGGTGGCCTTCGTCGGCCTGATGATCGCCGGAGGCGGTTATTACCTGATCTCGATGTGGGGCACGGACGTGCTGAGCACCCACCACGACCTCGGGTTCATCACTCTGCCGGTGCTCGACACCGACTTGGCGATCGCCGGTCTCGGCCTTGGCTTGGTGATCGGGCCGTTGACGTCGGCGACGCTACGCGTGGTTCCCGCCGCCCAGCACGGCATCGCGTCGGCGGCTGTGGTGGTGGCCCGGATGATCGGCATGCTGATCGGCCTGGCCGCGCTAACCGCGTGGGGCCTCTACCGGCTCAACCAGCACCTACAGACGCTGCCGTTCCCGGCCGGGGCCGACACCCTCGCCGAACGACTGGCCGCCGAAGCGACCCGCTACCGCGAGGCCTACGTGCTGCAGTACGGCGACATCTTCCTCGTCACGGTCGTGGTCTGCGTCGTCGGCGCTCTTTTGGGCCTGCTCATCGGCGGCAAGCAGGAGCACGCCGACGAACCGGCGGAATTGGTCGGGGAAACGCCCGCCGATCGCGGCGACGGCGCCTAGCAGCGCTCGAGGCCGGGGCGCAGCAGCATCGGCTCGGCCGGCTTGACCGGTGCGGCCTCCTCTGCGACAGCCTGGTCGGGCTGAGCCCGGAAGGTGCCGCAGATCAACGCCTTGAGGGTCCGGGGGTGCATCGGGCGATAGCTGAGCCAGTCCTGCAGTGCAGTCATGGGTCGTCGTCCTTTGTTCGTGCTCACCAGCGCGCAAATCGTCGGTGAAAGCGCGATTGCGGCGGGCCGTACGCGGCCCACTCTGGTACGAGTGTACCGACGTGAACGTGCTGATTGACTCCTCGACGCGCGGGGTATGCGGGGCATCACACCTAACGTCAACGGAGAAAGCTCATGGCAAGTTCACTGAATGGCAAGAAGATTGCGTTCCTGGTTGCGACCGAAGGTGTCGAGCAGGTCGAGCTGACCGAGCCGTGGAAGGCCGTCGAGCAGGCCGGGGGCACCCCTGAACTGGTGTCGACGGAGGTCGGCAAGATCCAGGCGTTCAACCACCTGACCCCCGCCGACACGTTCGACGCCGAGAAGTCCGCCGATTCGGTGTCGGCGTCCGACTACGCGGCGTTGGTGCTGCCCGGCGGCGTGGCCAACCCGGACAACCTGCGCATGAACGCCGACGCGGTCGCGTTCACAAAGAGTTTCTTCGATGAGGGAAAACCGGTCGCGGTCATCTGCCACGGACCGTGGACCCTCGTCGAGGCGGACGTCGTGCGCGGACGCACCATGACGTCGTGGCCCAGCGTGAAGACCGACCTGGTCAATGCCGGAGCCAACTGGGTGGATGACGAGGTCGTCGAATGCTCGCGCGGGCCAAACACTTTGGTGTCCAGCCGCAAACCCGATGACCTGCCGGCCTTCTGCAACACGTTGGTCAGCGCTTTCGCGAAGTAGCCGAAACCCCACGCGCCGAGGACCACAGCCGGGGTAACGTCGCCGACATGCTCATCGCCGCGCTGCGCGACATGCAGTGGCGAAGGCGACGTTTCGCCATCGCGGTGTTGTCCACCGCGATCATTTTCGGGATGACGCTGGTGCTCACGGGTTTGGCCAACGGTTTCCAGACCGAGGCCGAAAGAACCGTCGACAGCCTCGGTGTCGACCAGTTCATCGTGAAGGCGGGCGCGTCGGGTCCGTTCGTGGGTGCCACACCGTTCGCGCCCGTGGAATTACGCCGTATCGCTGCCGCTCCCGGCGTAGACGCCGCCGCTCCCCTGGCCTATGCCGGCGGCACGGCCACTCTCGACGGGGCGACGCGCAACGTCGACATCTTCGGCGCGCCCGAACGCGGACCGGGTATGCCGGCCGTCATCGAAGGGCGCGCGCCCACGACCCCCGACGAAGTCGCGGTGTCCACCACATTGGGTCGTGGCGTCGGCGATGAGGTCGAGATCGCCTCGCAGACGCTGCGTATCGTCGGCCTGGTGGAGAACTCGACCGCATTGGCGAACCTGCCCAATGTGTTTCTCACCACAGAGGGCGCACAGCAGTTGGTGTACGGCGGTGAGCGACTGGTTGCCTCCATCGGCGTCCGCGGTTCCCTTGAGCAGGTGCCGAACGGCTATCGAGCGGTCGACCGCGCCGGAGCGATCGAGGATCTGCTGCGGCCGTTGAAGGTGGCCGTCAACTCCATCACCATCGTCGCGGTCCTGCTGTGGATCGTCGCCGCGCTGATCGTGGGTTCGGTCGTCTACCTGTCCGCGCTGGAACGGCTGCGGGACTTCGCCGTCTTCAAAGCGATTGGGGTGCCTACCCGTTCGGTGATGGCCGGACTCGCCCTGCAGGCGGTGATCGTGGCGCTGCTGGCCGCGTTGGTCGGCGCCGGGCTGTCGCTGTTGCTTGGACCGCTGTTCCCCATGCAGGTGATCGTGCCCACAGAGGCCTTCGTCGCGCTGCCGGTGGTCGCGGTGGTGATCGGCCTCATCGCCAGCGCGGCGGGGTTACGTCGTGCGGTGTCAGTCGATCCCGCCCTGGCGTTCGGGGGGCCGTGAGCCCATGGGCGATCTGTCGATCCAGAATCTCGTCGTCGAGTACACCAGCGGCGGGCACGCCGTGCGCCCGATCGACGGCTTGAACCTCGACGTCGCGGCCGGCTCGCTGGTGATCCTGATGGGCCCCAGCGGATGTGGGAAGACAACGCTGTTGTCGTGCCTCGGCGGGATCCTGCAACCCACTTCGGGTGCGATCAAATTCGGCGACGTCGAGGTGACCTCGCTCGACGCCAACGAGCTCGCGACATACCGTCGCGAGACGGTGGGATTCGTGTTCCAGGCCTTCAACCTGGTGCCCAGCCTGACCGCGGTCGAGAACGTGATGGTGCCGCTTCGCGCAAACGGCATGTCGCGCCGGGCTTCCCGGAAGCGGGCCGAACAGCTGCTGGCACGGGTGGGGCTGCAGGACCGTCTCGACCACCGGCCAGGTGACCTCAGCGGCGGACAGCAGCAGCGGGTGGCGGTGGCCCGGGCGATCGCGCTCGATCCCCCGCTGATTCTGGCCGACGAGCCCACGGCACATCTGGATTTCATCCAGGTCGAAGAGGTGCTGAAGCTGATCCGCGAGCTGGCGTCCGATAATCGGATGGTGGTCGTGGCGACACATGACAGCCGGATCCTGCCGCTGGCCGATCGGGTCGTCGAGATGGTGCCGAACTTCGCCTCCACCGACCGCCCACCGGAGACCGTAAAGCTGGAAGCCGGTCAGGTGCTGTTCGAGCAGGGCACCATGGGCGACCAGATCTACATCGTCGATGACGGCGAGATCGAAATCATGCGTGAACTGGCCGGCGGCGGTGAGGAATCGCTGAAGGTGGCGACCGAAGGCGACTACTTCGGCGAGATCGGGCCGCTGTTCCATCTGCCTCGGTCCGCGACGGCCAAGGCGCGCACCGAGGCGACCGTGGTGGGCTACACCGTGCAGGCTTTCCGAAAACGGTTGGGGATGACCGGAGTCCGCGACCTCATCGAGCACCGCCCGCTGAGCGGCGAATTAGACGGGAGCCCGCTGAGCGAGAAGGACGATAGCGCGCCGGACGCCGAGGACGCGGCTACCCCGGAATGAGGCTCAGCAGCACGTCGGGGCCGATGGGGTCGATCTGATCGAAGCGCCACCGCTGGGCGTGCGCGATGCTCAGCACACCGACATCGTCGACCGCGGTAATCGGGCCACCGAGAAGGATCGGTGCGACGTAGGCCAGGATCCGGTTGATGACGCCGGCGCGTAGGAATGCGCCTGCCAACGTCGGACCGCCTTCGAGCAGCACATCGGTGCGATCGGACAGCGCCTTGATCACTTCGTGGGGATCGCGGGTGCGGATCACCATGGTGCGTGAGTCGTCGTTGAGAACCCTTGCCTCTTGCGAGATCTCACGCTCTCCGACGACGACCCGCAGCGGTTGACGATCGGCGAGGGCGCCGTCGGGGAGTCGCGCCGTCAGTGCCGGATCGTCGACGAACACGGTGCCGGTTCCGACCACGATCGCATCGGCGACGGCGCGCCTGCGGTGCACATCCGCGCGGGCGGCTTCGCTGGTGATCCATTGGCTGCTGCCGTCGGCCGCCGCGCTGCGACCGTCAACGCTGGTCGCGAATTTCCATGTCACATGCGGCGACCCGGTGCGTTGTTTGTGCAGCCACTCGCGCAGCGGGCCGCCCGCCACCGCGTCGGAGAGCACACCCGCGGTCACGGCCACCCCCTCCTCGGCGAGCCGCGCTGCCCCACCCGCCGCGATCGGGTTCGGGTCGGCGACCGCATACGCGACCGCCGAAACACCGGCGGCGACAAGCGCATCCACGCAGGGCGGGGTGCGGCCGTAGTGATTGCACGGTTCGAGCGCCACGACGGCGGTGCCTCCGGCGGCGCGCTCACCCGCCCTACGCAAGGCGACCACCTCGGCGTGCGGCCCACCGGGAGGCTCCGTGGCCCCCACACCGGCGACCTCGCCGTCGCGGTCCAGAATGACCGCTCCGACCGGCGGATTGGGATAGGTCGTGCCCTTGACCTTCTCCGCCTGTTGGACCGCCAGCCGCATCGCGGCTTCGAGATTCATGCCCGCAGATGCTTGGAGGCGGCGGCGGCCTGCCTGCGCAACGACTCCACCGCCGCGGCGGGGTCCTCTGCGCTGTATACGGCCGAGCCCGCGACAAAGCAGTCCACCCCCGCCTCGGCCGCCTGCTCGATGGTGTCGGCGTTGATGCCGCCGTCGATCTCGACGACGATCGTCAACTCGCCCGCGTCTACGAGGCGCCGGGCCGTACCCACTTTCACCAGCACTTCCGGGATGAACTTCTGCCCGCCGAATCCCGGCTCCACCGACATGATCAGCAGCGTGTCGAACTCGGGCAGGATCTCCAGGTACGGCTCCAGCGGGGTGCCCGGCTTGACCGACAGCCCCGCCTTGGCGCCCGCGGCGCGGATGTCGCGGGCGACGCCGACCGGGTTGTCGGTGGCCTCGGCGTGGAACGTGACGTTGTAGGCGCCCGCTTCGGCGTAGGGCGGCGCCCACCGCTCGGGGTTCTCGATCATCAGGTGGCAGTCCATCGGGATGTCGGTCACCTTCAGCAGCGATTCGACGACGGGCTGACCGATGGTCAGGTTCGGCACGAAGTGGTTGTCCATCACGTCGACGTGCAGCCAGTCCGCACCGCGCACGGCCTCGGCTTCGTCGGCGAGCCTGGCGAAGTCGGCCGCCAGGATCGACGGCGCGATCAGGGGTCCTGCCATGGGCCTACCCTACTTTGAGCGCGGCGGCGAACATCGCATCGGTGCCGTGGCGGTGCGGCCACAACTGGACATAGGGCCCAGCTCCGAGATTGTCCGCGGGCGCGAACAGCGGCCGGGTGTCCAGCGCCGTCACGGGGTGTCGGCGCAGCGCGTCAGCGACGACGCCCACGGTCTCGGCCAGGTGCGGCGAACATGTGGCGTAGAGCACCACGCCGCCCGGCCGCGTCAGCCGGATCGCCGACGCCAAGAGTTCACGTTGCAGTTTCGCGAGCGGCGGCACATCCCCGGGCCTGCGCCGCCACCGTGCCTCGGGCCTGCGCCGCAGCGCACCGAGGCCCGTGCAGGGGGCGTCCACGAGCACCCGGTCGAAGCCGGGTTCCACGCCGGGCTCGCGACCGTCGACGCGAAGCACGTCGACGGGGAGGCCGCGGGTGTTCTGTTCGACGAGATCGGCGCGCGCGGGCGCGGGTTCCACCGCGGTGACCCGTGCGCCGTCGGGCGCCAACGCGGCCAGCATGGCCGTCTTCCCGCCGGGGCCCGAGCACAGATCCAGCCAGCGTCCGCCGTCGGCGCCGTCGATTCCGGCCAGGGTCAGCGCCTGCGCGACGAGTTGGCTGCCCTCGTCTTGCACCAGCGCATTGCCGTCGCGCACCGCCTGCAACCGGCCCGGGTCACCGCCGGTGAGGTACACCGCGTAGGGCGAATACCGGCCGACCGTGCCGTCGACCTGCGTGGCCAGTTCCTGCGCGGTCAACGCCCCTGGGCGCACGGCGAGGTGCACGGCGGGCCGAGCGTCGTCGGCGGCGAGCAGCGCATCGAGTTCACCGGCGTCGACGCCCAGCGCATCGGCGAACGATTGCGCGACCCACCGGGGGTGCGCATGCACGAACGCCGAATGACCGATGGGGTCGGTCGCCGCGTCGGGCGCCAGCTCCGCGACCCAGGACTGTTCGTCTCGCGAGGCGATGGTGCGCAACACGCCGTTGACGAAACCGGCACGGGCCGAATCGAACTCGATACCGGCCTGCTCCACGGTGGTGGACACCGCAGCGTGTTGCTCGACCCGCGTGCGCAGCAGCTGATAGGCGCCGAGGCGCAGGAGGTCCAGGAGAACGGGGTCTATCCTGTCGGTGGCGCGGCCCGCGGCGTGACTGATGACCGCGTCCAACAGTCCTTTGGTTCGGCAGGCGCCGTACGCGAGTTCGGTGGCGAAGGCCGCGTCACGGCCGCTGATGCCGCGTTCCCGCAACAACGCCGGCAGGGCGAGGTTGGCGTAGGCGTCCTTTTCCGAGACGGCGCGCAACACGTCAAACGCGACCCGGCGAGCCGGGTCCAGAGGCTTGCGCCGTTGCGGACGGTTGCTGCGCGGCTTGATCATTCGGCGGTCATTCGGCTCGTGCCGAATTATCGAGGCGGGCGCCGCGGGCCCAGTCGGCCGCGTCCATGAGCTTCTTGCCCGGTGGTTGAATCTGTCCGAGCAGCGCAGGCTGCGACGCGGTGCCGACGCGCACGCCGTCGCGGCTGACGCGGATCGCGCCGGGCGCCATGGCCTGCGAGTCCTCGTCGACGGTAACGGGACCGACTTTGACGCGGAGGTCGCCGATCATCGTCCAGGCACCAGGATTCGGTGTGACGGCGCGGATCCGCCGCTCGACGACATGGGCGGGCAGATCCCACCGCACGCGCGCCTCGTCGACGGTGATCTTGGGAGCGATCGTCACTCCCTCCGAGGGCTGCGGTACCGCCGTCAGCGTGCCGTCGGCAATTCCGTCGAGCGTGCGATCGAGCAGCTCCGCACCTGAAATCGACAGTCGCTCAAGGAGATCACCTGCCGTGTCCGTCGGTCGGATGGTTTCGGTGACGACACCGTAGACGGGACCGGAGTCGAGGGCGGGTTCGATGAGGAACGTGGTCGCGCCGGTCACGGTGTCCCCCGCCGCGATCGCCGCTTGCACCGGCGCGGCTCCGCGCCACGCCGGCAGCACCGAGAAGTGCAGGTTCACCCAGCCGTGTTCGGGCACGGCGAGCAGTCGCTCGCTGAGCAAAGCGCCGTAGGCGACCACCGCGCAGCATTCCGGCGCCAGTTCGGTCAGTTCGGCGATGAACTCGTCGGAGTTCGGCTTCGACGGCCGCAGCAGCGGGATGTCGTGCTCGAGCGCCAGCCTCGCGACCGGCGACGGTGAAGGCTTGCCGCGCCGACCCGATGCCGCATCGGGGCGGGTCAGCACCGCGACAACATCGTGACGTGGCGATTCGATCAGACGGCGCAGCGCAGGCAGGGCGGGTTCCGGGGTGCCGGCGAAGACGATGCGCACCGCGCCAGTCTAGAGACGGCGGCGGTGACGACGTCCGGGTGCTCAGCGCGGGGTCTGGTAGTACTCGCGTTCGGACACGCCGGTCATGGGTGCGACGAACATCCACGGGATCGTGGTGATCAACCGGTTCAGTGTGGCGACCGAGTCGTTGTAGTACTGGCGCGCGAACGCCAGTTTGTTCTCGCTGTCGGTGAGATTTTCCTGCAGGTTGAGAAAATTGTTCGACGAGTTCAGCTGCGGGTAGTCCTGGCCGAGCGCCAACAGCGGGGCCAGCGCGGTGTCGAGTTGCTTCTCGGCGGCGCTTCGTTGTGCCACCGATGTGCCGGTGGTGGCCGAGGTCAGGGCGGCGCGCGCGTTGGTGACGTGGTCGAGGATGCCCTTCTCGTGCGCGGCGAAGGTCTGCACGGTGTGCACGAGGCTCGGGATCAGCGACGCGCGACGCGTGAGCTCGACGTCGATTCCGCTCAGCGCCTCGGCGACGCGTACGTCGGCCGAGCGCAGTTTGTTGTAGCCGACGACGAAGACGATGAACGCCAGCACCGCCAGCACCAGTGCGATCGTCAGTAGCAGCGTCACCATGAGCCGCCTCCTCCCC